>NZ_JAKLTQ010000001.1 GCF_022012395.1 Arthrobacter hankyongi
CAATCCCCAAGAATTGAATTCTTCGTTTTATCCGCGCATTGCGGAAAAGCGGAAGATATTCCGTATTTTTGGAGGAAGGTCGGCCGCTCACCGCCCTCAGTACTCACTGCCGGGCGCCGGCGACTCGAAAAACAATACACCCCCCGCACCCCCCGCGCAAATCGGCGGATTTCCGGGGCCTGATCCGGCCGGCTGGCGCCAGGCAATGGCGCCTGGACAGCAACGGGCCCGGCGGGGCAGCTGCCCGCCGGGCCCGTTCGACTGGGGTTACTCAGGCAGGAACTTCAACCATGGCAAGAGTGCGCTTTCCGCGGCGCATCAGCAGGTACTTGCCGTGCAGCAGCTTCGCGGCGTCGATCACTGAGTCTGCGTCGGTGATCTTTTCATTGTTCACGTAGGCCCCGCCCTCGGCCACCGTACGCCGGGCAGCAGAATTGCTCCCGGCAAGTCCGGAAGCTACCAGCAGGTCCACGATGCCCAGCGCATTCCTGTCAGCCACGGCAGTGGGCAGTTCCGCTGTGGCCGCCACCAGCGTCGGCTCATCCAGCTGGTCCAGCTCGCCCTGGCCGAAGAGGGCAGCGGATGCGGCAATGACCTTATCGGTGGCGTCGGGGCCATGCACGATGGAGGTCACATCGTAGGCCAGTGCCCGCTGCGCCTCACGGCGCTGGGGACGTTCGGCGACAGCACGTTCGAGTTCCTCGATTTCGGTCTTGGTCTTGAAGGTGAAGACCTTCAGCCGCTCGACAACATCGGCATCCGCGGTGTTGAGCCAGAACTGGTACATCATGTACGGGCTGCACATCGACGCGTCGAGCCAGATGGCGTTGCCTTCGCTCTTGCCGAACTTCGTTCCATCCGAATTGGTGATCAGCGGGGTGCCCAGAGCGTGGACGGTCTTGCCCTCCACCTTGTGGATCAGGTCGATCCCGCTGGTCAGGTTGCCCCACTGGTCGGAGCCACCGGTCTGCAGCACGCACCCGTACCGCCGGAACAGTTCCAGGAAGTCCATGCCCTGCAGGATCTGGTAACTGAACTCGGCGTAGCTGATCCCCTCGTCGGAGTTCAGCCGGGAGGCAACGATGTCCTTCTTGACCATGGTGCCGACGCGGAAGTGCTTGCCGACGTCGCGCAGGAAGTCCAGCACGCTCATCGGCGCCGTCCAGTCCAGGTTGTTGACCATGCGGGCGGCGCTGTCGCCGTCGAAATCCAGGAAGCGCTGGATCTGGCCCTGCAGGTAGCCCACCCACTCGGCCACGGTTTCCTTGGTGTTCATGGTGCGTTCGGCTGTCGGGCGCGGATCACCCACCAGGCCAGTGGAGCCGCCGACCAGCCCCAGCGGCCGGTGGCCCGCCAGCTGGAGCCGGCGCATGGTCAGCAGCTGCACCAGATTCCCCAGATGCAGGCTGGGAGCGGTCGGGTCGAAGCCGCAGTAATACGTGATCGGTTCCCCGGCCAGCAGCTTTTCCAGCTCAGCCTCGTCGGTGGACACATGGACCAGGCCGCGCCATTTCAGCTCCTGCCAGACGTTGGCGAAGCTCGGATCGTTGCCCTGGGAAATCAGAAACGTATTAGTCGACACGCGTTCTAAATTATCAGCCTTCGATCCCTGCCGGGATATCGCCGGCCGCGATCAGGCGCAGCCGCTGCGTAGGCCTGGTCATGGCCACGTAAAGGTCCCCCACCTTGCCGCCGAGCCCATCCAGCAGCTCACCCGGCTCCAGCAGGACGACGCCGTCGAACTCCAGGCCCTTGGCTTCCTTCGGTCCGATCACGCTGATGTCCTGGCCCAGGCCGCCGGCCCCGGATCCGACCCGTTCCCCGAACCGCTGTGCTACTGCGGCACGGACCTCGGCCACCCGGTGTTCGGCGGCGATGATCGCGAGCAGGCCGCCCGCCACGGCGTCGAGTTCCTGCTGCAGCACCCGAAGCAGGTGCGGCACCTGCGCGCCGTCGTCGACCCGGTCCACGATCGGCGCCCAGCGGCCGTCCCGGACGGCCTTCGGTGCCGAGACCACCAGACCCGCTGCCACGGCCATCCGGACCGAGGCCTCGGCAATCTGGGCCGGAGTCCGGTAGTTGACCGTCAGTTCCTCCAGCCGCCAGCGGTCCTGCGCAAACGGCTCCAGCGCCTGTTGCCAGGAATGGGCGCCGGCTGCCGAACTGGTCTGGGCGATGTCCCCCACCACGGTGAAGGACTTGAGCGGGCAGCGCCGCATCAGCAGGCGCCACTGCATGGCCGAAAGCTCCTGCGCCTCGTCCACCACAATATGGCCGAAGGCCCACGTCCGGTCCGTGGCTGCCCGTTCGGCAGCCGTCAGGCGCGTTTCCCGGCTGCGGTTGTGGTCCGCCAGGTCCTCGGCACTGACCATGCCGTCGATGCCTGCTTCGCGCAGCATCTGGTCAACGTTCTTCAGGGACTGCTCGGCGTTGGCCACGTCGCGGGCGCGCTGCTGGTCCTGCTGGGCTTTGTCCCGCCCGGCGGAGGCATCGAGTTCGCCGAGGAGTTCGGCCGCCTCGTCCAGCAGCGGTACGTCGGCCTCGGTCCATGGCGCTTGCGGATCCCGCAGCAGCAGTGCGCGCTCGGCCTCGGTGAAGCCGGGAGTCGCCGCGGCCAGATGATCCGGCCTGCTCAGCAGCTCGCTGATCAGCTTCTCCGGCGTCAAGGGCATCCAACACAGGTTCAGGGCCACCCGCACATCACGCGAGGACCGCACGTCTTCGGCCAGGTAGGACCGATCCGTGGTATTGCCGGCCCCCGAGGACTGCTCAAGCGTCTCCATCAACTGTTCGGTCAGTTCGCGCAGCAGGACCTTGACGAAGGTTGCCCGGGCCTCGTTGTGCGGCTTCCCGGTGGCCCGCGCCTTGTCGCGTGCCCGGGCCACTTGGCGCGGAGTCAGCGTCAGGGTGGTTCCATCGACCTTGAGCTTGCGCGGTTCCACCAGCACCCGCTGGCGGTTGGCGACGGCGCGGGCGACGACATCGGCCATCACGGGCCTGCCCTTGACTTCGGCCACGGCCTGGTCGGTTTCGGGAACTGCGTTGATGCCCGGCATCAGCCTTCCCAGCGTCGCCATCACGACGCCGGTCTCGCCCAGCGATGGCAGCACCCTTTCGATGTAGTGCATGAAGGAGTTCGATGGGCCTACCAGCAGCACCCCGGCGGACTTGAGCCGTTCCCGGTGGGTGTAGAGCAGATAGGCGGCCCGGTGCAGGGCAACGGCGGTCTTGCCGGTGCCCGGCCCGCCCTGCACCACCAGCACCCCCGGCATCGGGGCCCGGATAATTCGGTCCTGCTCGGCCTGGATAGTGCCGACGATGTCCGACATGTGGCCCGTGCGTTTGGAATTCAAGGCTGCGAGCAGGGCGCCTTCACCCTGCAGGTGACCGGAGTCGGTCAGCATGGAGGTGTCCAGGACATCGTCTTCGATGCCCCGGACCTCCCGGCCGTTCAGGATCAGGTGCCGGCGGCGCCGCACACCCAACCGGTCGAACGCCGTCGCCTGGTAGAACGCCGCGGCCTCGGGCGCGCGCCAGTCCACCATCAGCCGCTGCATGTCGGCGGTGCTCAGGCCGATGCGGCCGATGTAGCGGGCTTCGCCGCCGTCCAGGTCCAGCCGGCCGAAGACCAGGCGGGCGTCGACGGCATTCAGCTGAGCGAGCCGGTCCTCGTACATGCTGGCGAACGCGTCCCGCTCGGACATGTTCTGCATCGAGCCCACTGCTCCCCCGCGGCGGACCTTGGCGAGCTGCTCCTGCTTCTCGGCACGCAACTCATCCAGGCGCCGGTACAGTCCGGCGACGTATCCGCGCTCGTGGTCCAGCTCGGCCTGCGCCGTGTGCGCTTCCTGCATTGTGTAGTTCCCTCCAGCAAAGGTCGACCGTCCATTCTACCGGGTTCATGACGAATCATCATCGTGTCCGCATTGCGAAGCGGTAAAGATCCGGTAAATGGTCGCCTCCGCGTGGCTGCCCAGCCGTCCGTGCTACTCGGGATCGGGCCCTTCAGCCGGTGCCCGGCCGCTGCGGACACGGGGTTTCGCCGGCCGGTAGGCCGAGACCGTCCGGTCCCCGGCGATCCAGAAGCGCCACGGATAGGCCTCGGTCCCGCCTTCCCCGCCGACTCCCACCCGCGGCCCGGACCTGACATGCTGCGCCGGGGCGTGCGGCAACTGCAGTCCCAGGGAACCATGGCGGAACCCCATGCCATCATCGGCCAGCGTGAGTCCGAGCGCCTGGGCCAGCCGGGCCGGGCCCTTGGCCAACTCGTCGTCGTTTCGGGCCGCCGGACGACGGCGCCGGGCCAGTTCCAGCCCCTCCGTCACCTCCCCGGCCCGCACCAGCACCCCGGTGGCCTGGCCCTCGTGGCCGCAGACGATATTCACGCAGTGGTGCATGCCGTAGGTGAAGTACACATAGATGTGTCCGGCCGGGCCAAACATCGTCCGGTTGCGCTTCGTCATCCCCCGGTAGGCGTGGGAACCCGGATCATGCTCGCCCAGGTAGGCCTCGACCTCGGTGATCCGCACCGCAACTTCGCCCTCCGGCGTCGTGCGGGAAAGCCTGGCGCCCAGCAGGCCCGGCGCCACCTCGACTGCCGGCCTGGCCAGCCATTTCAGCAGGGCACCATCCATTTAGCTATCCATTTAGCTGCGCTGGTCCTCAGGCGCTCCGGTGCCGACGGCCCGCCGGTAGAACCGCGTCAGGGCGTCCAACCGGTGTGCGGAAGGATGCACCTCGCCGCGCGCCAGCAGGACCGCCAGTGCATCCAGGCGGTCGTGCCACTTGGCCAGCAGCAGGTCGAGTTTGGCCGGCGAGCGCACCACGTGGTTCAGCTGCAGCAAGGTCTTGGACCCGGCACTGGACAACATCCAGTGGACCGAGCTTTCCTGGACTTCGGGGCTTGACCAGCTGTACTCCAGTGCCTGGCCGTTGAGCACGTAGGAGACGTCTCCGTCAAGCGAATAGTTCGGGAAGTCCAGCCGCATGGCGCCGCCGGCCTGCAGTTGCAGTTCCCCGGGGGCCAGCCAGCGGGCGAACTGCTCCGGTTCGGTCAGGGCGCTCCACACGGTGTCCCGGTCCGCGTCGAGGAGCCTGTCGAAATGCACCGCCGGATGGCCCGATTCCTGCCGCAGCGAACCCATCGAGGGTGAGAGCGAATACTCCCTGGAATAGGCGTCGCGCAGTGGCGTCCAGCGGTCGGTGCTGTTATCCGGATTCCGGCCGGCAGCCACGGCTTCCAGCCCTTCGAGGATGGTCTGCCACCCCGCGCTGCCCTCGGTGAGGAAATCCGTACTTTCGGTCCGGGCACGGAACTGCAGCAGCGTGCCGCCGGCGCTTTCAAGTACGCGCCATTCGATCAGGGATTCATCCCCGAGTTCATCTTCCCAGGTGATCTGCAGGCTCAGCGGCGGGTTGAATTGCAGGACCGTGCCGCTGGCGGAGCCGCCATCCATGTCCAGTTCGTAGGCGTGTCCCACCGCCCAGTCATCCAGCAGGATGCCCAGCCATTTGGCGACCTTCTCCCGCTCGGTGAGCAGGCTCCAGATAAAACTGCGCGGGTAGTCGAGCTGAAGGTCAAAGGCCAGGACATAGTCGCCGTCGACCCGTTCGATCCGCCCGGTCGGAATTACTTTGTCTGCGTCCGGCGTCAGCGTCGTCATGAATGACAAACTACCCCACGGAGCGTGGCTGCCGGTAGGTAAATTCACCGGTCACCGGTAGCCGGCCCTGGAAGAAATCAGGCTCTGGGTGTGGATGCGGCAACAGTCCGGTGCGGCCCCGTGCGGTCCAAAACTGTCGGCAGCAGGTGGTGGACTGGACCCATGACAGGGAACTGCCTTCCCGAACCGGACCCGCCGGCCGAGCCGGGCGGCGGACCTGCTGCGGGCCCGGCACCTTGGGAGCTGGAGTTCATTCTCCGCTGGGGCGATCCTGGTGCACCGATACCCGAGGACCCGATGGCAGGCTGCCCGGATCCCGGCCGGCGTCCGCAGGACTGGGAAGACCCGGATGCCTGGGACAGCGAGGCGGACTTCGATCTGGAGGACCTGTCCGACGACGTGTGGGATCCGGACGACAGCATCCCCGCCACGTGTCCGCTGGAGCAGGTGCATCTGCTGGCCACGGTGCTACCGCACCGGCTCGATTACCGGCAGGCAGCCCGGCAGTTGGAGGAAGCCCGCAAGGCCGACGCCTGGCTCCAGGCACGCATCGTACGGCTGGCACACCGGCTGGCCCAGACGGCCGTGCAAGGGCTGCCGGCCCCGTGTCCGGGTATGCCGGAGCGGGCCCGGGCCAATGCCAGTGAACTGGCCCGGAAGTCCGCAACTGCCGAACTGGCGAGACTGCTGAGCATTCCCGAGGGAACCGCCTGTGTCCGGCTGGAGCAGGCCCGGGACCTGTGCACCAGCCTGCCTGCCACTTTGGCCGCACTGGAGTCAGGGGAAATCACCGGCGAGCAGGCCGCAGTGATCGCAGACCAAGCCGCCACAATTCCGGTTTCGTCCCGCCCGGCCTTTGAAGCGGTCCTGCTGCCGGGCGCAATGAAGCTGGACCGGCCGGCGCTGCGCAAGAAAGCCCGGCGGCAGGCCGAACGGCTCAACCCGGAGCCGCCCGCCGTCCGCCGCAACCGCGCCGAGGCCGGCCGCCGGGTGGAACTGACCCCGCAATCCGATGGCATGGCCTATATTGGCGCCGTCCTGCCGGCCGAGACCGCGTACGCCATCTACGACCGGATCACCCGCGCGGCCAAGTCCCTGCAGTGCGCCGAAGAAACCCGCACCCTGGCCCAACTGCGGCCCGATGTATTCGCGGATCTGCTCATCAACGGTGGCATGGACGCGGGACCGGCCGCCGGTATCCGCGCCGAGGTCATGGTCACTGTCCCCGTCTTCACCCTGCTGGGCCTGGACGAGGAACCGGCCGAACTGGAAGGCTATGGACCTGTTCCGGCCGACGTCGCCCGCGTCCTGTGCGCGAATGCCCCGTCCTTCCACCGCGTCCTCACACATCCCGAAACCGGTGTCCGCCTCTCCTGGGGCCGAACCACCTACCGGGTGCCGCAGGACCTGGCCCGCGTCGTGCGCCACCGCCACCCGGTGTGTACCTTTGCCGGCTGCCGGCGCGGCGCCGGGACCTGCGAACTGGACCATACCGTCGCCTTCGCGGATGGCGGCGAAACCGCCTTGGACAACCTCGGCCCCGCCTGCAAACATCACCACCGGCTCAAACACATGGCCGGCTGGATGGCGGCCCAGTCACCGGGCGGAAACTTCACCTGGATCTCCCCCGCCGGCTACCCGAGCAGGACCGTACCGGATCATCTGGGCGACGGGCCGCCCCACTACCCCGAAGCAGTCCTTAAGCACTTGCCGGCGGAGCATCGTCGGCGCCTGCTCCGCGCTGCCGAGGAGCTCCGCAATCCGACGGAACCGGCACCGCCCGGGCCGCCGGAGACCGGTGCCCTGCCGGACCCGGACGCGCCCCCGCCCTTCTGACACGGTGCCCCTCTGACTGACACGCTGCCCCTCTGACACGGTCGATCTGCCTGACCCGGTTGATCCACGTGTCCTAGATGGTCCATCTGGCCCGGTGGCAGTTCAGCTGAATGTTGCCCGGGTGATCCGTGCGCGGAAGAACTCGCCTTCCTCCTGCCTGTCGGACCCCCACCACCAGCCGGCCCGGTAGACGCCTGGAAGCCGGAGTCCGGAGAAGACTGCTTCTTCCTCCACGGCCACCCCGAAGGAGTAGCGTCGGTAGCCGGTCCCCTCCGGATTCCCCCACCGCTGCATCAGTACCTCGCGCAGTTCTCCGCCGGGGCCGACGCGCAGCTGACAGTCCTCGGGCCCGTCCGCAGGCAGCCAGGTCATCACTGCAGTATCAGCATCAGAATCCGGGCCCGTGCCCGCTGACCAGCTGGCGGACAGGCAGGCGGTGGGCACGAAGATTGCTTCCCCGGCCAGCCGCCCGGCAGCGCTGCGGGTGGTGTCCTGTCCCCGTGCGGACATGGCAGGCAGCACGCCCAACAGGCGCCACCGCATCTGCCCGGCGGCAGCCGCCCCTGTTACCGGGTCTGATGCCCTATAGCGGTCGAAGCCCGACACCGGCAGGCCCCGGACCCGGGTCCGGGCCGCCCAGACGAAGCCACGGCCGGGCGCGATTATCTGGCGCGCGGTAAAGGGAAACCATTTGTCCCCAAGCCGGATCTGCCCGAGCATCTGCAGTTCTGCGGTGCCCCATAGCGGCGTGCCCGCATCAATGGCGTGGGTGAGCCACCGCCGGGCCGGCTCGGGAAGGGCGGACAGCGCCGCAGGATCGAATGCTTCAGGCCGGGCCGAAGCCGTGCCGGGGCGGCGCCCCAGCAGCGCCCAGTCGGCTGCCGCCGCGCGCGGGATACGGTGTCCTCGCTTCATCCGTGCCTCCCGAGGCTCAGGCCGGGCGGTCATGACCACCGCCACCATACCGGAACGCCTCGGGCCGGCCATCTTTCCAGATGACCGGCCCGAGCCTGTTGAATCAATCAGCGGTTGCCAGTTGCGTATCCGCGTACCGCCGCCAGCTGGTCCTTCAGCGCGGACAGCTGTCCAGCCACGGCCGAGGGTGCTGTGCCGCCCTGCGAACTGCGGCTGTTCAGCGACCCCTCAACCGTCAGCACGGAACGAACGCCCGGCGTCAGGTGCTCCGAGATTCCGGCATAGTCCGCATCGGACAGGTCCCACAGTTCCACCCCGCGGCTCTCGGCCAGCTTGACCGCTGCACCAGAGAGTTCGTGGGCTTCGCGGAAGGGGACGCCCTCGCGAACCAGCCACTCGGCGATGTCGGTGGCCAGTGCAAAACCTTGCGGGGCCAGGGATTCCAGCCGCTCGGTGTTGAAGACCAGGGTGGCGATCATCCCGGACACCGCCGGCAGCAGCAGTTCGAGGGTGTCCGCGGCGTCGAACACCGGCTCCTTATCCTCCTGCAGGTCCCGGTTGTAGGCCAGCGGCAGGCCCTTGAGCGTGGCCAGCAGCCCGGTCAGGTCACCGATCAGCCGTCCCGCCTTGCCGCGGGCCAGCTCGGCCACATCGGGGTTCTTCTTCTGCGGCATGATCGAGGATCCGGTCGAGTAGGCGTCATCCAGCGTGACAAAGGAGAATTCCTTGGTCGCCCAGAGGATGACCTCCTCGGAGATCCGGGACAAGTCCACGCCGATCATGGCACAGACCCAGGCAAACTCGGCGAACACGTCCCGCGAAGCGGTGCCGTCGATCGAATTCCAGACCGCCGAGTCGAAGCCCAGCTCTTCGGCCACGGCGACCGGGTCGAGGCCCAGCGAGGACCCGGCCAGGGCGCCGGAGCCGTACGGGGACACCGCCGCGCGCCTGTCCCAGTCCGCCAGCCGCTGCACGTCGCGCAGCAGCGCCCAGGCATGGGCCAGCAGGTGGTGGGACAGCAGCACGGGCTGGGCGTGCTGCAGGTGGGTGCGTCCGGGCATGGCCACCTGCGGATGCCGCTCTGCCTGGGCCACCAGCGCGTCCACGGCCTCCAGGACGCCGCGGGCGATGATCCGGGCATGGTCGCGCAGGAACATCCGGCCCAGCGTGGCGATCTGGTCGTTGCGGGACCGGCCGGCCCGCAGCTTGCCGCCGAGCTGGGCTCCGGCCCGCTCAATCAGCCCGCGTTCCAGCGATCCGTGCACGTCCTCGTCCGTTTCGGCTGCCGTATACGCGCCCGAGGCCACGTCGGCGTCGAGCCCGTCCAAGGCCGCCAGCATGCCGTCCAGTTCGCCGTCGTCAAGCAGGCCGGCCTTGTGCAGCACCCGGGCATGCGCCCGGGAACCGGCAATGTCGTAGCGGGCGAGCCGCCAGTCAAAATGGGTGGACTTGCTCAGCGCTGCCAGCGCGTCGGCGGGGCCGCCCGCGAACCGGCCGCCCCACAGCGCGCCCTCATTGGTTCCCGAATTCTGCTGCGACATTTACTTCGCCACCGCCACTCGCTCGTCGCGCTCGGAGGCCACCTTGGCGGCCAGACCGAAGATGTCGATGAAGCCGCGGGCGCTGGACTGGTCGAAGGCGTCGCCGGTGTCGTAGGTGGCGAGGTTGAAGTCATACAGCGAGCTGTCCGAACGCCGGCCGGTGACGGTGGCGCGGCCGCCGTGCAGCTCCATCCGGATGTCGCCGGAAACGTACTGCTGGGTGTCCTCGATGAAGGTGTCCAGCGATCGCTTGAGCGGGGAGAACCACTGGCCGTCGTAGACCAGCTCGGTCCAGCGCTGGCCGACGGTCTTCTTGAAGCGGGCCTGCTCCCGCTCGACCGTGACATTTTCAAGTTCCTTGTGCGCGGCGATCAGCGCCATGGCACCGGGTGCCTCGTAGATTTCGCGCGACTTGATGCCGACCAGGCGGTCCTCGACGATGTCGATCCGGCCGATGCCCTGGGCGCCGGCGCGGTGGTTGAGCTGCTGGATGGCCTGCAGCGGGGTCACCGGGTTTCCGTCCAGGGCCACCGGAATACCTTCTTTGAAGGTAATGACGACCTCGTCGGCCACCGGCGGGAACTCCGGGGAGGCGGTGTAGTCGTAGACGTCCTTGGTGGGGCCGTTCCAGATGTCCTCGAGGAAGCCGGTTTCCACCGCGCGTCCCCAGACATTCTGGTCGATGGAGAAAGGGTTCTTCTTGGTGGTGACGATCGGCAGGTTTTTGTCCTCCGCGTAGGCGATGGCCTTGTCACGGGTGAGGGCCAGGTCGCGGACCGGTGCGATGCACTTCAGGTCCGGGCCCAGAGTCTGGATGCCGACTTCGAAGCGGACCTGGTCGTTGCCCTTGCCGGTGCAGCCGTGGGACACGGTGGTGGCGCCGAACTGGCGGGCGGCGGCGACCAGGTGCTTGACGATCACCGGCCGGGACAGCGCGGAGACCAGCGGGTAGGCGTCCATGTACAGGGCGTTGGCCTTCAGTGCCGGCATGCAGTACTCGGCGGCGAACTCGTCGCGGGCGTCGGCAACGTAGGCTTCCACGGCTCCGCAGTCCAGCGCGCGCTGGCGGATGGTCTCCAGGGATTCACCGCCCTGTCCGACGTCGACGGCGACGGCGATGACCTCGGCGCCGGTGGCCTCGGCGATCCAGCCGATCGCCACGGAGGTGTCGAGGCCTCCGGAGTAGGCCAGAACAATGCGGTCAGTCACGTTAGGTGCTCCTAGCTAGTGATGTGGGGTGGGTTCAAGGGTTCAGCTGTTGCGCGAGGGATCGTCGGCGAACTGCAGGAATCGGGCCGCGACCTCGGTGCCGCCCTGCGGGTCCCGGGTCACCAGCAGCACCGTGTCATCGCCGGCAATGGTGCCCAGCACCGAGGGCATGACCGAGTGGTCGATGGCCAAGGCCAGGAAGTTCGCGGCCCCCGGCGGGGTCCGCAGCACCACCAGGTTGCCGGAGGCCTCGGCTGTGACCAGCAGGTCCGCGCACAGCTTGGCCAGCCGGGCATCGAGAATTTCCTGCGTGAGCCCGCTCTGCGGCGAGCGTTCCCCACCCTCGGCCGGGATCGCGTAGACCAGGGCGCCGTCCCCACTGCGGACCCGGACGGCCCCCAGCTCCACCAGGTCGCGGGATAGCGTGGCCTGGGTCACCTGCACGCCGTCGGCCGCGAGCAGGGCAGCCAGCTCCGCCTGGGAACGCACGGACTGCCCGGTCAGGATCGCGGTGATCCGGGCCTGGCGGGCCGTCTTGGTGGTGGGCATGCTGGTCATTGAAAGTCTTCCCGACAGTCTTCTCGCCGCAGCCTTCAGGATACCGACCGCAACGGGGCCAGGCCGGACTTGTCCATCAGCCAGGCCATCAGCGCCTTCTGCGCATGCAGCCGGTTCTCCGCCTCGTCCCAGACCACCGACTGCGGACCGTCGATCACCTCGGCGGAGATCTCATAGCCCCGGTAGGCGGGCAGGCAGTGCAGCACGATGGCGTCCGGCGCCGCCTGCTCCATGGCCGCGGCATCCACCGAGTAGTTGCGGAACAGCTGCTGGCGCTGGGCCTTTTCCTCTTCCTGGCCCATGGACACCCAGGTGTCCGTGGCAACGACGTCGGCACCGGCCAGGGCCGCCGCGGCGTCCGTGGTGACCAGCACCGAGCCGCCGGTTTCGGCGGCGCGTTCCTTGGCGGCGGCGACGACGGCGTCCGAGGGCAGGTAGCCTTCCGGCCCGGCAATCCTGATATTCATCCCCGCGGTGGCACAGGCGAGCAGGTACGAGTTGGCCATATTGTTGGCCGCATCGCCCAGGTAGGCCAGCGTCAGGCCGTTGAGCCCGCCCTTGTGTTCCTTGATTGTCAGCAGGTCCGCCAGCAGCTGGCACGGATGGTAGTCGTCCGAAAGCGAGTTGATCACCGGGACGCGGGAGATGGCGGCCATTTCCTCCAGGCCCGAGTGGGCGTAGGTCCGCCAGACCACGGTGGCGACCATGCGTTCGAGCACGCGGATGGTATCGGCTACCGATTCCTTGTGCCCGAGCTGGGATTCGCCGGGATTCATGATCAGCGGCACCCCGCCCAGGTCCGCGATCCCGGCGGCGAAGGAGACCCGCGTGCGGGTGGAGGTCTTGTCGAAGATGACGGCGACCGTCCGGCGTCCGGCCCCGTCCCCGGCATAAGGCTGGTACAGGTACGGGGCCTTCTTCATGTCCGCGGCGAGGTCGAGGACTTCGGCCTGCTCGGCGGGACTGAGGTCGGTATCGACCAGGAAATGGCGGATTCCGTTCTGGGTCACTTTTCCACCTTTGCTTTGGATGCTTCGGAAGATGCGGAAGATTCGGCAGCCTGCCCGGCCACCGCGATAATGCCCGGCAGCGCTTCGAGGAAGCTGGAGGCCTGACCGCGGGTCAGGATCAGCGGCGGAGCCAGCCGCAGCGTGTGCGGGCCGGGCGCGTTGATAATGAAACCGGCGTCGAGCCCGGCCTGGACTGCGGCCGGGGCGATGCCGCCCGGCATACCTGCGCCCAGGTCCTCGGCCAGGTCGAAGCCGATCAGCAGGCCCTCGCCCCGCACCTCGGCCACTCCCGCCGTCGAGGCCAGGCGCTCGCGCAGCCAGGCACCGACGTCGGACGCATTCTGCATCAGCCCGCGGGCCTCGATCGAGTGCAGCGTCGCCAGCGCGGCCGCGGTGGCCACCGGGTTGCCGCCAAACGTGGTCCCGTGCTGCCCGGCGCCGAGCAGTCCGGAAACTTCCTCGCCGAAGGTCACCAGCGCGCCGATCGGGAAGCCGCCGCCTAGGCCCTTGGCCAGGGTGATCGCGTCCGGAACGATCTGCTCGCCGCCGGCCACGGCGCCCTGGAAGGCGAACCAGTTTCCGGTACGGCCGACGCCGGACTGCACTTCGTCCAGGATGAGCAGGGCACCGGCCTCGCGGGTCACCTCGCGGGCGGCCTTCAGGTACCCCGGCGGCAGCGGCCGGACGCCGACCTCGCCCTGGATCGGTTCCAGCACGACGGCGGCAACAGTCCCGTCCACGGCAGCACGCAGTGCGTCCACGTCGCCGAACGGGATGTGCTCGACGCCGCCCGGCATTGGTTCGAACGGCTCCCGGTAGGCCTTCTTGGCGGTCAATGCGAGCGCCCCCATGGTGCGTCCGTGGAAGGCCCCCTCCAGGGCGATGATGCGCGTGCGCGGCTGCTCCGGCGTGCCGGCATTGCGCCGGGCCAGCTTGAAGGCCGCCTCGTTGGCCTCGGTACCGGAGTTGGCGAAGAACACCTTGGATCCGGCCGGCGCCTGGGCCAGTTCCAACAGCTTTTCCGCCAGGGCGATCTGGGTAGGACTGGTGAAGAAATTCGAGACATGGCCAAGCGTGGCCAGCTGGCTGGAGATGATGCTGGTCAGGAACGGATCCGCGTGGCCCAGTGCATTCACCGCGATCCCGCCGAGCAGGTCCAAGTACTCCTTGCCGTCGGCGTCCCACACGGTGCAGCCGCTGCCGCGCACCAGCACCCGCTGCGGGGTGCCGAACACGCCCATCAGCGAATGGTTGTAGCGGGCCAGCAGCTCCTGGTTGTGCAGGCCCTCCAGGTGGGCCAGCTGGGCCGCCGTGCCGATGCCGGCCTGCCGTACGTCGCTCATGCGTCATCTCCGTCCGGGACGATCTGGGTACCAATCCCTGCCGTCGTGAAAATCTCCAACAGAATCGAATGGGCCATGCGACCGTCCACGACCGCAGCGCGTTCCACTCCCCCGTCCACGGCCTTCAGGCAGGCCTCCATCTTCGGAATCATGCCGGATTCCAGCCGGGGCAGCAGCCCGCGCAGGTCCGAGGCAGTCAGCGAGGAAATCAGCGAGGACCGGTCCGGCCAGTTGGCGTAGAGTCCTTCGACGTCGGTGAGGACCACCAGGCGCGAGGCATGCAGCGCCTCGGCCACCGCTGCGGCGGCCGTGTCGGCATTGACGTTGAGTACCTGGCTGGTGGGTTCGCCGCTGTGGCCGATTTCCGGGGCGACCGTGGAGATCACCGGGATCCGTCCGGCCTCGAGCAGGTCCAGGATGGCAGAGGGGTTCACCCCCACCACCTCGCCGACCAGGCCCAGGTCCACTTCCTCGCCGTCCACCACGGTGCCGGTGCGCACGGCCTGCAGCAGGCCGCCGTCTTCCCCGGACATACCGACGGCATAGGGGCCGTGCGAGTTGATCAGGCCCACCAGTTCGCGCCCGACCTGGCCGGTGAGCACCATCCGGACTACGTCCATGGCCTCGGGGGTGGTGACGCGCAGGCCGCCCTTGAATTCGGACTCGATGCCCACTTTGGCGAGCATGGCATTGATCTGCGGACCGCCCCCGTGCACCACCACAGGCCGGATGCCCACATGGTGGAGGAAGACAATGTCTTCGGCGAAGGCCCGGCGCAGCTCGTCGTTGACCATGGCGTTGCCGCCGTACTTGACGACCATGGTGGTCCCGGCGAAGCGTTTGATCCAGGGCAGCGCCTCGATCAGCGTCGCGGCCTTGTCCTGGGCCACCAGCATTGAAGTGTTCATGGGGATCCTGTCAGCTGGAGTACGCGGAGTTTTCTTCCACATAGTCGTGGGTCAGGTCATTGGTCCAGATGGTGGCGGTCTCACCGCCGGCGTTCAGGTCGATCACCACTTCCACCTCGCGGCCGGACAGGTCCACCAGGCTGCGCGGCTCGCCGACGCCACCGTTGCGGCACACCTGGACGCCGTTCATCGACACGTTCAGCTGCCCCGGTTCGAAGGCTGCATCCGTGGTGCCGACGGCGGAGAGCACGCGGCCCCAGTTCGGGTCGTTGCCGAAGATCGCGGTCTTGAACAGGTTGGACCGGGCGACGGCCCGGCTGACGGTTTCGGCATCCGACTCGGTGGCGGCGTTCACCGTGGTGATGGCGATGTCGTGGCTGGCACCCTCGGCATCGGTGATCAGCTGCCGGGCCAGGTCCGCACAGACCTGGGTTAGCCCGGCGGTGAATTCCGCCAGGCCCGGAGCCGTCCCGGAGGCGGCCGAGGACATCAGCACCACCGTGTCGTTGGTGGACATGCAGCCGTCGGAATCGGTGCGGTCGAAGGTCACCCGGGTGGCCTCCCGCAGCGCCGAATCGAGGGCCGCCGGTTCCACCTCGGCATCCGTGGTGATGACGACCAGCATCGTGGCCAGGCCCGGAGCCAGCATGCCGGCACCCTTGGCCATGCCGCCGATGCTGTAGCCGGGGCCGGAGAATCCTGCCTGCTTGGAGACGGTGTCGGTGGTCATGATCGCGCTGGCCGCGGCCGCACCGCCGTCGCCGGCCAGCGCCGCGGCCGCGGCCTCGACACCGGGCAGGATCTTGTCCATCGGCAGCTGCTCGCCGATCAGGCCGGTGGAGCAGACCACCACGTCCCCGGCGGAGATACCCAGCACTTCGGCGGTCTTCTCCGCGGTGGCATGGGTGTTCTGGAAGCCTTCCGCACCGGTGCACGCGTTGGCCCCGCCGGAATTGAGGATGACGGCGTCCACCCGGGTGTCGCTGACCACCTGGCGGGACCACAGCACCGGGGCGGCAGCCACCCGGTTGGACGTGAAGACCGCCGCGGCCGCCTTGGCCGGCCCGTCGTTGACGACCAGCGCCATATCCGGTTTGCCGGAAGCCTTCAGGCCGGCGGTGATGCCCGCGGCACGGAAGCCTTTGGGGGTTGTGACGCTCACGGTGCTACTCCCTGGTGGGTCAGGCCCGCGGTCTCCTCGAGGCCCAGGGCAATGTTCATGGACTGGATGGCGCCGCCGGCAGTGCCTTTGGCCAGGTTGTCGATGGCGCAGCTGACGATGACCCGGCCGCTGTGCGCATCGAAAGCCAGCTGCATCACCGCATGGTTCGAGCCGAGGACGGCCTTGGTGTGCGGCCAGCGTCCCTCAGGCAGCAGGTGCACGAACGGCTCGTCCGCGTAGGCGGCGGCCCAGGCTTCGCGCAGCTCATGGGCAAGCGCGGTGGCGCTGGCGCCGGGCCGGGCCTTCGCGGTGGCGGTGGTGAGGATGCCGCGGCTCATCGGCGCCAGCGTGGGCGTGAAGGAAACCGTCACCTGCCCGCCGGCCGCCGCGCTGAGCCCCTGCTCGATCTCCGGAGTGTGCCGGTGGCCGCCGCCGACGCCGTAGGGGTTCATGCCGCCCATGACTTCCGAGCCGAGCAGGTTGACCTTGGCGGACTTGCCGGCGCCGGAGGTGCCGGAGGCGGAGACGATCACCACGTCGTCGTGTTCGAGCAGCCCGGCGGCGAAGCCCGGGGCCAGGGCCAGCAGCGAGCTGGTCGGATAGCAGCCCGGCACGGCGATGCGCCGGGCATTGCGCAGCCGCTCGCGGTGGCCGGGCAGCTCGGGCAGCCCGTACGGCCACGTGCCGGCGTGGGCCGACCCGTAGAACTTCTCCCAGGCCAGCGGGTCCTCGAGGCGGTGGTCCGCCCCGGCGTCGATCACCAAGGTGTCCTCGGGCAGCTGGGCGGCAATTTCGGCGCTCGCGCCGTGCGGCAGCGCCAGGAAGACGACATCATGGCCCGCAAGGTTCTCCACCGTCGTGTCTGACAGTTCCCGGCCGGCCAGCGAATGCAGGTGGGGCTGGAGTTCGCCCAGCAGCGACCCGGCATTGCTGTGGGCCGTGATGGCCCCGATGGTCACGTCCGGATGGCTGGCCAGCAGGCGCAGGACTTCGCCCCCGGCGTAGCCGCTGGCACCGGAAACGGCAACAGAAAAACTCATAGCAACCACCATACAGCAAAGTTATGCATTAGTCATGATATTTATGCACATCCCCTTCGGCGGGCACCCTGTGGCGCTCCAGCCGCCCGAGGGCCGCCCTAGGATGGTGTGCAGATCCCCACCAGCCTAGTAGCCAGACCGAGGAAAGGACCCTCTGTGACCGAGAATCCCGGAAACTCGCCCCGAACCGCCAAGGCCACCGCAAAAGCCATTGTGGCAGCAGCCCCCGGCGGGCCAGAAGTGCTGCAGCTGCAGGACGTGGAGATCCCCTCCCCCGGCCCGGGCCAGCTGCTGGTCAAGGTGGCCGCGGCCGGGGTGAATTTCATCGAAACCTACGAGCGCAGCGGGACCTACAAGGTGTCCTTCCCCTTCACTCCGGGCAGCGAGGCCGCCGGCACCGTGGCCGCCGTGGGCGAAGGCGTCACCGGAGTCGCAGCCGGAGACCGGGTGGCATTCTGCGAGGGTGCCGGGACCTATGGGCAGTACGCCCTGGTCCGGGCCGAGGCAGCACTGCCGGTACCCGACGGCGTCGGCTTCGAGGCCGCCGCCGCGCTCCCGCTGCAGGGCATGACGGCCCACTACCTGGTCAATTCCAGCTTCAAGGCGGGCCCGGAGCACACGGTGCTCACCCACGCCGGCGCCGGCGGCGTCGGACTGCTGCTGACCCAGCTGCTCAAGGCCAAGGGCGCCCGGGTGATCACCACGGTCTCCTCGGACGAGAAGGAGGCCCTGGCCCGGTCCGCAGGCGCCGACGAGGTGCTGCGCTACGAGGGCTTCCCCGAAAAGGTCCGGGGACTGACCAATGGCACCGGTGTGGACGTGGTGTACGACGGCGTCGGCAAGGACACGTTCGACGGCTCCCTGGCGTCGCTGCGCAAGCGCGGCATGTTGGTGCTCTTCGGCGGCGCCTCGGGCCAGGTCCCGCCGTTCGACCTGCAGCGGCTGAACGCCGGCGGCTCACTGTTCGTCACCCGGCCCAAACTGGCGGACCACCTGCTGACCCCGGAGGAACGGCAGTGGCGCTCGCGCGAAATTTTCGACGCGGTGCTGGCCGGTCGGCTGGACGTCCGGATCGGCGGCACTTATCCACTGGCCGAGGCAGCCCGGGCGCACGAGGACCTGCAGGCCCGGCGCACTACCGGCAAGGTACTGCTCGTGCCGTAACACCTGACCGGCTACGGTGGGGTGTATACCTCCTGTTAACCTTCTTGCGGCAGGCTTTTGAAGTGACTCTGCTTTTACCCCAGTTGCCAGGTTCGGCCCGCGCGCCGCACTCGCGCACGCTGCCTGAAATCATCGCCGCGAGCGCGCAGGCCTACCCGGAGGCGACGGCGCTGGATGACGGCCGGCAGGCGCTCACCTACGCCGAACTGCTCGAGGAGGTGCGGGCCAAAGGCCGCCAACTGCAGCAGGCCGGCTTCGGCGCCGGAGACAAGATCGGCATCCGCATTCCCTCCGGAACGCGCGAGCTGTACATCAGCATCCTGGCCACGCTGGAGATCGGTGCCGCCTACGTGCCGGTGGATGCCGACGACCCGGACGAACGTGCCCGGCTGGTCTTCGGCGAGGCCCAGGTGGCCGGCGTCCTCGGCGCCGGCGGGGAAATCACCGTGGCCCCGGTGCCCGGTACGGCTCCCGACCGGCGCACGGCGCTGCCGTCCGACGACGCGTGGGTAATCTTCACCTCGGGCTCTACCGGCACCCCGAAGGGCGTTGCCGTCACCCACCGCTCCGCGGCGGCCTTCGTGGACGCCGAAGCGGAACTGTTCCTGCAGCAGGAGCCGCTGGGTCCGCAGGACCGCGTGCTCGCCGGACTCTCGGTTGCCTTCGACGCCTCCTGCGAGGAAATGTGGCTGGCCTGGCGGCACGGCGCCTGCCTGGTGCCCGCGCCGCGGTCGCTGGTGCGCAGCGGCATGGACCTGGGCCCATGGCTGGTGGACAAGAGCATCACCGCCGTCTCCACCGTGCCTACCCTGGCCGCGCTGTGGCCGGCCGAGGCGTTGGAGAACGTCCGGCTGCTGATCTTCGGCGGCGAAGCCTGCCCACCCGAACTGGCCGCGCGGCTGGCCGTCCCTTCCCGCGAGGTCTGGAACACCTACGGGCCCACCGAGGCTACCGTGGTCGCCTGTGCCGCACTGATGGACGGCACCGGCCCGGTGCGGATCGGCCTGCCGCTGGACGGCTGGGACCTGGCCGTGGTGGACGCCGACGGCGTACCGGTGGCCGAAGGCGGCACCGGTGAGCTGATCATCGGCGGCGTCGGGCTGGCCCGCTACCTGGACCCGGCGAAAGACGCCGAAAAGTACGCACCAATGCCGACACTGGGCTGGGAACGCGCCTACCGCAGCGGAGACCTGGTCGTCTACGAACCCGCCGGCCTGATCTTCGCCGGGCGCGCGGACGAGCAGGTCAAACTCGGCGGACGGCGGATCGAACTGGGCGAGGTGGACGCCGCCCTGCAGGCGCTGCCGGACGTGCATGGGGCCGCGGCCGCCGTGAAGACGACGGCAGCCGGGAACCAGGTGCTGGTCGGCTACCTTGCCACCGGCGCCGAGTACGACCTGACGGCCGCCAGGGCCCGGCTCACGGAACAGTTGCCGGCACCGCTGGTGCCGCTGCTGGCTATCGTGGACACGCTGCCGACGAAGACCAGCGGCAAGGTGGACCGCGAGGCGCTGCCCTGGCCCCTGCCCGGCACCGAACCGGATGCGGGCAGCAAGCTTGAACTGGACCCCGAAACCCAGTGGATCGTGGACCAGTGGGCCGCGGTGCTGGGCACGTCGCCGGGCTCGCTGGACGCAGACTTCTTCACCCACGGCGGCGGTTCCCTGGCGGCCGCCCAACTCGTGTCGGCGCTGCGCGTGCGCTATCCGACCATCGCCGTCGCCGAAATCTACGCCCACCCGCGTGTAGGAGCACTGGTCGAGGCGGTAAGGCAGTCGGAGCCGGACGGCATTCCGGCCGCCCCGCAGGAACGCGAAGTCCGCCGGACCCAGCGCAAGACCCAGATCTTCCAGACGCTCATGGGCATTCCGCTGAACGTGCTGTCGGGCATGCGCTGGCTGACCTACCTCATGATCCTCAACAACACGCTGGTCCAGCTGGGTGTCTTCACCGGCGCACCGGTCATCTCCTGGTGGTGGGTACTGGCCAGCTGGGTGGTGTTCGTCAGCCCGCCCGGGCGGATGGCCATCGCCGTCGCCGCCGCCCGGCTGCTGCTGCGCGGCGTCGGCCCGGGCAACTACCCGCGCTCGGGCAAGGTGCACCTGCGGCTGTGGCTGGCCGAGCAGATCGCAGACATGGCCGGTGCCGTCTCCCTCGCCAGCGCTCCCTTCGTGCCCTACTATGCCCGGGCGCTGGGGGCGCGGATCGGCCGGAATGTGGACCTGCATTCGGTCCCGCCGGTGACCGGCCTGCTCACGCTGGGCAGCGGCGCCTCGATCGAACCGGAGGTGGACCTGGCCGGCTGGTGGATCGACGGGGACCGGGTGCATATCGGAACCATCGAGGTGGGTCCCGGCGCCACGGTGGGATCGCGCAGCACGCTCCTGCCCGGTGCGAGCATCGGCGCCCACGCCAGCATTGCACCGGGCTCCGCGGTCACCGGCCCGGTCAAGGCCGGGCTGCATTTCTCCGGCTCCCCGGCCCAGCGCGCCGGAAAGGCCCGGACTGGCTGGCCGGAACCGCCGGGCAATTCCAGCCCGCTCTGGAGCGTGTTCTACCCCGTGGCCTCCGGCCTGCTGGCCCTGATCCCCTACCTTTCGGCGGTGGCTGCCATCGCCGTGGCCGTCCTGGTGCTGCCGGACACCGCCAGCGGGGGCCTCTCCGCCACCTTCTGGCCGCTGCTGGCGGCCGTCCCGCTGGCCGCCGCGGTCTGGTACCTGGCCAACCTGCTGCTGATCGCCGTCGTCGTCCGGTTGCTCGGGATCGGGCTGGTTCCCGGCTACCACCGGGTCCGCAGCCGGATCGGCTGGCAGGTCTGGGCCACCGAACGGGTCCTGGACCTGGCCCGGGACCAGCTCTTCGCCACCTACGCCAGCCTGTTCACCCCGGTCTGGCTGCGCCTGCTCGGTGCCAAGGTGGGCAAGAACGTGGAAGCCTCCACGGTGCTGCTGGTGCCCAAAATGACCACCGTGGGGGAAGGCGCGTTCCTAGCCGATGACACCATGGTGGCCTCCTACGAACTGGGCGGCGGCTGGATGAAGATCGCCCCGGCCAAGGTGGGCAAACGCTCCTTCCTGGGCAATTCCGGCATGACTGCCGCCGGACGGAAGGTACCGCGGAATTCGCTGGTGGCGGTGCTGTCCGCCACCCCGGCGAAGGCCAAGGCCGGCTCGTCCTGGCTGGGCAGCCCGCCGGTGCGCCTGCGCCGGAGCGGCATCGAGTCGGACCAATCGTTGACCTACGCCCCGCCGGCCAGGCTCAAGATTGCGCGCGCCTTGTGGGAACTGTGCCGCTTCGTCCCGGTCGCCGTCACCACCGCGCTGGCGCTCTGCGTGCTGGCCCTGCTCGACTGGATCGCGCTCTCGTACGGCTACCTGCCGGCCGCCGTGGCCTCGGGGGTGGTCATGATGGCTGCCGGCGCCGCGGCCGCCGGCAGCTCGGTAGCCGCGAAGTGGCTGCTGGTCGGCCGGATCAAGGCAGGCGAGCATCCGCTCTGGAGTTCCTTCATCTGGCGCAACGAAGTGGTGGACACCTTCGTGGAAATGGTCAGCGCCCCGTGGTTCGGCCGGCTGGCTTCCGGCACCCCGGCCCTGGTCTGGTGGCTGCGCGGACTGGGCGCCAAGATCGGCCACGGCGTCTGGTGCGAGAGCTACTGGCTGCCCGAGGCGGACCTGGTCACCTTGGGCAGCGGCTCCACGGTCAACCGCGGCTGCGTGGTCCAAACCCATCTCTTCCATGACCGGATCATGAGCATTGATACCGTGGAACTGGCCGCCGGAGCGACGCTGGGCCAGAACTCGGTGATCCTCCCGGCTGCGTCCATCGACGACGGCGCCACGGTGGGCCCTGCTTCCCTGGTCATGCGCGGGGAAACAGTGCCCGCCGCCAGCTACTGGATGGGCAATCCCGTACAGCCATGGACCGCACCGAACCAGCAGGACTGATGACCGCCACACCTCCCGACAGCAACCCCGTGCCCGACCGCTACCTGCCCACCAACGGCAGCGCGGATTTCGCCGTCACCCGCTACGACCTCGAACTCGAATGCAAGCTCGCCGCCAACCGGCTGGCCGGCCACGCCCTGCTGTCCGGCCACATGGTCCGCGGCTGCGGCATACTGGAACTGGACCTGTCCGGCCTGCAGGCCTCCCGGGTCCAGGTCAACGGGCAACGGCCGCGGAGGATGGTCCAGCGCGCGGGCAAACTGATCATCACGCTGCGCGATCCGCTGCCCGCCGGGGCCGCCCTGACCATCGACGTCCGGTATGAAGGAAACCCGGCTCCAGTCAACGGGTTGTGGGGCGACGTCGGCTGGGAAGAACTCACGGACGGCGTGCTGGTGGCGGCCCAGCCCAACGGAGCTTCGTCCTGGTTCCCCTGCAACGACCATCCGAGCCAGAAGGCCAGCTACCGGATCAGCGTCAGCACGGACGCCGGGTACCGTGCCGTCGCCAATGGTGCGCTGGTCGCACACACCCGCAGGTCCAGCCGGGAAACCTGGGTCTACGAGATGAACGCCCCGATGGCCACCTACCTGGCCACGCTGCAGATCGGCCGGTACGGCCTGCATAGTCTGTTCCCCGCCCTGACCGATGGTCCGGCAGCGCCGGACCCGGGATCTTCAGGCACAGGATCATCAGGCACAGCAGAGCCGGTCCCCCAAATGGTGGCCGTCTCCGGCCAGCTCCGGCACCGGGCCGAGGCGGCCCTGGCCAGCCAGCAGCGGATGATGGAGGTCTTCGGCCGCTGCTTCGGCCTCTATCCATTCGGCCGGTACACCGTGGTGGTCACCGAGGACGAACTGGAAATCCCGCTGGAAGCCCAGTCGCTCTCCATCATCGGCCGCAACCACCTGGAACCGGGCTGGGAGAACCAGCGGCTGATCGCGCACGAGCTGGCCCATCAGTGGTTCGGCAATTCCCTGACCCTGCGGCAGTGGCGGGACATCTGGCTGCATGAGGGATTCGCCTGCTATGCCGAATGGATCTGGTCCGAGGCTTCGGGCGCCGCGACGGCTGCCAGCCGGGCCAGGATCGCCTGGCGCAAGCTGTCCTCGCAGCCCCAGGACATCGCCATCGGCGATCCCGGGGCGGCGCGGATGTTCGACGACCGGGTCTACCAGCGCGGCGCGCTGACGCTGCACGCGCTGCGCACCGCCGTCGGGGACACGGACTTCTTCCGCATCCTGCGCCGCTGGACCGCGCAGCACCGGCATGGCTCCGTGGAAACTTCGATGTTCCTGTCCCTGGTGGATGAGGAATCGGACATCCCCCGGGGACTGTCCGCCCGCGGGCTGCTCGAGCCGTGGCTGTACCGGACCGAACTGCCGGCGTTCCCCGGCAAATAGCAGCGCGTCAAGCAACAGCACATTAACGCCCGACGGCGGGGCCGCACCCTTGGTGCGGTCCCGCCGTCGCTGTTTTGGATAGTTCGCTGTTTTCGGCTGGCTCAGTCTTCGGCCGGCTCAGTCTTCGGCCGGCTCAGCGCTGGACGGCGCCGAAGCGTTCGGCGGCCAGCGCGACGGCAGCCGCCCGGGCCTCGGAGGCCTCCTCGGCGGTCAGCGTGCGGTCATTGGCCCGGAAACGCAGGCCGAAGGCCAGCGACTTCCGGCCTTCCTCGATGCCGGAACCGGAGTAGACGTCGAACAGCGCGATGTCCTCGAGCAGCTCGCCCGCGCCCTCGCGCAGTGCCTCCAGCACCTGCCCGGCGGTGACCGCCTCGTCCACTACCAGCGCCACGTCCTGGGTGGCCAGCGGGTAGGTGGAGATGTGCTTGGCCACCACCACGTCCGCTGCGGCGTCGAACAGCGCATCGGCATCCAGTTCAAAGGCCACGGTCCGGGCCGACAGGTCGCGGGAACTGAGCAGCTTCGGATGCAGCTCGCCGGCGTAGCCGACCAGCTGTCCGCTGCGCAGCGACAATGCGGCCGTACGCCCGGGATGGAACGCCTGGTGCGCGCCCTGGCTGACCACCAGTTCCACACCGAGCACGTCGGCGACCAGGCGGGCGCCGTCCAGCGCGTCCGCCCAGTCCCACGGCCGCGGGGTGTGTCCGGCGCCGGCCGGCGAATCATGGCCGGTGAACACCGCGGCGAGGTGCAGCGGCTGCGCGGGCAGCCCGTCGTAGAGCTGGTCCAGCACCTCCTCCGGCGGCAGTTCGCCCAACGGCGGGAGCTCGGATGTACCCAGCTGGCCGTCGGGCAGGAAGACCAGGCCCGCCTCATAGAGCGCCAGGTCGCGGAAGCCGCGGGAGTGGTTGCGCCGGGCGGTTTCCAGCAGCCCGGGCAGCACCGAGGTACGCAGGTAGCCGTGCTCGTCGCTGAGCGGGTTCGCCAGCTTGACCGCACTGCGCCCGGCCCCCGCCTCGGCCACACCGAAGGTGTCGTTGTCGGCCTTGGTCACGAAGGGGTAGGAAAGCACCTCGACGAGGCCGGCGTCGGCGAGCGCCTGCAGAACCCCGCGGCGCTGCTGCTGCACGCGGGTGAGCCCGCGGCCGGGCGGGGCCACCGGCAGGGTCGCCGGAATCTTGTCGTAGCCGACCAGCCGGGCAATCTCCTCGGTCAGGTCTTCCTTGATGGTCAGGTCCTGGCGCCAGCTGGGCACGGTGACCGTGTAGCTGCCCTCATGCTTCCCAACGCCCGCGCCCAGGTCTTCCAGGCTGCCGACGATCTGTTCTTCGGTGAACTCGATACCGATCCGCTCGGCGGCGAAGCCGGCCGGCAGTTCGATGACCACCGGCTCCGGTGCCGTGCCGACGTCGGTGGCCGCGGCGTCGGCGGTGCCTCCTGCCAGTTCGGTCAGCAGGTCTACCGCCCGTTGGGCGGCCTCGTCCGCTACCTGCCAGTCCACCCCGCGCTCGAAGCGCTTGGACGCTTCGGAAGGCAGCTTGTGCCGGCGCCGGGAGCGGGCGATGCCCACTTCCTCGAAGTGGGCGGCCTCGATCAGGACGTTGACGGTGCTGTCCGAGACCTCGGTGGCCGCGCCGCCCATCACCCCGGCAATGCCGATGGCGCCGGAATCGTCGGTGATCAGCAGGTCCTCCGCATCCAGCGTGCGGACCTTGTCATCGAGGGTCTTCAAGGTCTCGCCCGGATTCGCACGGCGCACCACGATCGGGCCCTGCAGCTTGTCCTGGTCGTAGAAGTGCAGCGGCTGGCCCAGTTCGAGCATGACGTAGTTCGAGATGTCCACCACCAGCGAGATGGAGCGCATGCCGGCCAGGCGCAGCCGGGACGCCATCCACGGCGGCGTCGGCCGCGTCGGATCCACTCCGCGCACGGTGCGGGCGACGAAACGGTCGCAGCCGGGCTTGCCGTAGATCGGGGCGGAGTCCTCGATCTTCACCGGATAGCCTTCGCCCGCGGCCCCCTCCGGCACCGCGGCGACGACGACGCCGTCGGCCGGGTCCGTGAACTTGGTGCCGGTGGCGTGCGCGTACTCGCGGGCCACGCCGCGGATCGAGAAGCAGTAGCTCCGGTCCGGGGTGACGTTGATTTCGGCGGCCTCGTCGTACAGGCCGAGCAGTTCGAGCGCGTCCGCGCCGATCTCCGGGTCCAGGCCCAGACGGCCGAGCACGAGGATGCCGTCGTGGTCATCGCCGATGCCGAGCTCGCGCACCGAGGCGATCATGCCCGCCGACAGGTGCCCGTAGGTCTGGCGCGGAGTGATCCGGAAGTCACCGGGCAGCACGGCGCCGGGCAGGGTGACGACCACCTTGTCCCCGGGTTCGAAGTTGTGCGCGCCGCAGACGATGCCCTGCACGCCGGAGGGGTCGATGCCGTCCCCGGCCAGGGTCTGTTCCTGACCCTCGGGCACCACGCGGACCTGGCACCAGTTGATGGTCTTGCCGTTGGACTGCGGTTCCTTCACCGCCGACAGCACCTGGCCGACCACGATCGGGCCGGAGAGCTCGTCCAGCGGACGGTGGACGTCCTCTTCCTCCAGGCCGACCTTGACCAGCTCCGCCATAACATCTTCGGCGGTGGCGTCCGCCGGAACCTGGGCATACTCGCGCAACCAGGAAAGTGGGATTCGCATTGCTTAGATCTCCATCCCGAAGTGTTCGCTGAAACGGACGTCGCCCTCGATCATGTCGTGCATGTCGCTGACCTCATTGCGGAACATGAGCGTGCGCTCGATGCCCATGCCGAAGGCAAAGCCCGAGTAGACCTCGGGGTCGATGCCCGCGGCGCGCAGCACATTCGGGTGCACCATGCCGCAACCGCCCCATTCGATCCACTGCGGGCCGCCCTTGGCGCCGGGGTGCCAGATGTCCAGCTCGGCGGAGGGCTCGGTGAACGGGAAGTAGTTCGGGCGCAGCCGGATGCTCGCCTCGGCGCCGAACATCTGCCGCGCGAAGTGCTCCAGCGTGCCGCGCAGGTCCGCCATGCTCAAGCCCTTGTCGATGGCCAGGCCCTCGAACTGGTGGAACACCGGGGTGTGCGTGGCATCGAGTTCGTCGGTGCGGAAGACCTTGCCCGGGCACAGCACGTACACGGGCAGGTCGCGCTCGAGCATGGAGCGGACCTGGACCGGCGAGGTGTGGGTGCGCAGCAGCAGGTGGGCCTGCGGCGGCTCGACGAAGAAGGTGTCCTGCATCTCCCGGGCCGGGTGGTCCGGCTTGAAGTTCAACGCGTCGAAGTTGAACCACTCCGATTCCAGTTCGGGGCCTTCGGCGATCTCCCAGCCCATGCCCACGAAGATATCGCCGACGCGTTCCTGCAGCGTGGAGAGCGGGTGCCGTGCCCCGGCGCGGCGCCGGCGCGGGGCGGCGGTCACGTCCACCGCCTCCTCGACCAGGATCTGCGCGTCCCGCGCTGCCTCCAGCTCCTCGGTGCGGGCCGCGAGCGCCTGGTTCAACCGACCGCGGGCCGGGCCGATGATCTTGCCGGCGGCGGCCTTGTCCTGCTTGGCCAGCTTGCCGATTTCCCGGTTGGCCAGGCTCAGCGGCGACTTCTCGCCGGTGTGCGCGATCCGCGCTGCCTTCAGTTGGTCCAGGTTGCCGGCGGCCGCGAAGGCGGCGAGCGCGGCGTTGACGGCGTTGCCGACGGCGGCTTCATCCAGCGGATCGGGCACGCCCAGGGCGGGCTCGGCCGGTCCCGCCGGCTGCGGGGATGCGGTCCCCAGGGTGGTTTCAGACATGTCTTCGTTCTTAACTATGGTCGGTTAGTGAGGTCGGTAGCTCGGTGCGGGTGCCCGAAAGCTGGTCCCCGGCACCAATAAGTCTAACGGCCGCGGGTCCCGCCCCACTCCCACTCCCCCGGGCACTTCCCGCACCTAAGGTCCTATGATGTGCGCATGACCCCTCGGGAACGCCTGCGGCAGGCGCTGAACTGGCTCAACCTGTCCACCCCGCTCGGCCTGGCCGTGGCGGCCGGAACCGGCTGCCGGACCGGGCCCGGGCCGCACGGACTGGTCCTCGCCCACGGCTACCGGCTGACGCTGCCGAAGGCCGCTGCCTTCACGATCGGCAATGTGGTGCTTTTCCGTCCCGCCGCGGCCGCCCTGGCCGGCAATCCCGGGCTGCTCGCCCACGAGGCCCGCCACAGCACGCAATATGCCGCCTGCCTGGGCCTGCCGTTCCTGCCGCTGTACGGGCTGGCCGCCCTCTGGTCGCTCTGGCGGACCGGCGATCCGGCCTCGCGCAATATCTTCGAGCGCCGGGCCGGCCTGTCCGCCGGCGGCTATATCGAGCGCCCGCTGCGCGGACGGATCCGGTGACGGAGGTGCCTGTGATGGACGTACCGGTGATGAATATGCCGGCGGGGATCACGGTCACCGGCGTCGGTACGGCCGCGGGCGCCCCGGACCTGCTTCGGCTCAGCCTCGGCGTCGAGGCCACCGCGGTGGGCCTGGCTGACGCACACCGCCGGGCCGCGGAGGCCGCCACACGGCTGCTGGCAGCCCTCGCCGAAGCGGGGATCGGGCCCGGGGACACCGCGACGTCGGTCATTTCGCTGCGTCCGGAAACGTCCTGGCACGACGGCGGCCGGCAGGAGACCACCGGCTACACGGCCTCCACCACCTTCAATGTGACCGTGCGCAATCTGCAGCATGCCCCGGCGGTGCTCGAGGCCGCTGTGGCGGCCGCCGCGGACAGCCTCCGGCTGGGTGGAACCGGCTTCGGTTTTTCCGAGCCCGAAATCCTGGCCACCGCGGCCCGCGCGGCCGCCTGGCAGGACGCACGGACCAAGGCAGGGCAACTGGCGGCCCTCGCCGGACGCAGCCTCGGCCCGGTGCTGCGGATCGAGGAGAACGGCGCCGGCGGCCCGGTTCCGCTGCCGGCCATGCGGGAGTCGTCGCTGCTGGCCGCCGACCTGCCGGTAGTGCCCGGCACCGCCGAGCTCTCGGCCAGGCTCACGGTCACATGGGGCTGGGCGGAGGATGGCCGCTGATTCGAAACTATGTTCTAATATCCCTATGCGTTGGGAAGGCCAGGCCGTCGACTCCGAAGACCCATTGGCGCTGCCGGGCCTGTCGAAGATCGCCGGCTTCGTGCGCAGCACCAGGACGCCGGAATTCGCGGGGGTCACCTTCCACGAGGTGCTCTGCAAGAGCGCCCTGAACCGGGTGCCGGCGCGCTCCGACATGCCGTTCGATTGGACGGTCAATCCCACCCGGGGCTGCCTGCACCAGTGCACCTACTGTTTCGCCCGGCGCACCCATGAGTATCTGGACTTCGATTCCGGACGGGACTTCGACACCCAGATCATCGTGAAGACGAACGTCGCCGAGGTGCTGCGCCGGGAACTCGCCAGGCCGTCCTGGCGGCGCGAGCACGTGGCCCTGGGCACGAACTCGGATCCCTACATGCGCGCCGAGGGACGCTATCGCCTGATGCCGGGCATTATTTCCGCCCTGGCCGATTCCGGGACCCCCTTTTCCATCCTGACCAAGGGGCCGCTGCTCAAGCGCGACCTGCCGCTGCTGGCGGCGGCGGCCCGCAGCGTGCCGGTGAGCATCGGAGTCTCACTGGCTTTCCTGGATCCCGGGCTGCAGCAGCGGGTGGAGCCCGGAACCCCCGCACCGAAGGCCCGGCTGGATCTGGTCCGGACCATCGCCGAGACCGGGCTGGATGTCTCGGTGATGGCCATGCCTGTGCTGCCCTGGCTGACCGATAGCGACACCCACCTGGACGAGCTGTTCGGCCGGCTCGCGGCGGCGGGCGCCTCGCGCGTCACCGCGGGCGCCCTGCATCTGCGCCCAGGCTCGCGGGAGTGGTTCCTGCAGTGGCTCGCGCGCGATTACCCGCAGCTGGTGGATCGCTACCGCCAGCTCTATGCCGGAGGGACCTATGCGTCCAAGGAATACCGGCAATGGCTGGCTGGCCGTGTGGCCTTCTTCCGGTCCCGCCACCGCTTCGCCGGTCCGGCACGCGGTCTGCGTGGCGGCACTGCAGGGCGGGACAGACGCCCGGCCGGCGTGCCGCCAGCCCCCAGCGCCAGCCGGAACACAGCCGAACCGACACTATTCTGATCTGGCATGTACCGACCGGCGGCGCTTAGCGCACGGACTCGAGCACGGCAGCGACGATCGGCAGGTCGGCAGGGATCCACGGCAGGTCATGCAGCAGGCCGGCCTCGAGCGGCACCCAGCGAAGTTCGTCATGGTCCTCCAACGGCTGCGGCTGGCCTGCGGCAACTTCGGCCAGCCAGACGCGCATAGCCGCGCCGGCCGCCAACGGCCAGCCCTGCGGCGACGGACCGGCCACCTCGGCGCCCAGCCGGCTGTCCACACCCAGTTCCTCCATCAGCTCGCGCCGCAGCGCAGCTTCGCAACTCTCCCCGGGCTCGACCTTGCCGCCGGGAAACTCCCACAGGCCGGCATAGCGCTCCGGTGCGCTTCGCCGCGCGGCGAGCAGCAGCGATGGCCGGGCCAGGGAATCCACGATGGCGGCGCCGACAACTTGTTTGAAAGCGTTTTCCACCGTCTGAGTCTAAGGGCTGCAGGTCCGCGGGCCCGCCACTGCCGGCCGGGCAGCAGTGAGCCTGTCCTAGAGTAGTACCCATGCCTTTGCCCCACGCGGAAGCCGCACCAACGACCATCACCAAAGCCTCCGCGGGACCTGCAGTGTTCGCACTCGCCATGGGCGGCTTCGCCATCGGCACCACCGAATTCGCGATCATGGGCCTGCTGCAGAACGTGACCGCTGGGTTGGGCATCAGCATCCCGGCCGGCGGCCAGCTGATTTCCGCCTACGCCCTCGGCGTCGTCGTCGGCGCTCCCGTGCTCGCCGCGCTCGGCGCACGGGTGCCGCACAAGTACATGGCCATCGGACTGATGGCCATGTTCACGCTGGCCAATTTCTCCTCGGTGCTGGCGCCGGACTTCGGCTCGATGCTGGTGACCCGTTTCCTCTCCGGCCTGCCGCACGGAGCCTTCTTCGGCATCGCGGCCGTAATTGCCGCCTCGCTGGTGGCACCGACCCGCCGGGCCCAGGCCGTGGCCATGGTGATGCTCGGGCTCTCAGTGGCCAACGTCCTGGGCGTTCCGGTGGTGACCTGGCTCGGCCAGAACTACGGCTGGCGGCTGATGTTCCTGGCCGTGGCGCTGATTGGTGCCGCCACCATACTGCTGATCCTGCGCTGGGTTCCGTTCCAGCCGGTCCATCAGGAGGCCAGCATCCGGCGCGAACTTGGATCGCTCAAGCGGGGCCAGGTCTGGCTGGCGCTGCTGACCGGCGTCGTCGGATTCGGCGGGTTCTTCGCCGTCTATTCCTACATCAGCCCCACAATGACCTCGGTGACCGGGCTGCCCGAGGCTGCCCTGCCGCTGGTCGTCGGGCTGTACGGCCTGGGCATGGTGCCGGGCAACATCATCGGCGGCAAACTGGCCGACCGCTCGGTCATGGGCAGCATCTACCTGGTCATGACCGCCATCGTGGTGGTCCAACTACTGTTCTGGGCCGCAGCGCCGGTACCGTGGCTGGCAGTGCCGCTGGTGTTCCTCCTCGGCGCCGCCGGCTCCAGCCTGGTCCCCGCCCTGCAGACCCGCCTGATGGATGTTTCGCCGCATGCCCAGACGTTGGCGGCCTCGCTGAACCATTCGGCCCTGAACCTGGCCAATGCGCTCGGTGCGATCCTGGGCGGCCTGGTCATCGCCTGGGGGCTTGGCTACCGGGCCCCGGCCCTGGTTGGGGCCGGCCTGGCGCTGCTGGGACTGGCGGTCGCAGCCCTGAGCGGCTGGCTGGAGCGGCGCCGGGCCCGCGCCTGACGCCGCTCCTTCGCTGATCCGGGACTTGTCCGGGACCTGCCCCGGGCCAACCTGCCGACGATCCAGTCAGGCCGGTGCGGACCCGTCCTGGACCGCCCCGCCGCTGGCGGCCGGACCGCCGGCCCGCGATCCTTCGCGCAGGATGTCCGGCTCCAGGTAGATGATCCGCGCAATCGGCACGGCCGCGCGGATCCTTTCCTCGGCAGCATCAATCAGCCGGGCGATGTCCTGGCCGGAATCCCCCTGGCCCACCGAGATCTTCGCCGCTACCAGCAGTTCCTCCGGGCCCAGGTGCATGGTCTTCAGGTGGATGACCCGGGTAAAGCCGTCTCCGGCAATGGCCTGTTCGATCAAGCGCACATGTTCCCGGGTGGCGGACTCACCCAGCAGCAGGGATTTGGTTTCGACGGCGAGGATGATCGCGATCACCACCAGCAGCAGGCCGATCATGGCCGTACCGGCGGCATCCCAGAGGCCGTTGCCGGTCAGCAGGGTCAGGCCGACGCCGAACAGGGCGAAGACCAGGCCGAGCAGCGCCCCGACATCCTCGAGCAGGATCACCGGCAGTTCCGGGGATTTCGCCGTGCGTACGAAATCGACCCAGCCGCGCTGGCCGCGGAAATGGTTGGACTCGTGGATGGCTGTGCGCAGCGAGAAGGACTCGGCGATGATCGCACCCACGAGCACCGCCAACGGCACCCACCACCACGGACCTTCGATGGGGTGCGGATCATGCCATTTTTCGTAGGCCTCGTAGAGCGCGAACAGGCCACCGACGGTGAACAGCACGATGGAGACAATGAACGCATAGATGTAGCGGTCCCGGCCGTAACCGAAGGGATGCTCGGGACTGGCCTGGCGGGACGCGCGTTTGCCACCGACCAGCAGCAGCACCTGGTTGCCGGAGTCCGCGACGGAGTGGATGGCTTCGGCCAGCATCGACGATGACCTGGTCAGCAGAAAGGCCACAAATTTTAGTAGTGCAATGGTCAGGTTCGCGGATAGTGCCGCGATGATGGCCTTGGTCCCGCCGCTGGCGGCCATGGATCCCCCTCAGATTCGGTTTCGAGTCCTGGCCGGGAAGTCCCGGCCGTCGGAAACCATTATCTACTGGTTCTCCCGGCGCCGTTGTGCGCGGGCGGAAGCATAAAGGCACACCGTGGCGGCGGTCGAGACGTTCAGGCTCTCGGCCTGCCCATAGACCGGCACCGCCACCCGGTAGTCGGCTGCGGCCAGTTCCTGGTTCGACAGGCCCTGGGCTTCGTTGCCGAAGAGCCACGCGCTGGTTTCTTCCAGCGCCGGCAGGCTGCCGTCCAGGCCGGCGCCGGGATTGCCTCCCAGCCGGCGCAGCGCACTGTGGTCCTGGAGGACGTCCAGATCCACGCTGCCATAGCCGTCGGCTGCCAGCAGCGTAATGCCCTGAGCGCGCAGGGCCGGCAATAGAGCGTCCACATCCTGGCCGGTGACCACAGGCAGATGGAACAGTGAGCCGGCGGTGGAACGCACCGCCTTCGGATTGTAGATGTCCACGCTGGAGTTGGTCAGCACCAGCGCGTCGGCGCCGGCCGAATCGGCGGCCCGCAGGACCGTGCCGGCATTGCCCGGATCCTGGACCCGTACCAGCACTGCCAGCAGGCGCGGGCCGCTCCGCAGCACCTGGTCCAGCGGCTGGTCGAGGAAATGGCAGACGGCCAGAATCCCCTGCGGGCTGACCGTGTCCGCCATGGCGGCGAGCACCTCATCCGTGGCCAACCGCAGCGGCACCGTCGCAGCCAGGTCTGCCAGTTCCGGCATCCGGTCCAGGCACGCCTCGGTGGCGTAGACCTCGGCCACTACGGGAGCCTGGCCGGCGGCGGCGCGCTGCCGGTGGGCGGTCAGCGCCTCGCGCACCGCCTGCGGGCCTTCGGCCAGGAACAGGCGCCGCTTTAAACGCACCGGGCGCCCGGCAAGCCTGGCCACCTCCTTTACCCGATCGGCTCGGGGATTGGACATGACCGCCTGCGGGCGCCCGGCAATGCTCATTATGCGGTTATCCGGCCTGAGCGGCTATTCGGCGATCTTCTGGCGTGCCTCGCCACCGGCCGGCTCGAAGCCGGCAGCCTTGGCGGACTCGACGGAGTCGAACCAGTACTCAGCCACAGTCTGCTCGTACCAGGTAGAACCCGGGACGTGGTACTTACCGGACTGGTTGCCCTTGATGACAAAACCCTCGGGGGCCTCTTCGCCGTTGACGGCACGCACGGAGCCAGCCGGGCTGCCGGCGGCCTTGGCCGGAGCAGCCGGATCGGCGGCCTTGGTCCCGGCAGCAACAGCCGGAGCGGAGGTGTCGGCCGGCAGGGCGTTCTTGGCCAGCTGGACCAGCGCGGCAAACGCGGCGGCGTCGGAAACGGCCAGCTCGGCCAGCATGCGGCGGTCGACCTGGATCTCGGCGGCCTTCAGGCCCTGGATCAGGCGGTTGTAGGTCAGGCCGTTGGCGCGGGAGGCAGCGTTAATGCGCTGGATCCACAGGCGGCGGAAATCACCCTTGCGCTTGCGGCGGTCGCCGTAGCTGTACACAAACGAGTGCAGCAGCTGTTCCTTGGCCTTGCGGTACAAGCGCGAACGCTGTCCGCGGTAACCGGCTGCGCGCTCCAGGACAACCCGGCGCTTCTTATGGGCATTGACCGCCCGCTTCACACGTGCCACGTGCGTACTCCTTCAAATTCTTTTTCCCAGGCCATCTTGACGGCCCGGGCAGTTCTGGTGGAAAAGTTCCCGGCGGCAGGCGCCGCGGGACCAAAGGCCCGAGCTAGATGCCGAGCATCCTCTTGATCGTGCGGGTGTCGGCCGGAGAAACGATCCGGTCGCCGGCCAGGCGGCGGGTCAGCGTGCTCGGCTTGTGCTCCAGGTAATGGCGGCGGTTGGCCTGCTGGCGCTTGAGCTTGCCGCTGCCGGTGAGCTTGAAGCGCTTCTTGGCGCCGCTGTGGGTCTTATGCTTCGGCATGGCTGCCGTTCTCCTTACGTCTTCCTCAGGCCCGAAGGCCTTCGGCTCGTGCGGCATCCCGGGACAGGATGCCGGCTCTTTAACATGGCTGCCGGACTGCCCGGGCGGCCTGAGGCCGCCCGGCAGTTCCAGATCAACGTGGCCCGGGTTCAGCTCTTGGAGCTGCCCCGGCCCGCGGGCTTGGGTGCTGCCGGCCGGGCAGCGGGCTTGGGGATGGCCGTCGGCTTCGGAGCCGAGGGCTTGACGTCTCCGGGCTTGGGCGCGGCGGGCCTGGGTGCCGGAGCCGGGGCGGCCTTGGGAGCCGGTGCCGGTGCCGGAGCAGCCTTCGCGGCCGGAGCCGGGGCGGCCTTGGGAGCCGATTCCGGCGCTGCCTTCGCGGCCGGAGCCGGAGCCGGTGCGGCCTTAGGAGCCGGTGCCGGTTCCGGCGCTGCCTTCGTGGCCGGAGCCGGTGCAGGGGCGGCAGGCGCCTCCGGAGCTTCAGCAGCAGACTCCTCGGCCGGCCGGCTCAGCTCCTCGGCTGGCAACAGATCGGCAGGCAACAGATCCGCCAGGCTCTGGGTCAGCGGGGCCTGCTCGGAAGTGACGTCAATCCGCTCGCGCGGAGCACGCTGGCCTCCGGTATTGGCCCCGTCGCCTGCCTGGCCTGAGGCCTTGGCTTCGTTGGCAGCCTTGGCCTCGGCCTTCTGGGCCGCCCGTCGGGCTTCGGCCTTGGCCTCAGCCTTGTTCTTGACCGGCCCGATCACCATCACCATGTTCCGGCCATCAATCCGGGGGCTGGACTCGATCACGCCCACCTCGGCAACGTCCTCGGCGAAGCGCTGCAGCAAGCGGATACCCATTTCCGGGCGCTGCTGTTCGCGGCCGCGGAACTGGATCATCGCCTTGACCTTGTCCCCGGCACCGAGGAACCGCAGCGCATGGCCGCGCTTGGTCTCATAGTCGTGGGTGTCGATCTTCAGGCGGAACCGGATCTCCTTGAGAACCGTGTTCGTCTGGTTCTTTCGCGCCTCACGGGCCTTGACAGCAGCTTCGTACTTGTACTTGCCAAAATCCATGAGTTTACACACCGGAGGCTTGGCCTGCGGTGCAACCTCAACAAGATCCAGATCTGACTCGGCAGCCAGCCGGAGGGCGTCCTCGATGCGGACAACCCCGACCTGCTCACCCGCCGGTCCTACCAGCCGCACCTCGGGGACGCGGATTCGATCATTGATTCGTGGCTCGCTAATGTGTAGCTCCTGTTTTCCTGGTAACGGGCACCGCCTGCAAAAGAAGAAGGCCCCCAATTGCAAGCGCAATCGAAGGCCCCGCCACGGCGCACCCGCCCAGGTTCCGGGCTGGCGCTGCACAGCCACAGATCCCGAGGGATCCTGTGCCGCATACTGCCGACGCGACCCGGCAGCTCTGGAAATCCATGCCGACGGGTGGGAGAGGTCTCCGCTTGCAAACTGATTCCCGTACCGCCCGATCTTCAGGCAGGCAAATACCGGGTTTCAATCGGTCTGTGACAAGCTTACCAGTATGAGCACGTCAGATAACAATCCGTCCGCAGAGCCCGCGGAGTCCATCCACCGCCACAGCTTCGATTCCCAGCCGGCGCCGGCTGCGCCCAGTGCGGCCGAAGAGGAAGTGCGGGCCCAGATGCGCGACATCGCCGAAGTCCCCGCCGTGGAAGTCATCACCACCGCCGCCGTCCACCTGATGAGCGCCGCGGCGGTCAAGTGCGGCCTGGCCGCCGGCGAGGACGCGGAGGAACTCAAGGACCTGGACGAGGCGCGCAAGCTGATCACGGCGCTGGCCGGTTTCGTCACGGCCGCCGCTCCGGAGATCGGCAGCCAGCATGCCGGACCTTTGCGCGACGGCCTGCGGTCCCTGCAGCTGGCCTTCCGTGAAGCCTCGCCGATCCCGGACGCACCGGGCAAGGGCCCGGGCGAGAAGTTCACCGGACCGGTGAACTGACCCTCCAGTTCCCCGCGGATCCAGTAAAAGCCTTGTCCGGCGCCGGCGTTGTCCGGCGCCGGACGTTTTGCCGGCCGGCACATCCCGGACTGCCGGAATGTCCCGGCTGCGGCGTCAGCGCGTGAACTTCACTTCCAGGGAGTCCACGCGCTCGGCAAACTGCTGGTCGGCGGCCAGGCTCTGCTGAATGCGCCCCGCCATCGCCTGCAGCTCGGCCGGCCCGAGGCCGTCCCTAACCTGCAGCACCAGGGCAAGTTCCGGGCCGGACCCGCCGCCGGCCACGATGCTGCCGCCCGCCGTCCGGCTGGCCACGCCGCTGCCCGGGGCCAACTGGGCGCGCAGTACGTCCGGCTCCCCCGCGACCGCCGCACCGACGGTGTCGGTGAGGGATTCGTCCTGGTACGACGGCGTCCAGGCATGCTGCTTGGCCAACGCCCAGACCGCGGGGCGGCGGATCACGACGGTCAATTCCGCACCCGGGTCCAGCACCAGAAGCTCCGCCTTTTCGGCCACCGCGGACAGCGCAGCACGCGGCGCAAAGACGGCCACCGGCCTGGCCTCCGGGTGCCAGGCGGTCAGCGCCGCCGTCGTGGTGAAGACCGGCATGGCCCGTCTGCCGTCCGGTGCCTGCAGGGTAACCAGCGCCATATCCGCCTGCTTGTCCTCAGTCAGGCCATGGGCACCGGCCGCCTCCTGGGCCAGCTGGGCCAGGACCGGGACGAAGACCCGTGCAGTGGCCAGCGCCGCCACCACGGCGGCCTCGGTCCCGGTCCCTGCCAGCAGCGCCGCACGCGCCGCCAACACGCCGGCGTCCGCCGCGCCGTCGTCCCGGTCGAACTGGTGCAGCGGGTTGCCCGGGCCGCTGAGGTCCCGGCCCTGCCAGGCGATGCCCGCCGAATCCGCCGACCCTCCGGCGGCGGCCAGGGCCGCGGCGATATGGCCGGGCAGTTCGCGCTTTTCCACCGTGCCCGCGCCCTAGCGCCGTCCCGCGACGTCGAGCGCCTGCGGCAGGGTGAATTTGCCAGCGTACAGGGCCTTGCCCACGATGGCGCCTTCGACGCCGTGCGGGACCAGGCTGCGCAGCGCGGCAAGGTCGTCGAGGCTGGAAATACCGCCGGAGGCCACCACCGGCTTGGCCGTGCGGGCGGCTACTTCCTTGAGCAGTTCAAGGTTCGGGCCCTGCAGCGTCCCGTCCTTGGTAACGTCGGTGACGACGTAACGGGCGCAGCCGGCATCCTCGAGGCGCGCGAGCACCTCCCACAGGTCCCCGCCGTCCTTGGTCCAGCCGCGGGCAGCCAAGGTAGTACCGCGAACATCAAGGCCGACGGCGATAGCGTCGCCGTACTTGTTGATGGCGCGCGCGGTCCACTCCGGGTTCTCCAGCGCAGCGGTACCTAGGTTGACGCGCGCTGCCCCGAGCTCCAAGGCACGGTCCAGCGACGCGTCGTCGCGGATGCCGCCGGAGAGCTCCACCTTGATGGTCAGTTCGGACACCACACGCTGGAGCAGCTCGCTGTTGGACCCGCGGCCGAACGCGGCGTCCAGATCCACCAGGTGGACCCATTCGGCGCCGTCATTCTGCCAGGCCATGGCGGCCTCCAGCGGGTCGCCGTAGCTGGTTTCGCTGCCCGCCTCGCCCTGGACCAGGCGGACGGCCTGGCCGTCCGCTACGTCCACAGCCGGCAGCAGCTCGAGGATTTCCGCTGTATTCGTTGTCATGTTCATCCGCTTTCTCCGCAGCTTGTTCCCAAGCCCACGGAAGGTTGCCAGGGACGGCCCGTCAAGGGTCGCCTATGGAGGGTTATTTGGCTGGTCCCAGGGTCAGCAGGTACGCCGCCAACAGGGACATCGCTGCCAGCACCCAGAAGACGACCACCAGCAGGGTGGGCAGCTTCTGGCTGCGGAAGGAGATGGCACCGCCGGCCAGCAGGCCGGCCAGTCCCATCAGGACGATGCTCCACATCCGCGGCTACCGCAGGGTCCCGAGCCAGTTGCGCAGCAGTTGGGCGCCGGCGTCACCGGACTTTTCCGGGTGGAACTGGGTAGCACTGAGCGGGCCGTTCTCGACGGCGGCGATGAATGGGGCGCCATGCTCGGACCAGGTCACCATCGGGGGTTTCATGGCCGGCTGGGTTACTTCGAAGTTCCAGTGCTGCACGCCGTAGGAGTGGACGAAGTAGAACCGCTGGTCCTCGATCCCGGCAAAGAGCCGGGTGTCCTCGGGTGCCGTAACAGTGTTCCAGCCCATATGCGGGACGACGTCGGCCGGCAGCAGTTCCACGGTGCCCGGCCACTCGCCGATGCCCGCGGTACGCACTCCGTGTTCCACGCCCTGCTCGAACAGCACCTGCAGGCCCACGCAGATACCCAGCACCGGCCGTCCGCCGGCGACACGACGGCCGATCCAGCGCACGGCGTCGACAGCCTTCAGTCCCTCCATCACGGTGGCGAAGGCACCGACACCGGGCACCACCAGACCGTCGGCATTGAGCACATCCTCGCTGGCATGGCTGAGCGTGACCTCGGCCCCGACGTGTTCGAGTGCGCGGACGGCGGAACGGACATTCCCGGAACCATAGTCCAGGACGGTGACCTTGGGAGCCTGGCTCACAGCGCGCCCTTGGTTGAGGGAATGCCCTCAACCCGGGGATCCGGTTCGATGGCCGCACGCAGGGCGCGGGCGAAGGCCTTGAACTGGGCCTCGACGATGTGGTGCGGGTCGCGTCCGCCGAGCACGCGCATGTGCAGGCAGATCTGCGCGTGCAGGGTGATCGCCTCGAAGACATGCCGGGTCAGCGAACCGGTGAAGTGGCCGCCGATCAGGTGGTACTCCTGCCCCGCCGGCTCGCCGCCGTGGACCAGGTAGGGGCGGCCGGAGATATCGACGACGGCGTTCGCCAGGGCCTCATCCAGCGGCACCGTGGCCTCGCCGAAGCGGCGGATGCCGGCCTTGCTGCCCAGCGCGGACTTGAGCACCTCGCCGAACGTGATGGCCACGTCCTCGACGGTGTGGTGGACGTCGATGTGGGTATCCCCGGTGGCCTTGACCGTCAGGTCGATCAGCGAGTGCTTGGCCAGCGCGGTGAGCATGTGGTCGTAGAACGGCACGCTGGTGCTGATCTCGGAGCGCCCGGTGCCGTCAAGATTCACCTCGACAAGCACCGACGATTCACTGGTCGTGCGCTCCAGGCGCGCGGTCCTTCCGAGGGCTGTTTGCACGGTCATTGAAGTCCTTTGAAGATAATGGCTGGCCGGCCATGGCGGAACCGGCCACTACTACCAGTTTAGAAGACGCCGGATGAGGCCAGTTCCCGGATCCGGTCCAGGAAGGCACTGGTCTCGGCCTCGGTCCCGGCGGTGACCCGCAGATGGCCGGGGATCCCGACGTCGCGGATCAGCACACCGGCGTCCAACAGCCCCTGCCAGACGGCATGCGGATCCTTCAGTCCGCCGAAGAACACGAAGTTCGAATCCGACGGCGCCGGCGTCAGGCCGAGGGCGGTCAGCTCGGCCACGATGCGGTCCCGCTGGCCCTTGATGTCCTCGACGTTGGCCAGCAGTGCGTCGGAGTGTTCCAACGCGGCCAGCGCTGTGGCCTGGGTGACCGCGGAGAGGTGGTAGGGCAGGCGGACCAGCCGCAGGGCGTCCGCGATCTCCGGGGCGGCAGCCAGGTACCCGAGGCGTGCACCGGCCAGGGCAAAGGCCTTGCTCATGGTCCGGGAAACGATCAGCCGCTCACGGCCCGGCAGCAAGGTCAGGGCGCTGGGCGTGCCCGCGTGGGCGAATTCCGCATAGGCCTCATCCACCACAACAACGGCATTCTGGGCGGCGCCTGCCTCGTACACTGCTTCGATCACGTCCATGCCCAGCGCGGTGCCGGTGGGATTGTTCGGTGAGCACAGGAAGACAATGTTGGCCTGGCTGGCAGTGACCGCCGCGGCGGCGGCCTCCGCGGTCAGGGAGAAGTCCGCACCCCGCCGGGCCGCCACGTACTCGGTGTCCGTGCCACTGGCCAGCAGCGGGTACATGGAATAGGTGGGCGGGAAACTCAGGAGCCGGCGACCCGGGCCACCGAAGGCCTGCAGGATCTGCTGGAGCACCTCATTGGAGCCGTTGGCTGCCCAGATGTTTCCGGCCGAGAGGCCGTGGCCCAGATAGCTCGCCAACGCCTCGCGCAACTGAGTGAACTCCCGGTCCGGATAGCGGTTGAGCCCGGAGACAACGCCGTCCACTGCCGCGACGATGGCGGCATGGACCTTCTCCGGCATGCCATGGGTGTTCTCATTGACATTCAGGAGGATGGGGACGTGGAGCTGGGGCGCACCATAGGGCTCCAGCCCCCTTAGGTTTTCCCGCAGCGGCAGTCGGTTCAGGCGTTCAAGCTGGTCACTCACCACGTTAGTTTAAGCTCCCACCGCGCCGAGACTGGAATCCGCACCCCGGCCCTCGCCGATGTTACAGCCGCCTGGGGCTGTAACGGCCACTAACGGGATTCAGCGGGCGACGGGTTCAGCGAGCGACGGGTTCAGCGGGAAAACTCGTTCTAGCGGGAAAACGGCACGAACACCTGTTGCCCGGCGTGCACGACGCTGCCCTCGAGGCTGTTCAGCTGGGCGATCTCGGCAATCACTTCCTGGGGGTGCCGTTCCGGAGCCACCAGGGTGGCGATATCCCACAGGGTCTGCCCCGCACCGACGGTAATCTTGACGGTTTCCGGCGCGGACAGGGTTCCCGCGGCCTTTGCCGGCGCGGTGAAGGCTCCGGCCAGCAGCATCAGCGCCGCGGCAGCGACCATCAGCGGCAGGACGACCAGGACCAGGCGGCCACGGCGGGTCAGCCGGAGCCGGGGTGCGGGGCTGGACTGCGAACGACGGGACAGGGACGGGCCCAAGGTGCGGGGCTGCAGGGCAAGCTGGACGGACATCTGGCTACCTTTCCGGATTTTCGAATCTGTAGTCGCCATTCCAATCATGAATAGGCGCTGATTCGAATTTATCTTCGAACAAGCTCACGTCATTTCTAGCACTGACGAACGAATCTTGTCGAGACTCGGTCGAACAAATGTTTGAAATCATCGGCGGTCCCGTCTAGCGTTAAGGACAGGAGCGGCCGCCTGCGCCTTAGTGGATCAGCCGCTCCCGACAAAATTCCTGACAACGCATTCCACCGCCCGGACAACGGCAGCCGCCGCGGGCGGACACCTAGGAACCGGGGCCCGTCGATGACCGAGAAGAGCAGCAAGAACACCGGCGGAAGCCATGGACGCGGCAAGACGCCGCCGAAGGGCCTGACTCCGCGACAGAAGAAGATCCTGGAAACCATCCAGCGCTCGGTCAATGACAACGGCTATCCCCCGTCGATGCGCGAAATCGGCGATACCGTCGGCCTGGCCAGCCTCTCCAGCGTCACCCACCAGCTTTCCCAACTCGAAAAGCTGGGCTACATCCGCCGCGATCCGAAGCGGCCCCGGGCCATGGAGGTGCTGACCCATCTGACCTTGGAACCGGGTCCGGTGCAGATCCCCGGTGTCGAAGAACCGCGCCGGCTGCGCAGCGCCAGCGGTGTGGCAGTGTCCGAGCTGGCCAGTTCCTCGGACACTGCCATGGTCCCACTCGTCGGCCGGATCGCTGCTGGCGGGCCGATCCTGGCGGACCAGGTGGTCGAGGACGTGATGCCCCTGCCACGCCAACTGGTGGGCCACGGCGAACTGTTCATGCTCAAGGTCTCGGGCGACTCGATGATCGATGCGGCCATCTGCGATGGGGACTGGGTAGTGGTCCGCCGGCAGTCCACCGCGGTCAGCGGCGACATCGTCGCGGCCCTGCTCGACGACGAGGCGACGGTGAAGACCTTCCGGCAGCGGGACGGACACACCTGGCTGCTGCCGCAGAACACCCAGTACGAACCCATCCTCGGCGACCATGCCGCCATCATGGGCAAGGTCGTCTCCGTGCTGCGCTCGCTCTGACCGCTCGCCTGGGCAGGCTGGAACCCAGGCAAGCCGACGACCAGGCTGCCCGCCGTCCCGTGCACGAACTGCGCAGGACGGCGGGCAGTTGCTTGTCCGGGCACGGTGATACCGGCGGTGGGCTCCCGGCAGGAGCGTTTCCATCGGCCTGGGCGAAGCCCTTATCTTAGCCATTCCCCCGGGCGTATCGTCGGTAAGACCATGACTGAACACCAGCCCTTCGAGCTTGTGCGGCGGTACGCGGACTTCGAGCTGCGGCGGTATCCGGCGCACACAGTGGCAGAGATGGAAGTCACCTCATCCTTTGACGGCGCAGGCAACGCCGCCTTCCGCCGGCTTTTCAACTACATCAGGGGCAACAATACTGCCCGTCAAACCTTGGCGATGACCGCGCCTGTGCTCCAGCGCGGTGCGTTGGACAGCGGCCCTTCCGGCGGATCAGCGCAAGCGGCCTACGTGGTCGCGTTCGTGCTCCCTGCAGGAATGTCCGAGGATGCGGCCCCCGTCCCCGCTGACCCGAGGGTCAGGATCCGGACAGTGCCGGGTTCTACCGCAGCCGCCCTCCGCTTTTCCGGCCGCGGTTCAGGGTCTGCCTTCGCGATGCGCAACCATGAGCTCCAAGGCTCCATCGCCGCGGCTGGCCTGAAAGCCATCGGTCCGCCTCGGTTTGCCCGGTTCGACCCGCCGTTCAAGCCCTGGTTCCTCCGCCGCAACGAGGTAGTCCAGGATGTGGTGCAGGGCCAGGATCCGGATTTGCCGGCGGAGAGCTGACCAGCCGCTCTACGAAACCGGCTGGTCAGTCGCCCGGGTTTGCGTCGAGGAGTGCAACGTCCAAGGGCATACGGTTGGTGCGCCGGAGGCGGCCGGCCAGCATGTTGCGCAGGCCGCGGGCCAGCAGGACCGGCTTGGTCAGGTCCCGGAACTGGGCGGCGTCCGAGGTGACAAGATCCAGCAGGGGACGCGCCGCGGCGTCGGGAAGCTGGCCCCACAGCCCGATGACGACCTGCAGAGCGCTCAGCCTCTGGTCGTAGCCGGGCTGGGACGTGACGCGCTGCAACATGTCAGTGATCACCAGCCCCGGGTTCATGCCGTGCACCCGCACCCCGGTACCTTTGGTCTCCAGCCGCAGGGTCTCCGTGAACTGGCGGACCCAACGCTTACTCGACGCATACGCGTTCTGCAGCGCCACCGGCCCGTGATCGCCCCGGCCATAAACGTTGACGAGGTCCCCGTGTCCCTGGGCCAGGAATACCGGCAGCGCGATCCGCGATCCATGGAACGTCCCGAGAATGTTCGTGCGCACCACGCGCGTAAAGTCCTCGACCGGAGTCGAAGCCGTAGGCCCGTACACACCGGCGGTTCCGGCATTGTTCACCCAGATATCGAGCGTGCCGCGGCCGAGGGCCTCGTCACGCAGAGCCTCGACGTCGGCCAATTCACCGGTGTCGCAGCAACGCCCCGAAACGGCAACGCCTTCCGCCTTCAAACGCTCAACCGCAGCCCTGACGTGGGACTCCGACCGGGACGCCACCACCACGGTAGCGCCCCGGTGGCCCAGCAGTCGTGCCATCGCGAACCCCAGACCGCGCGTTGACCCGGTGACAACTGCCACACGTCCGCGGAGGATGTCTTGTTGCGTCATCAAACTACGGGTCCGTGGCCGGAACCGCCGCCGCCAGGCGCTGCAGGATCTGCAGTGTCGTAGCGCGGTCCCGGGTGGCCCAGAACGGCGGCAGAGCACTGCGCAGGAACCCGCCATAACGGGCATTGGCCAGTCGCGAGTCCAGCACGGCCACAACGCCGCGGTCCCCGGCGGCCCGGATCAGCCGCCCGGCCCCCTGGGCCAGCCGCACCGCCGCATGAGTGGCGGACACCGCCATGAAGCCATTGCCGCCGGCCTGGGCCACGGACCGGGTGCGGGCGGTCATCAGCGGATCGTCGGGGCGCGGGAACGGGATCCTGTCGATCACCACCAGCCGGCAGGACTCGCCGGGCACGTCCACGCCCTGCCACAGCGTCATCGTGCCGAACAGGCAGGTGGCCTGCTCGGCAGCGAACTGGCGCACCAGCGCGGCCATTGAGGACTCGCCCTGGCAGAGGATCTCCAGCGGCAGCCGGCGGCGCATTTCAGCTGCCGCCTCCTCGGCCGCCCGGCGGGACGAGAACAGGCACAGAGCGCCGCCGCCCGAGGCTTTCAGCAAGGCTTCGAGCTCGTCCAGTTGCGCGGCACTGGTGCCGCGTTCGGGCTTGGGCAGGTGCGCGGCCACATACAGCACGCCCTGCCGGGGGTAGTCGAACGGACTGCCGACGTCGGCGCTGGTGAAGGCCGGGGCGCCGTCGCCGAGCAGGCCCAGTGAGCCGGCCACGGCGTCGAACGCCCTGCCGATCGCCAACGTGGCAGAGGTCAGCACCACCGTGTGGCCGTCGAAGAGGCCCTCGCGCAGCCGGGCTGCCACCGACAGCGGGGCCACGTTCAGCGTGGCCGGCGCCGCCTCGTCCGCCGGGGTGTAGTCCCCGGGCGCGGCAAAGCTGTTGGTCCGCGAGGTCCAGACAACCTCGCGGGCTTCGGAAGCAGCCAGCAGGCGCTCACACAGTTCCAATACCGCCGCGAGCCGGGAACGGGCAATCTGCCGGCCGCCGTCAGCCGAATTCCCGCCGTCGGGCTTGGCATCGGACAACGCCGCACGGCAGGACTCGCGCAGCTGGGCCAGGGCCAGTTCCAGCCCCTCCCCCAGCCCCGCGGGCAACAGGCCGGTGGGCACGCCCTCCAGCGCCGCCTCCAGGTTCTTGGCAGCACTGTTCAGCGCCTCTACGCTGATGCCGGTATGCCGGCGGGCAGCGGCGGCCGCGGTACGGGCCATCGCCGCGGACAACTGTCCACTCACAGCACCGGTCACGCGGTCCTGAAGTTCGTGTGCCTCGTCGATGACCGCCACGTCATAGTCCGGCAGCACGGCCAGCCCCTCGAAGGCGTTGATCGCCAGCAGGGCATGGTTCGTGACCACCACGTCCGCCTCGGCAGCGCGGGCCCGGGCCAGTTCGCTGAAGCATTCCTGCGCCATCGGGCACTTCTGCGCGCCCAGGCAGTCCATCGAATTGACCGACACCTGCCGCCAGGCCCGGTCGCTGACCCCGGGCACCAGTTCGTCCCGGTCCCCGGTGGCGGTTTCCTCCGCCCATTCGCGCAGCCTGAGGACTTCGCGGCCCAGCGCCGAACTGCCGGCGCCGGCACGGCCGCCGGCCGGCGCCGGATGGGCCACCTGGTCCTCGCCCAGGCTGAACAGCGCCTGCGGTTCGTCATCCTCCGGAAAGCCGCCGTCGAGCTTGTGCAGGCAGACGTAATTGCTGCGGCCCTTGAGCAGCGCCACCTCCACCGGCCGCGGCAGCTGCGGTCCGATGGCCTCCAGCAGCCGAGGCAGGTCCCGGTTGACGATCTGGGCCTGCAGCGCCAGTGTGGCGGTGGCGACGACGGCGGGTTTCTCGCTGCCCAGGGCGTGGTCGATCAGCGGGATCAGGTAGGCCAGCGACTTGCCGGTGCCGGTACCCGCCTGAACCAGCAGGTGGCGGCCCTCGGCGATGGCCTCCGCCACCCGCGCGGCCATCTCGTGCTGTCCCGGACGGTTCTGCCCGCCCATGGCTTCGACCGCAGTATCGAGCAGCCGCAGCGACGGTACCGACGGTACGGTTGCCGGATCAGCCATGGTTGATGAACGGTTCCAGCTCGGCGGCCAGGCCTTCGCGGACCATGACCTCCAGCCGGGTGCCCTGTTCCAGATGCTCGGTGGCGAGGATCTCGGCGTCCGGCTCGTGCAGCCGGCTGACCACGTCCCCGCGGTCGTAGGGCACCAGCAGCTCCAGCCGGACCCGTGGCCGCGGGATGCCCTCGCTGATCGCCGCCAGCAGTTCGTCGATCCCCTGCCCGGTCCGGGCCGAGACCACGACATGCCGCTTTTCGCGCAGGCGCAGCCGTTCCAGCGTGAAGGGGTCCGCCACGTCGGCCTTGTTCAGCACGATGATCTCGGGGATGCTGCGTGCCTCCACCTCGGCCAGCACCTGGCGCACCGCGGCGATCTGCCCCTCGGGGTCCGGGTGCGAGGCATCAACCACATGCAGGATCAGGTCCGCATCCGCCGCTTCCTCCAAGGTGGAGCGGAAGGCCTCCACCAGCTGCGTGGGCAGCGAGCGGACGAAGCCGACGGTGTCGGTCAGGGTGTAACCCAGCCCGTCCGGCGTCGTCGCCTGGCGCACGGTGGGGTCCAAGGTGGCAAACAGCGCGTTCTCCACCAGCACCCCGGCGTTGGTGAGCCGGTTCAACAGCGAGGACTTGCCGGCGTTCGTATAGCCGACGATCGCCACCGACGGCACGGCATTGCGCCGACGGTTGGCCCGCTTGGTTTCCCGTGCCGGCCGCATCCCCTTGATTTCGCGCCGCAGCTTGGCCATCCGGTTGCGGATCCGCCGCCGGTCCAGCTCGATCTTGGTCTCGCCGGGACCACGGGAACCGATACCGCCGCCGGCTGCGCCGACCCGGCCGCCGGCCTGCCGGGACATCGATTCGCCCCAGCCGCGCAGCCTCGGCAGCAGGTACTCGAGCTGGGCCAGCTCCACCTGGGCCTTGCCTTCGCGGCTCTTGGCATGCTGGGCAAAGATATCCAGGATCAAGGCCGTGCGGTCGATGACCTTGACTTTGACGATGTCTTCGAGCCCGCGGCGCTGGGAAGGCGCGAGTTCGCTGTCCACGATCACCGTGTCTGCCCCCGTGGACATCACGATGTCGCGCAACTCCTGCGCCTTGCCAGAGCCGAGGAAGGTACCCGGATCCGGCTTCAGGCGCCGCTGGACGACGCCGTCGAGCACCTCGGAGCCCGCCGTCTCGGCCAGCGCAGCCAACTCCCGCAGGGAGTTGTCCGCGTCCTCGGCGGTTCCCTCGCTCCAGACGCCGGCGAGCACCACCCGTTCCAGCCGTAGCTGCCGGTACTCGACCTCGGTGACGTCCTCGAGTTCGGTGGACAACCCGGCCACGCGCCGCAAGGCGCGCCGTTCCGCCAGCTCCTGCTGGTCGCCGTCGAACTCCGAATGCTCGGCATCCTGAGCCGAGATGGCCTGGGCCCGGCCCTTCAGGTCCGGCCCTTTGGTCCGGCCGGCCTGGTCCTTTGACAGGATCCGGTCAATTACGGCCTGGATTTCCTCCTGGCTCAGCTGCGGATCCTGGGACGGCTGGTCGTTGCTGTTGGTGGTCATGCTCTCCTTTGAGAAGTCTGTGCATCCATCGTAGTCCTCCGCGACCGTTGAGTCTGCCGCGGGCTTAGGTGCGCCTTGATACACTTTCGGCCGCCCGCGCACTACTGTGGCGGATTATGGCCTCCGATCATTACTTCAGCGCCCAGCCGGGCACGCCCGAGGCCCGCCGGCCGCTCACGGTTGTCCTGGACGGCGAGGTGCGCAACCTGACCACCTCCGGCGGGATCTTCAGCCCCGACGGTATCGACAAGGGGACGGCAGTGCTGCTGGCCGAGGTCCCGCCGCCACCGCCGTCCGGACAGTTCCTGGACATCGGCTGCGGCTGGGGCCCGCTGGCCCTGACGCTGGCCCTGAAATCCCCCGGCGCCACAGTGACCGCCGTGGACATCAACGAACGCGCTGTCGCGCTGACCAACGACAATGCCCAGGCGCTGGGTCTGGCCAATGTGCATGCCTGCCTGCCGGAGGAAGTCGACCCGGAACTGCGCTTCGACACGATCTGGTCCAACCCGCCGATCCGGATCGGCAAGAACGAGCTGCACTCGCTGTTAATGCACTGGCTGCCCCGGCTGGCCCCGCAGGGCACCGCGTGGCTGGTGGTGCAGAAGAACCTCGGTTCGGACTCGCTGCAGCGCTGGCTGGCCGCCGAACTGCCGGCGGAATTCCAGGTGAGCCGGGACAGCACCTCGAAGGCCTTCCGCGTGCTGCGGATCCGGCGCGGCTGACGGCGCGTGGTTGCGGCACACTGCCGCACAAGGAGCGCGTCTAGGCGAGGGTGCCGCGGGCCACCAGCACTGCCGGGCCGCTCAGTTCCACATGCTCGGGCCCGTCCTGGCCGGGCAGGAATCTGACCCGCACGACGCCGCCGGGTACCGCCACCTGCCAGTCGTCCGGTGCCCCCTTGCCGGCCCAGTACCGGATGGCCGCGGCCGCCGCGCAGGCACCGGTGCCGCAGGACTGGGTTTCACCCACGCCGCGCTCGTGCACTCGCATGGTGATACTGCCGGCACCGTCCACCACCAGCGGGTCCGCCGGCACCACGAACTCAACGTTCGTCCCGTGTTCGGGCAGGGGCTCGACCTGTGGCGCCTCGTACAGCTTGGTGGCCGCCAGCTCACCCAGCTCGGCCAGCGCCACCACGGTGTGCGGATTGCCCATGCTGATGCTCAGGGCCGGGCGCGGCACCTCAAGCCCGTCGGCGTGCACCACGGAATCCATCGACTTCGCAACGGCATGGTCGGGGAAGATGAACGTCCAGGGCCCCATGTCCACCGCATAGCCGTTGGCGGAGCGGGAAACCACCTTGATCCCGGCCCGGGTGCCGATGGTCAGCGACTGGCCTTCGGCCAGCTCGACGAGGCCCTGGTCGGCCAGGAAATGCACGAACACACGCACCCCGTTGCCGCACATTTCCGAGACCGAGCCGTCGGCATTGCGGTAGTCCATGAACCATTCGGCATCCGGCGCGGCAGCCAGCAGTGCGCGGCCTTCCGGCAGTTGCTCCGAGCGGATGGCTCGGATCAGGCCGTCGGCACCGATCCCCCGGTGCCGGTCGCACAGCGCGGCCACGGCCGCCGGGGAAATCCCGTACGCGCCGTCGGGGTCCGCGACCAGGATGAAATCATTGCCCGTGCCGTGGCCCTTGGCGAAGGGCAGGCCGGCCAGCGCGGCCAGGTCCGCAGGCAGGTTGGCATCGGTGGAAATAGTCACGCTCACCCTCCCAGCTTAGCCGCCGAGGGCCCCGCCGCGAGCGCAGCGAGTGGTGGGAGGCGGCTAAGCGTTAGCGTTCGCTGCCTCCCCCACACGCTTCGCGCACGGGGACCCCTGACAGCTCACTGACCGAGGGCCCCGCCGCGAGCGCAGCGAGTGGTGGGAGGCGGCTAAGCGTTAGCGTTCGCTGCCTCCCCACACGCTTCGCGCACGGGGACCCCTGACAGCTCACTGACCAAGGGCCCCGCCGCGAGCGCAGCGAGTGGTGGGAGTCGGCTATGCGTTAGCGATGTGTTCCAGCACCTTTGGCACCAGCTGCGGATCCTGCCAGCCGAACCAGCCGATCCGCGGGTCCGCCCGGAACCAGGTCAGCTGCCGGCGGGCAAACTTGCGGGTGGCGGCAATGGTGTCCGCGGCAGCCTCCTCACTGCTCCACCGCCCGTCGAGCACCTTGAGGAACTGGGCATACCCCAGGGCCCGCGACGCCGTCCTGCCTTCGCGCAGGCCGTGTGCATCCAGCGCGCGCACTTCCTCGAGCAGCCCCGACGCCACCATCCGGTGCACCCGCACCGCCAGCCGTTCCTTCAGCACCTCGCGGTCCACCTCCAGCCCGATCTGCACCGCGGGTTGAAAGTAGCGGCGTTCGGGCATAAAGGAGCTGAAAGCCCGCCCGGTCAGTTCATACACCTCCAGCGCGCGCACGATCCGCCGGGCGTCGCCGAGGCGCTCGGCGGAGACTGGATCCACGCCGCGCAGCCGTTCGCGCAGCGCGGGCATGCCGTCGGTGTCAAGCTCGCGCTCCAGCCGCCGTCTCAGCTCAGGGTCCGTGCCGGGAAACTCGATTTCATCCAGCACAGCGCGGACGTAGAGCCCGGATCCGCCGGCCAGGATGGCACGCCGTCCACGGGCGTGGATGTCTGCCACTGCGGCCCGGGCCTGCTGCTGGAACGCCGAGACGCTTGCCTCCTGGCGCACGTCCAGGATGTCAAGCAGGTGGTGCGGCACGCCGCGGCGTTCCTGCAGCGTCATCTTCGCCGTGCCGATGTCCATGCCGCGGTAGAACTGCATCGAATCGGCATTGACGACTTCGCCGTCCAGGCGTTCGGCCAGCGCGACAGCGAGGTCGGATTTGCCCGAGCCGGTGGGCCCGACGACGGCGATGACCGGCGGAAGACCGCCGGCGGCAGCGTTATCTGTGGCCAAAGTTGTCCGGCCGCCGCTTAACTGGAACGGACCGGCAGCGAAGGAACCGCAGGCATGCCAAGCGACACGCCCTTCGAGCCCTTGCCTGCCGCCGGCGCCGGAACGCCGCAGGAGTCGGCCTGGGACCGTTCCCAGGCGTCCCCGGCGCGGGAGCGGCGCACCGAGTATTCGGCCGGTCCGGCCGGATCGGCAATCAGGTGGAAGGGCGCGGCTTCGGTGACGGTCACCGTCACTAGGTCGCCCGGCCGCGGCACCTCGGCGCCGTCGGGCACCGAGAAATGTACCAGCCGCTGGTCCCGGGCCCGCCCGGACAGCCGGTGGGTCTGGCTGGCCTTACGGCCCTGGGCGGCGGTGACCATGACCTCCACCTGGGTGCCGACCTGCTTGGCATTCTCCTCGGCGGCGATGCGGTCCTGCAGCGCCGTCAGCCGCTCGTACCGTTCCTGCACCACGGCCTTGGGCAGCTGCTCGGGCAGATCGGCGGCCGGAGTCCCGGGCCGCTTGGAATACTGGAAGGTGAAGGCGCTGGCGAAGCGTGACTGCTCGACGACGTCGAGCGTGGCCTGGAAGTCCTCTTCGGTCTCGCCCGGGAAGCCGACGATTATGTCCGTGGAGATGGCCGCCTGCGGGATCCGTTCGCGGACCTTGTCCAGGATGCCCAGGAACTTCTTCGACCGGTAGGAGCGGCGCATGTCTTTGAGCACCTTGTCCGAACCGGATTGCAGCGGCATGTGCAGCTGCGGCATGACGTTGGGGGTCTCGGCCATGGCCTCGATCACGTCGTCGGTAAACGCGGCGGGATGCGGGCTGGTGAACCGCACCCGCTCCAGGCCCTGGATCTGCCCGCAGGCGCGCAGCAGTTTGGCGAAGGCCCCGCGGTCGCCGAATTCGACCCCGTAGGAGTTCACGTTCTGTCCCAGCAGCGTGACCTCGATGGCGCCGTCGTCAACCAGTGCCTGGACCTCGGCCAGGATCTCGCCGGGCCGGCGGTCGCGTTCCTTGCCGCGCAGCGAGGGAACGATGCAGAAGGTGCAGGTATTGTTGCAGCCGACCGAAATCGACACCCAGCCGGAGTAGATGGCATCCCGTTTGGTGGGCAGCGTCGAGGGGAAGACCTCGAGCGACTCAAGGATCTCCAGCTGGGCCTCGTTGTTGTGCCGGGCCCGTTCCAACAGCGCCGGCAGCGAGCCGACGTTGTGCGTCCCGAACACCACGTCCACCCATGGCGCCTTGGCCAGGATGGTTTCCCGGTCCTTCTGCGCCAGGCAGCCGCCGACGGCGATCTGCATCCCGGGGTTGCGTTCCTTGATCGGTGCGAGCTGCCCGAGGTTGCCGTACAGCTTATTGTCGGCGTTCTCGCGCACCGCGCAGGTGTTGAACACCACGACGTCGGCTTGCCCGTCTTCGGCCTTGACGAGCCCGGACGCCTCCAGCAGGCCGGCCAGCCGCTCGGAGTCGTGGACATTCATCTGGCAGCCGAAGGTGCGCACCTGATAGGTGCGCACTGGCGCGTCGCTGGTGCTGGGTCCGGGGGCGGCGATGGTCAAACTCACCTGTTAAGGGTAAGACCTGCGTGCCGGACAGCCGTAATCCCGTTCAGCGGCCTAGTACCAGTTGTTGGCGTAATGGAACTGCAGGGCGTCGCAGGGCGCACCGTAGCGCTCGTCAATGTAGTTCAGGCCCCAGTCGATCTGCGTCTCATAGTTGGTCCGCCAGTCCGGGCCGGCCGACGCCATCTTTTCGCCAGGCAGCGACTGGACGATGCCGTAAGCCCCGCTGCTGGCGTTGGTGGCACTGGTAGTCCAATTCGATTCGCGGTTCCAGAGCTTGTCCAGGCACGGCATCTGCGAAGCGTCCCAGCCGTAGCTGTGCAACTCGGCGGCGGCGTATGCCTTGGCTGCGGCAGGATCATTGACCGGCTTGCTGGCAGCGGCCGCCTTGGCCAGGGCGGCCTTCTTCGCTGCAGCCGCCTGGGCTGCCTTCGCCTGCGCCGCCTTCTGTGCGGCAGCGGCCTTCTGTGCGGCGGCGGCCTTGGCCTGGGCTGCCTTCTGGGCAGCGGCTGCAACAGCAGCCTTCTTGGCAGCAGCCGCCTTATCCTGGGCGGCCTTCTGCGCGGCGGCCTGCGCTGCAGCATCCGCCTGGCCGGTCTTGGCGCCCTCGGGCGCGGCCGTCTGCGTCGGCTGCACCAGCGCGACAAGGCTCATCATGGGTGAGGCGGGAGCGGCATCGGCGGAGGCCGACCCGGCACCAGTAAACAGCGCGCCGGTCGCACTCAGCACGGCTGCGGCAGTCAGGCCCAGGGCGATGCCGCCACGCAGATGACGATGCTGCGTTAGGCGCCGCCGGGCACGGTTCTGGTCACGTCGTTCATGGTTCGTTTCGGTCACAAGTGCAGGACCGTACGGACCGTTTCTGGGAAAAGTCTCAAAAAGGTAACGAAAACCCGCAATTAAGTGAGCAAGGTCTCGTTTAGGTTACGGCGTGTCTGTTTCCGTCACGGCAGCTGCCAGTTCTTCGGCGACCACCTTGAAGGCAAGGGAAGGCGAGTAGCCCTTCCGGACCAGCATGGAGGCCAGCCGCCGGACGGCCTTGTCCCGCTCCCCGCGGTCTTCGGGCGCCCTGCCGGGCCGAAGTTTACGGCGCACCAGTTCCCGCGCCGCGGCCGTCTCATCCTCGTCCGACAGCTGTTCCAGGGCCGCCTCGGCTTCCTCCGGGGCAATGCCTTTCTCGGCAAGTTCGCGGCGCAGGGCGCCGCGGGCCAGGGAACGGGTACGCGCCCGGCTGCCGACCCACATCCGGGCGAACTCCGCGTCATCCACCAGCCGGACCTCTTCGAAGCGGTCCAGCACGGCGGCCGCCACGTCGTCGGGGACACCACGTTCGGCCAGCTTGAGTTCGAGCTGGTGGCGGCTGCGGGGCGCCATCGTCAGCTGGCGCAGGACGATGGACCGCGCCACTTCGTAAGGATCCGCTTCCGGGGTCAGATCCGCCGGCGTCCCGGGTGTGGGGCCGGCAGACCTGCCGCGTCTGGGATGCGTTGCTGGATGCACCGCTGAGCTGCCGTCCGCCTAGAAGCCGTCCACAGCCTTGAGCTTGGGCTCGCCGCCCTCGGCAGCCTCGGGCTTGACCCCGATGCCCAGCTTCTCCTTGATCCGGCGTTCGAGTTCGTCCGCCAGATCCGGGTTGTCGCGCAGGAAGTTGCGCGCATTTTCCTTGCCCTGGCCCAGCTGGTCCCCGTCGTAGGTGAACCAGGCGCCGGACTTCTTCACCAGGCCGTGTTCGACACCCATGTCGATCAGGCCGCCCTCGCGGGAAATGCCCTGACCATAGATGATGTCGAACTCGGCCTGCTTGAAGGGCGGGGCCATCTTGTTCTTGACAATCTTGGCGCGGGTCCGGTTGCCGACCGGATTCGTGCCCTCTTTCAGCGTCTCGATGCGTCGGACGTCGATGCGGACAGAGGCATAGAACTTCAGTGCCTTGCCGCCCGTGGTGGTTTCCGGGCTGCCGAAGAATACGCCGATCTTTTCGCGCAGCTGGTTGATGAAGATCGCCGTCGTCTTGGTCTGGCTCAGCCGGCCGGTGATCTTCCGCAGCGCCTGGCTCATCAGGCGGGCCTGCAGACCCACATGGCTGTCACCCATTTCGCCTTCGATTTCCGCACGCGGCACCAGCGCGGCGACGGAGTCCACGACCACGATGTCCAGCGAGCCCGAGCCCACCAGCATATCCATGATCTCCAGGGCCTGCTCACCGGTGTCCGGCTGGGATACCAGCAGCGCGTCCGTATCGACGCCCAGCTTCTTGGCGTATTCCGGATCCAGGGCATGCTCGGCGTCGATGAACGCAGCAATGCCACCGTTGCGCTGGGCGTTGGCCACCGCATGCAGGGCCACGGTGGTCTTACCGGAGGACTCCGGTCCGTAGATCTCCACGACGCGGCCCCGTGGCAGGCCGCCGATGCCCAGCGCAACGTCCAGTGCGATGGATCCGGTGGGAATCGTCTCGATGGGCGCCCGGGTTTCATCACCCAGGCGCATGATGGATCCCTTACCGAACTGCTTGTCGATCTGCGCAAGTGCGGCTTCGAGAGCCTTCTCGCGGTCTGCCGGTGCGGCCATTGTTCACCTCAGTCTCTTTGCGGCCCCAAGGCCTGCCTTTATTGCCCACTTGGGACACTATCCTGCGGCACTGACAAAATTGCGGCGCCGGTGCCGTGTGTGGAGAACACGGCAGCTCCCGTTGGATTTAATTCCCTGTGTAGGAGCTTACTCCTATCCGAACAAATATTCGAATATCCGGCCGGTCAGCGCGAGGGCTTGATATCGCGGCCAAGCCTGCGCTGGGGCGGCACATCCTGCATCTCGCAGACAGCCAGCCACACCGTCTTCGGCGGCACGCCGGCCTTCAGGGACTCGGCCGCCGTGCGGCCGCCCAAGCTGGTCAGCACCAGGTCCGCCGCCAGTACGCGGGAGTAGCCTGAGCCGAACTCCTCATCCATCAGCCGCCAGAAGTCGCTCAATCGCACCCCGATATCTTCTCATGCAGACGGCTGCGGATTCATCCTTAGGGACCGGGTGCCGCGGGAATTAGAATGGGGACCATGAGCGATCAGGCCCCACCGGACAGCCCCGAATTCGATGCGGCCATCGACGCCTTGGAGCGGCAGTTGAGCGTCCTGTGGCGGCGTGCCCGCGCGAACTCGCACCGTGTGGCCCGGCAGGTCCATCCGGACATGGAGCCGGCCGCCTACGGGCTGCTGGCGATCCTGCAGCGTGAGGAATCCATGCGGCTGACCGATCTGGCGGCCAATATCGGCGTCGGCAAGCCCTCGGTCAGCCGGCAAATTGCGATGCTTGAGCAATTGGGCCTGGTGCACAAGCAGGCGGATCCGGTGGACGGGCGGGCCCAGTCGATTTCTCTCACCGAAGCGGGCCGGACCCGCCTGGCGGCAGCCCAACTGGCCCGCAAGGAGGCGTTCCGGAACCGGCTCGGCGATTGGCGGGTCAAAGACCTCGATGCGTTGGCCGACCTGCTGGACCGGCTGAACCAGAGCTACGCCCACGAGCCCCCGCTGCACTAGCACCCAACCGGAACCAATCCAGCCGGAACTGCGCCACCGGATCTGGGCAGACAGAAGGGCCGGGTCCCGCTGTGCGGGAGCCGGCCCCTTGCCAGGCGGTCCGCCTGGCTGGAGTCTTAGGACCGGGCCGAGGCGAGGCCGCGGCTGAGGTCTTCCGGAAGTTCATCCGGAATTTCCGAAACGAATTCCCGGGACAGCTCCTGCGGCACCGTGTCCGGAATGATCACGCCTTCGGCATCCGCGACGCGGTCGCTCACCTGGCGGAGCATCAGCGATAACGGCACCTCGAGTGCGGAGCAAATGGATGAAAGCAGTTCCGATGAAGCTTCCTTCTGGCCGCGTTCGACTTCGCTCAGGTAACCGAGGGAAACACGGGCGCTGTGTGACACTTCGCGCAGGGTGCGGCCCTGACGCTGCCGGACATCGCGAAGGACGTCACCAATTTCGTGGCGTAGCACTACCATCTTGCGCTCCTTCTCTCGATGGGCTTCCGTAGCCAGGCCCACATCACGCCAACGGACTACGCCGTTCACGGATACGGGCTGCTTAACCATGTGTATCGCCTTGCTCCCTTGTATCTCTACCGCGGCCGAAACCGCTGATTTCTAAAGCTTAGCCAACAACGCTAGCAGTTGCCGACACCTTTGATAACTCCCGGGTCATTTATTTTGTTCCCCCCGGCCGGCCCGGACCGGCCCGTCCCGGAACACTGTCGGCCTGGCCGGCTGCTCCACCACGGCACGGCGCAATTCGGCCAGCGCGGCGGCGGCAGCCTGCAGCCTGATCTCGGCGCGGTCGCCGTCGAACCGGAACTCGACGGCGCGGCTGCCGGCAGCCGTCGCGACCCCCACGAAGACCGTGCCAACGCTTTTTCCTCCGTGCGGCTCGGGGCCGGCAGCTCCAGTGGTGGAGATGCCGACGTCCGCCTGCAGTGCCCGGCGGGCACCGGCAGCCATCTGGCGTGCGACATCCGCATCAACGGCGCCATTGCGTTCGAGCAGGTCTGCGTCCACGCCCAGCAACGAGGACTTGACCGAGTTTTGGTAGGAAACGATGCCGCCCTGCAGGGTCCCCGAGGCTCCCGGGACCGTAGCGAGGGCCGAAGCTACCATGCCCGCGGTCAATGATTCCGCCGTGGCCACGGTGATCTTCTTGGCAATGGCGGCCAGCACCACTTCCTCGGCTGCTGCAGTCAGTGGCATCGGTTCCCCTTGGATCGGCTTTCGGTCTGCTTTCAACCGGATTTCGGTCAGCGCGCGGCGGCACGCAGCCGCCAGGCCTTGGCAACATAATCCACCCCGGTGACGACAGTTACCAGCACCGCCACCATCATGACGGCGAATGACACGGCGGCATAGATGCCGCCGGCCGGGCCCAGCCACTGTTCCAGCGGCATCAGGTACAGGAAGATGGCCGCCGTCTGCAGCACAGTCTTGAGCTTGCCGCCCCGGGAGGCGGGCATCACGCCGTATTTGATCACCACGAAGCGGAGCAGGGTGATGCCCACTTCGCGGACCAGGATCAGGACAGTCACCCACCACGGCAGCTCGCCGAGGGCCGAGAGCAGGATCAGCGCCGAACCGATTAGCAGTTTGTCCGCAATCGGGTCGGCGATCTTGCCGAAATTGGTAATGAGTCCGCGGCTGCGCGCGATGTCCCCATCCAGCTTGTCCGTATAAATGGCCGCTGCGAAGACCAGCACCGCCAACCAGCGGAACAGGCCACCGGCTCCGGCGTCCACCAGCATGAACCAGATGAAGACCGGCACCATCAAGATGCGCAGCACGGTCAGGACATTGGCGATATTCAGCAGGGGTACGGGCCGGGACAGGGATTCACTCACCTGACAAGGCTACCGGGCGGGCGACGGCGGGTCCCCCCGGCCGGGGATTTGTGCGGCTTGGTCACGGATACCGGTCACCGGCCGGTGAGGCTCCAGGCGTCTTCGGAACCGGAGCCATCATCGTCGTCGTAATAATCCACCGCCTGCGGCCGCGCATCCAGGTCCCGGGCCACCAGATCCACCGGCTCGTCCGTGCCGTGGTTCGCGTTGGCGTTGTCTGCCAGCGCCTCCGTCATCGGATCCGCCGCCCCGGCAGCCGGAGCCTCGTCGCCACGGATGGCCGCCAGCGTGGCCGCAAGGTCATCCGGCTTGACCAGCACATCGCGGGCCTTCGAGCCCTCCGACGGGCCGACCACACCACGGGACTCAAGCAGGTCCATGAGCCGGCCTGCCTTGGCAAAACCCACGCGCAGCTTGCGCTGGAGCATCGAGGTGGAACCGAACTGCGTGGTGACGACCAGCTCGGTCGCCTGCAGCAGCACGTCCAGGTCGTCTCCGATGTCGTCGTCGATCTGCTTCTTGGGCGCCTCGACGGCGACATCCTCGCGGTAGTCCGCCTGCAGCTGGCCCTTGACATGCTCGACCACCTGGTGGATCTCGGCTTCGGAGACCCAGGCGCCCTGCACACGCATCGGCTTGGACATACCCATCGGCAGGAAGAGCGCGTCACCCTGGCCGATCAGCTTCTCGGCTCCCGGCTGGTCCAGCACCACCCGGGAGTCCGTCACGGAGGAGGTCGCGAACGCCATGCGCGAGGGCACGTTCGCCTTGATCAGTCCGGTGACGACGTCGACCGACGGGCGCTGGGTAGCCAGCACCAAGTGGATACCGGCGGCACGGGCCAGCTGGGTGATGCGCACGATCGAGTCTTCGACGTCGCGCGGGGCCACCATCATCAGGTCCGCCAGCTCGTCCACGATGACCAGCAGGTAGGGGTACGGCTTCATGACCCGCTGGGATCCGGCCGGCGGGTGGACCTTGCCGTTCCGCACTGCCTTGTTGAAATCGTCGATGTGTTTGTAGCCGAAGTTCGCCAGGTCGTCGTAGCGGGTGTCCATCTCCCGGACCACCCACTGCAGGGCCTCGGCCGCCTTCTTCGGGTTGGTAATGATCGGGGTGATCAGGTGCGGCACGCCCTCGTAGGCGGTCAGTTCCACACGCTTGGGGTCCACCATCACCATGCGTACCTCGTCCGGAGTGGCGCGCATCAGGATCGAGGTGATCATCGAGTTCACGAACGAGGACTTACCGGCACCGGTGGCGCCGGCGACCAGCATGTGCGGCATCTTGGCCAGGTTGGCCACCACGAAGCCGCCTTCGACGTCCTTGCCCACACCCATCACCATCGGGTGGTCCGTCTTACGGGCGTTGTTCGAGCGCAGCACGTCACCCAGGGAGACGGTCTCGCGGTCGGTGTTCGGGATTTCGATGCCGATTGCCGACTTGCCCGGGATCGGACTGAGGATGCGCACATCGGAGCTGGCCACGGCATAGGAGATGTTCTTGGACAGCGCGGTGACCCGTTCTACCTTGGTGCCCGGCGACAGCTCGATCTCGTAGCGGGTGACCGTCGGGCCGCGCGAAAAGCCGGTGACGTGCGCGTCAACATTGAACTGGTCCAGCGTCTGGGTCAGCGCCGCGACCACGGCGTCGTTGGCCTCGGAGCGCTCCTTCGAGGGCGGCCCGGCCACCAGGAAGTCCGACGACGGCAACGTGTAGGCCACGTCCCCGGAGAGCTGGAGCTGCTCGGTCCGCTGCGGGATCGGGGTCGCGGGCGGTTCCGGTACCCGGTGCAGCATGGGCACGACGGCGGTGGCCGGCTCGGGCAGCACCGGTATCGCCTCGGTGGCGCCTTCGGGCACGGCACCACCGGGCAGCAGGCCCTGGTCGCGCTTGAGCTTGTCCATCTCGAGTTCGGCGCGGGTGGGACGGCGCACCCCCGGCGGTACCTTGGGCGCCGCCGGGGCGGGCTCGTCGTCCGGGTCCGGTTCGATGACGGGGGTTTCGAATGCCTCCGAAATGTGGAATGTCTCGTCCTCGGACACCGGTTCGGCGTTCTTGTCCTTGCCGAAGCGGCGGCGCTTCTTCTTGGCCGGGGCCGCCGGGGCGTCATGCTCGTACAGGTAGCTCTGGTCGTGGGCGTCCGGGTCCGTGCCGTCGCGCAGGTCCTGGCCCATCAGATGCTCGTACAGGGCCCGCAGCCGCAGCGGAATGTGGCGGAACGGGGTGGCGGTCACGATCAGCACGCTGACAAAGGCCAGCAGCGAGTACGCCACCACCGGAATCAGCACGTTGATCCCGGCCAGCGGCCCGGCCACCAGGTAGCCGACCATGCCGCCGGCGTGCCAGAGCGGATCCAGCCCGGCGGCCAGCGCCGGCTGGCCGCCGATGACATGCGCCAGCCCGGTGCCCGAGAGCATGGCCAGGCTCAGGCCGACGGCGATCCGGTTATTGGCCGCGTTCTGCTCCGGGTAGCGGAAGAGGCGCACGGCGAAGGCGCCCAGGAAGACCGGCAGGACCAGGGCCATCCAGCCGAAGGTCCCGCCGAAGACGGCGTGCACGACGTCGGCGAAGCCGCCGTCGAGGTCCCACCATTCGACGACGGCCACCAGCGCGGCCACCAGCAGCAGGAACAGACCGGTGCCGTCGCGGCGCAGCTCGTAATCCGGGTGCACGTCCGGGCCCAGCTTGCGGATACCGGCTGCGACAATCCGGGCCACGCCCATCCAGGCTCCGTGGATCATCCGCGGCAGCAGCCCGGCATGCTCCGGGCCGGACGGCTGGACTGCTTTGGTGGACGTAGACTTGCCGCGCCCGGAGGAGGCACGCCCGGATCCGGCCGGTGACTTGCCGCGCGACTGCTGGTTGCCGTTTCGGGCAGGAGAAGTACGAGTCGCCATAGGGGCTAGGTTACCCGCAAAGCAGGCCGGGCTGGGGGATCTCGCGGCCGGAAGCGTCCGGTGTCACGCCTCCAGCACCACCGGCACGATCATCGGCCGGCGGCGGTAGCGGCGGTTCACCCAGGTGCCGATGACACGGCGGACAGCCTGCTGCAGCTGGTAGGTGGTGTGGTCCAGGTTGCCCACCACAGCCTCTTCCAGCGCAGCGGTGATCTTGGGCTTGATCTCGTCGAACACCGCATCATCCTCGGCGAAGCCGCGGGCGTGGATCTCGGGGCCGGAAACGATCTTGCCGGTGCTGCGGTTCACCACCGTGATCACCGAGATGAAGCCCTCTTCACCCAGGATCCGGCGGTCCTTCAGGTCAGCATCGGTAATCTCGCCGATGCTGGATCCGTCCACATAGACGAAGCCGCATTCGAGCTGGCCCACGATCCGGGCCTTGCCGCCGGCGAGGTCGACCACGGTGCCGCCGTCGGTCAGCAGCACATTCTCTTCCGGGATACCGGTGGCCTGGGCCAGCTTGCCGTTGGCGATCAGGTGCCGGGTTTCCCCATGCACCGGCATCACGTTCTTCGGCTTGATGATGTTGTAGCAGTAGAGCAGCTCACCGGCGGCGGCGTGGCCGGAAACGTGCACGTTGGCATTGCCCTTGTGGATGACGTCGGCGCCGAGCTTAAGCAGACCGTTGATCACCCGGAACACCGCGTTCTCGTTCCCGGGGATCAGCGAGGAGGCCAGGATCACCGTGTCCCCTTGGCCGACCTTGACCCGGTGGTCCCCGTTGGCCATCCGGGACAGGGCCGCCATCGGCTCGCCTTGGGACCCGGTGGACATCAGCACAATCCTGTCGTCGGGGAAGTCCTCGACGTTCTTCAGCTCCACCAGGATGCCCTCGGGCACGTTGAGGTAGCCGAGCTTTTCGGCGATCCCCATGTTGCGGACCATGGAGCGGCCCACGAAGGCCACATGCCGCCCGTGCGCCGCGGCGGCGTCGAGCACCTGCTGCACCCGGTGCACGTGCGAGGAGAAGGAGGCCACGATGATGCGCTTTTCGACCTGGCCGAAGAGCCGTTCCAGCACCGGACCGATTTCCTTTTCCGCGGTGGTGAACCCGGGGACGTCCGCGTTGGTGGAGTCCGGCATGAACAGGTCCACGCCCTCCTCACCCAGCCGGGCGAAAGCGCGCAGGTCGGTGATCCGCCCGTCCAGCGGCAGCTGGTCCATCTTGAAGTCGCCGGTGTGCAGCACATTGCCGGCCGCGGTCCGGATGAAGACGGCCAGCGCGTCCGGAATAGAGTGGTTGACCGCCACGAATTCACATTCGAACGGTCCGAACTGCTCGATCTGGCCCTCGGAAACGGTCAGGGTGTAGGGCTTGATCCGGTGCTCGGCCAGTTTGGCCTCGACCAGGGCAAGGGTCAGCTGGGAGCCGATCAGCGGAATGTCCTGGCGTAGCCGCAGCAGGTACGGCACGGCTCCGATGTGGTCCTCGTGCCCGTGGGTCAGCACGACGCCGACGACGTCGTCGAGACGGTCCTCGATGTAGGAGAAGTCCGGCAGGATCAGGTCCACGCCGGGCTGGTGCTCCTCGGGGAACAGCACCCCGCAGTCCACAATCAGCAGCTTGGAATCGATTTCGAAGACGGCCATGTTCCGGCCGATTTCGCCGAGCCCGCCGAGGGGCACAATGCGCAGGGTGCCGTCCGCGAGCTTCGGCGGGGTACGCAGCTGTGAAATTGTGGATTCACTCATGCTTGGCCTTAGACCTCCAGGTTCCAGCCGGCTTCCGCAAGATCGGCCAGGATGGGTGCGAGCTCGGCGTCGGTCGGCTCGACCAGCGGCAGGCGGACCACCGAGTTGGGCAGGACTTTCTGCCACTTAAGAATTTGCTTGGCCGCCACGGCACCCTGGATGTGGGTCATGACGGCACGCTGGATCGGATCCAGCTCGAAGTGCAGCCGGCGGGCGGTGGCCAGGTCGCCGGCGTGCATGGCATCGACCAGGGCGCGGTACTGGGCCGTCGCCACGTGCGCGGTGACGGAGACGACGCCGACGGCGCCGGCAGCCATCAGCGGCAGGGTGAGCCCGTCGTCGCCGGAGTAGACGTCCAGGTCGGTGTTCGCCAGCACGCGCGTGGTGGCTTGGTAGTCGGCCTTGGCATCCTTGAGCGCCACGATGCGCGGATGCTCGGCGAGACGGATCAGGGTCTCGGTTTCGATCGGAATGCAGGCACGGCCGGGAATGTCGTAGACCATCACCGGCAGGTCGGTCGCATCGGCGATGGCTTCGATGTGGGCCTGGACCCCGGCCTGGCTCGGCTTGTTGTAGTACGGGGTGGTCACGAGCAGGCCGTCCACGCCCAGCTCGGCGGCCTGGCGGGAGAGCCGGATGGAATGGCGGGTGTCGTTGGTGGTGGAACCGGCGATGACCTTGGCACGGCCGCCCACGGCGTCGCGCACGGTCTTGAACATGCCCAGGTTCTCTTCGTCGCTCAGCGTCGAGGTCTCGCCGGTGGTCCCGGTGACTACGAGCCCGTCGCAGCCGTCGTCGACGAGTTTGGCGGCCAACTCGGCCGTCGTTGCGTAATCCACTTCGCCGTCCTCGGTGAACGGGGTGACCATGGCGGTGACCAGGGTGCCAAAAGTGTACTCACGGATTTCAGACTCAGCCATGGGGAAAACGTTACCGTGCCGGAGCAGGTTTCATGGAATGCGCGGCCGGTCAGTGGCCGGCGCCTCAGACCCGGCTCGCCTGCGCCTGGAGGAAGTCCCGCAGCAGTGTTGTGACCGGTTCCACAGCCGCCAACGACGTCCCATGGTCCAGGCCGGGCAGTTCCCGGAACTGCGCGTGCGGCATCAGTTCCGCCGCCCGGCGTGAATCCTCCGCCCGCGGATGATCGCGGCTTCCGGCCAGCAGCAGCGCCGGGACCTGCAGCCGGGCCAGTTCGTCCTCGGCCAGGCCGGGCAGGCGCTCACCTTGGCGGAAATACGCCGCCAGGGCCGCGGCGTCGTTGGTTCCGAAGGCATGGGCCGTGACCGGGTCCAGCGGGTGGCCGGCACGGGCGGCCCAGCCGTCGATGAAGGCCGGCATGCCACCGCGCTCAAGCGCCTCGAGGTAGCCGGGGAAGAACAGATCCCCGACCTGGCCGCCCAGCGCACGCCAGGTCCCGCCCAGGCAGGCGAGCGAACGGATCCGGTCCGGCCGGGCGGCGGCCAGGCCGAAACCGACCCTGGCCCCAAAGGAATAGCCGAAGTAGTGGGCGGACTCGACGCCGCAGGCGTCCAGCACGGCCTCCACGTCCGCCATGAAGGCCTCGGTGGTGTAGGCGGCGTCCTCGTGCGGCTTGCCGCTGCGGCCGTGGCCGCGCATATCCAGGGCGATGAGCCGCCAGCCGGCCAGCGCCTTGCGGTAGCCCAGGCCGCGCCAGGCGGCCTTCGACAGGCCGGTGCCGTGCACCAGCAGCAGCGGCTCGCCGGTACCGTACTCCTCGTAGGCCAGCCGGACACCGTCGTGGGGATTATGGGTGTATCCAGTCACCGCTCCACTTTACGTGTGAGATTATCGGGTCATGTCACCAGCAGCTGCAGCAGCCACCAGCCGCCGGATCCGGGGAGTAGACGCAGCACGCGGGATCGCCCTGCTGGGCATGATGTCCACCCACATCTTTCCGCTCTTCGACAAAGGCCTGGACGGCGGTGCGGCCGAACCCAGCTTCGTGGGCCTGGTGTTCTCGGGCCGCTCATCCGCGCTGTTCGCGGTGGTGGCCGGCGTCGGCCTTGCGCTGCTGACCGGCGGCAGCCGGCCGCACTTCGGCCGCGGCCTGATGGCGGACCGTGCCGGCATCGCCGTGCGGGCGGTGCTGATCGGTGCCATCGGACTGCTGCTGGGCGGCCTGGACGTGAACATCGCCATCATCCTGGTCAATTACGCTGTCCTGTTCCTGTGCGCGCTGCCGTTCCTGCAGCTGCGCCTGCCCACGCTGGCCGGCCTGGCCGCCGGCTGGATGCTGCTCTCCCCCGCGCTGGCCTTCCTGCTGCGCCCCTGGGCGCTGGCCAACGTCCCGCCCGAAGGGGTGCTGGGGCACAGTCCCGGCACGGCGGACCTGTTCCAGCCGTGGATGCTGCTCTCGGACATCTTCCTGACCGGCTACTACCCGGTGCTGCAATGGTTCTCGTACATCCTCGTGGGCCTGACCATCGGCCGGCTGGACCTGCTGCGCACCTCCCACCAGCTGTGGCTGCTGGCTTGCGGCGCAGTGGCTGCCGTGGGGGCCAAGGCGCTCTCCTGGCTGACGATGGACAAGCTGGGCGGCTATGCCGAGGTCGCCGCGACCGGCCCGGCCCAGCGGGCGGATTTCGATGCCATCTACGTGGTCAACATGAGCTGGGTGGAGCAGCAGGACTCCTGGTGGTGGCTCGGCTCCGCCTCGCCGCATTCCGGCGCCGGCCTGGACCTGCTGCATACCAGCGGTACCGCCGCCGTGGTCCTGGCACTGTGCCTGCTCATCGGATCGCGCTGGCCGGCGCTGCTGGCCCCGCTCAGCGGCCCCGGCGCGATGACCTTGAGCCTGTACGCGGCCCACGTCTGGATCATGGCGATGGTGCTGGAGGTGGGCCTGCCGCTCACGCGCGGCCAGCTCTACTGGAGCCAGGTGGTGCTGGTGGTCGTGGCCGGGATGCTGTTCCAGGCCGCCGGCTGGAAAGGACCGCTGGAGGCGGTCACGTCCACGGCTGCGCGGGCGACGCGGACCTTGGCCGGCGGACGGAGCCGGCTGCCAAGCTAGGCCGGCTGCCAGCACGCGGCCCGCATCCCCTTTCGCTGGCGTCAGGAGCTCTTCGCAGCGTACTCATTGGCTTGCGCGAGGACCGACTGCAGGTACTCCCCGGAGTGGTTGTAGGCGTAGACGGCCGCGGACCATCCGGCGCCGGAAGATAGGTCCCCGCCGGCGGCGCACAGATACCGGCCGGCGGCCAGGGCCGCGTCGTCGATGTTCTGCGGATCCGCGATGCCGTCCCCACTGCCATCCGCGCCGTAGCGCAGCCAGGTCGAGGGGATGAACTGCAGCGGTCCCACGGCGCGGTCCCACGCCGGGTCGCCGTCGAAGGTTCCGCTGTCCGTGTCCTGGATCCGGGCAAAGCCGGTGCCGTCCAGCCGCGGCCCCACGATCCGCGGTGCCGCGGTACCATCCGCCGCCAGCGACGCCCCGCCGTGGGTTCCATGCCCGGATTCGACGGCGCCGATCGCCGCCAAGGTAGTCCAGCCCAGCCGGCACGCCGGATCGGTGCGGGCCACGGAAAGAGCGGCCGAGGCATAGGCCAGCAGGGCACGGTCGGGGATCCCGGCCGCTGCTGCGGTGCTGCCCAGCCAGGCCGGATCAACCGCCGCGGGCGCCGCCTGGGACGCCGCAGCGGGCTCCGCAGGCGGCGCAATCGGCGGCGCGGCGGCCTGCTGCGCAGCCGCCGGGGCCGCGTTGGGTGCCGCCGGCTGCACGGCCGCCGCGTAGCCGGCCGGCCGCACGTCGACCGGCGGCGCGCTGTGCGGCAGCAGGATCAGCCAGGCCGCGAACCCGGCGACGACGGCGGCGGCACCCGCCGCCGTCCCGGCCAGGGTCCGCTGGCCTGCCCGGGACTTATCCGAAGCGGCCATTGACGTAGTCGCTGGTGCGGGAATCGCGCGGAGCGCCGAACATTGCCTCGGTGTCGCCGTGTTCCACGATCCCGCCGGGCTGGTTGTGGGCCGCCAGGAAGAAGGCGCACTCGTCCGAGACCCGCGCCGCCTGCTGCATGTTGTGCGTGACGATGACGATGGTGATCTGGCCCCGGAGCGAATGAATGGTCTCCTCGACCCGCCGGGTGGAGGTCGGGTCCAGGGCCGAACACGGCTCGTCCATCAGCAGCACGCGCGGCGAGACGGCCAGCGAGCGGGCGATGCACAGCCGCTGCTGCTGGCCGCCGGAAAGGCCGCCGCCGGGCTGGTGGAGCCTGTCCTTGACCTCTTCCCAGAGGGACGCCTTGCGCAGCGAGTCCTCCACCAGGAAGTCCTTTTCCACGCGATCCGCCTTGATCCCGGCCAGCTTCAGGCCCGCGATCGTATTCTCGTAGATGGACATGGCCGGGAACGGGTTGGCTTTCTGGAAGACCATTCCGATCTGCCGCCGGGCCGCCGTCACCCGCTGGGACGGATCGTAGATGTCCGTGCCGTCCAGCCGCACCTGGCCGGCCAGCGAGGCCGAGGGGACCATTTCGTGCATCCGGTTCAGGATCCGCAGGAAGGTTGACTTGCCGCAGCCGGACGGGCCGATCAGCGCGGTCACCTTACCCGGTTCCATGGTCAGCGAGACACGGTCCAGCACCTTCCGGTCGCCGAACCAGGCGCTGATGTTCTCGGCCCGGAGCCGGGCGGCACCGGACGGGACATCGGTCGTCGGTTCGTCGAACACCGCCAGCTGCCCGAGCCCTGCGGCGTCCACGGCGGGCAGGGCCTCGGTCGCGGGCGCCGGAGTGGCGGGCACCAGGGCGGCAGAGCGCCGGGCTTTGATATTCATGGAATTCCTCACAACAGATTCGGCAATAGGTAGTTGAACTGGGTGCCGGCGGCCACCGAGACCGCCGCGAGTACCGGCAGGAACACCAGCCAGGCTTCCCGCTTGCCCCAGCGGAACCAGGCCCAGAGTCCCGCGGCCACCGACAGGATCAGCAGCTGCAGGGTCAGCGCGGTGGTGGACAGGTTCCCGGTGTCCTGGCCCAGCGCCCGCTCGGCCTCCGGCAGCGAGCCCGGGGCAAAGGCCTGGCCGGCCCGGGCGAACGGCTTGGAAACCAGCTTCGCGTCTGCCCGGAGCACATCGTCCGGCAGGTAGGGCACGCCGGCCGCGGTGGTCAAGGTCAGCCGCCCTTCGTCCGCGGCCAGCGCAGGCGGTGCGATGTCGCCGGCGCGCCGCAGGCCGATGACCTCGTACTCGGCGGTCCCTTGCCCGGTCACCACGTTGAACCGGGACCCCGGCGCCAGTTTGTCCAGGTTGCGGAAGACTCCGCCGTAGGCACCGGAACGGCCCATCAGGACGCTGGTACCGGGCTGGCCCGGCAGCGGGGTGTCCCTGCGGTGGCCGACGCCGAGCATGGTCTGGCCAGCCGCGGTACCCTCGACCACGACCTCCCGGATGCCCAGGCTGTCGATCGTCAGCAGGGCCAGCGGGGTACCCGGTACCACCGGGCGGCCCTCGGCATCGACCGGGGCCAGCGGTGCCGAGCCTTCGCTCAGGCTCAGCCTCAGCTCGTCATAGAGCCGGGTCTGCGCGTTGGCGTGCTGCAGGGAGGAGACCAGGACGATGTTCAGGACCTGGCCGATGATCACCACGGCGAGCATCAGCAGGGCCAGGGCGGTCACGGTCCGCCAGGGCGCCGGCGCCGTGTAGCTGTGTGCGCTCACGCGGAATTTCTCCGGCCGGCGCGCCGCTTCTCCAATTCACGCGCCAGCAGCGGCGGTGCCAGGACCAGCAACAGCAGCAGTCCGCCGACGACCACCAGCAGCAGCTGGGTCTGGCCCCAGCCGTTGCTGCCGGCGATGGTGGTGGAGACCGGGGTCAGCAGTTGGGTGCCGGTTCCGGCGGCAGCGACCACCGCTCCGTCCGCGCATGCACCGGTATCGGCATCGCAGCCGGCGGTCCCACCGCTCGTCGTTCCGACGGTACCGGCGGCCGGAGCCTGTCCGGCACCTGCCGCCCCTCCCCCGTTGCCGGCGGCACCGGCCGGGCCGGCCTGCGCGGTCGCCGTCGGCTGCTTCACGGCCGGCTTGGCCCCGGCAGCCTTGTTGCCCTTGTTGGCGCCGGTGCTGCCCGGTCCCTGGTTCTCGGCTGCCCCTTCGCCGGTCCACGGCGCGCGGCAGGCGGCAGCGCAGGCGGCGTCGAAGGGCGCGCTGCGCACCAGCTGGTTTAGCGCCGGCGAATCCCCGGGCTTGAAGGTCGGGTTGTTGCAGGCCGGTGTGCCGCCCTTGCTCACGCTCGCGGCGGTCTGGTCCATCTTGGCCCGCGTCGCCTTGTCCACGCCGGGAACCTTGCGCAGCTGGTCCATGGCGGCCAGGACCAGGTTCATCGGCAGCGGCGAATAGCCCAGCTGCCCCATCGAGCGCTGGCCCTCGCACAGCGCGTAGTTGGCGAAGTACCCCAGGGTCGCGCCCTGGGCTTCGTTGAGCGCGTCGGTCTTCTCCGTCGGCACGATCATGTAGGAGTAGGCGGACATCGGGTAGGAGCGCGGGTCCAGGTAGCCGTAGACCTTCGAGAGGTCCTGCGAGAGGTAATTCTCCGACTTCGGGTTCTGGTTGATCCGGGCCTGGGTCAGCGCCACCGCCACGGCATGCTCGGTCGGCAGGGTGTAGAAGCCGGCGGCGTTCTTGACCTGCGCCACCGGGAAATTGATGCCGCGGGCGTAGGAGTACTCGTCGTAGTTGATCGTGTAGAGGTTGTTGGCCGTGTAAGTGGTCACGCCCTGCGAACCATTCTGGGCCACGAAGTTCTTCAGTCCCTTGGTGGGGAAGAACGACGTCGCGCTGTTCGGGTCACAGCCGGTGACCTGGCACAGCTTGGCGTAGTCGGACGGGAACTGGCGCAGCAGCCACAGGGTGAACTGGGCGGTGGCGCCGGAGCCGTCGGAACGGACCACGACGTTGATGGTGGCATCGGGCAGCGCCACGCCGGGATTGTCCGCGGTGATGACCTTGTCGTTCCACTTGGTGACCTGGCCGGTGAAGATCTTGGCAATGGCCTTCTGCGACAGCTTGAGCGTGTCCAGCCGCCCGCTGCCGGCCCTCAGGTTGTACATGTAGGCCGTGCCGCCGGCCACCACCGGCAGCATGCCGTACTTGAAATTCGGCCGGCTGTTGTCCTTCGGATCGGCCGTGTCCCCGGTGTACGGGATTTCCGAGACCGCGAACTGCTTCATCGAATCGGCGAATTCCTTGCGCCCGGTGGACGAGCCCTTGCTTTCGTAATCCACCGTGACGCCCTGGGCGCCGACCCGGGAGACCCAGTCCTGCAAGGCGTTGCCGGCCCAGGAGGACCCCGAGCCGCCGATGCGGATGTAGTTGGCGGCCTGGGCCGGCGCCAGGCCTGCGAAGATCAGGCACAACGCTGCCACAATGCCGGCGATCCTGGCGCTGCGGGTCATTCTTTCTCCTGCTGGTAGTTGAAGTCGTGGTAGTTCTTTTCGATCCGCGGCAGGTCCCGCCGCGAGCGTGCGGCCATCCGCCGCAGCTGTGCATCCGTGGCCTTGCCCGCTTCCTGCCCGCCGACCCAGCGGGCCAGGATGAACAGGACCAGCACCACGAACAGCAGGAAGGCCGCCGTCGCGAATCCCCGGGCCACCATCTGCGGCACCGGCGAGCGGACCAGTTCCAAAGCCGCCAGCGGCAGCGGCGTTTGCGGACCGTAGAACGGATTGAAGTTCATCACGCCGGTGAAGCCGGAGGTCAGCAGCACCGGGGCCGTTTCGCCGATGCCGTGGGCCGTGGCCAGGATGACGGCGGTGGCCAGGCCCGAGCGGACCGTCGGCAGGACCACATGCCAGACCACCGCCCACTGCCCGGCGCCCAAAGCCAGGCCGGCCTCCCGGAGGTTGCCGGGCACCAGCCGCAGCACGACGTCGGCGGAACGGATCATGATCGGCAGCATCAGCACGGTGATGGCCAGGGCCGCGGCAAAACCGTTGGTCTGGTGCGTGATGACCATGACCACTGAGGCATAGATGAACAGGCCGGCGACCACCGAGGGCAGCGCGGTCATGGCCTCGACGACGGTGCGCACCACCTTGGCGAACCGGCCGCCCACCTCGTTCAGGTAGATGGCGGTGGTCAGCCCGAGCGGCAGCGTGATGGCCAGCGCGATGCCGATCTGCTGCAGGGTGCCGACCAGGGCGTGCAGGATGCCGCCCTGATCCAGGCCGGAGAGGGGCCCGACGCCGGTCATGTCCTGGCTGAAGAAGTTCCAGTAGGCCAGCGGCTCCTGTCCCCGGGTGAAGACGAACCCGATGACCAGGGCCAGGGTGCCCAGGACCGTGACACCGGCGGAGACCATCAGCACGGTCACGAACCGGTCCCGGACGGCACTGAACTGCTCGCGCATGAAGACCAGCGTGCTGTAGATCAGCACGAACCACAGGTAGGACACAATCAGCGTCCAGCCGGGCGGGATCAGCCCGATGCCGGCGGTCAGCAGCAATCCCATGGACAGGCCGGCCGCGGCGGCGCCGGCCACCGCCAGCTTGGCATTGGCCGAAGCCCCGGGCCGGATCCGCGCCTGCTCGGCGGGCGCGGGATCCCGGTCCTGCTGCGGCAGGAAGGTGCGGGGAGCGTCGGCGGCCACCGGACCGGAAGCGGCGTCGTGGTATTCCAAAACTGTCATGGCTAACCCTCGCTGTCGGCGCCGGAACGGGACTTGGCGATAATCGCCGAAGCGGTGAAGTTCACAACCATGGTCATCAGGAACAGGGAGAAGCCCGCCGCCATCAGCGCACTCATGGCGAACTCGTTCGATTCGGAGTACTTCAGGGCGATCATGGCGGCGATCGAGTTGGCACCCTTTTCCAGGATGTGGAACTTGATCTCGAAGACCGGGCTGATGATCAGGTAGATGGCAATGGTCTCGCCCAAGGCCCGACCCAGGCCCAGCATGGTGCCGCCGATGATGCCGCCCTTGCCGAACGGCAGCACCACGGTGCGGATCATCCCCCACCGGGTGGCGCCGAGCGCGAAGGCACCCTCGCGCTCGCCCACCGGTGCACGCCGGAAGGACTCGGTCATGATCGAGGTCTGGATCGGCACGATCATCATGGCGACCACCAGGCCGGCGATAAAGGTGGAGGCGGTGAACGGAACGGTGTCCCGCAGCGGACTGGCCGGATCCACGCCGTCCACCTGGAACAGCGGGATCCAGCCGAACCAGACGGAAATCCATTTGCTGAAGTCCACGATGTTCGGCTGCAGCATGTAGGCGCCCCAGAGGCCGAAAACCACCGACGGCACGGCAGCCAGCAGGTCCACCATGGAGGTCAGGACCTTCTTCAGCCAGCCTCCGGCCACCTCCGTGATGAACAGGGAGGTGCCCAGCGCCAGCGGCATCGCCACCAGCAGCGCCACCGCGGCAATCTGCACGGTGCCCAGCAGCACGGCGGCAATGCCGAAATCGTTGGATTCCGGTGCCCAGTTGGCGGTGGTCAGGAACTTCCACAGCCCCACCTCGTTGATCGCCTGGACGCCGTTGGAGGCTAGGAAGGCACCGACCAGCAGCATGACCACCAGCACGATGATGCCGCCGGTGAAGGTGATGGCGCGGAACGCATGGTCGCGGCCCGTATAGCTATTGCGCAGTGTCCGCGGTTTGGCCAGGTCAGCCTCGGCCTCGGGACGTTCGGGGATCAGGGTTTCCGGGGTGATGGTGCTCATCGGCGCTTCCCCCTGACCAGCAGCGGTGCGGCAAGTATCGCAGCCAGCGCGGCGCCCAGGACGATGGCCAGGGTGGCCGGAGGCCAGCCGCCGCTGGTGCGCGCCGTCGGGGTCCCGGGCAGTGCCTGCGGTTCGACCGGCGCGGTGGTTGCCGCCGGAGTGCCGGCCGGCGGTGCCGGGCCGGAGCCGGTGCCGGCGGGTACCGGACCGGAGCCCGCCGGCAGCAGGCCGGCAGGTGGTGTGGAGCCGGTGTCGGTCGGCTGCGGGGCCGCCGACGGCTTGGCTGTTGGCTTATCCGTCGGGACCGGTTTCGCCGCAGCTACCGCCTGCAGGCTCTTGACCGCGGCGACGGTGCTGGCCTGCAGCCCGTCCGTCAGCGGCGCGTAACCCGGCGGCAGCATGCCGGCGCGGAAACCCTGCTCCTGGCCATCGGTGGACAGGTAGTCGAACAGTGAGGCGAAGGTCTTCGCATCGGCCGAGGCCAATCCTGCCGTCTTGACTGCTCCATAGACCGGCAGGGTCAGCGGATAGGCACCGTCCCGGTAGTCCGGCTTGGCGGCAGGCTGCAGCACGCCGGCCACTTCGGTTTTCACAAAACCAGCCGCTGCGGTGCGCAAGCTCTGGGCGGTGGCCCCGACACAGGCGGTACCGGCGGTGTCGCACAACTGGGCGGTAGGCAGCTGGAACTTGGCCGCGGAGGCGGCATCGGTGATCGACAGGACACTGCGGCCGCCGTAGCCCTGGCGCGGCACGGACTTGAACGCAGCCGGGGTACATTCGGCGCACCACTGGCTGGTGGATGCCGGCTGTGCGCGGACGGTGTTCAGCGCTGCCGCTGCCATGTCGGCCACGCGGGCGTACTGGTCCCCCACGGTGAGCGCGGGCTGGTCCACGGAGCCGTCCTCGCGCAGTACCGGTGCCCGTTCGGTCCAGTAGGCCTGCGGGTAGGCCGCGCTGTCCGAGGGGTAGTTGGCCTTGGCATAGTTGAAGGTGGACGGCACCTTGGTGTCCTTGATCTTGGCCGCAGCCGCTGCATCCAGATCCTTTGCCTGGTCCGGGCATTCGGCGTAACTGCGGGTGGAATAGAACGGGTTGATGACCATGCCGGCTTCGTCCGGGCAGCCGTTCAGGAAGGCGCGGCCCGCGTCGTCGGCCAGGATCCAGTCCCAGACCGCGGCGGCCGCGTCCGAGCGCAGGCCCTCTACCACCGGCGGCGCCATGTTGGCGGCCGAACCGAGCCCGGTCGGGTTGAGCCGCTTGAACTCCGGATCCGACTGCAGGCTGAACGTCATCGGCACGCCGTACTTGGTGCTGCCCGGGCTGGTGAAGGGTGCGGTTTCCACCGAGGCGGGTGCGGAGTGCACCACATAGCTCTGGGTCAGCAGCTTGGCCAGCAGCCGTGCGTTGAACTTCAGGTTGCGTACCATCGAACCACTGCGCTCCCGGTCCGCCTCGAAGGCAGCCTCATTCGCGTAGCCGCAATCCTTCAGCGTGTATTCCGTGAAGCGGGTGGTGCAGACGTTGTCGATGGTCATCGCGACGACGACGCCGGACAGCGCCACCGGCGCGTACAGCACGTCCTTGCCGGCATCGCCTTCCAACGGCTGGGTGGTGAACTTCAGCGGATCCGCCGGTCCCAGTTGCTGGCGGGCCTGCAGGTCCGCCATTGGCGAGAAGCCCAAAGTGAACTTGCGGTCCGCGCAGATGCCCGGGATCCAGGACTTCATGGCCACGGTCAGGGCCTCGGAGCCGGAGCTGAGCGTGGCGGCATCGTCCGACGGGCAGACCGCGGCGGTGGGCTGGAAGTGCAGCGGCACTTGCAGGCGCATCGCCCACAGGCTGGGCGACAGCGGCCCGGCAGACTGGACCTCGTCCATCGCCTCCGTCCGGGGCACTGCGACCAGCCAGCAGGTCTCCACGCTCGGCGCCTCGGGATCCAGCCCGCAGCCCAGGCCGGAGGCTTCGGTACCGGTCTGCAGTTCGAAGCTGCGCGAACCGTCGCCCTGCCCGGAGGCAAGGAACCGCGAGTGCTCGTTAGTGGTCGTGGCATTGAAGAACGGGTTTCGGAATTCACTGAGGTTGAATCCGTCCTCGATCCGGGTCACCTCGCCGCCGATTGACTGGAACGGCGCGGGCAGGTTCATCTTGGTGGATTCCGGCGCCAACTGTTCCCAGTCCCCGCCCTTGACCAGCGGGTCGTTGCGGAGGGAGCGCTGGTGTTGCGAGGTGGAAATGTCGCCGTCCGGCCCGACGGCGCCGAACTGGCAGGTGGCCGGATCCGGCTCGGCAGCCTTGGGGTCAGGCTTGCCGTCCTCCCCCATCGCTCCCCAGCACTGGAAAACCTGGAGGTAGGTGGAGTTCAGGCCGTTGCTGCCGGTCACCGGCTTGGCCCCGTTGAAAGAGACGGTGACGGCCTGGTTCTGCAGGTTCTGCGTCTGGGACACGGTCAGGCTCAGACCGCCCAGCCCATTGTCCGGTCCGAAGGTTTCCTCGGCCGCGGTCCGCAGCCGGGTATTGACGTCCGCGTAGCTCTTGGCATCAGTATGCGGCAGCAGGCCGGTCTCATCACGCGGGACCACGCTGCCGGGCGCATTGCCCTGATTGTCCCAGCGGACGGTGACCGCGGAATCGCTGGCCATGCTGCCCTGCGGCCCCCAGTCACTGCCCGAGGCAGCCGGTGCCGCGGCCGCGGGGCCGGTCCCCGCCGTCGTGACGGCCATGATGCCAGCGACCACAGCAGCGGTAGCAGCTGCAGCCATTACCGGCCACCGGTTTCCAGGACGCGGTCGTGCTGGGCGCAGCAGTGCCGGCTGCCGGGCGCCCGTGCGGCGGGCAGTACGGGGTTGGGTCATCGAAACTATCCTTTGGCGCGGCCACGGGAAGGCCGGGAGCTGGTGACTGGCCGCGGCGGAAACTTTCCGGCGGGCGGAAGTGTCCCCACCGGAACGGGAGGCGGCCGGGACACTTCCTCATTATCGGAAGCGGCACCCGCGCGGCCCGGATCCACAGGCAAAGGACGGCTGTCCGGAAGATGAACAAATCCCCTCCTGGCCCGCTCTGCACCGGCCGGTGGACACAGCAGGGGCGGACCGGATGCTCCGGTCCGCCCCTGCCAATGCCTGGCGGCTAGGTGATGCGCTGGCGTGATCCGCTTAGCGCACGGTCCTCGAGGAGGAGATGCTGCTGCCGGTCAGGTAGCCGCTGCGCTTGAAGGTCACCTTCACGCTGATCTTCCGGCCCTTGTCGCGGCTGGTCAGCTTGTAGCTGCTCTTGGTGGCCTTGGAGATGGCCTTGCCGTTGCGCAGCCACTGGTAGGACTTGGACGAGGCCGTCGGCGAGGAGCTGGAGCTGGCCTTGACCGTCCGGCCGACCTTCATGGTGCCGGTCACGGACGGCTTCTTGTAGCTGAAGACGCCGTAGCCGGTGCGCGAGGCGGCGGTCTTGGTGACCGTCGTGTAGCCGCTGCGGGAGAACTCCACGCGGACGGTGATCTTCCGGGCCCGGTCGCTGCTGGTCAGCTTGTAGCTGCTGTTGGTCGCTCCGGTGATGGACTTCCCATCGCGCAGCCACTGGTACTTGACCGTGGCAGACGGCGACGCGGTGCCCACGGACGCCTTCAGCGTGTAGCCGACAGCGGCGGTGCCGCTGATCGTCGGGATGGGTGCGGAGGAGAACTTTGCTGCGGCGACGGTGGCGCTGGCCACGGAGGTAGCCGATACGTCCGCGTAGCCGGTCTTGACGTAGGTCACCTTGACGCTGATCTTCTTGCCCAGGTCGGCAGCCGTCAGCACGTAGCTGGACTTCGTGGCGCCGGAGATCGTGGCACCGTTGCGCAGCCACTGGTACTTGGTGCTGTCCGCGGACGGGCTCGAGGATTTGGCCGTGGCCTTCAGCGTGCTGCCGACGACGGCGGTCCCGGCAACGGTGGGGGCGGCGACCGGAGCGAACTTCGGCGCGGTGATGGTCCAGTTCTTGCTGGCATCGGTGGTCAGCGTGGCCCAGGAGGCCACCGCCTTGCCGGATGCGGGCACGACGGTGGCGGTGCCGAAGTCATCCGACTGCGTCGTGCAGGTGTAGCCGATGCTGTAGGTGTGGTTGGCCAGCAGGGCCGCCGCCATGTCTGCAACCGGCGTCTTGTCCGACTTGACGAAGCCGCCGTCCAGGGTCATGGTGTCCGCGAGGCTGCCATCAGCAGCGAACGACATCTGGTTCATCGGGTCCAGCGTGAACGGGTACACGCTGCGGGCCTCGGTGGTGGCGTTGGCAACCGCCGGGGTTTCCTGGCCGGGCTCGGAGATGAACAGCAGCGCGCCGTCCATGCTGCCGGTGGAGGCACAGGTCATGTCGCTGCCGATTTCGGTAGCCGCCAGGTCCTCCACGGACCAGTTGCCGGATGCCTTGTTGGAGGTGACGGTGCCGGCGGAACCGGCGACGACGGCCTGGGCGGCCGGCGCCATGCCGGCGGCCAGCAGCACGGCCGCGGCGGCCGCGGACGTGCCGGCCAGCGCCAGGCGGGTGGACTTCTTCTTCAGGGTGGTCATGGCGACCTGCTCTTTTCTCACGGGGCGCTCAGCACGAGCGCAAGCATGGAACGTTTAAGGGCTGGGTGTGACTAGGAAGCGGGACTAGTTGGTGAAGCCGGACGGCTTGCCGAAGTCCCAGTCGCCCACGTAGGAGAGGTTCATGAAGCCGTACTTGCTGATGATCGCCTTGCCCGCGGTGGTCTTCAACTGGCGGGTGACGGCGTTGCGGACCAGGACGTCCTTGTGCTCGGTGCTGGTCTTCACGTCGCTGGCCACCACGTTGTAGGTGTCGCGGGCGAAAGTGCCGAAGCCACTGGACGGCGCCGTGCTCGCGCTGCCGTAGAGATTGCCCGGCTTGAGGGCAGGCACCGCGCTGCTCGGGTCGATAGCCTTCAGGCTGTTAATGTCGGCCAGCTTCTGGCCGGCCCCGGTGGTGTCATCCATGACGCCGTTCTTCTGCGCGATCCACTGCGCCGCGGAGAACGGAATGATGTCGCCCTCGTTGACCAGCGCTGCGCCGGAGTTCTCCGCGTAGATCTGCTCCCCAGCGGGGATGCAGCTGGTGTCGACGGCGGAGATGCCCGCTGCCTTCAGGAAGAAGCTGCGGGTGCCGGAGGCGGCCTGCGGCAGCTTCGGGGTCAGGGTGATGCCGTCAACCACCGGCTTGCCGCCGATGACGGTCACCCCGGCGCCTTCGGTGCAGCTGAAGATGTTCTTGACCTGGTCCGAAGTCAGGTTCAGCGTGGTGCTGCCGGCGGAGTCCTTGTACGCCACGGTCACCGCGTCGCGGGCGAACGGCAGGAAGGTCAGCTCGGTGCCGGCCACAGACGGGCTGGAGGAAGAACGGGCGAAGTCGATATCCGACTCAGCCAGCGTATAGGTGGTGCCGCCGTCGACGTAGGTGTGCTTGCCGGCATTGTGCGCCGCACTGAGCGCCTTCACACCGGCGCCGGAGCCGGCCGGGCGGGCCAGCTCGGCACCGCCGGCCTTCGGGGTGATCAGACCGGGCGTGCCGAACGCGTTGTAGGAGGCCACGTTGCGGGCCGGGCCGCTGTTGGACAGGCCGTTCCAGACGTCCTGGGTGGTATCCGAACCGACGGCAGCCAGCGGGCGGTCGGCGGCAGTCGGTTCAGCCGAGGCGGCTGACAGCCCCAGCAGCACCAAGGCGACGGCGGACAGACCCGTCGCACCGGCCTTGATGAAGGAAGTGGATTTCATGAGGATCCTCAATCTCGGAATGCGGTGATGGCGTCCGTCCCGGCGGAGATTTGCCGGAAGGGGAAGGCCGGATCCCTGAACGAGGGCCTGCACTTGGGGTGCGCCGGTCTTCCCACGGCGGAACAATCCGATCATCGCCGCGGGCCGGCCGCCGGGCCGTCCCGCCGGGAGAAGCAGCAGGGACCGGCACATGAATTTCCGGTAGCCGGAGGCCAACAATCGTGGCCGGCGCTTGCGTAACGCGCTGGACCAGCCCGAAGGATCACAGCCCGCGGGATCAGCCCTCTACGCGGGCATCGGCCTCCACCATGATGGAGATGTCCGGAGCGGCCAGCCGGTGCCGCTGGCCGTGCTTGGCGGGCTTTTCCGCGATCCGGGCCTGCGGCAGGCGTTCCAAAGCGGCCACGGCGGCCCGGTCCCGCTCCGCCGCCAGCGGGTACCACTGCGAACAGGACAGCAGCGCCCGCCCGGACGCCACCGCCACCCAGCCGTACAGGCCGTCGACGGGCCGGTGCAGCGGGACGATGCTCAGGGCCGCCGCCTCCGCCTGCACCTGTGCGGCATGGGCGGCCGCCTCCTGGTAGCTGTCGAACATGCCGATGCCCCGGGCCTGCTCGCGATGGTTGCTGGACACCAGGCGCCAGATGAAGCTCGGCTCGTCATAGCGCGGCATGCTGCGCACCAGCGGCTGCCAGGCAGGCGCATCGGCGGGCAGTTGGCCGCGCAGCGCGCCGGCAGCGGCAGTACCGACGGTGGCCGCGAGGGCCCCGGCCGCGCCGGCGTGCGCCAGCAGCTCGGCGATCTCCACCTCGCGCTGGGCCCAGCGCTCGGCGGCGGGCACCAGTTGGTTGAAGAAAGAGGTGAACAGGATGCGCATGCCGGACAACTGCAGAACCCTTCCGTGAGACCGCAGGGCCCACGAGGATCGTGTGCGGCAGGGATACTGTCCGGCCGCCGAGTAAACGATTAACGTCCGCAATCCACCAACAGGGATCTTCCCCGTGAATACTCGATGAAACTTCCCAAGGGTGCTGCCCAATCGGCGCGCGGCATGCTAGCCGGCAGCCTCCGGCGACCGGTACAGCGCAATCGCCCGGCGCATCGACTCCCGGGCCCGCTTGCGGTCCGACGCGGCGTCGTAAGCGCAGGAGAGCCGGAACCAGCTGCGCCAGTCCCCCGGTGCCGCCTCCGCCTCGGCCTTGTACTTGAGGAACTCCGCATCCGCGGCCTCGCGTACGATGCGCCCGGCGGGGGTGCGCGGCAGGTTGTCCACCGGCAGGCCGCCCTCGGCCTCCAGGATCTTCGCCAGCTTGGACATCCGGCTGCCGAAGATGATTTCGCGCCCCAGCGCCCAGGCTCCGACCATCGGCAGCAGCACCAAGGCGACGCCCAGCCCCTTGGCGGCCAGCGACGGCTCGCTGAGCATCAGCCAGGCCCGCTGCAGGGTCACCGCCAGATAGCCGGCCAGCAAGGCGATGATCACCCCGACCCAGATCTTGCTGCCATGCCGGGAATACCAGGACACATGCTCTGCGGGGTTGGTCTGTGCGTGGTCAGCCATTGAGGTCGAGATAGCCGTCGAGGCCGTAGGTCAGTCCCGGGTGCGCGGCCACCGAGCGCAGGCCCAGCAGCACCCCGGGCATAAAGGAGGCACGGTCGTAGGAGTCATGCCGGATGGTCAGCTGCTCGCCGGGCCCGCCGAGCAGCACTTCCTGATGCGCCACCAGCCCGCGCAGCCGGACGCTGTGCACTCGCACGCCGTCGACGTCGGCGCCGCGGGCGCCGTCGAGGCACTGCTCAGTGGCGTCCGGGCCGGCCGGCACACCGGCCGCCGCGCGCGCGGCGGAGACCAGCTGCGCGGTGCGCACCGCGGTGCCCGACGGCGCGTCCACCTTGTCCGGATGGTGCAGCTCGATGATCTCCACCGATTCGAAGTACCGGGCGGCCTTGGCGGCAAAGGCCGAAGCCAGCACCGAACCCAGGGCGAAGTTCGGCGCAATCAGCACGCCGGTCCCCGGGTGTTCGGCCAGCAGGCCGGACAGCGCGGCACGGCGGTCCTCGTCCCAGCCGGTGGTGCCCACGACGGCGTGCAGTCCGTGCTCGACGGCGAAGCGGACGTTCGCTTCGGTGCTGGCCGGTACGGTCAGGTCCACCACGTGCGTGGCACCGGCGTCGAGCACGTCCTGCAGCGAATCGCCGCGGCCCAGCGCGGCAACGAGGTCCAGATCTTCGGCGGCGGTGACAGCCTTCACGGCTTCCGCGCCCATGCGGCCGTGGGAGCCCAGAACGGCGACTTTCAGTGGTGGGGTCATGCCCTCTAGGTTATCGTCAGATTGCCGCCGGCCGGTTCAGGCGCTGCCCACCCACTCGCTGCCGCCGTCGCTGAAGTGCTGTTCCTTCCACACCGGTATGCCGTGCTTGATGGCCTCGACCAGGTCGCGGCAGGCTTCGAAGGCTTCGCCCCGATGCGCCGACGCGGCGGCCGCCACCAGCGCGTGGTCCCCCACCGCCAGTTCGCCGATGCGGTGCGCCGCCCACAACCGGGTGCCCGGATGCCGCGCGGCGACCTCCGCGGCCAGTTCGCCCATCCGCCGGCCGGCACTGGGATGGGCGCTGTAGCCCAGCCGGGTGACGCCGCGGCCGCCGTCGTGGTCGCGCACGATCCCGCCAAAGGTGACGACGGCGCCGGTGGCCGCCGTTTCCACCGCAGCCCAGGCGGCGGCGGTGTCGATCGGATCCGCGCTGATGCCGGCGAACACGACGACGCCGGGTCCGGCTTCTGCCGCGGCGCCGGTTTCAGTACCTGTCTCAGTGCCCATGGCTCCCCTCCAGTTGGTCGCAGATGTGGCCGATAATCGGGTCCAGCACAGCGAGCGCGTCCGCCACCCCGCGCGGCGAACCGGGCAGGTTCACGATGAAGGTGCGTCCGGCGGTACCCGCGTACCCGCGCGAGAGCGCGGCGTACGGCGTGTCGGCCAGCCCGGCGGAGCGGATGGCCTGCATGACGCCGGGCAGCTTGCGCTCGAGCAGCGGCCTGGTCATTTCCGGAGTCAGGTCGTCGTGGCTCAGGCCGGTACCGCCGCTGGTGATGATGACCCGGGGGTCCAGCAGCAGCAGCGCCCGCAGGGCAGCCCCCACCGGCTCGCCGTCGGGCACCACCAGCGACTGGCTGGTGTCGAAGCCATGTCCGGTGAGCCACTTGCTGATCACCGGCGCGCTCTGGTCCTCGTAGGCTCCAGTGGCCGCCCGGGTGGAGGCAATCAGCACGCTGGCCGTGCGCCGGGCGGTCACAGCTGCCAGTCCCCGCTCTTGCCACCGGATTTGCCCAGGACCTTGATGTCGCTGATCACCGCGTGCTTGTCCACGGCCTTGACCATGTCATACAGGCTCAGGGCGGCCACCGAGGCGGCGGTCAGCGCCTCCATTTCGACGCCGGTGACGGAACGGGTTTTGACCGTCGCCTCGATCCGCACGCTGGCTTCGCCGGGGTGGAAATCCACCGTGACCTTGCTCAACGGCAACGGGTGGCACAGCGGGATCAGCTGCGGCGTGGCCTTGGCCGCCATGATGCCGGCCACCCGGGACACCGCCAGCGCGTCCCCCTTGGGCAGGTTCCCGGCCACCAGCAGCGCCACGACCTCGGGCCGGGTTTCCAGCACCGCCTGCGCGGTCGCCTCGCGGGTGGTCTCGGCCTTCGCGCTGACGTCCACCATGTGGGCGGTGCCGTCGGCCCGGACGTGGGTGAGGGTCTCGTTGCTGTGGTCCTGTTCGCTCATAGAAGCCATATTTCCACGTTCTGCCCGGCCTCACGGCGGATCAGATCCTCGGGCAGCTGGATCAGGGCGTTGGACCGGGCCAGCGCATGGACCAGATGCGAGCCCGGCCCGCCCATGGGAAGCACCGCGGCGCCGTTGTACCAGCCGCGGCGCACCTGGTGGATTCCCGCCGGCGAGTCGAGGGTCCCGCCGGCCGGCAGCCGCAGCGGTACGTTGAGCACGGTCCGCGGCGCCGGCACGGCCAGCACCGTGCTAAGGACCGGGCGCAGGAACATCTCGAAGGACACCAGGCAGCTCACCGGATTGCCGGGGAAGCCCAGGAAGGCGGTGCCGAGCACTGACCCGATGCCCTGGGGGCCGCCGGGCTGCATCGCGACCGAGACGAAGTCCACCGCCGCGCGGACGGTCCCGTCCCCGGCCAGGGCCTGTTTGACCACCTCGAAGGCACCCTTGCTGATGCCGCCGGTACTGAGCACCAGATCCGGGACGAACCGGTCCAGGTCCGCTGCCAGCGCCCGGGCGAACGGTTCCGGCGCATCGGCCAGGATCCTGCCGCTGACTACCTCACAGCCGGCCTCGGCCAGGGCGGCCGAGAGCAGCGTGGTGTTGGCATCATAGATTTGCCCCGGACCCAGGGTGCCGCCGGGCGCCACCACCTCGTCGCCGGTGCTCAGCAGCAGCACCCGCAGCCGCGGCAGCACCGGCACCTCGGCGATGCCCAGCGCGGCGAGCAGGCCCAGCTGGGCGGCCTTGAGCACCGTTCCGGCCGGCAGCGCCAGGGCGCCGGCTTCGATGTCGCTGCCGGCGGCGCGCACGAACTGTCCGGCCGGGACATTCGCCGGCAGCGCCACCCTCCGGCCCGGTTCGAAGGGGGCGAAGCTGTCCGGCACGGCCTGTTCCACGGGCACGACGGCATCCGCCCCGGCCGGCAGCATGGCCCCGGTCATCACCGGTACGGCGCAGCCGGGCGGCAGCTGCCCGGCCGCCCGGCCGGCCGGCACCGGCGGGGCGACGTCGAACTCCACTGTGGATCCGGTGGCGCCTGCAGATCCGGTGGCGCCGCTGATGACGGCGTAGCCGTCCATTTGTGAGTTGGCGAACGGCGGCAGGCTCACCGGGGCGGCAATATCGCTGGCGAGCACCCGCTGCACGGCGCCGGCAAGCGACACCGTCTGGACCGCGCCGGCTCCGGCCAGGCGGCGCTGCCAGGCGCCGCGCACCAACTCGAGGACCTGATTCCGGTGGTCGGACACGGCTCTGCGCACGCTCTGGCTCCTGAAGGTCTCGGATCGGGGTTCCGCAGCCATCCTAGAGGACCGGGGCCCGGCGCCCGCACCGATTAATATGCGGCTGGCAACCGGCGCTGGGGAAGCACGGCTTGCCCCACTAACGTACCGTGGAAACATGAGCGTTAATCTGGGCTTGCCGAAGATTGCCCGGCCCGCCCCGCCGGAGCTGCCGGGCCTGCCGGACCGGTTCGGCCGTACCGCCACTGATCTGCGGATCTCGCTGACGGACAAATGCAACCTGCGCTGCACCTACTGCATGCCGGCCGGCGGTCTGGACTGGCTGGCGAAGGAGCAGGTGCTCACCGACGCGGAGATCATCCGCCTGGTGCGCATTGGCGTGGATCTGCTGGGCGTTCGCGAACTGCGGTTAACCGGCGGCGAGCCGCTGGTGCGGGCGGGTCTGGTGGACATCATCGCCGGGGTGCGCCGCAACCACCCGGACCTGCCGGTCTCGCTGACCACCAACGGCCTGGGCCTGGACAAGCAGGCAGGCGCGCTCAAGCAGGCGGGCCTGACCCGGATCAACGTGTCGCTGGACTCGCTGCACGCGCAGACCTTCGCCCAGCTCACCCGGCGGCCGTTCCTGGACCGCGTACTGACCGGCCTTGACGCCGCCGACGACGCCGGTCTGGGCCCGGTGAAGATCAATGCCGTGCTGATGCGCGGTATCAACGACCTCGAAGCGCCCCGGCTGCTGGACTGGTCACTGGACCGCGGCTACGAGCTGCGGTTCATCGAGCAGATGCCGCTGGACGCGGACCACGGCTGGACCCGGGACAACATGGTCACCGCCGCGGAGATCCGCGCCATGCTGGAGGCGGGCGGCTTCGAGCTCTCGCCGGATCCGCGCCGGCGCGACGGCGCCCCCGCCGAACGCTGGCAGGTGCGGCGGTCGGGGGCCGCCGGGACGGCACCGGCCGGCACGGTGGGGATCATCGCCTCGGTCACCGAGCCGTTCTGCGCCGACTGCCGGCGCACCCGCGTCACGGCCGAGGGCCGGGTGCGCTCCTGCCTGTTCTCGCACGAGGAAACGGATCTGCGCGCCCTGCTGCGCGGTGGGGCTGCCGACGGCGCCGTTGCCGAGCGCTGGCGGGAAGCGATGTGGGCCAAGCCCCGTGCCCACGGAATGGACCATACCGGGCTGGGGGACGCGGACTATGTCCAGCCGGACCGCACCATGAGCGCGATCGGAGGCTAAATGATCATCAGGTATTTCGGCGCGGCCAAAGCGGCCACCGGCGTCGAGGAACAGGCACTGCCGCTGCCCGACGGCGGCACCTTGGCCCAGGTGCTGGAACTGCTGGCGCGCGAGCATCCGGTCCCGGCCGCGGCGGGGGCTCCGGCGCTGCCGGCGGTGCTGGCGCGCAGCAGCTTCCTGCGCAACGAGACGGCCCTCAAGGACCATGCGGCGGTGCTTGAGGACCGGGACGTCATCGATATCCTGCCGCCCTTCGCCGGCGGCTAGGTCCGGTTAGGTCCAGCGTGCCGTAGCTTCGCAGGACACGGTTTCAGAAACGGTACTGCGTGCCAAGGGGGCCGGCAGAAACCGCGCGGATGATGTTCTGGGTGACCCGGATGGCGAAGCGGCGCGAACGCAACGGCACCTTCCTGTTCCGCTGCGCCTTCAGCCAGTTCAGCGACGCCATGTCGATGACCCCGGCCCCCGAGGCGGCCAGGTAGGCGGTCGAGTCCGCCCATCCGTGTGCGTAGACCCGCCCGGCGGCCGGGGAATGCGCGAAGACGTGCAGGTCCGACGGGTCCCTGAACTGCTTCAGGACCCGATCCACTTCGCCGCCCACCAGCCCCGGAAACCTGTCCCCCCGGGATACCCCGGTCCCGTGGAAGGCGAAGAACCCGGGATCACTGACGGTGAAGGCGCCGGACACGCGGACGTCGTCGTACATGGCCCCGGTCAGGGTGCTTTCCGGCTCCGGGCGGCTCCCCTCGCGCCAGATGGTGGTATCGAGCTCCGGATGGCGGTACCGCACCGGATCCAGGTCGCGGTTCCAGTCCTTGTAGCAGACGAGAACCCGTTCCGGACCCAGCCGGGACGGTTCGGTCCGGACGCGCCAGTAGACACTGTTCGCGCCGAAGAACACCACGTTGGTCCCCCGGTCCCGCGCGCCCTCCACCGTGCGGCGCAGGGCGGCCGGCCAATATTCGGTGTGGCCGGAGAACAGCAGCGCATGCGCGCCCGCCAGCAGCCCGGGTTGGCGCGTCAGCCTGGCCTCCGTAGTGTAGCCCAGGGAAATCCGGTTGTCCCCGATCGCTTCTGCGGCCCGGATCAGCGGCGAATTGTACTTGTCCAGCTCGCGAAAGTTCTGGTACGGACGGTCGAAGGTGACCTTGTAGGAGCGGTCCAGGAACCGGGCGTGCGCCCCGGCGTAGAGGGAGTGGCCGCCCCAATGGTTGTAGGCCTGCATGGTGAGGTCGTTCAGGACCACCACGGCCTTTCCCCGGAGCGAACCGGATTCCACCACCAGCGGGATCAGGTGCTCCGCGGAACCGGCTGCGGCGAGCACCAGGTAGTAGAAACCCTCCGGCCACGCCGCCGTGTCGATCTCGGTAGCCACGTCCCAGTCGCAGGAGACCATCCGGGTCACCGGATCGACGTCGAAGGGCGTCTGCGGCCGAACGGCCACCGGACCCGAACTCCAGACCAGCCGCTGGCCCGCACCGGCATAGTCCCCCAGCCGGAAGGCCATGATGCGTACGCTGCCCATGGTGGAACTGACGTAGAGCTGGATCTTCCGCTGACGTGCCGTGGAGGCATGCTGGCCCAGAAAGCCCGACAGCCGGTCGTCGCTGGTCCAGCGGGTCGGCACCGAACGGCGGCCGATGCCGCGAAGCCTGTTTTCCGCCACGTAGCTGAACGCAGACCGCTCCCCGGAGCGGACGGGCAGTGCGCCGGAGGTTCGGGGCCGGATTGCGGCCGGGATGACGGTAGCGGCAGGCTGCTGCCCTTTCGCGGTGCAGCCAGCCAGCGCGGCGGCGGCAAGCAGGCCGCCGAGGATGGCCCGACGTCCCGGGTCCGGCTTGGCATCCGTCATGGCACAGCCTCCTGAGGCCCCCGCTGAACTGCTCCAAGTATGGCGCAGCAGGCGGGTTCGCGTCAGGAGGCCTTACATGCCAAAATCCGACGGACGGTCGAACGGACCCACCACCGTCACGGTCCGCGGTGCGCCTGCCAGTTCGGCAGCCAGTTCCTGCACCTGCCCGGCCGTGACGGCGCGGATCCGGGACAGCGATTCGTCCGCGTCCAGGAATTCCCCGGAGACCAGTTCGGCCCGGCCCAGCCGCGACATCCGCGATCCGCTGTCCTCCAGGGACAGCACGATTCCGCCGGAGAGCTGGCCGACGGCCTTGCGCAGTTCCTCGTCGCTGATCCCCTCCGCGGCCAGCTTGTCCAGTTCCGCCCCGAGCAGCCCGATGACCTGCTTGGTTTTCGACGGCGAGCAGCCGGCGTACATGCCGAAGTAGCCGGCATCGGCGTAAGCGCCGGAGAAGGAGTAGGTCGAGTAGACCAGGCCGCGCTTCTCGCGCACCTCCTGGAACAGCCGTGAGGACATCCCCCCGCCGAGCACCGCATTGAGCACGCTCATCACGAAGCGCCGTTCGTCGGTGGCCACGATGCCCTGGCAGCCCATCACGATGTTGGCCTGTTCCACCGGCCGGCGGAAGACGTGGATGCCCGGCTGCGAGGTGATCTGCGCCAGACCGGTGGAGCGGCGCGGCACCGGGTGCCGGCCCTCCTGAAGGTCCCAGCCGGCGCGGTTCAGTGCCTCGAGCACCTGCCGGCAGACCGCGTCGTGGTCCAGCCCGCCGGCGGCGGTGACCACGAGTTCCTCGGGACGGTAATAGCGCTGGTAATGGTCCCAGACAGCCTCGCGCGGTACCGCCTGGATGGCCTCCGGGGTCCCCCCGATCGGCCGCCCGAGCGGATGGTCGGAGAGCACCGCCGCCACGAACATCTCGTGGCAGACGTCGGCCGGATCGTCGCTGTCCATGGCGATTTCTTCCAGGATGACGGCGCGTTCCTGCTCCAGCTCCTGCGGATCCAGCACGGCGGAGGTCACCATGTCGGCGATGACGTCAATGGCCATCGGCAGGTCCGAATCCAGCACCCGTGCGTAGTAGCAGGTGCTTTCCTTCGCGGTGGCGGCGTTGGATTCGCCGCCGACCTCGTCGAACGCCGAAGCGATCTGCATGGCTGTGCGCCGCCTAGTGCCCTTGAACAGCAGGTGCTCAAGGAAGTGGGTCGAGCCCTGCTGGCCATCGGCTTCGTCCCGGGAGCCGACGGCGACCCAGAAACCGATTGTCGCCGACCGCTGGCCGGGCATGGCCTCGGTCAGGACCCGGACTCCTCCCGGCAGAACCGAGCGGCGCACAATGGCGCCGCCCGGTTCGCCGTGGACGAGTGTCGGGTCCGTGCCGCCGATCCCATCGCTGGAACCAGTATTCCTTAGGCTGCCGGCCAGCGGCAGGTCGACGGCGGCCATACCTACTCGGCTGCTGCCGCGGCTTCCGCCGGGGCCGTTCCGCCCTCGGCGGCTTCCTCGGCGACCACCGGGGCCAGCGAGAGCTTGCCGCGGTCGTCGATCTTGGTGATTTCGACCTGGACCTTCTGGCCGACGGAGACCACGTCGTCCACGTTGTCCACGCGCTTGCCGCCGGCGAGCTTACGCAGCTCGGAGATGTGCAGCAGGCCGTCCTTGCCCGGGGTCAGGGACACGAAGGCACCGAAGGTGGTGGTCTTGACGACCGTGCCGAGGTAGCGCTCGCCCACCTCGGGGATCTGCGGGTTGGCAATCGCGTTCACCGCAGCCCGGGCAGCCTCGGCCGAGGCGCCGTCGGTCGCGCCGATCAGCACGGTGCCATCGTCCTCGATCGAGATATCCGCACCGGTGTCTTCCTGGATCTGGTTGATCATCTTGCCCTTGGGGCCGATGACCTCGCCGATCTTGTCCACCGGGATCTTCACGGAAATGATCCGCGGGGCGAACTCGGAGAGCTCGTCCGGGGTGTCGATTGCCGCGTTGATCACGCCGAGGATGTGCAGCCGCGCCTCGCGGGCCTGCTTCAGGGCCGCCGCCAGCACGGAGGCCGGGATGCCGTCCAGCTTGGTATCCAGCTGGATCGCGGTCACGAACTCGGAGGTGCCTGCCACCTTGAAGTCCATGTCGCCGTAGGCATCCTCGGCGCCGAGGATGTCGGTCAGGGCAGCGTAGCGGGTCTCGCCGTCGACCTGGTCCGAGACCAGGCCCATGGCGATACCGGCCACCGGCGCCTTCAGCGGAACGCCCGCGTTGAGCAGCGACAGCGTGGAGGCGCAGACCGAGCCCATCGAGGTGGAGCCGTTGGACCCGAGTGCTTCGGAGACCTGGCGGATGGCGTACGGGAACTCTTCCCGGCTGGGCAGCACCGGCACCAGGGCGCGCTCGGCGAGGGCGCCATGGCCGATTTCGCGGCGCTTCGGGGAACCGACGCGGCCGGTCTCGCCGGTGGAGTACGGCGGGAAGTTGTAGTTGTGCATGTAGCGCTTGCGGGTGACCGGCGAGAGCGAGTCGATCTGCTGCTCCATCTTGAGCATGTTCAGGGTCGTCACGCCCATGATCTGGGTCTCGCCGCGCTCGAAGATGGCCGAGCCGTGCACGCGCGGGAGCACCTCGACCTCGGCGGTCAGCTTGCGGATGTCCGTCAGGCCGCGGCCGTCGATGCGGACCTGGTCCTTGAGGATCCGCTGGCGGACTACCTGCTTGGTCACGGCGTTGAAGGCTGCGGAAACTTCCTTCTCGCGCCCGGCGAAGGCGGCTTCCTCCGTGCCTGCGAGCTTGCCGAGCACCTCGGCCTTGAACTCGTCGGCGGCGTCGTTGCGGGCCTGCTTGTCGGCGATCGAGAAGATCTCGGCCAGCCGGCCGGCAGCGTCCGCCTCGACCGCGGCGAAGACGTCGTCCTCGTAGTCCTTGAAGACCGGGAATTCGACCGTCGGCTTCGCCGCACGGGCGGCCAGGTCCGACTGGGCTTCGCACAGCGCGCGGATGAACGGCTTGGCCGCCTCCAGGCCCTCGGCCACGACCTCTTCGGTCGGGGCAGTGGCGCCGCGTTCCTTGATCAGGGTCCAGGCGTTGTCCGTAGCTTCGGCCTCGACCATCATGATCGCGACATCATCGCCGGCAATACGGCCGGCGACCACCATGCTGAACACGGCGTTCTCAAGCTCGGAGTGCTTCGGGAAGGCCACCCACTGGGCGCCGTTTCCTTCATCCACCAGCGCCACGCGGACACCGCCGATCGGGCCGGAGAACGGCAGGCCGCTGAGCTGGGTCGACATCGACGAAGCGTTGATCGCCACGACGTCATACAGCACGTCCGGGTTGATCGCCAGCACGGTGACGACGATCTGGACCTCGTTGCGCAGGCCCTTGACGAAGGCCGGGCGCAGCGGGCGGTCCATCAGGCGGCAAGCCAGGATGGCCTCGGTGGAGGGCCGGCCTTCGCGGCGGAAGAACGAGCCCGGGATGCGGCCGGCCGCGTACATGCGCTCTTCGACGTCCACCGTCAGCGGGAAGAAGTCGAAGCCTTCGCGCGGGGACTTGCCCGCGGTGGTGGCGGAGAGCAGTGCGGTGTCTTCGTCGATGTAGACCATCGCCGCACCGGCGGCCTGCTGTGCCAGCCGGCCGGTTTCGAACCGGACCACACGCTGGCCGTAACGGCCGTTGTCGATCACGGCCTCGGAGAACTGAATTTCGGGACCCTCCAAGAGAGCCACCTCCATTTCCTGATTGATCAGGAGGCGCCAGCACCAGCCCAGGCCTGAAGTGCCTGTACAACACCCGGTCTTCGATCGAGGCCCACGGGCTCGATGCTCCCGTAAACCACTACCGAGGACCGCGAATGCCGCGGTGCCGGCCACCCCTGTTATTCGGTTATTGAGTTGTGCCTGCCGCCCCACGCGGACGGGGGCCACAGGAGCGGAGGCGGCATCCGTGCGGATGCCGCCTCCGGTTCCTGCTAGCGGCGCAGGCCGAGACGCTCGATGAGCGTACGGTAGCGGTTGATGTCAGTGTCATGCAGGTAGCTGAGCATACGACGACGACGGCCGACCAGGGCCATCAGGCCGCGGCGGGTGTGGTGATCGTGCTTGTGCATCTTCAGGTGCTCCGTCAGGTCCGCGATGCGGCGGGACAGAACTGCGATCTGCACCTCGGGAGATCCCGTGTCGCCCTCGTGGGTGGCGTAAGCCTTGATGATTTCCTGCTTGACAGCGGCGTCCAATGCCACAGTAACTCCTAGAAGTTGTGCCGTGAGGCCCGAACAACACTTCGCTGCCGGGTATTTGGCACCCGCGGGACAGGATCAAGCCGGCGGAACCGGGAAACTGCGTGCGGGCGCAAAGAAATTCAGCCGCCACGGACCGCAGCCAAATTTGGGCTCAAGTCTACCTTGCCCGGCCTTACTCTGTCGAAAGCAGGGCCCGGGCCTGGGCCACGTCCAGGGCCATCTGGGCAGTCAGGGCGTCGAGCCCCGCATAGGCGACCATGCCCCGCAGGCGGGCGACGAATTCCACCACGACGGTCTGCCCGTAGAGGTTGAAATCCTCCACGGCCTCGGCGGGCCGGTCCATCACATGGGCCTCCACCCGGCGGCTGGCACCGGTGAAGGTCGGGTTCGAGCCCACCGAAATCGCCGCCGGCCAGCGCTGGCCGGCGGCATCGATGAGCCAGCCGGCGTACACGCCGTCGGCCGGCACCAGGCCCGAAGCATGCGGCGACAGATTTGCCGTGGGAAAGCCCAGATCCCGGCCGCGCGCATCCCCGTGGACCACCTCGCCGCGGATCCGGTGCAGCCGGCCCAGCACCTGGGCGGCGGTGGCGACATCGCCCTCCAGCAGGGCCTCGCGGACCCAGGTGGAGGAGCAGCGGCGGTCCCCGAACATGATGTCCGGGGCATCGGGCTGGTCCGAACCGTATTCCTCGATCACGTACACGGCGAAGCCGAAGTGCTCGCCCAACTCCTGCATGGTAGCCAGGTCGCCTGAGTTGTCCTTGCCGAAGCGTACGTCGTGGCCGATGACGACGGCGCTGGCTCCGAGCGCTTCGACCAGGACGGTACGAACGAATTCCTCCGGCGTGTTGCTGGCCAACTCCAGGGTGTAGTGCATCATCAGCAGTCCGTCGATGCCGGTTTCGGCCAGGGCCTCGATGCGGTCCTGGAGCCCCATGATCTGCGGCGGGGCGGTCTGCGGACGGTGCACCTGCGCCGGATGCGGGTCGAAGGAGATCACCACCGCCTGGGCATCGTGCCGCGCAGCGGTATCCACCAGCGTCTCCAGCACGCGCTGGTGGCCGCGGTGCACGCCGTCGAAGTTGCCCAAAGTCACCACGGACGGACCGTAGCCGGACGGTACTTCGGCCAGGTCATTCCAGTAGTGCACGGCGCGCTCCTTTGGTCCTTTGTGGTCTGTGGTTGCTCCCGGGAAATCCCGCATGCCGCTTTCCATTATGGACGATCTGCGCGGTGCCACGGGACAACATGGCCCTGTCGGGGCACCGCGGGCGGGGCTAGGATGCTGGAATCCACCCATCGGGCAGGCACCACAGGAGGCCTAGCATGTCGGAACTGGACGATATCACCGCGCAGTTGCCGGTCGAGCAGATTGCCGGCCTGCTCGGCACGGACAAGGCGACTGCACAGCAGGTCATCCAGGCCGCACTGCCGTCGCTGCTGGCCGGGCTGCAGCACAATGCCCAAAGCCCGGACGGCGCCGCGGCGCTGCAGGGGGCCCTGGCGCAGCACCGGAACAACCTGCTCGACGGCGGCGTCGACGCGGCGGCCGTGGACACCTCCGACGGATCCAAGATCGTCGACCACGTCCTCGGTGACCGGCAGGAGACGCTGGTTTCCCAGCTGAATGCAGCTACTCCCCCGGACTTCGACCTCGGCGGCATGGTGCGCAAGGTGCTGCCGATCCTGGCTCCGATCGTGATGGCCTATCTGGCCAAACGCTTCGGTGCCGGCGGAGCCCCGGACGCCCAGGCCGCAGGCACCGGCGGACCGGACCTGGGCGGGCTGCTCGGCGGCCTCCTCGGCGGGCTCCAGCAGGGTTCAGCCGGCGGTACCGCCGGTGGTACCGCCGGCGGCGTGGACCTCGGCGGACTGCTGGGCGGGCTGTTCGGCGGCCGTTAGGCTGGTCGGATCCGGCGCCGGTAGCGCCAGAGCCACCACAGACCCAGCAGCGGCAGGATCAGCGGCACATAGCCGTAGCCCTTGCCGAAGCCGGACCAGACCGTGTCGTGTGGCAGGGCGGCCGGATCCAACAGGCTGAGCAGGCCCACGGCCAGCACGCCGGCCAGTTCCACGCTGACCGCAGCCACGGAGATCCAGTAGGCGCGGGGGCCGGATTTGGCCAGGGCCACGGTGGCCACGATGTAGACCGCCGCGGCCAGCGCGGACAGCAGGTACGCCAGCGGCGCTTCGGAGAACTTGGTGGCAATCTGGTAGCCGGCACGGGCCGACGCCGAGAGCGCGAATACCCCGTAGACCGCTACCAACAGCCGTCCCGGCCCGCTGGCCTTGGACACGGTAGCGGTTTCGGAGCCGGCGGCCGGGAGGGTCCCGGATCCGCCGTGGTGGTCTGTGTGCATCTGCATCGCCTTCTTTGTGTTTCCTTTACTCATACCGGCAGAGCGCCGTCCCAGATCTGCTCCATCCGGTAGAGCATGACGAAGACCGTCAGGCCCGCCGCGCCAAGAACCAGGTTGCTCCACCGGCTGCGTTCGAGGATTGCCCACCAGAATGCAGCGACCGGCACCAGCAGGGCGGTCAGCCAGTAGCCCCAGAATTCCCAGGTCTCGCCGGCGATGGCCTCCCCGCCAAGCTGGCGGAAGACGGCGGCCACGCCATAGACCAGCAGGAACAGCTCGACGGCGGCCACCGACAGAATGGTGATGTCGTTCGGCGGTTGCCGGATCAGGGCCGCCACCACGCAGACCAGCGTGGAAACGAGGGTGATGACCGCGCCGGTAATAAAGAATCCGTCCACGATCACCGGGCGTTGCCGGCTTCCTGCCCCGGGGCGAATACGAGCAGCGGCCGGGCCTGGGCCCCACGGTTCTCCAGCAGCGCCACGAGCCGGCCGTCCGGAGCGAAGGCCGCCGTCGGCGGGGTCCCCGGCGCGGCGGGCTCCCCCGCCGCGATCCGCCGGCCGTGGGACAGTTCCAGGGCCTCGGCCGCGTCCAGCTCGCGCACCGGGAACAGGGCGCGGGCGGCGTCGTCGAGCTCGAGCACGGTCAGCTCCGCGGCCAGTTCGTCCAGTGTGGCAGCGGCCTCAAGACCGAACGGACCCACGCGTGTGCGGCGCAGCGCCGTCAGGTGGCCGCCCACGCCCAAGGCAGCGCCCAGGTCGCGGGCCAGCGCGCGCACGTAAGTGCCGGACGAACATTCCACCGTCACGTCCACGTCCAGCAGCTTGCCGCCGCGCTCACGGCGGATGTCATGGATGTCGAAGCGGCTTACGGTCACCGGCCGAGCCTGCAGCTCGACCGCCTGCCCGGACCGGACCCGGGCGTAGGAACGCTGGCCGTTGATCTTGATCGCCGAGACGCTGCTGGGCACCTGGCTGATCTCGCCGGTCAGGGTGGCGGCACCGTTGCGGATGGCTTCCTCGGTCACCGCGGCGGCAATGGTCTCGGTGAGGACCTCGCCCTCGGCATCGTCGGTGATGGTGGACTGGCCGAGCCTGATCGTGGCGGTATAGGTCTTGGCGGTGCCGACGATGTAGGTCAGCAGCCGGGTGGCGCGGTTGATGCCCACGACGAGTACGCCGGTGGCCATCGGATCCAGGGTTCCGGCGTGGCCGACCTTCCGGGTACCGGCCAGCCGCCGCAGCCGGCCCACCACATCATGGCTGGTCCACCCCTGCGGCTTGTCAACGATGATCAGTCCCGATTGCCCCTGGACCGCAGTCCGTCCCGACGTTTGCCCAGAATCCACGCCATTCAGTATATGGTGTGGGCCGGGCCGTCCCGGCCGCGCGGGCCGGGACGGCGCGGCCTCAGTGCCGAGGGTCAGTAGTCGGTGCGGGTATCCAGCGCAGCCCAGCTGCGGAACGGCTCCACGGACTCGGGGACCAGGACCTGCTCCACCGGCAGCAGGTCCGATCCGGCCGCTGCACCGGAGTAGGAATGGATGTACTCGTAGAACGCGGCGTCGTCGAAGCCCGCCGCGGCGGCGGCATGCCGGTCCGCCGCAAAGTAGATGCGGTCCAGCCGCGCCCACAGCGCCGCGGAGAGGCACAGCGGGCAGGGCTCGCAGCTGCTGTAGAGCACGCAGCCGGTCAGGTCGAAGCTCTCCAGCCCGGTGCAGGCCGTGCGGATGGCCACCACTTCCGCGTGCGCGGTCGGATCGTTGCTGGCGGTGACCCGGTTGGTGCCTTCGAACACCCGGCCGTCCGGAGCCACCACGAGCGCCCCAAACGGGCCGCCGGCGCTGCCGACGTTCTGCACGGCCAGGGCCACGGCCTGGGCCAGGTATCCGGCCGCCTCCGGCGGAATCGAGCCGGATCCGGACAGCTCAGCGGTGCTCATCCGCATCCTCGCCGCCGGCAACGTCCTCATCGTCTTCGTCGTCGAGGTCTTCGTCCTTGAGGTCTTCGGCATCCTCAGCGGCCTTGTAGGGGTCCGCCTCGCCGGCGAAGGTTGCGCCCTGGGCCAGGGCGGCCACCTCGGCATCCCGGGCCTTGGCCTTGCGCAGCAGCTCCTCGAGGTGGCTGGCGTTGACCGGGATCTGGTCCGGGACGAATTCCAGGGTCGGGGTCAGGCGCACCGTGATGTTGCGGCCAACCTCGCTGCGCAGCACGCCCTTGGCCTTCTCCAGGGCCGCGCCGGCACCCTGCTGGGCCTGCTCGTCACCCATGACCGTGTAGTAGACGGTGGCGTGCTGCAGGTCATTGGTGACGCGGGCGTCGGTGATCGTGATGGCGTCCACCCGCGGATCCTTGACCCGCTTGCCCAGTGCCTGGGCGACGACCACCTTGATGCGCTGTGCCAGTCGTGCGGCACGTGCCGGATCTGCCATGACCCCTCCTTCGTGGTTCCTTGCTTGCAAAATTACCAGTCCCGGTGCTGCCGGGCACGACGGCGGCGGGCGGCTGCCGTACGCAGGCCGCCCGCCGCCGTCGCTATTCAGCGGGGGATGTAACCCCGATCGTTAGACGCGCGGCTTCTCGCGCATCTCGTAGGTTTCGATCATGTCGCCTTCCCTCAGGTCGTTGAACGAACCGAGGCCGATGCCGCACTCGAAGCCCTCGCGGACCTCGGTCGCGTCGTCCTTGAACCGCTTGAGCGACTCGACGGTGAGGTTCTCACCGATGATGTTGCCGTCGCGGCTGACACGCGCCTTGGAGTTACGGCGGATGGTGCCCGAGCGCACGATGGAACCGGCGATGTTTCCGAACTTGGACGACCGGAAGATTTCGCGGACCTCGGCGGTACCGAGCTGCGCTTCCTCGTACTCCGGCTTCAGCATGCCCTTCAGCGCCAGTTCGATGTCATCGATGGCGGCGTAGATGACCGAGTAGAAGCGCATGTCAACGCCTTCGCGGTCGGCCAGTTCGGCCACCCGCTCGGCCGGCTTGACGTTGAAGCCGATGATGATCGCGTTGTCCACGGTCGCCAGGTTGACGTCGTTCTGGGTGATCGCACCGACACCGCGGTGGATGACGCGCAGCTGGACATCCTCGCCGACGTCGATCTTGAGCAGCGAGTCCTCCAGCGCTTCGACGGCACCGGACACGTCGCCCTTGAGGATGAGGTTGAGCGTGTCCACCTTGCCCTCGGCCACGGCCTTGTCGAAGTCCTCGAGGCTGATCCGCTTGCGGCGCTTGGCCAGGGCCGCGTTGCGGTCGGCAGCTTCGCGCTTTTCGGCAATCTGCCGGGCGGTGCGCTCATCGTCGGTCACCAGGAAGGTATCGCCGGCCCGCGGCACGGTGGACAGGCCCAGGACCTGCACCGGACGCGACGGCTCGGCGGCCTCAACGGTTTCGCCGTTCTCATCGAACATGGCACGGACACGGCCGTGGGCGACACCGGCGACGATGGCGTCCCCGACGTGCAGGGTGCCGGACTGCACCAGCACCGTGGCCACGGCGCCGCGGCCCTTGTCCAGGTTCGCTTCGATGGCGATACCGCGGGCGTCCTTGTTCGGATTGGCCCGCAGGTCGAGGGCGGCGTCGGCAGTCAGCAGCACCGCCGAGAGCAGCTCGTCGATGTTCTGGTGCTGGCGTGCGGAGACGTCCACGAACATCGTGTCGCCGCCGTACTCTTCCGGAACCAGGCCGTACTCGGTCAGCTGGCCGCGGATCTTGTCCGGGTTGGCGCCTTCCTTGTCGATCTTGTTCACGGCCACCACGATCGGCACACCCGCGGCCTGGGCGTGGTTCAGCGCCTCGACCGTCTGCGGCATCACGCCGTCGTCCGCGGCCACCACCAGGATGGCGATGTCCGTGACCTTGGCGCCACGGGCACGCATGGCGGTGAACGCCTCGTGGCCCGGGGTATCGATGAAGGTGATCCTGCGCTGCCGGTTGTCGTGCTCGAAACCGATCTGGTAGGCACCGATGTGCTGGGTAATGCCGCCGTGCTCGCCCTCGACAACATTGGAGTTGCGGATGGCGTCCAGCAGGCGGGTCTTACCGTGGTCGACGTGGCCCATGACCGTGACCACGGCGGGACGCTTCTCCAGCTCAGCGTCGCCCTCGGCCTCGAGTTCGGCCTCCAGGTCGATGTCGAAGGAGTCAAGCAGCTCGCGCTCCTCGTCCTCCGGCGAGACAACCTGGATCTTGTAGCCCAGTTCCTCGCCGAGGAGCTGGAAGGTGTCCTCGTCCAGGGACTGGGTGGCAGTGGCCATTTCGCCCAGGTGGAACAGCACGGTGACCAGCGCGGCCGGGTTGGCCTCGATCTTGTCCGCGAAGTCCGTGATGGACGAGCCGCGGCGCAGCCGGATGACGGTGTTGCCGTCACCGCGGGGAACGCTCACGCCGCCCAGCGACGGTGCGCTCATCTGCTCCAGTTCCTGGCGCTTGGCGCGCTTGGACTTGCGCTGCTTGCCGCGGCCGGCGCCTCCCTTGCCGAAGGCACCCTGGGTACCGCCGCGACCGCGGCCGCCCTTGCCGAAGCCACCGCCGGCGGGAGCACCGCCGCCGGCACCGGGTGCGCCGCCGGGCCGGCCTGCGCCGCCCGGACGTCCGGGAGCGCCGGGGCGTCCGGCCGGAGCGGGACGCTCGGTGCGGTTAGGCATCATGCCCGGATTCGGGCGCGGACCACCCGGCCGTGCGGCCGCCGGTCGCGGAGCGCCGGGACGCGGGGCACCCGGACGCGGCGCGCCGGGACGGGGACCGCCCTGGCCTGCAGCCGGACGCGGACCGCCCTGGCCTGCAGCCGGACGCGGACCGCCCTGGCCCGGAACACCGGGGCGCGGGCCGCCGTCGCGGGATCCACCCGGACGGGGCATGCCCTGGGACGAGGCGAAGGGGTTGTTGCCCGGACGCGGTGCCCGGTCGCCGTCGCCGCGGCCCGAACGGGGCATGCCCTGGGACGTTGCGAAGGGGTTGTTGCCCGGACGGGGACCGCCCGGACGGGGCGCCTGGCCACCGGGACGGGGCGCGGCCGAGCCCGGCTTGGCCGGCGCAGCAGCGGGCCTGGCCGGGGAGGGTGCGGCCGGAGCCTGCACGGCAGCGGGCCTCGCCGGTGCCGGAGTAGCCGGCTTCGCTTCGGCAGCCGGAGCTGCCGGGGCGGGGGCAGCCGGAGCTGCGGGGGCCGGTGCAGCCGGAGTTGCGGAGGCTGCCGGGGCTTCCGGAGCCGGTGCAACCGGAGCGGAAGCTGCCGGAGCTGCGGGTCGGGCGCCGGGCTTCGGCCCCGCCGGAGCCGGCCGCTGGGCAGCCTGGGGCGCCGCGGCGGACTTGGACTGGCCGGAGGGGTAGGCGTCGCGAAGCTTCTTCACGACGGGCGCTTCAATGGTAGACGAGGCAGAGCGGACGAATTCGCCCAGCTCCTGCAGTTTGGCAACTGCGTCTTTAGAGGTAATACCGAGCTCCTTGGCGAGCTCGTGTACGCGGACCTTGGCCACATTTCTCCTGTCTCGGTCGCACCGAGGCAGGCCTGCCGGGTACGAACCGTCTAATTCTTACTGCGGCCAGGTACGGCGTGCATTTGGCACACCACAGTCCGGCCGTGGGCGACGCACAACAGATTTGTCATCGTTGGGCGCTCATCGCTTGGCACTCATCGGGTTTCCATCGGTTTTCTGACCCGCTTTCAGGTTGGATGTTGATTGTGCGTGGAAGTAGCCTTCCACGGCCCGGCTGTCGACATTGGCCCGAAAGGCCCTGCCGAACGCCCGCCGCTTTACGGCCAACGCCATGCAGTCCGGATCGGGATGCAGCCACGCGCCCCGGCCGGGCAGTCGGCGGCCTTCGTCCACGACGACGGCGCTGACGCCGTCCGCCGCTGAGACTACCAGCCGCAGCAAATCGGCCTGGCTGTCCCGGCGCCGGCAACCAATGCAGGTCCGCTGCGGCGGTGCCGCAGGCCGGACCGGTTCCTGCGCGTCGGGAAAGTTGGCCACAGTTATTCTACCGCCTCCAGCGCCCCGGCCACGAACCGGCCCGAATCCCGTGTCCCGGATCAACTCCGGGCGGCCGCGGCATCGGAAACAATATCGATCCGCCAGCCGGTCAGCTTCGCGGCCAGCCGGGCGTTCTGCCCTTCCTTGCCGATCGCCAGGGACAGCTGGTAATCCGGCACCACCACGCGGGCAGAACGGGCATCCGGGTCCGTGATGGTCACGGATGTGACCCGCGAGGGCGAGAGCGCATTGGCGATGAAACTGGCCGGGTCCTCGCTGTAATCCACGATGTCGATCTTCTCGTCGTTCAGTTCGGTCATCACGGCACGTACGCGCGAACCCATTTCACCGATGCAGGCGCCCTTGGCATTGAGCCCGGGCACCTTGGCACGCACCGCAATCTTGGTACGGTGCCCGGCCTCGCGCGCCAGCGCCACGATCTCCACGGAGTTGTCCGCGATCTCGGGCACCTCCAGCTCGAAAAGCTTGCGCACCAGCCCCGGGTGGGAGCGGGAGAGCGTAATCGAGGGCCCCTTCATCCCGCGGTGCACATCCACCACATAGGCCCGCAGCCGGGTGCCGTGCCGGTAGTTCTCGCCCGGAACCTGTTCCGGCGGCGGCAGCAGCGCCTCCACGGTGCCCAGGTCCACCTGGACCATGTTGGGATTGTGACCCTGCTGGATCAGCCCCGAGACCAGTTCGCCCTCCTTGCCGCGGAATGCGCCGAGCACATTGTCGTCCTCGGCATCGCGCAGGCGCTGCAGGATGATCTGGCGGGCAGTGGACGCGGCGATCCGGCCGAAACCGTTCGGCGTGTCGTCGAATTCGCCCACCACGGTCCCGTCCTCGTCGATTTCCGAGGCCCAGATGGTCACATGCCCGCTCTTGCGGTCCAGTTCGGCGCGGGCCTGCTGGATGGAGCCGGGAGTCTTGTGGTAGGCCATCAGCAGGGCCTGCTCGATGGTGGGAATGAGCAGGTCCAGGGGAATCTCACGTTCGCGTTCCAGCAACCGCAGCGCGCTCATGTCGATGTCCATGTCAGGCCTCCTCGTTCTTAAGTTCCGCTGCGGCAGCATGTTCGTCGGCTGCGGCCGGTTCCTCGTCCAAATGGGTGAATTCTATTTCCACTTTGCCCGACCGGATGTTGTCGAACGACAAGCGCAGCGGGTCCCCCGCCTTGGGCTTGGTTCCCTTCTTGGCGGGCAGTTCCGGGCGCACGGTCACGTCGTCGTCCGTGACGGACAGCACCCTGCCGGTCACGTCGTCGCCCTGCCGCAGGCGCACCTTCACCTTGCGGCCGAGGTTGCGGCGCCAGTGCCGCGGCTCGGTCAGCGGCCGGCCCACGCCGGGCGAGGAAACTTCAAGCTCGTAGGGCCGGCCGGTGTCCGCCGGATCGGCGTCCAGGGCCAGGGACAGGGTCCGGGAGACATCGGAGATCAGGTCCAGGCTCACCCCGCCGGTCTGGTCCTCGGGCAGGTCCACAGTCACGTGCAGCGTGCGCTGCGAACCGGCGATGCGCACTTCCACGCCCTCAAGGTACAGATTGCTGGCAGCCACCGTGGGCCGCAGGTATTCTTCCAGCCGGGCGGCTTCCGCCTGGATCTCGGTACCGGATGGCCTCCCGGATTTGAACATGCCGGAATGATCGGGCCGATCCGCCATAGCTTCCTCCCGCTAGATAAAGATGTAGCTACTACATTAGCGACAATCCTGTGCCGCCGTGGCACGGGTGTCCGGATGCGGAAGCACCGGAGCCCGTGACATGATCGACTGTTGTGAATTCGAGAGCAAGGCAGAGGACCCGGCCACAGGCGGGCCCGGGGGCAGCGCCGCGGGCAAAAGACAGCCGACCCACCGGGGCCGCGCGGGCCGCCGGCCGGACCGCCCTGTTGCTGCTCGCCGCTGCGCTGGTGGTCGGTACCGGCACGATCGTCACCAAGCCCGGTGCGGGCTCCGGTCCGCAGGACACCACCGAACAGGCCAGGCTTCAAGCCGCCGCGCAGCTGCAGTCGCTGGCTGGCGACTTCGAGGTCCTGGCCGCGGCCCGCGGCGGGGACATCCTGGCGGACACCGCCGCGCTGCTCGCCAGCCAGACCCGGCTGCTCGGACCGGCCCCGGACCAAGCCACCCCCGCGCCGTCGGGCATATCGGCGCCGTCGGACGCCTCAACGCCATCAGGCGCCTCAGCACCGTCGGGCGCCTCAACACCGTCGGGCGCAGCCACGCCGGGCGGTGCGGCGGCCAGCGTGGGCCTGGGCGAATCCACCCGCCGGCTCGCCGTCGTCTCCCGGTCCCTGCTCAGCACCGCCCAGGACGTGGAACCGGGCCTGGCCCGGCTGCTCGCCTCGATCGGCGCCGCGGACTACACCCAGGCGGCGCTGCTGCAGCGCGAAACCGGCACCCCGGCAGAATTGCCTAAACCGTGGCAGTACCCGGGTGGATCCTGGGCGGCCTCGTGCACCGAACCTGGAGACCCGCCCAGCGGGGCGTCCAGCGAATCCGCCGCACCGACCGGCCGGCCCACCACCCGCGACGCATTGGCCGGCGTCGTGGTCAGCGAACGCAAGCTCGCCTACGTTTACGAAGCCGCGCTGCCGCGGCTGACCGGCACCGCCCGCGAGGAGGCACGGAAACGCTATCTGCAGCACCGCGCCCTGATCGAGGCCTGGACGGGGGTATCCCGCAGCCTGTGCGTGCAGCTGCCACCGGCCGAAGCCGCGTATGAACTGCCGGCCCGGCTGGCCACCGCACCGGGCCAGGTGCTGGCGGAGGCCGAAACCGGCGCGGCCGCCAGCCTCGCCGACCTCGTCGCCTTGAGCGCCGGGGACCTGCGTGCCCGTGCCTGCGCGGACCTGCTCGGCGCCGTCGGCCGGATCGCCGACACTGCCGGAAATGTCCCGGCGGCGCCCGGACTCGGGTCCGCGGCCGAGCCGGCTGCCACCGGACCGGCCCCGGCGGCCTCCTGACCGCGGCTGCGGAGCGGGCTTACGAACCGGACAGGTTCTCCTGCAGCACGTCGTAGCCAAGCTTGAGGATCAGGACTGCCACCACCATCAGGAAGACGATCCGCACGAACCTGCTGCCCTTGCTGATTGCCGTCCGCGCGCCCAGATAGCCGCCGGCCATGTTGGCTGCCCCCAGCACCAGCCCCAGGCCCCACAGCACGGCACCGTGGGGCAGGAAGAACAGCAGCGCACCCAGGTTGGTGGCCAGGTTGACGATCTTGGCCTTGGCGCTGGCGGCCAGGAAGCTGTAGCCCAGCAGTCCCACCATGGCGATCACCAGGAAGGAACCGGTGCCCGGGCCGATCAGCCCGTCGTAGAAGCCAATCACCAGCCCGATGCCGGCTGCGGCGCCGAAGTGGCGGACCCCGGTGTAGCGCAACCGGGTGAGTGTGCCGGCCGTGGGGTGCAGCGCGGTGAAGATGGCGACTGCGGCCAGGGCGGCGATGATCACTGGTTTGAAGACCGCCGCGGGCAGCGACGTGGCCACGATCGCCCCGCAGAAACTGCCCGCCAGTGCCACCCCGGCCATCGGCAGCGCCGTCTTCAGGTCGGGGTGCACCCGGCGGGAGTAGGTCACCGCGCTGGTGGTGGTGCCGAAGATGGAGCCCATCTTGTTGGTCGCCAGGGCCTGCACCGGGCTGATCCCCGGCACCAGCAGCAGCGCGGGCAGCTGGATCAGGCCGCCGCCGCCCACCACCGCGTCCACCCAGCCGGCGCAAAAGCCCGCCACGATCACCAGGATGATCGTGGCGGGCACTAAGTGCTCGAGTCCGGAAATCACTTCCCTGCCAGCGCGGCCACGTGGGCCACGGCGGCATCCAGGGCCACGTTTTCCGCTTCGCCGGTGGCACGGTCCTTGACCTCGACGACGCCGTCGGCCAGCCCGCGGCCGACCACCACGATGGTGGGGACGCCGAGCAGCTCGGCATCACCGAACTTCACGCCCGGGGAGACCTTGGGACGGTCGTCGTAGATGACCTCCAGCCCGGCGGTTTCCAGCTCGCCGGCCAGCTTCGCGGCGGCGTCGAAGATCTCCGTGCCGCGGCCGGTGGCCACCACGTGCACATCCGCCGGGGCGACGTTGCGCGGCCAGACCAGACCCTTGTCGTCATGGTTGGATTCGGCCAGCGCCGCCACCGCACGGGTGACGCCCACGCCGTAGGAGCCCATGGTGACGGTGGCCAGCTTGCCGTTGGCATCCAGCACCTGCAGGCCCAGGGCCTCGGCGTACTTGCGGCCGAGCTGGAAGATGTGCCCCATTTCGATGCCGCGGGCAGCCTCCAGCGGTCCGGAGCCGTCCGGGGCCTCGTCCCCGGCGCGCACCTCGGTCGCCTCGATCACGCCGTCCCAGCCGAAGTCGCGGCCGGCGACAAGGCCGAAAACGTGCTTGCCGTCCACATTGGCCCCGGTGATCCAGGCGGTGCCGGCAACCACCCGCGGGTCCACCAGGTAGGTCAGGCCGGTCTTGCCGGTGCTGCCCAGCACCGCGGCGTCCACCGACTCGCCCGGGCCGATGTAGCCCTTGACCAGGCCGGGGTGCTTCTTCAGGTCCTCCTCGCCGGCGGCCTCGATGCCCAGTTCGCCGCCGACCGGCAGGTGGGCGGCGATGTTCGCCTCCACCCGCTTGAGGTCCACGGCACGGTCCCCCGGCACACCGATGACCACGAGCTGGCGCTCTCCGGTGGGCAGGTCCACGGCCAGCACCACGTTCTTGAGCGTGTCCGCGGCGGTCCAGGTCCGGTCCGGCCGCGGGGCCAGCCGGTTGGCTGCCTCGACCAGGGTGTCGATGGTCGGGGTGTCCGGGGTGTCCTTGACCTCGGCCGCCGGGGCATCGGTGTAGTCGATCTCCGCCGGCACCACCGTGGTCACGGCCTCGACATTGGCGGCGTACCCGCCGGCCGAGCGCACGAAGGTGTCCTCGCCCACCTCGGTCGGATGCAGGAACTCCTCGCTCTTGGACCCGCCCATCGCGCCGGCGGTGGCCTTGACCGGGATGACCTCCAGGCCCAGGCGGTCGAAGATCTTCAGGTACGCCTCGCGGTGGGCCGCGTAGCTGGCGTCCAGCCCGGCGTCGTCGACATCGAAGGAGTAGGAATCCTTCATGATGAACTCGCGTCCGCGCAGCAGCCCGGCCCGCGGCCGGGCTTCGTCCCGGTACTTGGTCTGGATCTGGTACAGCATCACGGGCAAGTCCTTGTAGGACGAGTACAGGTCCTTCACCAGCAGGGTGAACATTTCCTCGTGCGTGGGCGCCAGCAGGTAGTCCGCGCCCTTGCGGTCCTTGAGCCGGAAAATGCCCTCACCGTATTCGGTCCAGCGGTTGGTGGCCTCATAGGGTTCCTTCGGCAGCAGCGCCGGGAAGTGCACCTCCTGGGCCCCGATGGCGGCCATTTCCTCGCGGATGATCGCCTCCACCTTGCCCAGCACGCGCAGGCCCATCGGCAGCCAGGAGTAGATGCCCGGCGCGGCACGGCGGATATAGCCGGCCCGGACCAGCAGCTTGTGGCTGGCCACCTCCGCGTCGACGGGATCTTCACGCAGGGTGCGCAGGAACAGGGTGGAAAGTCGAAGGACCACGCTTGGAATCCGTTTCTTGGGTGGGTTGGCGGCAGGAATCAGTATCCAATCCTACGGTCCGCCGCAGGCTGGAGGGGAATCGCAGGCTAGAAGAGAATCGTCGCGAAGGTGCCGACCTGCTCGAAGCCCACGCGCCGGTAGGCGGCCATCGCCCGGTGGTTGTAGTCGTTGACGTACAGGCTCGCCACCGGGGCAAAGCGGCGGGAGAGTTCGACGACGGCGGCCATGTAGGCGGCGGCGCGGCCCTGGCCGCGGTGGGCCGGGTTCATCCAGACACCCTGGATCTGGACGGCGTCGGCCGAGACATTGCCCAGCTCGGCCTTGAAGACCACCTCGCCCTCCGCATCCCGGTACAACACCGAGTGGCCGTGTTCGATCAGCGACTTCACCCGGTGCCGGTAGTGCTGCCCGCCGCCGGCGAGCGGGGAATAGCCCACTTCTTCCTCGAACATGGCCACGCAGGCCGGGACCAGTGCGTCCAGGTCCTCCGGCGTCGAAAAGCGCAGGGACGGATCCGGCTCCACTGCCGGTGTCCCGCGCAGCTCCATCAGCGGCTGGTCGGGCCGGACGTCGAAGGGGTCGGCGCTGCTGTGCTGCAGTGTGGACCAGATGCCCAGCACGCCCTCAGCCGGACCGAAAATGGAGGAGACGTGGCGGTTCGCGGCGGCCAGGTAGGCGCCCATCTGCGCGCCGCGGACGGCGTCCAGGCCCACCGGGACCACGTTGATGCCGGCCCAGCAGGCAGCCACCAGCGCGCCGTCGTCGAAACAGCCCAGGATCCGTGCCCCGGAGGCGGTGGGGCCGGCGGTGCCCGCGGCCTCGAGGTGGGCGGCCATGAACACATTGGCCACCGGGTCCGGACGCACCAGGGACCACAGGGCCGCGGTGTCCTCGGCAGTCAGCGGACGGATGGACCCGCCGGCAGCGTCAACTGCGCCCGCGGCGGGTCCCGCGGGCCTAGCCGACGTTAACCACGGGGCTACCCTGGACAGCATTTTCGCCATCGGTGTTCCCCATTTCCTCCGCTATCCTCATGGCTTCATCAATGAGTGTCTCAACAATCTGGTCCTCGGGGACAGTCTTGATGACTTGGCCCTTCACAAAGATCTGGCCCTTGCCGTTGCCGGAGGCCACGCCCAGATCCGCCTCCCGGGCTTCCCCGGGACCGTTGACCACGCAGCCCATGACCGCCACTCGCAGCGGAACGGTCAGGCCCTCCAGCCCCGCAGTGACCTGGTCGGCCAGCGTGTACACGTCCACCTGGGCGCGCCCGCAGGACGGGCAGGAGACAATCTCGAGCTTGCGCGGGCGCAGGTTCAACGACTGCAGGATCTGGTTGCCCACCTTGACCTCTTCCACCGGCGGTGCCGAGAGGGAGACGCGGATGGTGTCCCCGATGCCCTTCGACAGCAGCGCACCGAAGGCAGTGGCGGACTTGATGGTGCCTTGGAAGGCCGGGCCGGCCTCGGTCACGCCCAGATGCAGCGGCCAGTCCCCGCGCTCGGCAAGCAGCTCGTAGGCCCTGACCATGACCACCGGGTCATTGTGCTTGACCGAGATCTTGAAGTCATGGAAGTCATGCTCCTCGAAGAGCGAGGCCTCCCAGACCGCGGATTCCACCAGCGCCTCCGGCGTGGCCTTGCCGTACTTCTGCAGCAGCCGCGGATCCAGCGACCCGGCGTTCACGCCGATCCGCAGGGACACCCCGGCGTCCTTGGCCGCCTGGGCGATCTCCTTGACCTGGTCATCGAATTTGCGGATATTGCCCGGGTTGACCCGCACCGCGGCACAGCCGGCGTCGATGGCCGCGAACACGTATTTGGGCTGGAAGTGGATGTCCGCGATGACCGGGATCTTGGACTTCTTCGCGATGATCGGCAGCGCCTCGGCGTCGTCCGCGCTGGGGCAGGCCACGCGCACGATGTCGCAGCCGGACGCCGTCAGTTCGGCGATCTGCTGCAGCGTGGCGTTGATGTCGGTGGTGGGGGTGGTAGTCATCGACTGCACGCTCACGGGCGACTCCGAGCCGACCCCCACCGACCCGACCCGGATCTGCCGGGTCTTCCGGCGGGGTGCGAGCACGGGCGGCGGCGCCGCCGGCATTCCAAGATTGACCGAAGTCACATCGTCCTCCATGGGCCTTGCAGGCAGTTAATAATCAGCTTCCATTATCCACCCGCGGGAATCTTCGCCGCGGGTCCCGCCGCGAACAAAGCGAGTGGTAGGACGGTGCAACCGGCTAGGCGTAGTCGGCGAAGGCCCCGGTGACCGGCTTCCACTCGGTGACCTTCAGGCCCGAAATCAGCTGGCTGATATTAAACGGATCCTGCTTCAGCTCCTCCAGCAGCGCGGCCTCGGACTCGGCGGTGAAAAGCAGCAGGGCGCCCTCGCCGTCGGCGAACGGACCCGAAGCCAGCAGCCGGCCGGACTCCACGAAATCGTTCAGCCACGCGCGGTGCGCGGGCCGCTGCTCGTCCCGGCCGGCTTCGGACTCGGGGGCGTAGACGTACTCAACGGCAAAAACACTCATGGCCCCCACCATACCAATTGGCCGGCCACGTCCCGCGCGCCGGGGTCACTGGTACGAAACGAACCACGGGGCCGGGTCCACGTCCCGGTAGGTCTGCTTCGGGGTGAAGGTGGGACGGTCCTCGTCATAGAAGTTCTTCCAGCCCATCCGCGCCCCCTTTGGGGCCACCTGGCGCAGCGCATGCCAGGTCTCCATCTTCTGCCCCGCGGTGCCGTGGCCGTCCGCGTGCAGCACCGTGGCGAGCTCCTCGTGCGAAGTATCCACGCGGCGCTCGTTGCCGACCATGTCCTGGCGGAACTGGTGGATCATGAACACCTTCTGCGGCAGGTGGTGCTGCCGCGTCAGCCCGGCCAGCCAGGCCGAGACCTTGTTGACTTCCGCCGCGTCCACCGAGCCAATCTGCTCCATGTGGCGCTGGCCCGGGGCCAGCCGCCACTCCGGGTCCAGGGCCAGTCCGACGTGCGGCTGCTTCAGCAGCGCGGCATAATGCTTGGCTTGGGTCAGGAAGTCGGTGCGGCCCGGCTGCAGGTCCAGCACCACGTACACGCCGGCCTTGCCGGCGGCGTCGATCCAGGGCCGCAGGTCGTCCGGGTTGGTCATGCTCGAGTAACTGCCGTCCGGCCCGGCCGCGCCGGTGGCCACCGAGGCGATGATCTCGAACGCCGGAATGACCTGCTGCCGGCTGTGCGGCTGGTATTCGGCCGCCAGCTTGCGCACCCGCCGAATGCCTGCCTGGATCCCCTGTTCGCCCAGGGCCCCCAGCGCCGCGCCGGACGGGTGCCCGTACAGCGCAACCATCCGCCGCGCCGGGAAGACCTGCAGGCCGCCGCCGGGCAGTTCGGGTACGGTCAGCGCGGCCGCCGCGTGCCGTGCGAAATCCGGTGCGGTACCGAAGGAGGCACCGATGCCGAGGATGCTGTTCTGCGGCGCCTCGCGCAGGAACGCGACGGTGGCCGGATCCTGCCGCGGGTCCGACGCCGGGTCCACCCGGGTGCGGGCGCCCGAAGCCTTCACCACCGCCAGCGTGGCCGGCAGGTTCCGTGCGTGCTTGTCCAGCAGCACGGAATGGGTCGAGGCCGGCTGGGCCGCCACGGGACGCTGCGGTTGCTCGTCCGCGCCGAGCACCCGGACGCCGCCCGGCCAGGGCGCCCATCCGCCATCGGGCTCTCCGTAGGTCTTGACCGCGCGCACCCCGAGCCGCTGCAATTCAGCGGCCAGGCCCTCGCCGGCCAGCAGCAGCGGTACGCCGAGCGCCTCGGCGTCGCCGGCCGCGGTGCGGACCGCGCCGGCATCGCCGCCCGCGGCCACCAGGGCCAGCGGCGAGGATTCGAACAGCGCCGCGCTGGCGGCCAGCGCGGCCTGGGCGTCCGTGCCGCCGATCAGCTGCGGAGCCGCCGGGGCGGTGCGCAGATAGACCTGGTCCGCGTTGCGCTGGGGCGCATCCGGCTCCACGCCGGCAGAGGCCGCGGTCTGGCCCGGAAGCGCCGGAGAAGTGCAGCCGGACAGCGCCAGCGCGGCGGCTAGGGCGGCAGCGGCGAGCGGCAGCAGCGGCCGCTTGGGCCGCCGGGCCGGGACTGAGGTACCTCGGGTGCCCGTCATAGGGCAACAATAGGCGGCGGAGCCGATTACCGGCGGGTATTCGGCGGTCAGCCGAAGATATTGACCGGCTTGACGATGTCGGCGTAGATGAGCAGCGCGCCCATGCCCATCAGCAGCGCGGCCACCACGTAGGTCAGCGGCAGCAGCTTGGCAATGTCCACCGGTCCCGGATCCGGGCGGCGCAGGAGGCGCGCCGCGCGCCGCCGGATGGCCTCCCAGAGCGCGCCGGCCACATGGCCGCCGTCGAGCGGCAGCAGCGGAATCAGGTTGAACACGCACAGCGCCAGGTTCAGCGAGCCCACCAGCCCGATCAGGGACGCGATGCGCGCCTGCAGCGGCACCTCTTCCATGGCGCTGATTTCGCCGGCAATCCGGCCCACGCCCACCACGCTGATCGGCCCGTTGGGATCGCGCGGTTCGTCGCTGAAGGCCGCCTGGGCCACGTCCGCCACGCGCTGGGGCAGGTTCAGTACCACGCCGGCGATGCTCTGCAGGTTCTCCCCTACCGCCGGCAGCACCGCGGAGCCAGGCTCGGGCACCAGCGCGGTGGTCGGCCCCATACCGACGAAGCCGGCCTGCTCGGTCACCGGCTTGCCCGCGGCGTCCAGCACCGGCTGGTTCTCCGCGTTAAGCACCGGACGTTCGGAGCGGATCGGAGTGATGGTGGTGGTGATCGTGGTGCCGTTGCGTTCGATCACGACCGTGGTCTTCCGGCCGGCGGCCTCGCGGATCCAGCCGGTCAGCTCGTACCAGTCGGTGACCGGGCGGCCGCCGAACGAGACGATCTTGTCCCCCGGCCGGATGCCGGCGGCGGTGGCCGGCGCCACCGGATCCGAGGGCAGGCAGTCCTGCTGGCCGGTCCGGGCCTGCTGGGACGCGGGCACCACGCACTTGTAGACCTCGGACACGGTGGCGGTGGGCTGGGCGGTGCCGAAGCCTACCAGCACCACTCCCAGCAGGACCGTGCCGATCACCAGGTTCATGAACGGGCCGCCGAGCATGATGATGATCCGCTTCCACACCGGCAGCTTGTAGAACACGCGGTTCTCGTCGCCGGGCCGCAGCTGCTCGGCGGCGGCGCTGCGCGCGTCCTCGGCCAGCTGCTGGAACATCCCCGTGCTGGAGCGGCGCACGGACCCGGCCTGGCCTGCCTGGTCCTTGGCCGGCGGGTACATCCCGATCATCGAGACATAGCCGCCCAGCGGGATGGCCTTGAACCCATATTCGGTCTCGCCCCGGCGGCGCGACCAGATGGTCTTGCCGAAACCGACCATGTACTGGGTCACGCGCACCTTGAACAGCTTGGCGGGCACCAGGTGGCCCACCTCGTGCAGGGCGATCGAGGCGGCGATGCCTACTGCCACGAGCAGTACGCCGAGAATGAAAAGCAGAACAGTCACATCATTCCTAAACGTTCGTGGGTGCGGACCCGTGCCCACCGTTCGGCGGCCAGCACCGATTCCACGGTCAGCTCGGACGAGCCGGCGTGTTCGGCGACGACGGCGGCCACGGTGTCCACGATGGCCGCGAACCCGATGCGGCCGCCGTGGAACGCCTCCACCGCCTCCTCGTTGGCGGCGTTGTAGACCGCCATGTGCGTCCCACCCCGGGCAGCGGCGTCCTTGGCCAGCCGCACCGCGGGAAAGACCTCCTCGTCCAGGGGTTCGAAGGTCCATGCCGTGGCGGCCGTCCAATCGCAGGGCCTGGCCGCGCCCGGCACCCGCTCGGGCCAGCCCAGGCCGAGCGCGATCGGCAGGCGCATATCCGGCGGGGAGGCCTGGGCAATGGTGGAGCCGTCCACGAACTGCACCATGGAATGGACCACCGACTGCGGATGGACCACGACCTCGATCTTCTCCAGCGGCACATCGAACAGCAGGTGCGCCTCGATCACCTCCAGCGCCTTGTTCACCATGGTCGCCGAGTTGGTGGTCACCATCCGGCCCATGTCCCAGGTCGGGTGGGCCAGCGCCTGCGCCGGGGTCACCGAGGCCAGCTGCCCCCGGCTGTAGCCGCGGAACGGGCCGCCGGAAGCGGTGACCACCAGCCGGTCCACCTCCGCGGCCGAGCCCGCGCGCAGCGCCTGGGCCAGGGCCGAGTGTTCCGAGTCCACCGGCACGATCTGCCCGGGCTGGGCCGCGGCTTTGACCAGCCCGCCGCCGGCAATCAGCGACTCCTTGTTGGCCAGGGCCAGCAGATGCCCGGCCTCGAGCGCGGCCAGCGTCGGGGCCAGGCCGATGGATCCGGTGATGCCGTTCAGTACGACGTCGGCATTGGCCCAAGCGGCGATCCGCGCCGCTGCGTCGGGGCCGGCGAACAGCTCCGGGGCGTAGCCGGACAGCCCGGCAGCGGCCGCTGCTTCCTTCACCGCGACTGCCAGTTCCTCCCGGGAGCCGGCTGCGATGCCCACGGCCTCGGCGCGGGTGTGGACGGCCTGCCGTGCCACCAGGGCCAGGTTCCGTCCGCCCGCCGAGAGCGCCGTCACGGTAAAGCGCTCCGGTGCCGCGTCCACGACGTCAATGGCCTGGGTGCCGATCGAGCCGGTGGAGCCGAGCAGGACCACCTTGCGGGACGGGGAGGCAGGCAGGGGGAAGGCCGCCGGACGGCCGGGATCGCGGAACTCCATATCTCCCAGTATCCCGCACCCCGGCCCGGCTCTACTCGCCTTCCCTTCCCGGCCTCGGCCACTCACCCACCCCGGCCCGGCCCCGGAGCCCTCCCGGCGCCGCGGGTGCCCTGCTCCCCTTGTTTAGGCTTCAAGCTTTGCAAAGGTACTAGTCAGGGCGTCGCTTGAAGGCTAAAGCAGGGCGCGGCGGCCCAATGCTGGGCGTGGAGAACGCGGGAGCGGGTGTGAAGGACACGGGCTGGGGGTGGAGGACGCGGGAGCGGGTGTGAAGGATGCGGCTGGGAGGCCCGGGGCAGGCGGGCTTCCTGTTCAGCGGCCGGCCCGGCGCAGGGTCTGCTCGGCGTGCCTGATCAGCGGCGCATCCACCATCCGGCCGCGGAAGCTGAACACGCCCGGTTCCCGCCGGGCCGCCGCCAGCAGGTCCGCGGCGTAGGCGGCTTCTTCCGCGGTCGGACGGAAGGCGCGGCGGATGGGTCCGGCCTGGCCTGGATGGATGGCGGCCTTCGCACTGAAGCCCGACGCCGCCGCATCCTGGGCCTCGGCGGCGAGCCCGTCCAGGTCCTCGATGTCCAGGTAGACCGAGTCGATCGCGGCCTTGCCCCGGGCGCCGGCAGCCAGCAGCACCTGCGAGCGCGCGTGCCGGGCGATATCCCGGTAGCTGCCGTCCGCCCGCCGGCTGGAGGTTCCGCCCAGCGACGCCACGAGGTCTTCGGCCCCCCACATCAGGCCGGTGACTTGGTCCTGGGCCGCCAGCGCGCCGGCGTTCAGGACCCCGCGGGCGGTCTCGCACAGGGCCAGGACCTGATAGCCGTCCAGACCGGCCAGGTCCGGGGTGTCTTCGGCCTTGGCCAGCATCACGGTCCGGTACGCGGTCCGGCGCAGGGCTGCCAGGTCCGGTCCGTGGTCGGCGGTCCCGGCCGCGTTGACCCGGACGATGGTCCGCTCCGGGTCCAGCGGGTTGCCGCACAGCGCCTGCCGGGCCGTCTCCCGGTCCGCGGGGGCGACGGCGTCCTCCAGGTCCAGGATCACCGCGTCCGCGCGGTCGAGGGCCTTGGCGTAGCGGTCCGGGCGATCCGCCGGGCAGAAGAGCAGGACCGGGCCCATCAGGAAGACCATGGTCAGGCCACCTCCGGACCGGCGGGGCCTCCGGCCTGCTCGGCATAGTCCAGCGCGGCCTGTTCGTGGCCCTGCAGGGTCCACATCAGGGCACTGCGGGTGGCCCGCGCCACCACGTCCCCATCCTGGTTGCGCCCGGTGTGCACCATGGTGACGATGCCCTGGCCGGGCCGCGAGGCGGAGAGCCGTTTGTCCGTCACCACCGTTTCGGTATAGAGCGTGTCCCCGGGGAACAGCGGGTGCGGGAATTCCACCTCGTGCAGGCCCAACTGGGCCACGATGGTGCCCTGAGTCAGTTGGCTGACCGACTGCCCGACGACGATGGCCAGGGTGAGCATGGAGTTCACCAGCCGCCGGCCAAAGGGCTGGGTGGCAGCCCAGGCGGCATCCAGGTGCAGCGCCTGGGTGTTCATCGTGACGGTGGTGAACAGCACGTTGTCCGCCTCGGTCACCGTGCGCCCCGGCCGGTGCGCATAGACCACGCCGATTTCGATTTCGTCGAAGTACAGGCCGCGCTGGGTGATGACCCGCGACTCGGAGTCCCCGGTGTCCAGCGGCCCGGTGCTCACACGCCCTCCACTTCTTCATCGAGGCGCAGCGGCGCACCGGTGGCGGCCATGACCTCGTCCACGGTGATACCCGGCGCGGTCTCCCGCAGCACCAGGGACTTCCGCCCCGCCTCGCCCACCACGTCGAGCACGGCCAGATCGGTGATGATCCGGTCCACGCAGCCGCGGCCGGTCACCGGCAGGGTGCATTGCGTCAGGATCTTGGGTCTTCCGGATTTGTCCAGGTGTTCCATCATGACGATCAGCCGCTTGGCGCCGAAGACCAGGTCCATGGCGCCGCCCATTCCCTTGACCATCTTGCCCGGGATCATCCAGTTGGCCAGGTCCCCGTTCTCGGCCACCTCCATGGCCCCGAGCACTGCCACGTCCACATGGCCGCCGCGGACCATGCCGAAGGACGTGGCCGAATCGAAGATCGCCGCTCCCCGGTTGAGGGTCACGGTTTCCTTTCCGGCGTTGATCAGGTCCGGGTCCACCTGGTCCTCGGTGGGATAGGGGCCGACGCCGAGGATGCCGTTCTCGGAGTGCAGCACCACCTCCACGCCGTCGGGAATGTAGTTCGGGATCAGCGTGGGCATGCCGATGCCCAGATTGACGTATTGTCCGTTCTGCAGTTCCCGCGCCACCCGGGCGGCCAGTTCCGTGCGTGAGCGTGCCATCGTCAGTTCCCTCCGGAGACGGTGCGTTTTTCGATCCGCTTCTCCACCCCGGGCGCGGCTACCACCCGCTGGACAAAGATTCCGGGCGTATGGATCTGCTGCGGGTCCAGCTCCCCCGGCTCCACCAGTTCCTCCACCTCGGCGATGGTGATCCTGCCGGCCATGGCGCACAGCGGGTTAAAGTTCATCGCGGTCGCGTGGTAGACCAAGTTGCCCAGCCGGTCCCCCTTCCAGGCATGCACCAGCGCAAAGTCTGGGGTCAGCGATTCCTCCAGCACATACTCGGTGCCGTGGAAGCGGCGCACCTCCTTGGGTTCGGAAGCGACGAGGACGTTCCCGGCGTCGTCGTACTTGCGTGGCAGCCCGCCCTCGCTCACCTGGGTCCCCACCCCGGCCGTCGTGTAAAAGGCGGGAATGCCCGCGCCGCCGGCGCGCAGTTTCTCCGCCAGCGTGCCCTGCGGTGTCAGCTCCACCTCGAGCTCGCCGGCCAGGAACTGGCGCGCGAACTCCTTGTTCTCACCCACATAGGAGCTGATGGTGCGCCGGATCCGGCCGTCCTTCAGCAGCACCCCCAGGCCCCAGTCGTCCACGCCACAGTTGTTGCTGATTGTCTCCAGGTCCGTGGTGCCGGCCTCGTGCAGGGCCTGGATCAGTGCAACAGGGATACCGCACAGGCCGAACCCACCGACGGCGAGCGAGGCGCCGTCCGGGATGTCCGCGACGGCGTCGGCGGCGCCGGCCACTACCTTGTTGATCATTGCTGCCTCCTCGTTGAGGTTCTAAAGCCCCAGCTCGCGGGCGATCAGCATCAGCTGCACCTCCGTGGTCCCCTCACCGATCTCGAGCACCTTCGAATCCCGGTAGTGGCGGGCCACCCGGAACTCGTTGATGAACCCGAAGCCGCCGAAGATCTGCGTCGCATCGCGTGCGTTGTCCATCGCTGCTTCCCCCGCCACCATCTTGGCAATCGCCGACTGGGATTTGAAGGGCCGGCCGGCCAGCAGGCGCGCCGCCGCGTCATAGTAGGCCAGCCGTGCGGTGTGCGCGCGGGCCTGCATCCGGGCGATCTTGAACTGGATCCCCTGGAAATGTCCGATGTTGTGGCCAAAGGCCGTGCGTTCCTTGGCATAGCGGACCGACTCGTCCACGCAGCCCTGGGCGGCGCCGGTGGCGAGCGCGGCGATGGCGATGCGCCCCTCGTCCAGGATCTGCAGGAAGTTGGCGTAGCCGCGGCCGCGCTCGCCGAGCACGTTCGCCTCCGGCACCCGGACGTCCTCGAACCGCAGCGGGTGGGTGTCCGAGGCGTTCCATCCCACCTTGTTGTAGGCCTTCTCCGCGCTGAAGCCGGATGTGTCGGTGGGGACCAGGATGGTGGAGATTTCCTTCCGGGTTCCTCCCGGACCTCCGGCACTCCCGGTGCTGCCGGTCACGGCGGTGACCGTGACCAGCCGGCTGATCTCCGTACCGGAGTTGGTGATGAATTCCTTGCGCCCGTTGACCACCCATTCGCTGCCGCCGGCCGTGCTCTCGAGCCGTGCCGTGGTCTTGGTGCCGGCGGCGTCCGAGCCGGCCTCCGGCTCGGTCAGCCCGAAGCCCGCCAGTGCCCGTCCCGCGGCGAGGTCCGGCAGCCACTGCTGCTTCTGTTCTTCGGTGCCGAAACGGTAGATGGGCATGGCGCCGAGGGAAACGGCCGCTTCCAGGGTGATGGCCACGGACTGGTCCACCCGGCCGAGCTCTTCCAGGGCCACGGCCAGGGCAAAGTAGTCCCCGCCCATGCCGCCGTATTCCTCCGGGAAGGGCAGCCCGAACAGGCCCATCTCCCCCATCTGCTTGACGATTTCGTACGGGAAGCTGTGCTCTTCGTCGTGCTTGGCGGAGGCCGGCGCCACCACCTCGTTGGCAAATTCCCGGACGGTGTCGGCGAGGGTCTGGTATTCCTCGCCCAGTTCGAAATCAGGCATGGGACCCTTCCTTGGTTTCCGGGTGGATGACCGCCACCATCTGGCCGGCCTTGACCAGGTCGCCCGGCCGGAGGCTGAGCTCGGCCTGACCGGCCATGGGCGCGGTGAGCTGGTGCTCCATCTTCATGGCCTCGACGCTGAGCAGCAGCTGGCCGGCCTGGACCTGTTCGCCGCTGCGCACCGCCACCGCGGTCACGGTGCCGGGCATCGGCGAACGGACTTCGGGCGAGGCCTCGCCGGTGCTGCGGCGGAGCTGTTCGAGCGAATCGCGCAGCCGCCGGGCGCGGTCCCGCAACTGCCAGGCCAGCGTCCGGCCGGCGTAGTTGAGCCACAGGCGGTGATCCTCCCCCACCGCCCAGGCCAGCGGCCACCGGATGCCGTCCACGACCACGGCCGCCGGCTGCAGTTCCACCGCCAGCGGGGCCTGGCCTGCGGCGGTTTCGAGCCGGACCCGGGCCTGCGCCGGGGTGCCGTATACCTGCACCTCGCGCGGCCCGCCGGCGGCGGAGTCCAGGCTGACCAGCTGGGCGGCCGCGGCGCCGGGGCGCCAGCCGTCCCCGCGCCGCCACGGCGGTACCCCGGCAGACTCCGGGGTCGACGCCGGCAATCCGGCCCGGTCCCGCTGCCACGCCACGGCGGCCACCGCCGCGATGGCCAGGTCGGTGTCCGAGGGGTGGTGGAAGGCCAGCTCCGGCAGCCTGCGTTCGATCAGGGTGGTTTCCAGCCGGCCGGCCTGCACGTCGGGATCCGCCAGCAGCAGCCTCAGGTACTCGATGTTGGTGTCGACGCCGAGCACCACGGTGCCGGCCAGGGCCCGGTCCAGCCGCGCCAGCGCCTCTTGCCGGTCCGCCCCCCAGGCGATGACCTTGGACAGCATTGGATCGTAGCTGGGGGAGATCTGCAGACCCTCGGCCAGCGAGCTGTCCACGCGCACGCCGCTGCCGGCCGGCTCGGCCAGCTTCAGCACCGTGCCGGCGGCGGGCAGGAATCCCTGCTGCGGGTCCTCCGCGTAGATCCGTGCCTCCACCGCGTGACCGCGCAGCCGCACGTCCGCCTGGGCCAGCCCCAGTTGCTGGCCCGCGGCAATGCGCAGCTGCCACTCGACCAGGTCAAGGCCGGTGACCATTTCGGTGACCGGATGCTCGACCTGCAGCCGCGTGTTCATCTCCATAAAAAAGAACTCGTCCGGCGCCGTGTCCGAGACCAGGAATTCCACGGTGCCGGCCCCGGTGTAGTCCACCGAGGCCGCCGCCCGGCAGGCCGCCTCCCCGATCCGGTCCCGGGTGGCGGCATCCAGCAGCGGCGACGGCGCTTCCTCGATGACCTTCTGGTGCCGGCGCTGCAGCGAGCATTCGCGCTCGCCCAAATGGATGACGTTGCCATGGCTGTCGGCCAGGACCTGCACCTCGATGTGCCGGGGGGCGGCCACCAGGCGCTCCAGCAGCAGCGTGTCGTCGCCGAACGCGCTCGCGGCCACGCGCCGGGCGGCGGCGAGCGCAGCGGCCAGGTCTTCGGGGCGTTCGACGGCGTACATGCCCTTGCCGCCGCCGCCGGCGGACGGCTTGATCAACAGCGGATAGCCAACCTCGGCCGCAGCGGCCGGCCCGGCGTCGGCTGCGTCCGGCAGGGCCACGCCCGGCACCACGGGCACCCCGTACGCGGCGACCTGTTCCTTGGCGCGGATCTTGTCCCCCATCACGGCCAGCGCCGTCCTGCCAGGGCCCACGAAGACGATGCCGGTGGCGGCCAGCGCCTCGGCGAAGGCCGCGTTTTCGCTCAGGAAGCCATAGCCCGGATGTACCGCCTGCGCCCCGGTGGCCTTGCAGGCGGCCAGCACCGCCGCGATGTCCAGGTAGCTCTGCGCCGCCGGAGCCGGTCCGAGGCGCACCGCCACGTCCGCCTCGCGCACGTGCCGGGCCCCGGCGTCGGCGTCGGAATAGACGGCCACTGTGCGCAGGCCGAGCCGGGCGCAGGTACGGATCACCCGGCAGGCGATTTCCCCGCGGTTGGCGACCAGCACGGTATCGAACGGGGCAGCGAAGCGTGGTTCCATCGGCCTCACATCCGGAACAGTCCGAAGCCGGGTTCGGCCAGCGGGGCCAGGGCACAGACCTCCAGGGCCAGTCCCAGCACCGTGCGGGTGTCCGCCGGGTCGATGATGCCGTCATCCCAGAGCCGTGCGCTGGCGTAGTACGGGTTGCCCTGCTCCTCGTACTGGGCCCGGAGCGGCGCCCGGAAAGCTTCCTCTTCGGCCATGGACCAGCTGCGTCCGGCCGCCTCGAGCTGGTCCCGCTTGACCGTGGCCAGCACCGAGGCCGCCTGGTTGCCGCCCATCACCGAGATCCGGCTGGCCGGCCAGGTCCACAGGAAGCGCGGCGAATAGGCGCGGCCGCACATTGAGTAGTTACCGGCGCCGAATGAGCCGCCGATGATGACCGTCAGCTTCGGTACCCGCGTGGTGGCGACGGCGGTGACCAGTTTGGCCCCATGCTTGGCGATGCCGCCGGCCTCGTAGTCCTTGCCGACCATGAACCCGGAGATGTTCTGCAGGAAGACCAGCGGGATGCCGCGCTGGTCGCACAGCTGGATAAAGTGCGCGCCCTTGAGCGCCGATTCGCTGAACAGCACCCCGTTGTTGGCCACGATGCCGGCCTCGCGGCCGTGGATGCGGGCGAATCCGGTGACCAGCGTGGGTCCGTACTCGCGCTTGAACTCGTGGAAGCCGGACCCATCCACCAGCCGCGCAATAACCTCGCGGACCTCGTAGGGGACGTTTACGTCCGGCGGGACGGCCCCGTACAGCTGAAGCGGGTCCGCCAGCGGAGGCATCGAAGGCGCGGCCGGCCCTGCCTGCTCGGCGGCGGCAGCCGGCGGCAGGCTGGCCACGATGTCCCGGACGATCTGCAGTGCATGCCGGTCGTTCTCGGCCAGATGGTCGGTGACCCCGGAAACCCTGGCGTGCACCTCCCCGCCGCCGAGTTCCTCCGCGGTGACCACCTCGCCGATGGCGGCCTTCACCAGCGGCGGCCCGCCCAGGAAGATGGTGCCCTGGTTGCGCACGATCACCGTCTCGTCGCTCATCGCCGGCACGTACGCACCACCGGCCGTGCAGGAACCGAGCACGGCGGCGATCTGCGGTATGCCGGCGGCCGAGAGATTGGCCTGGTTGTAGAAGATCCTGCCGAAATGCTCGCGGTCCGGGAAAACCTCGTCCTGCTTCGGCAGGAACGCTCCCCCGGAATCCACCAGGTAGATGCACGGCAGCCGGTTCGCCAGCGCCACCTCCTGGGCCCGCAGGTGCTTCTTGACCGTCACCGGGTAGTAGGTCCCGCCTTTGACCGTGGCGTCGTTGGAGACCACCATCACGTGCCGGCCGTGCACCAGGCCGATCCCGGTGATGATCCCGGCCCCGGGGCACTCGCCGTCGTACATTCCGTCCGCGGCCAGCGGTGACAGTTCCAGGAAGGGGCTGCCCTCGTCAAGCAGTTCGTCCACGCGCCCGCGCGGCAGCAGCTTGCCGCGGTCCAGGTGCCGCCGCCGGGACGATTCCGGGCCGCCCACGGCCGCCGCCTCCAGTTTGGCGCGCAGTTCGGCCGCCAGCGCCCGCTGCGCCGCGTCATTTGCCTGAAATTCCGGACTGGACGGATCCAGCCGGGAAACCAATGTCTCCATTGACAGCTTTCCCGCGCGCCCGCCGCGTGGACGGGCCTTGGTTAATAAGCACTAACTCAATTCAGGTTAGTAGGGCTTAACCGGGTTGTCTATAATCGACCGAGATACACCCTGCCGAAAGGATCGCAGTGGCAGCCTCCACCGCCGCAAACGCATCGCCCGGCACCACCGGCGCTGCCGGGCCCGCCGGCCGGGCCACCGGCCGCAGCCTGGCCAAGGCCTCCCGCCGTTCGGCGCTGCTCTCCGCCGCCGCCGCCCTGTTCGCCGAACGGGGCTTCAACGGTGTCTCCATCGAGGACCTGGGCGCGGCGGCGGGGGTGAGCGGACCGGCGGTCTACCGGCACTTCAGCAGCAAGCAGGCCGTGCTCGTGGCCCTGTTGACCGGGGTCAGCCAGGACCTGCTCGACGGCGGCCGGGCGGTGGTCGGCAGTTCTTCCGGGCCGGAGGCAGCCCTGCGCGGCCTGATCGAATTCCACGTCGACTTCGCCCTGGGCAACCCGGATGTGATCCGCGTCCAGGACCGGGACCTGGACTCGCTCAGCCCCGAGGACGCCGAACGCGTCCGGTCGCTGCAGCGCAGCTACCTGCGGGTGTGGGTGGACGTGCTGGCCCAGCTGATCCGCGGTGAGGAGCCGGCCCGGCTGCGGATGCGCGCCCATGCGGTGTTCGGCCTGATCAACTCCACTGCGCACTCCACCCGCCGGGGCCAGCTGGTGCGGGACAAGGGCTGGCGCCGGAAATTGCTCGAAACAATGGCTTGGGCCGCGCTGAAAGCCGAGTAACCTGTTGGAACACCCTCTATCGAAAGGCCCGCCGTGATCGAGCTCCGCCCTGTGGAACCTGCCGACCTGGACAAGTTCTTCGAGTACCAGCAAGATCCGGATGCCAACCGGATGGCAGGTTTCAGCGCAAAGAATCCCTCCGACCGCGGGGTGTTCGACCACTACTGGCAGGGCCTGCTCAATGACTCCTCCGTCACCGTGCGCACCGTCACCGCCGACGGCGAAGTGGTGGGCAACGTGGTGGTCTACCACAGCGAGGGAGTGCCCGAACTGAACTACTGGACCGCCAAGAGCCACTGGGGCCGCGGGGTCACCACCGCCGCCGTAGAGCAGTTCCTGCGCGAATTCACCGAGCGTCCCATCCGGGCCCGCGTGGTCAAGGACAACCTGGGCTCGATCAAGATCCTGGAGAAGGCCGGCTTCCGCCGGATCGGCGAGGCGCAGGGCTTTGCCAACGCCCGCGCCGCCGTGGTCACCGAGGAAATCCTCGAACTGTCCTGACCGTCCCCGGGCATGGCGCTTCACACCATGGTGAGCACCATGCCCGGATCGGCGAGGATGGCCCCGACGTCGGCCAGGCAGGCCGAGGCCTGGGCGCCGTCCACCAACCGGTGGTCGAAGGTCAGGCCCAGCGTCAGTACCTGGCGCAGGGCGACCGTCCCGCGGTATTCCCACGGCAGCCGCCGCACTGCCCCGATGGCCAGGATCGCCGCCTCGCCCGGATTCAGGATGGGCGTGCCAGCGTCCACCCCGAGGACCCCGACGTTGGTAATGGAGATAGTGCCGCCGGTCAACTGCTGCGGCGTGGTCCGGGCCGCCCTGGCCGTCTCCACCAGATCGGCCAACGCCGCGGCCAGCGAGCGCAGGTCCAAGGTATGCGCGTCCTTGATGTTCGGCACCGTCAGACCGCGCTCGGACGCCGTGGCGATGCCCAGGTTCACATAGTTCTGCTGCACGATCTGGCCGTGTTCGGTGTCCCAGCGCCAGTTCAGCGCCGGATTCCGTTCCAGCGCCAGGCAGAGGGCCTTGGCCGCCAGCACCAGCGGGGTCAGCCGGAGTCCGGCGAAGGCATGGTCCGCCCGCAGCTTCTCCAGCAGGTCCATTGACGCGGTGGCATCGACGGTCAGGAAGACCGTCGCCTGCGGGGCGGTGAACGCGCTGGCCACCATGGCCGCGGCCGTCGCCTTGCGCACGCCCTGGATCGGGATCCGGGCCTCCCGCTCGGCGGCCCCGGCCAGCCAGCGGCCCGCCGGGACGGCTTCCGCCCCGGCCGGGGCAGGCGGGGCCGACGGCGCGCGCGGTGCCGTGTAGCCCTCCACGTCCGCACGGGTGACCAGGCCGTTGCTGCCGCTGCCGGGCACCTGGGCGAGGTCGACGCCGAGGTCCCGGGCCAGCTTGCGTACCGGCGGGGTGGAGCGCGGCCGGGTGCCCAGATCCGGCGCCGGCGCCGGGGGTGCCGGAGGCGCCTGAGCAGCCGGAGGTGCCTGCGGGGCCGGAGGCACCGGCTGCGCCGCCGGGGACGCCGCAGGCTCAGCGGAGCCTGCCGCCGGCCCGCCGCCGTCGAACGTCCGGCGGCGGCGCACCGGCCGTTCGCCGGTCTCGGCCGCGGCACCGTAGCCCACCAAATTGGCCTCCCGCTCCGGCCGCACGTAGCCTGCCGCCGGCGGGGCGGCAGGCCGGCCGGCGGCTGGCTCGTCACCGGCCGCCTCCCCGGCCACCTCGAAGGAGACAATCGGCTCGCCGACGCGCACCGTGGTTCCCGGCGCGCCGTGCAGCTTCCGGACCACGCCGGCGAACGGGGAGGGCAGTTCCACCACCGCCTTGGCCGTCTCCACCTCGCCGAGGACCTGGTTCAGGGCCACGCTGTCCCCCTCGGCCACGCGCCAGCCGACGATGTCCGATTCCGTCAGTCCCTCGCCCAGGTCCGGCAGGGTGAATACCTTGATCGCCACTAGTCCTCCAGCCCGCTGAGCGAGTTCGGCCGGTCCAGCACCCGGTCCACACCGTCCAGGATGCGGTCCAGGTCCGGCACGTGGTGCTGCTCCATCCGGGCCGACGGGTACGGGATGTCGAAGCCGGTCACGCGTACCGGGGCGTGCTCGAGATAGTAGAAGCAGCGCTCCGTGATCCCGGCAGCCAGCTCGGCGCCCAGGCCGCCGGTCTGCGATGCCTCGTGCGTGATGACCAGCCGGCCGGTGCGCCGCACCGAGTCCGCCACCGTGCCGAAGTCCAGCGGCGAGAGCGAGCGCAGGTCGATCACCTCCAGCGAGATGCCCTCGTCCGCCGCCGCGTCGGCCGCCGCCAGTGCCGTGGGCACCAGCGGACCGTAGGCCACCAGGGTGGCGTCGCTGCCCGGACGTTCGATCCGGGCCTGGTCCAACGGGGCGGCCGCGGACAGGTCCGCCTCCAGGTCCACCTCGCCCTTGAGGTGGTAGCGCCGCTTGGGCTCGAAGAACATCACCGGGTCGTCGCACGCAATCGCCTGCTGGACCATCAGGAAAGCGTCCTGCGGGTTGGACGGGGTGACCGCACGCAGGCCGGCGGTGTGCAGGAAATAGGCCTCGGGCGATTCGGAATGGTGCTCGGCCCCGCCGAAGCCGCCGCCGAAGGGCACCCGGACGGTGATCGGCATCTTCACCCGGCCGCGCGAGCGGTAGTGCAGCTTGGCCACCTGGCTGACGATCTGGTCGAAGGCGGGGTAGACGAAGCCATCGAACTGGATCTCGCAGACCGGGCGGTAGCCGCGGAAACACATTCCGACGGCGGTGCCCAGGATCCCCGACTCGGCCAGCGGAGAGTCCACCACGCGGTGGGCGCCAAAGTCCTTCTGCAGCCCGTCGGTGATCCGGAAGACCCCGCCGAGGGTACCGATGTCCTCGCCGATCAGCAGCACCTTGGGATCGCGGTCCAGGGCCTTGCGCAGGCCGGCATTAATGGCCTGGCCAAACGTCATCGTGGTCATCGCTGGCCTCCTTCGGCCGCTTCGAAGCCGGCAAGGTACCGGGCGTAATGCTGTTTCTGCCGCTCGAGCACCGCATGCGGGGTGCTGTAGACATTGTCGAAGAGCTCCAGGTCCGAGGGGTCGGACAGGCCGGTGCACGCCGCCCGCAGGCCGGCCGCGGCGTCGTCGGCCGCGGTACGCACCTGCGCCTGGAAGCCGTCGTCGAACAGGCCCTCGGACTTCAGGTAGGCCGCCAGCCGGTCGATCGGGTCCCGGGTGCGCCAGTCCTCGAGCTCGTTCGGGTCCCGGTAGCGGGTCGGGTCGTCCGCCGTGGTGTGCGGACCCATCCGGTAGGTCACGGCCTCGATGAAGTACGGGCCGGCGCCGGTGCGGACCCGGTCCAGTGCCTCGCGGGTGACCGCCAGGCAGGCCAGCACATCATTGCCGTCCACCCGCACGCTCGGGATGCCGAAACCCGGGGGCCGGTCCGCGATGGCGCGCTGGGCCTGGACGCGCACCGGTTCCGAGATGGCCCACTGGTTGTTCTGGCAGAAGAAGAGCACCGGGGCCTGGAAGCTCGCGGCGAAGACCATCGCCTCGTTCAGGTCGCCCTGGCTGGTGGCGCCGTCGCCGAAGTAGGTCATGGTGGCGGTCTCGGCGCCGTCGAACTTGGTGGCCATCGCATAGCCGGTGGCGTGCAGCGCCTGCGCGCCGATGATGATCTGCATCGGGGCCATGTTCAGCCGGTAGGGGTCCCAGCTGGAGGGGGCGTTGCCGCGCCAGACCTTGACCAAATCCGCGTACTCGACCCCCCGGCAGTACGCGACGCCGGTCTCACGGTAGCTGGGGAAGACAAAGTCGTCCGGGGCCAGGGCGCGGCCGGAGCCGATCTGGGCGGCCTCCTGCCCCAGCAGCGGCGGCCACAGCGCCAGCTCCCCCTGCCGCTGCAGTGCGGTGGCCTCGACGTCGATCCGGCGGACCACGACCATGTCCCGATAGAGCCCTTGGAGCCGGCCGCCGTCGATGTCCTCGAGCCAGCTGTCGTAGTGCGGCTCGGGCACCCTGACCCCGGCCGGGGTAAGCAACTGCACCCAGGGTTCGCTGATTTTTTCCCCGGTCGCCGGACCGGCACCTGCTAAGGACATGGCGGCTCCACCTTTGCTGTCCGTATCAATCCGCTGCGGGACGGCCGGCCCCCTTGCCGGTCGGATATGGTGACGATACTCACAGTGGTCAGCGCGCGCAATCACCCCGTCCGAAACTGAGCAATCTGCCCCGCCCGCGTAGTGCTGGACGTGCTAATCTTGCGCACTATGCGGAACCTGGATGGTACCGACACGCGGCTGCTCCGGGCGCTGGCCCGGGATCCGCGCAGCACCGTGGTGGCCCTGGCCCAGGAGCTCGGCCTGTCCCGGAACACGGTGCAGGCGCGCCTGGCCCAGCTCGAACGCGGGAATATCTTCCTGCCGTTCGAGCGCCGGATCAATCCGGCGGCGCTGGGCTACCCGCTGGCCGCGTTCGTGCACCTGCATGTGCAGCAGCAGAAGCTCACCCCGGTCACCGAGGCGCTGGCGCTGATCCCGGAGGTGCTGGAGGCCTACGGCATCACCGGCCAGGCGGACATCCTCGCGAAAGTGGTGTCGGAGGGGGCCGAGGACCTGTTCCGGATCACCGGCAAGATCCTGGCCATCGACGGGGTGGAGCGGACCGACACCTCGCTGGCGATGCACGAACTGATCCCCTACCGCATGGAACAACTGCTGCGCTGACCGGCGTATGCTCGGTTGCACCAGCGGGTCCGCCCAGCGCGCCGGGGCGGCTGAGCGAAGGAAAGTGCCATGCATATCGGTGTTCCGCGCGAAGTGAAGAACAACGAGTTCCGGGTCGCGATTACGCCCGCCGGCGTCCACGAACTGGTCCTGGCCGGCCACCAGGTCGGCATCGAGACCGGTGCCGGCGAAGGCTCGGCGATCGCGGACGCCGATTATGAGGCTGCCGGCGCCCGCATCTTCGGTTCCGCCGACGAGACCTGGGCCGAAGCCGAGCTGCTGCTGAAGGTCAAGGAACCGATGCCCGAGGAGTACCCCCGGCTGCGGCAGGGACTGACCCTGTTCACCTACCTGCATCTGGCCGCGGACCGGAACCTGACCAACGAACTCTGCCGGCGCCGGGTCACTGCCATCGCCTACGAGACGGTCCAGCTGCCGGACCGGTCCCTGCCGCTGCTGGCGCCGATGTCCGAGGTGGCCGGGCGGCTGGCCCCGCAGGTGGGCGCCCAGTGCCTGATGCAGCCGCAGGGCGGCCGGGGTGTGCTGCTGGGCGGGGTGCCCGGCACGCACGCCGCCAACGTCGTCGTCATCGGCGGCGGCGTGGCCGGTTCCAATGCCGTGGCGATGGCCGCCGGCATGCGGGCCAACGTTACGGTGCTGGACACCAACGTCGCCCGGCTGCAGGAACTGGACGCGCAGTACCAGGGGCGGATCACCACGATTGCCAGCAACAGCTTCGAGCTCAGCGCCGCGGTGCTTTCCGCCGACCTGGTCATCGGTGCGGTCCTCATTCCCGGCGCCCGGGCCCCGCGGCTGGTCTCCAACGAGCTGGTCCGGCAGATGCGCCCGGGCTCGGTCATGGTGGACATTTCCATCGACCAGGGCGGCTGCTTCGAAGACTCACGGCCCACCACGCATGCGGACCCCACCTTCAGGGTGCACGACACGGTGTTCTACTGCGTGGCCAACATGCCCGGCGCCGTACCGCGGACCTCCACCTATGCCCTCACCAACGCCACCCTGCGCTACATCAAGGCGGTGGCCGACGACGGCTTCGATGCGGCGGTCCTGCGCCTGCCCGAACTGCTGCCGGGGCTGAACACCCGCGACGGCGTCATAGTTTCCGAACCGGTGCGGCTGGCCCATGCCGGCTGACCAGGACGCACCCGGCGGGCAGGGCCCCGGCGCGGACGAACTGCGCCGGGCCGCCGCGGAACTGTTCGGCCTGCAGGCCCTGCGCCCCGGACAGCTCGAAGGAATGGTGGCCGCCGCGCGCGGACAGGACGTGCTGGCCGTGATGCCCACCGGATTCGGCAAGTCCGCGATCTACCAGGTGCCGTCGGCGCTGCTGCCGGGCACCGCCGTCGTCGTCTCGCCGCTGATCGCCCTGCAGCGCGACCAGGTGGAAGCCATCAACGAGGACCTCGGCGCGCGGCGGGCCTTCGCCATCAATTCGCAGCTGGGAGCCCGGGCGGAGCGGGAGTCCTGGGCCGCGGTGGAGGGCGGCCACGCCAAGTACGTCTTCCTGGCTCCCGAACAGCTGGCCCGGGAGGAGACCCTCGAACGGCTCGGCCGCTGCCGGATCCCGCTGTTCGTGGTGGACGAGGCGCACTGCATCTCCGCCTGGGGCCATGATTTCCGGCCCGACTACCTGACGCTGACCGCCGCCGTCGCCCGGCTCGGCAGGCCGCCCGTGGTGGCGCTGACCGCCACGGCCTCCCCGCACGTGCGCGCCGAGATCATCGAACGGCTGGGCCTGCGGGAACCGGCCACGCTCATCCACAGCTTCGACCGGCCGAACCTGTACCTGCAGGTCCGCCGGCACCATGAGGACCGGGGCAAGCGGCAGGCCGTGCTGGACGAAGTCGAGGACCTGCACGGACCAGGCCTGCTGTACGCCTCCACCCGCAAGGACACCGAATGGTATGCTGCCGAGCTGGCCGGCCGCGGCCTGCGGGCGGACGCCTACCACGCGGGCCGGCGGACCGCGGACCGGACCGCGATCCACGAGCGGTTCCAGGCCAACGAACTCGACGTCGTGGTGGCCACCACGGCGTTCGGCATGGGAATCGACAAACCGGACATCAGGTTCGTGGTCCACGCCGACATCCCCGACTCGCTGGACAGCTACTACCAGGAGATCGGCCGGGCCGGCCGGGACGGCGCACCCGCCCGGGCCGTGCTGCACTACCGGTCCGAGGACCTGGGCCTGCAGCACTTCTTCGTCGGCCACGCGCCCGATCCCGAGGACCTGGCCCAGGTATTCACCGCCGTGCAGGAGGCCGGGCCGCTGCCGGCTGCGGCGCTGTCCCGGATCACCGGGCTCTCCAGGCACCGGCAGGCCCGCGCGTTGAACCTGCTCGAACACAGCGGCGGCATCCTGGCCGGTCCCGGCGGCTACCGGACCCTCGGGACCGCAGGTTCCGCGCCACGTCTGGACGACGCCGTCGAACGAGCGCTCGCCGAAGCCGAATCCCGGCACCGGATCGATCAGTCCCGGGTGGAAATGGCCCGCGCCTATGCCGAAACGGACCACTGCCGGCGCGATTTCCTGCTCAATTACTTCGGCGAGGAGACCAGCGGGTACTGCGGCAACTGCGACAACTGCGCGGGCAGCTCCGCGGCCGAAGCCTTGGAGCTGGAGGCGGCCATGCCGGCCGGATACGCGATGCAGACCCCGGTGAGGCACCGGGAGTGGGGGGCGGGCACGGTGATGGGCGTACTGCCGGACCGCATCACCGTGCTGTTCGACTCGGTGGGCTACAAGGACCTGTCGCTGAAACTGATCGGCGAGGACCGGGGCCTGCTGGAGGTCGGCGACGCCCCGGCAGGCCCGTAACGGGCAGGGGCCCCGTCCCGACGGACGGGGCCCCTGCCTGACGGGGTGGCTACCTTTAGTGGTCGACGGCCTTTTCGGCGCCGACGCCGGTGAGCGAGCGGACCTCCATCTCCGCCTGCTTGGCCGGGTCCTCCCCCGCCTTGTCCAGCACCGTGCCCAGCCAGCCGAGGAAGAAGGCCAGCGGGATCGAGACGATGCCCGGGTTCTTCAGCGGGAAGAAGGCGAAGTCCGCGCCGGGGATCATTGAGGTCTCGGAGCCCGAAACCACCGGTGAGAACACGATCAGCACGATGGCTGCGGCCAGGCCGCCGTACATCGACCACACCGCGCCCCGGGTGGAGAAGCGCTTCCAGAACAGCGAGTAGATGATGGTCGGCAGGTTTGCCGAGGCGGCCACCGCGAAGGCCAGCGCCACCAGGAACGCCACGTTCTGGCCTTGGGCGCCGATGCCGCCAAGGATGGACAGCACCCCGATCACGACCACGGTCCGGCGGGCGACCTTGACCTCGCCGTCGGGATCCACCTTGCCGCGCCGGACCACGTTGGCGTAGATGTCATGGGCAAAGGATGCCGCGGCCGTGATGGTCAGCCCGGCGACCACCGCCAGGATGGTGGCGAAGGCAACTGCGGAGATCAGCCCGAGCAGCAGCGGCCCGCCCAGGTGGAAGGCCAGCAGCGGGGCGGCGGAGTTGACCCCGCCCGGAGCCGCCTGGATGGCGTCCGCCCCGATCAGCGCGCCGGCGCCGTAGCCGAGGACCAGCGTGAACAGGTAGAAGGCACCGATCAGCCAGATCGCCCAGACCACTGACTTGCGGGCTTCCTTGGCCGTGGGAACGGTGTAGAACCGCATCAGCACGTGCGGCAGGGCGGCGGTGCCCAGCACCAGCGCCAGCGCCAGCGAGATGAAGTCGAACTTGGAGGTTCCGCTGGCCCCGTACTGCAGGCCCGGGTTCAGCACGTCGGTGGTGCCGGCCGTGGCCGCGGCGTCGCCCAGCAGGGCGGAGAAGTTGAAGCCGTACATCGCCAGCACCCAGACCGTCATCACGAAGGCTCCGGCGATCAGCAGGCAGGCCTTGATGATCTGCACCCAGGTGGTGCCCTTCATGCCGCCGACCAGCACATAGAGGATCATCAGCCCACCCACCACGGTGATCACCAGGGACTGCCCCAGCTTGTCATTGATGCCCAGCAGCAGCGAAACCAGGCCGCCGGCACCGGCCATCTGCGCGAGCAGGTAGAAGAAGCAGACCGCCAGCGTGGTGGTCGCCGCGGCGATCCGCACCGGGCGCTGCTTGAGCCGGAAGGAGAGCACGTCGGCCATGGTGAACTTGCCCGTGTTGCGCAGCAGCTCGGCCACCAGCAGCAGGGCCACCAGCCAGGCGACCAGGAAGCCGATGGAGTACAGGAACCCGTCATAGCCGTTGATCGCGATGGCGCCGACAATCCCGAGGAAGCTGGCCGCCGAGAGGTAGTCCCCGGCAATGGCGGTGCCGTTCTGCGATCCGGTAAAGGACCGGCCTGCCGCGTAGTAGTCGGCCGCCGTCTTGTTGTTCCGGCTGGCGCGCAGCACGATCACCAGGGTGATCGCGACGAACAGGCCGAAGATCGTCATATTGATCCAGGGCTCGCCGGCCTGGGTCGGCGCCGCGGTGGCCGTGGCGGGAAGTACGGTCAGAACGTTCACTTGCTTCCTCCGGTCTCGGTGGGAACGGCGCCGGCTTCGAGTTCCGAACGCAGCTCGGCGGCGATCGGGTCCAGCTTCCGGTTGGCGTAGCTGACGTACCACATGGTGATCGCGAACGTCGTCACGAACTGCAGCAGGCCGAGGATCAGGCCGAGGTTGATATTGCCGACGACCTTGGTGGACATGAACTCGTGTGCGTAATCCGCCAGCAGCACGTACAGGAAGTACCAGAGCAGGAAGGCGGCGGCCATCGGGAAGACAAAGCTCCGATGGCGCCGGCGCAGCTCGCGGAACCGGGGTCGCTGCTGGACTTCTTCGAAGTCCACAGCCCCAAGGGCTGCAGCCGGGCCGGCCTGGCCGGCGTCCGGGGTGGGGGTGGTGCCCATCTTCACTCCTAGGACGAAGGATCTTGTGATGTGCATCACTGTGCTATGCGGTGGCCGGGGCGCGGAACCAGGTGGACCGGACGGATCGGCCAGCAGCCCTCCGGCTGCGGTGAGCGGCCGCTTTATGCGCCCAACGGCAGGCTGCACGACGGCGGCAACACGCGCGCTATCGTGGGTGGCATGTTCAGTCCGGGCGTCGACGCCGCCATCCTCACGGTCCTGGCTGCCGCCGTCGTCGCCGGCATCGCCGTGCTGGGCCTCCGGCTCTCGCGCTCGCACCGGGACCTGGGCTCCGAAGCCGAACGTGCCACCTACGCCACCCTGCACACCGCCGCGCTGGCAGCCCCGCACCTGCGGGCCGGGCTCACGCCGGCCGGTGCGGGCAAGGCCGGCCGCTACCTGCGCGGGCTGCTGGGCACCGAAGTGCTGGTGCTCACCGGCGAAGACGGCGTCCTGGCCTGGGACGGTGCCACCGCGCCGGAACCGGCCCGGCAGGAACAGGCGCTGCAGCTGGCACGCAGGACGCTGGCCACCGGCCGGACCCAGGTTTTCCGCGGAAAGCAATTGTCCGGAGCGGCTTTCGACGCCGGAGGCCGGCTGCGCGAGGCCGTGTTCGCTCCCATCCGGGTCCGAGGGAAGCTGGTGGGGACGGTCGGCACCTATACCGGGCAGGTCGGCGCCCCACTGGTGCGGGCCGCCACCGAGGTGGCCGGCTGGGTGGCGACCCAGGTCGAACTGGCCGAGCTGGACTCGTCCCGGGCGCAGCTGATGGAGGCCGAGGTGCGCGCCCTGCGGGCCCAGATCAGCCCGCATTTCATCTACAACTCGCTCAACGCCATCGCCTCCTACATCCTCACCGACCCGGTCCGTGCCCGCGAACTGGTGATCGAATTCGCCGATTTCACCCGGTACTCCTTCCGCCGTCACGGGGACTTCACCACGCTGGCGGAGGAACTGAAGTCCATTGACAGGTACCTGCTGCTCGAGCGCGCCCGGTTCGGGGACCGGCTGGCGGTGAGCCTGCAGATCGGGCCCGAGGTGCTCAGCACGGTGATCCCGTTCCTCTCCCTGCAGCCGCTGGTCGAGAACGCCGTGCGGCACGGCATCGAGGCCAAGGAGGGCCCCGGCCGGATCAGCATCACCGCCCGGGACGACGGCGCCTACGCGCTGGTGACCGTGGAGGACGACGGCGTCGGCATGGATCCGGAGCATCTGCGCACGGTGCTGGCCGGCCAAGCCGCCGGAGACCACGTGGGACTGCGCAACGTCGATGTGCGGCTGCGCCAGGTCTACGGCGACGAGCACGGCCTGGTGATCGACACCGCCCCCGGCGCCGGCACCTTGATCACGCTGCGCATCCCGAAATTCCAGCCGGAAAACCGGGTGGACTGACCACCCCCGGCAGCACCGCACCCGAGCGGTTACGTTCCCCAGCTAATACACTGTCACCCATGGTCAACGTGCTCGTCGTCGATGATGAACTGCCTGCGGTGGAAGCCCTGGCCTATCTGCTCGGCCGCGACGGGCGGATCGGCAGCATCTACCGGGCCGGATCGGGCGCCGAGGCGCTGCGGGCGCTGCAGAGCCACGAGATCGACGCCCTCTTCCTGGACATCCACATGCCCTCGCTCTCCGGCCTGGACATTGCCCAGGTGATTTCGCGCTTCAGCCGCCCGCCCGCCGTCGTCTTCGTCACCGCGGACGAGGACAAGGCGGTGCAGGCCTTCGAGCTGGCGGCCGTGGACTACCTGCTCAAGCCGGTACGCGCCGAGCGGCTGGCCGAATCGGTGCGCCGGATCTGCGAGCTGATCCAGGACCGCGCAGACTCGGGCGAAACGGCGAAACCCGAGGTGATCAGCGTGGACCAGGGCGGGGTGACCAGGATGATCCGGCGCGACGACATCCGGTACGTCCAGGCCCAGGGCGACTATGCCCGGCTGCATACCGCCGAGTCCAGCTATCTGGTCCGCGTCCCGCTCAACGACCTGGAGCGGCAGTGGGCGCAGGCCGGCTACCTGCGCATCCACCGCTCCTACCTGGTGTCGATGGACCACATCGAGCAGGTCCGCCTCGGCGCGGGCCGGGCCAGCGTGATGGTCAACGGGGCCGAACTGCCGGTCAGCCGGCGCCACCTGCCGGGAGTGCGGGACAAGCTCGAAGCCACCCGGGTCAGGCCCGGCCGATGAACCAGGAGCCGCTCACGCCCGGCTGGGCGCCGGCAGATCCGCCGGCGCCAGGCCCGCAGCGGGTGCGGGTGACCGGGCCCCGGTCCGGGACCGGCTATTCGCCCGCGCGCTTCAGCGTGTCGCGCGAACTGGACGAGCAGTCCGAGGTGGGCGAGCTGTTCATCCGCTCGCTGATCCGCTCCCAGCTGCGGCTGGCCCTGGTGGTGGCCGGCGGTTTCGGCGCGGTCGTGCTCGGTGTGCTGCTGCTGGTGCTGCTGCTGCCCGGCAACGGCGTGGCCCTGTGGACGGTCCCGCTGCCCTGGCTGCTGCTGGGGCTGGGCATCTACCCGGTGGTGCTCGGCTGCGCCGGCCTGTACCTGCGGGCCGCGGCCCGGAACGAACGCAGGTTCCGCGACCTGGTCAGCGAGTCCGAAGGATGAATCCTGCCGCCGGATTCGCGGCGCTGGCCGCGGTCTGCACCGCGACGCTGCTGATCGGTGTCTACGGCCTGCGTATCTCGCGCACCACCGGCGACTTCTACGTGGCCTCCCGGACCGTTCCGCCGTGGTGGAATGCTTCGGCCATCGGCGGCGAGTACCTGTCCGCCGCCAGCTTCCTGGGCGTCGCCGGGCTGATCCTGGTCACCGGGCTGCAGGGGCTGTGGTTCCCGATCGGCTACACCGCCGGCTACCTGATGCTGCTGCTGTTCGTCGCCGCCCCGCTGCGCCGCTCGGGCGCCTACACCATCCCCGATTTCGCCGCCGCGCGGCTGGACTCCCGGCCGGCGCGGCTGGTGACCAGCGCGGTGGTGGTCGTGGTCGGCTGGCTCTACATCGTGCCGCAGTTGCACGGGGCGGCGCTGACCGTGCGGATCACCACCGGCCTGCCCGGCTGGGCGGGCGCCGCCGTCGTCGTCCTGGTGGTGCTCTGTTCGGTGGTCACCGGCGGGATGCGCTCTATCACCTTTGTGCAGGCCTTCCAGTTCTGGCTCAAGCTCACCGCCCTGGCCGTGCCGCTGTTCTTTATCCTCCTGCTGCTGGGCGCCGGTTCGCGTCCCATCACCGACGGCGGCGCGGCTTTCCAGGCCGACGGCGGCGGGCCGGTGTACCCGACGATTTCCCTGCTGGTCGCGTTGCTCTTCGGCACGCTCGGCCTGCCGCATGTGCTGGTGCGCTTCTATACCAATCCGAACGGACCGGCCGCGCGCCGGACCACGCTGATCGTGCTCGGGCTGCTCTCGGTGTTCTACCTGTTCCCCACCGTGTACGGGGTACTCGGACGGGTCTATACGCCGGATTTGGCCGCCGCGGGGCAGGCCGATGCCACGGTCCTGCTGCTGCCGGGCCGGCTCATCGGCGGCGCGTCCGGGGACCTGCTCACCGCACTGGTCACCGCCGGGGCCTTCGCCGCCTTCCTCTCCACCACCTCCGGGCTGGTGGTCTCGTTGGCGGGCGTGGTCAGCCAGGACCTGTTCCGGGGCAGCGTCAGCGGATTCCGCTGGGCGGCGGTCCTCTCGGCGCTGGTGCCGCTGGCAGTGGCCCTGTCGACCGAATCCCTGGCCCTGGCCGGCACCGTCGGGACCGTCTTCGCGTTTACCGCCTCGACCATCTGCCCGTTGCTGCTGCTGGGCATTTGGTGGCGGGGCCTCACCGCCGCGGGCGCGATTGCCGGGATGCTGACCGGGGCGGCCCTCTGTGGCGGCGCAATCCTGCTGGCAGCCACCCTGGGCGGGGCGCTGGGGCCGTTCCGCGAACTGCTCGAGGCACCCGCCGCGTGGAGCGTGCCGGCGGCATTCCTGACCACCATCGTCGTCTCGCGCGCGACGGCGGACCGGCGGCCGGCCTCCGCGTCCCGCATGATGGCGCGCCTGCACGCGCCGGAACGGAGCTGAGGAGGCGTCCGGGAGGGTCGCTACTCGATGGTGGCCATCAGCTCCACGACGCGCTCCAGGAAGGCATCGACCTGGTTCTCCTCGTAGCCTTCGCTGCCCTTGGCCTCACGGAACACCGCCCGCCGGACCACGTCCACGCTCAGCGGCTGGTCCTGTTCGAAATAGTTCAGCAGTTCGCCGCAAAGCGCATCCACGTCCTGGACGTTGTAGCTGCTGGCGTTGCGGTGGCTGGGCCGGCGGAAACGGTCGCCGGGTGCGCGGTGCAGCCGGGCCCGCAGCACTGACGACAGCCTGCCGATCCTGGTCAGCCAGGCCTCCTCCCCCTCCTGCGCGATCAGCTCGTCGCGCTCACGCTGGGCAAAGGCGTCCTCGAGCCGGTCCAGGGCGGAGTCGACGGCGCGCGGATCGTAGCCCCCGCGCGCCGGGTCGAACGACACGGTGCGCACATCGTGGCTGGTAACCGGGGGCAGCGACGGATCCCAGCCATCGTAGTATTGGCGGGCCCGGTCCAGGAACTGGTCCACCTGGCGCATGTTGTAGCCCTGTTCGCGCCGGCTCACACGGTCAAACGGGCCGGTGCCACGGCCGGCGCGGGTGGTGGAATGTGCCATTGCTTCTGCGGGTCCTTCTTGCTCTGGTATCAATTGAATGCTTTAAGTTGTACCGCGGCGTGCGTCCGGAACGGCGGTACGGCACGAGGGTCAGCCAGCACCGGGAGCCAGCAGCACTGCCAGCAGGTAACCCACGGGCGCGGCGAAGGTGATTGAATCCAACCGGTCCATGACACCGCCGTGCCCGGGCAGCAGGTTGCTCATGTCCTTGATGCCCAGTTCCCGCTTGACCATGGATTCGGCCAGGTCCCCGGCAGTCGAGGCAGCCACCGTGGCAATGGCCAGTACCAGCCCGAACCACCACTGCAGGTGCAGGATGAGCACGGAACAGAGCACGCCCACCATGATCGCGCCGCCCACGGACCCGGCAAAGCCCTCCCAGGACTTCTTGGGACTGATCTTCGGCGCCATCGGGTGCTTGCCGAACAACGCACCGACCAGATAGCCGAACGTGTCATTGGCCACCACCAGCAGCAGCATGGTGGCAACCTTGAGCGCGCCGTCGGGTTCGCTCAGCAGCAGCAGAGCGCAGCTGATGAACAACGGCACCCAGGACAGGACGAAGACCCCGCCCATGGCCCGGCGCCCGGCGTCCCGGGGGGATTCCAGGCAGGTGTAGATCAGCAGCGCCAGGCCGGTGGCCACGAGGGTGAAGCACAGTGCCTCGGGCCCGCCGTAGAAGGCCGCGAACGGCATGGCCGCCGCCCCGGCAAACAGCGGGGGCATCGGGATGTGGATACCCTTGACGGCCAAGGCACGGGAGACTTCCCATGTCCCCACCACCGAGAAGGCGGCAACCACCGCGACAAAGGCGGAGGGCATCACGAACAGGCCAACCAGGACGATGGCCAGCATGGCCAGCCCCACCCCGATCGCCGCGGGCAGGTCGCGCCCTGCCCGGGACGGCCGGGTGGTGCGGCGCCGGGCCCGGCGGACTGCCTCGGAAGGCAGCGAGCCGGGGCCGGCGGTGTGCCGTCCGCCAGCCTGTGTCGAAGGCTGGTCCTCGCTCATCAGACCTCGAGAAGCTCCGCTTCCTTACGCTTGAGCAGCTCGTCGATATTGTCGGTGTGGGCCTTCGTCCTGGCGTCCAGGTCCTTCTCGGCCCGCGCGCCCTCGTCCTCGCCGATCTCGCCGTCCTTGACCAGCTTGCCGATGCTGTCCATGGCCTTCCGGCGGATGTTCCGGACGGAGACCCGGGCGTCCTCGGCCTTGCTGCGGACCACCTTGACATACTCCTTGCGGCGTTCCTCGGTCAGCTCCGGCAGGACCACGCGGATCACGTTGCCGTCGTTGGCGGGGTTCGCGCCGATGTCGGACTCGCGCAGCGCCTTCTCGATGTCGTTCAGCGCGCTCTTGTCGTAGGGGGTGATCAGCAGGGTGCGGGCTTCCGGGTTCTGGAACGATGCCAGCTGCTGCAGCGGCGTCGGCGTGCCGTAGTAGTTCACGGTGACCTTGGAAAACAGCGCCGGGTTGGCTCGGCCGGTCCGGATGGTGGCGAAGTCCTCCTTGGCCACCTCCACCGCCTTGTCCATCTTCTCGGCGGCCTCATGCAAGGTTTCTTCGATCACGGTGTCTCCTTAGACGGTTCTGCACACTGTACTGCCGGCCGCGCAGCGGGCTGGCGGGCTCTGCTATCCATCCTAGCGGGTGGGCCAGTCCCTTTCGTGTCGGCTGCGCCGCCCCGTCCGCGGCCTGCCCCGCACGCTTCGCGCACGGGGCCCCTGGACGCTCCCTTGCGGGACCCGGCCGGCCCGCCCTTGGCGTGCGGCCACCCGGCTGGGGCTCAGGCCGAGACGTAGGTGCCGATCTTTTCGCCCAGGATGGCCCGGGTGACGTTGCCTTCGCCCTCCATGCCGAAGACGACCATGGCCAGCTTGTTGTCCTTGCACAGGCTGAAGGCGGTCTGGTCCATGACCCGGATGTTGCGGCGCAGCGCCTCGTCGTAGGTGAGGGCGTCCAGCTTCTGGGCCGACGGGTCCTTCTTCGGGTCCGCGGTGTAGACTCCGTCCACCCCGTTCTTGGCGGCCAGCACGACGTCGGCGTGGACTTCCAGCGCGCGCTGGGCGGCGACGGTGTCCGTGGAGAAGTAGGGCAGCCCGGCCCCGGCGCCGAAAATCACCACCCGGCCCTTCTCCATGTGGCGGATGGCACGGCGCGGAATGTAGGCCTCGGCGACCTGGCCCATGGTGATCGCGCTCTGGACCCGGGTGTCGACGCCGGCCTGCTCGAGGAAGTCCTGCAGGGCCAGGCAGTTCATGACCGTGCCGAGCATGCCCATGTAGTCCGCGCGGGAGCGGTCCATGCCGGAGGCGGACAGTTCGGCGCCGCGGAAGAAGTTGCCCCCGCCCACCACGATCGCCACCTCGACCTGGCCGACGGTCGCGGCGATCTGCTTGGCGACACCACGGACCGTGTCCGGGTCGACGCCAAGCTTGCCGCCACCGAAGACTTCGCCGGATAGCTTGAGCAGGACCCGGCGGCGCTTGGGTGCAATGCCGGCTGCGGTGCGGTCGATCTCGTTCTGGGTTTCCATGGTGCCTCCCGGGCGTGGAATCGGTATCAGGTCAAGGATAGAGGGAGTTGGCCCGCGCAACGCCGGTTCCGCGGACGGCTGGGTGCGTCAGCGCACATCAGGGCAGGAAAAAGGGGTGGCCACCAGTGGTGGCCACCCCCTCCTTCCGGAACCGCTGCCGGTTCCGTCACTCAACTACGTATGGACTTCAGGCCCCGACGCGGAAGCGCGCGAAACCGGAGGCCTTCACACCGGCGGTTTCGAGCACCTTGCCGACGGTCTGCTTCGGATCCTTGGCGAACGGCTGGTCCAGCAGCACGATCTCCTTGAAGAAGCCGGTCAGGCGGCCCTCGACGATCTTCGGCAGGGCAGCCTCGGGCTTGCCTTCGGCGCGGGCGGTCTCGTCGGCGATGCGGCGCTCGTTCTCCACCGTCTCGGCCGGGATTTCCTCGCGGGTCAGGTAGGTCGGTGCGTAGGCGGCGGTGTGGACCGCAACGTCGTGGGCGGCCTCGGCGGCACCGTCACCGTTGCCGTCGACGGCGAACAGCACGCCGACCTGGGCCGGCAGGTCCTTGGAGGTCTTGTGCAGGTAGGCATCGACGGTCTTGCCCTCGACGCGGGCAACGCGGCGGACGACGACCTTCTCGCCCAGCACGGCGCCCTCCTCGACCACGAAGTCGGCGAGCTTCTTACCCTCGACATCGGCAGCCAGCAGGGTCTCCAGATCGGCAGCGCCGGAGGAGACGGCAACCTCGAGAACCTTGTCTGCCAGGGCGATGAACTTGTCGTTCTTGGCCACGAAGTCGGTCTCGCAGTTGACCTCGACCATAACGCCGACCGTGCCGTCCACGACCTTGGCGGCCACCAGGCCCTCGGCGGTGGAGCGGCCCTCGCGCTTGGTCGCACCCTTCAGGCCCTTGATCCGGATGAGCTCCATGGCCTTGTCGGCGTCGCCGTTGGCCTCGTCGAGAGCCTTCTTCACATCCATCATGCCCGCGCCCGTGCGCTCGCGCAGGGCCTTGATATCAGCAGCGGTGTAGTTCGCCATTTGGACTCCAGTCCTCCCGTAATAAGCAGTTAGGTGGTTCCACCGGAACGGCTGGCCGGAACCCGGCCAGCCGTGCCAGCAGATGCCCCGCCGGATGGACGTCCGCGGGTCGGCCCGCAGGGTCCGCCACGGCAGGGGAAGTATGGAATTACTTGTCGGTTTCGGCTTCGGTCTGCTCCGGAGCTTCGGCGGCGGGGGCCTCGGCAGCCGGCGCCTCGGCGGCGGGGGTCTCGGCAGCCGGCGCCTCGGCGGCACCTTCGAGCAGCTCGCGCTCCCACTCGGCCAGCGGCTCGGCCGGGGCCTCGGTGTTGCCGGCGGCGCGGTTGTTGCGGGCGATCAGACCCTCGGCAACGGCGTCGGCGACCACGCGGGTGAGCAGGTTGACGGAGCGGATCGCGTCGTCGTTACCCGGGATCGGGAAGTCGACCTCGTCCGGATCGCAGTTGGTGTCGAGGATGGCGACCACCGGGATGCCAAGCTTCTTGGCCTCGTCGACGGCGAGGTGTTCCTTCTTGGTGTCCACAACCCAGATCAGGGACGGGGTCTTGGCCAGGTTGCGGATACCGCCGAGGGTGGTTTCCAGCTTGGTCTTCTCACGCTGCAGGAGCAGGAGTTCCTTCTTGGTGCGACCGGAGCTGGCCACGTCCTCGAAGTTGATCTCCTCGAGCTCCTTCAGGCGCTGGATGCGCTTGGAGACGGTGGCGAAGTTGGTCAGCATGCCGCCGAGCCAGCGCTGGTTGACGTACGGCTGGCCGACGCGGGTGGCCTGCTCCGCGATGGCTTCCTGGGCCTGCTTCTTGGTACCGACGAAAAGCACGGTGCCGCCGTGGGCCACGGTGGCCTTGACGAACTCGAAGGCGCGGTCGATGTAGGACAGCGACTGCTGCAGGTCGATGATGTAGATGCCGTTGCGCTCGGTGAAGATGAAGCGCTTCATCTTCGGGTTCCAGCGGCGGGTCTGGTGGCCAAAGTGGACGCCGCTGTCGAGCAGCTGGCGCATGGTAACGACGGGCATGTCGTCACTCCTTCCGGCAGAGCGGGCGCAGTTTCGGCGCCGCGGGACATCTGCCTGTAGACGGTTGATAGCGGATCGCCCGGCGGGCGAGGCTCCTGGCGCCTGAACTTAGCGGCTGTTGCCAGCCACACTGTGCCCGGACCGGACTTGCCGGACCGCCTGGACACACCCGCTGCCACCATGGGCGGCCGCCGGGATTCAGACACGCGTAGTCAGCTCCGGCCCAGAACCCCGCACGGCACGGCAAGATACCGGGCCGGAACATGGGTCATGAAGGCGCAAAACTGCTGGCACCAGTGTACTACACCCCTGCCCGGCATCGTCCGCGGCACGCTGCCCCGGACACCGCTCCTGCACAAGAGGCGCAGGCTGCCGCCCGTCCACATGGGGACACCGCGGAGTACCGCTGCCGGGCCGGGCACGGACAGAATCGGGCCATGCGAAATTTTCGGCCCGCCCACGCCGCCTTGGCGGCACTTCTGCTGGCCTGCCTGGGCATTATCGCCGCACCGGCGGCTGCACTGTCCCCTCCCGCCGCTGCAGCACGGCCCTGGGACGGCACCACGGCGGGCGGCTATGCACCAGTCTGGGACTGGCCGCTGCAGCCGCTCCCCCGGATCCTGGCACCCTTCCGGCCGCCGCAGCAGCCGTGGCTCAGCGGGCACCGGGGTGTGGATCTGGCCGCCGTCCCGGCCGCAACCGTCGTGGCTCCGGCCGCCGGCACCGTCAGCTTCGCCGGCTGGGTCGTGGACCGGCCCGTCGTCACCATCGACCACGGCGACGGGCTGCGCAGTAGCTTCGAGCCAGTGGCGTCGGCTCTGCGGAAGGGGGACGCTGTGGCGCGTGGGGATCCTGTCGGACAGCTGTCGGGGCGGGGGCATTGCGCCGGCCCTTGCATCCACTGGGGCGTCAGACGCGGCAGCCAATACGTCAATCCGCTGCAGTTCGTCACCGACCTGCGCCCGTCGGTCCTGCTGCCTCGGCCGCCGGCGGGCTGACGGTACCCCTGCAGCAGCACCGGGCGGCACCGGCGCACTGTCAACTCTGGTAGGGCGGGTGGGGCTTGAACCCACGACCAAAGGATTATGAGTCCTCTGCTCTGACCGGCTGAGCTACCGCCCCTTGGCCGCGCTACCGCACCCTGCCGCCGGACAGTCCGGCCGGGCTGCGGAACACCGCGACTAAGCCATACTAATTGCTTTTTCTACCGGGTGCGCACCATGCACGCGGGCACCGGCCGCCGGGCGGCCGCCCGTGCCCGGGTGGCGCACCTTCACGTCCCGCGCCGGGCCGGCCGGACCTAAGCCAGGTAGTCCTCCGCCGTCCCGCCGCGGTAGAGGCGCTCGAACGTGTCCATCGTCTTGTCGATGGCGTGTTTGACCACCATCGCGTGGCTGGCCGCGCCCATCGCCTCGATCTGATCCGGCGCGCGGCGCAGGATCAGTTCAAGCTTGGCTGCCAGGTCGAAGGGGTCCCGCGGCGTAAACAGATAGCCGTTGACACCGTCCTGCACCAGGTGCGGCAGCGCCATGGCATTGGCCAGCAGCACCGGCTTGCTGGCAGACATGGCTTCCAGCGACACCAGCGACTGCAGTTCGGCCGTTCCCGGCTGGCAGAAGACCGTGGCCCGCAGGTAGGCCTGGCGCAGCGCGTCGTCGTCCACATGGCCGGCAAAATGCACCCGGTCCTGCAGTCCCAGTTCGGCGGTCTTTGCCTCCAGCGCCGGCCGGACCTCCCCGCCGCCGATAATCTCCAGATGGACGTTCAGGGCAGGATCGGTCCGGCCGACGGCGTCGATGAGCACATCCACGTGCTTTTCCTGGGCCAGCCGTCCCACGAACAGCACGGTGGGATGCTCGGGCCTGTCCACCACCTCGCCCGGTGCCAATTCGTAGTGGGCCGTATCGATGCCGTTGGACAGCGGCAGCACCTTGTCCAGCCGGGCATGATCCCGCATGGCCTTGGCGGCCAGCGGCGTTGGCGTGGTGACCACTGCCGCCTTGCCCATGATCTTGCCCATGTCGCGCCAGGAATTCCGGGCCACGATATCCAGGAACCACTGCGGGAACGGCAGGAAGGGCTCCAGGTTTTCCGGCATGAAGTGGTTGGTGGCGATGGTCCGGATCCCCCGGCGCGTCGCCTCGGCGATAGTCGCCTGGCCGATCATGTAATGGCACTGGATGTGGACCACGTCCGGCTGGACCTCGTCGAAGGTCCGCCTGATGTCACGCTTGATTTCCCACGGCAGGCAGATCCGCCAGGTCTCGTGCGTGGGCACCGAATGCGAACGCAGCCGGTGGACGGTCGCTTCCTCGCGCTTCTCGGACCAGCTGGGTCCCCGATCCGGACGGGTGGCAAGGATGTGCACCTCATGGCCGCGCTTGGTCATCGCGCTGGCCAACCGGAAGCCGAACACCGCCGCCCCATTGACGTCCGGCGGATAGGTATCTGCCGCAATCAGAATCTTCAGCGGCCGCGTGCCATGGGTCTGGTCGACGCGGGAGAGGACTCCTTGTTCGGTATTGGCCATGCTGTTCATCTGTTGTGTGCGCACCTAGGATTCGCTCTGATGTTACTTGCCGGCAGCCTGAGCCCTCCGGCGGGCCTCCTCCTGCTTCTGCAGGACGTCCGGATGGTGCCGGGAGAGGGCAATGACCCCCACAATAGCAACCAAACCTGCACCAATCATGGCAATTGCGGCTGCCGGCTGCACATTGGGTTGCAGCTCACCTAATATGAAGATGCCGATGCCGATGCCCACCAGCGGATCGATGACGGTCAGCCCGGCGATCACCAGGTCCGGGGGCCCGCTGGAGTAGGCGCTTTGCACAAACCAGGATCCGAGGCCGGCAGCCGCGACAATCGCCACCATGGTGTAGATGGGCACATTGGCGATGAATTGCCCATTGGTGTTGAACAGATGCAGGCCGATGATCCGCACCAGCACGGCGACGAAACCGAAGAGCATGCCGGCGCCCAGGATGTAGGCGAAGGCACTGAGCCGGTGCCGGAACAGCAGTTCCAGGGTCAGGAAGACCGCCACCACGACCGCCAGCAGCAGTACCACCGCCAGTTCATCCTCGGCCGCCACGGTCTGAGTGTGTGCCGTCACGGTGACGGCCAGCAGGACAAAGGCCGCACTGCCGGCCACACAGGCGCTGACGGCGACCACCGTCATCCGGTTCAGCCGGATGCCTTGGTCCTTGGAATTCACGATGGTGGTGATGACCAGTGCGATCGCCCCGATTGGCTGCACCACGGTCAGCGGTGCGGTGAGCAGTGCGAAAACGTTCAGCGCCATCCCAATGCCCTGCAGCGTCAGGCCCAGCACCCAGCGTGGGTTGCGGGCCATGCGCAGCAGCCCGTTCGGGCTGAGCTGCAGTCCGCCGGTGCTGGCCTGGACGGCACTGGCCTGCCGCTGGGTGCCCACGGCCAGGAAAAACGCTCCGAGCAGGGCCGCGGCGACAGCTATCCAGACCATCTGGTCCCGGCTCTTCTGCCGGCCTCCGGCCCGCTAGGCATGCGGCCGTCCACCGTCGAGTTGGCCGCGGTGGAGCTGCCCGTACTTGCGGGTCGCCGCCCCCATGTACCCCCACCAGGCCAGCAGGTGGCCGGCACAGCCGAGAATGAGGAAAACGTAGGCCAGCATGCCCACCCACCAGAACTCCGGGCCCAGCGCACGCTCCAGCAGCAGCAACGGAGTCCCGATCAGCAGCAGCGCCGTGCGCACCTTGCCCACGTTCGTCACCGGAAGGTCCGGGCTGCCGTGGAACAGGACCAGTGCATACACCAGCAGGATGGCATCCGGGATGACGATGCACAGCAGCAACCACAGCGGTGCCAGCCCGTACACGACGAACGAGACCGCAACAATGATCAAGGCCAGCCGGTCCGCCAGCGGATCCAGCCAGCGGCCGACGGTGGAAACCTGGTCGAACCGCCTGGCAATGTAGCCGTCCACCCAGTCGGTACAGCCCAGGATCACCAGCACGGCGGTCGCTGCCGCATACTGGCTCTCCCCGAGGTAGCCCACGAAGACCGGCACGAGCAGGAACCTAGCCACTGTAATGAGGTTCGGCACTGTCCAGAAGGTGCGGCGTTCCCGGTAGTTGAATCCGCTCCGCGTGCCCGCACCGATGAACCTCATCTGGCTGTGTCCCCCCTCCATGGAAATCGTTGCCGGGCGGCTCTGAGCCGGAAGCACCGGCATGTCCGGGCTCCGCCCCCGGGCCCAGGCCCGGTGCCGGCTGGCCCCGGGGCAGAGATCACTTCTTCAGCAGCCGGCCTACAAGTACGGCAACAGCCGTCAGCGAGGCGCCGAGGACGGCCAGCGGCTTCCAGCGCTCCTGCAGCACGGGGGCAACCGTGGATACCGTGGCGCTGCCTTGGTCCGCGATCCGGGTAAAGCCGGATACCGCCGCCTGCTGCGCCGAGTCCGCAGCGCGCTTGGCCTCGACCCTGATCTTGTCCGTCTGCTGCTTGACATCCAGCTTCCGGTCCAGGCTGTCCCGCAGCTGGGCCAGATGCTCGCGGCGCTCGGCCGTGCGCGCCAGCAATTCCGCGTGCGAGGGCCCCGGCTCCTTCGGTGCTTCGGGTTGGGCCGGTTCGGCCTTTTCCTGCTTGGCAGGCTTGGCGTCCAACGTTGCCGGATCGAAGCTGTGGCCCTCGCTCAGCACGCCCAGGTCCCACCTGATTCCGCGCCAGGCCTCTTCAGGCATCAGCGGCATGGTCTTCTTGGCCCGGAGACCCCCGATGAGGCCCAGGATGGCCCCCAGCACCAGGAAGACGGCGGCAAAGATCAAGGCGGCCAGCCAGGGCTCAACCACAACGCCCAGGCCCATGATGGCGGCCACCAGCAACGAGATCACCATAAAGGCAAGCAGGACCAGCGCCCCGCCGAGCAGCCCGGCTGCGACGCCGACCTGCGCACCCTTGCGCTTGAGCTCGATGCCGGCCAGTGACAGTTCGTCATTGAGCTGGCGCGGCGCCAGCCGCGCGGCCAGCGTGACCATGTCCGCCACTGAGGACCGCGGCGCGATCCGGGCGGGAGCGGCACTGTCAAGACGATTCATGGCCTCTGCCTCCATCGATGGTTGGGGACTGCTCCGATGTCCGGTTCCAAACTATCATTGTGCCTTGTCAGCGGACGTGGCGGTATGGTGCGCGGCGGGGCGGGAATACACGGAGCCGGACCGGGTCCGCGCCAGCAGCCCGAAGTCCACCAGGTAGCGGCGCAGCATCGGAACGTCATCGGTGTACTGAAGGAGCCGTTCGTTGATCTGCTTCTCGGTCAACTCTTCGCCTGGCTGCACCATCTGGCTGACGATCCAGGCCAGCAGTTCACGGCGTTCGGCCGGGTTCGCCGGGTACCGCTCGATCCGCCCGGCATGCAGAAACCGGCCGATACCGCCGGTGGGCCGGCCCATGGTCTGCCGGGCAAGCACCTCGCGGAAAACCGTCTGGGATGCCACCAGGCGGCCCCCGTCGGCGCGTTCCACCAGCCCGGCGGCCAACAGGACCGCGGCCGCCCGGTCCCGGCGGGCGCCGGACAGACCGGCACCGACCTCCTCCGGCGGCGCAGCCAGCACGATCTGGGCATAGATTCTGCGCGCGTCCGCCCCGGCAAGCGCGGCAAGCACCTGCCGCCAGTCCGGGATTTTCGCTGCCGGTCCCTGGTTCACGGCCGGCCTCCTGCCTCGTCGCGGATATGCAAAAACCTCCGTGCCGAACAGGTTCCGCACGGAGGTTTTCGTCTCTCCCGCTCCCCCGACTGGACTCGAACCAGTAACCCTTCGATTAACAGTCGAATGCTCTGCCAATTGAGCTACGGGGGAATGAAGCAGATAAAACTTTAGCAGGCCGCCGGCCGATTCCAAAAACCGGCCGGGGCCATGGCAAAGTCCGCCTGCGTGGTGCAGGTTCGTCGGCTGCGGCCGGCGCGCCGTCGTGTCCGGAATTGGCCCGGCTGCCAGCCCGCAACGGTACCGGGGCCTGAGTACGGTCCGGTAACGCCGGGGGCGGATGCTGCCGAAAAGCGAAGGCCCCGCCCACAAACGTGGACGGAGCCTCCTTCAGCTCCCCCGACTGGACTCGAACCAGTAACCCTTCGATTAACAGTCGAATGCTCTGCCAATTGAGCTACGGGGGAAAGCAACGGATAAGACTCTACACAATGGCGGGCCCCAAACGGAAATCGCCAGGCCGGCGGGCGCGGCTAGTCCCCGCGCAAGGCGCGCCGCTGCATTTCCAGTTCCATCAGCTCGCGGTTGATCTGCGCGAAGGCCTCCGGATCCGCTGCCGGGTCCATGCGCTGCAGCTGGCCCATCTTCTCTGCCTTCAGGTGGGCGATCTGCAGGTCGAACATCCGGTTCATGATGCCCCGGCAGTACAGGTTCAGCCCGTCGCCGTCGCGTGCCGGCAGCGGGCTGACCGCCAGCTCGGACACGAACGACCGCAGTTCCTCCGGAGCTTCCTGGCGCACGCGCTCCACCCACTGGGACAAAGTGGCACCTGACCTGCCGGCAGCCCCGATGGCGGTATGCACGGCGGCGTGTGCCGGAGCGGTAAACCGGGCACCGGCGAAGCGCTGCCACTGGTCGGCATCAAGCAGGGCCGGCTGCTGCAGTGCCACCTCCAGGGCCTGCCGTTCCATCCGCACGACCGGATCCCGCGGATCCGGCCGGCTGAATGCGGGAACTGCGGGCGGGCTGTCCGGGGCCGCCTGCGGTCCTTCCCGGGGCGCATCGCGGTCCCCGCCGCTGCGGCCATTCCGGCCGGCCTCGTGATGCCCGGCGCCGTCGTGTCCCGCACCGGCACCCGGGTGCCTGCCGTCGTTCCGGCTCCCGCCCTTGTGGTCCGTCCCCTCGCGCGCCTGGGCCGACAGCCTTTTGCCGGCCGCCAGCACCGCCCGCATCGCCTCGTCCACGTCCATTCCCAGCCAGCCAGCCAGCTCGCGGGCGTAGGCCGGGCGCATCGCGGTGTCCCGGATCTGGGCCACCACCGGGGCACTGGCCCGCAGCGCGCGCACGCGGCCCTCGACGGTGTCCAGATCGAATTTCTTCAGTGTGGCCTTGATCGCGAATTCGAACAAAGGCCGGCGGGAGGCGATCAGGGCGCGGACCGCGTCCTCCCCGCGGGTCATGCGCAGGTCGCACGGATCCGCCCCGGTGGGTTCGACCGCGACGTAGGTCTGGGCGATGAACCGCTGGTCTTCCTCGAACGCGCGCAGCGCCGCCTTCTGGCCGGCCTCGTCGCCGTCGAAGGTGAAGATCACCTCGCCGCCGGTACCGTCGTCGGAAAGCAGCCGGCGGGCAATCTTGATGTGGTCCGTGCCGAAGGCCGTTCCGCAGGTGGCCACCGCCGTCGTGATCCCGGACAGGTGGCAGGCCATCACGTCCGTATAGCCTTCCACCACCACCAACTGGCGTCCGCGGGCGATGTCCCGCTTGGCCAGATCGATCCCGTACAGTACCTGGGATTTCTTATAGAGCGTGGTTTCCGGGGTATTGAGGTATTTGGGGCCCTGGTCCTCGTCGAAGAGCTTGCGGGCACCGAAGCCGATGGTGTCCCCCGCGATGTCCCGGATGGGCCAGACCAGGCGGCCGCGGAAGCGGTCGTAAATCCCCCGGTTGCCTTCCGAGAACATGCCGGTAAGCTTCAGCTCGTCCTGGCTGAAGCCGCGCCCGGTCAGGTGCTTGAGCAGTCCGTCCCAGCCCTGCGGGGCGAAGCCGACGCCGAAATGCTCCGAGGCCTCCTGGTCGAAGCCGCGGCCGGCGAGGAACTGCCGCCCGGCCGCCCCGGCAGGGGTGATCAGCTGCGCGCGGAAGAACTCCGCGGCGACCTTGTGCGCGTCCAGCAGGCGCTGCCGCCGGCCGACGTCCTCCCGGCGCGGCCCGGTGCCGCCGTCCTCGTAGCGCAGCGTGTAGTTGATCCGGTGCGCCAGCTTCTCCACCGTTTCGGTGAAGGTCGTGTGGTCCATCTTCTGCAGGAAGGAGATTACGTCCCCGCTCTCCCCGCAGCCGAAGCAGTGGTAGGTCCCCACCTGCGGGCGCACGTGGAAGGACGGCGAGCGCTCGTCGTGGAACGGGCACAGGCCCTTGAATGAGCCGATGCCGGCGGACTTGAGCGTGACGTAGCCGTCGACGATGTCCTTGATGTCGGTACGCTGCCGGACTTCGTCGATGTCTTCGCGCTTAATCAGTCCGGCCATGGATATAAGTCTAGTGGCAGGGGTCCCCGCCCGAAGCTAGCGCTGAGGGCCCCGCTGCGAGCATGCGAGCAGCGGGAAAGCGAGACGCGCCGCGAGGGAAGGGGCAGCCACTGGACGCTAGGCGCTGCTCCGGGCGGGTTTGGCCGCGCAACTTAGGCCAGCGTTCCCGCTACAGCAGGGTCCGGTGGCTGCCCATCAGCCGTTCGTGCAGCGCGATCGCGGACACGTCGGTGAGCGAGGCGATCTGGTCGATCACCACGCGCAGCCGCGCCACGTCGCTGTCCGCGGCCCGCCAGTCGGCCGCGAAGGCCGGTTCCAGGTAGCGGTCGCCGGTGGCGTGCAGTTCGGTGACCAGGTCCGTGAGGATTTCCCGCTGGCGCTCATAGATGGGCTGGCGGATGTCCGAGGTCATCACGAAGGTGGTGGCCAGGCCCTTCATGACCGCGATCTCCGTCACGGTTTCCGGCGGCACGACCAGCTCGGCCGAGTACCGGGTCAGCGGCTGCGGTCCGTAGATCGCCCGGGTGGCCTGCATGGCGCTGGAGCAGAACCTGCCGATCAGCTGGCTGGTCATGTCCTTCAGCGCGGCCATCGCCTTGCGGCTGCCGTCCGCCTCCGGCACCCAGACCCCGGACGCCTCCAGACGGGCGAGCGCTTCGTCCACCTCGGCGGCGTCGCTGTGCGGCAGGTACCACTGCTGGGTGTAGCCGATCACCCGGCTGCGGTGGTCCGGGTTGTCCAACCAGCGCAGCTGGAACCGCCCCGCCACAATGGCGTCTTCGACGTCATGGACGGAGTAGGAAATATCGTCGGCCAGGTCCATCACCTGGGCCTCCATGCAGGCGCGGTGCTCCGGCGCCCCCTGCCGCGCCCATTCGAACACCGGCAGGTCATCCTCGTAGACGCCGAACTTGCTGGTGCGCTTGCCGTGGATTACCGGTGCCTCGGCGACAGTCCACGGGTACTTGCAGGCGGCGTCCAGGCTGGCCCGGGTCAGGTTCAGCCCGGCCGGCTCGCCGTCGAGGCGGACCACCTTGGGTTCCAGCCGGGTGAGCAGCCGCAGCGTCTGCGCATTGCCTTCGAAGCCGCCGATTGCATGCGCGGCGGCATTGAGCGCGCTCTCGCCGTTGTGTCCGAAGGGCGGGTGGCCCAGGTCATGGGACAGGCACGCGGCGTCCACCACGTCCGGGTCGCAGCCCAGCGTCCGGCCCAGTTCGCGGCCGATCTGCGCCACCTCCAGGCTGTGCGTCAGCCGGGTCCGGACGAAGTCGTCGGTATCCGGGGAGACCACCTGGGTCTTGGCCCCGAGCCGGCGCAGCGCGGAGGAATGCAGCACCCGTGCCCGGTCGCGCTCGAAGTGCGTGCGGTAGGTGTTCTTATGTTCCTCGGCGACCCAGCGTTCCTGGTCCGGCTCGGTGTAGCCGGCGGTCAGCGGCGGTGGCTGGATCGCCGTCGGCTCAGCCACCGGAGACATCCAGTTCGGCCGCGGCGATCATGGCCCGGTGGTTCTCGTCCAGTTCCCGGGTCTTCAGCCAGCCGTCCGGCAGCGCCGGACGCTTGGGCGTGCCCGCCCGCCCGCGCGGTCCTTCAGCGTCGGCCCCCGGATAGGGGGCGGTGGCGTCCAGCTGGTCCAGCAGCCCGCGCAGCACCTCGAGGGTGGGGACCGCGGCCAGCGCGGCGCGCAGTTCGCCGCCGACCATATAGCCCTTGAAATACCAGGCCACATGTTTGCGGATGTCCCGCAGCGCCTTGCCTTCGTCTTCGAAGTACTCCACCAGCAGCTCGGCGTGCCGGTAGAAGCTGTCGGCCACTTCCTTCAGGCCCGGGCGGAACCGGCGGCCGGTGCCTTCGAAGGCGGCCTGCAGGTCGCCGAAGAGCCAGGGGCGGCCCTGGCAGCCGCGGCCGATGACGACGCCGTCGACTCCGGTCTGCTCCACCATGCGCACGGCGTCTTCGGCGCTCCAGATGTCGCCGTTGCCCAGCACCGGGATGTCCGGCAGCGCCTCGCGCAGCTCGGCGATGGCGTTCCAGTCCGCCTGGCCGGAATAGAACTGGCTGGTGGTCCGGCCGTGCAGGGCGACGGCGGCGACTCCGGCGTCGCGGGCGATCCGGCCGGCGTCGATGAAGGTCAGGTGGTCCTCGTCGATGCCCTTGCGCATCTTGATGGTCAGCGGGATATTGCCGCGGGCCGCCTCCCGGGTGGCCGCCTGGACGATGGCGGTGAACAGGTCCGTCTTCCACGGCAGGGCCGAGCCGCCGCCGCGGCGGGTGACCTTCGGGACGGGGCAGCCGAAGTTCAGGTCGATGTGGTCCGCACGGTCCTCCTCCACCAGCATCCGCACCGCGGCGCCGACAGTCTTGGGGTCCACCCCGTACAGCTGGACCGACCGGACCTTCTCGTCCTCGTCGTGGGAAATGATGCGCATTGATTCCCGGTTGCGCTCCACGAGCGCGCGGGAAGTGACCATTTCCGCCACATACAACCCTCCCCCGTACTCACGGCAAAGCCGGCGGAAGGCCTTGTTGGTGATGCCGGCCATGGGCGCCAGGACAACCGGCACGTCGATGGTGAGCGGGCCAAGCTTGAGCGGTGGAAGCTCCAGCTTGGCACCCGGGGCGGGTACAGCGGTAACAGTCACGGTCCTATTCTCTCAAATCCGGACAAATCGGCGCTCAGGACCAGCTCACCCGCATCTGCTGCCGCCACAGCTGAAGCACGCCGGCGTCGCCGCCTGCCTCCAGTTCGCCGCCGCGGTTCCACAGACCCAGGTACAGCGCGGCAGGCGCAGCGCTGATGATGGCGTCTGCACGGTCGGGGACGGCCGCGGCCCGTTCGGTGCGGGGCGGTTCCTGGCCCAGCTGCACATTCCATGCCGACGGCCCCGATCCGGTGTCCGGCCCGGGACCGTCAACGGCCCTGATGTGCACCAGCACCGGCCCTTCCGTGCGCAGCTGCGTCCTGCGCCGGGGCAGGAAGCCGCACAGCAGCTCGTCGACGCCGTCAAGCGCCTGCGCCGGGCCGATCCCGGACTCATCCGCCAGCGGGGTCCGGCCAAGCACCGCAGCCAAGGCGTCGACGGCGTGGATGGCGGTTTCGTGCGCCTGCCGCCGGGCCCAGAACTCGCGCGGCGCCGGCGCGTCCCGGAGGAAGACCATGGCGGCAAGATCCGCCGGCGCGCCCGCCAGCGCCGCGGCCAATGCGTCGGATCCGCTGCGGAACCAGCCGGGCAGGTCTGCCGCGGCGTAGCCGGCCGCCTCGGCCCGGCGGGCCACCTCATCGGCGGCCAGCCCCGCCGGCAGGCCGGCGGCCGCGGATCCGGCGATGTTCGCCGTGGCCCAGCGGTGCACCATGCCCTGGTGGACCAGCAGGTCCCGCACGGTCCAGCCCGGACAAGTGGGCACCGGCGCTTCGAGCCCGGCCTGCCGGGCATTGGCCTCCAGCCGCCCGGCGGCGGAGCCGAGCCAGTGCAGGTAGGTGGCCAGTCCGGGGCCGGGCAGCGGCATGGCCCAATCCTCTCAGTTGCTGAGGATGACCGTCTCGGTCCCGGCCACGGACGCGGTGCCGGCGGCCAGCAGCGGCTCCAGCACCGCGGTCAGGGCCGTCATCGCGTCATCCACTTCCAGCTGGACCGGATACTGGTGCACCAACAGGGCCAGCAGCTGGGCGACGGCCGCCTGCGCCGCGGCGTCGCTGAGCGCCGGATCATACCCCAGCAGCACATCCGAAGGGGCATCGGTCCGGGACTGGGTGTAGCTGATCGCGAACGCGGTGATCTTCCCGTCCTGTTCCTTGGGCGCATCCCGCAGCACGACGGCGCCGGAGGCACCGGCAGCTTCGCCCAGCAGCATCTGCTGCGCCCGGCCCACCGTCATGTCCGAGCGGTCCCAGCCGTGTACGGCGTTGTAGAACTGCACCAGGGCCTGGGTCAGTTCCACCGAGCCGGTGGCGGCCTCGTCCAGCGCCGGACCGGCACCGGTCCCCGGGTTCGGCACCGGCAGCGCGCCGGGCTGGACCACCACCACGCGGGAACGCTGGATCGGCTGCAGTCCGGCTGCGGCGGCGAAGGCGGCGCCGGTACTGCCCGGCTCCACCTTGGCGCGCAGCCGGCTGACGCCCGACGGGGCCTGGGCGGCCTCGGCCCGCAGGCGCTCCAGCAGGGCCGTGGCCACCCCGGCGCGCCGATGGTCCTTGGCCACCTCCACGTACAGCCAGAGCCGGTCCGGATGCAGGCTCGTCTCGTAGACCGCCCCGGCAGCTACCGGGATGCCCTGGTCCTCGGCCACGATGCAGCGCGACCATGGCGTCTCCGACGGCGGCCTGAGGACGCCGCGGAACTGCCCGGCCGGACCGCTTTCCGGATCTCCCCAGATCTGCAGCAGGACAAGGTCGTCCCCGTCCCGCCAGTCGCGGAAGGTCAACTCAGGCACGCCGTCCCCTTCCTAGGCGCCGGCAAGGTGCCCGGCCAGCCAGGCCTCGACCTTGTCCAGGCCCACCCGTTCCTGGGCCATCGAGTCCCGCTCGCGGATGGTGACCGCCTGGTCGTCGAGCGTGTCGAAGTCCACGGTAATGCAGAACGGGGTGCCGATCTCGTCCTGGCGGCGGTAGCGGCGGCCGATGGCCCCGGCGTCGTCGAACTCGATGTTCCAGTTCCGCCGCAGCGCGGCGGCCAGGTCCTTGGCCTTGGGGGAAAGGTCCTCGTTCCGGCTCAACGGCAGCACCGCCGCCTTGACCGGGGCCAGCCGCGGGTCCAGCCGCAGCACCGTGCGCTTGTCCACCCCGCCCTTGGTGTTCGGCGCCTCGTCCTCGGTGTAGGCATCCACCAGGAACGCCATGAAGGACCGGGTCAGGCCGGCGGCCGGCTCGATGACGTAGGGGATGTAGCGCTCGTTCGTGGCCTGGTTGAAGTAGCTCAGGTCCACGCCGGAATGCTTGGTGTGGGTGGACAGGTCGAAGTCCGTGCGGTTCGCGATGCCCTCCAGCTCGCCCCATTCCGAGCCCTGGAAGCCGAAGCGGTATTCCACGTCAGTGGTGCCCTTGGAGTAGTGGCTGAGCTTCTCCAGCGGGTGTTCGAAGAGGCGCAGGTTGTCCGGGTTGATGCCCAGGTCGATGTACCACTGCAGGCGGGCCTGGATCCAGTACTGGTGCCATTCCTCGTCCGTCCCGGGCTCGACGAAGAACTCCATCTCCATCTGCTCGAATTCGCGGGTCCGGAAAATGAAGTTGCCCGGGGTGATTTCGTTCCGGAAACTCTTGCCGATCTGGCCGATGCCGAACGGCGGCTTCCGGCGCGAGGTGGTCAGCACGTTGTTGAAGTTCACGAAAATGCCCTGCGCGGTCTCCGGCCGCAGGTAGTGCAGGCCTTCCTCGTTGGCCACCGGGCCGAGGAAGGTGCGCAGCAGGCCGGAGAATTCCTGAGGCTCGGTCCACTCGCCCTTGGTGCCGCAGTTGGCGCAGGCGATGTCCTTCAGCCCGTTTTCGGGGGCCCGGCCCTTCTTCTCCTCATACTCTTCCTCGAGGTGGTCCGCGCGGTAGCGCTTGTGGCAGCTCAGGCACTCCACCAGCGGGTCGGAAAAGACCTCCACGTGCCCGGAGGCTTCCCAGACCTGGCGGGGCAGGATCACCGAGGAGTCCAGGCCCACCACGTCCTCGCGGCCGCGGACCATGGACTGCCACCACTGGCGCTTGATGTTTTCTTTGAACTCCACGCCGAGGGGGCCATAGTCCCAGGCCGAACGCGAACCACCGTAGATTTCGCCGGCCTGGAAGACAAAGCCGCGGCGCTTGGCCAGCGAAATGATGGGGTCAAGCTTGGATTTGGCTGCTGCCATGAGGTAGTACTCCAGTCTCTACAGGGCCGCTGGGTGCGGTCCGCGGTGGTTCGGGCACAGGCGTGCTGCCGCCGTTCCGGGGCAGTGGTCTGCGTATTGCGAAGCTTCCACACTAGCCTACCGAAGCCGCCGGGATGCGCTGCAGCAGACCAGCCAGGGTGCCGGGTAGGACAAGCGTGCCTGTCATGCCGATGCGTAAACACCATCAGGGACCGGAACTGCCCGTCAAGCCGCGCTTTGCGGACGTGGCCGACGTGGCCGAAAATCCGCACCGCCGCCTGCCGGAAGCTTCGATACCGGCAGGCAGCGCACGCCTGAACCTGGCAACCTTGGTGACGACCTGGATGGAACCCCAGGCCGGATCATCGCCGAGACGCTCGCCAAGAATATGATCGACAAGAACGCGTACCTGCAGACCGCCGAAATCGAACGGCGCTGCGTCAACATGCTCGCCGACCTGTGGCATGCCCCGGCCGATTCGCACCCGGAGGCGGCGGCTACCGGATGCTCGACCACCGGCTCAAGCGAGGCCGCGATGCTGGCCGGTATGGCGTTGAAGTAGCGCTGGCGCGAGCGCCGGAAGTCCGCAGGCCAGGACGGGGCCACGCCCAATCGGTACTGCGCGCTGTGGTCCGCCACGGCTTTTCGCGCGAGCTCGCCGCGCTATTCATCGAAGACCTCGAGCGGGCGGTCGACCGGCTGGCCGCGCGCCCGCAATGATCACGACGCCGGCAGTCCGCTAGCGGCCGGTGCGCCGGCCTCTGCGCAGGGCCGCGGGAAACGCCGCGCGCGGCCAGGGCAGCGTGGCGAGCACCATCGCCGCCAGGGCCAGCAGCGTGCCGAGCACGGTCGCCGTCGCAATGACGGATCCCGGCACCGGGAAAAAGGCATCCAGCAGCAGTGCGCCCAGCAACTGGCCGGCGATCATGCCCAGGCCGGTCAGCAGCACGCCCAGGCTGGCCACCACCACCGCGCCCACCAGAATAAAGAAGCACCCCAGCGGACCGCCCAGGTAGTACCACCATTGGGCAGGCAACGGCTCCGCTCCGCCGGCAACCGCCAGCTTCACCAGCCAGGCCAGGCACAGCAGCAGGAATCCGACGATGAAATTGATCAGCGTGGCCGGCGCCGGCGAACCGTAATGCATCGTCTGCGTGCCGTTCAGGGCCTGCTGGAAGCTCTGCAGGAAGCCGGCCAGCAGGGGCAGCGCCAGCGGCAGCAGCCAGGCCGCCGTCGGCCCGCCGGTCGAGAATTTCGGCGACACTGCCCAGACCACGGCCGCCACCGTGAGCAGCGCGCTGAGGATCCGGAGCCCGGTCAGGTACCTCCTGCCGCCGGGCCCCAGCCCGATCCGGTCCACCAACAGGCCGCTGACCGACTGGCCGGACACCACGGCCACAGTGAACAGCGCGATGCCGGTCACCGCCACGGTCACGCCCTGGCTCATGACCAGGAAGGCGCCGCTGGCGCCGGCCAGCAGGTACCACAGCGGGAACTTCCGCTCGCGCAGGGCCGGGCGGACCCGCTTCAGCGCCCGGCGCCCGGCAGGCGGCAGCACTGTGAGCGCAGCCATCAGCACCAAGCCGATACCGAAACTGATGACGGCCGCGGCCAGTCCGTCGCCCAGACGGGCGCCGAGGGCGCCATTGACACGGCCCTGGGCCGACATGGCCAGCCCTGCCACCACCGCCAGGGGCAGCGACAGCGGCAGCGGGATCCTGCTTGCCTGCCGGGATTGAACTCGAGTCACAAGCCCTAACCCTAGGCTCTGGGCCGTTTCGGCGCACAACGCAGCGGACCGGCAGGGTCAGCGGCGGAGCTCCCGCTCCGGCACGGCCCGCTCCGCCGGCGCATCCGCGAGGGTACCGGCCGGCATGCGCCGGTACCCGGGGGTCCAGGGCAGGGTGGCCAGCACCATGGCCGCGAGCGTAAGCAGCGTGCCCGCCACCGCTGCCGCCGTCACCTGCGTTCCGGCGGCCGGGACCAGCAGGTCCAGGGCCAGCGAGCCCAGCAACTGGCCGGCGATCGTGGACAGGCCGGCCGCCAGCACCCCGAGGCTGCGCACGAGCAGGTTGGCCAGCACCACGAAGACGGTGCCCATCGGTCCGCCCAGGTAGAGCCACCACTGCTCCGGCAGCGGATTGCCCGCGCCTGCCACGGCGCATTTGATCCCCCACAGCAGCGCCAGGGCCGCACTGCCAACGGTGAAGTTGATCAGCGTGGCGGTGAACGGGTTGCCATAGTGGACCGACTGGGTCCCGTTCATCGCCTGCTGGAAGCTGCGCAGGAAACCGGCCAGCAGCGGGAGCAGGACCGGCAGCAGCCAGCCGGGCCCGTCGCCGCCGGCGAACTTCGGCGAGACGGCCCAGATGACGCCGGTCACGGTCAGCAGGGCGCTGAGCGTACGCATCAGGCTGACCGGCTTCCGTCCCGCGGGGCCCAGGCCCAGCCGGTCCACCAGCAGCCCGGACACGGAACTGCCGGCCACCGTGGCGACCGTGAACAGCGCGACTCCCAGCAGCGGCACCGTCAGCCCCTGGCAAAAGACCATGAAGGCACCGAGGCAGCCGGCCAGCAGGTACCAGCGCGGAAAGCTGCGCCCGCGCAGGGCGGGCAGGACCTGCCGGAGCCCGGCCCGGCCGGCGGGCAGCACCGCCGAGATGACCAGCATGACCGCCAGCCCGGTACCGAAGCTGACCAGCGCCGCCGCCAGCCCGTCGCCAAGCGCGACACCGAGGGCACCGTTGACGCGCCCCTGGACCGGCATCGTCAGTCCGGTGGCGACGGCGAGGGGCACGGACAGGAGCAGCGGGAGTTTGGCGGAAGACGGCACGCGGCAACTTTAAGGCATCGGCGGGCCGGCGCCGTCGGGCATGATTGATCCATGGCTTCCGATGACATTGATGACGTGCCCATCCGTGACGAGATGATCCGGCTGGGCCAATTGCTCAAGCTGGCTAGCCTGGCCGAGGATGGCACCGAGGCGAAGGAACTGATCGAGAACGGCCTGGTGAAGGTCAACGGGGAGATCGAAACCCGGCGCGGACGCCAATTGCACGACGGCGACACGGTCAGCGTCAACCGCCGGACCGTGCGCATCACCCGAGGCTGAGCGGCCGTCCTGCGCCAGCCGCCCGGCCGCGGACGCTCAGGCGTTGAGCACCTTGTAGGTCAGGAATTCCTTGACGTGCGCCAGTTCCTGGGCATTGATGCCGTGGCCGATGCCGGCGTACAGCACCTTGGTCAGGTCCACGTGCTCATTGGCCCAGGCATGGGTGAACTCCACCTTGTCCGCGGTGATGACCTGGTCCGCCTGGTCGCGGCCCCAGAACAGCGGCGGCTTGATGGCCTTGACCGCTTCGTCGTTGAAGAACGGGTCCCCGGCGGCCGGAATGGCGAAGCCGGAAAGCCCGACGACGGCGGCAATCTCCTCCGGCCGGTGGCGCAGCACCGAGGTAGCCACCGCCATACCCATCGAGAAGCCGAGCACCGAGACGCTGCTGTGCTGGTCCTTGACCGAGTCGAGCCAGGACCAGACATCGGCCACCGCCCGGGTCACCTTCTCCACGGAGAAGTCCGGCTCGTGCATCAGCGGGAACCAGGTGTAGCCCGGCCCCAGGGCCACCGGGGCCCGGACGGCGGCCACGGTGAATTCCTCCGGCAGGCCGGGTACCAGGCCCATCAGGTCCTGTTCGTTGGAAAGGTAGCCATGGAAGAGCACCAGCAGCGGGGTGCCGGTGCGTTCGGCCTCGGGCTTGGACCAGACGACGACGGGCTTGTAAGTTGTTTCGGTCATGCGGATATGATTCCACAAATTAGTTGAACCTTCAACTAGACGCCGCCGATATGCTCCGTCAGGGCCGCCAGGAACTGCTCCGGGTACTCCAAGTGCGGCGAATGCCCGCAGTTGGCCAGCACCACCTCGCGGGACCGGCCGCCGTTCGCCCGGTATTTGTCCAGCACCGCCCGTGTCTGCGCCAGCATCGGCTGCGCCGGGGCCGTCTGCTCCCCGGGCCAGCCGGGAACCGCTCCCAGCTGCCCCAGGTAGTTGATGTCGAATGCCGAGGCATCCGACACGATGGCGTCCGAGTCCCCGCGGATCCACAGGATGTCAGGCTTCCGGGCCAGCTCCACCAGGCCGCTGGTATTGAAATAGCCCGGCGCCATCGCATTGGCGATCCCGCGGCCGCCGGCGGCAAAGCCGGGCCAGGCGTCCGTCGCGGCCGAATCCCCGGGATAGTGGTCGGGCCCGGTGCGGCTGCTGAGCATCGACTCGAGCCAGATCTCCTCGTGCACGGACCGGAAGCCGGCATGCACGTAGGCGGCCCGGTAGACCGCCAGCGGGGAGGTGGCCGCTTCCTCGCTCCGGTCCCCCGCCGCCAGCCGCGCCACGAAGTCCGGGTTGACCCCGCCGGCCCCGCAGCCGGCGTCGTCCTCGCTCAGCCGCCTGCCCTCGGGCCCGCCGGTGCCGCCGAAGCCGTAGGGCGACACCGGAGCCTGCAGGGTCAAGCTGAGCACCGGGTGGTCCAGCGCATACTGCATGGCCACTCCGCCGCCCATGCTCCAGCCGACCAGATGCGCCGCGTCGAGCCCCAGCGCCTCCAGCGTCGCGGCCAGGTCGTCGCTGAAGTCCCGCAGTCCGCGGGTGGCATCCACCGGCAGCGGATCGGTGTCCCCGAAGCCGCGCAGGTCCGGCGCCAGCACCCGGTAGCCGGCCGGCAGCGCGAGCATGGCTTCCTGCCAGAACAGCGACGAGGACAGGTTGCCGTGGATGAACACCACCGGGGTTCCGCCAGGCGGATCCCCCGCACGTTCGAGCACGTTGACCGCCAGCCGGGACGTGTCGATCCGCCGCGAAGCAATTCCGTCCAGCAGCACCATGCCATCCTCCCCGGGGTGGATCCGTGCCTCCGGAGTGGATCCCCGTCGGCCGCCTGCTGCCACCCTAGCGGCCGGCGCAGGCGGGCGCCAGCGTTTTCTGAAAGGTGGTTCAGGTTTCTGCCGCTGTCCGGCCGGAAGCGAGGGTCGCGGATCCGCCGCCGGGTTGACAGGATGGGCCTGTGAGCGACGCGCAGCTGCACCACCCGTGGAACCGGTTCGTGGCCATCGGGGATTCCTTCACCGAGGGCCTCGGCGACCCGGACCCGAACAGCCCCGGCGGCCACCGCGGCTGGGCCGACCGCGTGGCGGAGGAGCTGGCGCGGGACCACGTGGACTTCGCCTATGCGAATCTGGCCGTCCGCGGCAAGCTGCTGCGCCAGATCATGGACGAGCAGCTGGGTCCGGCGCTGGAGCTGCAGCCTGACCTGGTCAGCATCTGCGCCGGCGGCAACGACGTCATCCGCCCCAGCGCGGACCCGGATGCGCTGGCCGAGACGCTGGATGTGGGGATCGCGAAACTGCGCAGCAGCGGTGCCACGCTGCTGCTCTTCACCGCCCCGGACACCGGCACCACTCCCCTGCTCAGCACGGTGCGCGGCCGGGCCGCCATCTTCAACGAGAACGTGCGCACCATCGCCGCCCGGCATGACGCGATCATCGCCGACCTGTGGGCACTGCGCCAGCTCAAGGATCCGAGGATGTGGGCCCCGGACCGGCTGCATTTCTCGCCCCTGGGCCACCACATCATCGCCGCCATGGTCCTGGACGCGCTGAACGTGCCGCACCAGCTGCATCCGGAAGTCCCGGCCCCGCTGCCGCCCAAGCAGTGGCGCACGGCCCGCTCCGAGGATCTGGTCTGGGCCCGGAACCACCTGATGCCCTGGGTGCTGCGCCGGCTGCGGCACCGCTCCCTGGGCGACGGCATTTCCGCCAAGCGGCCCCTCCCCGAGCCGATCTTCGGCCCCGGCATGCCGCCGGGCACCGCGGAGTTTCCGGCGGGGCCGGCGCACGAATGAGGATCCGGCCGTGAGACCCTTCGACGTCGTGCGGCAACGGTTGCTGGCCCAGCAGGTCTGGGGCGCGGGAGCTGGCGACGCCGGTGCCGCCGTGCGCCGCCTGCTCGCCGTGCAGGCGCAAGAGTATGCGTACGCCCGCTGGTCGGTGGCCCAACGCTGCGCCGGGAACGGCCGGGACAGCGCCACTGCCGTGGACCACGCGCTCGCAGACGGCACTTTGCTGCGCACCCACGTGCTGCGGCCGACCTGGCACTTGGTGCACCGCGACGATGCGCGCTGGCTGCTGGAACTTTCCGGCCCGCGGGTCCGTGCGGCCATGAAAAGCCGGGACCGCGAGCTCGGCATCGACGGCGCCCTCCTGGGGCGGGCCAAGGACGCCTTCGCCGATGCCCTCGCCTCCGGCACCCATCTGGACCGGCAGGAACTCGGTGCCGCGCTGGAACGGGCCGGCGTACTGGTCCGGACCGGGGAGAAGCTGCGCGGCAGCCCGGTCCACGGCCAGCTGCTGGGACACCTGGTGCTCAATGCCGAACTGGACATGCTGCTGGTCAGCGGGGCGCCGCGCACCACCACGGGCGGGTCGGTGCGGCCGACCTACGCACTGTTCGAAGACCGGGTGCCGCCCGCCGCGCCGGTCGAGCGGGATGCGGCCTTGGCCCGGCTGGTGCTGCGCTACTTCTCCGGCCATGGTCCGGCCACGGTGAAGGACTGCTCCCTGTGGTCCGGCCTGACCATGGCCGATATCCGGCGCGGCCTGGCAGGCACTCCAGCCGGTGCGTTGGAGCGCCGGGAGTTCGACGGCCACGAGTTCTTCCTCGCGGTACCGGACGGGTCACATGCTCCGCGCCTGCCCCGCGTTGATCTCCTCCAGTGCTACGACGAGATGGTGATGGGCTACACCCCGACCCGCGGCTACTTGTTTAACCGGCGCGAGGGGGCCGGGCTGCGCCTGGGCAATGCGAATCTCAGCCTGCATCCGCTGCTGATCGACGGGTTCCAGGCCGGCCTGTGGCGCCATGTCCTCGGGCCGGAGGCCGCAACCGTGGAGGCCCGGCCCGACCATGCACTCGACGGCGGCGAACGGCGGGCCCTGGCCGCCGCCGTCGAACGCTATGGGCGGTTCCTGCATCGCCCGTTGGAACTGCGGCTGCAGGATCACGGGCCTTAGGCCCGCCGGAACCGCAGCGTGGCCAGCTGGAAGGGCCTGAGCCGGACGACGGCGGTGCCCGCTCCGGAGGCGTCGAGCCACTGGGCGTCGACCGGCCGTTCCAGCAGGTCCGTGGCCTGGACCTGCGCATACTTGAAGCCGGCGGCCAGCCGGGCCTGCGCCCGCCCGCCGTGGGCCTCATACAGCCGGAGCACCACGTCCCCGCTGCGGTCCTCGGCCAGTTTGACGGCCTCGATGACCACCGCCGGGTTGTCTACCGTGAACAGCGGCTCAAGCGCCCGTGCCGCCACGCCGTCGAGCCGGCGCAGCGGCAAGTTCAGCCGGTAGCCGGCCCGCACCGCTTCGGGAATGCCGGCCCCGGGCACCAGCGTGGTGCGGAAGGTGTGCGTGCCCTGGTCCGCCCCGGGATCCGGATACAGCGCCGCCCGCAGCAGCGACTGCCGGATCTGGGTGAAGGGGGCGCCGTCGCCGGCCAGGCGGCGGATGTCGTGGCCGTAGCAGGCGTCGTTGGCCACCGCGGCCCCATAGTCCGGCTCGCCGACGTGCACCCAGCGCTGGGCGACGGTTTCGAAGCGGGCTGCGTCCCAGGATGTATTGGCGTGCGTCGGCCGGTAGATGTGTCCGAACTGGATCTCCGAGGCAGCCCGGTCCGCATGGACGTCGAGCGCAAAGGCCAGCTTGAGCAGCTTCCGGCGTTCGTGCCAGTCCACCACGGTCTCGATCTCCAGCGCCTGGCTGTCCGCCGCCAAGGTCAGGGTCTGCACCACCTGCGAGGCGCCGAAGCTGCGGCGGATGCTCACGGAGGCCGCAGCCGCATTGGCCGCCGTCGCGACGGACTCGATGCTGCGCAACTCGGTGACCGGTGCCTCGTAGTGCCGGTCCAGGTTCCAGGCATCCCACTGGGCCGGAACGTCGCGGAACAGCTGCAGGACATTGGCGCGCCGGCCGGCCGGGATGAGTTCGCGGCCGCTGGCGGTGTCCAGGACCGAGCAGACCAGTCCCCCGGCGTCCAGTCGGACGTGCAGCCGGGCGTTGGACAGGACCCAGCCGTGCTCCGACGACTCGACGCCGACGCTGTCCCGGCGGCCCGGTCCGGCACCGTCCGCCGGCAGCGGTGCCGGCGCGGCCCCCAGCGCCGGGACACCGTCCAGCGGATAGGGCCCGGCGTTGGCCAGCACCGCGGAAGTGCCGCGGCCCAGCAGGGTGCGCAGCGACGTTTCGACCGCGAGGTTCAGCTCCGCAGCCAGCTGCCGGTAATGGTGTTCCGCCTCGCGGTGCACCCAGGCGATCGAGGATCCGGGCAGGATGTCATGGAACTGCTGCAGCAGCACCGTCCGCCACGCGGCCTGCAGCGCGTCATAGGGATAGGACGCCGTGCCGCGTACGGCCGCGGTGGCCGCCCACAGCTCGGCTTCCCGGAGCAGATGCTCACACCGGCGGTTGCCGTGCTTGGTGCCGGCCTGCGAGGTGTAGGTGCCGCGGTGGAATTCCAGGTAGAGCTCCCCGCTCCAGACCGGCGGATCGGCGTATTCGGCCTCCGCCGCGCTGAAGAACCCCGCGGGGCTGGACAGCCGGACCCGGGGCGAGCCCTCGAGATCGGCGGCCCGCCGGGCGGCCGCCAGCATTTCGCGGGTGGGCCCGCCGCCGCCGTCGCCCCAGCCGAACGGCACCAGCGAGCTGTTCGCCGCGCCCTGCTCGGCGTACCGGCGCTCGGCCCCGGCCAGCTCGAGCCCGGACAGGTCCGAACTGTAGCTGTCCACCGGCGGCAGGTGGGCGAAGATCCGGCTGCCGTCGATTCCCTCCCAGGCGAACGTGCTGTGTGGAAACCGGTTGGTGTCGTTCCAGGACAGCTTCTGGGTCAGGAACCAGCGCGACCCGGCGGCGCGGGCGATCTGCGGCAGGGAGGCGGAATAGCCGAAGCTGTCCGGCAGCCAGACGTCCAGCGGCTCCACGCCGAATTCGTCCAGGAAGAACCGCTTGCCGGCGACGAACTGCCGGGCCAGTGCCTCACCGCCGGGCAGATTGGTGTCCGCCTCCACCCACATGCCGCCGGCCGGGACGAACTGGCCGGCGGCGACCTTCTGCTTCACCCGCGCGTACAGGGCCGGATAGTGCTCCTTGAGCCAGGCGTAGTGCTGGGCGGACGAGGCCGCGAAAACGAACCCGGGGTCCTGGTCCATCAGGTCCAGGGCGTTGGCGAAGGTCCGGGCCACCTTGCGGACGGTTTCGCGCACCGGCCACAGCCAGGCCGAATCGATATGGGCATGTCCGACGGCGTAGATCCGGTGCGCGCCGGCGGCCGCCGGGGCGGCCAGCGCCCCGGCCAGCACCGCCCGGGCCGCCGCGGCCGTGCCGGCGATGTCCTGGGGATCCAGCACCTCCAGCATCCGTTCCAGCGTGTGCAGGATTCCGGCCCGCCGGGGCAGCCGGTCCGGCAGCGCCAGCATGAGCGAGACCAAGGTGCGGATGTCCTGCAGCAGGTCCCAGACCACCGCCTCGCGCAGCACCAGCTGCGCCCCGCCGAAGCGGTACAGCGGTTGCCGGCCGGCAGTGGCCGGATCCCCCAGCGTGGTGGGGATGAAGGTGAAGCCCTCGGCGATATCGGGGTTGGCAGCCGCTTCCACATAGAGTTCGAGCGCTTCCCCGGGCCGGGCGGCCAGCGGAAGGTGCCGGTTGAACGGGGACAGGCCCTTGAGCACCGTGCCGTCTGCGGCATAGCCAAGGCCTTCGGATTGGAAGCCGGGCAGCTCCGGGGTGAAGCCGAGGTCGACGAGCACCTCGGGCCGGCGCCCGGAAAGCCGGATCCCGCCGGCGTCGGGAAAGGTACCGCTGAGCCGGAACCACGTGGTCCCCCACGGGGCGCCCCAGGGCTGCCCGGTCCGGACCGGTTCGTAGCGCTGGCGCACGGCCTCGGCGAAGGGTACCGGGGCATCCGGACAGTCCCAGGCTTCCACGGCCAGCGGCCAGTGGAGGCCGTGGACCGCAGGTTCCAGGTGTTCGACGACGAACCGCGCGATCCTGGCCTCGGCCTGCGCTGGGTTGTGGTGCATGGCGGCCCCACCGGTGGTAGCGTCCGGCCGCGGTCCGGCCGTTGGAAGCTACTTTACGGAGGGGCTTAGCGGGAAGAAATACCTGACCAGCTCCGCATCCAGCTGGTGGATGTCGGTGAGGAACCCGTCGTGGCCGATCGGGGTCTCGATGGTGTGCACCTTGGCCGGATTCGGCAGGGACTGGGCCAGCTGGCGCGACTGCTCCGGGAAGTACAGGCGGTCCGAGTCCACGGCGGCAATGAAGAACTCGGTGTCCACCCCGGCCAGGGCCTCCTCCACGGAGCCCCGGCCGCGGGCGATGTCATGGCTCATCAGGGCCTCGGTCAGCACGAGGTAGCTGTTGGCATCGAAGCGGCCCACCAGCTTGCCGGCCTGGTAGTCCAGATAGCTCTCCACGGCATAGCGGCCGCGCGCGGCGTGGGTGACGCCGCCGAACGGCCGCTCGTCGGCCTGGGCGGCGCGGCCGAAGCGGAACTCCAGTTCAGGCTCGGAACGGTAGGTGATGTGCGCGATCCGCCGCGCGATGCCCAGACCGGCTTCCGGGACAGGCCCGCCGTAATAGTCGCCGCCGGCGAAGTCCGGATCCAGCCGGATGGCCGCCACCTGGGCCTGGGCGAAGGCGATCTGCTCCGCAGTACTGGCCGCGCCGCAGGAAATCACCGCACAGCGCGCCGTCCGCTCCGGATAGGTGACGGCCCATTCCAGGGCCCGGGCCCCGCCCATGGAGCCGCCGACCACCGCGTGCCAGCGCCGGATCCCCAGCAGTTCGGCCAGCCGCGCCTCTGCCCGGACCGAGTCCCGGATGGTGACGAACGGAAAGCGGGAGCCCCACGGACGGCCGTCCGGCGCCGGCGAGGACGGGCCGGTGGATCCGTAGCAGCCGCCGAGCATGTTCGCGGCCACCACGAAGTAGTGGTCCGTGTCGATCGTGGCGCCGGGACCCACCAGGGAATCCCACCAGCCGTCCTCGTCCGAGGTTCCGCGGGCCACATGCGTGCTGCCGGTCAGGGCATGTTCGATCAGCACCGCGTTGGAGGCATCCTCGTTCAGGGTGCCCCAGGTTTCGAAGCCCAGAACGACGTCGGGCAGGAAGCCGCCCGTTTCCAGTTCCAGGGCTCCGATCGAAACGAAACGCAACGTTCCGTCGCCGGCGGTGTCCACGAGTTCCTGTGGCTGCGCAGTGGTCAAATTCGCTCCCGCTCTCTCGCTAGGCGGACTTGGCGGACCGGAAGCCTGCTTCCAGGTCCGCAATGATGTCGTCGATGTGCTCGATGCCCACGGCCAGCCGGACCAGGCCCGGGGTAACGCCGGCAGCGGCCTGTTCGGCAGGCGAAAGCTGCGCGTGGGTGGTCGAGGCCGGGTGGATGACCAGCGAACGCACATCGCCGATGTTGGCCACATGCGAGTGCAGCTCCAGGCCGTCCACGAAGCGTTGGCCCGCCTCGAGGCCGCCGGCGATCTCGAAGGCGATGATGGATCCGGTGCCCTTCGGACCATACTTGCGCCCGCGCTCGTACCACGGGCTGGACGGCAGGCCGGCGTAGGCCACCGACTCGACGTCGTCGTGGGCTTCGAGGAACTCGGCCACCTTTTGAGCGTTCGCCACGTGCCGCTCCACGCGCAGGCTCAGGGTTTCCAGGCCCTGGGCAATGAGGAAGGCATTGAACGGAGACAGCGCCGAGCCCAGGTCCCGCAGCAGCTGGACGCGGGCCTTGAGGATGAACGCCAGGTTGGCCCCGAGCGCCGAGCCGACCCCGAGGTCGCGGGCGAACACCAGCCCGTTGTAGCTCTCGTCCGGGGTGTTGAAGCCCGGGAACTTTTCCGGATCCGCGGCGAAGTCAAAGCTGCCCGCATCCACGATCACCCCGCCGATGGCGGTGCCGTGGCCGCCGAGGTACTTGGTGGCCGAGTGCACCACGATGTCCGCGCCCCACTCGATCGGCCGGATCAGGTACGGGGTGGCCAGGGTGTTGTCCACGATCAGCGGCACGCCGGCGGCGTGGGCGGCGGCGCTGACGCCCTCGATGTCCAGCACGTCCTGGCGCGGGTTGGAGACCACCTCGCCGAAGAACGCCTTGGTATTGGGCTGCACGGCCGCGCGCCACTGGTCCAGGTTGTCCGGATCCGCGACGAAGCTGACCTCGATGCCGAACTTGACCAGCGTGTTCTTCAGCAGGTTGTAGGTGCCGCCGTAGAGGCTGGGGCTGGCCACGATGTGGTCCCCTGCCTGGGCGAGGTTGAGGATGGCGTAGGTGGAGGCGGCCTGCCCGGAGGACAGCAGCAGCGCGCCGGCGCCGCCTTCAAGGCTGGCGATCCGGGTTTCCACTGCTTCCTGGGTCGGGTTGCCGATCCGGGTGTAGATCGGGGCCAGTTCCTGCAGCGCAAAGCGGTTCGCCGCGCTTTCGGCACTGGGGAAGACGAACGACGTCGTCTGGTAGATCGGCAGCGCCCGCGCGCCGGTGGCTGCATCCGGCTCCTGGCCGGCGTGGATCTGGCGGGTTTCGAAAGACCAGTCATTGGACATTTGGCTACTCCCTCAACTTGGGGGTCCACCGGTCAGGACGCCGGCTGTTCCGGCGTGCCTGGAGTGCGACCCGCGCTTGCCTGCCGCCTCATGGCGGAAGGCCAGGTCCTCACCCGGGGCACCCCACCGCGGTTGGAGGGTTGCCGGCCAGCAAGCCGGGGCTTCGTGCTGGCACTCATGACCTCACTACAGGTTCGCCCATGGCCGAGCCCTGCGGCAAGTTAGGGACGGCTTATGTGACGGCATGTGAATCAGGCCGGCCGCACGCTGGGCCGCATGCCCGCATTTGCCACTAAGGCTTGCCTAAGTCGAGACGCGGATCACAAAATGCCAAGATGATGCCATGCGCTTCGATCATGTCTCATATGCTGCTGAACCCGATGGCCTGGCCGCCACTACCGAGCGGATTTCGAAGGTCCTGGGCATCGAGGCCGTCAAGGGGGGCGTGCACCCCCGTTTCGGCACCCGCAACACCATCTTCCCGCTGACGAACCGCCACTACCTCGAGGTAGTCGAGGTACTGGAGCACCCGGCCTCGGACAAGGCGCCCTTCGGGCAGGCGGTACGGGCCCGGTCCCAGGCCGGCGGCGGCTGGATGGGCTGGTGCGTCGAGGTCAAGGACCTCAAGCCCTTCGAGGAGCGGCTTGGCCGCAGCGCCGTGCCCGGCAACCGCAAGTTCCCGGACGGTCAGGAACTGACCTGGCAGCAGATCGGCATCAAGGGCCTGATCGCTGATCCGCAGGTGCCCTACATGATCCGCTGGGACGACGGCACCGAGGTGCTGCACCCGTCCAATGCCCGCCCGGCCACCGTCAAGTTGATCGGCCTGACGATCGCAGGCTCCTCGGCCCGCGTGGCCGACTGGCTCGGCACCCCGGTGGACGACCTGCTTGAGGACGTCAAGGTCGCCTGGACGGCCCCCAAGGGCGAGCCGGGCATCCTCTCGGTGCGGTTCGAAACCGATCACGGCGTCGTCGAAATCTAGCCGGCTCCTCCCGTATCTCCCGCCCCGTTCCGGGCTGCTGCTCCAGTTCCGCCGCAGGAGCAGCAGCCCGGAACGGGGCTTTTACGTGGTCCCGTCCTCCACAGCCCCGGCGGTCGCAGTGCGAGACCACAGGACCGGCACCGTGGTCCGCCCCGTGCGTCCGCCTGCGCCAGAGTGGGCGGATGATGAATCAGCTCATTTTCACCCGGGATGAGGAACAGGCAGGCCGCGGACCACGCGGTCTGGCCCATCGCTGCTCCGCCGGAGAACTGACACGGCTTCGCCAGGGCGTCTATGTTCCCACGGAGATCTGGTCGGCCCTTCCGCCTGGGAACAGTACCCGGCTGCGGATCGAAGCAGCCGTCGGCAAGGGCAGGACCCCGTGTGTCCTGACACAGGAGTCCGCCGCTGCAGTGTGGGGTATCCCCATCAGCGGCAACACTTCAGAGGTCCAACTGCTGGCCACCAACGGCGCGCACGGGAAGCGGCGGGCGCACCTGCGGTGGCATGCGAGGACACTGCCCGAACCCGTCCAGGACATCGACGGCCTGCTCGTGACCGGACGGATCCAGACTGTGGTCGACATGGCGGCCCGCCTGCGCTTCGAGCAGGCGGTACCCGGTATGGACCATATCCTGCGGAGCGACGGGAAACGCCGCCTGCCGGCCCTGGACAAGGACCAGCTGCGGGCCGTCGCCGGGCAACTGCCGCCAATGCACAACGCCGGCGGGCCCTGAACGTGATTGCCTCTGCCGATCCGCGGGCCCAGTCCCCCGGCGAGTCCCTCTCGCGTGCCCTGATGTACCTGCATCATTTCCCCGCGCCGGAACTCCAGCATTCCGTCTTCGACCGGTACGGACGGCTGTTGGGCATAACCGATTTCTACTGAAAGGGGCATTCACTCGCAGGAGAGTTCGATGGCTCCGTCAAGTACTCCCGCGGGGAATTCCTGAAGGGCGGGTCGCCAGCGGACGCCGTTCAGCGTGAGAAGCGGCGCGAGGACCGCATTCGGGCAACCGGCCTGCGCTTCGTCCGATGGACCTGGCGCGACGCAGACCGGTCCGGGCCGGCCGGCGTTTCGCGCCTGATCAGGATCCTGGCGGATGCGGGGCTGGTCCAGGGCCGTTGGAATCAGGTCTGGCCAGGCATGGGCATCGGCTCCAAATCCGCCGCGTCAGCAGAATCCCATTCCGGAGCGGGCGCACCGGGCGCCGGGTGCCGACGGCGGAGCGGGCGCCCGGGGTCAGGTACCGATGCCGATGGCGGAGCCGAGGAGGGCGTAGCCGACAAAACCGGCGGTATCCAGGGCCGCGTGCGCCACCACCAGCGGCATCACCCGCCGGGTCCGGGTGTAGGCGTAGCCAAAGACCAGCCCCATGAGGAAATTGCCGATCCCCGGTCCGATCCCCTGGTAGAGGTGGTAGGAGCCGCGGACCAGCGCGCTCACGAAAATGATCGTCCAGGTGCCCCAGCCGAATTTCGCGAGCCGGTCGAACAGGTAGCCCACCACGATGACTTCCTCGACCACCGCATGGCGCAGCGCGGACAGCACCAGCACCGGCAGCGTCCACCAGTAGGTGTTGAGGGCCGCCGGCACTATCGCTGTCGTCAGCCCCAGCGCCCGCCCGGCCGCGTACACGCCGAGGGTGCCGGCCCCCATGGCCAGCGCCAGGCCGAAGCCGAGGCCGAGATCCAGTTTGGGCCGGGCGAAGTCGAAGCCCAGCTGGCGGAACGGCGACCGTCCGGGCGAAGCCAGCAGGAACAGCACCAGCGCCACCGGCACCAAGGCGAAGAAGATCCCGAGCAGCTGATACACCAGATCGAAGATCTCGCGCTGGTTCAGGGCAGGATTCAGTTTGGTGGTCTGCGAGGCCAGCGGCGCGCGGGTGGCTTTGTCCAGCAACTGGACCACCGCATACACCGCCGACTGGCCCAGCGAAACCCCCAGCACAATGAGCACCTCGGTGAGGTAGTAGCCGCGGGTGCGGGGCATCGCCCCGGTGGAGGTGGTACCGGTCTGCATGCACACTATCTTGCCCTGCCCGCGTCGCGGCGCACCCTGGCTCAAGCCACCTGTTTGCCCGCCCGCCACACCGCGGCAGTCAACGGCATCCCCGGCCGGTAGGCCAGGTGCGTGGCGGACGGCGCGTCGAGCAGGTGCAGGTCCGCCCGGTGCCCGACCGCGATCGAGCCGACGGCCCGGCCGCCGTCGGTGTCGGTGCCGGTGTGCACGCCCAGCGCGAGCGCGCCGCCGTAGGTTCCCGCGCGCACCGCCTCGTGCACGCTCAGGCCCATCTGCAGCACCGCGGTGGTGACGCAGTAGTTCATCGAACTGGTATAGGAGGTGCCGGGATTGCAGTTGGAGGCCAGCGCTATTTCGACGCCGGCGTCCAGCAGCCGCCGGGCCGGGGCCAGCGGCTGCCGGGTGGACAGGTCGCAGGCCGGCAAGCAGGTGGCCACGGTGCCACGCTCCCCCGTCCCGGAGCCGGACTCCCAGCCGGCCCAGGAGCCGGCCAGCAGGTCCACATCCGCGTCCGAAAGGTAGTTCAGATGGTCCACGCTCGAGGCCCCGAACTCAACCGCCAGCGCCACGCCCGGCCCCTCGCCGAGCTGGTTGCCGTGCACGCGCAGCCCGAGCCCGGCCTCCCGGCAGGCAGCGAGCACGCGCCGGGACTGCTCCTCGGTGAAGGCCCCGCGTTCGCAGAACACATCGGCCCACTGCACGTAGGGCCGCACCGCCTCGAGCATCCCGGTGCAGACCAGGTCCGTGTATTCGTCCGGGTCCACGCCGGCCGGCACCAGGTGGGCGCCGAGGAAGGTGACCTGGTCCGCCACTGCCGAGGCGATCCGCGCGCTGCGCGCCTCCTGCGCCACGTCCAGCCCGTAGCCGGTCTTGGTCTCGAGATAGGTGGTGCCGCCCGCCGTGGCCTCGGCGGCCCGGGCCCGCAGCAGCCGGAGCAGTTCGTCGTCGTCCGCGGCACGCGTGGCGGCCACGGTGACCGCAATCCCGCCGGCCTGGTAGCTTTCGCCCGCCATCCGGGCCTCGAATTCGGCCGTGCGGTCCCCGGCGAAGACCAGGTGGGAGTGGGAATCCACCCAGCCCGGCAGCACGGCCCGCCCGGCGGCGTCGTAGGCGGCGTCCGCGGCCGGTGCTGCGGCGGACGGACCGAGCCAGGCGATCCGTTCCCCTTCCAGCACGACGGCGGCACCGCGCAGCACGGTGTCCCGGCCGCGGGCCGGGTCCTGGGTCATCAGCTCGCCGATGTTGGTGATCAGCAGGGAGCCATTCGTGGCATCCGGCATTCTGGCTCAGACTCCTTCCGAGGCGGTGTCCAGTTTGGTCAGCGCGGCCGAGAGCAGGCGGGCCGGATCACCCAGCGTGGCGTGGATGCCCTTGCGGGCGGCCAGCCTGCCGCCGATGACGACGGTGGCTACGTCCTGCGCAGTGGCGGTCAGGGCCAGCTGGTCACGCCGCGACCCCACCGTGCGCATGCTGGCCGGGTCCACCGCCATCAGGTCGCAGTACCGGCCCGGGGCCAGCCCTGGCGCCCGCCGGCCCTGCGCGGCGGCCCCGGCGTCGGAGGCAGCCTTGTGCAGTGCCTCCGGCGGGAACCAGCCGCGCTGGCCCGAGCCCAGCCGCTCGCCGTGCTCGAGGGCGCGCATCTCCAGCCAGGGATCGACGACGGCCTGCTGGTCGGTGCCGAGAGCAATCCGCGCGCCGGCATCCTTCAGCGCTGCCGCCGGTCCAATGCCGTCAGCCAGGTCCGCCTCGGTGGTCGGGCACATCACGATGGTCGTGTGTCCGGCGCCCAGCACCGCAATGTCGTTTTCAGTCAGGTGGGTGGCGTGGACGGCGGAAAGGCGGTTGGTGATCAGGCCGTGCCGCTGCAGCAGCCCGGTCGGTGTCAGCCCGGTAGCCAGCACACAGGCCTCGTTCTCCGCCGGTTGTTCGGAAAGGTGGATGTGCAGCGGCATATCGGCGGGCAACTCCCGGGCCACCACCGGCAGCGCCTCCTCGGGCACCCCGCGCACCGAGTGCAGCGCGGCGGCCACGGTGACCTGGTCCGGCGAAAACTCACGTGCCACCGCGGCGCGCAGGGACCCAAGCCGCTCCAGCCAGGACTCGACACAGGTGTCGCCGAACCGGGTCTGTTCCGCGGCCAGCGGCTGGCCGATCCCCCCGGCCAGATAGCAGGTATCCAGCAGCGTCAGCCGGATCCGGGCGTTGACGGCGGCGCGGGCCAGCGCCAGCTCCATGGCATGCTCGCCGCCGGAGGAGCTGCCGTACGGGGTGCCGTCAGGCTGATGGTGGACATAGTGGAATTCGGCCACGCTCGTCCAGCCGGTGACCACCATCTCGGCGAAGACCGCGGTGGCCAGCTCCTCGTACAGGTCCGGGGTGAGCGCACCGGCTGCCTTGTACATCTGCTCCCGCCAGGTCCAGAAGCTGCCGACCCCCATGTCGTGGGTGCGTCCGCGCAGCACCCGGTGGAAGGCATGCGAATGTGCGTTGGACGCTGCCGGGAAGGAAACCCCGGCCACATGCAGGTCCGCCGGGGCCGCCGGCACGCCCGCGCGCACCGAGGTGACAATGCCGGACTCGTTGACTTCGGCCCGGACGCTGTCCGCGACGCCGCGGCCCGGCAGCCAGGCCGCCTCGCACCAGACCCCGCTCACAGCAGCGCCTCCAGCACATCCGCCAACGCCGCGGCGCCGCCGTCGGCGTCGGCGTCCTCCACGTGCTCCTCCGGCGAGTGGGAAATCCCGCTCGGGTTGCGGATGAACAGCATGCCGGAGGGAACGTAGCCGGCCAGCACCCCGGCGTCGTGCCCGGCGCCGGTAGCCAGCACGGGCGCCCCCGGCAGCGCGTTCTCCAACTGGCGCTGCAGGCCAGGGTCGAAGTGGACGGTACCGCTGTAGGATTCCTCGGTCAGGGTAATCGCGCAGCCTTCGAACGCGGCGATCTTCTGGGCCTTGCCGTGGATGGTCTCCACCAGCCGGGCCGTCACTGCGTCATCGGTATGGCGGGCGTCCAGCCACAGGTCGACGCGGGAGGCGATCACGTTGGTGCCGCCGGGTACCGGCTGGATCCGGCCGACCGTCGCCCGGGCGCCCTGCTGGGCCGCGGCTACCTGCCGGACGGCAAGGATGATCTGCGCGGCGGCGACCATCGGATCCCGGCGGTCCGCCATCAGGGTGGTGCCGGCGTGGTTGCCCTCTCCGGTAACGCTCAGCCGCCAGCGGCCATGGCCCAGGATAGAGCTGCCGACAGCGACGGCCGGACCGTCCTCGCCGAGCCCGCGGCCCTGCTCCACATGCAGTTCGATAAAGTCGCCGATTCTGGCCAGCGCCTCCGGATCCGCGCCCAGCTGCGCCGGGTCCAGTCCGTTGGCCCGGGCCACCTCGGCGAAGGTGTTGCCGTCCGCGTCGCGCAGGTTGCGGGCCTTGTCCGCATCGATCGCCCCGGTGAGCAGCCGGGAGCCGAGGCAGGCCACACCGAAGCGGGAGCCTTCCTCCTCGGGAAAGACCGCAACGGCCAGCGAGCGCAGCGGCGCCACGCCGCGGGAACGCAGCTCGTCCACCGCCGCCAGCGCCGACGCCACCCCGAGCGGACCATCGTAGGCCCCGCCTCCGGGCACCGAGTCCAGGTGGCTGCCGGTCACCAGCGCCCCGGGCTGCGGGGCGCCCCACCAGGCCCAGATGATCCCGTTGCGGTCCGTTTCCACGTCCAGCCCGCGCCGGCCGGCCTGCTCGATGAACCACGAGCGCAGGTCCAGTTCCGCCGTCGAATAGACCGGGCGGGTGTAGCCGCCGCGCTGGGCGTCTCGTCCGACGTCGGCAATGGAGTTAAGGAGCGAAGTTACGGTGTCCATGGTCCTCCTTGGTCCGGCCGGCAACGGCCGCGGGGGTGGCAAACAGTCTGGATGCTTCGGCGGCCACGATGGGCCCGACCGTCCGGGCATACTCGCCGGTGGCCCGGTAGCTAGGCGCCACTACGCTCAGGGCCGCTACCACCGCTCCCCCGGCGGTGACCGGCGCGGCCACGGCCGTGGTATCCGGCTCCACGCCTTCAGCCACGGTAATGAACGAGCCCGGTTCCACCTGTCCGGCCAGGACTGCGCCGGCCGCGCTGCCGGCCAAGGGAAAGGTCCTGCCGACCCAGTTGATATGGCGTACCGACTGGGTTCCCTCCTCGATGGCCAGGTACAGGCCGTGCGTCTGGCCGGCGGCCACGCTGAGGTAGGCGGATTCGCCGGTGCCGGCGACCAGCGCACGCAGCGCCGGGCGGCTGGCGGCGACCAGTGCGTCATGGCTCAGGGCCTGGACGCCGAGTTGGACCATCCGGTAGCCCGGCCGGTACAGGCCGTCCGCCAGCCTGGCCGCGAACCCATTGGCCTCCAGGGTACGGAGCAGCCGCAGCGCGGTGCTCGCCGACAGGCTCAGTTCCTTGGCGGCGTCCGCCAACTTGACCCCGTCGTGCTCGCAGACGACGCGCAGCAGCCCCAGGACGCGGTCGGCGGCCCGGGTTGTGGCATCGGGCGCAGCCTTGGTCACCATGCAGGTTCCTTTCCGCGGAGGCGGACTTCTATTGCACTCAGTAAAACACTTATTTCATCCAGCAGCAATCAGACGCGCTGCTTAAACCATTGACTCGGGGTGGAGGGCTCCGTACATTGGCATTTCATTACTTGAAACCATCATGCCGCTTGCCGGCAGAACTGGAGTGGAACCGTGGCCATTGACAACCGGCGTCCAGCCCGCCCCCGCGGGGCAACCCTGACGGCCATATCCGCTGCGGCAGCTGCCGTCCTCGCGCTGTCCGGCTGCGGCGGCGGGAGCCCGTCGTCGACCCAGCCCGACGGCGGAACCGCGGAGGCCGGCAGCGGAGACCTGGACCATGTGACGCTGGGGCTGCTGCCCATAACCGACGTCGCTCCCGTGTACCTGGGCATCCGGGAAGGATACTTCCGGGCCGAAGGCATCGACCTCGAGGTGCAGCCGGCCCAGGGCGGCGCGGCCATCGTGCCGGCCGTGACCACCGGCGAATACCAGTTCGGCTATTCGAACGTCGTCTCCTTGTTGATCGCCCAGGACAAGTCCCTGCCCATCGTCGTGATTTCCAACGGATCCAGTTCCACCAACGAACCCGGCCACGATACGACGGAAGTCGCCGCCCTGCCCGAGAGCGGCATTGGCGGCCCTGCCGACCTCGCCGGCAAGACGGTCGCGGTGAATGCGCTCAACAACTTCGCCGACACCACCATCCGCAACTCGATCGAACAGGCCGGCGGCGATCCGCAGCAGGTCAAATTCGTGGAGATCCCCTACCCCAACATGCCCGCGGCCCTGGCCCGGGGCGACGTCGACGCAGTCTGGACCACCGAACCCTTCCGCACCCAGGTGCTGGACGCCGGTGGCCGGATCGTGGCCAGCCCGATGACGGACATGGCACCGAACTTCGACTCGGCCTTTTACTTCACGTCCCGGCAAACGTTGGAACAGGATCCGGAACTCGTGGCCCGTTTCCGATCGGCCTTGCTCAAGTCCTTCGACTACGCTTCGGCCTACGAAGACCAGGTACGCGCGGTGATCCAGGATTACGCCAAAGTCACCCCCGAGCTGGCCGGGAAGGTCGAAATGACCTCCTGGCGCGCGGACATCAACATGGACGGACTCAAGCGGCTCGGCACCGCCGCGAAGAAATACGGCGTGCTGGAAAACGAGCCGGACTACACCGGGCTGGTTGCCGACTAGGCTCGCGGCGGGGCCCTCGGCGGCTAGCGCCTCCCCGCCTCCCACCACTCGCTCCGCTCGCGGCGGGGCCCTCGGCGGCTAGGCTGGGTTGCGCAGTGGGCTGAGGGCCGCTGCCGCGGAAGCGGACCAGGCCGCCGGTCCGCGGCGCAGCAGCAAGGCTGCGGCCAGCTCGGCAATTCCGCTGGAAGTCTGGAAACCATAACCGTCCTGGCCTGCGAGCCAGAAGAAACCCTCCACCACGCCGTCGAACCCCACCACCGGGTGCCCATCGGCAGGTTCGGTCCGAAGGCCGGTCCAGGACCGGGCCACCGAACGGATCCGCATTGTCGTCGCCGCATCGATCAGCGCGATGACCGCCTCAATATCGCCGGGGTGGGGTTTGGCATCCTCGGCGGGGCTGGCCACCGTCTCGGATGGCGAAATCAAGACCTGGCTTCCCTCCGGCCGATAGTAGAAGCTCCCATCCGCCATCACGACCATGGGGTGGCCCGGGGCCAGCGGGCGCTCAACCTCAACAAGGGCCGCGGTACGCCGGTACGGCACCAGCCCGTGCGGCGCGGCCCCGAAGATCCCGGCAACCGGGTCGGCCCAGGCGCCGGCAGCGTTGACCACCGTTGCGGCCTCGATAGTCTCCGTCCCGGCGTCAACCCGCCACCCGCCGAAGTTTTTCCTGGCCGACCGGACCGGGGCGCCGGTGAGGATGACGGCGCCGTTGGCCGCCGCCGTCGCCCGATGGAACTCAATCAAGGCATCAGCATCAAGGGTGAAGGAATGCCGGTCCAGCCTGGCCGCACTGAAGCTTTCCGGTTTGAGTTCCGGGCTGATTTCCCCAGCTTGGGCGTGGCTCAGCGATTCCATCAGCTCATTTGCGTGCGCTCGGACGGACTCCTCGTCGCCGACGAGCAGGAAGCTTGCGGGGGCCAGGCACCGGAGCCCGGACTGGCATTCGAGCGCCGGCAGGATTTCCAGCGTCCTCGCGGTCAGCTCCCGGACAGCCGCGGGCCCATGGCTGGGCACCAACTGCCGCGCGGAGCGGGACGAGGTGTGGTACGCCAGCGTCGGCTCGGCCTCGGCCAACACTACTTTCGTCTCCGCGGACAGCATGGAGGCCAGCGACAGGCCGGCAATACCGCCGCCGATTATGAGGACGTCGCAGCTGTGGGACATACCGCCATCCTGCCATGCGGCGCAGCCGGCCGGTGAGGGCTTCGGTGGGAGCGCCCCTCAGGGTGGGGCGTGAGGGCCCCGCTACTTGATGCGCAGGTGGCGGACGTTGGCCCAGGTCGGATCCAGCTGGGTCCCGCAGCCGGCCCGGCCGCCGGGCCAGGCGGCAGCGGCTGCCTCGAGCTGCCAGGCCGCGGAGCCGGTGGAGTCCACATAGAAGTGCAGCGTCCGGCGCCCGCCGGTGGTTTCGGTGGCGACCAGGCGGCCCTGGCCGGCGATTTCCTCCGCCAGCTGGTCCTGGGCTTCCTTCAGCTCCGCCTCGGCCTGGGGTGCCGGCAGGCCTGCCAGTTCCGGCGGGCACTGTTGCGGTAGTTCGTAAGGCAGGCTGAGCGCCACATGCTGGTCATATTCGGGCCAGAAGGCCGGTACGAGCGGAACCTGGACCCAGGCCAGGATCGGCAGCCCGTCGGCCGTAGTGCCGTTCAGCTCGTGCCAGCTGGGCTGCCCGTCGGCGTCGAAGGCCTTGGCGTGCAGCTGCGCGATCACGCTGCGCAGAGTGCCGAGCGGAATGCCAGCGGGCAGTTCGTGCAGCACCGGTTCGATGACCCCGATCCAGGCCCCGACGTCCCGCTGGCCGATCGCGTGGTCGAGCATGATCTGGATCGGCTCCATCCGCTCGGCGGCGGGCAGGTCCTGCAGGCGGGGGTGGTGGACGGCGATGTCCACAGAATAGCGGTTGAGCATCAGGCCGACCCGGAAATCCGTGCTGTCGAATTCCTGGCCGCCGAGGCCAAGCGTGAGGTCCTCGAAGAACTCGGCCGGCTGGCGCACATCCGCGTACTCCCACTCCGGCGACGGCGCCGGAGCCGCCTTAAGCACGCGCCGGGCCACCGGAGCGTAGTCGCTGCTCTTGGAGAAGATCACCAGCTGGTGTTCGGATACCGTGCCCGGGCCAAGCTCCCAGGCCAGTCCGGAACTGATGCGGGACACGTGCCGGCTGAGCCGCTTGGCATAATCCGCGCCGCCGGCATCCCGGCCGCGCGCCACCAGCCCGGTTCCCTCCTGCAGCCACCAAGCCCAGAAGCCGCGGATGGCTGCCGGCTCGGCGGCCCGCCGCGGCTTCTTCCGCCACACCGACACCGGCATCACGCCCCCTGGACCGCAGCACGTGCCGCGGTGAAGGCCGCCACGCACGCCTCGACGTCGTCGGCCGAATGAGCTGCGGACAGCTGGACCCGGATCCGGGCCTTGCCCTGGGGTACCACCGGATAGCTGAAGGCCGTCACATAAACGCCCTGGTCCAGCATCGCCGCAGCCATCCGGCCGGCGAGCACGGCGTCGCCGAACATCACCGGCACGATCGGGTGTTCGCCCTCCAGCAGGTCGAAACCCTCCCGGGACATCTGGCTGCGGAAGAGGGCCGCGTTTTCCTTCAGCCGCCGGCGCAGGTCGGCCGAGCCCTGCACCAGGTCAAGGGCCTGCAGCGTAGCGGCCACGATGGCCGGCGCCACGGAGTTGGAGAAGAGGTAGGGCCGGGCCCGTTGGCGCAGCATCGCCACGATCTCCCGGCGGCCGGACACATAACCGCCCGATGCCCCGCCCAGGGCCTTGCCGAAGGTGCCGGTATAGATATCCACCCGGCCGGACACTCCGGCGTGTTCGGGCGTTCCGGCACCGGTAGGCCCCACGAAGCCCACCGCGTGCGAATCGTCCACCATGACCAAGGCATCGTGGCGGTCGGCAAGCTCACAGATCTCGCGCAGCGGAGCCAGGTAGCCGTCCATCGAGAACACGCCGTCCGTGACGACGATCTTCCGCCGGGCGCCGGCGGCTTCCTGCAGCCGGGTTTCGAGTTCGGCCATGTCGCGGTTGGCGTAGCGGTAGCGCTGCGCCTTGGACAGCCGGATGCCGTCGATGATGGATGCGTGGTTCAACGCGTCCGAAATGATCGCGTCCTGGGCACCGAAGAGGGCTTCGAAGACACCGCCGTTGGCGTCGAAGCAGGAGGAGAACAAAATAGTGTCCTCAGTGCCGAGGAAGCTGGAGACGCGCTGCTCCAGGCGCAGGTGCAGGTCCTGGGTGCCGCAGATGAAGCGCACGCTGGCCATGCCGAAACCGCGTTCGTCCATGGCCTGTTTCGCCGCGGCGATGATCCGCGGATCGTCGGCGAGGCCCAGATAGTTGTTGGCACAGAAGTTCAGCACCGGCTGCGGTGCGGTGCCGGGGCTGCCGGCGAGGATCCGGCCGGACTGCGGCGACGCGATCGGCCGCTCGGCCTTGAACAGGCCGGCGGCCCGGATCCCGTCCAGTTCCTCCTGCAACTGTTGCTTCATGGCTGAGTACATGGCCACCTCCTGCCGTCCCGGCCGGTTCAGATCTGGCTCCAGTCAAGCACTACCTTGCCGCCGAGGCCACCGCGGGCAATCTCGAACCCACGCGCCCATTCCGCTGCCGGAAGCACGTCGGTAACCACGCTGGAGACCGCCGCATGCAGCCGGGGGCTGGAGGAGAGCATGGCGCTCATCGCGTACCAGGTCTCGAACATCTCCCGGCCGTAGATGCCCTTGAGCGTGAGCATGTGGGTCACCACCTTGGACCAGTCGACGGTGATCGGCTCCGAGGGCAGGCCCAGCAGCGCGATGCGCCCGCCGTGGGTCATGTTGTCGATCATTTCACGCAGGGCGGTGGCGCGGCCGGACATTTCCAGTCCGATGTCGAAGCCCTCGGCCATTCGCAGCTCGCGCTGGGCCTGGGCCAGCCGGCTCCGGCTGACATCCACGGCCAGGTCGGCACCCATCTTGACCGCCAGCTGCAGCCGGGCCGGGGATACGTCGGTGATGGCGATCTTGCGCGCCCCGGCATGGCGGGCCACGGCAACGGCCATCAGGCCGATGGGACCGGCGCCGGTGATCAGCACGTCCTCGCCGACCATCGGAAAGCTCAGGGCGGTGTGGACAGCGTTGCCGAAGGGATCGAAGATGGCGCCAAGTTCGGGGGTGATGCCCGGATCATGATGGACCCAGACGTTGGTCTCGGGCAGCACCACGTACTCGGCGAAGGCACCATCCCGCTGGACCCCGACGCTGACGGTGCGGATGCACATCTGGCGGCGCCCGGCACGGCAGTTGCGGCAGGTGCCGCAGACAATATGCCCCTCGCCGGAGACCCGGTCCCCGGGCCGGACATCACGGACGTCTGCCCCCACCCGGACCACTTCACCGTAGAACTCGTGGCCCGGAACCAGCGGGGGCACAATGGCGCCCTGTGCCCAGGCATCCCAGGCCTGGATGTGCAGATCAGTCCCGCAGATGCCGGTGGTGTGCACCCTGATCAGCACGTCCGCATGCCCTGGTTCCGGCTCCGGACGGTCCACCAACTCGAAACCGGGGTGCGGCCCGGATTTCATCAGCGCCTTCACACGGTCCTTCCTTTGCTCTTGTTCCCACCGGCCGCAGCGGCAATGTGGCCTGCATCACGTCCCACTCTACGGTCTTGCGCGCCGGCGGGTAGAGTGTGATCTACGCCACCGGACCGAAGGCGGCCGGTAGCGTGCGCCCAATGGAAGTACGAAGGAATCTGTGCGAGCGGAGCAAAGGTGCATCCCAGGATCGAGCCGTCCGAACTCCAGAGCCACCGGGCCCAGGCGGCCCACGACCAGCTGGACCGGTGCAGCCTGAGCGGCCCGGCCGTCCCGGGCGGGCTGCGCACGGTGGTCCGCGAATCCTGGCGCAGGTCCCTGCGGGCACTGGGCTCCCCCGGCCCGGCCGCCGCGCCGCTGGCCCTGGACGGTGGCGAACTCGAGGAGTACCGGCGGCACCATCAGCTGGCGGCCGTGATGCCGGTGATCGGCCGGCTGCTGGTCCAGCCGGCCCAGGATACCGGGCTGCTGGTGGCCGTCGGCGACGAACACGGACGGCTGCTGTGGGTGGACGGCGACCGGGCCCAGCGCCGGCGGGCCGAGTCCATGGCCTTCCTGCCCGGCGCGGATTGGTCCGAGGCCGCCGTCGGGACCAGTGCACCGGGCACCGCCCTGGCGCTCGGCCGCGGTATCCAGATCAGTGGCGCGGAGCATTTCAATCCCGCGGTGCATCCGTGGAGCTGCACGGCGGTGCCGGTGCACGATCCGGACACCGGCGCGTTGGTTGGTGTGGTGGACATTACCGGGCGGGAGGCCGCCGTCGCGCCGCACACCTTGCCGCTGGTCCAGGCCGCGGTGGCTGCGGCCGAAGCCCAGCTGCGCATTAACCGGCTCGAGCGCGCCCTGCCGCGGGGCACGCATCGGAGCGAACCGGCCCGGCCGGCCGGCGTCCTGCTGGAAATCACCGGCAGGGACCAGGGCCGGCTGACTGTTGCCGGCCGGAGGCTGGAACTGTCGCTGCGCCACACCGAGATCCTGACCCTGCTCGCGCTGCATCCACGCGGGCTGCGGGCCGAGGAACTGGCAGAACTGCTCTATCCCGAGGACGGCCGGCCGCAGGAGGTTGGCGGCCGGACCATCACGCTGCGGGCCGAAATGGTGCGGCTGCGCCGGTTCCTGGCGGCCGCCTGCCCCGAACTGGTGCCGCAGTCCCGGCCCTACCGGCTGCCGCAGGAACTGTCCACGGATGCCAGCCGGGTGCTCGCCCAGTTGCGGCGCGGCGCCCACCGGCAGGCGCTGGAGACCTACCGGGGCGAGCTGCTGCCGCGCTCAACGGCCCCGGGTATTGCCGGGTTCCGCAGCGAGGTCGGCCTGACCCTGCGCGAAGCGGTGCTCGCGGACGGCGCGCCCGAAACGCTGCTGTGCTACCTGCAGCTGCCTCAGGCCCGGGACGACGCCGAGGCCTGGCGCTGCGCGCTGCGGCTGTTGCCGGCCCGCTCGCCGCGGCGGGCCGCCGTCGTCGCCCGGCTGCAGGAGCTCGAAGCGGATATCTAAAGCCACGAATTCAGGGTTGCAACCTGCTTGCAACCTGGCTGCGCCTAGGCTCGGGAGCGGCAGGCGAGGGCGCCTGCCGCCAGACGATTCGCCGAAGGAGATACCAATGACGGTATACGCACAGCCCGGCCGGCCCGGCGCCAAGGTCGATTTCAAGCCCCGCTACGAGAACTGGATCGGCGGCGAGTGGGTGGCCCCGGTCAAGGGCGGCTACTTCGAGAACATCTCGCCGGTCACCGGCAAGCCGTTCTGCGAGGTCGCCCGCGGCACGGCGGAGGACATCGAGCTGGCGCTGGACGCCGCGCACAAGGCCGCCCCGGCCTGGGGCCGGACCCCGGTCGCGGAGCGGGCGGCGGTGCTGAACCGGGTGGCGGAGAGGATCGAGGCGAACCTGGAACTGCTGGCGGTCGCCGAGACTTGGGACAACGGCAAGGCGGTGCGCGAGACCCTGGCTGCGGACATCCCGCTGGCGGCCGACCACTTCCGCTACTTCGCCTCGGCCATCCGGGCCCAGGAGGGCCGGCTCTCCCAGCTCGACGACGACACCACCGCCTACCACTTCCACGAGCCCCTGGGCGTGGTCGGGCAGATCATCCCGTGGAACTTCCCGATCCTGATGGCCGTCTGGAAACTGGCCCCGGCGCTGGCGGCGGGCAACGCCGTGGTGCTCAAGCCGGCCGAACAGACCCCGGCCTCGATCCTGGTGCTGATGGAGCTGCTGGCCGACATCCTGCCCGCCGGCGTGCTCAACGTGGTCAACGGGTTCGGCGTCGAGGCCGGCAAGCCGCTGGCCTCCAGCCCGCGGATCCGCAAGATCGCCTTCACCGGCGAGACCACCACCGGCCGGCTGATCAGCCAGTACGCCTCCCAGAATCTGATCCCGGTCACCCTGGAACTGGGCGGTAAGAGCCCGAACATCTTCTTCTCCGACGTGGCCGAGGCCAACGACGCGTTCTACGACAAGGCGCTGGAGGGCTTCGCGCTGTTCGCCTTCAACCAGGGCGAAGTCTGCACCTGCCCGTCGCGGGCGCTGGTCCAGGACTCGATCTACGACTCCTTCATGGCCGACGCCCTGGCCCGGACGCAGAAGATCATCCAGGGCAACCCGCTGGACACCGAGACCCAGATCGGCGCCCAGGCCTCGAACGACCAGCTGGAGAAGATCCTCTCCTACATCGACATCGGCCGGCAGGAAGGCGCCAAGGTGCTCGCCGGCGGCGGACGCAACATCCTGGACGGGGACCTGGCCGAAGGCTACTACGTGGCGCCCACCGTCTTCGAGGGCAGCAACAGCATGCGCATCTTCCAGGAGGAGATCTTCGGCCCGGTCGTCTCGGTGACAGGCTTCGGCGAATACACCGAGGCGATCCAGCTGGCCAACGACACCCTCTACGGGCTCGGCGCCGGCGTCTGGTCCCGCAACGGCAACACCGCCTACCGGGCCGGCCGGGAAATCCAGGCCGGCCGGGTCTGGGTCAACAACTACCACGCCTACCCGGCCGGGGCGGCCTTCGGCGGCTACAAGTCCTCCGGCATCGGCCGCGAGAACCACGCCATGATGCTCGAGCACTACCAGCAGACCAAGAACCTTTTGGTCAGCTACAACGAGAACAAGCTCGGGTTCTTCTAAGGATTGGGGCGCTCCCATAATGTCGACTTCGTCGCCACGACGGGGCCCTCGCGCCCCACTCCGGTCCGGATTCGAAGCCGTGCTCGAGGCGGCGGTGGTGCTGCCCGGGGAGGACTTTTCCCGGGTGGCGCTCACCGCCCCGGCAGTCGAACTGCTCGACAGCCTCTGGGACCGCCACGGGCCGCTGATGTTCCACCAGTCCGGCGGCTGCTGCGACGGCTCGTCGCCGATGTGCTACCCGGCCGGGGATTTCCTCACCGCCGAAGCCGACGTGCGCCTGGGCGTGTTCGACCTGCCCGGACGCGGCCCGCTGGACTTCTGGATGTCCCGCGAGCAGTTCGCCTACTGGCAGCACACCCGGCTGACCGTGGACGTGGTCCCCGGCCGCGGCAGCGGCTTCTCCCTCGAAGCCCCGGAAGGCAAACGCTTCCTGATCCGCTCGCAGCTGCTCGCTGGTTCAGGCACCGCGCCGTCCTAAAGTTGCCTTAAAGGGCCCTGTGGGCGGTTTCCTCCCGACAAGGAGGAAACCGCCCACAGTAGCTGCCCGGGACTTCTCGGGGATCATCAACCAGATCCGCGACCGCTCCGGGAGCTGAGGCTGCCGGCCCTGTGCCTTCACGCCCACCATTGAAACCCTGCCCTGGCGTTTCCGCAGGTCAGCGGCTTGCTTGAAGCCTAAAGATGTACTGGGCGGCTCAAACACGGGCGTGGCGGAACCTGGGCCGTGGCGTAGCGTGTCGCTAGCGGACGGCGCGGGCCCAAGTCGGAGGTCACCGGCCGAAGACCGAGCGCTTGCTGCCCAGATCCATCAAGACGTTCTCGCCGTTGGCGTCCTTGTTGCCGTCGTTGTCCACCATGGCGTAGACCCGGCCGTTGCCGCCGATGGCCAGGCCTTCCAGCTTCTCCTGGACCCAGCCGTTGTTCTTCTTCAGCTGCGGCAGCACGTCCACGGCCCGGGACTTGCCGGCGACGGGCAGCTGCTGTCCGGTGGCGGCCAGCAGATCCGGGATCTTGACCGTGTAGACGGACTTCAGCTTCGCGTCCGGGCCGTTGAGCTTGTCCCGCTCGATCACGGCCAGGGTGTGCGCATCCACTGCGGTGATCTCGGACAGCCCGATCCAGTCGCCCGCCGCGGCGGTGGTCTGCAGCGGGTAGCCGAACCAGCCGAATTCCCCGCTGGCCACGTCCAGCTGCCCGATCCGGGCCGTGTTGGCCGGATCCCCGGCCAGCGGACGCTGCAGCGCGAAGTACAGGACCTCGTTGGCGCCGGAGCCGTAGCCGGTGACGCCCTCAATCCCCTGCTTGCCCATCGCCGCGGCGACCTCGGCGGGCAGCGCGATCTCGCGCACCACGTTGCCCTTGGCATCAACCTGGACCAGTAGGTTGCCGGCGCCGGTGGCGCCCTCGACACCCAGCCAGAAACCGCCGTCGGGCCGGGCCCACAGGCCCTCAATGTCGTAGCCGGCCGGCTTGCCGTCCTTGAGCACCGGCAGTTCGGCGGTAATCCGGGCCGGAGCCGACGCCGTGCTGATGGTCAGGATGCGGCTGGGCGAGTAGGCGGCGTCCGAGGCGGTGTACAGCTTCCGGGCGTCCTTCGGATCGGCGCTCAGGGCACCAAGGGCGCCCCAGGCGATTGGCTTGCCCTTGACCGTATTCGATTCGATCGACGGGAAGAGCGGGGCCCGCTTGCCCAGCTTGTAGATCTGGACCGAGGCGCGCACCTGGTCCTCGGCGGAGTCCACCTCGGAGGATACGATCAGCAGGCCCCGCTCCGGCACGGCCAGCAGGCCTTCGGGTCCCTTGGTGGACGGCACCGCCTGGACCAGCTTCGGCTTCGCCGGATTGGAGACGTTGTAAACCGCCACGAAGTTGGCCCGCTCGGACCCCACGAAGACATACGGGACGCCGTTGAAGACCGCGCTGGCCAGGCCCTCGGGCTCGCTGCCCTTGTTCTCGGAGCGGTCTTCCGGGTACTGTCCCAGCTTCACGGCCAGATGCTCAAAGCTGTTGCCCGCATCGAAGACGACCTTGCCGGTCCGGGCATCGAAGATGCTCCAGCCGCGGGTGCCGCCCTTCCAGTCGCCTTCGTTGGCGGTGGCGACGTACTTGTTGCCGATCCAGCCGACGGCGTCCGGCTCGCGCGGAACGTCCGTGATGGTGCCGGTCAGGTCGATCTTCCCGTCTTCCACCGTGTCGATCCCGCTCACGGTGGCCTTGCCGGCGCTGAAATAGTTGCGGATCTTCTTGGTCCGCAGGTCCACGATGGCCACGCCGTTGTTCTCCTGCAGCGTGACGGCCACGGTCCTGTCGTCCGGGCTGATCGAGACATACTCCGGCTCCGGATCGGACGGGGTGTCCAGGCCCTTCAGTCCGCTGAGGCTGATGTGCCTGGCCTTCCAGTTCTTCTGGCGCAGGTCGACGACGGCGAGATCCCCGGCGGGTGCCTGCGGCAGGTCCCCTTCCTCGCCGCCGGCAGGGGCGAAGTCCTCATCGCGCTGGTTCTCCATTGCGATCACCACCGTCCGGCCGCCGCTGCTGACGTCGATGGAGTCCGGCTGCCCGCCCAGGTCAATGGTCTTCAGCGGCTTCCACTGGCTGACCGGGGCACGGTTGTTGATGTTGAAGACCAGCAGCTTGCCGGCCGGAGCGGAGAAGCTCGTGGAGGCATCCACGACGGCGAGCAGGTACTTGCCGGTGGCGTAGACGGACGTCGGGGACATGCCCTCACCCAGCTTCAGGTAGCCCCTGGCCAGCGGTTTGTTCTCGTTCCGGATGTCCACGAAGCCCAGGCCCCCGCCGGCAGCATCCGTGTAGATCACGGTCTTGTTGTCCTTGGTCACGGTGGAAATCTCGGCCACCGTTTCCGTGCCGGCGCTGGTGTTGGCGTAGGCCGGCAGCGTCGCGGTCCGGTTGAAGTAGCGCGTAGGCTGCTGCTTCGCCGGCTTGGACTGCTTCGATACCGTCTGGCTCTTGGACGCCGGCGCGGTGGCCTCGGCGGGACCGGCAAGCAGGGCGGGCGTGCCGAGGACGACGGCGAGGGCCAGGGCCCCGGCGGTGGCTTTGGACAGGTTGCTGCGGAAGATCGCTGGCAAGGTGGCTCCATAGGTGTCGAGTGGTTTGGCTTCCCCAGCCTGCCCGGTCCGGCCACAGCCGCCGTGGCCCGGCGGTGAGCACGGCATGTCCGCCAGATGAATTCCAGGCCGCTGTCCTTGGTCGGGCGAGGGCCGGCGATGGACAGCCTGCTATGGAGTGGGGCGCTCCCGCAGTGTCGGTTCCGCCCGTTCACGGCCACCCCGCACGCTTCGCGCACGGGGACCCCTGGCCGTTCTCTTCGGCAGGGCCCTCGTGCCCCACTCCTGGGCCGAGGACCTGGTCCAGCGCGAAGGCACCGATCCGCCGCAGTCCCGGGCTGTCATCGGAATTGGCCAGCAGCGCCGTGGCGATGTTCAGCGCCCAGCCGCGGGCGCGCCGCCAGGTGGCTGCGTCGAGGTCCCGGCGGAAGGCCAGCGCCTGACGGAAGACCCGGCGGCCGGCGGCATCGAAGACCAGCCACGCGGCGGCCAGGTCCGTGGCCGGATCCCCCGCGGTCAGATCGCCGAAGTCGACGACGGCGGCCAGCCTGCCGCCGTCGGTGATCAGATTGGCCGGATGGAGGTCCCCGTGCAGCCACAGCGCCGGGCCGTCCCAGGCCCGCACGGCGCACAGCTCTTCCCACAATTCGAGGGCCTGGGCAGCGCGCGGCAGTTGGGCTGCAGCCGGCGCCTCCAGCCGCTGCCGGACGGCCTGGTCCCGGTCCGCCAGCGGCACCCCGCGCACCGGATTGGCCGGGGCATCCGGCGGTGCCGGCCGCTGAAGTGCGTCCACGACGGCCGCAAGCCGTCCCGCCCAGTGCCGCCGCTGCGCGGCAACCTGCACGTCCGCCGTCGTGCCCTCGAACCAGCGGACCACCGACCACGGCCAGGGATAGGACGGCGACGGCGTTCCACACCGCAGCGGGACCGGGACCGCCACGTCCAAACCGGACAACCCCGCAGCCAGCCGGGGCAGCCAGACCTGCTCGTGCAGCACCAATTGCGCGGCGGCTGCGCGCCGCGGCAGCCGGACGGCGAGCCAATCCCCCAGCCGGAAGACGGCGTTGTCCCAGCCGTTGGCCACCAGCCGCAGCGGCAGCGCCGCCAGGTCCGGGAACTGCCCGGCCAGCAGTTCCCGGACCTGTCCCTCGGTGAGGTCTGCCTCGGCGGCAGGCAGGTTTGCCATCAGGCCATTAAGCCATGAACCCATCGGCCCGCGATGCCAACCGCGGACGCTATTTCGTCAGCGCCTCGATCCAGCGCGCCGCCGCAGCCATCTTGCCGCCAGCTTGGCCAGCATTGCTGCCAGCTTCTGCAACAGCACGGCCAGGCCCAGCAGCGGCAGGCAGAGCATCACGATGGACAGCACGGCCAGGATGAATTCCGCCAGCGCGCCGTCAGCCACCGCCTGGGCCAACAGCGACGCATGGTGCTGCATGGCGTGGAAGGTCCTGCTCAGGATGACCGGCAGGCTGATCAGCATCCAGCCCAGGCCAAGGACCAGGGTGGGGACCACCGTGAGGACCCACAGCGTGACGATCCACCGCGCGACGGGCTTCATTTCCGCCACCAGCGGGTGCACCGGCCGCCCCGGAAGCAGGCTAGCCAGCACCGGCTTCACCCGGGCGAACAGGTCAGGCACACCGGCCAGGTCCGCCAGCACAAAGTAGCCGTCGAAACGTACCGTGGGGATCAACTGCTGGACCATCTCAAGTTGCATGACCACCACGACCAGCAGCAGCAAGCCATTGCCGGTTAGCAGGTAGCCGGTACCGGCAGCGAGCAGGCACCATACGTTGAAATACAGCCCGCCCAGGTCGGTGCGCAGTCGTCCGGCCCGCCCCAGCCGGTAGGAATCGGTGACGTTGGTGAAGAAGGCCGGAAAGACGATGTAGATGCCATAGCCGATGACGCCGGGCCGGGCACCCCCGTAGCGGCAGGCAGTGGCATGGCCCAACTCGTGGATGAGCGCCCCGACCATAAGCAGGACCATCAAGCCGAGCAGCAGTACCGGGGCCTTCAACACGTCGTCCAGTGCCTGCAGGATCCCGCCCTGCAGGAACAGCACCACGTCCAGCACCACCAGCGCCGCCAGGACCAGCACCACAATGGGCGGATAGAAGGCCGGCCTGAGCGCGCCCGCCAGGGCATTGACCAGGGGTTCGGGCAGGAGCGTCCCGCGGAACCGCAGGGACAGCAGCGGATCCGCCCGCGGCTGCACGGCCTCCGGGTCCGGCCGCCGGTTGCCGTCGGCCACCAGGCCCAGCGGGCTCAGTGTCCCGCTGATCAGCTGGTTCAGTCCCTCGGTACTCAGCCGGCGGCCAAAGGACCGGGTGACGGCGTCGGCCACCTCCTCCGGGGCGCGCCCGGGTGCCAGTTCCCTGACCACCAGATGCAGCAGCTCGGAAACCTGGAGCAGCTGACCGTCGCCGCGCCGGACCAGGTAGGTGGTGTCCACCAGACCGGAACCGGATGCGGCCCCGAGCAGTTGGACGCCGTCGGCCCGGACCCAGCGCGGAGCGGGGACGGTGCTGGAATCAGTTGTCATCTTGCCTCACCTGACGAGTTGGAATCCGGGGCACGGCCGAATGCGTCCGGTACCGCCGCGGGCGGTGGTACCGGACGCATCCAGCTGCCGTGGCTACTGCCCGACGAGGATCGTCTGCACAGCGGCGCTGTTGGCCTCCGACAGAGCGGTCGCGACGTTCAGCGCCACCGAAGAGTTCGATGCGTAAACGTCGGCCCAGTTGAAATTGAAGAAGAGCGTCTCACGCACGGGCAGCAGCTCCGCACGCTGTGCCTCCAGCTCAACCAAAGTCACTTCGTTCATTGTTCTTTCACCTCCTCCCCCCAACTCGCTTTGACAACCCCGAGTCAACACCGGGCACCGTCTTGGAACCGTCCCTGTCCCGTCCCGCCTGCGTTTTTCTTGCGTCTTTCCTGCGTTTGGGCTTCGTCGCGGTTTCTGCGCAGGTTTGCCGCTGCAGGAGTGTGGGATTGCCGTTGGCCGCGGATATGAGCTGCACCGGGCCACCCGCGCCCGCCGGCCCTTCGCGGAAACCGGCCGCGCCGATACAGTCCTTCAGGCACGTTCCATCCAGCAACAGAAAGGTTCCACGAATGAGAGGCATTTCCTCCGCTGCAGGCATCATCCTGGCGCTGGCCACCGGCTCCGTCCTGGCCGGCGGCACCACACCCGCAGGCGCCGCGGCTGGCAACTGGACATCGCACGGCACCGAACGCGCCGAACGGGCCGGCGCTGCCTGGGGACGCAGCCTGGATTCGGCCAGTTCGGCACAGCCGTCGGCAGCCCGGCCCGAGGTGCGTGATACGTCGCAGGACCTGGTGCATGTGTCCGGCGGCCCGGCGAAGGCCGATGCCTTGGCGGCGGCGTCGGCGGCCTGCGACGGTTGTTCCGGTGACGCCACCACGCTGCAGGTGGCCTATTTCGACGGCGGCAAGGGCACTGCAGCTGCGGACAATGTCGCCTCGGCCTGGGCAACCTGCGCCGGCTGCTCGGCCTCCGCGGTGTCGGTACAGATTGTGCTGGTGCCGCGCCGCGGCGCCATCGACGCCAACAACCGGGCCATTGCGGTCAATGCCTCGTGCGCCGGCTGTTCCACGTCGGCGGCGGCCCTGCAGTTTGTGCTGGCCTCCGGCCCGCGGCGCCAGCTTTCGGCAGCCGCCGCGGAGCTGGTGGGGCAGGCGAGGGCACAGCTGGCGGAGCGGCTGGAGTCCGCGGCCCGGAAGCCGAATGCCCGCACCGCGAAGACCGACGCCAGGTCCGCGGCGGCGCAGACCGCCCGGCAGTTGGAGCAAATCATCGCCAAGGATCTGGGCACCGTCGATATCCGCCGCCAGCTCGACGTCCAGGTCGGTTCATAGCCTCAGGCGCCGGCACAAAAAACCGGACCCCGTTCCCGGCTCCGGGAACGGGGTCCTGCTCATGGCGGTGGCCGCCGGCGGGGAAGGCGGAGCGGCGTGGAACGGCGGGCATGCCGCATCTGCTGCCGCATGCCCGCCGAACCTGTGGGGCGTGGCCGCCGGTGCGTTAGCGGGTCATCGAAACGATGTCCTGCCAAGCACCCGCATGGGCCACCGAACCGATGGTTGCCGCGTTGATGGCAAACGCCAGGTTGACGCCCACCACCGGTGCCACATTGATATCGAAGAACAGTGTTTCCCGGTTCGGGAGCAGCTCGGCGCGCTGGCCGGCAAGCTCGTCGAACCCGAGGATTTCTCCTGCCATGTTCGATTGCCTTTCCGCTGGGCCCGGCGCCGCCTGCGCAGGCGGCGCCGGGCGGGCCTGCCTGATTACTGGCCGATGGCGATCGTCTGAATGGCGGCGCTATTGGCCTCCGACAGGACAGTCGCGACGTTCAGCGCCACCGAATGGTTCGATGCGTAAACGTCGGCCCAGTTGAAATTGAAGAAGAGCGTCTCACGCACGGGCAGCAGCTCCGCACGCTGTGCCTCCAGCTCAACCAAAGTCACTTCGTTCATTGTTCTTTCACCTCCTCCCCCCAACTCGCTTTGACAACCCCGAGTCAACACCGGGCACCGTCTTGGAACCGTCCTTGTCCCGTCCCGCCTGCGTTTTTCTTGCGTTAAATTCCCGTCGCTTTCGGCAAGTGTGACGAATTGCGGCAATCCTGCGGAGAATCCGGGCTCCGGATGCGCTGGCAGCGCGGAAGGGGTATCCCTGGCCAAGAGCTTCCGGTACCGTCCAGTTCGACACCTGGGGTACCGGCCCAACTGGCCGGTGGCACACTGCCGGCGACTAAGGGGGAGGAAACAGCGACGGCGCGGCCTGCGCAGGGGCGGAACAGGACAGGCGCCGTCCGAGGAATATCCATAGCTCGCACCACAAAGCCACGCGCGGTTGCTCAGGACCGCTGGTGGTGGAGCCGCGGTAACAACGGGGGAACTAATGGAACAGCTGGAAACCCTTGAACGGGAGTACCCGCAGAACGACGAAAGATCCGACGCTGCCCAGGCTGCCGGCTGGCAGCTACAGCTGCTCGGGACCTGGAACCTGCAACTCGACGGCAGGCATGTCCGTGTGCCCCGCAGTGCACAGCGGCTGATCACCGCGCTCGTACTGCTGGACGCGCGGCCCAGGGCCTATTTGTCCGGGCTGCTCTGGCCGGACAGCAGTGACGAGCAGGCCGCCGGGAACCTGCGGAACTGCGTCTGGAGGATTTCCCATGATTTCCCGGGCCTGCTCAGTGCCAGCAAGGATCCTCTTATGCTCAGCCCCGGTGTCCGGGTTGACACCAGGCTGTTGGCGGCCAGCCTCGATGCGGACGGGGCGTTCCCCCGGCCGCCGTATGCCAAGGAAACGATCGAAGTGCTCGGCCGGGCGGAACTGCTTCCCGGCTGGTACGACGACTGGGTTATGCACAGCCAGGAGCGGATCCGGGAGCTGCGCATTAGCGCGCTCGAACGGATGGCCGAACTCAGCCTCGAAGCGGGCCAGGTGGCGACGGCGATCGATGCGTCGCTGGCTGCCGTGGCCGCCGATCCGCTGCGGGAGAGCGCCCACCGGCTGCTGATCCAGAGCCATCTTGCCGCCGGCAACCGGGCGAGCGCCCACCGGGTGTATGGCAAACTCCAGTCCCGCCTGAACGACGAACTGGGGATTCCGCCATCGCCCGAACTGGAGAGCCTGATCCTGGCTCCGCAGCCGCCGGCCTGATCCCTCCGGCAGCCCGGCCACGGCCGGGGCCCGGGGAGACGGCACCAGGTCCTGCCCTGGCACCGGCTCCCCGGCCGGGGTCGTCAGCCCTGGACGCCGAGGCGCTCGAAGATCAGCTCGCGGACGCGGCCGGCGTCGGCCTGCCCGCGGGTGGCCTTCATCACGCCGCCGACGATGGCGCCGGCCGCCTGCAGCTTGCCGCCGCGGATCTTCTCGGCCACTTCCGGCTGGGCCGCCAGGGCCGCGTCGATCGCCTCCAGCAGTGCACCGTCGTCGGACACCACGGCCATGCCGTGCTTGTCCACGACCTCGGACGGCGTGCCTTCGCCGGCGAGCACATATTCGAGCACCTTGCGGGCCAGCTTGTCATTGATCTTGCCGGCACTGATCAGCGAATCCAGCTCCACAATGGTTTCGGGCGTGACGCCCAGCTCGGCAGGATCCACCTCCGCTTCCTTGGCGCGGCGGGACACCTCGCCCATCCACCATTTGCGTGCCACGGCCGGGGTGGCCCCGGCGGCGATGGTTTCCTCGATCGAATCCATCACGCCGGCGTTGACCACGTCGCGGAACTCCGCGTCCGAATAGCCCCAGGCGTCCTTCAGGCGCTTGCGGCGCTCGGCCGGCGGCTCGGGCAGCTGCGCGCGCAGCTCTTCGATCCATTCCTCGGAGGTAACCACCGGCACCAGGTCCGGTTCGGGGAAATAACGGTAGTCGTCGGCGTCGGACTTGGGCCGGCCCGCGGTGGTGGTGCGGGTGTCCTCGTGCCAGTGGCGGGTCTCCTGTGTCACGGCGGCCCCGGACTCCAAAACCGCGGCATGGCGCTGGATCTCGAAGCGCACCGCCCGCTCGACCGAACGCAGCGAGTTCACGTTCTTGGTCTCCGAGCGCGTGCCGAAGGTGGTCGAGCCCTTGGGCATCAGCGACACGTTGGCGTCGCAGCGCACGTTGCCGCGTTCCATCCGCGCATCCGAGACGCCCAGGTTCTTCACGATCTCCCGGATGGCGGCCACGTAGGCCTTGGCCAGCTCGGGGGCACGGGAGCCTGCACCGACAATCGGCTTGGTCACGATCTCCACCAGCGGCACGCCGGCCCGATTGTAGTCCACCAGCGAGAAGTCAGCGCCCTGGATGCGTCCGGTGGCCCCGCCCAGGTGGGTCAGCTTGCCCGCGTCCTCCTCCATGTGCGCCCGCTCGATCTCCACGGTGAAGACGGTGCCGTCCTCCAGTTCGATGTCGATCGAGCCGTCGAAGGCAATCGGATCCTCGTACTGCGAGGTCTGGAAGTTCTTCGGGGTGTCCGGGTAGAAGTACTGCTTCCGGGCGAAGGTGCACGAGGGAGCGATCCGGCAGCCCAGCGCCAGGCCGATCTTGATCGAGTACTCCACCGCGGCCTTGTTCACCACCGGCAGCACGCCGGGCAGGCCCAGGCACACGGGGGTGACGTTGGTGTTCGGCTCGTCGCCGAAAACGTTGGGGGCCGCGGAGAACATCTTGGTCCGCGTGTTCAGCTCCACGTGGACCTCGAAGCCCAGCACCGGGTCGTACTTCTCCATTGCCTCTTCGAAGGAGAGGATCTCGTCCGTTACGGCAGTCATTTACTTCACACCTCCGAGTACCGGGGCCTGGGCGAGCAGCGGCCCGCCCCACTTGTCTTCGAGCAGCTTCTCCAGCGCGGCGCCGGCCCGGTAGAGCCGTGCGTCCTCGCGGGCCGGGGCCAGGAACTGGATGCCCACGGGCAGTCCGCCGGCCAGGCCGCCGGGCACCGAGATGCCCGGAACGCCGGCCAGGTTGGCCGGAATGGTGGCGACGTCGTTGAGGTACATCGCCAGTGGATCGTCGAGCTTCTCCCCCAGTTTGAACGCCGTGGTGGGCGCCGTCGGGGAAATCAGCACGTCGGCCTGCGCGAACGCCGCGTCGAAGTCGCGCTGGACCAGCGTGCGGACCTTCTGTGCCGAACCGTAGTAGGCGTCGTAGTAGCCCGCGGACAGTGCATAGGTGCCCAGGATGATCCGGCGCTTGACCTCGTCGCCGAAGCCGGCGGCCCGGCTGGCGCCCATCACCCGTTCGATGGTCAGCGGCGCGTCCTCGGGCAGCACCCGCAGGCCGTAGCGCACGCCGTCGAACTTGGCCAGGTTCGAGGAGGCCTCCGACGGCATGATCAGGTAGTAGGCGCCCAGCGCGTACTTGAAGTTCGGGCAGGAGACCTCGACGATCTCGGCCCCGGCGCCGCGCAGCAGTTCCAGGGATTCGTCGAAGCGCTGCTGCACCCCGGCGTCGTACCCCTCGCCCTGCAGTTCGCGGACCACGCCGATCCGCATCCCGGCCACGTTCCCGGTGCGGGCGGCCTCGGCCAGCGCCCCGACGGGGTCGGTCAGCGACGTCGAGTCGGCCGGATCATGCCCGCCGATCACCTCGTGCAGCAGCGCCGAGTCCAGCACCGTCCGCGAGACCGGGCCGATCTGGTCCAGCGAGGAGGCCATCGCGATGGCACCGTAGCGGGAGACCCCGCCGTAGGTCGGCTTCACGCCCACCGAGCCGGTGACGGCCGCGGGTTGGCGGATGGAGCCGCCGGTGTCGGTGCCCAGGGCCAGCGGAGCCTCGTAGGCGGCGACGGCCGCGGCGGACCCGCCGCCGGACCCGCCGGGAATGCGGTCCAGGTCCCACGGGTTGCGGGTGGGTCCGTAGGCCGAATGCTCGGTGGAGGATCCCATGGCGAATTCGTCCAGGTTGGTCTTGCCGAGCATCGGCATCTTGGCCGCGCGGATCTTTTGGATCACGGTGGCGTCATAGGGGCTCATCCAGCCGCGGAGCATTGCCGATCCGGCGGTGGTGGGCTGGCCGATGGTCACGATCAGGTCCTTGATCGCGATCGGCACGCCGGCCAAGCCGTGCAGGCGCCCGGCTTCGGCGCCCCCGGCGGCGCGGGCCGTGTCCACTTCGGTGGCGACGGCGAGCGCCTCCTCGGTATTGACGTGCAGGAAGGCGTTCACCTCGCCGTCGACTTCGGCGATCCGGTCCAGGTGCGCCTGGACAACCTCGACGGCGGAGACTTCCTTGGCGGCCAGCTTCGCGGCCAGTTCGGCAGCGCTGTGGGTAATCAGTTCATTCACGGCTGCTTCTTACTCCTCGTCCAGAATTGCAGGGACCTTGAATCGTCCGTCTTCGGCATCGGGGGCCCCGGACAGGGCCTGCTCGTTGGTCAGCGTCTGGCCCGGGACATCCTCGCGGAATACGTTGGTCAGCGGAATCGGGTGGGACGTGGCGGGCACGTCGTCGCCAGCCACCTCGCTGACCGTCTTGATCGAGTCGACGATGACGTCCAGTTCGCCGGCCATCTTGTCCAGTTCTTCCGCGGTCATCTCAATGCGGGCCAGCTGCGCCAGATGCGCCACGGCCTCACGATTGATCTCAGACATGGGTCTCCTGCAAATGGTGGATGGGTTGTTGCTACCCAGTCTACCGGCGGCCGGGAGCGCGGGAGTCCGGTGTCGGGCCCGGGTTCCTCCCGCCGCCGCCCGCGATATGGGGCTCAGAGAGCCAGCCGGAAAACCCACAGCCGGATATCGGTGCCCGGCACCAGCCAGTCCCGCTCCGGCACGCGGGCGAAGCCCAGCGACTCATACAGCCGGTGGGCCCGGACCCAGTCGGCGCCGGTGGTCAGGCTGACCGCGTCGACGCCATCGATAGTCCGGGCGTAGTCGATGATCGCCCGCACCAGGGCCCTACCCACGCCCGAGCGCTGCGCGGCCGGGTCCACCGCCAGCATGCGGAACTCCAGCTCGCCGGGACGGGCAATATCGGCGTACGGCCCGTCCGCCAAGGTCAGTGCCACCGCGCCGGCAACCTTGCCTTCCAGTTCGGCGACCCAGACCGTGGCGTGCTCGGCCCGGTGCGCCACGTCCCCGAGCCGTTCAAGGTAGGCATCGGCCTCGGTCAGGTGCCCGCCGTGGAGGTAGGCCGCCCGGGTGAGCCGGGCGACGTCGTCGTAATCCGCCTCCACGGCGGGCCGGATGGTGATGCTCACTTGCCCGCGGGCACCGGCCGCGCTGCCGCCGGCAGCAGCGCCTCGATCTGGCGGGCCAGCCACAGCAGGTCGGAATCGGCGCCCGGCACGGTGTCCAGTTCGATGCCGATCGGCAGGCCGGCGCTGCTGGTGCCGGCCGGCAGCGAGATCCCGGCCAGGCCGATGACGCCGGCCAGGTTGGTATGCCGGATGACCGTTTCGAAGACCGGCAGTTGCCGGCCGTTGAGCTCGATGGCCGTGCCGGAGGTGTCCTTGCCGTTGCCGATTGCCGGCGCGGTCACCGGGGCGGTCGGCTGGATGACCGCGGACACGCCCGCTTCCTCCACCACGGCCCGGTAGAGCTTCAGGGCCTTGTCCGCGTCCTTCAGCGCCTTCTTGTAGGCCCCGTCCCCGGCCTTGCGGAGCTTGGCCGAGGCGGCGAACACCGCCTGCACGTCGGGGCTGGCAATGCCGTCCACCAGCCCCGCGTAGGTGACCGGTGTCCCGCCGTCGGCCAGGTACTTCGCCAGGTCGTCGCCGACCTCGTGGAGGGCGATGGTCTGCCCGGCCGGATCTGCCAGGTCCAGCACCGGACGCAGCTCCAGCGGCACCAGCTCGGCACCGGCCTCCTGCAGCGTGGCCAGCACGGTCCGGAAGCAGGCGTCCACCTCCGGTTCCAGGTCGCGGGCAAAGGTGCTTTCGGGAACGCCCAGGCGCAGTCCCTCGAGCGGCTGCCCCGCCGTCTCGGCCCGGCGGCGGGCCGCGGCCGGCAGCTTCAGCCCGGCCAGGACGGCGTCAAGCAGGATGATGTCCGCCACGCTGCGCGCGATCGGCCCCACGGTGTCGCGGGTATGCGAAATCGGCAGCAGGCCGCCAGACGGATAGCGCCCGGCCGAGGGACGGAATCCGACGACGCCGCAGAAGGCCGCGGGAATCCGCACCGAACCGCCGGTGTCCGCGGCCAACGCCGCCGGCACCAGTCCGGCGGCGACGGCGACGGCCGAGCCTCCGCTGCTGCCGCCGGCGACCTTGGTGGGGTCGAAGGGATTGCGCACCGGACCGAAGGCGGCGTTGTTGGAGGTGATCCCGAAGGAGAGCTCGTGCAGGTTGGCCTTGCCGGCGATCAGTGCGCCAGCCTTGCGCAGCCGCTCCACCACCGGTGCATCGGCGGCGGGCCGGTACTCCTTCAGCGTGGGCGTGCCGCCGGTGGTGGGCAGGCCGGCGGCATCGATGATGTCCTTGAGGACCACCGGAATGCCGGCCAGCGGAGCCGGGTCCGCACCGTCCGGAATCCCGCGGCCGGCTTCGAGCAAGGCCGGGAAGTTGTCGTGGATCAGGGCACCAAGCTTGCCGGCCCATTCCCGGCGTTCCGCGAGCGCCTCGAGATATTCGCCGGCTCCCAGCTGCCCTGTCCGCAGGCGTTCCGCAGCCTCCGTCACGGTGAGGTCCGCGGCATGGACGGAGGTAAGGGCAGGCGCGGGTGAAGTGGTGCTGTGAGTCATTATTCAATGGTGATGGACGGCACGCCGTGGGGCGCCGAACCGCCACGCCGTGTACCTCACATTTCTTACCCCAAAAAGGTCCTGATTCCTCTCAGTTGACTCTCGGTTGGCGCCCGGCTAGTGTTAGGAAATTTTTCAGGCACTTCCGGTGTCGAGCAATTTCCTGAACCCGTCCTCGTCCAGCACCGGGATCCCCAGCTGCTCGGCCTTGTCCAGCTTGGTGCCGGCATTCTCGCCCGCGACGACATAGCTGGTGTTCTTCGAAACCGACCCGGACGCCTTGCCGCCGCGGATGACGATGGCTTCCTTCGCCTCGTCCCGGCTGAAGTTGGGCAACGTTCCGGTGACCACCACGGTGAGGCCCTCCAGGGTGCGGGGCATGCTCTCATCCGCTTCGTCCGCCATCCGGACCCCTGCCTCCTTCCACCGGTCCAGGATTTCGCGGTGCCAGTCCACGGCAAACCACTCGGTCAGCGAGGCGGCGATGGTCGGACCAACCCCGTCCACCTCGGCCAGCTGTTCCTCCGTGGCTGCCCGGATCGCGTCCATCGATCCCAACGCGGTGGCCAGTGCGCGCGAGGCGGTCGGGCCCACATGTCGGATGGAGAGCGCGACCAGGACACGCCAGAGCGGCTGGGTCTTGGCCTTCTCAAGCTCCCGGAAGAGCTTCTCCGTGTTGGCGGCGGGCTTGGACGGGGTCTTCGCCGTCGGCTTGGTCCAGAAGTACGGGACCAGCTCCCACTGGCCGGTGCCAACCCCCTTCGAGCGCTTCTCGCGCCAGACCTTGACTCCGGCCAGTGCCTCGCGCAACGCCGGATCGGCGCTGCCCTCCGCGAGCTCGAAGAGGCGGGATTCGTCCGTCAGGACGCCGGGACCCTCCGGCGCCGGGGAGCCGCCGATCGTCGCCGGATCGGGGCCCGGCCCCGCGGTGAGCGCGACGGCGGCCTCCCAGCCCAGCGCCTCGACGTCGAACGCACCCCTGCCCGCAAGGTGGAAGACACGCTCCCGCAGCTGGGAAGGACACGAGCGCGCATTGGGGCAGCGGATGTCGACATCGCCTTCCTTGGCCGGCGCCAGCGGCGTGCCGCAGGATGGACAGTCCGCCGGCATCACGAACTCGCGCACCGGCGGATCCTGCGCGTCGCGCAGGGCCATGACCGGTCCCACGATTTCCGGGATGACATCCCCGGCCTTGCGCAGGACCACGATGTCGCCGATCATCACGCCCTTGGCCTTGACCACGTCCTGGTTGTGCAGGGTGGCCATTTCCACGGTGGAGCCGGCCACCTTCACCGGTTCCATCACCCCGTAGGGGGTCACCCGCCCGGTGCGTCCGACATTGACCCGGATGTCCAGCAGCTTGGTGTGGACCTCTTCCGGCGGATACTTGTAGGCCACTGCCCAGCGCGGCACCCGGGAAGTATGGCCGAGGGCGCGCTGGAGCCCGAAATCATCCACCTTCACCACGATGCCGTCGATCTCGTGCAACAGGTCGTGCCGATGCTGGCCGAAGTGCCCGATGAAGTCCAGGACCTCCTGGAAGTTCTCGAGCACCTTGAAGTACGGGCTGGTCGGCAGGCCCCATTCGCGCAGCAGGGCATAGGTTTCGGACTGGCTGGCCGCGGCCAGCCCCTCGCGCGCGCCGATCCCGTGGACGAACATGCTCAACGGCCGCTGGGCCGTCACGGCCGGGTCCTTCTGGCGCAGCGAACCGGCGGCGGCGTTGCGCGGGTTCGCGAACGGGGCCTTGCCCTCGGCCACCATCTTCTCGTTCAGTTCCACAAAGCCGCGGGAGGCGATGAAGATCTCGCCGCGGATTTCCACTTCGCCGGGCACATTGCTGCCGGAGAGCCGGGTGGGGATGTCCTTGATCGTCAGCGCGTTGTGGGTGATGTCCTCCCCGGTGGTCCCGTCGCCGCGGGTGGCCGCACGCACCAGCTCGCCGTCGCGGTAGAGCAGGTTCACGGCCAGGCCGTCGATTTTGACCTCGCTGAGCCAGCGCAGCTGCTGCGTGCCGCCGAGCTTCTCCACCGATGCCGTGGCACGTTCGATCCAGACCTGCAGCTCCTCGAGGGAGAAGACGTCCTCCAGGCTGTACATCCGTTGCAGGTGGCGCACCGGGGCAAAGGCGGCGGACACCTCGCCGCCGACCTCCTGTGTGGGCGAATCGTTGGCGACCAGTTCCGGATGCAGGGCCTCCAGCTCCTCCAGATGCCGGTAGAGCGCGTCGTACTCGGCATCGGAAATCAGCGGGGCATCCTCGGTGTAGTAGGCATGCCGGTGGCGCCGGACCTCGTCCACGACGCGGTCATACTCCTGCCGGACGGCCTCGTCAGGCAGCTGCTCCGGCTGCCGCACCGGGACCGTTCCGGCCTGCTCTGTGTCTTCGGGCTGGATCTGCGCTGTGCTCACGCCTCTATCTTGCCGCATGTAACCTGCCGCGCGGCCTCGGCCGGACCGCCCGAGGGATCCATTAAGCTGGGACCCATGTCCGCTCCCAGCCTTGCCGCAGCCGACCATGCCAGCCTTGACGGACGGACCTTTACCGGGGTCAGCCACTCCGGCTCAGGCGAGGTGGGCAGCGCCACGGAGTTCAGCTACCACCAGGACCGCGACGTCGTCTGGGCCGAATACTCCGGCGGCGCAGTCATCCGCGGGTACCTGGTCGGCACCCGCGACGGCGCCGGCCTTGCCTTCCGCTACACCCATCTGAATACCGATGGACGGACGGCCGGCGGTGCCTGCGAATCACGCATCGAGGTACTCGAGGACGGCCGGCTGCGCCTGCATGAAACCTGGGCCTGGGAGTCGCGCCCCGGAACCGGCACCAGCATCGTCGAAGAGCGGCGCTGATCCGCCCCTGCCGCCCGGATCGTTCCGGCCGCTGCTACTCTGCGGCGGCGTCGATCACCACGACCGTGATGTTGTCCCGGCCGCCGGACCGCAGCGCCGCCTGGATCAGCGAATCCACCGCATCCTGGGGATGCGCCAGCGCGGCGAGGATGGTGTGCAGGTGGTCATCGCTGACCTCGCTGGTCAACCCATCGGAACAGATCAGCATCCTGTCCCCGGTTTCCACGGGCAGGAGCCAGAAGTCAGGCTCGGCATCCTCGCCGGTGCCCAGGGCCCGGGTGACCACGTTGCGCCTGGGATGCACCAGCGCCTGCTGCTCACTGATCCGCCCGAGGTCCAGCAGCTCCTGGACCTCGGAATGGTCCTTGGTGATCTGCTGGAGCCGGCCGCCGCTGAGCCGGTAGGTCCGCGAGTCCCCGACATTGAACACCAGCCAGTGCGGCCCGCCGTCGGCCGGCACGAGCGCCACGCCGCTGACGGTCGTGCCGGCCCGGGCGTCCGCCGCGGCCCGGATCCGCTGGTCCGCCAGCGCGATCAGCCGCCGCAACTGCTCGACGCCGAGGGCATCGGCCGCGCGGACGCCGTTCGCCGTGCGGCCGGCAACCTCCGCCTGCAGCGTCTCGACGCAGATCCGGCTGGCCACCTCCCCGGCCTCGTGGCCGCCCATGCCGTCCGCGACGGCGAACAGCGGCGGGGCCACGAGGAGCGAATCTTCGTTCAGCTGCCTGCGCAGCCCGCGGTCGGTACCCTGCCCGACCGTCAACTTGATGGCCACCATGCGCCTAGTCCACCACCAGACCGGTACCGCGGCCATGGGCCAGCGTCACTGGGTGGATCTCGCCGAAGCCGCGCACGGTGCGCACTTTCTGGGGAATGAGCACGAAACGCTCGTCCCCGGCCAGGGTGGCGGCGGTGCTCGAATCGAGCAGTACCGTTCCGGGCTCGGACAGGGCGGTCAGCCGGGAAGCCAGGTTCACGGTAGGGCCGAAGATATCCCCCAGCCGGGAGAGGATGCCGCCCCAGACCATCGCCACCCGGGCCGAAGGCAGCAGGTCGTCGTCGCCGATGGCCTTGGCCAGGGCGAGCGATATCTCGGCGCCGGCCTGCGGTGTCGACGCGATGAACAGCACTTCGTCGCCGATGGTCTTCACCAGCCGGCCGCCGCCCACGGAGATGATCTCCGCGCAGCGGTGCTCGAAGCGCTGGACCAGCTGCGCCAGGGTCTTCTCGTTCATCTGCCGGGACAGGCTGGTGTAGGAGACCAGGTCCGCGAAGCCGACGGCGCGCAGCAGCGGCAGCGAGCCGTCGTCTTCCTCCTCGGCCCGGGCGCCCAGCCCGGCCTCGGCCCGGACCGTCAGCCGGGATACCGCCGCATTCAGCTGGCGGCGGTAGGAGTACAGCAGCACCTGTTCGAGCGGTTCGATCAGGTTCGGCAGCTCGGTGACCAGCCGCTTGCGCGCCTGGGGATCGGTGATGCCCAGGCGGTGCACCATTTCCTCCACCACCGCTTCGACCTGCCACACCACCATGCGGTCGGTCATCTGGCCGATGGACCGGGTGATGGAAATGGCCGCTTCCTCGGTCAGCCGCTCCTCGCGCACCAGGTCAATGATGGTGGTCAGGGCCTCGATGTCCGCCGGGGTGAACGCCATGTCGTCGTCGCCGAGGTTGGCAAAGCCCAGGGCACGCCAGAGCTTGCGCGCCGAGAGCAGCGAGACACCGGCCGCCGCGGCCACCTCGCGGCGCTTGAGCGTCCGTTCCCCGCCCAGCAGCCGCAGTTCCAGATCCCGCACCGCCTGCCGGTCCACCTTCTCCGGGTAGGGGTCCTCGCGCAGGTCTTCGCGCACGGCCGCCAGCTCTTCGCGCGGAATGATCCGGGGCATGGACAGGGTCATCGGCTCAGGTTCATCCATGTCTTGGCGCCCCTCGTCCTGTCCGCTGCTCAACACCTGCCACCCCTTCTGCCGTCGTCATCCGGCTGCTACTAATCTACCGGCCAATCCGCCGGGTTCTACCCACCGTAGAAGCCGGCGTCGTCGCCAGGGTCCCCGGCCCCCGCCCCCAGGCCGGTGTCGGAGCCGTCCGCCAGGGCGGGACCTTGCGGCAGCGGGCCGGTACCGGCAGCGGCGGCCGGCTGCGGCAGGTCCTCGATCGCCCGGGCCACCAGGGTGCGGAACCGGTAGACTTCCGGCACGTCGACCAGCTTGGTCGAACGGCCCGGGCCCGCCTCGGCCCGCAACGTTCCGCTGCGCAGCATCCGCTGCAGCAGCGACTGTTCGGCATGGACCTCGCAGATGCCCGACAGCCGGGTCTCCTGTTCGCTGCGCCGGCCCCAGCCGCGCCGGACCAGCAGCCGCCGGTTGGTCAGCACGTACCGGGTGGACGACCAGCGCAGCAGCGGCACCACAAACAGCCGCAGAGCAAGCACGGCGGCGGCCACCAGCACCGCAGCCTGCAGGAACGGCTGCCACTGGGCCACCCAGGCGACGCCCAGCTCGCGGGTAATCCGGCCGGAGCCGAAACCGCCGGCCAGCAGCACCAGCAGCAGTGCCAGGAACGGCCAGAACAGGGTACGGGCCTGAGGAAGCGTGGCCACAATGACCTGCTCCCCCGGCTCAAGCCTCAGCTGCACGGCTGCTCCCGGACACCACAGCACACCGGTCCCGGGCTGGTGTCAACCACGGGCAAATCAGGACCCTTCATCGGGACGCAGATGCACCACGTCGCCGGCGGCGACCACATGCTCGGTTCCGTCCGCCGACCGCACCCGCAGCGCGCCGTAGCTGTCCAGTCCCACGGCCTCGCCGACAATCTCGGCGCCGCCGGGCAGCTCGGCGCGCACCTGCTGCCCGAGGGTGGACATCGCGGCGCTCAGCCGCGACAGCAGGCTGGTGCCGTCGGGCCATTCGGCGTCGGCCTTGCCGTTGACGTCGCAGAACTGACGGTAGCGCTGCGCGAAAATCCGCAGGTAGGACATCAGCAGCACGGTCCGGTCCGTCGTCGCACCCTTTTCCAGAGCCACCGAGGTGGCCGTGGGCACCGGCAGCTCCTCGGCGGCGAGGGTGACATTGAGTCCGGTTCCGACCACGACGGCCGGCGGCGTACCGTCCGGATAGGTGACCATCTGCGCCAGGATGCCGGAAATCTTCTTGCCGTTGACCAGCACGTCATTGGGCCATTTCACGGTGGCTTCCAGCTTCGCGTGGTCGCCGAGCGCCTCGGCCAGGGCGAGCGCCGCCACCAGCGAGCACCAGCCGTAGCTCTGCGTCGGCAGCGGCATGCCGGCCCGGTTGTGCGGGCGCAGCAGGATGCTGACAATCACCGAGGAACGGGCCGGAGCCGTCCATTCGCGGTCCAGCCGGCCCCTGCCGGCCGTCTGCTCCTCCGCCGTGAGCACGCTCAGGTCGGACCAGCCGACCTTGTCGGCAGCCGCCTTGGCAGCCAGATCAGCGTTGGTGGATCCTGTGGACTCGACCAGTTCCAGCCGCCGGTACGGTCCCAGCGGCGCGCAGACGGCGTCGCTCAGCCCGTCCAGATCAAGGGCGGGACGGTCGACGTCGGGAAAACTCTGGCTCATGGCACCATCCTACTGAGCACTGCCGCAGGGGACACCCCCGGCGCGCGGCCAGACCCGGTTGGCAAAAGCTCCGGCGGGGAAATTGTAGGATTGCTACAGCAGATGTCCTGCCCGCACTCACTAGACTGGGAGCGACGGTGCCCGGACGGCCGCGGCTTTTGTACGAAACCTACTTAAATCCGGCACCTGCACCCGTAGGCAGTTTTATGTTCTTTATTTCTCGCATGCAGAATCCGGAGTATCCATGAGCCTCGATCAAGAACTTGATCTTCAGACCACTGCCGGCAAGATCGCGGATTTCCGCCGCCGCCAGGCGCTGTCCCTGGAGCCCTCAGGTCCCGAGGCCATCGAGAAGCAGCATGCCCGCGGCAAGCACACTGCCCGCGAACGGATCGAAATGCTGGTGGACGAAGGATCCTTCGTGGAATTCGACGCCTTCGCCACGCACCGCTCGACCGCCTTCGGCATGGAGCGGAAAAAGCCGCTCGGCGACGGCGTCGTCTCCGGCTACGGGACGGTGGACGGCCGGCTGGTGGCCGTGTACAGCCAGGATTTTTCCGTCTACGGCGGATCGCTCAGCCAGGTCAACGGCGAAAAGATCGTCAAGGTCCAGGAATTCGCCCTCCGCAACGGCTGCCCGGTCGTCGGCATCAATGACGGCGGCGGCGCGCGCATCCAGGAAGGCGTGGCGTCGCTGGCCATGTTTGCCGACATCTTCCGCAACAACGTGGCTGCCTCGGGCGTGGTCCCGCAGATTTCGCTGATCATGGGCCCGTGCGCCGGCGGCGCCGCCTACTCCCCCGCCCTGACCGACTACGTGGTGATGGTGGACAAGACCTCTCATATGTTCATCACCGGACCGGACGTGATCAAGACCGTCACGGGCGAGGAGGTGGACATGGAGACGCTCGGCGGGGCGCGCCAGCACAATGCCAACACCGGCACCGCCACCTACCTCGCCACCGATGAGGCAGACGCCGTCGAGTTCGTCCGCGAACTGCTGGAGTTCCTGCCCTCGAACAACCTGTCCGAGGCACCTCGGGCCGGCTTCGGCGAGAATCTGGAGGTCAGTGCCGAGGACCTGCTGCTGGACGGGCTGATTCCCGATGCGGCCAACCAGCCCTACGACATGCGCACCGTCATCGAGCAGGTCCTCGATGACGGCAACTTCCTGGAGATGCAGGCCCTCTACGCTCCGAATGTCATCATCGGCTACGGCCGGGTCGAAGGGGCCACGGTGGGCGTGGTGGCAAACCAACCGATGCAGTTCGCCGGCACCCTGGACATCAATGCCTCGGAAAAGGCGGCGCGCTTCGTGCGCCACTGCGACGCCTTCAACATCCCGATCCTGACCCTGGTGGATGTGCCCGGCTTCCTGCCCGGCAAGGACCAGGAATTCAACGGAATTATCCGCCGCGGTGCCAAGCTGCTCTATGCCTATGCCGAGGCCACCGTGCCGAAGCTGACGGTGATCACGCGCAAAGCGTACGGCGGGGCGTACATCGTGATGGGCTCGAAGAAGCTGGGCGCGGACCTGAACCTGGCCTGGCCGACCGCGCAGATCGGCGTGATGGGCGCCCAGGGGGCGGTCAACATCCTGTACCGCCGCGAGCTGGCAGAGGTGGGCGCCGACGGCGGGGATGTGGAGGCACGCCGCCAGGAGATTATCGCCCGGTACGAAGAGGAGCTGCTCAACCCCTACCAGGCGGCCGAACTGGGCTACGTGGACGCGGTGATCGCGCCGTCGGAGACCAGGCTGCAGATTGTCCGCGGCCTGCGGGCGCTGCGCGACAAGCGCGCCACCATGCCGCACAAGAAGCACGGCAACATCCCGCTGTAGCCGGAGCGCCCGGGCCGCCGGCGGCTTCAGGGGCAACGAGGAAAGTAACGAGGAACGAGTGTATTCAGATCCAGAGACCGCACAGGCGCCGCTGCTGACGGTGGCCAGGGGCAATCCGACGCCGGAAGAACTGGCCGCGCTCACCGCCGTTGTCCTCGCCCTGCAGCCGGCCGACGACGGTCAGGAGCCCGCCACCGGCCGGCCGCGGCGCCGCAGCCCGCGCCGCCGGGAGCTGTTGCGTCCGGTGATACCGTTCGGCCCGGGAGCCTGGCGGCACACCTTCCGTTAGCCGGCCTGTTATCCGGTGGCCCGCGCTCAGCCGCGCGGGTCCATTACCGTACCCAGGAACAGCGGCATGCCGGTGCCTTCGTGGATGATCTGGTACAGGAACGGCCGGTCGAAGACCAGTTCGACCTCCGGTCCCGGCGGCGAACCGCAGATCATGGCGAACTGAGTCACCGCCGCGGCTACCGTGCCTTCCTCGGCCACCGTGATGTTCACGGCTTGGGCGGCGGAGGCGATCTCGGCATCCTCGTGGATGGCTTCGAAGTCCGGGCGCGGCCCGAAGGTTTCGGCCAGGCCGAGACCGGCCAGCACCGGCATCAGGTCCAGCGAACACTGGTGCTCCCACTTGGGCAGCCCCAGCGCCACCAGGACGGCCGGAGCGGCTGCCAGGCGGTCTTCGATCTCCGCCAGCTGCGCGGCGTCGAAGACCGGGCGGCCCCGGGCCGGCAGGACCAGCCGCATCAGGAAGCCCTCGGTGTAGGGCAGCTCCACGGCCCGCCAGCCCGGACCGGCCGCATAGCTGAGAGTCCGCAGCCCGAACATCATGGGGACGGAGGCCTTCGTGCCGTCGGCCAGGGTGAACGGATCGGCGTCCTCGGCCGGCTCAAAGGGCTCCGCCCAAGCCGCGGCGAAGGTGAGCACGTTCAGCAGGCTCAAGGAGGTGCCGGCGTCCAGCTCCAACGGTGCCTGTCCGATCCGGCCGCCGCTATGCTCCCGTACCCAGCCATCCAGAGCCGCCCGGGCGGCGGGGGTGCCGAATTCGACCTGCCGGACCTGGCAGCCAAAGTGGGCGGCCAGGGTTTCGAGGAATCCTGTGCCGACGGGCAGGCCGCGGGCGGCGAAGATCGCGTTAGCCAGATGCAGCACCGGCCGCTGCGGCGGCTGGTCCGCACCGGCACAGGCCGGGTCCCCGTCGTACTCCGCCCACTGGGCCAGCAGGGCGCCCATGGCCTCGTCCCGGTGCTCCAGCGGGAAACCGAGTACGGCATCCAGCTCGGCCGCGGTCCCGGACCCCGCGCCGGCCCGCAGCATCGCCAGCCCCGCCAGCAGTCCGGCGGGGCTGGCCACCTGGTTGCCGTCCGGGGCACTGCCCAGCAGCGCCGCCCCCAACCGCCAGGCCGTTCGCCGCAGCCGTTCGACCGGCGCTGCCGTCCTGCTCCCGCTCGCCATCTGTCCCGCCATGCGTCCCCCTTAGGCCCCCGGGTCCCGCCTGCCGGGACACGGGACCCAAGCTACCGGCCGCTGCGGACAGTTACTGCCGCAGCGGAATCCCGGTAGGCTCGTCGCGTGAGCAACCAGCCAACTCAGACCACGCCCGGCACAGCTGCCACGGACCGGCTGCCCTCGGCCATCGACGACGCCGCCAACGACTACGCGCAGCGGCTGCTGGAGCTCAGCCCCACGCTCGCCACCAGTTTGGGTGTTCCGGGCCACGAAACGGAGTACGACGACTACTCCCCTGCCGGCGCCGAGGCCCTGGCCGCGGCCGCCCGGCGGACCTTGGAGCGGCTGGACGGGCTGGAACCGGCCGACGCCGTGGACCGGGTCACCGTGGACGCCATGCGTGAGCGGCTGGACCTTGAGCTCCAGATCCACGGCACCGGCTGGGACCTGGCCGAGCTGAACAACATTGCCTCGCCGGCCCAGGGTATCCGCGCGGTCTTCGACCTGATGCCTACCGACACCGTCGAAAACTGGGAGCACATCGCCGGCCGGATGACCAACCTCCCCGCCGCCATCGACGGCTACATCGCGTCCCTGCGCGAAGGCCGGAACCGCGGCCTGGTAGCCGCGGCCCGCCAGGCCCGGGCCGTCATCGAGCAGACCACCGCCTATGCGGCCGACGACGGCTACTTCCATGCCTTCGCCGCCGGCGCCCGCGCGGCGGACGGCGAACTGCCCCGCCAGCTGCGCGGGACGCTCGCCGCCGCGGCCCGGACCGCGGCGGAAGGCTACCAGGCGCTGGCAGCCTTCCTGCGCGACGAATTGCTGCCGGCCGCGCCGGACAAGGACGCGGTGGGACGCGAACGCTATGCCCTGATGTCCCGGCAGTTCCTCGGCGCCGCCGTCGACCTTGAGGAAACCTACCGGTGGGGCGTCGAGGAACTGGACCGGATCATCGCCGAGCAGGAGTCCGTGGCGCAGCAGATCCGCCCGGGCGCCGGCGTCGAGGCGGCGATGGCGCTGCTGGACGCAGACGAGTCCCGCAGGCTGCACGGCACCGAGGCGCTCAGGGCCTGGATGCAGGAGCTCTCCGATGCCGCCGTCGAGGCCTTGGGCGGCACGCACTTCGAGATCCACGAACCCATGCGCCGGCTCGAATGCCGGATCGCCCCGACGCACGAGGGCGGCATCTACTACACCGGCCCGTCCGAAGACTTCTCCCGGCCCGGCCGCATGTGGTGGTCGGTGCCCGAGGGCGAGGACTCCTTTTCGACCTGGAAGGAAACCACCACCGTCTATCACGAGGGCGTGCCGGGGCACCACCTGCAGGTTGCGACGGCCATCTACCGCCGCGGCCTGCTGAACGACTGGCGCCGCAATATCTGCTGGGTGTCCGGCCACGGCGAAGGCTGGGCGCTCTATGCCGAGCGGCTGATGGACGAACTGGGCTTCCTCGCCGATCCCGGGGACCGGATGGGCATGCTGGACGCGCAGCGGATGCGCGCCGCCCGCGTGGTGTTCGACATCGGGGTGCATCTGGAACTCGAGGTACCCGCCCGCTGGGGTACGGGCGCCTGGACGCCGGACAAGGGTTACGAGTTCCTGCGCCGGAACATCGCCATCAGCGAAGGCCAGCTCAACTTCGAGTTCACCCGCTACCTTGGCTGGCCGGGCCAGGCACCTTCCTACAAGCTGGGCCAGCGCCTCTGGGAACAGATCCGGGACGAACTGCGCCGCCGCGAGGGCGATGCGTTCGACATCAAGGCTTTCCATACCACCGCGCTGAACCTCGGCTCGGTCGGACTGGACACGCTGCGGCGCGCACTGCTCGGAGCGTAGGACGCTCCCCCGAGACATCCGCCCATCAATGGGCAGTTCGTCACACTCCGGCCGGGAATAATTCCCGGGACCCTCGGATTGGCGCCGGTTTTCAGCCGCCGCACCCCGGCGTCCGGCCATCACCAGGACCTCGCGGGTGAAACATTTCTCAATACTGGCTTGGATCTGTTACAAGCCAAACCTACGGTCTTTCAGTGACTACAGCCAACACCGCACCCCGCGCCGGCAGGAAGCTGCCCGGCTGGGCCCGCTCCTTCGGCGCCCAGATCATCGCCGCGCTCGTCGCCGGCCTCATCCTCGGCCTCTGGGCCAAATCCCTCGGCGAACCCGCCGAGGGACAGGCCAACTGGCTGACCCAGACCCTGACCACCATTGGCGCCAGCTATGTCTCGCTGCTCAAAGCCGCCGTCGCTCCGCTGATCTTCACCGCCGTCGTCAGCTCCGTCGCGAACCTGCGTGCGGTGTCGAACGCCGCCCGGCTGGCCTGGCAGACCCTGCTCTGGTTTGCCATCACCGCCTTCATCAGCGTGCTGATCGGCATCGGCCTCGGCGTCGCGCTGCAGCCGGGCGCCACGGACACCCCCACCGAGCCGGCCGGGTTCAGCGGCAAGACCGGCGATTGGTGGGCCTTCCTGACCGGCCTCATCCCGTCCAATTTCCTCGGCCTCGAGGCCGCCACCAAGACGGCGGACACCGGTGCGCTGACCACCACCGTGGGCTTCAACGTGCTGCAGATCCTGGTCATAGCCATCGCCGTCGGCATCGCCGCATTGAAGCTGGGCAAGCCGGCCGAGCCCTTCCTGGCCCTGAACGCCTCCGCGCTGGCCGTCATCCAGAAGGTGCTGTGGTGGATCATCCGCATTGCCCCGATCGGTACCATCGGCCTGATCGGCAAGGCGGTGGCCACCTACGGCTGGAACACCATCGGGTCCCTGGGTATGTTCACCGTCTCCATCTACGCCGGCCTCGCCCTGGTGCTGTTCGTGGTCTACCCGGTGCTGGCCAAGTCCCACGGCCTGTCCGTCCGGCAGTGGTTCTCGGGGGCCTGGCCGGCGATCCAGCTGGCTTTCGTCTCCCGGTCCTCGATGGGCACCCTGCCGCTGACCCAGCGCGTGACCGAACGCAATCTCGGCGTCCCCCGGGCCTACGCCTCGTTCGCCGTGCCGCTGGGCTCGACCACCAAGATGGACGGCTGCGCTTCCATCTACCCGGCCGTGGCCGCGATCTTCGTGGCGCAGTTCTTCGGCATCCAGTTGGACTTTGTGGACTACCTGCTGATCGTCATCGTTTCGGTGCTGGGCTCGGCGGCCACCGCCGGCACCACCGGTGCCACCGTCATGCTGACCCTGACGCTGTCCACCTTGGGCCTGCCGCTGGAGGGTGTGGGACTGCTGCTGGCCATCGACCCGATCCTGGACATGGGCCGCACCGCGGTTAATGTGGCCGGGCAGACGCTGATCCCCACCATTGTGGCCAAACGGCAGGGCATCCTGGATACCTCGCTCTACAATGCGCACCGGACCAGCGACCCCTTCGCGGATGACGCCGTGGCCGACGCAGCGGCCGCCGACGACGCGGAGCTGGCTGGCGCGCGCGCCTGAGGCCCCTTCCCCACCGTGGCCCCGGCGTTGCCGCCGGGGCCACCGCCTTTAAGGCAGGGTACGTATTTCCGAGGCAAGGCAGGTCCGGGGCTTAAAGGGACAAGGCCGATGCATCCCCCAACGGTGCACCGACCTTGCGTCCTGCCGGGTGCGTGGACTTGGCTGGGACCACCAATCCAGCAGGACATTCCCCGGATAATAGTACGGCGCGCCGGCAACCTTGTTGACAAATCATCTTTTCATTACCGGCAGGTCACAACTCGGCCACGGCGAAGCCTCCGGACCCCACGGCGCGCCCCGGCCGGCCCCGCCGCTGCGGACGTGTGCCGTCGTGTCCGGCCTTGGCCCGGCTGCCGCCCCGCAGCGGTACCGACACGCCGCCGCACCGCCCGAATCCCGAAGACGATCGGACACCGGAGACCCGTGCCGCCGGCCCGCCGGTTTCGGCACCCGACCGCTACGCTTGTGTTCCGTGACTGAACTGCGCCTGATCCTTGCCTCCGCCTCCCCCGCCCGCACCAAGCTCCTGACGGACGCACGCATCGCCCACACGGTGCTGGTCTCGGACGTGGACGAGGACGCCGTCACCGCCCGGTACGGCCTGACCGACCCGCATGACACCGCCCTGCTGCTGGCCCGGGCCAAGGCCGAGGCGGTGGCCGCCCTGCCGGAGGCCGACGGCGCCTTGGTGCTCGGTTGCGATTCGGTCTTCGAACTCGACGGCGAACCGCACGGCAAGCCGTATGAAGCGGAAGTAGCCCGGGAGCGCATCCGGCGGATGAGCGGACGGCACGGCGTGCTGCATACCGGCCACTGGCTGGTGGACTGCCGCGACACCGATCCCGAGGACGGGGCGGGCTCGGGGGCCACCATCGGCGCCGTGGCCTCGGCCGGGGTGTTCTTCGCCCAGCTGACCGACGCGGAAATCGACGCCTACATCGCCACCGGCGAGCCGCTGCAGGTGGCCGGGTCCTTCACCATCGATGCCCGGGGCGGAGCCTTCATCGAGCGCGTCGACGGCGATCCGCACGCCGTGATCGGACTCTCCGTCTCCACCCTGCGCAAGCTGCTGGCCAGTGCCCACGTGCAGATCACCGACCTCTGGGAGCGGTAGGATGCCCGCGACCAGGAAACCGGCCGCAGGCAGCTGGCCCCGGCGCGCCGCCGCCGCGGCCGCCGTCGTCGCCGCCCTACTGGCCCTGGTGCTGCTGGCCAAGTGGCTCCGGACGCTGCCCGGCGTCCAGGAATTCGTGCTCCAGTATCCCGGCTATGCCCCGCTGCCGGCCCAGGCACCGCAAGGACTGCCGGCCTGGTTGGGCTGGCAGCACTTCCTGAACGCCTTCTTCCTCGTGCTGATTGTCCGCTCCGGCTGGCAGGTGCGGACCACCACCCGGCCGCAGGGGTACTGGACGCGGAACAACCAGGGCCTGCTGCGGACCAGGAACCCGCCGCAGAAAATCAGTTTGGACCTGTGGTTCCACCTGTGCCTGGACGCGCTCTGGGTACTCAACGGGGCCATCTTCATTGTCCTGCTGCTGGCCACCGGGCAGTGGATGCGGATTGTGCCGACCAGCTGGGACGTTGTCCCGAACGCGCTCTCCACCGCCCTGCAGTACGCCTCGCTGGACTGGCCGGTGGAGAACGGCTGGGTGAACTACAACGCCCTGCAGCTGCTGGCCTACTTCGCCACGGTGTTCATTGCGGCACCGCTGGCCATCCTCTCCGGCCTGCGGATGTCCGCGGCCTGGCCCAAGGACGCAGCAGGGCTCAACCGCGCCTTCCCGATGGAGGCCGCCCGGGCGGTCCACCTCCCGGTGATGCTCTACTTCGTGGCCTTCACCGCCGTGCACGTCTTCCTGGTCTTTGCCACCGGGGCGCTGCGGAACCTGAACCACATGTATGCGGCCCGCGACGACGGCGGCTGGCTCGGCTTCTGGCTCTTCGCCGCCTCCGTGGCCGTCATGGCCGCGGCCTGGGTGCTGGCCCGGCCGCTCTTCCTGCGGCCCGTCGCCAGCCTGATGGGCAAGGTCTCACGGTAGTCACCGGCGTCCGCGTTGTAGGACACCTACAAAAATCCGGCACCGTGGGCCCGGCAACCGTGCCGTTAATAGGCGAAAACCACAAATCCACGCTACGCTCCCTTGGGATAGAAGGAGCCAAAGAATGACCAAGCGCATCACCAAGGTACTGATTGCCAACCGAGGTGAAATTGCGGTCCGCGTAATCCGCGCCGCCCGCGATGAAGGTATCGCCTCAGTAGCCGTCTACGCCGAACCGGACCGGGATGCGCTGCATGTGCGCCTGGCCGACGAGGCATTCGCCCTCGGCGGCAGCACCGCCGCCGAATCCTACCTGGTGATGGACAAGCTGCTGCAGGTGGCCGAGGCCGCCGGCGCCGACGCGGTCCATCCGGGCTACGGCTTCCTGTCCGAGAACGCCGAGTTCGCGGCCAAGGTCATCGAGGCCGGGCTGGTCTGGATCGGCCCGCCGCCGGAAGCCATCGCCCAACTCGGCGACAAGGTCCAGGCCCGGCACATCGCGGAGAAGGTCGGAGCCCCGCTGGTCCCGGGTACCGCCGATCCGGTCCGGGACGTGCAGGAAGTGCTGGACTTCGCGGACGCCCACGGCCTGCCACTGGCCATCAAGGCCGCCTACGGCGGCGGCGGACGCGGCATCAAGGTGGTCCGCGGCCGGGAGGAGATCCCCGAGGCGTACGAGTCCGCCGTCCGCGAGGCGACCGCGGCATTCGGCCGGGGCGAGTGCTTCGTCGAGCGTTTCCTGGACGCCCCGCGGCACGTGGAAACACAGTGCCTGGCCGACGCCCACGGCAATGTAGTGGTCGTCTCGACCCGCGACTGCTCGCTGCAGCGGCGGAACCAGAAGCTGGTCGAGGAGGCCCCTGCCCCGTTCCTGAGCGAGGAGCAGAACCACCGGCTGTACGCCGCTTCAAAGGCCATCCTGCGGGAGGCCGGCTACGAGGGTGCGGGCACCTGCGAATTCCTGGTCGGCCAGGACGGCACCATCTCCTTCCTGGAGGTCAACACGCGGCTGCAGGTCGAGCACCCCGTCTCCGAGGAAGTCTCCGGACTGGACCTGGTCCGCGAGCAGTTCCGCCTGGCCCGGGGCGAGGAGCTTGGCTACCCGGACCCGGAACTGCGCGGACACTCCATCGAGTTCCGGATCAACGGCGAGGACCCCGGCCGCAACTTCATGCCCGCCCCGGGCACCGTCCAGACGCTCAGGCTGCCGGCGGGCCCCGGCGTCCGGGTGGACTCGGGCATCGAGGCCGGCGAGGCAGTGGGCGGCAACTTCGACTCGATGCTGGCCAAACTCATCGTGACCGGCAGCAGCCGCAAGCAGGCCCTGGAACGGGCCCGGCGCGCCCTGGACGAGATGGAGATCGGCGGCATGCCCACCGTGCTCCCGTTCCACCGGGCCGTGGTCACCGATCCGGACTTCGCCCCCGCGGAAGGTCCGTTCAAGGTGCACACACGCTGGATCGAAACCGGGTTCGTCAACGACATCCCGGCCTTCGACACCGCGGACCTGAGCGCACCCGCCGACGACGCCGATCGCCAGCGGGTGACCGTGGAGGTCGGCGGCAAGCGCCTGGAGGTGGTGCTGCCCGCCGGGCTCGGTGCCGCCGTAACGGCACGGCCCAACGGCAAGCCCAAGCGCCAGCGCGGCCGCGGCCCGCAGGCCGGCACGGCAGCCGGCGGCGACGACCTGACCTCGCCGATGCAGGGCACGATCGTGAAGGTCGCCGTCAGCGACGGCGACACGGTCGCCGAAGGTGATCTCGTCGTCGTGCTCGAAGCGATGAAGATGGAACAGCCGCTGACGGCCCACAAGGCTGGAACCGTGTCGGGGCTGAGCGCCAAACCCGGCGACACCGTCACTGCCGGCACCGTGCTGGCAGTGATTGCCGACTGATTTTCCGCTTCCCAAAATGGCCGGAAAGGCCCCGCAGCACTGGCCGCGGGGCCTTTCCGTTACCTAGTATTAACAGAGTCGTGGCTAGCCATCGGAGCGTTACTAAGTATGCTTTGTTACAACCGGTTGGTCCGTTAGCCATCACTCGAGGAGGAATCCACAGGAACCGGCCGGCAGAAGCAACGCCATTGAAAAGGAGCTGTGCATCATGGGTTTCATTGCATTTCTTATTCTCGGACTCATCGCAGGCGCCATCGCGAAGCTGATCCTTCCCGGCGACCAGGCCGGCGGCTGGATCGCCACCATGGTCCTCGGCGTCATCGGCGCCCTGCTGGGCGGCTGGGTCGGCAGCGCTGTCTTCGGCGTCGGCCTGGAGAATTTCTGGAGCTTCCAGACCTGGATCGTGGCCATCATCGGCTCAATTGTCGTCCTGCTGATCTGGGGCTTCTTCACCCGCAGCCGGCACGCACACTAACTCCGGCCTGGCTTCCGTTGCCCTGCGGCGTCCGGAACAAGCTCAGCAAAAAGGGCGGCACCCGAAACGGGTGCCGCCCTTCTGCTGCCGCGGGGCCGGAGCCTCAGGCTACGTTGTTCTCGTAGTCCTTGTCGCGCGTCTCGGCGGTCATGAACAGCGCCACCAGGGTCAGCACGGCGGCCAGGGCCAGGTACACGCCGACCCAGACGGTGTTGCCGCCGCCGGCCTGCCACAAGGCGATGGCCACGAAGGAGGCCGGAGCCGCACCCAGCACCGAGGAGAGGTTGTAGGCCACGGCGGAGCCGGTGTAGCGCACGTTCGCCGGGAACAGTTCCGGCAGGATGGAGGCCATCGGACCGAAGGTCAGGCCCATCAGCGCAAAGCCGACAATCAGGCCGACCATGGCCGCGCCCTTGCCCGGACCGAACATCAGCGTCCAGGCGGCGCCGAAGACCAGGATCCCCAGCGTCACCCAGATCAGGAACTTGCGCCGGCCGAACTTCTCGGCCAGCGGGCCGGACAGCACGGTGAAGATGCCGAAGAAGATCACGCCGATGATCAGCATGGTGAGGAACTCGGGCCGCTCGATGCCCAGGCCGGGCACGAAGGTCGCCGGATCAAAGGCCTTGCCCTTGGCTTCGGCCGCTGCCGCGGCCTGCTCCACCGTGGCCGGGGCGGTGCCGTAGGTCAGGGTGAACGAGGTGGTCAGGTAGAAGAGCACATAGGTGGCCAGCATGATGAAGGTGCCGGCCACGACGGGGCGCCAGTGCTTCTTCATAGTCGCCTTGAACGGGGACTTCTCGACCTTGTGCTGTTCGACGACCTTCTGGAAGGACATGGACTCGACCAGCTTCAGGCGCACCCACAGGCCCACCGCGACCATGATGGCCGAGAGGACGAACGGCACCCGCCAGCCCCAGGCCATGAACTGCTCGGGGGTCAGGCCCAGCTGCAGCCCGACGAAGATCAGGTTGGCGATGATGAATCCGATCGGCGCACCCAGCTGCGGGAAGGTGCCGTAGATGGCCCGCTTGTTGGCGGGGGCATTCTCGGTGGCCAGCAGCGCCGCCCCGGACCATTCACCGCCGAGGGCCAGGCCCTGGGCAAAACGCAGCAGCACCAGCATCAGCGGGGCCAGCACCACGAAGGACCCGGTGGCCGGCGGCAGGAAGCCGATGAGGAAGGTGGCGATACCCATGGTCAGCAGCGAGGCAACCAGCGTGCCCTTGCGGCCGAGCTTGTCACCGTAGTGGCCAAAGATCACCGAACCGACCGGACGCGCAACGAAGGCGACGCCGAAAATCGCGAAGGCGCTCAGGATCGCGTTGATGTTGGTCGCGTTCGGGAAGAACAGCGCGGGGAAAACCAGCACCGACGCTGTTGCGTACGCGTAGAAGTCGTAGAACTCGATCGTGGTGCCGATGAGGCTGGCGAAGATGACGCGGCCGCGGGTGTTCACCGGTGCCGTTGGACTCTTGGCAAGCGGTGTGGATTTAGACATGGAATTCGGCTTTCGACGTGCCGGAGGCAGGCTCGCGCCCGGTCCGGCGAATGGAAGATTCGGTCAATTGTAGTGCTTACTTACCAACATCCGGACATCGGTTCCACTATCTGGACATTCCTGCTATAAGCAGCGCAACCCGTCAGCGGGAGGTGGGACGATGGCTGCCATGAATGGTGGTCCAGCGCGCGTCACGCGGGAACCCTACGGGCGCGAGCCCTATGTCAGGGCCCGGATCGGCCGGGACACCGTGGACGGCAAGGCCATCGCCTGGACGCGCACCGAGGTGCAGGTCAAGTGGGTGGACCGGGACGGCGCCATGCGTACCGACTGGGTGCCGGCGCAGGCGGTGCGGCGAATCAGCCGGGACGAGTCCGCCTGGCGGGACCCCTACGATGACTACGGCTTCTACTATCCCGCGGACGGCACGGACGGCGGACCGGGCAATGGTCCCCCCGCGGCACGTCACGATGCGGCAAAATAGATCGGGTGACTGACGCTACCGCCGCTTCCACCGCAATCAATGCCCGCATCTACGCGCAGCTGGCCGCCGAGCTCGGCGTCGCCGCCTGGCAGGTCAAGGCGGCAGTGGAACTGCTCGACGGCGGGGCCACGGTACCGTTCGTCGCCCGGTACCGCAAGGAAGCCACCGGCACGCTGGACGATGCCCAGCTGCGCGAGCTGGAGGAACGCCTGCGCTACCTGCGCGAACTCGAAGACCGCCGCCGCGCCGTGCTGGACAGCGTCGCCGAGCAGGGAAAACTGACCGCCGAGCTCGAAGCCAGCATCAACGCCGCGGAGACCAAGGCGCGCCTGGAAGACATCTACCTGCCGTTCAAGTCCAAGCGCCGCACCAAGGCCCAGGCCGCCCGGGAGGCAGGCCTGGAGCCGCTGGCCGAATCGTTGCTGGCCAATCCGTCGCTGGACCCGGAAACCGAGGCCGCCAGGTACTTGGATCCGGCCCGCGAGGTCCCCGATGCCGCGGCCGCCCTCGCCGGCGCCCGCGCCATCCTGGTCGAAGGCCTCAGCCAGGACGCGGACCTGGTCAGCGACCTGCGCGAGCGGCTCTGGGGCAGGGGCCTGGTCAAGGCCCGCGTGCACGAAGGCAAGGAGGCCGAGGGCCAGAAGTTCGCCGACTACTTCGACTTCGGCCAGGTCCCGGACGGACTGCCCTCCCACCGGGTGCTCGCCCTGCTGCGCGGCGAGAAGGAAGGCGTGCTGGACCTGGCCATCGCCGAGGCCGACCCTGCCGACACCGACGAGTTCAAGGCCGCCCGCACCGGCTACGAGAACGCCGTCGCCGCCCGCCTGGGCGTGGCCAACCAGGGCCGGCCGGCGGACGCCTGGCTGTACCAGACCGCCCAGCTGGGCTGGCGCCGGATCCTGGTCAAGCTCGCCATCGACCTGCGCGTGCGTATGTTCGCCGACGCCGAGGATGAGGCGGTGCGGATCTTCGCCGCCAACCTGCGCGATGTGCTGCTGGCGGCCCCGGCCGGCAACCGGGCCACGCTGGGGCTCGATCCCGGGCTGCGCACCGGGGTGAAGGTCGCCGTCGTGGACGGCACCGGCAAGGTGGTGGCCACGGACACGGTCTACCCGCATGCCCCGGCCCGCCGCTGGGACGAGTCCCTGGCCACGCTGGCGCGCCTGGTCGAGCGGCACGGCGTCGAACTGATCGCGATCGGCAACGGCACCGCGTCGCGGGAAACGGACAAACTGGCCACCGAACTGATCCGGCTGCTCGGCGGCCAGCGGAAAGTACAGAAGCTGGTGGTCTCCGAGGCGGGCGCTTCGGTCTACTCCGCCTCGGCGCTGGCCTCGGCCGAACTGCCCGAACTGGACGTCTCGCTGCGCGGTGCGGTGTCGATCGCCCGCCGGCTGCAGGACCCGCTGGCCGAACTGGTCAAGATCGACCCGAAATCCATCGGTGTGGGCCAGTACCAGCACGATGTCACCGCAGCCAAGCTGGAGCGGTCGCTGGATGCGGTGGTCGAGGACTGCGTCAACGCCGTGGGCGTGGATGTGAACACCGCGTCCCCGTCCCTGCTGGCGCGCGTGGCCGGCGTCGGTCCGCTGCTGAGCGAGAACATTGTCGCCTACCGCAACGAGCACGGCCCGTTTGCCAAACGTGCCGATCTGAAGAAGGTGCCCCGGCTGGGCGCCAAGGCCTTTGAACAGTGCGCCGGCTTCCTGCGCATCACCGGCGGTGCCGAACCGCTGGACGCCTCCAGCGTCCACCCGGAAGCCTACGGCGTGGCCCGCCGGATCCTGGCCGCGGCCGGTCCCGCGGATGTACGGCAAGGGCTGGGTGCGGCGGGCTCACTGTCCGCCCTGGACCCGCAGGCCTTCGTCGACGAGACCTTCGGGGTGCCGACGGTGCGTGACATCATGGCCGAATTGGAAAAACCCGGGCGGGATCCGCGCCCCAGCTTCACCACGGCGTCGTTCTCCGAGGGCGTGGAGAAGATCTCCGACCTGGTCCCGGGGATGGTGCTCGAGGGCACCGTCACCAACGTGGCTGCCTTCGGCGCCTTCGTGGACGTCGGCGTCCATCAGGACGGGCTGGTGCATATTTCGGCCATGTCCAACAAGTTCGTCTCGGACCCGCGCGAGGTGGTGAAGTCCGGCCAGGTGGTCAAGGTCAAGGTCCTCGAGGCGGATCCCGAACGCCAACGCATCTCGCTGACCCTGCGGCTGGACGACGACGCCGCGCCGGCCGGCGGGGCCGCCGGCCGGGAGCGCGGGGTGTCCCGGCCCCGCGCCGAGGCGCCGGCCCGGCAGCCAAAGCCGTCCCGGGACCGCGGGCGGGACGGCAGGCCCGCCCCGGCTCCGGCCAACACCGCCATGGCCGAGGCCCTGCGCCGGGCCGGCCTGGGCAAGTAGCCGGCCCGCCGGCCGCAGCAGCCATGCTCCCCTTCGAAACCGAGGATGAGTTCCTGACCGTCAGCTACATCGCCAGCGACATTGCCGACGACGGCGGCGAACCCGACGTGGGCCTGGTGCAGGGGTGGTGGTCGCGGCTGTCGCGCTCGGACCTGACCGCACCGGCCGAGGGGCTGGCGAGCACCGAATTCTGTGTCATCCACCCCACGGACCCGCAGGCGGTGCTGGAGGCCATGTCGGAAGACTATGCGATCGCCATGATTGCGGCCATCGAAGCGATCGGCGAGAACGGTGCGCTGCGGGACGAGGAGGTCGGGCGGCTGATCGCCTTCGCCGACATCAAGGTGGCCCCGATCGCCGAGGGCACCGGGCTGGAGCTGGTCCTGATCGAGAAGATCCTGGCCCGGTTCTCCGCCGGAATCGATACCTGGGCGGTGATCTTCAACATGGACCCGGCGCTGCTGGCGGAGTCGGAGGACGATCAGTGGCCGGAAACCCAGCAGCTCACCGCACCGTTCCCGCCCTCCTTCACCGAGGTGTCCACTGGCTCGCGCGGGCAAACCCTGGTGTGGAACAGCCGGGGCCGGCACCGGCCCCCGGCGTGAGCAGCACCACGGCTGCGCTTCCGGGGTGCGGCGCAATCCGGCTGTAGGCTGGACGGGTGGTCAAGGTCATCGGAAAAATCGCCCCGCTGGAAGTCAAGGAACTCGAAGCGGAAGGCGAAACCTACGCCGATGCCAAAGCCGCCCTCGAAGGCCAGGTTCCCGAGGGCTGGCGGCTGATCCAGACCCTGACCATCGCCTGACGTCCGTCCCAGCGCACTACAAGGGAAGTTACGCCGCAGGCCTCAGCCGCGCTTGGGAGCCAGGCAGTAGCCGACCCCGCCGACCGTCTTGATCCAGCGCGGCAGCTCCGGATCCTCCCCCAGCTTCCGGCGGAGGTTGGCCATGTGCACATCGATGGTGCGCACGTTCACCGCGGAACCGTAGGCCCCGCCGTCGTAGGAGTCCACCTTGACCCGCCGGGCCAGCTCCGCCTTGCTGCGGACCACCCGCCCGCCTTCCATCAGGGCATCCAGCAGGTCGAACTCGGTGCGGGTCAGGTCCACGGTGGCGCCCCCGATGGTCGCCCGCCGGCTGCGGCGGTTGATGGTCAGGCCGTTGTGTTCCAGAATCCCCTCCGGCGCCCCGGCCTCGGCCGGGGCCGGCACCGGGCTGCTGTACCCGGGCACGGGCGCCGCCGGGGCGGACACGGGTGCGGCTTCCGGCACCGGGACGGGCGCGGCGGCCGCCGGGTTTTCCAGCCGGACGTCCGGCCCGGAGGTTGCCGGTTGTCCGCTGCGGGGGCGGCGGAGCATGGCCGTGACCCGGGCCCGCAGTTCGCGCGGCCGGAACGGCTTGGTCAGGTAGTCGTCGGCACCTGATTCCAGGCCCAGCAGGGTATCGAGTTCCTCCGCACGGGCGGTCAGCATGATGATGTAGGCGTCACTGAACTGGCGCACCTGGCGGGCCACCTCAAAGCCGTCGATATCCGGCAGGCTCAAGTCCAGCGTAATAATGGCCGGCCGGTGCTCGCGGACGGCTTCGATCCCCGCGGTGCCTGTGGGCGCCACGACGACCTCGAAGCCGGAACTCCCCAGCACTACGGAGATCAGGTCGCGGATATCCGCGTCGTCCTCCACCACCACGGCAACCCGCTGGTCGGCCATCAATTCCCCCACTCATGGCATACGCTGCACGCCGGCTGTGTCAAAACGATTCACCGGCCCGATTACTTCAGATTCTAGCGCGGCCGGAACCCGGATCCGGGCAAGGAGCCCGGCCCGCCGCGCAGGTCCCTGTACTGCTAAAGGTGCACGTGCAGCCGGCGGGCAGCCTCGGAGATGGAACCGGTCAGCGACGGGTAGACGGTGAAGGTGTTCGCCACATCGTCCACATGCAGCTTCTGCGTGACGGCAAGGGCAATCGGGAAGATCAGCTCGGACGCGCGCGGGGCGACCACGACGCCGCCGATGACGGTACCCGAGCCGCGGCGCGCGATGATCTTGACGAAGCCTTCTGTGACATTCATCATCTTGGCCCGCGGATTGGTGGTCAGCGAGAGCTTGATGATGTCGCCCTGGTACTTCCCCGCCGCGACATCTTCCTCGGTCACCCCCACGGTGGCAATCTCCGGGCTGGTGAAGATGTTGGAGGCGACCCGCTTGAGCTTCAGCGGCGTCACCGAGTCCCCGAGCAGATGCGCCACCGCAATCCGGCCCTGCATGGCGGCCACCGAGGCCAGGGCGAGCACACCCGTGCAATCGCCGGCGGCATAGATGTTCGGCGCGGTGGTGCGCGAGACGCCGTCCACCTTGATGTGCCCGCTCTCGGACACCGCGACACCTGCGGCTTCCAGCCCGATGCCCTCCGTATTGGGAATCGAGCCGACGGCGACCAGGCAGTGCGAGCCGTCCACCGTGCGCCCGTCCGAGAGCGTGACCCGGACCCCGTCCCCGGTGCGGTCCACCGCGGCGGCGCGGGACTTGGACAACACCGTCATGCCGCTGCGCGCGAAGACGTCTTCGAGCACCTGGGCGGCATCCGCGTCTTCGCCCGGCAGCACCCGGTCGCGGGAGGAGACCAGGGTCACCTTGGTCCCGAGCATCCGGTAGGCCGAGGCGAACTCGGCGCCGGTGACGCCCGAGCCGATGACGATCAGATGCTCGGGGACCGAGGTCATGTTGTAGAGCTGCGTCCAGTTCAGGATCCGTTCACCGTCGAACTTCGCCGAGGGCAGTTCGCGCGGCGTGGCGCCGGTGGCGATCAGGACGGCGTCGGCTTCCACCGTCTGCTCGCCGCTCTCGGTCCGGACGCTGATGGTGTTGGCGTCCAGCAGGCGCCCCTCGCCGGTGATGATGTTCACCCCGGCACGCTCCAGCCCGCGGCGGATATCGGCGGACTGGGTTTCGGCCAGCTTGAGCAGGCGCTCGTTGACCGTGCGCATGTCCGCGTAGGCGGCCTTCGCCTCGGCATCGAAGCGCACGCCGAGGTCGTGCGCGCCGGCCACCCGGCGCATGGCGTCCGCGGTGGCGATCAGGGTCTTGGACGGCACGACGTCGGTGAGCACGGCGGAGCCACCCATGCCCTGGCGTTCGATGACGGTCACCTTCGCCCCGAGCGAGTTGGCCACCGAGGCGGCTTCGTAACCGCCGGGGCCTCCACCGAGAATGACAAAACGCGGGGCGCTGAAATCTATCTGTGTCGTCACCAGTTCATTCTGTCGCATGCCGGACCGGCGCCTCAACCTGCCCCCGCTGTGGAGGCCTGCAGTACCAGCAGGTAGCGCCTCCCGGCTGCCCGCAACTCGCTGCGCTCGTTGTGGGGCCCTCGCCGGTAGCGCCTCCCGGCTGCCCGCAACTCGCTGCGCTCGTTGTGGGGCCCTCGCCGGTAGGCTGGGTGCTGTGACTACTGACCCTTTTAATCTGGCTGCCGAGGCCGCCGCCTTTATTGCCGCCGAGACCGGTGTGGCCAGCCACGACGTCGCCCTGGTCCTCGGCTCCGGCTGGGGCGGGGCGGCCGGGCTGATCGGCGAGGCGACCCATTCGCTGCCGGCGGACCGGATCCCCGGCTTCGCCGCCCCCGCCGTCGAAGGCCATACCGGTACCGTCAGCTCCATCCTGACCACTGACGGCAATCGGGCCCTGGTCCTGGGCGCACGCACCCATTACTACGAAGGCAAGGGGGTGCGCGCCGTCGTCCACGGGGTGCGCACCGCGGCAGCGGCCGGCTGCCGGACGCTGGTGCTGACCAACGGCTGCGGCGGCCTGAACCCGGACTGGGCCCCGGGCACACCGGTGCTGATCAGCGACCACATCAACCTCACCGCGGCCTCCCCGCTGGAGGGGGCGACCTTCGTGGACCTGACCGACCTGTATTCGGCACGCATCCGCGCCATCGCCCGGGAGGTGGATCCCGGCCTGGACGAAGGCGTCTATGCGCAGTTCCCCGGCCCGCACTACGAAACCCCGGCCGAGGTCCAGTACGCCAAGCGGATCGGCGCCGACCTGGTGGGCATGTCCACCGCGCTGGAGGCGATTGCCGCCCGGCATGCGGGCATGGAGGTCTTTGGGATCTCATTGGTCACCAATCTGGCCGCCGGCATCAGTCCGGTGCCGCTGAGCCACGAGGAGGTACTGGCGGCCGGTGCTGCCGCCGGTCCGCGCATCTCCCAACTCCTGGCGGGCATTATTGCCAAGCTATAGGAGTACGGCGTTCCCGCAGCCTCCGCCCACTTACGCCCATCCGCCCGCCGGAGCATCCGGCGCCGACCACCCGCAGGTAGCCCGATGACATCGTCCCCCGCCCCCTTGGAACTCCTCGCCGCCGCCGAGGCCTGGCTCGCCGCGGACCCGGACCCACAGACCGCCGCGGAGCTGCGCGAACTGATCGACCGGGCGGCCGGGGACGGCCAGCCCGCTGCCGCGGCGCAGGCCGATCTGGCGGACCGTTTCGCCGGGACCCTCGCCTTCGGCACCGCGGGCCTGCGCGCGGCCCTCGGGGCCGGTCCCGGACGGATGAACCGGGTGGTAGTCAGGCGCACCGCGGCAGGCCTGGCGAAGTTCCTGCTGGACACCGCCGGCGGCAGCTACGTCCCCCGGGTGGTGGTCGGCTACGATGCCCGGCACAATTCGGCCGCCTTCGCCACCGAATCCGCCGCCGTCTTCACGGCCCTGGGGCTGCAGGCCTTCCTGCTGCCGGCGGCGCTGCCGACGCCGGTGCTCGCCTACGCGGTCAAGGCGCTGGACTGCGACGCCGGCGTCATGGTCACGGCCAGCCACAATCCGCCGCAGGACAACGGCTACAAGGTCTACCTCGGCGGCCGCGTGGTACCCGGCGAAGGCCGGGGGGCGCAGATCGTGCCCCCGTACGACGCCGCCATCGCGGCCCGGATCGACTATGCCGCGGCGTTGGAAACGATCCCGCTGGCGCCCTCGGGCTGGGAACTGCTGCCCGCCTCCGGCGAGCCCGGATCGATCGAGGACGCCTATGTGGAGGCGGTGGCCGGCGTCGCGCGGCCGGACCTGTTCCCGCACCGGAAGCTGAAGATCGTGCTCACTCCCCTGCACGGCGTCGGCGGCAGGACGCTGGCGGCCGTGCTCCGCCAGGCCGGCTTCACCGACCTGCACCCGGTCCAGGCCCAGGCGGACCCGGATCCGGACTTCCCCACCGTGGCGTTCCCCAATCCCGAGGAAGCCGGTGCCCTGGATCTGGCCCTGGCGGCAGCCGAGGAACTCCAGGCGGATATCGTGCTGGCCAACGACCCGGACGCAGACCGCCTCGCGGTGGCGCTGAAGGTCCCGGAAACCGGCCGCTGGGCGATGCTCCGCGGCGACGAAACGGGCGCGCTGCTCGGCGCCCACATGGTGGCGCGGCTCCGGGCCGCCGGGACCCCCGGGGGCGCCCCCACCGAGGACACCGGTCCTGCGGAGGACGCGGCCACTGCGGTTTTTGCCAATTCGATCGTCTCCTCCCGGCTACTGGGCAAGATCGCCGCGGCTGCCGGGCTCAAGCATGTGCAGACCCTGACCGGGTTCAAGTGGATCGCCCGGGTGCCACAGTTGGCGTACGGCTACGAGGAAGCCCTGGGCTACTGCGTGGCGCCGGATCTGGTCACGGACAAGGACGGCATCTCCGCGGCTCTGCTGGCCGCGGAGATGGCTGCCGATGCCTTGGCGGCAGGCCGGGAACTGCGCACCGACCTGGACGAGCTGCAGCTGGCCCACGGCGTCCACGCCACGGACCAGCTCTCCGTCCGGGTCGGCAGCCTGGACCTGCTCGATGCCATGATGAAGCGGCTGCGGGACAGCCCGCCCGAATCCTTCGGCGGATCTGCGGTAACCAGCATCGTGGACCTGACCGAAGGCAGTGCCGGGCTACCGCCGACCGAGGGACTGCAGTACCTGACCCGCGACGATTCGCGGGTGATCATCCGGCCCAGCGGCACCGAGCCGAAGCTCAAGTGCTACATCGAGGTCATCCGGCCGGTCCCGGCGGCAGACCTGCTGGAGCAGGTGCATGCGGAGATCGGCGGCACGATCGAACTGATCCGCGAAGATATCAGCGACGCGCTGGGGCTGTAGCCGGCCACCGGCGCGGTCAGCGGTCAAAACGGTCCAGCACCAGGTTGACCAGGTCCGCCAGAGGTTCCTCATCGGGTACCAGCAGCGGCCGGGCCACCACGTCGGCGCCGCAGCCGGCGGCCAGCGAGGCGAAATAGCCCGGCGCGAGCAAATAGCTGGCCACCACCACCCGGGCGCCCGCGGCCCGAAGGCCACGCCGGGCGATCTACTCCTGCTCGGCCGCGACGGCGTCCTTCAGCGCCGGCCGTGTGGCCGAGATGTAGCCGGCAGCGACCGGCTGGCCGATGAACTGCGCCAGCTCCGCGGCCATCTGCCCGCAGTCCGCCACCGCACGTTCATCCGTGGAGCCGGCGCAGGCCAAAACCACGCGGTCGGCGCGGCGCAGCCCGGCCTGCTGCAGCCGCCGGGCCAGCACCCGGACCAGCCGGCCGTCCGGCCCCAGCGCCCCGCTCACGGTGGTCCCGGGCTGTGCTTCAGCCGCCGCGGCGAGATCGACATGCACGTGGTAGCCGGCGGACAGCAGCAGCGGCACCACCCGGGCCTTGTCCTGCAGCCCTGCCAGCACGGTGGGCACATCGGGCTGCTGCACGTCCACGTAGGCCTCGGCCACGTCCAGGTCCGGCCGGCGCCGGGCCACGGCGCGGACCAGCGCGGCGATCGCGGCCTGCCCGGCGGGCGAGGAGGTGCCGTGCGATGCCGCGACCAAGGTGGTGGTGCCGGTCAGTCCGCCCCGCGGCCCGCGGGCCGCCGGTGCACCGGCCGTCGCCGGTGCGGGGGCAGTCATGCCGCCCCGCCGCGGGCCGCTGCCAGGCCTACGACGACGGCGCCGTCCTCGATCCGGACCGGATAGGCGGGCAGGTAATGCTCCGGGCCGGCCAGGCACTCGCCGGTCTCGAGCAGGTAGACCTCTTTATGCAGCGGCGAGGCAATGGTCGCGCGGGGACCGGAGCTGCCCACGATGCCGCGGGCCATCACGTAGGCTCCGGTGGCCGGGTCCCGCTGGTCCACCGCATAGACCTCGGAATCCGAGATCCGGAACAGGGCCAGCTGCCGGCCGGCCACCAGCGCTGCTTCGCCCCAGCAGGGTTCGAGGTCGTCCACCTGACAGACGCGGTGCCACTGGATCCCGTCCACGGCGGACAGTGTCTCGGGAGAAATCATTACGGTCATCGTGGTCCCCGTTCTGGTAGCGGATAGGAATCAGCAGATATGCCACAACGTTAGGAAACCGATGTTTCGGCGGGCCCGCAGCGGCGTAACGCGGAAGTAAAACGCGGCTCACCGCCCCCGGCCGGTCCGGTGATGGCCGCGGGAATTGTTTCGGGCACGTTTCAGGATCCTCACGCCCGCCCCCGGGTTTACCCAGTCAAATGTCAACCGGAAGAAACAGAAGGGCAATCGGCAGGCAACGGCCGTTTCCTAGGCTGGAGGCCAAGTTCCGGCAATGACCCGCATCCGAAAGGCCCGCCATGACCCAGAACACCCGCAGGATTGTCGTCGTCGGCGGCGGCCCCGCCGCCCACCGCTTTGTCGAAGCCATGTCTTCCCGGGGCGCCGTCGCCAACGGCACCTTTGCCATCACCGTGCTGACCGAGGAGATCCACCTGCCCTACGACCGGGTGTCCCTGAGCAAGGCGCTGACCGACACCGAGGTGGACCTGACCCTGGGCGGAAAGTCGCTCTGGGACCAGGACGGCATCACGCTGGTCACCGGCGCCCGCGCCGTGGACATCGACCTCGAGGCCCAGGCGGTCATCACCGCAAACGGTGCCCGTTTCGGCTACGACGAACTGGTGCTCGCCACCGGGTCCAACGCCGCCACCCTGCCGATCCCGGGCCACGAACACACCAGCGTCTACCGCACGCTCGAGGACGTCTGGTCGATCAACCGCAAGGTGTCGGAGCTGACTGCCAGGCTGGGCCGGACCATCAACGCCGTCACCGTCGGCGGGGGCCTGCTGGGCCTGGAAGCCGCCGCGGGCCTGCAGGGCCTCGGCGCCAACCCGGTGGTGATCGACGGCGGCAAGTGGCTGATGGGCACCCAACTGGACGAGGGCGCCGGTCAGGCCATGGGCCGCCTCATCGCGGCCAAGGGCCTGGAGGTCCACGGCGGTGTCTATCCCGCCGCCGTGCTCGCCGAAACCGGGGCCGACGGCGGGACCCAGGTCACCGGCGTCGAAATGGCCGACGGCCGGGTCATCGATGCGGACCTGGTGGTGGTCTCCATCGGCGTCCGGCCACGCGACGAGATTGCCCGCACCGTGAACCACCGAGCCAAAGCCGAGGCCGCAGCGGCCGCAGGCATCAAGACAGAGGACCTTGGCGACGAAGACTTCGTCCCCGTTTTCCGGATGGGTACCCGCGGCGGCATCGTGATCGACGCAAGCTGCGCCACCGACGTCGAGCACATCTGGGCGATCGGCGAGGTCGCCAACTTCGGCGGCATGTGCGTGGGCCTGGTCGCCCCGGCCAATACCATGGCCGAAATCGTCGCGGACCGCCTGCACGGCGGCGATGCGGCCTTCACCGGCTTCGACACCGCCACCAAGCTCAAACTTTCCGGCGTGGACGTGGCCAGCTTCGGCGACGCCTTCGCCCGGACCCCCGGCGCGCTGGAAATCGTCTACGCGGACCCGGCCCGCGGGGTGTACCAGAAGCTCGTGGTCACCGACGACGCCCGGACGCTGCTGGGCGGCATCTTCGTCGGCGATGCCGCACCCTACACCTCGCTGCGCCCGCTGCTGGGCCGCGAGCTGCCGGCCGAGCCGGGTGCCTACCTCTCCGCTGCCGGCGGCGGAGACGCGCCGGACACGGAGTTGCCGGACGACGCGGTGCTCTGCTCCTGCAACAACGTCGCCGCCGGCAGCATCCGGGAAGCGGTCAACGGCTGTGGCAGCTGCGAAGGCCAGGATCCGGTGCAGGACCTCGGCGGGCTCAAGGCCTGCACCCGGGCCGGCACCCAGTGCGGCTCCTGCGTGCCGATGCTCAAGAAACTGCTCGAAACCGAACTGGCCAAGTCCGGGATCGCCGTCTCGAAGGCGCTTTGCGAGCACTTCACCATGTCCCGCGCCGAACTGTTCGAAGCCGTCCGGGCGCTGGAGCTGACTTCGGCCGAGGAGATCCTGGCCCGCTTCGGCACCCCGGTCCAGACCGTCACCGATGCCGGCACGCCGGCGGCCGCCGCCCCGCTCGGCTGCGACATCTGCAAGCCGGTGCTCGGCTCCATCCTCGCCTCCCAGCACGGCTCCTACCTGCTTGACGGCGGCCGCGGCATCCTGCAGGACACCAACGACCGCGCGCTGGCCAATATGCAGAAGAACGGCACCTACTCGGTGGTCCCGCGCATCCCCGGTGGCGAAATCACCCCGGAGAAGCTCGGCGTCATTGCCCGGGTGGCCGAAAAGTACGGCCTCTACACCAAGATCACCGGCGCGCTGCGGATCGACATGTTCGGCGCCCGGCTCGAGCAGCTGCCGGAAATCTGGCGGGAACTGGTGGAGGCCGGCTTCGAGTCCGGCCACGCCTACGGCAAGGCACTGCGCAACGTGAAGTCCTGCGTCGGCTCGACCTGGTGCCGGTACGGGGTCCAGGACTCGGTGTCCATGGCCATCAACCTGGAGCTGCGCTACCGCGGCCTGCGCTCGCCGCACAAGCTCAAGATCGGCGTCTCCGGCTGCGCCCGCGAATGCGCCGAGGCCCGCGGCAAGGACGTGGGCGTGATTGCCACCGCGGACGGCTGGAACCTGTATGTCGGCGGCAACGGCGGGGCCACTCCGGCCCACGCCCAGCTGCTGGCCAAGGATCTGGACGACGAAACCTTGGTCAAGTACATCGACCGCTACCTGATGTACTACATCCGCACCGCGGACCGGCTGCAGCGCACCGCCCGCTGGGTGGAGGAGCTCGATGGCGGCATCGGGCATGTCCGCGACGTGGTCGTCGACGACAACCTCGGCATCGCCGGGGACCTGGAAGCGGCGATGTCACGCCACGTGGAGAACTACGAGGACGAGTGGGCCGCGACGCTGAAGGACCCGGAGCGGCTGCGCCGGTTCCGCTCCTTCGTCAACGCCCCGCAGGAGGCGGACGGCTCCATCCTCAACATCCGCGAGCGCGGCATGATCCGGCCCGCCACCGAGGATGAGGTGGCGGCGGCAGCCGCCGGGTCCGGCCCGGTGCTGCTGGGCGCCTCCATCCCCCTCCGTCCCGCCGACTGACCAGCCCCGCCGTCCCGAAGGAGTCCCCATGAACCTCACCGCAGACCTGACCGGCCAGACGGTCCTGGTCGCCGGCAACGCCGCGGCCGCCCGCCGCGCGGTCCGCCGCTTCCGCACCAGCGGTGCCACCGTGCGCACGCTCACCTCCCCGGCGGACTTCAGTCCCGGCCTGCTCGACGGCGTCGTGCTGGTGGCCGCCATCGACGACGGCGACGGCGGCTGGGCTGCGCTGCCGGCGGCCTGCCGGCGGCACGGCGTGCTGCTGGTGCGCGAGCCGGCCGCTGTGCCCGGCGGGCAGGTGACGCTGGTGGGCGGCGGTCCAGGCACCGAGGACCTGCTCACGGCCGGGGCCCTGGCGGCGCTGCGCGAGGCCGACGTCGTTTTCTACGACCGGCTGGCCCCGCACCGGAGCCTGGACCGACTGGCCCCCGGCGCCGAACTGGTGGACGTCGGGAAGCGCCCGGGCCACCATCCGGTGGGGCAGTCCGAGATCGAGCGGCTGATGATCGAGTCCGCCCGGGCAGGCAACAATGTGGTCCGGCTTAAGGGCGGTGACCCCTTCGTCTTCGGCCGCGGCGGCGAGGAAGTGGCCAGCTGCGCCGAGGCCGGCGTGCCGGTCAGCGTGGTCTCCGGGGTCACCAGCGCCATCGCGGTTCCGGCGGCGGCCGGCATCCCGGTCACGCACCGCGAGGTCAGCCGGATGTTCACCGTTGTGTCCGGGCACGCACCGCTGACCGAGGAGGAACACACCCACCTGGCCGGACTCGGCGGCACCATCGTGGTGCTGATGGGAGTGGGGACGCTGCCGCAGCTGGCCGCCGGCCTGCGCCGGGCCGGCATGCGCGCGGACATGCCGGTGGCCGTCGTTGAACGCGGCTACAGCGATTCCCAGCGCACCACAGTCTCGGATCTGGCCGACATCGTGACCGCTGCGGCCACGGCGCGCTGCAAGTCCCCTGCCGTGCTGGTCATCGGCGAGGTGGTGCGCCAGGCAGGCAGCTGCCGCGAGCAGGCCGCGCAGCTGGCCGGACTCGCCGGCCGGCTGGAGGCAGTATGAACACGCCGACGGCAGTACCGCTGGCGGCGCCGGACACCGGATCGCTGACCGGCTTCCGGATCGGGGTCACCTCCGACCGGCGGTCATCGGACCTGATCGAGGCGCTGGAACGCCGCGGAGCCACCGTGATGCACGCCCCGGCCTTGAAGATCGCCCCGGTGGAACAGGACCGCCAACTGCTTGAGGACACCGCAGAGGTGCTGGCCGCCGGCCCGGATATCAGCGTGATCACCACTGCGTACGGGATGCGGCGCTGGTTTGAGGCAGCGGACGCGGCCGGCGTCGGCGAGGAATTAACGGAGGTGCTCGACCGGTCCCGGATCTATGTCCGCGGCCCCAAGGCCCGCGGCGCGGTCCGCGCGGCCGGGCTGGACGACGCGGGCATCAGCCACGACGAGCGCACCGCCTCGGTGGTGGACCTGCTCTTGGACGAGGGCGTGCGCGGCACCACCATCGCGGTCCAGCAGCATGGCTATTCGGACGCCTGCCAGCTCGAACGGCTGCGCGGCGCCGGTGCCAGGGTGCTGACAGTGACACCCTACCGGTGGGTGAAGCCGGAAGGTGCCGAGGACAAGGTGCCGCGGCTGATCGAGGCAGTCTGCGGCCGCCGGCTGGACGTGGTCACCTTCACCAGCGCCCCGGCGGTGGACGCCCTGTGCAGCACCGCCCACGAGATGGGCCTGCATGGAGAACTCGTCGAGGCCTTCCGCGGCGGCGTGGTGGCCGCGGCCGTGGGTCCGGTCACCGCCCAGCCGCTGATCGACGCCGGCATCCGGCCGATCATGCCGGAGCGGCACCGCATGGGTGCCCTGATCCGGCTGGTGGTCGAGCACATTTCCGCACACCTGGTGGCCCGCTATGCCACTGCCCTCGGCGAGGTGCAGATCCGCGGCCGGTCCGTCCTGCTGGACGGCGCGCGGGCGGACCTCTCCCCCGCGCCGATGGTCCTGTTCCGCGAGCTGGCCGCGGCCGGTGGAGCCGTGCTGACCCGCGACGCGATGGCCGGCTGCCTGCCGGACGCGACGGCGGAGAACGCCCTGGACATGGCGGTCAGCCGGCTGCGCCAGTCCCTGCCGGACCCGCGCCTGGTCACGACGGTGGTCAAGCGCGGCTACCGGCTGAACGTGTAGTGCTGCTCGTTCCGCTTTGGAGGCTTAGATTCGCGGAAGGCCGGCTTGGATTCCGGGAGGCTGTTCTCAGGCCGAAGACCCGGCGTGCGCCCGGCCGCGCCGCCGACCCGGACACTGTGCCGCCGCTTTGTTGATCTGCTTAAAGTACGCAGCGCTAGTGGGTATTTTCGTTAGTTCGTCGGGGGTTCAGGTCCAGGCGGTGGGGTCGGCCAGGTAGAGGCCGCAGGCGGTGTCGAGGGCCTGTTCGGCGGTGCCGGACGGCATTCCGTCGGGCAGCCAGGAGTCTTCGTAGTCGTCGTGGCTGGCCCGCCAGATGGCGAAGCCCCAGTCGTTGGCGTAGCCGGTGTAGCGCAGCCGGCAGAGCCTGAGCGTTTCCCCGCCGGGCAGGGCCGCGTCGACGTAGGCGAACCCGCCCCGGAAGCGGGTCTGGATCCGGTCGATCTGCGGCCAGCGCTCCCTGGCGCGGGCGGTAAGCCGTTGGTGCAGGGAGGTCTTGGTAGAGTCCGGGATCCTGGCCATGGGGACCATTGTGCCCCGGTGCCCGCCGGTGCGGCAGGGGTCTTGCCCTGTCGCACCGGCCGGGCGGATAACGGAAGGCGTGAGGGTTTCCAGTCCGTTTGTGATTGTCCTGACCGATGCCCGGGAAGAGGAGCTGAGGGTACTGGTAGCCGCGGGGCGCACCCGGCAGCGGGACGTTCTGCGGGCCAGGATCGTGCTGGCCGCGGCCCGCGGGGACCCGAACGCGGTGATCGCCAGGGACCTGGGCGTGCACCCGGACACGGTGCGCAAATGGCGCAAACGCTTCGCCTCCGGCGGGCCGGACGGGCTGGCCGACCTGCCCCGGTCCGGGCGCCCGCGCACCTTCACCCCGGTCCAGGTCGCCCTGGTCAAGGCCCTGGCCTGCACCCCGCCGCCGGAGGAGCTGGCCCTCTCGCGCTGGTCGGTCACCGAACTGGCGCACGAGGCCGTCGACCGGCATGTGGTGGGGTCCATCAGCGCCGCCACGGTGGCCCGGTTCCTGGCCGAGGACGCGATCAAACCCTGGCAGCACAGCTGCTGGATTCATCCCCGCGACCCGGATTTCGGGCCCAAGGCCGCCCGGGTGCTGGACCTCTACGCCCGGACCTGGGACGGAGAACCCCTGGGCCCGGACGAGTACGTGATCAGCGCCGACGAGAAGTCCCAACTGCAGGCCCTGCACCGGATCCATCCCGCCACCCCGCCGGGCCCGGGCCGCCCCCGGCGGGTGGAGTTCGGATACCGCCGCGGCGGAACGCTGGCCTATTTCGCCGCCTACGACGTCCACCGGGCGAAGGTCACCGGCACGACTGCCGATACCACTGGCATCGCTCCCTTCGCGGAACTGGTGGAGAAGGTCATGACCACCGGACCCTATACCTCCGCGCACCGGGTGTTCTGGGTAGTGGACAACGGTGCCTCCCACCAGGGGCAGGCCTCCGTTGAGCGCATGGCCGCGGCCTGGCCGAACGCGGTCCTGGTCCACCTGCCCGTGCACGCCTCCTGGCTGAACCAGGTCGAAATCTACTTCTCCATCCTCCAGCGCAAGGCCCTCACCGGTGCCGACTTCGCCGGCCTGGACCAGCTCACCCAACGCATCTTCACCTTCCAGGACCGCTACAACACCACTGCCAAACCCTTCGGCTGGAAATACACCAAAGCGGACCTCAACAACTACCTCAAACGCCTGGCCCGACACGAACAACTGCCCGCATAACCCCCGGCGAATTAACGAAAATGACCACTAGCCCTCAGGTTCTGCGGGCTTCTCACCGGTTGAGCCTTGAGCACGCCAGCCAGGGCCGGGCTCCACCGTTTGGATGCCGCGCTGGAAGATATGGACGGTCCACGCTTGGCCGTCCCAGTACCGCAGCTCGTAGCGTCCGTCTGGATCCGTGTACCACCCCGGCAGCCCCCCAGGTTTCCACGGTTCGGGCGGTCTGGCAGCGGATGGCTTCATCTGGTCAGCCCGCAGTCGTATCGCCAAGACAACAATGGCAAGGCAAACCCCGCAGATGAACACCAGCAGCATAAACATCGCAGTCAATGCCGCAAGCAAGCCGGCGGCACCCGCTCGATGTGGTCCGATGGTGATGTCGCCTCCGGGAGCCTGGGGATCGCCAGAAACGCGGATGAGAAACTTCCCCGGCTTGTCGATCTCGATGGTTCCGATCGCTCGTGCGGAATGCCCTCCGATGGAATAGGCCGAGAAGCCTTCGAAGGGACGGAACGGAACGTCCTGACCGCCGTCGCTAGATGTTAGGGACACGCTGAAGGGTGGGAGTTCTACAGCCTCGTCGGTAGCTCCCGGACCTTCGAAGTACAAGGTGTAGCTGCCCGTGGAGTCGATAATGACCTCAGCCTGCCCAGGGACGGGAATGTGCAGCAGGTCGTCCTCGACTGGCCGGTTCATGGACTGTAAAGCGAGTATAAGGGCAGCAGTGGATCCCATGACCGCTGCGCCGGCGACCCACAACCACAGCTGGGATTGCCGGAGGGGCCGGCGTGGCGGTCCGCCTTGTAAGGCTGGCGGAGGATTGGCCTGTGCCGGCGGAGGCGGCTGTGGCGAGGACCCGAGCGCTGCGAGCGCCTTGCTGGCCGCGATCAAGACGAGCCCACTTTGATCGCCCGCGAGTCGCTCAAGCCCCCGGACGGCAGCCATCCTGACCGCGGGGTTTGCAGCAAACGTCAATTGGTACAGGCTCTGGACGCTCCTGTGGCGGGTTACCGGGCGGGCATCCGACATGGCCTTCCGGACCTTTTTCGGGAGATCCGGCCATTCCCGGTCGTCGGCGCATGGTCTCGGCGACGGCGGTGCCGGCTCATGGCCACCGACGCTCCGGTGCGAATCCTGGCGACGCAGTCTGCCAAGGGTAATCGAGGCTGCCACCTCGACAGCCGCCTCGTAGTCGAAGTCCCGATTTCCCTCCGAGAGGATCAGGTATGCGCTGTGTTCACCCACGCCGGGCACGACAGCGCGTGTACGGCGCACATCGATCGTCGCAGGGACTGTCATTCCGCCGACCTCGTCAACCATCCGGCAGACGGCGTTCCAGTGCTGGGTGATTTCTGGCACATCACCGCGGCTTCGCGGCCGCCACCAGATTTTACGCTGCACCGGAGGGATCACGAAGAACAGTCTGTCTTGAAGGCCCAGCCGTTCGAGCTGCCCGAGCTCCCAGAGCAGACCACCAGTGGTTCCGCCTACCGCGACGATGAGCGAGGCATCGCGCATCCACTGGACCAAAGTGATGTGCCAGCTCTCAGCGGGCAAGCTCGATTTCGCGGCTCCGATAGGACCCGTGATGGCAGCGAAGGCGCCGGGGTTCTCCGCGGCGAGGACCGTTCCTTCAGCCCAGAGCCGCCTCAGCAGTACTTCTTCGAGCGGCGGCCTCCCAAATTTTCCCGCCGGATATCGGATGGCCTCTGCTCGCACGCGCCATCGGTCAGTTGGGAATGAGCGCAGGTAAAGCACGTCCGGTCGCGCGCCAGCGGAGCCGCCGGACCTCGACTTGCGAACAGCAAGCTGGAATCGCCCGAGCATCCTGATCCAGGCGGCAGCGAACCGCCACACCAGCCGGACCTGCACGATTAGCAGCGGCAGGATGATCGGTCCGGCCCCCGCAGCCACGAGCAGCCAGAGGCCCTCCCATGTAACAAAGAAGACCCCGGCCACTGCGCCTATAGCCGTGCCGTACATGAAGCGCACGCGCCTGCTGGGTGACTCCCAAGTGCCGACCAGCTCCTCGGCCAACTCTTCGGCGCGCTTCGACCCGCGAGGCTCCGGTCGCCGAAACAGCGCGTCGACAATGATGCGCACATTGAGGTAGCCGGCCAGCAAAAGTGAAAGCACCGCCCACTGGACAATCGCCGGCTCCGATGCGACCCGCAGGAGAATGTTGGACTGTGCAATCGCCGCGCCGGTGATGAGGGCCAGCGCACCGGCCGCGATGGCAGTCGAGAGCACCCGCAGCAGAGCCGTGTCCTGCCACGACGCTCGTGAACCTAGACCGGCGCGCGCGGATTCGGCCAGCACGCGGATACTCCAAGCAGAGATGGCAGCCAGTGGAGCCGTGAAGGGTGTCACAGGGCCAGCCAGACCAACGAACCGCGCTGCCAGCAGCAGTTCCAGGATCCCCAGGATGACCGTCAAGAGGGCGACTCCCCGGGCGGCGAGGAGGTTCCCCGTGCGCAGCGGGCGGACGAGGGCGAACGCAACGGCGACCGCGGGAAGCCAGACCACAAATGCGAGGGACTGCGCAGAGCCTGCCCATAATTCGTCACCGAGCAGCAGTGTGAAGGACAGTCCGGTGATCCATAGCGCAATCCCGCCTCGCCATACGCTTCGACGACGTCGAGCGATCCGAGAGACTTCTACGGTTCCCATCATCATGGCGTTCGGTTCGGATTCGAGGATTCGCGAAGCGCGGACCCGCCAGAGATATACCTTCTCTGATCGTACCGGTCAATGAAGTCATGGAAAAGCCATTCGAGGCCTTCCCAAGGTCAGGTGAGAATGGCAGTTGTGACCGGCGTTAACGGGCAAGGCTGGTAAGCGGCGAAGCAGCCCTGGTTCCCGGCTTCCGAAGTGCCGTTTTATGCAAAGATGGGAGTCCAGACAGGGACCCGCCGCAGCGCGGGCCGGGACCATCCAGCAAAGGGAACACCATGTCCGATATCGCCTCGTACATCGACCACACGCTGCTCAAGCCCGAGGCGTCCCGCGAGGACATCCTCCGAGTCTGCGAGGAAGCGGTGAAGTACGGTTTCGCCTCCGTCTGCGTGAACCCGATCTGGACGGCGCTGGTACACAACAAGCTGAAGGGCTCGGGTGTGAAGACCTGCAGCGTGGTCGGCTTTCCGTTCGGCGCTACGCCGACGGACGTGAAGGTCTACGAGGCACGCGGCGCCAACCTGGACGGCGCCGACGAGATCGACATGGTGATCAATATTGCCGCAGCACGGGCCAATGACCGCAGCTCCCTGTACATGGATATTGCCGCCGTGGCGGATGCCGTCCACGCCGGCGGGGCCATCCTGAAGGTCATCCTGGAAACCCATCTCCTCACCGATGATCAAAAGGTCATGGTCTGCGAGGCAGCGGCCGAGGCCGGCGCCGATTTCGTCAAGACTTCCACCGGGTTCAGCGGCGGCGGCGCGACCATGGAGGACATCGAACTGATGCGCCGGAGCGTTGGACCCAGGATCGGGGTGAAGGCTTCCGGCGGGGTGCGCAGCATCGAGGACGCGCGCGCCATGATCCAGGCAGGCGCGACACGAATTGGTGCCAGCTCATCTGTCGCTATTGTTAACGGTGAGCAGGGTGCGGCCGCCTACTAAGGCCGGCTTCCCGCCCTCACCCACCCGCACTACCGAGGAGATTCCCATGGCCCGCACCACCCAGCGCCAGCATGCCGGCGAAGGCCGCTTGGCCGGCAACGTCATCGCCTTCATCATCGTGATGGTGCTCTTGCTGGCGTCCTTCGTCGCCTTCGCCATGTCGCCGGAAATCGGCTACGTCCCGGCCTTCACGCTGGGCCTGGTCCTGTTCGCACTGGCCTTCTTCATCCCGCAGCAGATCCTGGGCCGCTCGGATTCACACGAAGTCCGCTGACGGCTTCTGCCGTGCCGACGGCCCGTCCTCCCCGCTTGGCGGGAGGGCGGGCCGTCGGCTTTCCCGGCGGGTCCTGGTGGGCCGCCGGTCAGTCCTGCAGTTGCGGGGCCAGCCGGTAGCCGACACCGCGGACGGTCTCCAGCCAGCGCGGGGACCGCGGGTCGTCGCCGAGCTTGCGGCGGAGGTTGCCGATGTGCACCTCGACGGCACGCTCGTCCGCCTCGCTGACAAAGGCTCCGGTGTCGTAGTGCTCGTACCGCAGCCGGCGGACCAGGTCCGGCTTGGTCCGGACCACCCGGCCGCTCTCCATCAGTGCATGCAGCAGGTCGAACTCGGTCCGGGTCAGTTCCACGTCCCGGCCGCCAAGCTGCGCGGTGCGGGTCGAATGGTCGACCAGCAGGCCGTTGTGCACCAGTGCCCCCGATTCCGGTTCCGCCGTGGCCCCGTTTGCCGCCGTCCCCGGCTCCGCGGGCCCGGGGTGGTCCGACCCGGCATGGCGCGGCCGGCGCAGCATGGCCGAGACCCTGGCCCGCAGCTCGCGCGGACGGAACGGCTTGGTCAGATAGTCGTCCGCGCCGGCTTCCAGCGCCAGCAGGGTGTCCGTTTCCTCGGCGCGCGCGGAGAGCATCACGATATAGCCGTCGCTGAACTGACGTACCTGCCGCACCACCTCGAACCCGTCGAAATCCGGCAGGCCCAGATCCAGCGTGATGATGTCCGGCTGATGGAGCCGCACCGATTCGACGCCGTCGGCACCGGTGGCGGCGGCGTAGGTTTCGAATCCTGATTGTTGCAGCACCGTTTCGAGAACGCTGCGGATATCCCCGTCATCCTCGATAATGACCGCCACACGTTGGTTGTCCACGTTGCCCCCCGACTTCGTGCCTGAACTAAAACTTAGGCTGCCCCAATAGTGTTCTTGAGCTGCAGTATACCTGCCTGTCAAAAGGGCGCGCCGGGGCGGCAGGATATTGCGGAAGCCGCCTGCAGGCGTGGGCCCGATGCCCGCGGCTGCGGCCGCTGTGCCGCCGTGTCCGGCATTGGCCGGCTGCCGTCCCGCAACGGTGCCGGCACGCCGTCGCACCGGCCCGAAGGCCGGACAGGATCGGACACCGGTGGCCCGTGCCGCCGCCTCCCTGCCGCCGGCCGGGGTCGGAAGACGCAGCGGCCGAACCGTCTTTACCCTATGGCTTTGCCGGTAGCGGTGCTGTCTATACTGGGGCCCATCCCGGCCGTGCCCCGTGCCCGCCGTGGGGAACACCGTTCCGGGGAAAGGAAACGGCCGCGACATGCCCGCACCCAGCAGCAGGACGTCCGCCGCCCGCCCGGTCGTGTGGACGGCCTTCGGACTGTACCTCGGGCTGCTGGCGTTGATCGTGCTGTGGCCGGTGCCCGTGGACCGGCCGGCCACCGGGGCCCTGCAGGACGTGCTCGACGCCTTGCACCGGCATGGCGTACCGGCCTGGATCAATTACGGCACGGTGGAATCGGCGGCCAATGTCCTGCTCTTCGTGCCGTTCGGCCTGTTCGCCGGTCTGCTCCTGCCGCGGCGCCGGCGCTGGCTCGTCCTCGCCGGCGCCGTGCTGCTGTCCGCAGGAATCGAGCTGGCGCAGTCCAGCCTCCTGCCTGAACGCTTCGGCACGGTCCAGGACGTGCTGGCCAACACCCTGGGTGCGGCCCTCGGCGCCGCCGCCAGCTTCCTGCCCAGGCCGGTGTGGCTGTTCGGCCGCGGCCCGGCCAACGACGGCTGAAGTGCCGCCGGTCACGTCGGCCGCGGCGGCCGCCGATCGTCGCTTAATCTGGAACCGTAGCGCCAAGGCGGTTGGCGCGCGGAGCGGTGAGGGACGTGTCAATGCGAATTTCAGTTATCGGTTGCGGCTATCTGGGCGCGGTCCATGCCGCAGCCATGGCCAAGCTGGGCCATGAGGTCGTCGGGGTCGACCTGGACGAGCGCAAGGTCGCGGAGCTGCAGGCCGGCCGCGCCCCGTTCTTCGAACCCGGGCTGCCCGAGCTGCTCGCCGAGGTCCAGGCCACCGGAAGGCTGAGGTTCAGCACGTCGGTGGCCGACGCCGCAGGGTCCCAGGTGCACTTCGTCTGTGTCGGCACCCCGCAGCGCAAGGGCGAGTACGCGGCGGATCTGACCTTCGTGGACTCGGCCTTCGCCGAGCTGGCCGGCTACCTGCACGACGGCGACATCGTGGTGGGCAAGTCCACGGTGCCGGTGGGCACCGCCGCCCGGCTGGCCGAGGCGGTGGCCGCCAAGGCGCCCGGAGCCGTGCTGGCCTGGAATCCGGAGTTCCTGCGCGAGGGGCATGCCGTGGCCGACACCCTGACCCCGGACCGCTTCGTCTACGGTGTGCCGGACGGCGCGCCCGGAGAGGCCGCAACCGCGGCCCTGGACGAGGTCTACAGCGCGCCGCTGGCCGAGGGCACCCCGCGGCTGGTGGTGGACTACGCCACTGCCGAACTGGTCAAGACCGCTGCCAACTCATTCCTGGCCACCAAGATCTCCTTCATCAACGCGATGGCCGAGCTTTGCTCCGCCGCCGGCGCAGATGTGACCAAACTCGCCGACGCGATCGGCATGGACAATCGGATCGGGCGCAAGTTCCTCAACGCCGGCATTGGTTTCGGCGGCGGCTGCCTGCCCAAGGACATCCGTGCGTTCATGGCCCGCGCCGGCGAGCTTGGCGCGGACCAGGCCCTGACCTTCCTGCGCGAGGTGGACGCGATCAATATGCGCCGGCGCACCCGTGTGGTGGAAATGACCCGCGAGCTGTGCGGCGGCTCCCTGCTGGGCCGGCGGGTGACCGTCCTCGGTGCTGCGTTCAAGCCCGATTCCGACGACGTACGCGATTCCCCGGCCCTCTCGGTGGCCGCCCAGCTGCAGCTGCAGGGCGCCACCGTCACCGTCACGGACCCGGAAGCGCTGCAGAACGCCAAGGCGCGTTTCCCCGAACTGCACTATGAGCCGGTGCTGGACAATGCCTTGGACGGCGCCTACGCGTTGCTGCTGCTGACCGAGTGGAAGCAGTACCGGAACCTGGACGCGGCCGCCGTCGGCGCGCAGGTGGCCGAAAAGAACATCCTCGACGGCCGCAACGTGCTGGACCCGGCGGCCTGGCGGGCCGCCGGGTGGAACTACAAGGGCATCGGACGCCCGTAGCATCGGCCCGAGTTGGGCACGCTCCGGCCCACGGGATAGAGTTTTTCCTGACCTCGGCGGCGCTGCCCGCAGCTTGGCTAACGCGCAGCGGTTCCGCCCTGACTCTATGCACTACGGGAGATACACCATGGCCCTCAACGCCTCCACCACCCTGCCCTACTCCGTCGCCCAGGTGACCGATACGTTCACCAGCGAGGCATTCCTCCGCCATATCAGCGAACTCGTGGGCGGGACCCTGGTTTCCGCGGACCTGGACGGTTCCGTGGACGGCGCGTTCAACCTGACCGTGGTACGCAAGCTGCCCACCACCCGGCTGCCGGAAATTGCACGCAAGGTCGTCGGCGAGTCCCTGACCGTGACCCAGACCGAACGCTGGCAGGCGCCGGCCGCCGACGGCAGCCGCATCGCCGACCTCGAGGTCAAGGTCGCCGGTGCCCCCGTGGATGCCAAGGCAGTGCAGCAGCTGGTGGCGGACGGCAGCTCCACCCGCGTGGAGCTGCAGGGCGAAGTCAGCTCCGGGATTCCGTTCCTGGGCGGCAAGATCGCCTCCGCCGCCGAGCCGGTGCTGGCCAAGGCGCTCAACCTGCAGGCAACCCAGGCCGAGGCCTGGATCGCCAGCCAGGCCTGAGCGGACACGCCGCAGTGCAGCTGCCCGCGGCCCTGGCCTGGATCCTGATCCTGGCCGGTGTCTGGAGCCTGTGTGTCTGGCCGCCCATGCTCCTGCGCGTCTGGAAGGACCCGCGGGCCCGCGACGAACGCGGCGGTGCCACCCGGTACCTGATGGTGAATTTCATGCTCGCCACCACGTCCATGATCTTCGGCATCGCCACCTTGGTGATCGGGGTCCGGAGCCTGGTTTCCTGACGACGATGGGGGGCGCTGATGCCCCCAGCGTTTTCCCAACCTGCTTCCAGCAGGATGAGGCCTGTGCAGCACCCGCTGCACAGGCCTCCGGCGTTAAGCGGCAATCTTTCGTTGACAGCGCCAACCTGCAATAGCAGGGTGGTGGATACCCGCTGGAAGCACGCCAGAGTGGGTGGTGGGCTGCGGCGGATAAGGTTCGCCGGTCTGGTTGGGGAGACATGAGCGCATTCTTCAGGTCCTGGAACACGGCAGCACCGATGCCCGCCTCGGCGCAGCGGCGCGGCATGTGTGCCCGACGCCGCTGGCGCCCCGGCACGGCGCTGAGCCTCGCCGTCGTTTTGGCTGCCCTGCCTGGCACGGCCAATGCCGCGCCCAACCCGCTGATCGCCGAATTCGAACAGGGCTCGCCGGGAGCCGGGGACCCCTACTTCCCGCTCGCCGGCAACGGTGGCTACGACGTCGGGCACTACCAGCTGGACCTGGACTACAACCCGCCCACCGATGAACTCAACGGCCACGCCACGATCACTGCCCGGGCCACGCAGGATCTGTCCTCGTTCAATCTGGACCTGCGGTCGCTGACGGTCCATGCGGTGCAGGTGGACGGGGTCACGGCCGCCTGGACCCATACGCCGGACGGGGAACTGACCATCATGCTGCCGCAGGGCATCCGGCGCGGGCAGCGGTTCACGACGGTCGTCGAATACGGCGGAGTCCCGAAGCCGATCACGAAACCCGGGCAGGCAGGCTTCATCCACACCGCCGACGGTGCGGTGGTCACCGGACACCCGCTCAGCGCGCCGACCTGGTTCCCGGTCAACAACACGCCGCGGGACAAGGCCAGCTTCAGCTACCGGATCACGGTCCCGGACAACTGGGAAGTAGTAGCCAACGGTGCGCTGCGCAAGATGTCCCGCCAGGCCGGGCGCACCACGTTCAACTGGGCGGCGGATGAGCCGATCGCGCCCTACCTCGCCTCGATTAGTGTCGGCCGCTTCGACTTCCGCGACTACACCCGCGCGGGCGTCCACTACTGGGACGCCATGGACCCGGCACTGGGGAAACTGGTGCTGCCGCGCAACGGAAACGGACTGGCGTGGTCCCAGACCGCAGATGCCTCGTACAAGCGGCTGTCGCGGACCATCAGCGTGCCCAAGGACGGCGCAGAGCTGGGTTTCTGGATGGAGCGGGACACCGAACCTGGCTGGGATTTCGCGTTTGTGGAGGCCCGGGTGGCGGGCACGGACAAGTGGACCACGTTGCAGGACAGCACCGGCCATGCAAGCCAGGACACCGGGCTGTCCTGCCCCGCCTGGCACGCGGTGCATCCGTTCCTGAAGCATTACCAGAGCGCCGGCGGCAAGGGCGGCTGCAAGCCCAGCGGCAGCACGGGCGCATGGTGGGCGGCCAGCGGCTCCAGCGACGGCTGGGAACAGTGGCGGGTTGATCTGGGCCGCTTCGCCGGCAAGGACGTGGAGCTGGCCATCACCTATGCCAGCGACATCTCCGGCCAGCACGACGGCGTGCTGCTCGAAGACATCAAGGTCTCCACCGGCGAGGGTTCCACGTCCTTCGAACCGGACCGTCAGCGGGACCGGCTCAACGGCTGGAAAGCCACCGGCGCGCCGAAGGGCAGCCCGGAGAACGGCAACGACTGGACGGCCGGAGTCTCCGCGCCACGCTCGATCGGGTCGAAGGTCAAGGAAGCCCTCTCCCGCCAACCCCGCATCATCCACTTCCTGTCCAAGCTCTTCGGCACGTACCCCTTCAAGGAAGCCGGCGGCGTGGTCACCTCGGCGGAGGGGCTGGGGTTCGCGATGGAAAGCCAGTCCCGGCCGCTGTACTCCAAGGATTTCTTCTACGACGCCGCCGGGGCGGACTCGCTGATGGTCCACCAGCTCGCCCACCAGTGGTTCGGCGGAGCGGTTTCCCTCGACAGCTGGAAGGATGCCTGGCTCGCCGATGGCTTCGCCACTTACGCGCAGTGGCTGTGGAACGAGGACCGCGGCCTGGGCACGGCACAGCAAACCCTGGAGTTCTACGCCGATATTCCGGCCAAGGACCAGTTCTGGGACCTCAAGGTGGCAGATCCCGGTCCCGACAACGTCTTTGACCCAAGCCTGCAGACACGCGGTGCCATGGTGCTGCAGCAACTGCGCACCACCGTGGGCGACGACGTGTTCTTTTCAATCATGCGCCGCTGGATGAAGGAACACAGCGGGGGCAATGCCTCCACCGCGGACTTCATCCAGCTGGCGGAGCGAGCTTCCGGGAAAGACCTGTCCAAGCTGTTCAGTATCTGGCTGTCCACCGCAGGCAAGCCCGGCGTGCTGTAGACCGCCGGCGCCGGCCGGTCAGGCCCGGGGTGGTTCCTGGCCGGCCGGAAATTGCGGCTCGCCCAGCACCCTCAGATGCTCGTTGTACTCGTCGATGGAGAGCTCGCCGCGGGCAAACCGCTGGTCCAGGATCTGCCGGGCCGGGCTGCGCGGCGGCGGGAGCACCTTGTGCCCGGCCGGACCCGCCACGGCCCACTCCGGGCCCTGTACAGACCGGCTGCCGGTGAAGGCGCGCACCACCAGCGTAGCCAGCAGCGCAATGATGGCCACCAGCAGCAAGCCGAATATCCAGGCCCAGCCCATTTCAAACCAGTATCCCCGCATCATGCTGACTCTCCTTTAATCCCGGAAACGCATGGCCGACGAGTCGGTCGTACGGCCAGAATACCCGCAGGCCATGGGAAGAAATAGGGGCCGGGGCAGCTGGCCCGGCCGTCCCGCCGTTCACCGGTTCAGATTGACGATGATGTCATTGCCGCGGGTGTCGATCCGGCGCATGCCCACTTTCCCGATGGACGCGGTGGAACCAATCAGCAGGCAGGAGTCGAAGCTGTCCCGGTAGATGTGGACCGGCCCGAATTCGCCGGCCCAGACGCCGTCAGCGCTTTCGGCGTAGAAACAGAAGTACCGGTTCCCGGTGTTGAGCACGTGGGCCGTACTGCCGGGTCCGATGACCCACCAGCCGCGGGTACCCCACTGACCGTCCTGGGCGCAGGCATCCGGGGCGTAGAACATCACCGCCACGTTCACGCTGCTGGACGTATTGTTCCGGAACCGGACCTCCACTGCCGCTCACCGCCCCGGTTCCGGCTCGATACGGACCAGTTCGGCCACCGTCATCGTCGGGATGTCCTCCAGGCTGCGCGGCGGCAGGGCCGCGGAGCCTGCGCCGTAGGTTTCCTCCGGCCGGTGCTCGGCGTGCTCCGCCTCGCGGCCCATGCGCTGATCCACTTCCAGCGGGGCGGTGCCGCCAAAAGCCTCCGTGGGATCCGGTTCCCGGGCAGGGCCGTGGTGCTTGGACATGTTTTCCTCCACAGTGTTCCGGGGCCAGGACGACAAGTCTGCAGGCGGCGTGCCCGGCTGCCTCTGCCACTGTAGGCACGGCGCGTTATCGGCGCGTTACGGCGGCCGGCCGCCGCCCAAGTAACGGCGTTGTAACGGCAGGCGGCTATACCGGCCATGCGGCACGATGTACCGCTGGTGGAACCCGGACAGACCCAAGGAGACAACGGTGAGCGAAAACAACCAGAACCACTTCTGCACGATCAGGACTGCCGCACCGACCGAGGGCAATACCAAAGCGGCACTGCTCAACGAGTCCCGGTGGGACGTTTCCCGGATCAAGATCGGGTTCCTCGAAGGTGATCCGGACCTGCGCCGGCGCGTCCTGGCAGTGGCACAGGAATGGACCGGGCCGGACATGGCCAACCTGGAATTTGCCTCGGCCAGCGACACCGACGCCGACCTGCGGGTTGCCTTCGAGCAGGGCAATGGATCCTGGTCCTATTTGGGGACCCATGCCCAGCAGATTCCGGTGTCCGAGCCGACGATCAACTTTGGCTGGCTCACCCCGGATTCGGACGACGACGAACTGCGGCGCGTGGTGCTGCACGAGTTCGGGCACGCCATCGGACTCATCCACGAACACCAGAATCCGCAGCGGCCGATCCAGTGGAACCGCGCAGCGGTCATCGCCGACCTCTCCGGACCGCCGAACAACTGGTCGCCGGAGACGATCGAGCACAACATCTTCGAGAAATACGATCCGGCCGCGCTGACCAGCACGGACACCGACAGCCAGTCCATCATGATGTATCCGATCCCTGCGTCCTGGACCACCGATGGTTTCTCCGCCGGTCTGAACAGCAATCTGTCCGACACGGACAAGGAATTCATCCGGACCGCCTATCCGTGGTGAGCTGACGGCAGGGCAATCATGGCCGACTACGCGGTGGTGGTGGGCATCTCCCACTATCCCCAGCTGTCCCTGGACGACCTGCAGGCCCCGGACCGCGATGCCCAGGGCATCTATGACTGGCTGGTGGATCCCGACGGCGGAAGCGTGCCGCGGGAGAACGTGCGGTTCGTCCGCCAAGCGGACTTCGGACCGCCGGCGCCCGGGGACAGCGTGGAACCGACGGAGGCCCGGGTCCAATCCGCTTTGAACTGGGTGGCAGACCAGACCCGCAACACGATGGGAGACCGGCTGTACCTGTACTTTTCCGGCCATGGCTTTGCCCCCGTGCTGGAGGAAGGGGCGATTTTCACCGCGGAGGCGGACCTGGACTGGCCGCACCACGTCTACGCCTATGATTGGCTCCGCTGGTTCCGGCAGGCCCTGGAGTTCCGCGAGTATGTCCTCTGGATGGACTGCTGCATGAACTTCCAGCGGACCGTTCCAGTCAACAAAGTGGAGCGCCGCCCGGTGACCGGCACCGGTGTGCCCGGACCAGTGTTCGTGGGCATCGCGGCACAGACCAAGAGCGCCTTGGAATACACCATGGACGACGGCAACGTGCACGGGGTGTTCAGCTGGACCCTGCTGAAAGGCCTTCGGGGGGCAGCCGCCAACGACCGTGGCCGGATCACCGGCGAAAGCCTCAAGTCCTTCCTGCACGGCGCCATGCCGGAATTCCTGCCGGACAGCGCAAAGGCGGCGTCGGCCGTGGACCTGTACCCGTTCATCCGGACGGATGACGGCATCTTGTTCAAAAAGCTGTCCCAACGTCCCACGTTCAATACCGCGCTCAGCTTCCCGGCCGGCGCCGCGGGCAAGGAACTCAAGATCTGGACCGGCCGGCCGCATGCCGCCGTCGTATCCGAAACCCTGGCCTCCGACCGCTGGGCCGGGACGCTGGTGCGCGGTCTCTACGTCGCGGAGGTCCCCGGACTCGGGCTGCGCCAGGGCTTCCAGGTTTCCGGTGCCGGGGACGTGCGCGCGGACATTACGTCCGGCGGCCCGCAGGTCCGGCCCCCTGACCCGGCGGCGCTGTACCGGATCGAGGTCATCGCCGAAAATCCGGCCGCGGCCATCCTGGTCACCGATTACACGCTGAGCCCGGTCTTGTCCGACACCGGCACGTTGAAGGAACTGGACATGCCCGGGGTCTACAAGATCCGGGTCGAGTTTGGCCGCGATATCAACGCCGTGCGGGAGCAGGTCGTGCTGCTTGACCGCGACATGTCCAATCCCGCGACGGCCGCGCCCCGGCTGGCATCTCCGGCCCCGATCCCCGGCAGCGCCTTCTCCCGCGACGTCCACGTCGGCCCGTTCCTGGATGCGGCCCGGCGCCAAGGCACGTTCAAGGAGCCGGTCGCCGGCAATGCCGCCATATCGGTGCTGGCCCGTTACCGGCAGGCAGACATCGTTCCCGCGGCGGATACTCCGGAGCATCCGCTGGCCGGACTCGAACTGCTGGACGGTTCGGGCGGGACCATCGCCACGCTGGTCGAGGGCAGCAGCCTTGAGGGCGCGGGTTCTACGGACCCGCAGGCCGTCTGGGAGCAGGAGGTCCCGCCCGGCGTCTACTTCCTGCGCGCCAACCTCGCCGGCGGCCGCCTGATCGACGGCACCGTGATCGCCAGTCCCGGCTGGGTCACCCAACTGGCCCTGCAGCGCTCGCCTGCCGGCCCCGGGGACGGGACCGGCCCTTCGCCGATCGACGACGCCGCCATCTTCATCCGCCCGGCGGGAGGGGAATCGAGGCCGTGGAAGGAGGACAAAGTCATTGAGGGTGCCCGGATCGGGCTCGCCCAAGGCCGCAACCCGCTGGCACTGGGCCGGGGCACCGAACTGCAGCGGCTGCTGCTCCAGGAGTACGAGGACCCGGTTGCCGGCATCCTCGGCTGCCACCTGCTGCTGCGTGCCGCCGACTCCTCCTCCGGCCTCCGGCCGGAGGAGGCGCAGCTGCTGGACGCGGCCGTGGCCCGGCTCCGCACGACGCTGGGGCATGGCCATCCGGACGTGGAAGCCCTGTCCCTGCGCTGCGCCGACGCGTCGCTGCGCCGGGTGGATCCGATCGCGGCACCGCCGGTCTTCGAAGCTGGCTGGAAGCTGCTCATCGAAGCCAGCTATGCCAATCCGGCCCTGGTCCCGATCCAGCTCTGGCAACAGGTACACGCCGGCGCCTGCTTCGGCGCGTACTTCGCCTGGTCCGCCGACCAGGCATCCATGGAGAGCCACGGCCGCCAGCTGCTGCAATGGCTGGCCGGTGCCCGGCGGGCCGCCGGTGGACAGCTCTCGGACGAGGCCCGGTCCGCCGCGCTGGTCCAACTCATTCCGGCAGCCGCGCTGGAGGAGCTGTGGCAGGACCGGCCCGGCATCCTGCCCGTCCCATGACTGCATCCGGGACGTTCTTCGAGTATCCGGTCGCCGGGGAACTGGCCGTCTCCTTCCAGCGCTATCCCTATCCCGAGACCGGCCGGCTGAACGCACTGCCCACCAGCCTGGGGGCGCTGCCGGTCTGCTCCACCGCACCCGGCAGGATCCTGCTCCCCTGCCCGGCCGGCGAGGCATTCTGGATCGGGTTCCTGCCGGCTGCCGGGGCGGCGCCGGCCGCCGTCGGCCTCCTTGCCGTCACCGGTTCCGGGGACGGGATCGATGCCGTCTCCGGACGGGCGGCCGCACCGGGCGCACCGGATACCTGGTTCCAGGTACCGCCACGGCGGCAGCTGGAGGGCATCCACCGGCCCGACGGCGGCTGGTGGGCGCTGGCGCGGACCGCCGCGGCGGAGGCCCCGGCCTGCAGCCGGCTGCAGCTGTGCATCCGCCGGCCCGCCGCCCCGCTGGTGCTAGAGATCGTGCTCACCGACGAACGGGAATTCGAAGCGTCCTGCGGCACGCCGGTCCCGGAACCGGGCCCGGGCTACGGCGGCTGGCGGCTGCCGTAAGACCCCGCAACGGCTGCAGGTGTCCCGTCCAGGTTTCCGGTAACAGCCCAGTAACGGCCGTCCGCTACCTTCGCCCCATTCACCTAGGTAGATAATCCGAAAGGACGGTGTCGTGTCCTACCGCGAACGGGCCGGCTCCCCCGGCCCCAAGAAACTGCTGGCGCTGGACGGCGGCGGTATCCGGGGCGTCCTTTCGCTCGAAGTCCTCGCCCAGATCGAGCGGACCCTGCGCGCCGAACTTCGCCACGGGGAAGACCGCGGTGAGGACTTCGTGCTCGCCGACTACTTCGATTACATCGCCGGCACCAGCACCGGGGCGATCATTGCCGCCGGGCTGTCCTTGGGCTGGCCGGTGGAACGATTGCGCAGGCTATACGCCCTGAACGGCGAGGAAATGTTCGACAAGGCACTGCTGCTGCGCCGCTACCGGTACAAGTACGACAGCAGCCGGCTGGCCGCCATGCTGCAGCGCGAATTCGGTGCTGCCACCACCTTGGGCGGAGATCAGCTGCAGACCCTGCTGATGATGGTGCTGCGCAACGCCACCACCGACTCGCCGTGGCCGCTGAGCAACAACCCGAGGGCCAAATTCAACACGCCCCAACGCTCCGACAACAACCTGGACCTGCCGCTGTGGCAGCTGGTCCGGGCCAGCACGGCGGCACCGGTGTATTTCCCGCCCGAGATCGTGACCGTGGGAGACCAGGAGTTCGTCTTCGTCGATGGCGGGCTGACCATGTACAACAACCCTGCCTTCCAGCTGTTCCTCATGGCCACCTTGGATGCCTACGGTCTCGGATGGGAAACCGGCGAAGGGAAGCTGCTGCTGGTCTCGGTGGGCACCGGTGCCGCGCCCCACGCAAACGCCTACCTGGCTCCCGGAGACATGAACCTGCTCTACAACGCTTCCTCCGTGCCGGGGGCGCTGATGTATGCGGCCGCAACCGAGCAGGACCTCTTGTGCAGGATCTTCGGCCGCTGCCGCCACGGTGCCGCCGTCGACCGTGAGATCGGCGACCTCCGGCATGACCGCGGACTGATGGACCGGCGGCTCTTCAGTTACGTGCGCTACAACGCCGACCTGTCCCGGGCCGGGCTCGATGAGCTCGGACTGCCCGACGTCGATCCGCAGTCGGCGCAGCGGATGGACTCCGTGGAGCACATCGGCGATCTCCAGCGGATCGGCATGTCCTTGGCCCGCGATGTGGAGGCCGCCCATTTCGAGGGATTCCTGGACCACCAGTAGATCTCCCATGAAGCTCAGACGGGAAACCACGCATCGACCGTTCGTACCGTCCGGGCGGTGCGGCCAACCCTCCTGGCGGCCGGGGTTTGCCTCGGTGCTCACGCCCTACCTGCTCTTCCTGCTGCTGGGCTGGTGGACCTGGACGCAGTTCTCCCGGGCCAGCAGCATCAACGCCTACATCGCGATCGCCTGGACCCTGCCGACCTTCACCTCGGTCCTGGGGTTATACGGCGGCTACTGCACCGCCCGCCGCATGCGGAGCGAACGACGGCGGCAGGAACCTACGTCCCTGCCCGTCGTCGGCACCGATCAGCTTCTGGTGGTCATGCCCACCATTGGACGGGACGACACACTGCCTGCCGTGGAGCGGGTGATCGAGTCGATGCGGGTGTTCCTCCCCGCCTGCTTCACGAAGCTGCGCATCGACGTCGTGATCGAGGAAGAATGCCCTGCCCGGCGCAGGATCGAGGCCCTGGCGGAGGGCACGGCCGGACTGCGGGTGGTGGTGGTGCCCCGCGGCTTCCGCACGCCCCACGGCACCCGGTTCAAGGCCAGGGCCAACGAATACGCCAACCGGCTCCGTGCGGCCGAGGGTGAGGCGCGCGAGGATGTCTGGGTCCTGCACATGGATGACGATACCGGCGTCGGCAGCGACACCGCCCGGGAACTGGCCAGGTTCATCCTGGCGCAGCGGCAGGCAGGCGACGACGCCCTGGATCTTTGCCAAGGCGTGCTGTCCTATCCACGCGAACTGGCCGCCAACCGGCTGATCTGGCTCGCCGACGCGATCCGGCCCGGCTGCGACCTCGGGCTCTTTGCGGCCACGACGGGACGCGGCTCGCCCCGCGCCGGACTGCACGGGGAACTGCTTTTGGTCCGGGCATCGGTCGAGGCAGCCATCGGATGGGACTTCGGCCCGCGGACCCTCGTGGAGGACGCCCAGTTTGCCCTGCACTTTTGCGAGCGCTACCCGGGACGCAGCGGCTGGATTCCCGGTCTCTCGTACGGTGCCTCACCGGCGACCGCCTCGGACTTCATGCGCCAGCGGGAACGCTGGGTCTGGGGACTGCTCGAACTCATGGCCGGCCGGACCGGCGTCCGACAGGCCGCGTGCCGGCGTCATCGGCTGCTCATGCTGCATAACACGGTGGTGTGGTCCTGCGCCCCGCTGGGCCATCCGGTCTTCGTACTGATGCTCTGTGCGCTCCTGCAGGACTACCAAACAGCACCTATCGTGCCGGCCTTGGTTCCGCTGTGGGGATTGAATGTCGCATTCTGCATCTGGCTTTATTGGGAAGGCCTGAAGCTCAACGCGCTCGCATCGGCCCGGGCATCGCGGCTGTGGTGGGAACCCGTATGCCTGTTGTTGCTGACTCCGCTGTTTTCCCTCTGGGAGATGGTGGGGATCGCCCGAGGTGTGTGGCGGTTCGCGGCCAGCGGCGAACCCCGCTTCACCGTCATCACCAAGCCGGTTTGACCTCTTGCTGCCTTCAGCCCCCAAGGACGCCTAACTCAGGGGCAGCGCGTACACCCGGCCGTCGAGGCTTCCAACGTAGACCATCCCGTCCGCCACCGCGGGTGAGGAATCGTCAATCGGTCCTCCGGTAGCGAATTGCCACACCAGTTTGCCGTTGGCCGCATCCAGGGCATAAAGGTTGAAATCCCGGCTGCCCACATAGACCAGGCCGCCCTGTTCCGCCGGCGAGGAGCGGATGCCGTTACCGGTGTCGAACCGCCAGCGCTCACGTCCGGTATCGGCATCGAGCGCGTACAGGTTCCCGTCGTCACTGCCGATGTAGACGACTCTGCCGGCCACCCAGGGTGAGGAGACGACACCGCCGCCGGCCACAAAGCTCCAGATCAGGCCGCCGTCGGAAGCATTCAGGGCATAGACCAGATGATCGTCGCCGCCGATGTAGACGATCCCCTTCGCCACCGCCGGCGAGGAATCGACCGTCAGCTGCGTGGTGAAGGCCCAAAGGATTTTGCCCGACGCCGCTTTCAACGCATACACGTTGTGGTCCCGGCAGCCCACGTAGACCACATCCCCGGCCACGGTCGGCGAGGAATTGAACCAGCCACCGCGTGGAAACCGCCAGCGCTGCTTGCCCGTCGCGGCATCCACCGCGTACAGGTTGTTGTCGCGGCAGCCTACGTAGACGGTGCCCGAGCTGACCGCCGGCGAGGAATGAATCACCTCCCCCGCCGGGAATTTCCAGCGGCTGGCCCCGCTGGCCTGGTCGACCGCATGCAGGTGGCCGTCATTCGAACCGACATACACCGTTCCGTCCGCGACTGCCGGGGAGGACGTCACGGACCCCTCGGCACGGTACCGCCAGCGCAGTTGGCCGTCAGCGGCATCGAGGGCATAGAGATGCTGGTCGACACTGCCCACGTAGACCATGCCCCGGTCGACTGCCGGTGACGAATAGACCTCGTCCCCGGTCTGGTAGGCCCACACCGGTTTGGGCGGGCGGTCCCGGGCCCAGCGGGTGGCGGTCAAAATGCCCGCACCCAGCAGCGCCAGCGCCGCGGCACCGCCGCCCCATTTCAGCACCGCCCGGCGGCCGATGTCCGCCTGCGTGGACAACCCCAGCTGCCGGACCAAACCATCGGCATCGGAACGAAAGGTCTCAAAGTCCAGCCGCACGGCATTGCGGCGGGAAAGGGGTCTAAGCACTGCCGGCAGTTCTTCCTCCTCCGGGACCTCGACGCCATCGACCAACACGGGGATTATGCGCACCTTCCGCTCCATGGCGGTACGGATTTCCAGCACGACGTAGTCATCCGGGTCATCCAGGCGGCGCTGTCCCTGGTCATCGACGATCGTGGTCCACTGCCGCCCGATCAGTACCAGGAGCACGCCGCAATCCGCGAGCGCCCGGTCGATTTCCGCCACGAAATCGCGGCCGGGGCCGATGGATTCGATGTCGATGAAGACCCGGGCACTGCCAAACTTCCCGCGCAGATAGTCGGCCAACCGTCCTGCCACGTGCCCCGTCTCGTCACGGCGGTAGCTGATGAAGACTCCCGCTGCGGATAGGTCTGCCATACCGCTCCTGGTCGTTCCGGCACCTACCCGGCAGGGACCGGGCCGAGCAACGTCCGGATCGGACCGATGACATCTTCGGGGTCCCCCCACCGCTGGAGGAAGTCAAGCTGGTAGAGCGCGGACCGGAGCTGGTCCGGCCGGGCCAGGGCGGCCGCCTTTCCATAGGCGGCGACGGCGCCGGCGGCCGGTGCGCGGCCCATCAGGCACTCGTGGAGCAGCAGCTCTGCCTGCGTGATGGCGGCCCAGAAATCCGCAGGATCGGATTCGGCCGCACGGCGGGCCAGGAACTTTGTCACTGTCAGTGCCTCCTGCAACTGGCCTTCGGCCTCGGGCTCGTCGGCCAGGACACCATGCCGGATGCCGAGGCGAAGAGCCATCACCAGATTGACACCGGTGTAAAACGTCGGTTCGACTTCGAAGCCTTTGCAGTAGTACTCCTGCATCAGAGCAAACCGGCCAGCGACTCCCGCGCTGCCCATGCCGGATTCCGGATCATCCAGTCCCCGCTTGATCAGCCCGGCGAGGATACCGTAGGTCTCCGAGTCCCCGAACCCTTCCTGGATGGCCGTGGACAGCAGCCGCTGCGCCTTCTCCCGGCAGGTTGCCGCGGTGCCCGGATCGCAGCGGCCGGATTCGCCGATCCGCCGGTAGGCCATGGCCAGTTTCTGCAGCCAGGTCCGCCGCAGCGGGCTGTCCGCCGGCGGCTCGGCCTGCTCCAGCAGCACTGCGGCAGCTTCATAATCGCCCTCGCGCATCAGCCCGTTGCCCAACTGGATCCGCAGGCCGGTCCGCGAAGCCTCGGCGAGGTCGGACGCCCCGGCTATCTCCGACGCTGCCGCCTGCATGCTGTCCGCCGACGCGCTCCGCAGCGCCGACTGGACAGCTTTCCGCAGCCGCAAATCGGTCTGGACCAGGCCGTCCTGCCCTGCCCTGCGGCGGAAGGGCCCCCGGACCGCATCCAGCTCGAACCACTCATGGACGGGGCTGTCGCCGCTGCGCGATGCCAAAACCTCGGCCAGGACGGGGCGCAGCCGGCGGATGGCGTCCTCGCTCTGTTCGTCGGTCAGCTCGGCGCCCCGTTCGAAGCGTTGGATGCGGATCAGGTTGATATCGAACGGCACCGCGCCGGCAGGGGTTCCCTGCAGCTGCGGGTATACCAGGACCGTCGAAGCACGGGCGAACACGTGCCGCAGCCCAAGCTCGTAGGCGACATTGAAGTTTGCGGTGGCCAGATCGACGATCACCAGATCGCTGTTGGCCAGGTCTTCGATCATGCCCGCATGGATGATGCCGCTGTCCGTTTCCAGGTCCGCCCGAGCCCAGGCCACGTCCAGGTCCTCGAGCAGCGGGCGGTAGACGCGGTGGAATACCGGGTCGCAGTCATACCTGCGCCGGACCACCGGATCGAAACGCCGGCCATAGGGCATGGCAACAAAACCCCGGGGCCGTTTGGCCAAGGGGGCCAGGTCCAAGGTCAGGATGCCTTGGGCTTCCGCGCGCCGCGCAAAATCATCGGAAACGCTTCCGGCGTCGTCGTCCGGATGCGGGCGGATGACCAGCGCCCAAACGCGCTCGCCTGTCTCCCCGGCGAGGGCCTGCGCGTACCTGATGAGATGCGCGTTGTGGCGCGGGTAGGAATTCTTATCCTCCGGGTCCAGGGATCCTTCCTTGATCCGGTTCGATCCAACGGTCTCGAGCAGCCGCCGGTACCGGGCCGTCCAACGCTCCCCCCGGTTCCCGACGCTCGTTTCTTGGAAAGTCCCGACGTCGAACGGCAGCACGAAACGGACTTCGGCACCTTCCAGCAGCGCAGCCTCGGCGATGATGATGTCGCTGCCCGAAGCCGCGGCACCGACCACAACGCTGGGGCGGAGGGACTGCAGCAGTCCGCGAACCCGCGCCGCCAGCCGTGCCTCGGCGGCCGGCGGCAACCGGGGTTGCGCCCGCGCCGGTTCGTCCGCCTGGACACCGGCATACACGATGATCATCCCGACTCCGGTTCCTGCTGGGGCAGCTGGTTTATGTATTGTCCGCCGGAATGGGCAGGCCGGGACAGACCTCGATATACGGGATGATGTTCCGGATCGGCGTCGCACACAAGGCATCCCTCCAGTCCTTGGCACAGAGTACCCACCGAGCGTTATCCGGCCCGATTCCCGGTGCCGTCGGTCAGGCCTCGCCGTTACTCCTGCGCTGAGGTGCCCGGCAGCGCAGCCGCCCCTACAATGAAGGCACAGGCTCTTCAGCCGCGCTGTTCCGCTCCTGCGGACCAAGCCTTTCCGGGCATCCTGCTGCTTATCCGCTCAACCCGATTGTCGATGATCAGTATGAGAACCACCTCCTCGTCCGGCCTGGCCGGATGTGCCACCGTCCTTTGCCTGCTGTCCGGCCTCGCCCCCGCAGCCGCGGCCACGCCCGTCGCGGCCGGCATTACTGTCCACCTGCCGGACCGCGGAAAAGTGCTCGCCGACGGCGCGGGCGTCTCGGTCACGGTCACCTTCCAATGCGAGGCCGGGCAGTCCTACAACATGTTCGTGGAACTGTCGCAGGCCGTCCTGGACGGCCGCACCGCATCGGGCGTCGGATTCGCCGGTCCGGGCACCTGCACCGGCGCTGCCCAGACCGAGGACCTGCTGCTGATGGCAACCGGCGGCTTCTACGCCTTCCGCAGCGGCGACTCGGTGGCCAGGGCTACCCTGTCGGTGTGCCCCAACGAACAACAGTGCAGCCAGGCCATGGATTCCGGCGTGTTGGAACTGCAGGAGTCGTTCGGGTAACAGCGGTGCGGGCAGGCCGGGCCCGCCGCGGACGGCTGGCCGGATCAGCCGTCCGCCGGGCCCGAAGCGGTGCCGGTGAGCCGGTCGAGGATCGCTGCCAGCCGGGCGCGCTCGTCGCCGTCCAGCACGGCGAAGTATCCCCGCGCCTGGTCCTGCTGGGCGGCACGGATGGCCAGGGCCAGGTTGCGGCCGGCGTCGGTCAGCGAGACCACCGTGGCGCGGCGGTCGGCCGGGTCCGGTTCGCGCAGGCACCAGCCGCGCTCCTGCAGCCCGTCCACCACCTCGGTGGCCGAGCGCGGCACGATATGCAGCCGTTCGGACAGCTCGCCCAGGCGCAACTGCCCGTTCCGCAGCAGCATGCCGAGCGCCCGCGACTGCGAGGGCGAAACGTCCCAGGGCGCAAGTGCCTCGCGGGAGCGGCGCCGCAGCTGCCGGGCCACGGCCCAGAAGGAGTCAAGCAGGTTCTCATCGGCCACGGGAATAGCTTAGCAGCAAATATGGTTGTAGCCTCATATTGAGGTTGCCTCATCACTTCGCATACGAAGCGGCGCCGCCGCTCCGGCCCGGCAGAAAGGGGTGGTTCCCACGGACCCCGCCAGCATGACCTTCGGCCGCCACGCCCCGCGCCCCACGGCCGCGGAACGGGAACAGGCCAGCCACGTCTCCCTGCGCCGCATCGCCGCACTCTTCACCACCTACCGCTGGCAGCTGCTCCTGGTCACAGCGATCATCGTTGCCTCCTCCGCCGTCGCGATGGCCTCCCCCTTCCTGCTGCGCGCCGTCATCGACACCGCACTGCCCCAGGACGACCTGCGCCTGCTGGTCCTGCTGACCGCCGGAATGCTGGCCGTCGCCGTAACGACCGCGGTGTTCGGCATCATCCAGACCTGGATCAGCACCCGCATCGGACAGCAGGTCATGCACCGGCTGCGCTCGGATGTCTTCACCCACTTGCAGCGCCAGTCCGTCGGGTTCTTCACCCGGACCCGCAGCGGTGAAATCCAGTCCCGCATCACCAACGACATCGGCGGCATGCAGGCAGTGGTCACCTCCACGGCCACCAGCATCGCGACGAACCTGACCACTGCCGTGGCCACGGTGGCGGCCATGGTGGCACTGTCCTGGCAGCTGTCGCTGATCTCGCTGCTGGTGATGCCTCCGGCGGTGCTGCTGACCCGCAAGGTGGCTTCCATGCGGCGCGAACTGACCGCGCGCCGCCAGCAGGAGCTTGCCGATATGAACGTCGCCATCGAGGAGTCGCTCTCCATCAGCGGCATCCAGCTGAGCAAGACCCTGGGCACCGGACCGTTCCTGGCCGAACGCTTCGCCGCCTCGTCCAAGCGGGTGACCGAACTGGAACTGCGCTCGGAGCTGGCCGGGCGCTGGCGGATGGCGATGATGAGTGTGGTGTTCGCCGCCGTGCCGGCAGTCATCTACCTGGCCGCCGGACTGCCTGCCACCGCAGGGAAAATCAGCATCGGCACCGTGGTCGCCTTCACCGCGCTGCAGACCGGCCTGTTCCGGCCGCTGCTCGGTTTGATGAGCGTGGGCATCAGCCTGACCAGTTCGCTAGCCCTCTTCGCGCGTATCTTCGAGTATTTGGACCTGCCGGTGGAGATCGCCGATCCGGCCATACCGGCCGACATCGACCCGGCGCGGCTGGCCGGGCATGTGCGCTTCGAACACGTCAGCTTCACCCATCCGGGCAGCCCGCTGCCGGCGGTCGACGGCGTCGACCTGGAGATTCCGGCCGGGACCTCCCTGGCCTTGGTCGGACAGACTGGCTCCGGCAAGAGCACACTGGCCGCCCTGATGGCCCGGCTGCACGATCCGGACGCCGGGCGGATCACCATCGACGACGTCGACATCCGCACCATGGCGCTGACCGATCTGGCCTCCGTGGTGGGCATGGTCAGCCAGGAGACCTACCTACTGCACACCACCGTGCGCGAGAACCTGCGGTACGCCAAGCCCGGCGCCACCGATACGGAGATCGAGCAGGCGGCCAGCGATGCGCAGATACACAAGGCCATCCTGGCGCTGCCGGAGGGCTACGAAACCATGGTCGGCTCCCGGGGCCACCGCTTTTCCGGCGGAGAGAAGCAGCGCATCGCCATTGCCCGCACCCTGCTGCGCAACCCGAAGGTGCTCATACTCGATGAGGCGACCAGTGCGCTGGACACCCGCACCGAACGCGCGGTGCAGGAGGCGTTCGACCGGCTGGCCGCGGGCCGCACCACGATCACCATCGCCCACCGGCTCTCCACCGTGCGCAACGCGGACCAGATCGCCGTGCTCGACGCCGGCCGCGTCGTCGAACACGGGACGCACCAGAGCCTGCTGGAGCGCCGGGGCCGGTACGCGGCACTGGCGGCCTGAGTTTTCCGTGCGCCAACTCGGCGTCCGGCCCGGGCGGTCAGCGGATGTTGAGGCAGGCGAGCCGCTCGCCGGCGGTGCCGGCCTTGCCCTTCTCGGTCATGGTGGGCATCGCGTGGATTACGATCGAACGGCCTTCGCCCGCACGGAACTTCCAGTCCACCGTGCTGTCCACCTGGGCGTTGCCGTCCTGATCGGTCTTGAAGTCCAGCCAGACCTCGTTCTTCGGATTTGCGTAGGCCGGATCGACCGACGGCTGCACGGGGTCCTTCTTGTTCTGGTAGTGCGGTCCGGCCAGGTGGCCCGACTTGCCGCAGACGTTGACATGCACGTGGGCACCGAATTCCCGGTTGGGCGCGAGCCCCTCGACCTTCAGGCTCACGGCGGTGCCGTTGCCTGCGGCCTTGACCACGGTGACGGCGTTGGCCCCTTTCGGGACTTCCGGTTGGTGGTAGGTGATCGCGGTGGCGTCCTCGAACTCGCTGAACTTGGAAGTGACCGGCTGCCCCTCGGCATAGGTACCCGTGTTCATCGGGCTGGACGGGGCGACAGCCGACTGCTGGCCGGAACCGGTGGGCGTTTCGCCGCACCCGGCCAGCGCCAGCAGGATCGCTGCCGCGGCGGCGGCCGTAAGTCTCGGGTTGCCGGGTTTTGGTACCATGATCGGTCCTCCGTAGATCGCGCGTTCCGTCTGCAGGGCCACCCCGGGTCGGGGGCGTCGCACTCCCCCGTCAACGACGGTACCGCCGCGCGGTGGTCGCCGGAAGGCACGGCAGCAAAACGGCGGGTGGCCGGGATCACTCCCGGCCACCCGCCGTACTCGATGCCGGCCTGATCAGGCCGGGACCGCGGCCCGCTTCCGCTGGAGCGTCATGGCGCAGCCCAGGGAAGCCAGGGTGCAGGCCAGGGCAACGGCCAGCATGCTGCCGAACCCGCCGCTGGTTTCGATCAGCACGCCGCTCAGGGCCGGACCGATGGCGAACCCGGTGCCGATCATCAGGTTGGTGGTGTTCATGACGTGCCCGCTGCCGCCCAAGTCTGCCAGCGAGGAGAGCAGGTAGGGCAGGATGAAGGTCCAGGCGAACTTGAAGATCATCGCCGCGGCGGCGAACTGCAGCACCCCGGAGACCCCGAACAGCAGGGCGACGGCGGCAGCCAGGCCGACATAGCCGGCCAGCAGGAACATCCGGCGCTTCGGGCTGTCTCCCAGCACCGTGGCCAGCAGCGACGAAATGATCCCGGGCACGGTCGCAATGGCCAGGACCATGCTCACCGTGGACAGGTCAACCCCGGCACCGCCGGCGATCTGCGCCATGAATGACCAGACGCCGCTCAAGCCCACATAGAAGAGCAGGACGGCGGCCAGCCCCGCAACGAACTTGCCGACAGGCACCGTGCCGGCCGCACCGGCGACGCCGGCCACGGGCTCCCGGCGCAGGATGTCGCCGTCGATCTTCCGAACCACCGGCAGGCAGCAGGCGGCCAGGGCCGCCATCGTCCAGTAGATGGCTGCCACGCCGGCGTTGGCGAACAGCGCCGGAAACACCGCCAGGATGACCGCGCCCATCAGCAGCTGGAAGACCACGAAGATGCCGAAGGCCCGGCTGGGGTTCGAGGTCTTGCCGCTCAGCGTGAGGATGATGACGGTGATGGAACCGGCCGCCAGCGAGGTAACGACGCGGGCCGCCACCAGCAGCGCGAAGCTGTCCAGGAAGCCGGAGACAATGTTGCCGGCAATGGCGACGGCGGTGAACAGGTAGGTGGCCGTGTTCAGGTTCATCCGCCGCAGCCACAGGTAGGCGGGCACCGTGGCCAGGCTGAAGGCGCCCAGCTCGAAGGAGAACAGCATGCCGACCTGGCCCGGCGTCAGGCCGAACTGCTGGACCAGCTTGCCGGCGATGACCGGGGCGATGAGCAGGACCATGTAGAGGACGGCGCTGAAGACCGCGATATAGGTGTAGATCCCGCGGTCGGTCCCGGCGCGAGGGCGCACGGGAGCAAGGAGTGTGGACATGAATGCCCCTTTCAGGCGGTGAAGTCAGGCGGTGAAGGTTTGGCGGCGGGGAAATGCGTTAGGCCGAGGCTCCGGCCAGCCCCGCAGCGGCGGAAGCCGCGGCTGCCTCGGCGTCGTACACCTTGGATCCGGCGAACCAGGTCTGCCGGGCGCTAATGTGCCGGACGGCGTCGATCTCGATCTCGTAGGGGTTCGCGGACAGCACGATGAAGTCGGCGGACTTGCCCGGTGCCAGCGAACCGGTGACGTCGTCCACGCCCATCGCCTCGGCGCAGGCGGTGGTGTAGACGCGGATGGCTTCCGCCAGCGTGATGGCCTGTTCCGGCCAGAGCGCGCCCGGGAACTGGCCGGTAGGATCCTGCCTGGTGACCAGCCCGTAGATGCCCTCCCAGGCGTTGGGCGAAACGCTCACCGGCCAGTCCGAGCCGCCGGCCACCCGGGCGCCGGCGTCGAGCAGCGCCCGGTTCGGCTGCATCTTCGAGGCCCGCTCGGCCGGCAGCACCGTGGCGATGGCCTCGGAAATGACGCCGGGGAACCACAGCGACGGCGAGATGTCCGCGGTGACGTCCAGTTCGGCGAACCGGGCGATGTCGTCCGGCTGCACGAACTGGCCGTGGGCGATGTGGTACTTCGGCTCGGTGTAGCCGGCAGCGCGGACCTTGGCCACGGTGTCCAGGACCAGGCGCACGGCGGCGTCGCCGGTGCAGTGGACCTTCGCCGAGATTCCCCGGGCCGCCGTGCCCAGCAGCCAGGCTTCGAGCTCGGCCGGGTCCATGGTGGTGCCGCCGCAGTGGCACTCGGGGAAGCCGGCCTCGGGCAGGTAGGGCTCGAGGAACGCGGCGGTGCCGGCCGGCGGGACGCCGTCGAGGAAGATCTTGATGAAGTCCGGCCGGTGGTGCCGGGAGCGAGTTTCGTCCCGGTGGGCGATGATGCCCTCGCCCAGCGGATCGGTGCCGAAGATGAAGTCGTTGGCCTGCATCGACGTCACGACCCAGGCGTGCAGCTGCCCGCGCTCGTCCAGGTCCTTCAGCGCGCGCATCAGCGGGAGCGAGGCCGCCGCATCCTGGAAGCCGGTGATCCCGTAGGAGTGCAGGATCTCGATGCCGCGGGCGGCCGCGCGGGCCAGGTCCTCGGTGCTGGTCGGCCGCAGCCGCGCCAGGGTCTTTTCCGCCAGGACCCCGCCGGCCTCGATCAGCACGCCAGTGGCGCGGCCGGCGCCGTCGCGCAGGATCTGCCCGCCGTCGGGGTCCTGGGTGCCGTCGTTGATGCCGGCCAGTTCCAGCGCCTTCGAGTTGGCCCAGCGGTTGTGCTTGGAATCATCCTTCAGCAGGGCGGGCCGCCCGCCGGTAGCCGCATCCAGCCGGGCCAGCGCCTCGGCAGTGTTCAACTGGTTCATCAGCCCCGAGCCCCAGCTGCCGCCGACCACCCATTCTTCCGGGCCGAGCCCGGCGGCGTAGTCTTCGACGGCGGCCAGCAGGCCGTCCAGGTCCAGCGTCGGCGGGGCGTCCAGCTCGAAGAGGTCCATCTGGCCGGCAATCATGTGGTGGTTGTGCACGTCCAGCAGCCCGGGCATGACGTAGGCGCCGCCGAGGTCCACAACGGCGGTGCCCGGGCCGCGCAGCGCCTCGGCTTCGGCGCCGAGCGCCTGGATCTTCCCTCCCGCGACGGCGATCGCGTGAGTGCTGGGCAGGCCGGGGTCGAGAGTGTCGATAGTGCCGTTGACGAGCAGCAGTTCTGCGTGTTCCGAAGCCATGTGCTCTCCTTTTTGTCTGTGATCTGCGTAAATTCCCGGGAACCCCGGGAGGACTTGAGGCTCAGCGTAGCCAGCGCCAGGCGTGGCGCCTTTGACTTTCCGTGCACGACATTTGATTTCTACTGCTGGAGAATTTCCAAGCTGTTTCGGCAGGGTTACGCTTCCCGACTTACGGTCCGATAACGATTCGCCCACAGTCTCCCGCCAGCGGCGCCGTCTGCGGCAGCACGGCCCGGCTGCCGGAATACGATGGCAGATGCCGTTCCGTTTCGTACCGGTACGGCATCCCACAGCATGCAAGCTGCCAGGACCCCGTCCGACACGGCCCGTGCCAGTGGTTTCCGACTGCCCGACGAAAGCTGAGGTCATGACCCATCCGGCCGACATGGTGCAGTACCCGCGCCGCCGCGACATCCGAACCGGATCCGCGGACCCTGTCCCGCCGACCGGCATGATCCCGATCGTCCCGCTGGTCGAGACGCCGGCCGGCGATCCGCTGCCCACGCGCCGGGAACTGCGCACCGGCATGATCCAGCGCGTGCCGCCGGCCGCACAACCAGCTGGCGCCCGCAAAGCCGCACCGGACCCCGCGCCGGCGCGCCAGCCTGGCCGCCGGGCACGCCGATCCCGCAGGTGGCTGTGGACGGCGCCCGCCGCCGTCGTCGTGGTTGCCCTGGTTCTGGTCTGGCTGCAGTATTCCTGAGGCACCCTTGCCTCCCGTCCCGGTGACAGGCGTCCGTCCGGGCACTAGATTGGGCGCTGGAAGGTACCACCGAGTGGAACAGGAGCACAGCCATGATGCGAGCACTCATCTTCGGCGCCGGCGCGGCCGTCGGCTACGTCTTGGGCACGAAGGCCGGGCGGCAGCGCTATGAGCAGCTGAAGCAGCAAGTCGGGAAGGTCTGGCAGGACCCGCGCACCCAGGAGAAGATCGCCGGGGCGAAGGAGTCGGTCAAGGATCTGGTGCCGGAGGTCAAGGAGCGCCTGCACGTGGCCGGACACAAGGCTGAGGGGGCGGCCGCCGGCAGCAGCAGCGCTGTCCCGAAGACCGAACCGGACGTACAGTCGGACCCGGCCCACCGAGACACGCTCGGCAGTGACTGGTCGGACGAAGGCGGCGCAACTCCCGGCGGACCGGCCACGAACACGGACCCGCGGAAGGAGCCCGGCATCTGACCCCGCTCCGCCCCCTCCAAACCCGCCCCCTCCAAACTTGGGCGGGATAGATGCTGTTTTGACGGCCCAAAAGGACAACTATCCCGCCCAAGTTTGAGAGCATGCGGAGGTGCGGGAAGTTCGGGGAGGGGCTGCGGTCAAGCCGGCCAGCCGGCGTTCCGCAGTGCCGCCGCGATCTTCCGGATTGCTGCCTCGGCACCGCCGGCCATGTGGCGCTTGGAGATCCTGACTTCCGTCCAACCTGCGGCCGCGAGCCGTTCGGACCGTGCAATGTCCCGGTCCACCTGATCCGGGGCGCCGTGCCCGCCGCCCTCGTAATCAATCGAGACTTTCAGCTCCGGATAGGACAGATCGGGTGTGTGGATCAGCTGGCCGGCCGCGTCGCGGATCGGCCGGTTGAGCTGTGGCTCGGGCAGGCCTGCATCGAGCATGGCCAGGCGCAGCCGGGTTTCCTGTGGCGAATCGGAGCCGACGCGGCACAGCTCAACGGCGGCGCGGGCTGCCCTGATGCCGTGCTTACCCCGGTGCCGCACAATCATCATTTGCAGCTCCTGGACTGTGGCGAACGGCTCCGTCCGGCCTTCGAATTCCGGGCGCGGGATCCGGACCAGATGGTCGGCCAGCACCACCAGGTGCCCGATGCCGACCGAGGCGGCCAGATCCAGCCAGGTCCGTGGCCGGGTGGTCAGATAGAGACCGCCCAGGCTGGTCACCTCGTCCGCGGGCAGCTGGATATGGTGCCCGACGACGTGCGGACGTTCGACGGCGGCAAGTCCCCGCGGGCGCGAAATGTGCAGGACGCCCATGTCCCAGCCCCCGGCGGGCGCGGGAAAGTACCACAGCACTGCGGCCGTCTCGTGGCTGGCCGCACAGTCGGGACTGAACCGCGTGTACGGCCCCACACGTTCGGCCAGCTCGAGCGCCCGGGCGGTGGGCGCGCGCAGGCCGCGGCCCAGGCGTTCCATCCCCTTGCCGCGCAGCTGCCCGGCAGACAGCCCGGCCTCCCGGCCCTCGCGCACGGTGAAGCCGGACCGGGACAGCTGAGGGGGAAGCGGTGCGGGCTTGCGCATGCGGACATTCTGCCCGGATCCCGCCGCCCGGCGTCGAACTTATCCACAGCCCGCCTCGCCATCCACCTCCCCCAGCAAACTTGGGCGGGATAGATGCTGTTTTGACGACTCAAAAGGACAACTATCCCGCCCAAGTTTCAGGAGGGGGTGAAGATTGCGTCGATGACTTGCTGCGCCCATTCGAGGATTTCGGCGTCGGCCAGGTCGCGGCCGCCGACCCGGGCAGTCTTCGGCTTCGGGACCAGGATGAAGTCCAGCGCCGGCTTGACCTGCGAGCCCGGGTACATCCGGTTCAGCCGCATCACCTTGGACTCGGGCAGGGTGGCCGGAGCGAACTTGATGAAGTTGCCCTGCAGCGCCACGTCCGTCAGGCCGGCGGCCCGGGCGCGGACCCGGAACCGTGCCACCGCGATCAGGTTCAGCACCGGCGCCGGCGGCTCGCCGTAACGGTCCTTCAGCTCCGCGGCCACCTCGTCGATCGCCGCATCGGTCAGCGCGGCGGCCAGCTTGCGGTAGGCCTCCAGCCGCAGCCGCTCCCCCGGCACGTAATCGTGCGGCAGGTGGGCGTTGACCGGCAGCTCGATCTTCATTTCGGCGGCCTTCTCCGCCGCCTCGCCGCGGTACTCGGCCACGGCCTCGCCGACCAGGCGGATGTAGAGGTCGAAGCCTACGCCCTGGATATGGCCGGACTGTTCGCCGCCGAGCAGGTTGCCGGCGCCGCGGATCTCCAGGTCCTTCATGGCCAGCTGCATGCCGGCGCCCAGTTCGTTGTGGGCGGCCACGGCCTTCAGCCGCTCCAGCGCCACTTCGCCCAACGGCTTCTCCGCCGGGTACAGGAAGTAGGCGTAGGCCCGCTCGCGTCCGCGGCCCACCCGGCCGCGCAGCTGGTGCAGCTGGGACAGCCCGTAGGAATCCGCCCGGTCCACGATCAGCGTGTTGGCATTGGAAATGTCCAGGCCGGTTTCGATGATGGTGGTGCAGACCAGCACATCGAAGCGCTTCTCCCAGAAGTCCACGATGATCTGCTCCAGCCGGGCCTCGGACATCTGCCCGTGCGCCACCTCCACCCGGGCCTCCGGCACCAGCTCGCGGAGGTGCGCGGCCTGGCGGTCGATCGAGGAGACGCGGTTGTGTACGAAGAACACCTGGCCCTCGCGCATCAGCTCGCGCCGGATGGCCGCAGTGACCTGCTTGTCCGTGTAGGCGCCCACATAGGTGAGCACCGGGTGGCGTTCCTCCGGCGGCGTGGCCAGGGTGGAGGTTTCGCGGATCCCGGTCAGCGACATTTCCAAGGTGCGCGGGATGGGCGTCGCCGACATCGCCAGCACGTCCACGTTGGTGCGCATCTTCTTCAGCGCTTCCTTGTGTTCGACGCCGAAACGCTGCTCCTCGTCCACGATCACCAGGCCGAGGTCCTTGAACTGCATCCCCTGGGACAGCAGCCGGTGCGTGCCGATGACGACGTCGACGCTGCCGTTTTTGATCCCTTCCATCGTGTCCTTGGCTTCCTTGGCGGCCTGGAAGCGCGAGAGCGGCTTGACCCGCACCGGGAAGCCGGAGAAACGTTCGGAGAAGGTTTCGAAGTGCTGCTGCGAGAGCAGCGTCGTGGGCACCAGCACGGCCACCTGCTTGCCGTCCTGTACCGCCTTGAAGGCGGCGCGCACCGCGATCTCGGTCTTGCCGTAGCCCACGTCGCCGGAGACCAGCCGGTCCATCGGCACCTCGCGCTCCATGTCTGCCTTGACCTCGTTAATGGTGGTCAGCTGGTCGGGAGTCTCCACATACGGGAACGCTTCCTCCAGCTCGCGCTGCCACGGGGTATCCGGGCTGAAGGCGTGGCCGCGCGAGGCCATCCGCGCCGAATACAGCCGGATCAGCTCGCCGGCGATCTCCTTGACCGCCTTGCGGGCCTGGTTTTTGGTCTTGGCCCAGTCCGAGCCGCCCATCTTGGACAATGCCGGTGTGTCCCCGCCGACATAGCGGGTCACCTGGTCCAGCTGATCCGTCGGCACGAACAGCCGGTCCCCCGGTGCGCCGCGCTTGGCCGGTGCGTATTCGAGCACCAGGTATTCGCGCATGGTCTTGGTCGGTCCGGCCCCCGTGGAGCGCTGGAGCAGTTCCACGAACCTGGCCACGCCGTGCTGTTCGTGGACCACAAAGTCGCCCTCGGTCAGCTGCAGGGGGTCGACGGCGTTGCGCCGTTTCGAGGGCATCTTGCGCATGTCCCGGGTGGAGGCCGCCGAGGCCCGGCCGAGCAGGTCCGCCTCGGTCAGCAGGCCGAGTTTCAGTCCGTCGAAGACGAAGCCCTTGCCCGCGCTGGCCCGGGTGATCTCGATAATCCCGGGCTGCGGCTGGTCGTCGAGGGATTCGACCCGAGTGGCCGGAATCCCGGCATCGTGGAAGAGCTCGGCCAGGCGCTGGGCCGGGCCGGTGCCTTCGGTGGCGATCACGACCCGCCAGGAGTCCCGGATCCGGGAGCCGATAAACTCCATCATTTCGGCCACATCGCCCTGGTAGCCGCGCGGCTCGCGGGCGGCGATGGTGAGCGTGTCGATGTCCAGCACCGTCTCATCATCCGGATTAAAGGAGGTCAGGGACCACCAGGAGACCGAATGTGCCAGGGCGGTGGCACGGGTCTCGGCCAGGGAGCGGAAGCCGGCGGACTCCAGGTCCCCCTGCAGTGCCAGATCCAGCGGCGCCGAACCGCCGTCGGAGGCGGTGGCCCAGGCTGCGGCGAGGAACTCGGCGTTGGTCGCCTCCAGGTCGTGGGCCCGGGCACGGACCTTCTCCGGTTCGACGACGACGGCGATCGACCCGGCCGGCAGTTCCCCGGCCAGCGGCACCATCGCGTCCACCAGCACCGGAGCCAGCGATTCCATGCCTTCGACGGCGATTCCTCCCGCGATCTTCTCGAGCATGTCCGCGGCGGCCGGCATCTGGGACTTCAGTTTCGCGGCCCGGCTCATCACCTCCGGGGTGATCAGCAGCTCACGGCACGGCGGGGCGTACAGCCGGGTCGGGTGCTTGACCCCTTCGGCGCCGAGCGACCGCTGGTCCGCCACGGCGAACCAGCGCATCTGGTCCACCTCGTCGCCGAAGAATTCGATCCGCACCGGATGGTCCTCGGTGGGCGGGAAGACGTCCAGGATGCCGCCGCGCACGGCGAACTCGCCGCGGCGGGTGACCATGTCCACCCGCGCATAGGCGGCGTCGGCCAGCTGCCGGACCACGGTATCGAAGGGCACCTCGTCGCCGACCTTCAGCGATACCGGCTGCAGCTGCCCCAGCCCCTTGACCAGCGGCTGAAGCACCGCCCGCACCGGTGCGGTGACCACCCGCAGCGGCCCGGCGCCGTCGGCCGCCCCGGTGTCCGCTTCGCGGGCCTGCGCCAGCCGGCGCAGCACGGACAGTCGGCGGCCCACGGTGTCCGAACGCGGCGAAAGACGCTCATGCGGCAGGGTTTCCCAGCTAGGGAACTCGTCCACCGAAGCCGGCGGCAGATAGCAGCGCAGCGCCGCGGCCAGGTCCTCGGCCTCGCGGCCGGTGGCGGTGACGGCCAGCACGATCCCGGACTGGAGCCCGTCCGCCATTTCGGCGATCAGCGCCGCACGCAGCCCGACCGGGGCGCCGATCTGCAGGTCCTCGCTGCGCGCGCCGGCAGGTTTGGCAGCGTGGGAGCGGAGCCGGGCGAAGGATTCATCCTGGCCGAGGGCGGTGCGCAGTCCGTTCAGGCTCATGGTCTTTCCTTCGTCCGGCCACGGCAAAAGCTCCGTGGAAACAGCAGTGCAGCACAAATACCCGAAGTTCTGGCGAACTCCGGGGTGCGGGTACAAGCCTACCGCCACCGCGGCACCGGGAAGCAACCCCGGACACGGGGCCGGAAACAGGAAAGGGAACGAAAGACGTCTCCCCGCATAAGGGGCCGGCGGCTGCTGGGGGGCGAAATCTCGGTCTCGGAAGATTTCTCACCGCCGGCCCCGTATAGGGGAAACCGAACCTGCCTCCGCGGCAGGCCCGGTTTGAGGGCCGGGCGCTCGCCTGCGCCCCTGCCTCTCATGCACCCAGCCTAGGCAGCTGCCGGGGACGGGGCATGAGTAGCGGACACTCGACTTCGGCACCGGATACTGGGGGCCGTTTCGGCAGACTACCTAGGGGCTACTTGGTGCCGTTCGGCCGCGGTGTCCTGCCCAAAGCTGGCGGCCAGTTCCTCGCGGCTGCGGATGTCCAGCTTTTCGTAGATACGGTAGATGTGCCCCTCCACGGTCCGCACGGACACGCCCAGCCGCTCGGCAATCTCCCGGGCCCGGGTGCCGCTGGCGGCCATCACGGCAACGTCACGTTCCCGGTGGGTCAACTGCCGCCCGGCGGGAGCGTCCACCAGGCGCAGGCCGTCGGTCCCGGGCCACTGCCGACGCAGGTTCTGCAGGAATTTTCCGGCTTCCCTTGCCAGCTTGTGGTTGGCGTCGGCCGCAAATTGGCGGACACTTTGGGCGGCTGCTTCGGCCGCCAGCATCAGGTAGCCGGCGTCCGCGGCCCGGGCCGCCGCAGCCAGCGACTGTTTCCCGCACCTGGCGCGCGCAGCCCGGGCAAAGTCTGCGTAGATCTTGGCCTCGGGTCCCTCCATGGTGCCGGCACAGCGGATCATCTCATCGAGCCCGGCCTTGTCCCCCAGCCGGACCATCAGCATCCTCACTTCCAGCTCCGCCGCAGGCCTGCCGGCAGCGGCCAGCATCCGGGCAATGTCTGCCAGCCGGTCCACGGCCGCGGAGGCACTTTCGAACAGTGCCGAGGCACTTTCGATGTAGGCCTGGGCCAGCAGCGAGGTCTCCGGTGGCCCCTGGTGCGGCAGGCCGGCAAATTCTTCCAAGTACCGGCCGGAAGCGTGCCGGTCTTCGGCCAAGGCAGCGGCCGATGCAGCCCAGCCGAGTGCATAAGGCAGCAGCTGTTCGGGATCGTACTGGCGCAGGCCCTCCACGGCCACTGCCAGCTGCTCCAGTGCCCGGTGGACGTGGCCCTGCTTCAGGGCCAGCCAGGCCCGAAGGAAGTCCACGGTGCCGCCGAAAACCAGCATGGCCTCGGGCATGGTGGACTCAAGCACTCCCAGCTGCCGTTCGGCGGCGTCCAGTTCCCCGGTGCGGAGCAGCTGCCGTGCCAGCCGGATCCGCAGCTGTGCCTGGGGCGCCGGCCCGGAGCCGCCCTCGAGCAGGTCCAAGGCCCGGGCCGCCGTCGCGGTGCACTGCGCGCCGAGGCCGGCGGCCGACTGGATTTCGGCGAGCAGGACCAGCGCCTGCAGCTGCAGCCTGAGGTCGGTGCAGCCGCGCACCAGCTGTTCCAGTTCGGCAAGCGTATCGGCCGGACGGCCGCCGGCGCTGCGTGCCTGCAGCCGGAGCAGTTCCGGTCCCGTGCCGTCCACTGCTGTTCCGGCCGGAGCCTGTCCGCGCAGCCGGGACAAGGCCGCCTGCCAGCGGTCCGCCAGCTCCTCCAGTGCAGCCCGCCCCTGGCCTTGGAGGAGTGCCAGCTGGACGGCGATTTCGGCAGCCGCGGCCACCGTTTCGGGAGCGTCGGCAGTGTCCAGCACCGGCAGGACCGAGGCCCGGGCCGCAAGGAACCGTCCCTGGTACATGCCGGCGCGGGCCAGCTCCACCGCGGCCGCGGGGCCTGCCTGCGCGCTGCCCGGGGCAGAGGCTGCCAGCAGCGCGGCACCGGGCCGGAAACAGGCGTTGGCCTCCTCCGCGGCCGCCAGCAGCTGTTCCGGCGCTACCGGATTGCCGCATTCCAGCGCCCACCGCACCGCCAGCAGCCGCTGCCGCTGAGGCAGCCCTGCCGCGGCGGCACGGGTGGTGAACCACTGGTGCATCCGCCGTTTGAGGGCGACCGGAGCCAGCCGGCGCAGCGACTCCGGATGCAGCGAGGGCGCCAGCTGGAGCAGGGGTTCCCCTGCGTCGGCCGGGCCGGGGTCTAGGTATCCTGCCGCGGCCAGGGCGTCGATGACGTCCGGCGCCAAGAACTGTTCGACCACGTCGCGCCGGGCCGGGCCCATCAGCGCCAGTGCCAGCAGGGCGGACCGCGCGGCCTCGTCCAAGGGTGACAGCTCCAGCCTGGCGGCGTCCTGCAGGGCTTGGCTGTCCTCCGGCGGTTCGCCGAGCAGCACCCAGGCACCGTTCCGCTGCACCAGGCACCGGGCGCGCCGGGCCTCCTGGAGCAGCAGGGCCAGGCGCTGCGGGCTGCCACCCGAGGCCTGGCCGAGGAGCCGGATGCCGGCCGGCAGCACCGGGGACTCCAACGCCCCGCGGCAGAATTCGTCCTGTTCTTCCGGTGTGAGCGGCTTGAGCTCCACCCGCCGCAGGATGCCTTCCCGGGCCATGGCGGCCAGCTCCCCGCCCCGGCTGTGGCCGGGGCGGACCGACGCCAGGGTTCGGACCTTTCCACTGGCTGCGAGCTGGGCAATGACCGAGGCACTGCCGTCATCAAGTTCATCGGCGTCGTCCACCACGATCACCGGCCGCCGCCCGGCGTCGGCGTCGGCGAACTCAAGCACTGTCCGCAGCACGTCGAGGGCCAGCGGTTCGCCGCCCAGCGGCAACCGGGCCAGCATGGGGGTCAGCGCAGCGTAGGGAACATCCATGCCCGCAGCGGCTCCGGCGGCCACCGGTATGAAACGGAACCTGGCCGCCTCCGCAGCCATGACGGCGCCCAGCAGCGCAGTCTTGCCCATCCCCGCCGGCGCCGCGACGATGGCTCCGCAGTGCCGCGGATCGCCCAGGGCGTCGACGATGGTGCGGAACTGTTCCTGCCGGCCGATCAGTGTGGTGTGTGGCTGCAGTTCATCCATGTCCCTTTATCCTTCCAAGGCCAAGCCGCCGAGGATCGGATCGTGCTTGGGTTGAAGCTTTGCGTAGAGCTTGTACAGGTGTCCTTCGATGGTCCGGACCGAGACCCCGAAATGCTGGGCGATGTCCAGGTTGGACCGGCCGACGGCGACGAGCCCGGCCACCTCCTGCTCGCGTACCGTCAGCGCCTGGCCGCCGCCCAGCCGGCCGATGCAGAAATCGAAGCCGGCGCTGTCCAGATAGATATATTTCTGCGCCGTCCGCATCATCGCCGTCTCCCCGCAGCCGCTGGCCAGGGCCAGGGCCAGCCGGGCTGCTTCGCGGGCGAAGACAGCATGGCCGTCGTCGGCTGCCACATGGGCTGCGGACAAGAGCTCGGCCGGATCCCCCGCCTGCAGTCCTGCGCCGAAGGAACCGCAGGCCTGGGCGAATGGTCCCTGCACGCGGCCGGCCAGCCCGGCCAGCTGCGGAAGGGCTTCGGACGCCCCCAGCCGCGCCGCGCCGAAAAGGAAACGCAATGCGGCAGCGAGGGCGCCGTTGGCTTCGGCCGCGGCGGCTTCGGCCTGCAACTGGGCTGCGGCCGCCGCATAGGATCCCAGCGTGGCCCGTGCCATGCCGGCGTAGTAACGGGCCGCCGCCCGCAGCGGCCACGGAACGCATACTTCCTGGTCGTCGGCAGCCGCCAGATGGGCCCGGACGCCGTCCGGATCCCGAAGCAGCGCCGAAGCGTAGGCGCAGGCGGCCACGGCCAGCGGCAGCAGCCGGCTGCCGCCCGGAGACTTCAGCTGGCCCCTGGCCCGCAATAGGACGGCCAGGGCGCTGCGGGGCTCCCCGGCGTCGGCCAGGCGCAGCCCCTCAGCAAGATCGGCATACGCCCACAGGGTCGCATCACGCAGAGCCGACCTGCTGTGCTGCCGGCCGAGTAGGCGCGCATACCCCTCCCACAGGCCTTGCCTGCGGAAACGCTCCCGAAGTCCGTCGGCAGCCTCCACGGCAAACTCCATGGCAAAGCTGTCCTGGCTGCCGGGAGGTCCGGACCGATCCGCCAGCTCGCCGGCCAGCCGCTCGGCTTCAGCCCCCTGTCCGGTACCTCCATAGACCTGGGTGAGCAGCACGGCCGCACGGTGCCGCACCCCTGGTTCCGGAGCGTGCAGGAGGGCCTGGAGCCGGTCGACCGGGATATCGCGGAACCGCCCAAGGTGCAGGTCCAGCTCGGCCGCCGCCAGGTCCGGATCCAACGGACCGCCGGCCCCGGCGCGGCTCAGACCTGCGGCCAGCAGCGCGGTGCAGCCGTCTGCCGGTTCGGACCCGGCGCCCCGGCCGCAAAGCGGTGCCGGACCGGGCCGCGGCAGACCGGGGGCACACGCTGCGGCGTATCCGCCCTGCTGCGGGATGGCTCCGCCCGCTGCCGCCAAGGCGGCCGCCGCTGCCGGCGCATCGTGCAGCGCCAGATGGGCCTCGGCCAGCAGCGCTGCCGACGCCGGATGCCCGCCGGCCGCCTGCCCGGCCAGCCGCAGGGCCAACCCGGCATCCCCGGCATCCAGCGCCGCCCGGGCCGCGGACAACGCACGATTGGCTCCCAGTTCCGCGCCGGCCTCCAGCGCCCACCGGGCCAGGGACAGCGTTGCCGTACCGGCCCGGTCCCCCTCAGTGTCGAGGACCTCCCAGCCGCCGGCGCCGAGCACCGCCGCCAGCAGTTGGCGCGAACGCTCCGGCGGCATCCCGCTGCGGAGCAGCTCGACGAGAAGCCGGTCCGGTATGCCCGCCACCGCGGTCGGGCCGCTGCCCAGCGCCACGATGCCCCGGCTGTGCAGTTCGTCCAGGTCTGCATCGCTGCCGATCCGGCGGACCAGCGCCATCGGCAGGCTGCCGGCCAGGGCCAGAATTTCCGCCAGCTCCCGCTCACCGGGCGCCAGGCCCTCCAGCCGGGCGGGCCGGACGCCGTCGAGGCCCGGAGCCGGCCGGCCGGCTTCCTCGCGGAGGCACCAGCTGCCTTCCCGCCGGTAGAGCAGACCCGTCCGGGTCCATTCGCCGGCCAGGATTCCCAGCAGCAGAGGGTTGCCTCCGCTTTCCGTCCAGAGTTCGTGCGCCGGGTACCCGCCGACCTTGCCGGCGAGCGCGGCATCAAGCCATTCACAGGCCTCAGCGAAGCCGAAGGCCGACAGATCGAATCGTGCCAGCAGCCCGTTCCGCCTCAACCCGGCGAAGCTTGCCGGAATCCGTGCGGTGTCCTCGGCACACACCAGCAGTGCCACCGTGGCATCCGCGGCAAGCTGCGCCAGGGTCGCTGCTGCCTGTTCATCGAGCAGTTCCGCGTTGTCGATAAAGATAACGGTCCTGCGGCCCTGCGCCCGCTGCCGCAGCAACCGGGCAACGGCCGCGACCACGTGGATAGGGTGCTCCAGTACCTGCAGCTCGACCTCGCTGAGCAGGTAGTGGATGGCGCCGTAGGGAATCGCGGCGACCATGGCCCCGCCCCGGACCCGCTCCACATGGGTGTTGCCGTCCAGCAGCTGCAGCACGTGGCGGGCCAGGGTGGTCTTGCCGGTGCCGGGCCCGCCCAGGATCAGGGCGCCCTGGCTGGACAACGAGGCCGCTATGTCAACCGCCAGCCGGTGCCGGGCGGCCGGGACCAGTCCGGTCGCCGGATCCCTTTCCCCCGGCCGCGTCGCTTCGACGGTACTCGTCATTGGCAGTTCCCCCAACCATGGCTTCCAAGGTATTGAGCTTGGAAAAAGCCTAAGGATGGCTGTCCGGGCTGTCTTGCGTAATACCTACGGGTGCTTAGCTTAAGTAGCGGCCGTCCCAGCTACTCGGCTGCCAGCAGGTCCACCGTCAGCTCTTCGCGGCGGCTAATGCCCAGCTTGGCGAAGGTACGGTAGATATGACCCTCGACGGTGCGCACGGACAGGCACAGCTCCCCGGCGATCTGCGCATTCTTCAGTCCTTGGGCCACCAGCTCGGCAATCGCGCGCTCGCGGCCGGTCAGCTTGACGGCGGCGGGCTTGCCGGCTCCCGGGGTGCCGTCCGCGGCAGGCCTGTGGTCGGCCTGCTGACGGAAACCGAACTTTTCCAGCGCCGGCAGGACCTTCCGGGCCAGGACCGTGTCGGCGGACGCCGGCCCGGCCACTGTTTCCGCCCGCCTGAGCGCTGCCAAGGCAATGGCCAGGACGGCTGGACCGTGTGCGTGATCCGCCAAGGCTTCCAGACTCTCGACGTCCGCCACCATCACGGCCCGTGCCATCGAGTTCAGCGCTGCGGCCAGCGGCCCCTCGGCGTTCTCGGTTGCCTTGGCCAACTGGTCCAGCACGCCCAGATCGCCCACCTGCAGGAGCGCGGTCCGCAGTTCGATTTCGTCGCTGATCCAGCCCCGCCGCGATGCTTCATCCGCGGCGTTCCGCAGTGCGTCCAGCAGGTCTTCCCCGCCGCCTTGCAGGAATCCCGCCGCCGCCGCATAGCCGTCGCCGAGCAACTGCAGCTGGGGGCGTGCCCAGGTTCCGAGTACGGAAATCCTGGCCAGGTATCCCCCTGCCGCCGCCTCGTCCCCGGCCAGTGCCGCCAGATAGGCCCCGGCAGCCAAGGCCACCGGAAGCAGCTGCTGCGAGTCCGATATTTCCAAGGCCTCGACTGCCGGCTTGAACAGCGCCAACCCGCTGTCCGGTGCAACACCGTCCATGGCCGCCACAGCGGCCGCCAGGCCGGCGGCCCCGCCGGGCCGGTCACGTCCTGGATGCGCAGATTCCGGGAACTCCGCCAGCACCTCGGGGATGCGGTCCGGGCTGCCCAGCCGGATGAGGCCAAGCACGTGGGTGGACACGGCGATATCGCGGAAAGGCTGCAGCCGGGCTCCGTCCAGCCGCAGCATCGCCAGGGCCTGCGCCGTCAGCAGAATCCCGGCCTCGGCGCGGCCCGTGGCGATGAGCACTTCCCCCGTCAGCACCCTGGCCATCAGCGCCGTTTCGGCGAAGTCTTCCGGCTGGTCGATGATTTCGCCGAGTTCGGCTTCGGTTCCTGAGTAGTCTCCGGCGGCGACCCTGGCCCCGAGCCGCAGCAACCGGATACCCGTCCGCGACCATTCGGCCAGTCTTTCGCACCCACTGTCCGCCGCGGTAATCCGCTCCACCGCCTGCGCCCAGCGGCCGGCCACGTCTTCGAGGCGCGCCGGCGCGGTCCCCGAAGCCCAGGCCCGGGCGCCGAGAAGCGCAGCGCCGGCCGCTGTCACCAGGTCATGGGCCTCGTCGAGCGCCTCGTCCCCCGAAGCAGCGGCCTTGCGGTAGTCGCCCTCGGCGGCGTACGCCCTACCGGCCTGCACGTGTGCCGCCGGCTGGAGCCGCACCGAGGCCACCGCGGTGGCGGCCTTGAGGGCCAGCGCGCTGTCACCGGCGTCGTTGGCCAGCCTGGCCGCACGCAGCAGCTGTCCGTCAGGCACCTGGAGCCCGCAGTCAAGCGACCAGTCCACCGACCGCAGCAGGCTCCAGTACGCATCGGGCCCGCTGTCCATGGCCGCAAGGACCTGCTGGCGCAGGCGCCGGTTCCGATTGGCGGGAACCAGCTTGCGGATCACCTCCGCGTGCAACGGATGGGCGATACGCACGAGCCGGTCCGGATCTACCGTGATCGCTCCATCGGCGGCCAGGTCGTCCAAGTGCGCGCCGGCCGCGGACCTGAGCAGGACCTGCAGCGACAGCGGCTCTGCCAGGGCAATGGTCTCCAAAGCCTCCCGGGCCGCTGCGGAACGATTGCCCAGCCGGGCCTTGACCAGATCGATCACTCGGGCATCCGGCGGCCCCGGTTCGCCGGTAAGCATCCAGACACCGTTGCGCTCCACCAGGGTGCCGCTGCGCCGGGCCTGGGCCAGCAGCGCCAGGATGAAACCCGGGATGCCCCCGGCCGCCGCCTGCAGCGAAGCGCTGCTGCTGTCCAGTACCTGCCCGCCCAGGACCTCCCGGCACAATTGGCCGGTTTCGGCCTGGGTCAGCGGACCCAGGTCATGCCTGGTCAGCAGCCGGTCCGCGGCCAGCGACAGCAGTTCCTGGGACACCGGCGGCCGGACCGTGCCCAGGGCCAGCAGTTTGGCCGCACCGGAGGACACCAGCTGGGCCACCAGCACGGCGCTGCCCTCGTCCAGTTCCTGGACGTCATCGATAATCATCAGCACGGGCTTGCCGTCCGTGCCGGCGCTGCGCATGCGCGCCAGCAGGGAACGCATGGCGGCCAGCACCGATCCGGATTCGGCCGCGGTCATCGGCCCCAGCTGGGGCGCCAGCGCCCCGAACGGGACGCCAGCCAGCTCCGGGCCGGCGTAGATGGACATCGGATGCACCCGGTCCCCCAGCGCAGCTACCGCGGCCCTGGCCACGGCGGACTTGCCCGTGCCCGGTTCGGCGACCACCAGCGCGCCGCCGCCCGGCCCGAGTATGCTGGCCTGGATCCCGGCCAGGACCTCCCGGCGTCCCACCAGCGGGACCGCCCCGAATTCCCCGATCACGGCCGGCCCCTAGGCCAGGATTTCGCGCAGCTCGGCACGGCCGGACACCTGCAGCCGGCTGTAGATCTTGCCCAGGTGCCAGTCCACCGTCCGGGGCGAGAGGTGCAGCTCCTTGGCCAGCGAGGTGCTGCTGCGCCCCTGCCCGGCGGCGACCGCAAGGTCGCGTTCGAAATCATTCAGTTCCTGGATGCGGCGCCGTGTGTTTCGGAAACGGTCCAGTTTGCGGAATGTCTGGCGCTGCAGCAGCCGCGCCTGGCGCCTGCCTGCTTCGTCCGGTGCCATCCGGGCAACGGTTTCGGCCAGTTCATAGGCCAGCAGGTCGTTGCCTTCGTTCCGTGCCAGCTCGCCCGCCCGCAGCAGCAGGCCGGCCTCGTTGCGGATCTGTCCTGCAGCCGACAAGTGAAGCATCTGCGCCAGCGGGCCGTCTCCCGTTGCGGTGGAGCCGGCCAGGCGCCGGGCCGACGCCAGGTCCCCGAGCCGCGCCGCCGCGCCCAGGCAGATGGCCATCTGGGTATGCAAGCCGCCGGCGGCAGCCTGGTCGGCGCAATCGTTCAGCTCCGCGACAGCCTCATCGCGGCGGCCCAACCGGGCCTGGGTCAAAATCCGGAAATAGTCCGACCCGGCCCGCAGCGCCCACGGTCCGGGCTGTCCGGCCTGGGCACAAGCCTGAAGGTACCGCCGCGCCCGCGCCTGGTCAGCGCCCAGGGCGCAGGCATACGCCGCGGCCGCAAGAGCCAGTGGAAGCACTCCGGCGGGGTCGGCCACCTCAAGCTGCGCAATGACACCCTCAAGCGCTTCGCGCCCCTTTTCGGCCCGGCCGCAGAGGGTGTGCAGCAGGCCGGCGGCCAACTCCCCGCCCATACCGCGGCCGGTGCCGCCCAGGATCAGGTCCTCTTCGAGCAGCTGTGCGCAGCGGGTCCACAGGCCGGCTGCCAGGTAGATCATGAAGATGCCGCCGCGGACCTGCGCCTGCTCGGCCGGCATGAGCTGGGGTGCCCCCAAGGCGGCCTCCAGCTGTTCGGCAATCCCGACTGCCTCGGTGGCCCGGCCGGTCAGCGAACGGGCCGCCCCAAGCAGTACGCCGGCCCCGAGCCGTTCGTGAAGTGCCAGGCTCCGATCATCGAAGACCTGGCCGAGCGCGGCCGGCAGTTGCGCCAGGCGGCCGCAATAGACGGCCTGCTCGGCCTCGGCCAGCGTCAGTTCCCGGTCCACGGCGTGCTTGTCTCCGGCAACGGTCCCCGGCTCAGCGCGCTCGGCGGACCGGCGCAGGCCTGGCAGGACGCCGTCGGACGCCGCAGCGGATTCCGGCAGGCTCCGCAGTGCGCGATGGCGCTCCAGCAGCAGCCGGGTCCGGACCAGACTGCCAACGGCCGGAAGCGGCACGCGGTCGACGGCCTGGACAGCTGCCAGCGGGTCGCCCAACGCAGACAGGGCCCGGGCCTCCTCCAGCACGAGTTCCGGATCCCGGCTGCTGTCCGCAACGCACCGGGCCAGGCGCAGGGCGGCCGTCCGGTCCTGGAGCCGGTTCGCCAGGCCGGCTGCCTCCAGGGCAGTCGGCCGGTCCAGCGGCTGCCCGCAGTCCAGGCTCCATTCGGCGAACCTCACCACGGCCGAGGGATTCAGGTTCTCCGGCCGGCCGCCGGCCGCGATGGACTGCCACAGTTCCAGGCTCCTGCCCGGCTGCACGGTCTGGCGCAGGACGGCCGCCACCAAGGGCTGCTTCAGCCGGACGGTAGCCGGACCGGCCGGCGAGACGTCGAGGACGCCCAGTTCCTGGAGTTCGTCCACGATGTCCTCGTCCCCCCGGCGGTGCAGCAGCGCCAGCGGCAGCTCGGCCGCGAAAGCGAGCAGCTCCAGGACACCCCGCTGCCGGGGAGTGAAGGTCTCCAGCCACGAACGCACAACCTGGGCAATCTCACCCAAGTGGACCATCCGGCCGGCCAGCACCCACAGGCCCTCGCGTTGCACCAGGACGCCGGCGCTGCGCTGTTCCAGGGCCAGCAGGCGCAGGAACAGCGGGTTGCCTGCGGTGAGCCCCCATAAGGCCCGCACCGCAGCCCGCGAGATGGGCCCGCCCAGCAGTGACTCCACGAACCGCCCGGACTCGTCCAAGGTGAAATTCTCCAGGTCCAGCCGCAGCAGTTCGCCGCCGGACCACAGCCGGGCGAATGGATCGCCCCCTTCCGGAAACCCGGTAACGCTGACAATGAGCTTGGCGAGCCGGGCCCGCGCCAGCTGGATCAGCACCGCAGCGCTCAACGCGTCCAGTTCGCCGGCGTTTTCCACCATGATCAGCAGCTTGCGGCCGGCGGCCCGGTCCAACAGCAGGCGGGATGCCTCCTGCAGGCCTACCACGGGATGGTCCAGCGCATCGGCGGGCGCCTCGGCCAGCAGGAAGCCCAAGGCCCCGAAGGGCAGCTGGGCGGTGGCGGCGCTGCCGCGCACCTGGACGACACACGCCTGGCCAAAATACTGTTCCACCAGATGCTGCGCCAAGGTGGTCTTCCCGACACCGGCGCCCCCCACCAGCAGGATTCCCGCCCCCGCGGACGAGACCAGCGCCTGGCGGGCGCCTTCAACCAGGTCCTCCCGGCCGATGAACGGGCGCCAGGACGGCACCACCCGCAACGTGGATTCGGCGCTGCGCCGGACGTCCCCCTTGGACCGGCCACGCTCAGGCAACGACAATGCGATATTAGCCATACCACTCCCCCAATAGAACGGCTGCCGCCACAAGGCATCCCAGGCTTGGCGTACCCGGCCCCCGAATTGGCGATACCGGACCGGGTCCCGCATGCCGGCAAGCCGCCGGCAGGTCCACCTGGATCCTTGTGACTACTGATACATATACGTAGCGTGGCCGTGGAATAGGTTCAAGAAAAACCCAGAACAAGGCCAAGATTTCCTCAAGCGGCGTGTTCCGGCCCATCCATCCGCATCCGGCACTGGCCACCGGACACGCACCGCCCCTGCCGAACCCCGCGGTCGGCAACGGTGCCAGGCCCATGCACCCGGCGCACCCGGGCATGCTCCCGCGGCCGTTATGCTGGCCTCGACATTGATCAGCGGCAAGGAGGGCAGGTGCCGGATGGACGGCAGCAGCGGGACTATCGGAGTGGTCGGCGGCGGCATCGTGGGCATCGCGATTGCCCGTGCCCTGGCACTGCAAGGCCACGGGCAGGTGACCGTCCTGGAGAAGGAAGACCGGGTCGCGCTGCACCAGACCGGGCATAATTCCGGCGTGGTCCACGCCGGCATCTACTATGCGCCAGGTTCCCTGAAGGCGCAGCTGTGCGTGCGCGGACGGGCGATGGTCAAGGAATACTGCCAGGACAAACAGCTGCCCTACCGGGAAGCCGGCAAGCTGGTGGTGGCCGTGGACGACTCCGAACTGGCCGCCCTGGATGTCCTCGAACAACGCTCCCGGGCCAATGACGTTCCCGGCCTGCGCCGGTTGGGCAGCGAGGAGCTGCGCGACATCGAACCCCACGCGGCGGGAATCGCCGCCCTGCATTCGCCGCACACCGCCGTCGTCGACTATGCGGCCATCACCGAAGCCATGGCGGGGGACGTCCGGCAGGCCGGCGGCGCCGTCCTGCCGGGCCACGAGGTGACCGCCATCCGGCGCGACGGCGGCGGGGTGCGCGTCACTGCCGGCGGCGCCGAGTTCGCCTTCGACCGGCTGGTCGTCTGCGCGGGCCTGCAGTCCGACGTCGTGGCCGGCTTCATCGGGGCACCGAAGTCACCGAAGATCCTGCCCTTCCGGGGCGAGTACTGGACGCTGTCGGCGGCCACCAGCATCTGGTCCGCGGGATGATCTATCCCGTTCCGGATCCGCGGTTCCCATTCCTGGGCGTGCATTTCACCCGTGGGATCTACGGGGACGTTCATGTAGGACCCAACGCGGTGCCGGCACTGGCACGGGAGGGGTACCGCTGGCGCAACATTTCACCGCGGGATGTCTGGTCTTCGCTGGCCTGGCCCGGTGCAGGGCCGCTGGCCAAGGCGCATTGGCGGATGGGAGTGAAGGAAGTAGCTGCTTCGGTCATCAAGCCGCTGTATTACCGGCAGGCCCGCCGCTTCATCCCGGAGCTGGAACTTGGCGACCTGGCAGCCAAGGCAGCCACCGGAGTGCGGGCACAGGCCTGGGCCGCGACGGCTCGCTGCTGGACGACTTCGCCATCGACCAGATCGGCCCCGTGACTCTCCTGCGCAATGCGCCCTCGCCCGCGGCTACCTCTGCCCTGGCCATCGCCGAACACATTGCGCGCACCCGGCTGGGCACCCGGCCGGAACCTCCCAATAGGCACGCCGTTTGAACGGCCACCCGTTACCAAACTGTGACCTGACTGGCGGTGCCTGCCGGTAGGCTGGGCGCCATGGGGGAACTTCTTGTCACCGGCGGTGCCGGGTTTATCGGTTCGAACTTTGTCCACTATGTGCTGGAAAACACCGGTCACACCGTCACGGTGCTGGACAAGCTGACCTACGCGGGCAACAAGGCATCGCTGGCGGGACTGCCGGCCGACCGGTGCCGGCTGGTGCGCGGGGATATTGCCGACGCCGCGGTGGTTGATCCGCTGGTGGCCGCCGCCGATGCCGTGGTCCACTACGCGGCGGAATCGCATAACGACAATTCGCTGCACGATCCGGCCCCGTTCCTGGAAACCAACGTGATCGGCACGTACACGCTGCTGGAGGCGGTGCGCCGCCACGGCACCCGGTTCCACCACATTTCCACCGACGAGGTCTACGGGGACCTGGCCCTGGAGGATCCGGCACGGTTCACCGAGGCCACCCCCTACAACCCCTCCAGCCCCTACTCCTCGACCAAGGCCGGCTCGGACCTGCTGGTGCGGGCCTGGGTGCGTTCCTTCGGGGTGCAGGCGACGATCAGCAACTGCTCGAACAACTACGGCCCGTACCAGCACGTGGAAAAGTTCATTCCGCGGCAGATCACCAACGTGATCGACGGCGTGCGGCCGAAACTGTACGGGGCCGGGGCAAACGTGAGGGACTGGATCCATGCCGATGACCACTCCTCGGCCGTGCTCACCATCCTGGAGCAGGGCCGCATCGGCGAGACCTACCTGATTGGCGCCGGCGGGGAGAAGAACAACCGCGACGTCATCGAACTCATCCTCGAAGCCATGGGCCGGCCCCGGGACGCCTACGAGCAGGTCGCGGACCGGCCCGGCCACGACCTGCGCTACGGCATTGATTCCACCAAGCTGCGCACCGAGCTGGGCTGGACGCCCCGCTATTCCAACTTCGAGGCGGGCCTGGCCAACACCATCAAGTGGTATCTGGACAACGAGGCGTGGTGGCGCCCGCAAAAGGCCGCTGCGGAAGCCCGGTACCGGGACCAGGGGCGGTAGCCGTGGAACTGGAGTTCGCCAAGCCGCTGCAGGCGGCGCCCACGCCCATTCCCGGACTGCTGCTGTTCGACCTTCCGGTCCACGGGGACAACCGCGGCTGGTTCAAGGAAAACTGGCAGCGGGAGAAGATGCTGGCCGCCGGGCTGCCGGACTTCGGCCCGGTACAGAACAACATCTCCTTCAACGAGAAGGCCGGCACCACCCGGGGCATCCACGCCGAGCCATGGGACAAGTTCGTTTCCGTGGCGACGGGGCGGATCTTCGGCGCCTGGGTGGACCTGCGCGAGGGGCCGTCCTTCGGCACCGTCTTCACCGCCGAACTCAATGCCGCCACCGCCGTGTTCGTGCCCCGCGGCGTGGGCAACGCCTTCCAGACCCTCGAGGACAACACCGCCTACACCTACCTGGTCAACGACCATTGGAGCGCGGCCGCGCAGGAACAGTACACGTTCCTGAACCTGGCTGACGAGACCGCCGCCATCGACTGGCCCATCCCGCTTCAGCGGGCCGAGCTCTCCGACAAGGACAGGGCCCATCCCCGGCTGGACCAGGTGACGCCGATGCCCGCGAAGAAGATCCTGGTCCTGGGTGCCGACGGGCAGCTGGGCCGGGCCCTGCGCACCGCCTATGCAGGGCAGGCACACGTGGAATTCGCCACCCGGGCCGACTTCGACCTGGCCCACCCCGGAACCTGGCCTGCGCCCCACTGGCGCGGTTACTCGGCCATCATCAATGCCGCCGCGTACACCGCCGTCGACAAGGCCGAAACCGATCAGGGCCGCCGCGAGGCCTGGGCGGTCAACGTCACCGCCGTGTCGGCCCTGGCCAGGATCGCCGCGGCCCACGGCATCACCCTGGTCCACGTCTCCAGCGACTACGTCTTCGACGGCAGCGCCGAAGTCCACGCCGAGGATGAGCCGCCCAGCCCGCTGGGCGTCTACGGGGCGACCAAGGCGGCGGCCGACGCCGTGGTCGCCGTCGTGCCGCGGCACTACATCCTGCGTACCAGCTGGGTGATTGGCGACGGGGCCAACTTCGTGCGGACCATGGCGTCCCTGGCCGGGCGCGGCATCGCACCGGCCGTGGTGGAAGACCAGGTCGGCCGGCTCACCTTCACCGAGGACCTGGCCGCCGGCATCCGGCACCTGCTCGACACCGGCGCGCCCTTCGGCACCTATAACCTGTCGAACACCGGGGACCCGCTCTCCTGGGCGGCCATCGCCCGGAAGATCTATTTGCTGGCCGGCCGGGACGCGGCCGATATCGCCGGCGTCTCCACCGCCGAATACTTCGCGGACAAGGACGCCGCCCCAAGGCCTGCCAGCAGCAGCTTCGACCTGTCCAAAATCACGGAAGCAGGATTCGTCCTCGCTCCGGCCGCCGAACGGCTGGCCGCCTACCTGGCCCGCTGACGGCAGCCGAAACGGCGGCGGGCCACCGGACCCCAGGTCCCGTGGCCCGCCGCCGGCGTCCCGGATGTCAGTGCTGCAGCACGGGCTGGCGCAGCAGCTCAAGCAGATAGGTGCCATACCCGCTCTTAAGCAGCGGCTCGGCGCGCTCGCGCAGCTCCTCGTCGGAGAGGAACCCCTGGCGCCAAGCGACCTCCTCCGGCGCGCCTACTTTAAGTCCCTGCCGGTGCTCGAGCGTACGGATGAAGCCGGAAGCCTCGTACAGGGACTCGAACGTGCCGGTGTCCAGCCACGCGGTGCCGCGCGGCAGGACCTGGACGGACAGTTTGCCCCGGTCCAGGTAGACCCGGTTCACATCGGTGATCTCCAGTTCCCCGCGCGTGGACGGCCGCAGGCTCCTGGCAATTTCCACCACGTCGTTGTCATAGAAGTACAGCCCGGGTACCGCAAAGTTGCTCTTCGGGACCGCCGGCTTCTCCTCCAGGCTCAAGGCGGTGCCGAACTCGTCGAACTCCACGACGCCGTAGGCGGTGGGATCGGCCACCCGGTAGCCGAAGACCGCCGCGCCGTCAATCGTCGAGAAGCGCTGCAGCTGCGCACCCAGCCCCTGGCCGTAGAAGATATTGTCGCCCAGCACCAGGGCCACCGGCCCGGAGCCGATATGGTCCTGGCCCAGCAGGAACGCCTGTGCCAGACCCTCCGGCCGCGGCTGTACCGCGTACGAGAGTGAGATCCCGAAGCGTGAACCGTCGCCGAGCAGGTGCCTGAAGTGCTCCGCATCGTGCGGGGTGGTGATGACCAGGATGTCCCGGATACCGGCCAGGATCAGCGTGGACAGCGGATAGTAGATCATCGGCTTGTCATAGACCGGCATCAGCTGCTTGCTTACGCCCTGGGTGATCGGATGCAGCCGGGACCCCGTTCCCCCAGCCAAGATTATTCCCCGCACGTCGTTCCCCCTGCCTGACGACCAGTTACAGGAAGGCTATGCACCCGGCAGGCGGGGCAGCAACGAATCACCGCAAGATCCGGTAGCAGCGTCCGGAAGCTCGAGTAGCCGCCGGTGTCTTACAAGTAAATACGACCTATGGAACAAGTAGTGTTGCTCCGTGACAGAGTTTTCCCGACATCTACCGGGATTTACTCTTGCTCCCCCTGCGCCGCCGCAAAGCGCAGCACCTCGCGGCAGTGGCCCAGCCAGCAGCAGCTCAAGTTTTCCTAAGCTTCCGGACGGCGTTACGACTATTCGCCCGCAGGCGGTGCGGGTTCAGCTATGCTCGGCGTAATCATGATGCTGTCGGAATCTGAGATCACCGATGGACACATCGATTTGCGGACTGTTCCAGAGGGGAGACCAGTGGCACGCGCAGTTCCGTCACGCATAGAAAACTCGATGTCCACAAACAATCCTTGGCTCTTCCTATCGCCCCATCTCGATGACGCGGTGCTCTCCTGCGGGGCGCTCCTTGAAGCTCAGTCCGGGCGCCGCGAGCTGACGGTCGCGACGGTATTTACCGAATCCGAGCAGCCTCCCCACACCCGGTCCGCACGTGCGTTCATGCGGCTAGCCTCGGTCGAGGATGCCGCAGAGTTATTCGAAGCCCGCCGTGCAGAAGACCGTGCGGTGCTGCGGGACCTGGGCGCGAAGGACCTGCACCTCGGCGCCACCGATGCCATTTACCGGCGACGGCGCCAGCCCCGCATCGGCGTCAAGCCACTGGGTCACCTCCTGCCAGAACTGGTGCACCGATACCCGACCTACCGGTTGAACATCGTCGGCGGTCGCATTTCGCGCGGGGATCGGAGCCTCATGGCCACGCTGGGCGGCAGGATCGCCGAACTGATGGAACAGACGAAGGCAGAGCTTATCTTCTGCCCGCTCGGGGTTGGCAGGCACGTAGACCACCTGGTCACCCGAGCCCTTGGCGCGGCTTTCCCCGAGCGGGTCGTCTACTATTCAGATTTCCCGTACAACCAGTCTTCGGGGCCGGATCCGGCGTTCGTTGCCGAGCATCGGCTGGATCCGTGGCTTTGGGACGACGGGCTCACGGACAAGGAACGGTGGATCCGTGGATACGTCACCCAGGCAGACGCGTTGTTCCCGGAGGGCAGCATTCCGGTGGTACCGGAAACATATTTCGCAGCGTCCTGACCCGGTTCTCAGCTCGCGCCGAGTAGCGATTCTTCCAGGGCAACCCACGCGAGCATCGCGCACTTGACCCGTGCCGGGTAGCGGGCGACGCCGGCAAAGGCCGCCGCATCGCCCAGGATCTCCTCGTCCGCTTCGACGGTACCTCGCGAACGCATTACCTCGCGGAAATTGTCCACCAGCTTCAGCAGTTCGTCCCGGTCCATGCCTTTGGCCAGGTCGTGAAGTACGGAGGCGGAAGCCATCGAAATGGAACAGCCCTGCCCTTCCCAGCTAAGCCCCGAAACGGTGTGGGCCCCCTCGGAGGTATGCACCGAGGCGCGCAGGGTGATTTCGTCGCCGCAGGTGGGGTTGAGCATGTGGGACTCCCCCACCCGGTCCCCGGCCGGTGCCTCCGCCAGCCCCGCGCCATGCCGGGACTTGGCATGGTCCAAGATGATCTGCTGGTAGAGCTGCTGCAGGTCGGAACTCATTTACTGGTTACCTCACACTTCACTTAGCTGCACCAAAGAACTTCCGCACGCCGGCCACGGCCTCCAGGAACACATCCACATCGTCAGTGGTGTTGTACAGGTAGGTACTGGCGCGGGTGGTGGAGACCAGCCCCAGCCGTCGGTGCAGCGGCTGCGCGCAGTGGTGTCCCACGCGCACCGCGATTCCCTTGTCGTCCAAGAACTGGCCGACATCGTGCGAATGCACCCCGTCTACGTCGAAGGCGGCCAGTCCGATCCGTTCAAGTCCGGTCTTCGGCCCCACCACACGGATACCCTCGATGGCTTCGAGACCGGCGACCAGCCGCTGGCCGAGGTGTGCCTCCCACGCATGGATCCGGTCCATCCCCGTCTCGCTCAGGTAATTCACCGCGGCGGCCAGGGCCACGGCCTGGGAGATTTTCTGCGTGCCGGCCTCGAAGCGCTGCGGGGCCGGCAGGTATTCCGCCTGCTCCATAGTCACCGTGGTGATCATGGAACCTCCGGTCAGGAACGGCGGCAGGGAATTGAGCAGTTCCGCCTTGCCGTAAAGCGCGCCGATGCCGGTGGGGCCGAGCATCTTGTGCCCCGAGAAGGCGGCGAAGTCCACGTCCAGGGCCTTCACATCCACCGGCAGGTGAGGCACGGACTGGCAGGCGTCCAGCACCACGAAGGCGCCATGCTCCCGTGCCATACCGACCAGGGTTTCGACAGGGTTGATGGTGCCGAGCACGTTGGAGGCGTGCGTGAAAGCCAGGATTTTGGTGCGCGGGCCGATCACCTTCGCGGCCTCTTCCAGCCGCAACGCGCCGTCGTCGTCCACCGGGATGTAGCGGAAGGTCGCACCGGTGCGGAATGCAAGCTCCTGCCACGGGATGAGGTTGGCGTGGTGTTCCATCTCGGTGGCCACGATCTCGTCCCCCGGGCCCAGCCGGAAACGCTCGGCTGCCGCCCGCCCGCGGCCGGCGCCGGCATTGGAGAAGGCATAGGTGATCAGGTTAAGGGCCTCGGTGGCGTTGGAGGTCCACACGATCTCGTTGCTCCGCGCACCGACGAAGCGGGCCACGGACTCCCGGGCGGCCTCGAAGACCTCGGTGGCCTCCACTGCCAGGGAGTGCGCGCCGCGGTGCACCGCGGCGTTGCGCTGTTCGTAGAATTCCTGCTCAGCTTCCAGGACACTGACCGGATTCTGCGAGGTAGCCCCCGAATCCAGGTAGACCAGCGGATGCCCGTTGACCTGCAGGCCCAGGATCGGGAAGTCGTTGCGGATGCGCAGCACCTCGGCATTGTCCAGTGCCGTGACAGCGTGCTTGAGCGTAAGGGGTGTTGACACCAGGGGCGCCATGGGGCCTCCTTCATTGGCTGCTGCACTTGCCTCCCATTACGCAAGACAAGTCTGCTCTAATAATCCCACGCTCTCCGGGGCGCGTCATGTGAGCGGAACCTAAGTTCCCGCCCGCACGCGCCGCGGCTCAGCCAGGGACGCCGGTTCCGGAGAGGACTGTCGGGCCAGGACGGACCTGCCGATGGCCGATGTAGCGGCGACAGGCAACCGCATCCGTAGCCTGGCCGGTCAGACCGTGCTGATTTTCCGGAATTCGACGGGCACTTCGCCGTCGTAGTTCTTGGTTAAGGAAAAGTAACCGCCGCGGAAAGCATCGTTGCGCACAGTGTCCCGCCATCTGGTTCCGTCGGTTCGGCCGTACCCGATATTGATGGGCGTCACATCGACCCGGAAGCTCATCCATTCACCCGGGCGGGGCTTGTCCGTCTGCATGGTGCCCAGCCGCTTGCCGTTCACCTGCCCCGGATCGCGGCTGAAGAGTTCCAGTTCCCCGGAGGCACGAATCACCAGATGGTAGCCGCCGACCTCGCTCAGTTGAAACACCCGGTACGGCTGGTCGCCAGCCTGGCCAAAAGCCAGCCCGGCGTGCTCGCGGTCCCCCGGAAGGTTTTCCGGCCAACGCATCTGGAACTGGATGCCGTAGATATTCTTCGGCAGCGGGCACATCGAGCCCATGCAATAACTCGAGCTTCCGGGGCCGGCCAAGGCAAGACTGGCCGGCCCCGGCTGGATCAGCGGCTGCCGGCTCCAACTGCCGTCCACCTCCCATGGCAGGTCGCCTGCGGCCCGCAGGCCGGTGCCGAACTGGTCCGACTGGTAGCGTGCGTCCGCAGAGGCCACGTACGGAATGTTGGAGCACATCATGCCCGAGACGCCCAGGCGCAGGAGCCGGTCCCGCATGGAGCGGGTATGCACCGCCCAGCAGATCACTGGCTTGCCTGTGGAAACCATCGTCCGGATGACCTCGTCCGAAGCTGTGTGGTGCACCCCGAGATAATCAAAGCGCGGTTCCAGTTCATCGATCCGGTCGTAGAGATCATCGCCGAAGTAGCCCCAGGTCCTGTAGCCTCTGCCGGATGCCATGGCCACCCGGCCGGCCGTGGCTTCCTGCTTCCAGACGAAGTGGCTGCGTGAGTCGGGGTAGCTGTCCATCAGATCCAACAACGCACGGGCGTTGCTGCCCTGTTTGTCCTCGATGAAGATCACGTGGGAGGCGGCATAGGCGTCCAGTACGTCCTTCAACAACGCGATCGGCTCCCGGGGACTGGCGGGGCCGAGCCATGCGCGGGCATCGTTGCGCAAGCCTGCCAAGACGCTGTACGGAGTGTCGGCAATGACCAGATTGCTGCCGGTCAGCCGGGCGGTGTCACTGTCATGATGGCAGACCAGGACGCCGTCGCTGGTGGCGTTGACGGAAACTTCGATCGCCATGGACCCCGCCGCGACCGCCTGGGCGTAAGCCAGTCCGGTATGCTCCGGCCAGTTGTCCCCGGAACCGCGGTGGGCAATGTAATACGGTCTGCGGTCCAGCAGTTCCGCAATCGTGTAGGCCGCCTGGCCCGGGACAGCTCCGCTCGGCTTGTCCGGCGTGCAGCCGGACAGCAGTGCCAGCGACGAGGCAGCAACAAGCAGCCGCCTCCTGGTCAGGTATGGTGATTCCGCCGTCATGGTTCTTCGTTTCCCCCGCTTGAGAAAGGCCTGTCCAAAGGCAACCAGCGCCCTGGTCACCGGCATCATGTCTTTAGGCATTTGATCATAGACTTCCGCGCTGCGGCGGTAGGGATCGACGGCGCCGTCGTCCCCTTCATCGCCGGCCGGCGTTTCCGGCCGCACGGCCGGTGGCCATGCGACGAGCGGCCGTCGCCGGTCGGCCGGGGTACCCGCGGCGGAACGAGGCCCGCCGGTGTCTGCGCTGCCGGCTGCGCACCCTGCCCTTGGCCGGCCCGTCCCCGTGCCGCCGTGTGTATGCTGGGCACATCACAGTCGATGCCACGCGCCTGGGGCGCATTCTGGGGGGAATGCCATGACGTCAATCAATGATCCGCTGCGTGTTCTTGTGGCCCATCCGTCCGCGGACCTCTACGGTTCGGACCGGGTGCTTCTCGAAACCGTCCAGGCCCTGCTGGAGCGCGGGGATCGGGTCGCGGTGGCCCTGCCCGGGCCGGGGCCGCTGGTGGCCGAACTGCAGGGGCGCGGCGCCCTGGTGGAGTACTGCCCGACCCCGGTGCTGCGCCGGTCGCTGCTCTCGCCGGCCGGCCTGCTGCGCCTGTCCGGTGAAAGCCTGCGCGGCTTCCGCGCCGGACTGCAGGTGCTGCGCCGCTACCGTCCGGATGCCCTGTACGTGAACACCGTGACTGTTCCGCTGTGGCCGCTACTGGGTCGGCTGGCCCGCGTGCCCACCGTGACCCACGTCCACGAGGCCGAGCGCCACACCTCCCGCAAGCAGCAGCTTGCCTTGGCCCTGCCCTTGCTGCTGGCCAACAGCATCGTAGCCAACAGCCGCTTCACTGCCGACACTTTGGGGCATGTCCTGCCGGCCCTGCGCGGACGGGCCCGCGTCGTCTACAACGGCGTACCGGGACCGGCGTCGCCGCCGCCCGCCCGGCCCGCGCTCGACGGCCGCCTGCGCGTGGCCTATGTCGGCAGGCTGTCGCACCGGAAGGGAGTGGACGTAGCGCTCGACGCCGTGGCGCAGCTGCGCCGGCGCGGGGTAGACGCATCCCTGGACATCGTCGGCGCCGCGGTCCCCGGCTACGAAGACTACGAACAGCTGCTGCGCCACCGGGTGCAGAAGCTGGGGCTCGGGCAGGACGTGGTCTTCCACGGGTTCCAGCCGTACCCGTGGGACATCCTCGCCGGAGCCGACGCCGCGGTGGTGCCCTCGCGGCTGGACGAGTCCTTCGGCAACACCGCCGTGGAGGCCGTGCTGGCTTCCCGTCCGCTGGTGGCCAGCTCGGTTCCCGGGCTCCGCGAGGCGGCCGAGGGGTATGCCAGCGCCCAGTTCGCCGCCCCCGGGGACGCCGCCGGGATGGCCGACGCCCTGGAACGAATCGTCACGGACTGGGACCGTTACCGTGCCGCCGCGGCCCTCGATGCCGCCGCCGCCGTCGAACGCCACGCACCGCGGCGGTACCGGCACAGCATCGCCGCGGCCGTTGCCGAAGCGGCCGGTCCGCGCGGCTGACCCGGCAGAGCACAAACAAGGCGGGGCGGGGCCTGTTGGTCCCACCCCGCCCTTGCTCCCGCGGCGTCAGCCCGTGGCCTTCACCACCAGGTCATCGAACGAGGCGACAATCGGCGTGTTGGTCGAGGAAGCGGAGGCGTAGACACTCAGTCCGACCGCTCCCGGAGCCTGCAGCTCCGCAGTCGAGTCAGTGGCGGTCACCTGCCAGTCGGCCGGCTCCTCCGTCCCCACCGGCCAGACCTTGGCCTGGACCGTGGTGGGCGAGGCCCCCGTGACCTGCAGGCGCAGCTGCAGCTGCTGCCCGGCCACGTAGGTCAGTCCGGGGATCGTGGCCTGCCGCAGGACGGTTTCCGTGGAACCGACCACACGCTGGGCCTGCAGCACCACCGATCCGGTCGAGGTCACCCTGGCGGCTGCCAGGTACTGGCCGGTAGTGCCCACCTGGCGTCCCGTCATCTCCACGTAGGTGCCGCCGCCGGTGGTCGGCTTGTCCAGCGCGAACTTCACGCTGGCATCCGTGCCCGCAGCGGAGACCGTGTTCAGGGAGGCACCGGGGCCGTGTCCGGCGGAATTCATCCGGATCTTCCCGATACCGTCGACCACGTTGAAGTTCGTGGCGGATCCACGCAGAGTCCAGGCGCCGCCCGTGTCGGCACTACCCCAGCCCGATGTCAGGGCGCGTCCAAAGGCGTCCGCGGCCACGTTGACCGCGGGCGGCGGACCGGCCTCCACAGTGATGTCCTGCGTCGTGCTGCGCTCGGCGCCGTCATCGTCGGTCACGGTCAGCTTCACGGTGTAGGTGCCCGCCGCAGTGTAGGTGTGCGACGCGGTCACGCCGCTGCCGGTTGCGCCGTCGCCGAAGTCCCAAGCGTAGCCGGCAATGGTGCCGTCCGGATCGGTCGAGGCCGAGGCATCCACGGCCAGTGCCAGCTCGTTGGCCGCCGCGCTGAAGGACACGGTGGGAGCGACGTTGGCCGGTGTCCCGGTGCTGCCGGCGGTGTAGTGGTTCTGCACCTGGGCGGCGCTGAGCACCTTCGGGTAGACCGCCACCTCGTCGATGTCACCGGCGAAGTAGGCGCTGGTCGGGCGCGGGCTCCAACGGCTCAGGCTGTCTCCGCCAATCCGCCAGTACCCCATCACGTTCTGGCCCTTGGCCACATCGGCCCGTTGGGCCACCAGCTGTCCGTCGACGAAGAGCTGCATGCCGTTGTCGCCAAGCGTCGTTGCGGCATGGTGCCACTGGCCGTCATTGTAGGCGGCGGTGCTGTTGATGCTCAGCCGCACGCCGTTCTGCATCACCCCGAAGTACAGCTGGCCGGTATTAGCCATGTACAGGTGCCGGTCCATCAGGTCCGAGTTGACGGTGGTGGAGTTGGCGTAGCCGATCAGCTTGCCGCCGCGGATGGTCGTGGTGCGGAACCACAGCTCCGTGCTGAACTTGTTCGGCGGCTGCACCCGAGAGGTGGTGGAGGCAGAGCCCCCCGTGGCGCCCGAGAAGGTGGCAGCGGTGTTGCCATCACCTGCTACCGCACCCGCGGTGCCCAGCACAGCCCCGGCGTTCAGCGTCACATCGTCATTGCCGGCCATGTCGATTCCCACGGTTCCGCCGGATTCGCCGAGCCGCCAGTAGTTGGCTGGTTCGTCCGCCTTGATCGTGTCGGCGTAGGTACTGACCGCCGGATCTTCCGCCGCCGCCGTGACAGCGACCGTATTGCCGCGGACCTCGACGCCGGTGGGGTCAGTGGCGAAGATGCGGTAGCTGTACTGCCGGCCCGGGACCAGCCCAGTGTCCAGGAAGCTCATGCCCGGCCGGTCCCAGAAGGTCGATTCCAGGCTGGTGGTGTAGACCGGGTTGGCCGCATTGCCGTCCCGGATCACCTTGTAGGTGATCTTCTTGTTGTCCATGTCCCAGTTCGCCTGCCAGCGCACGCGCACCGTGCCGGCCTTCGGCGAGGTGAGGGTGGGCGTGAACTGCGCTCCGCTGGCTTCCGGTCCGCGCTGGTTGGGCGCGCCCTGGCGCACCGTGTAGCGGACCAGGCCCTGCTGCGCCACACCGTTGACCCGCGTGAACTCGCCGCCCATCACCACGTACTGGTCATTGCCGGTGACCGACCAGGGTCCCTGGAACTGGCCGGTGAAGGTGCCGGTGTTCATGTTCGGGAACCAGTTCTGCAACTGCGGCCGCGGCAGGCCTTCGAAGTTGGTGTAGTCGTACAGTTCCCGCTTGATGGTGCCGCCCACCGCCTTGCTGAAGGCTAGGCCGCGGTTGTACTGCCAGTCGATCTCCTGCGGGAAACCGTCCACGTTCGCACAATTGTGCGGATGCCCGGCCAGGTAGACCAGATCGCGGCTGCCCGCATAGACCGAATAGGAGTCACCATGGCAGTCCTCAAGCCATTCGGTTTCCAGATCGGACCATTTGATGGAGACCACGCCTTCCAGTGTGCTGATCCGGCCGAACGTGTAGCCGCTGGCATAGAAGTTCGTCCCGTCCGACGTCAGGCTGGTGATGGCACCGTTGGTATCGCCGTTGCGGACGTACTCGTTGGCTGGGAGCGGGAATTGGGTTCCGGTCACCGCATCCAGCACGCCAAGCCCGTACCCGGGATGATCCGAACCGTTCAGCGAGGTGAACGCACCGCCGACGGCAATCTTGGAGGCGTCCGGGGACAGGGCCAGCCCGTTGACCTGGCCGTTCGCCGCCACCGGGGCCCAGTTCAGCAGCGCGGCATCGGACGCCCGCACGGCTGCCAGCCGCGTACGCGTCACGCCGCCCACGAAGTTGAACTCGCCGCCGAAATACACGGTGCTGTTCGTAGCCGCAATGGCGCGGACGGATGCGGAGGGCTGGGGCCGGAAGCTCTGGACCAGCGCGCCGGTGGACGGGTTCAGCGCCACCAGGCGCGACACCGCCGTGGTTCCGTTGTATTGCGTGAATTCACCGCCCACGTACAGCCGCGAACCGTCCGGCGAGGCCGCGAGCGAAAGCACCTGGGCATTGAACCTCGGGGCGAAGGAACCGATCAGCTCGCCGGTGGTGAGGTTGTAGGCCAGGATGTTCGCCCTGGCCACCTCGTTGGTCCCGGCCGGTGAACCGGCCGGGCGGGCAGAGCTGAAATTCCCGCCGACGTAGACGGTATTGCCGATGATCACCTGCGACCAGACAACGCCGTTGATCTGCACGGTGGGCAGCCGGTCTGCGCTGACGGTGGCCGGGGTGAGCGGATCCGCAGGATTTGTGGGAACAGTGTCCGCGTTCGCGGACGGTATACCGGCGACGGCCATGGAAGCGGCCAGTGCGGCGGAGGATAGAAGGATGGCGCTCCTGCGCCAGGGAATGTGCATAGCTATCCTGCCTTTCTCGGGGCTGCGCCTTCGAACGCAACCACAGTCTCGGACACAGAGAAGTTCAGGTGAATGCGCACCTGTTCCCGCTGGTCCTCGGGGACTTGGAAAACGAAGGTGCCGGAGGCGCTCTTGCCTGCCGCAACCGCTTTCGGGAAGCCGCTGGCGCCGGAACCGTTGAGTTCGATGGCAGGCAGCTTTTGTGCACCTGCCTCTACCGTGACGTCGGCAGCGTCCAACTTCAGCGCCTTGGCCGATGTGTTCCGCACTTCCAGCGAGAAGCGGATGGCCGGGCCGGCGATTTCGCCGATGCCGTCGGCTTTCGCCTCGATCGCCTCGATCTTGGAAACGCTGACGGTTCCGCCGTCGATCTGGGCGGCCTGTTCCAGCTGGACGGCCGGGGCGATGGGCTTCGACTTGGCCGCCAGTTCCGCGTCTTTGGCCACCGCGAGCGAACCCACCGGCTCCTTGGCCGGCTTTTCCCCGCTGTCCTTTGTCGCCGTGCCGGTTTTCGTTTTGGCTTCGCCGGAATTCGTCTTGGAGACTGGTTTATCGGCAGTGCCCTTGGCACTGCCGCCGGCCTTGCCAGTCTGCTCCGGTGCCGCAGCAGAAGCCTGGGTGCCGGCTGGCGACGGCGCCGCCGCCGGTTCCGGTCCGGCGCCGGACGACCAGACCACAGCCACTGCCGCAGTCGCCGCTGCCGCGCCGATCAACAACGCGGCGATACCGCGCCGCCGGGGCTGCCGGGGCTGCCGGGGCTGCCGGGGGCCCATAATGCCGTCGTCGGGCAGGTCCGCCTCGTCCAGCGGTCCCTCGCTGCCGTTATGCATGGCGTCCTCCTTCCGACGCAGCAGCAGCCGCTGGATCCAGGCGCCGCATTTCCCGGAACCACTTCACGCAGGCCAGCACCAGGTACGCCAGGTTCGCGGCAAAGAACAGCGTGTACAGTCCCATGAACACCAGCGGTGCGCCGATGAAGAGGAAGACGAAACAGAGGAAACCGTAGTCCGTGGGCAGCAGGGCCAGTGACTTCAACCGGGACCCGATCCGGCGTGGGATGGCAGCACCTGCCTTGAGGAAATGGTTCTTCCGCAGTTGTTCGGTGAGGATCATGGCCAGGAAGGCGACGGCGTCCACGAGGCAGTACGCGACCGGCACGAGCAGCCAGACCGGATCGTCCAGCCCGAAGGTACGGTAGGCACATACCAGCACCGCCAAATGCAGAGCGGAAGCCTTGATGCTGTCCAGTACGTGGTCCAGCCACTCGCCGCAGAGGGAGCCGCCGCCGCGCAGCCGGGCCACCTGCCCGTCCGCGGAATCGAAGGCGTATCCGATGGCCAGGCCTGCCCAAACTACGGGTCCGGTCCAGCCAGCCGGTCCGCTGTCCCCGGCCGGCGCCGCGGCCAGCAGCGTGATGGCGGAGAATGTAAAGGCGGCGCTTATGGTGCTGACCATGTTCGGGGTCAGGCCGGCCCGGTATGCCCCGGCTGCAAGCAGCCGCCCGGCCCGCCGGTTGACCAGGACCGAGTAGGCAGGGGTCCCCGGGGTCGCCGCCTTCTGGGCGCCGGCGAGGGCCCGGACGGTCTCGCGGTAGCCCGGTCGGACCTCGGATCGTCCGAGCATCTGCCCGGTCATTTCACACCTGCCGGGTCCCGGTCCGCTGCAGCTGCGACTGGACGGCGCCGGCCTCCGCTCGACCGGACGGCACGCTCGGCCAGGTCGCGGCAGAGGGTCTCATAGCCGTCCGTCACTATGTCCCAGTCATACCGGACGGCACGCTGCTGCCCCATCCTGCCCCGGGCCATGGTCTCGCCCGGGAGTTCCTCGGCGTCGACCGCAAGCTCGGCGACCTGCGCAGAGGTGGAGAAATAGCGGCCGGCCTCGGCGAGCACTTCCCGGTTGAAAGTGACGTCGAAGGCGTTGGTGGGTGCCGCGGCACCGATGGCCCGCAGCAGGGACGGGTTGGTCCCGCCTACCGAATGGCCATGCCAGTAGACCAGGGCATTGGCGTAGAGCTGGTCGAGCAGCTCCTGGTCCCACACTCCGCCGAGGAACCTGACGCGCCCGTCCGCCCGGTCCCGGACCTGCCGGGTGTACTCGTCCCCGTAGGGACTGCCGCCGACCACGATCAGCGGCAGCTGCGCCCCGCTGGCCACATAGCCTTCCACGATCAGGTGGACGTGGTTCTCCGGTTCGAAGCGGGCCACCACCAGGTGGTACCGGCCCGGCTCCAAGCCGAGCTCGGCCAGCCGGCCATGCCGGCGCTCGATGATTGGCGCCCCATAGGAGATCAGCCGGGTGTCCGCGCCGAACTGCTCGGCGTAGTAGTCTTGGATTCCTGCCGCGTCCGCAATCAGGGCATCGGACCAGCGCACCGCCATGGACTCAGCCAGCCGGTAGTACTTCTTGCCGCCCGGCCCCCATTTGGCCCGCTTCCACTCCAGCCCGTCCACGTGCGTGGCCACGGGGATCCGCGCTGCTCGCAACAGCGGCAGCCACGGGGCATTCGCGGCATTGAATACTACCGCCGCATCCACTCTGTGCGCCGCCAGATGGGCTGCGGACAAGCCGGAATGGCTAAGCGTCTCCAGGCTGCGCCGACGCATTGCCGGCAAGTGCACCAGCCGCATCCCAGCGTACTCTCGTAGGCTGGTGTCCGCACCGGTGGTGTTCCGGCAATAGACCACCACTTCATAGCCGCGGGCGGCCAGCCGCCGGCCCACCTCGTCCACGCACGTCTCAAAGCCACCGTAGCGAGCAGGGACTCCCCGCGTTCCCATCAAGGCAATGCGCAGCGGACGCCGTTTTTCAAATGGTGTTGACATATTCCCATCCCCAGCATGGTTTTCGTCTTTGTAGGGTTTTGTGCGGCCGGGCCACCGATGGCCCGGCCTGCTACTCATTCACCGCCGAGGCGGAATTGCTCCGGTCCGGCACGGATCCGTTGAGGGCGGCCAGGGCTTTGCGCAAGGCCGTGCTTGAGGTGTGCATCGTGTACGGAAAATAGACAACGGAGACTCCTACGGATGCGAAATCACGTTCGAGCCTGCGGCCCTTCTCGGTGTTCTTCCAATCGTCGCCTTTGAAAAAGACGTCGAAGCCGACCTCGGTCCAGGTCTGCAGCCGGTCCGGCGAAACTTCGGCCACAGCCTCATCCACATAACTGATGTGCCGGACGATTTCCAGACGTTCCTGCAACGGAACCACGGGATAGCGGCCCTTGGTCGCGTAGCAAATTTCGTCCGAGACAACGCCGGCGACCAGATAATCACAACGCGAGCGCGCCTGGCGCAAAATGTTCAGATGCCCAACATGGAACAGGTCGAACGCTCCGGCGGCATAGCCAACTACAGTCATGGTTCCCCCAAGGCGATTTGTATGGTGCTTTTCCGGCCCGCAGACTCAGCGTCGGCCGCTCAGTAGGCGCCGACAGGACGAAGCATGACCTTGACCGTGCGCCACATGATGACCAGATCCCATGTGATGGACCAGTTCTCCACGTAATAGAGGTCCAGCCGCACGCTGTCATCCCAGTCCAGGTCCGACCGTCCGTTGATCTGCCACAGGCCTGTGCAGCCGGGCTTGGCCAGCAGGCGCCGGTGCGTGAAGCCCTCATACGCTTCAACCTCGGAAGACAGCGGCGGCCGCGGCCCCACCAGCGACATGTCCCCCTTGACCACGTTCAGCAGCTGTGGAAGTTCGTCCAGCGAGTACTTGCGGAGCCACCGGCCCACCTTGGTGACCCGGGGATCATTGCGGATCTTGAACAGGACTCCGTTGCCTTCGTTCAGATCCTTTATAGCCGCCAACTGGTCCTCGGCATCGACCACCATGGAGCGGAACTTATACATGCTGAAGTTCCGGCCGTCCTTGCCCACGCGCTGCTGGCGGAACAGCACCGGACCGCTGCTGTCCAGTTTGATCAGGACCGCCAGCGCCGCCAGCAGCGGCGCGAGCACCAGCAGACCGAGCGAGGAACAGGCAACATCCATGACCCGCTTGACCAGGTGCTTTCTGCCCGCGAAGCTCGGCTGCTGGACGTGGATCAGCGGCAGGCCCTCCACCGGGCGGACTTGAATCCGGGGGCCGGCGACGTTTGTCAGCGATGAGGCCATCACCAACTCGGTGGACGTGGCCTCCAGCTGCCAGCCCAGTTCCCGCAGGTACTGGCCGTCGCCCGAGTGCCGTCCTGTCACGATGACTGCGTCGGCACCTACCCGGGCAGCCGCTGAGACGACATTTTCCGGGTTCGCGACCACAGGGATCGCCCGGCCGCACACCGTAAGCGCGTGGTCGCCCTGGGAGGGGTCCAATACGGCACCGACTACCTCGTAAGCGGCGCCGGAGCACTTGTGGATCTGCGCGGAAACGTATTCAACGTCCTTGCGCTGCCCCAGTACCAGCACTCGGGAGAGATAATGACCGTACTTACGCTGCTGGCTCAACCATTGGCGCCAAGCGCAACGTCCTGCCAGCAGGGCCAGTGTTCCTGACGGGAAAGCCCACAGGAAATATCCTTGGACATCATGCCTGCCAAACGCCAGGAATACGAAGGCCAGCGATCCGAACACCGCCGCACTGGCAATGATGACGGCCTTGTATTCAGCTGCACCGACACCAATCAGTTTGGTGTTCCTGGTCCGGAATACCGTTAAGGCTGTGATCCAGGCCAGACCGATGCAGACAGCCGTCGCAATCTGGGACCAGGCATTGCCGCTGCGGTGGACTTCCAGCCAGCTGATGGCTGCCCCCACCACCAACGCATCGGTGACCCACAACTTGTTACGGTATCTGCGCGACCAGGCCCCAGCGCTGGAGGGCAGGCTGGCAGCAACAGCCGTGGTGCCCGCCCCTGCGGATGCCCGCAGTGGCGCGTCTACCGATACAGCTCCCCCAAAATTGCTCACTTCCGGTCCCCTCTATCCACCGGTGCACCGAAACGTTCCTATTCCCGCGTCATCGGGCAGAGGTTTGATGCCACCGCCCAGGAAGTGGAAGGTCCCCAATTCCAGCTGTGCCCCGGTCCCCCATGACGGAGAAGCCACCCAGCTTCCCCCTACCATCCATTGGTCAGACCCTGCGCGGCACGGATCACGTTCACGAGACGTTTACCGCTCCGTTACCGCACTGCAGAAAGCCTAAGAAGAAACGCTAGGGCGCACATGAGTAGGGGGTACGCGAAACGGCCGGGATCAGTACTCAGCGCGGACAAGGGCCACTCAGGGCGGCAATGATGACTTGGCCGGGGTCGGCCGGCTATCAAAGTAGATTCCGGGGCGGCTACCGCGGCACAGGACGCCGCCAAACACTCGGCTGGGCATGAAAAAGGGGCCGACGATGGGATGGGGGTGGCCCAGTCTCAGAGGCCGCCCATCGTCGGCCCCCGCTTAGGGAGCCACAAGTGGCTACAAGAAATAATAGGCTTATGCGGAGGCTTTCGCCAAGGTGGCGCGCCGACGCAGCACCCGGCACAGGCAGGCTATTTGCCTGCCGAATGGAACTTCTGTTGTGCGGTGACCAGTCCGTCTTCGGCCAGGGCCGAGACCGCATCGGCGGCGTCGCCGATCAGGAACGGCAACTCCTTCTTTTCCGTCCCGGAAAAGTCCCGCAGCACATAATCCGCGGTGTCCATCCGGCCCGGCGGCCGGCCCACACCCACGCGGACCCGGTAATAGTCCTTGGTGCCAAGCGCCTTGGAAATGTCGCGAAGCCCGTTGTGGCCGCCCTCGCCGCCACCGATCTTCAGCTTAATCGCGCCAAACGGGATGTCGATCTCGTCGTGGACGGCGACCACGTGGTCAGGGGCGATATCGAAAAACCTGGCCAGCGCCGAGGTGGGGCCGCCGGAAACGTTCATGAAGGACAGCGGCTTGGCCAGCACTACCCGCGGCCCGCCAATGCCGAGGCGGCCTTCGAGGACCTGGGCACGCGCCTTGTGGCTCTTGAAGGAACCGCCGATCCGGGCGGCCAGTTCATCGAGCACCATCTGTCCCACATTGTGCCGGTTATGACTGTAGTCGGGCCCGGGGTTGCCGAGCCCGACTACCAGCCAGGTTTCGCTGCTCACGAAGGTGGATACCGCCGTCGTTACTCGGCGGCGGCTTCGGCCGCGGCAGCCTCGCCCTCGGCAGCCTCGGCCGGGGCTTCGGCGGCCTCGGCGGAAACGGTGGCGATGACGGTATCGGCATCGACCAGCAGGGTGACGCCCTGCGGCAGCACGATGTCGGAGGCGTGGACGTGGGCGCCGGCCTCGCGGCCCTCGACGTTGATGGTCAGCGCGTCGGGCAGGTTGGTGGCATCGGCCTCGACGGAGACCGTGGGGTGCTCCAGGTTGAAGACGGTCCCGGCGGCAATCTCGCCCTCGACGTGGATGTTGACGTCGACGGTGACCTTCTCGCCGCGCTTGACGGTCAGCAGGTCGAGGTGCTCGACGATCTGCAGGACCGGGTCGCGCTGGATGTCCTTGGCCAGGGCCAGGTGCTCTTCGCCCTCCACGTCCAGGGTCAGCAGGGCGTTGGCGGCACGCAGGGCCAGCGTGGTGGCGCGCTTGGGCAGCAGGATGTGGATCGGGTCCGCACCGTGGCCGTAGATGACGGCGGGGATCTGTTCGTTGCGGCGGGCGCGGCGGGCGGCACCCTTGCCGAATTCGGTGCGTACTTCGGCGGCGAGCTTCTGCTCGGACATGTCATTCTCCTTGTGCATGGCTTTTCAGCGGATCGGCAGCGCCAAGTCAAGGAAAATGTCTAGAGAAAACAAATCTTCTAGCCACCGTCGATAACGGACCCGCCGCGCACGTGCGGCGATCCCTCGCCTAGGCATCGCCGTCAAGTCTAGCAGGCCGGTAGTGCCGGGCCGAATCCGGCGCAGTAACAACGGTGCCCGCGGCTGCGGACGGCGTGCCGAGCGGCCCCTCAGCGCCGCCGGAGCCTAGACAGGAACAGGACCAGGACGGCCACGAGCATCAGCATGCCGGTGGCCGTCGCTGCTCCCACCTTGTCGATCGACGACACCGTCAGCACCGGGCTCAGCCGGATCAGTTCCATCCCGCCGTCGGCCTGTTCCGACGGGGGCTCCGCCGGCGCCCGTCCGCTGCCCGCAGCGGGTCCCTCCGCCGGTGGAGCCAGGATCCCGCCGTCGGCGCGGTGTCCGTTTCCGACCACATGGTCCAGGGCCGCACACGCCTCCACTACTGTGTCCTGGTTCAGGGCCACCATGTTCATCAGGCCGGTCTCCCCGCCGGCATCAGGCAGGCAGTCCAGTTCCCGGGGATCGGTCCCCGCCGCGACGCGGACTCGGACGGCAACGAGGTAGTCGTGGCTGTCCATCACGTCGATGGCCCGCCCGGAGGCCAGCCAGGCCAGCGGGAAGCTGCCCGGCTCGGTCCAGCTGCCGGAGAGATTCGACACCGGCAGCATCCAGCGCGCGGAGACAATCTCCACGCCCTTGCCGAACGCCAGCCAGTCGACCAGGCTGTAGCGGCCCGGGGCGACCATCGAGGCGTTCTTGACGCTGATTCCGTAGACCACCTCCCACTGGCTCCCCGCCGTGCCGGGGACCGGAACCGGCGCGCCGGCGTTCTTGCTGACCTCCAGCTGCGGCCCTTTCCAGGTCTCGGTGACGGTGCAGGTGATGTGCTGGCCATAACCCGGGACGACACCGCCATCCTGCTCGATCAGCTCCCCGCTGCCCGAGTCCAGCTGGCAGCTCCATGGCTGGCCGGTGAATTCCGCTGCCCCGGCGAAGGCGGGCACATCGCCCAGCCGGTAGTGGGTACCGGCCTTGACTTCGCGGGACGTTCCGCTGGTGCCCGAGAGGGCCGGCCGGCCGGTGCCTTCGGCGGTGGCCGTCAGCAGCCACTTGCCGGAAACCCGCTGGACCATCTCCGCCGGGGCGAGCCGGTTGATCAGCGTGAGCCGCTGGACGCACTCAATGCTGGTGCGCACGGTCACGCGGGTGATCGCCGTCGTCAGCCGGCGGGTGCCGGTACCTCCGGTCCCGGTGACGGCGCAGCCGGGCGGCAGGTCGACCTTCTCGGCAACGGTCAGGCTGGTTCCCGGCCGGTAGCTTCCGGCTTCCGCATCCCAGGGCGGCTGCAGCCGTTCCGGTGCCGTTCCGCCGGCAGGTTCGACAATGCCGAGGGCCGAGAGCCGGAGCGCGGCGTCAAAGCCCGCCGGCCTGCTGCCGTGCCGGTATTCCGTACCGTTGATGTCCCAGACCTTGTCCACCCAGAGCCGGACCGGCACCGTCCGGCACTCCGTCGCCTGGATCCGGCCGTTGAGCAGGGCGGTACTAGCCAATCCGCCGGAGGGGTCCCCGTCATCCCGGCAGGTCAGCGCGGCTTCCGGGGTGGAGGCCTGGACCGTTACGACGGCGGTGATCCGGTAGGTGTGGACCGTATACGCGCCGGCGCTGTGGCCGATGTCCGTGCCGGCGGCGGCGAGCACCAGGCTGCGTGTCCCCTGTGGGTCCGGCCAGCGGCCCGCAGGCTGGGGCTGCTCCCCCAGCCGGGTCCAGCCCGCCGACACAATGCCGATGCCGGGGCCGAAATCCAAGGTCTCCGTCAGCCCGTAGTGTGCGTCCACCGCCCGGGACGTATTGCTGACCCGGATGTCGTAACTGAGGGTCCAGCGGCCGGCTGCATCCTGCTTGAGCACCGGACTGGACTTGACGACGCTGAGCGGGCCGTCGCGCAGTTCCTCGGAGGCGGTACACACCACCTGCTGGCCCGCTGCCATCGGCTCCAGCGTGTGCCCGCCGCGCAGGGACAGGACGACGCCGCTGTCTTCATCCCGGCAGGTCCAGACCGTGGCTCCGGCCAGGTCGCGGGCGCGGGACCAGTCCGGGTCTACCCGGGCGGACAGGACAGTGGCCTTGCCGGCCGGAACGCTGCCGTAGCCCTGGGCCGGTGCCTTCGGCCCGGGGCCGCCGAGCACGGTCCTGCCGTCCTGCCGCGCCGACAGGGTCCAGTACCGGCCGAAGTCTGCCTTCGGGACGTTGAACTTCTGGACCATGCGAAGCTGTGCCGGCTGGCTGTTGTCCGCCGGATCCGGCCGCCCGTCCGCAGGATCGCTTGCATTGTCCCCGTCCTGGCCGGCATCCGGCCGGTCCGTGCCGGGCCCCGCGGGCCCGGGTGCAGCCGGCTGCGGACGGCCCGTTTGGCCGTTGTCCGACGGCGCGGTCTCGGCATCAGTCTGCTGCGGCAGCGTCGGGCTGGTGCCGGGTTTGGGCGACTCGGAAGATGGAACCGGATCGGAGCCATGGCCGGCCGGCGGATCCGCAGGCACGGTGGGCTCGGGGACGGGCCCTTCCGCAGGTACCGTGCCCGGCCCCGCCGGCTGTGGCACGGTCGGCACGTTCGGAGTGGGCAGGGGCACCGCCGGTGTAACACCGGACTCGGTGGACGTGGTCTGATCCACCACGGACGGTGCCGATACCGTCGGTCCGGGCAGCTGTTGGGCCGACGCCACGCCGGGAGTTCCGGCGGCGATGATAGCCGCAGCCGCCAGCGCCAAGCTGAACCGGGTCCAGCGGCGCCGACGCGGCACGTCGGGAATATTCATGATGGAGGCCCCCAACCTCGGCGGCTGCCTCGGGTTCACCTTGGCTTGGCTTGACAACCGGTGAAAGTGGTGCAGCTGCAGCGCTGCACGCCAGCAGGTGCACCCCCGGGCACCTCGTGCGAGTTCAACAATGTGCTCTACCGCAGAGAAGCTGCTCCACTGCAGAGCATTTTCAAACCTATCAACTACCGGCATCCATGACCATAGCGACAGTCCCGGGACCGGAATTATCTCTGAGGGTGCGGCTGGTTAAACGCCCCGGGCCCGGACGAAACGTCCGGACCCGGGTGCGGTAAGGCGGGACCCCGGAAGGGAGCACCCAGGGATCCCCGCGTTGAGCCTGCGAAACGTGGGGCATGGCGTCGTGCCTTCCCACCGCTCGCTTCGCTCGCGGCGGAAACCTCGACCTTAGCTGCGGCCGTCGAAGAGGCTCGTCACCGAGCCGTCCTCAAACACTTCGCGGATCGCGCGGGCAATCAGCGGGGCAATGGACAGCACGGTCAGCTGCGGGAACTGCTTCTCCGGCGGGATCGGCAGGGTGTTGGTCACCACCACCTCGCGCGCGCCGCTCTCGGCCAGCCGGCGGGCCGCCGGATCCGAGAACACGGCGTGGGTGGACGCAATAATGACATCCTTGGCACCGGCGTTCTTGAGCACCTTGACGGCCCCGGCAATGGTCCCGCCGGTGTCGATCATGTCGTCGATCAGCACGCAGTCGCGGCCCTCGATCTGGCCGACCACCTGCTTGGCCACCGCCTGGTTGGGCACGTTCACGTCCCGGGACTTGTGCACGAATGCCAGCGGGGCGCCGCCGAGACGCTCGGCCCACTGCTCGGCCACCCGCACCCGGCCCGTATCCGGGGACACCACCGTGACGTTGTCCAGGTCCACCCGGGTGCGGACGTAGTCCGCCAGCAGCGGGATGGCCATCAGGTGGTCCACCGGGCCGTCGAAGAAGCCTTGGATCTGCGCGGTGTGCAGGTCCACGGAGATCAGCCGGTCGGCACCCGCGGTCTTGTACAGGTCGGCCACCAGGCGGGCGGAGATCGGCTCGCGGCCGCGGTGCTTCTTGTCCTGGCGCGCATACGGGTAGAACGGTGCCACCACGGTGATGCGCTTGGCCGAGGCACGCTTCATCGTGTCGATCATGATCAGGTGTTCCATGAGCCACTCGTTGATCGGTGCCGGATGGGCCTGGATCACGAAGGCATCGGTGCCACGCACGCTTTCCTCAAAGCGCACGTAGATCTCGCCGTTGGCGAAATCGTAGGCGGAGGTCGGCAGCAGCTCGATATCCAGCTCCTTGGCGATTTCCTTGGCCAGTTCCGGGTGGGCCCGCCCGGAGGCCAGAACCAGGGTTTTTTCGCCTTGGGCCGTGATTGTGCTCATGAATGATCACTTTCTTCTGTGGTGGGGGTGGGTCGGGAAGTCTGCGGGGTCTCGACGTCAGGATCGGGAGATTCCACCGGCGTGGCGGGTCCGGTCTCCACGGGTCCGCGCTCGACCGGGCCGGCCAGCGAGGCCGCAGCCGCGGCCCGGGCAGCGGCGGTACCGGCGCGGTTGGCCAGTACCCAACCGTCGATGTTGCGCTGGGGCGCGATGTTGAGGGCGAGCGCCCCGGCGGGCACGTCCTTGCGGATGACGGTACCGGCACCGGAATACACGCCGTCCCCCACCGTCACCGGCGCGACGAAGACGGTGTTCGAACCGGTGCGCACGTTCGAGCCGATGACGGTGCGGTGCTTGTTCACGCCGTCGTAGTTGGCGGTGATGTTGCCGCAGCCGATGTTGGAGTCCTCGCCGACCTCGGCATCCCCCACATACGACAGGTGCGGGACCTTGGAACCGTTGCCGATAGTGGCGTTCTTGGTTTCCACGAAGGCGCCGATCTTGCCCCGGTCGCCCAGCACCGTCCCGGGCCGCAGGTAGGTGAACGGGCCCACGGTGGCACCCGGGCCGATCACGGATTCGGAACCATGGGTCCGGACGACGCTGGCTCCCTCACCGACAACCACATCGGTGAGCGTGGTGTCCGGGCCGACGACGGCGCCGGTGCCCACCTGGGTGGCGCCGTGCAGCTGGGTGCCGGGCAGGATGGTGACGTCCGTACCGAAGCTGACGGTCGAATCGATCCAGGTGGTGGCCGGATCCACGATGGTCACGCCGGCGCGCATCACGGCGTCGAGGATGCGGCGGTTGTGCTCGGCGCCCAGCGCCGCCAGCTGCACACGGTCGTTCGCGCCTTCGACCTGCCAGCGGTCCGCGGTGGCAACCGCGGCCACCCGGCCGCCGCCGTCGTTCGCGATCGCCAGCACATCGGTGAGGTATTTCTCGCCCTGGGCGTTGTCGGTGGTGATCTGCTTGAGCGCATCGCGCAGCACTGCGGCATCGAAGGCATAGATGCCGGAGTTGATTTCGCGGATGGCCCGCTGCTCCTCGGTGGCGTCCTTGTGCTCGACGATGCCGCGCACGCTGCCGTCCGCGGCGCGCACGATCCGGCCGTAGCCGGACGCGTCCTCCAGCACGGCCGTCAGCACGGTCACCGCGTTGCCGCCGGCCGTGTGCTCAGCCACCAGCTCGCGCAGCAGGTCCGTGGTCAACAGCGGCACGTCGCCGTAGGTGACCACTACTGTCCCGTCCACCCGTCCGGCGCCCGCGCGTTCGCCGTCGGCGTCCAACGCCTCGAGCGCTGCTTCCACGGCGCGGCCGGTGCCCGGAACCTCGTCCTGGTCCACGATCACGGCCTGCGGATCCAGCTCGGCAATATGGGCCGCTACCCTCTCCCGTTCATGACGGACGACGGCGGCAAGCACCTGCGGCTCCAGCCCCCGGGCCGCTGCCAGTGAATGGCCGACCATGGAGATGCCGCCGATGGTGTGCAGGATTTTGGGCTTCTCGGACTTCATCCTGGTCCCGGCTCCGGCGGCCAGGACGATGACCGCGGCCGGTGCCGTGCTGCTTGGACTGACGTCGTCGGGGCTCACTAAGTGGCACTCCTCTACCCGGACTGGATCCGTTTCGAGCGAAAGCATGGCTCACGCAATGTTATTGTCCGCGGAACACCGCCTCCGCTGGCCTGAACGGTTGGCCGGCGACCGCCGTTCCGCCCCTAGGATTCGAACCTAGACTCCGAGGCTCCAAAGGCCTGGGTGCTGCCATTACACCAGGGCGGAGAGTGCCGCCGGCCCGCCCCTGAGGGTGACCGGAGGGCACAAGCCTCTATTTTGCCACGTTCTGGAACTGCTGTGCGACACCGGCGCCTGACCGACGGCGAACGCCGTGTCCGCAGAGGTGCACTTGATAGCCTCGGAGGGTGCCTGATGTCCTGACCCTCTCCGCCCTGGTGATCCGCGACGACAGCAACCGGCTGCTGCTGGTGCGCAAACGGGGCACCAGCAAATTCATGCAGCCCGGCGGCAAGCTGGAGCCGGGCGAGAGCTTCGCGGCTGCGGCCGTCCGGGAGCTGGAAGAGGAACTGGGGATCCGGGTCCACGAATCGGAACTGCTGGATCTGGGCCGCTGGTACGGGCCTGCCGCCAACGAGGCCGCGACCTACATTGACGCCGGGCTGTTCGCCTGCAGTATCGGCCAGGACCCAGTGCCGGCAGCTGAAATCGAGGAAATCCTGTGGCTCAGCCTTGAGGACGCCGGAGGCCGGGACGACCTGGCCCCGCTGCTGACCGACCATGTGATTCCGCTGATCACCGGTGGGGCGGGGGCAGCGATGGCAGGCTGAACGTGCCAGGTTCCACGTCGACGGCCGCAAGGTGTGGGATGATTCACAGCGGGTCCTCCACTCAGCCTTCCCGGCCCGCACAGGCCAGCCTGTCGGCCGGAAACCGCACGGAGCATGGGAGGTTTGTGATGACGGATGGTTCCACCGCACGCCGACGGCCAGCCAGGCAGGTAGCAGCTGCTGCGGCCTTGGCCATGGTCCTGCTGGGAGTGCCGTTCGCGCTGGCAGCGGCTGACCGGGAAGCGCCGGCTGCTGTTTCCACTCCCGCCGCCGTTGCGGCCGAGGCACTGGTGGTCGCACCAGGGGGATCCGACGACGCCGCCGGGTCCGCTGCGGCCCCGCTGAAGACCGTCGGCGCCGCCGTGGACCGGGCCGTTTCCGGCCAGACCATCCTGCTTCGGGCCGGAAGCTACCACGAATCCGTGACCATTCCGCCAGGCAAACAGCTCAGCATCCGCTCCTACCCCGGGGAAAAAGCCTGGTTCGATGGAAGCGTGCCGGTCACGGATTTTGCCAGCCAGGGATCCACCTACGTGGCCGAAGGCTGGACGGCGGAATTCGATGCGAGCCCGACCTATACCAAGGGGGCCCCCGATGGAACATCTCCCGGTTGGCAGTTCGTCAACGAAGAGCACCCCATGGCCGCCCACCCAGACCAGGTCTGGATCGACGGTGAGCCCCAGCAGCAGGTCGGCAGCCTGTCGGAAGTCAAGGCGGGCACCTTCTACGTGGACTACGCCGGCGACCGCCTCTTCCTCGGGTCCAACCCGGAGGGCCGATCCGTGCGCGCCAGTGCCTTGGACAAGGCCCTGAGCATCCTGGCCGCCGATTCGGAAGTAGCCGGCATTGGCATCCGCCGCTACGCGACCTCGGTGCCGCAGATGGGCACCGTCACTGTGGAAGCGCCGGGGGTCCTCCTCAAGGATGTGGCCATCACCGACAACGCGACCACAGGACTGTTCGTCGGCGCCACCACCGCCACGCTGCGGAACGTAGACGCATCCCGCAACGGCATGCTGGGTGCGGCCGCGACCTATGCGGACGGCCTGCGGATCGGCAGGCTGCTGGCGCAGCACAACAACACCGAGCATTTCAACACCGCGCCGGTCTCCGGCGGGATGAAAGTGGACAGGACACGCGGGGTCGCCATCGACAGTTCGGTGTTCAGCGGCAATGACGGCCCCGGTCTGTGGGCCGACGAGTCCGTCTATGACGTCGTCGTCCGCGGCAGCCGGATGCTGGGCAACAGCAGGCACGGCCTGTCCCTCGAACTCTCGGCGAAGGCCGTGGTCGTCAATAACATCATTGCGGGCAACGCAGGCCATGGCTTGAAGGTCAACAACACCAGCCAGGTGCAGATCTGGAACAACACGTTCAGCGGCAACGGCCGGGCCATCAACATCCTCCAGGACAGCAGGCGGGCCAGCGACCGGGGCACCCCGGGGCACGACCCGCGCCAGCCTTTTCCCGATCCCACGATGTCGTGGATCAACGGTCCGGTCACCGTCCGCAACAACGTCATCGCCAACCCACGGGCGGGCGCCGACTGCCTGCTGTGCGTAGAGGACTACTCCGGAACCTACAGCGCCGAAGAACTGAAGATCACGGCCTTGGGCAATGTCTACCATCAGACGGTGGCAGACCAACCGGCCGTCATCTGGGCCCAGGCCTCCGGCCGGCCTGTCCTGTTTGCCACCCCCGACGATTTTGCCGCGGAAACAGGCCAGGAAAGGCAGCACCTGGCCCTCCGCGGAGCGGATCCGCTGCTCGACGGCTACCGTCCGGCGGCCGTCATCGGCGGCAGCGCGGACGCCGTCGCCCAGCCTCTGCCGGCTTATCTGGCGCAGCTGGCCGGTCAGCCGGCCGGCACGCGCTCGCTCGGCGCCTTCGCCGCGGAACCGGACGGTCCGTAGGCCGCAGCCGGGAAAGGCCCGGGTGATGTGCTGGCCCTTTCCAGCAGCACGGACAAGGTGAAGAAGACCACGAAATCCACGCTGGCATCCACCAGGCCGTTCTCGGTCACGCTGCGGATCAGGATGAACAGCAAGGCTGCGTTGGTAAAACGGCCCAGGCGGGGCGTGCGCAGGCTGTCCCAGACAGTCCGCGCGGTCCACACCGCCAGCAGCACCAGCCCGACCACACCGGCCTGGGCCAGGGTGGAGATCCAGCTGGAATCAAAAACCTGCTTGTCCCAGTACTGTCCGACCACTGCGATCTGCTTGACCGAAAGCCCGGCACCCAGCCATCGTTGCAGGGTGTCGAAGGGAATGGCCAGCACCGCTTCCCAGCTGATGGTCCGCGAGTTCAGCGTGACCAGCGAAGCGCTGTCCGCCCGGTTCAGGATGTTGCTCAGCGTAGTCGTGTAGGCCGCCACCGCGAATATCACTGGCACGGCAACGAGAACCGCCGCGGCGACCTGCACGGGCGGTCGGCGCATGTGCAGCAGGACCATCACGATGGCTGCAGCCAGTGCGAAGATCGCGGTCCTGGAACCGGTGGCTAGCACTAGGCCCGCGAGTCCCGCGGAAACGGCCAGCAGCCTGACCCCCGAGCGGCCGTGGACCGCCTCGTGCAGGATCCCCAACGCAGGCAGGCCGCAGAGCAGCGCGATGTCGTTCGGCGTCAGCGGCGGTATGCCTCCGCCCAGCCGTCCCCCGGACAGCATCTCCCCCATACCGGTGACCGCGCTGACCGCCCCCACCACTGCCATGGCCGCCAAAAGTGTCTTCAGCACCACCTTGGGCGGGCATGCCCGCAGCACCATCACGACCGTAGCGGTCAACAGCAGGATGCGGACCGCCAGCACCACGGACGCCACCGTGTTCCCCTGGGCGTAGGCGCCGACCACCGACACCGTGACGATGAACAGCAGCAGGCCCAGTGTCCGGCCGCCCAGCGGCTGCCGTATCGGGGTGCGGACAAGCATGACGGCGGCGATCAGCAAGGCCACGCACTGAATCAGCGCCTTGGCGACCACTACCGGGTCGGCACCACCTTCGTAGATCACCCCCTGCCGCCAGGCCACCAGGCTGGTGACGGCGAGCAGCCAGACGATGAAGGGGACGGCTGGGGCGTCCGGCCGGCGGCCGAACGCCTTAGCCATTAACGTCGATGCTCTGGGCCAGCACGTGCCGTCCGGCCGCGGTCTCCATCGGCTGGACTGCCAGCACTGCCGACGGCCGCCTGTGTGCCGGAACCCCGACCATGACTACTGCCTGCGGCGCATGGCCCGTCGCAGCCAGTTCCGCGAACATCCGGCGCAGCTCGTCCCGCTTGGTCTTGCCGTACCGGCAGATGACCAGTGTGTAGTCGGCATAGGGAGCCAGCTGGTTTACGTTCAAGGGCCGCGAGGTGCCCGAACTTTCGACCAGCGTCATGTCGAAGCGCGCCTTGAGCTCGTCCAGCACCGGCGCTGCCTGTCGCGCAATCTCAAAACCGCGTTCGGTCTCGTCCAGGCCACCTGCCGGAATGTACGAGACCGGACCGGACCCGGCGGTCCTGATGACGGAGGCCAGGTTCTTCCCGCCGGCCAGTGCCTGGGTCAGACCCGGACCGGGATCCCCTCCGAAAGCCGGCGACAACGCCGCATCCGCTTCCAGCACGCAGACGTGCTTGCCCAGCTCCGCAGCCATCAGGGCAAAATTCCCTCGCTGGAATCCTCCGGCAGCCGTCTGGGAAGCGGGCACCAGCAACAGCAGCGGCGGCAAGGTCCCCCGTCCGGCTAGGAGGATGTTGGTAAGCAGTTCGCGGTGCGCCAGCCAATGTTTGGAATTCCGTCCCCACTCCGCCGGTTTCCCGGCCCGGGCCGTGTGCCGGGGTAGCTGGCCCACAACGACTACACCCACTGCCGCCTCGACGTCCCTGCTCGTCCGCAGCCTGGAATCCAGGCGGAAGGCCGCAATGGCGAAGAGCAGTCCGGCGGATAGTCCGATCAATCCGCCCAATGCCACATTGAGTGAGGTCCGCGGCGACGACGGAGCGGCCGGCACTGAGGCGGGCACTGTTAATTCCGGACTCACGGTCACACCGCTGCCGCCGGAGGTGTTCTCCAATCGCCGGATTTGCCTGCCCAAATGCTCCGCCACAGCGTTCGCTATATCGGAGGCGGCCTGCGGCTCCCCCGACTGGGCAGTGACGTTGAGGAAAACTGTATCCAGAGGATTGTCCGCCGCAACGCTGCCCCTCAGCTCGCCGAGGCCCAGTCCAAGGTCCAGTTCCCGGATGACCGGCTCCAGCACCTCCGGGCTCTTGACCAGGCTTGGATACGATTTGACCCGCTGCAGGCTGAACTGGGATCTCTCATAGGCCGACCCCGAGCCCGTTTCGACCTTCACGAACAAGGTGGCGTGTGCCTCATACACTTGCGGCATGGCCTTGCTGACAGCCAAGGCGCCACCGACCCCGACCAACGCGAGGACAAGGATGATCGCCCAGCGGCTCGCAAAGGCCCGGGCGTAGTCACGCAAATCCATTGATCCAACCTTTCCAGTGCCCCAAACCGGAGGTGTACACAACATAGCACCCCGGCGCATCGGCGATAGCGGGCGCTCCGGCTCCGTTACGCCGACGTTATGCCGCCGGCCGGCCGGGATGCACCCGACCGGCCGGCGGCATTCATCGCGGCAGTATCACTCCGCCCGCGTTGGTCCCACCCAGAGGTTGTCCCATAGGGAGTAGACCGGCGCGTTCGTCGCCGAGCCCGACAGGTAGGCCCCGAGCCCCGCCCTTCCCGAGGTCTGCAGGCTGGCGGTGGAATCCGAGGCCGTCAGCTGCCACTGACCAGGCTCCGGGGAACCCTGGGCCCAGACCTTGAATCGGATTGTCGTTGGCGAGATCCCGGTAGCCTGCACCCTTGCATTGACCAACTCTCCCGGCTTGACCGTGAGTCCCGAAATGACCGTCTCGCTGGCGATGGTCGTTTCGATGCCGTCCACCGTGCGGTACAGACCGACGGCTACCTGCCCATTGGAGCGGAACCGGACTGCGGCCTCGTACTTGCCCACACCCGGCACACTACGAGCAATGATGTGGTTGTAGACGCCGCCGCCGGTGGCCGCCTTGTCGTTGCCCAACTGGACGGCGATTTCCGTGTTGCTGGCGTCGACCCCATCCAAAGTGGCCGATGGCCCGGCACCGGGGCTGCCCATCCGGAGCTTACCCTGGCCGTCGGCCACGCTCAGGTTGGCAGCCGACCCGGAGCGCTGCCAGGTTCCGCCCTGGTCGGCCTGTCCCCAGCCGCCGGTCAGACTGCGGCCGAAAGTGTCCAGCGCATACGCCGGCAATTCCTTGGCAGCAACCGAAACGGTCTGGGTTGACGTGGCCTTCGTACCGGCGTTGTCAGTGACAATCAGCTTCACCTCATAGTCGCCCGCTGCCGCGTAGCGGTGCTCCACCGCGGTCCCCGTTGCCTGGTTTCCGTCGCCGAAGTCCCACTCATAGGCTTCCACGGTGCCGTCCGGATCGGACGATTCGGAAGCATCGAAGCTGGTCTGCAGCCCATCGACGAGCGAACCGAACACGGCCGACGGGGCCGCATTGGCCACGGTGATCTGCTCGGTGAAGCGTCCGGTCCCGCCGTTGCTGTCCGTCACCACCAAGGTCACCGTATAGGTGCCGTCGGCGGCGAAGGTGTGGCTGGCAGTGCGGCCCTCGGCGGTCCTGCCGTCGCCGAAGTCCCATGCATAGCCGGTCACCGTGCCGGTCGGAGAACTGGAGCCGGATGCATCGAGCCGGATGCTGCGGCCGGTGACCTCCTTGCTGAAAACGGCCCCCGGCCCCGCCGGTCCGCTCACCGTCACGCTTTGGGCAAGGGTGCTCTTGGCGCCCAAGGCGTCGGTCACCGTCAGCACGGCCTCGTAGGTGCCGGCCTTCCCATAGCGGTGGGAGACGGTCCTCCCGCTGCCGTTGCTGCCGTCGCCGAAGTCCCAGGCGTAGTCGGCGATGCTGCCGTCCGCATCCGCGGACGCCCCCGCGTCGAAGGTGGCTTGCAACTCGTCGGTGCTGAAGCTGAAGGCGGCGGCCGGGACCGCGTTGGCAACAGTGACCGGAACCGTGGTGGCGGCGGAAGCGCCGTCGTTGTCGGTGACGGTCAGGGTGACCAGGTATTCGCCGTCCGCCCCGTACCGGTGCGTGGGGCTGGGCCCGGTGCCGGTTCCACCGTCGCCGAAGTCCCAGGCGTAGCTGTCGATCGTGCCGTCCGGATCCGAGGATCCCGTGCCGTCGAAAGCAACCTGCATCCCGGTAGCATTGCTGGTCAGCGCGGCCACGGGAGCTGCGTTGGGCCGCACCGTGGTCACCTCGGACGTCTTGGTAGCGCTGGCTCCGCGGTCGTCGGTGACGGTCAGGGTAACAGTATAGGTTCCCGCCTTCTCGTAAAGGTGCTGGATGCCCGTGCCTTCGCCGGTGGTTCCGTCGCCGAAGTCCCAGGCGTAGGTGGCGATCCTGCCGTCGGCATCGGTCGAGCCGCGGCCATCGAAGATGGCATTCAGGCCCTCGACGGCGGCGCTGAAGTCCGCCACCGGCACCTGGTTGGGTGTCCCGGCGAAGCCGTAGTGGGCCTTGACCCGCTCCGGGCCCAGTTCCTTGCCGTAGACCGCCACCTCGTCGATGGTTCCGTTGAACCATGGGCTGCTGGAATCCCAGGTCCGGTCGCCGCCGATCCGCCAGTAGCCGGTGTAGGACTCGGCAGCCGTCTGCGGGTTGGTGCCCACAAGGTCACCGTCCACATACAGCTTCATACCGTTGCCGGACTGGGTAGCCACCACGTGGTGCCAAGCGCCGTCGTTGTAGGGCTTAGGCGAGTCTATGACGTTCATAGCGCCCGTCCAGGTGCCGAAGGTCAAGGTCCCGTTGTCCCGCATGAACACGTGGCGGTCGTAGCTGCCGGAGAGGCCGGTGTTCGAATTGCCGAAGCCGATGATCTTGCCGCCGGAGGTGGTACTGGTCTTGAACCAGGCTTCCAGCGAGTAGACCTTTGGATTGGCCGCAGCTTGTCCGGCCGCCACGAAGGCTCCGTCGCTGCCAAAGGACATCGCCTTGCCGCCGCCGGTGGTGATGACGCCGTCCTGATCGAGCCGGGCGCTGCCGCGAATCAGGCCATTGTTCGCGAACATGCCGACGTCCGCCGCGGTAGTGCCGTCGGTTTCATTCAGCCGCCAGTACAGCTGCGGGTCGTCCGCGTAGACCGCCTTGCCATACTCGTCCGTGGGGACCGGCGGGATGTCGGCAGCGCGTCCGCTGGCTTCGTACAGGCTCAGCACCTTCTGCGGCGCCAGCACTTCCGGGTAGATGGCCACCTCATCGATGCTTCCGTTGAAGCCGGTGGAGGACGGCTGGGCGGGCCAGCCGTTCATGTTGTCTCCGCCGATCCGCCAATATCCGCTGTAGTCCTGTCCGGAGGTAACGTCGGCGCGTTCAGCGGCGCGGACGCCGTCGACGTACAAGGTCATGCCCCCGGCCCCGAGCGAGGCGGTGACCTGGTGCCACTGGCCGTCGTTGTAGGTCTTGGAACTGGTCACGGTGGCGGCGCTGCCCAGCCAGGTTCCGAACCACAGCCTTCCCGAGTTGTCCATCCAGACATGGCGGTCGTAGCTGCCGGAGTTGCCGGAGCGTGCATCGCCGTAGCCAATTATCTTGCCGCCTGTAGTGGAGGTGGTCTTGAACCATGCCTGGACGGTGAAGGTGTTGGGCGCCGGGGCCACGGACCGGGTGGAGAAACCTGCGGTGCCGGCGAAGCCCGTGGCAGCATTGCCGGTGATGGCGCCTTCAACTCCACGGGTCACTTCGCCGGCGAGATCAGCATCGCCGAATCCTACGTGGTCATAGACGAGTGTGCCGGACGGTTCGTCCAGCGGGTAATAGGCAGACGCGCCGGCCTCCCTGATAGTTTCCGTATACGGATTCACGGCTGCATCCGACACCCTGACCTGATCCGAGCGCGGACCGATATATTCATTGCCCCAGGGGTCCTTCACCCTGACGCGATAGGTGTGGGTTGCCCCCGGCGTCCGGCCGGAGTCGATGAATCCCAGAGTCTTCTGATTCCACCAGATGGATTTTTCCTGCAGCGTGGCAACCGGAGTGAGGCTGTTGTCCCGCAGGAGTTCGTAGGTAAGGTTTTCGTCGTCGTAGTCCCACGTGGTGGGCCAGGCGACGCGGACAGTGCCCGACGAATTCGACATCACGGCCGGCTTGAGCGCCGTCGTGTACTCGGGCCGGATCTTGTTCGGGGCGGCCGAGCGCTTGGCAAAGACCGCCAGACCCTGCTGCGCCTGGCCGTTCACAGTGGTGAACTCGCCGCCGGCGACCAGATAGGTATCGTTGTTCGCCAGCGCCCAGCCGCCCTGGTATTGGCCGGTGTAGAAGCCGGTGTTCAGCGCCGGGTACCAGTGCAGCAGTTCCGGAACCGGCTGGCCACTGTACATGCTGTTGTTCGACGGCGGTGCCTGGTCCGTGCCGACCGGGTAGATCGTCTCGGCCAGCGCACGCTTCCAGACCGTCGGGTTCGCCTCGGGGAATTCTCCGAGGCTGGAGCAGTCATGGGCGTGCGAGACGCTGTACATGACCTGGTCCATGACGGCGATGTCCGTGCTGGCGCCGTAGCAGTTGTCCAGCCATTTCAGGTCGCCGGTCTTGAAGTCGGCCGCGAACCGCCCGTCGAACCAGTGCCAGCCCTCCCCGTTCGCGGAAGCGTAGACGACCCCGTCCTTTTCGATCATGTTTGTGACCCAGGACCTCTCGGTACCCCGCCTTTCCGGGATGGGGGTACTGGACCAGGCTTGGGAGGCGCCCGTGGTCCCGTCAACGGCTCCGATCCCGATCTGCCGAACTCCGTTCAGGTTCTGGAAGCGTCCCCCGACGACCACCCGGCTCCCATCCTGGGCCGCCACCACTCCATGGACGATGGAATCCGCTGTCGGCGCCCAAGGCAGCAGAACGCCGTTGCTGCGGCTGAAGGCCGCCAAGTTGCCCCGGGCCTGGCTCCCGACGCTGTTGAAGGAGCCGCCGACGTACACCGTGCTCGGCGTAATGGAGATGCTGTTAACCTGTCCGCCGATGCTGCCGCCCACTGCGGCACCCAGGGCGCCGGTGGCCCGGTTGAAGACCGCGAGCTTGCTTCGCGGCGTGCCGCCGGCCGTAGCGAAGTCGCCGCCGACGTAGATCTGGCTGCCATCCGGGCTGATTTCCACCACGTTGGCCTGGGCGTTGAAGTTGGGATTCCACGGCAGGATGGAGCCCGTGGTGATATCGAAGGCCATGGCGTTGTTGCGTATCACCTCCCCGGCCCCGCCTGCGGCCACGCCTGAAGGCCGGGCCCTGGTAAATGCTCCGACAGCGTAAGCAATGTTGCCGTGCACCGCAGTGCTCCAGACCACCCCGTTGATTTGCGGCGTGGGCAAAACGTCCGCACTGACCGTTTCCGGAGGCGGAACCTGACTTTCCCCGGCTGCGCTGGCCACCCCCGGGGACAGCGAAGTCAGCATCATTGCTGACGAGGCAGCGACTGCCCCTAGCCGTAGCAGAGGTCTGGACCACCTGCCTGGTTGCGATGCGAGTGAATTGGCTTTAGACATGCGTGCTGGACCCCATTCCGCGTAGTGGTTGTTCGGCTGGCTGATAAGAAATTCGGACAAGTGGAACCAACAGGATCCGCCGGATGCCCCACCCGCCCAGGGCCGACCCGACGGCGGCCAGCAGCGGCGCGTAGGCTGCGTTGCCGGTAGCCGCCACGATCCCCCCGGCGGCCAGCAACGACAGTGCGGAGTCCGTCAACCGGATGATGAAGATCCGGTGCGCCTGCCCTCGCACGGCGGCCAGTGCCCCGTATGGCGTGACCGCGGCGATGGAGGCCGCGTACGCGAGCCATCCTGCCGTGGCCAGCAGGCCGGGTGTACCGCCGGTCATCAATGGACCGGCCACCGGCAACAGCGGCAGCCCCACCGCGGCAATGGCCGCGGTGGCGGTCAGGAGAATGGCGACGCCGCGGTCCGACTGCTTGAGGAGGTCGGCCACTGGAAGTTCGCGTTTGCGGGCAAACGATGCGAACAGATACGAGGAGATGCCGGAGACGAACAGCATGGCCGGGGCCGCGTAGAGCCGTGCGAGTTCCAGTTCCCCGGCAGCCGCCAGGCCGATGATGGCGACGACGGCAAGCCGGAGGGCGGTCAGCAGCGACGGCCGCAGCGCCTGTTGCGCCGCCCGCCAGAATCCGTAGCGGGCAACGCTCTTCCAGCTGGCCGGTGCCGACAGGCTGAGATAGCGCTCCTCACCCGGCAGCAGCAACATCGCCGCCACGGAAGCCGCAAACTGTCCGATGGCGATTGCCACCAGGAACGCGACGAGCTCCTGGCCGGCAGACAGCGACCACAGCCACAGGACGGCCATAGCCACCGCCAGTCCCACGAGGTCCACGACAATCAGGCGCAGGAAGGACAGGTTGGCCATCAGCAGCCGGCGCATGATGTCGTTCAGCAGGAAGCAGACCAGGGCCGCAGCCAGGGCCATGGCCTCGGCAGGCGTGGTGAAGCCAGTCCCGGCAGAAACAGCTGCCATAGCAGTACCCGCGGCCAGGGCCAGCACCATCAGGGACCACTGCAACGCCGAGCGGATCGAGGGCTGGTGCCGGTCCAGGACCGTCAGGCTGTCGCCAATGAATCCGCTGGTGACCGCCGTGCACAGCACCATCACGCCGTACAGGACTGAAAGCTTTCCCAAGCTGTCGATGCCCAGCACCCTGGCTGCCACGGCCATCAGCAGGAAGCTGGCCAGAGCCTGGCTGGCCTGCGACCCGATGGCGCCTCCCGCGCCGCGGAGGAAACCCGCGAGCCTGGCTTTCACGGTAGCTCTCCGGTGATGATTGCGGGGGTGTGGGCCCCGTCGATGTCCACGTACAGGCTGGCCTCGCCGGTATCGGCGGGCAGTGCGAAGGCGTAGGTGGCCGTCTGCTCACCGCCGGGTTTGATTGTCCCGGTGAGGTCCTGGGCCCTGACGCTGCCATACAGCGGGGCCGCGGCGGTCCTGCCGCCGCCATATAGCAGGGTGACCACGACGGCGGAGGCGTCCAGCACCTTCCTCGTCCCGTTCCCCACGGTGATGTCCACCGTCAGGTAGCCGGCGCCCTTGACCACGCCGGCGCCCGTATCGTCGACCACCCCGCGCTTAAACCCCGAGGTGGAGACGCTCACGCCGTCGTCAAACGCCGCCGTTTTGCCAAACCCGGTCTTCGGCGCGGCGGCCCGCTGCGCCGGCGGCAGCGCCCCGGGGCGCTTGACCGCCGGGGCACCCCGGGTCGCCGCCTCGAAGGCCGGCCCCCCGGACGGGGCCGGCGTTTCGGTGGGATCCGGCGTCGGCAGGCTGTCCGCGGACGCAACGGCCCCGGCCGCCGGCCAGGCGGCCGGGGCGGAAGCCTCCGGCCCTGCGGCACCGCAGCCGCCCAACGACAGGGCTAGGACACCGGCCAGGCCCCACCGCCAGGCCGTGCCTCGGCGGCCGGCCGGCAGCATGGCATTGCGTGGCTGCCCGGATCGGGCATCAGGATATCCGGCGCCCGAGCGCGCCGGCAGATATTCAATTGGCACTGACCGACCCCTAATTCCCCAGCAAATAAGAGCTTGTACCGCACAGGCTAGGAATGATCGGAAGTTCGGGCACGAGTACGGCCTACCCGAAAAACACCGGCACCTACCTACCGCGGCAACAGGCAACGCTGTGCCACCAACCATGGGGCACGGTGGAACAGGCGTGGCGTCGGGCGTGCTGGTAGGCGCCGGCCGGCGGACGATAGCAGCTAGGAAGAGACCGTTTGTTTAGACGCCGGCGGGCAGCCGGACCGAGTTCCTGAGTAGTTCCAGCATGGCGGCTTCCGGGACCGGGCGGCTGAAATAGTAGCCTTGTCCGCTCACGCAGCCCATTTCCAGCAGGCGCTCAACCTGCACCTTGGTCTCGATGCCTTCGAACACGGCGTCCAGGCCGGCAGCCCGGATCAGCTGGATCACGGCCGCAATGAACTCGTTCTGGCTGATGTTCCCGCTGCTCTGCGAGAGGATGGACCGGTCCACCTTGACCATGCTCACCGGCAGGTTGCGCAGGTAGCTGATCGAGGAGTAGCCGGTACCGAAATCGTCGATCTCGATGCCGATCCCCAGGCTCTTCAGGCTCAGCAGCGAGTACGTTTCCACATCACCGCCGGTGACCAAGGCGGTCTCGGTAATTTCCAGGACCAGGAACGCCGGATCGATCAGGGAATCCCGCAGCACCTCGCGCACGTAGTCGACCAAGTCGATCCGCTGCAGCTCCGCCACGGAAACGTTCACGCGCAGCCGGAAATCGCTCGACAGGGGGACGGTCTCGCGCCACCGGGCGAAGGTCATGACAGCTTCGCACAGGATCCAGCGGCCCAGGTCAATGATGAGCCCGGTCTCCTCTGCCAGCGGTATGAATTCGTCCGGCATGACCAGCCCACGCTGCGGATGGTTCCAGCGCACCAGTACCTCGGCGCCCCGGATCTCGCCGCTCGCCAAATCCACCACCGGCTGGTAGTACAGCGTGAATTCACCGGCAGCAATGGCGTCCCGCAGCTCTGTTGCCATCTGGTTGTGCAGCTGGCGGGAATAGAGCATACGCTCCTGGAATACTTTCACACCGCCGCGGCGGGTCTTCTTGGCTTCGTACATGGCGGTGTCCGCTTCCAGGAGCAGCCGCTGGGCCGTCTCCCCCGGCTCGGCCACGCGCAGGCCGATGCTGGCCTGGGGCCAGACGTTCATCTCGTCCAACTGGATGCTGCGGCCAAGCACCTCGACGATGCGGTTGGCCGTGGCCATGGCCTGTTCCAGAGTGGCCTCGGGAATCAGCACGGCGAACTCGTCACCGCCCAGCCGGGCCACCATATCCCCTTCGCGCACCGCGCCGCGCAGCCGTTTGCCGACTGCGGCCAGCACCCGGTCGCCCGCCTCGTGGCCGAAGCTGTCATTGATCTGCTTGAAGGAATTCAGGTCCAGCAGGAGCAGGGCCGGAGTAGGCCGGCCTTCCACCGTGGATCCCAGCGCCTCATCCAGCCGTGCCGCTAGGGCCATACGGTTGGCCAGCCCGGTCAGCGCGTCGGTCATCGCCATTCGGCTCATGGCCTGGTGCGCCTCGCGCAGCATCGCGGTGCGCTCTTCCACCCGCTGTTCCAACTGCTTGTACATCAGTTCGAGCTCTTCGGCGAGCAGATTGATGCCCATGCTCACCGCATCGATGTCATCCCGTTCCGGCGACAGCTCAAACCGGGTGTTCAGGTCCCCTGAAGCGAGGCGGACAATGCCTTCCACCAGCTGGGACAGCCGGTGGTCGCCATCCTTAGTGGGCACAGACTTCCTCCAGCCATGCCAGGGCATGGGTCTCGGAGGTGAAGAAGCCGCCCGGGCACGGCAGGGGCATGGTCCCGAGGACAAAGTTGGCAATCACCCGGTCCACCGGGGACTCCCCCAGCACGGCGATGGCCGAGACGCCGGTCACCTGGGCCAGGACCGCCCGGGCTTCACGGGTGATCGCAGTGACGCCGGTAACCGTCAGGATGACGGGGCGGGGTCCCTCGGAAACAAGCTGTGTGAGCCGCGCTGCGGCAGCCTCTGCCATTGCTCCGGTGATGGGCACGCCGCGGGGCAGATCGATCCTGACGGCGTCATCTCCGTCACTCAGTACCGCATCCGTTTCCTGCAAAACAACCTCGGACATGGCCGCTTAGCCCTTCACGGGGTGGCTGGATTGCGGGTCCGACGTCCGGATGTGCTTGGTACCGCGCATATCGATTCGCTCCCCAACGGTCCACGGAGGGGCACGCCCCTCCCCCTGTCAGCTCCAGCAGGGCCGGCGTGTGCCGCAGCGGCACAGTCAGCTCCACGTGCACAGCATAAACGAATAACTGCCATTTTTAGCGGCAGAAACGCCGCAAGTACTATTGTGAAGCTTGCATTTCGGAAATCATTCCGGCGACCTGCACGGCCCGGTCAGCGGCCTCAGCCTGCCGGAAGAACTCCTCGCTTTGCTGCAGATATTCCAAGGCACCAACCGAATCCCCTCTAGCCAGCAACCCCTTCCCCAATAGCATCAGCGCATCCCCCGCCATGTGAGTTGGCAGATCGGTAGCCCGGCTGCACACCCTCGCGAGAATATCGACTGCTTCAGGTAGATCGCCGTTAAGGTAATGCCAATGCCCCTTGATGAAGTCCATCAATAGCCGGTCACGGTCATTGGCGCCGGCGATAGAAGTCGCCAACTCCGCACGCTGGATGCATTCATAAGTCTCTTCATCCACCAGTTCAGACGACAACCTCACAGTTGCCGAGGCCCGATTGAACCACGCCCAGAGTGCAAGATCGTTAGTTGGGGAGAGATGTTCGGCAGCAAGCCGGTGGTACTTGACTCCCTCGTCTGTGTCCTTACGAAGGAACGCAACGTTGCCTACTACCCAATACGCCTTTCCGGCCGTCTGGGAATCATCTCCGCCATCAAGCAGCGCTACCAAAACTACGCACTCACACCATGCTTGTTCGAGTTGCTCACTTTCGGTAAGTGCCGCGATGAGCGCCAATTGTGCCTCAATACGCAGTCCGGACGACTGTTCGACCAAGTCGCTGAGCCGGAGCGCCTCGCGGGCAAGTTCGATTGCTTTAGGCAGCGCGCCGAGGATCTGTGACACAACCGAAAGCATCGTCAGCACTCTGGCGGTGAGCGCCGGTGAAGTAGCGGTGAAAGGATGGTTGTACAGTTCGTTGGCAACGGTGCCGCACTCCTCACAGAGCCCCTGCTCACGCAAGCATTCGCCTTGGAGGAAAGTCATCTGCCACCACGCCGCAGTATCCTCCCTCGCGGATGCGAGGTCGGCCGCTTCCCGAGCCAAAGCTAAGGCCTGGTCATAGCGGCGCCGCATGAATGCTTCGCGCGCGCGGAGTTCCAACAATATGTCGGTTCCTGACTGTTGCTGTGCTGCCACGATCCTCCTATCCATCCACCAGCACCGCGCGGCCGGTCACTGGCACGACCGCTCGCAATGCACCACCACTTGTTTATTACGCATTGAGCATATGCGAGGATTTTCGCCATTAATGAAAAGTTGCCCTGACCAGCTATTTCTCATGCAACGTTTCATCGGTAGACTGGCCCAGTCCGCGTCACCCGCATGGATTTTCGGATCTACGAATAGCTAACGATTGAGGAGCAAGATGATCAAGAAGATTTCCACCTCCGTACTCATTGCCGCTGTCCTCGCCGTCGCCGGGGTTGCTGCTCCGGCCTCCGCGGCCGATAACGGCATCACCGTCACCAAGACAGGCACCGGCACCAGCACCACCAACGGCACCGGTATTTGGCCGTACTAAACCGACAATCGGGTTTACCCGGGCTTCGGCCCGGACCCTGACAGTGGCCATGGACGGCGCAAGCCCTCCATGGCCACTTGTGCGTTAACCAGCCGAGCGTTTCTCCGGATGCAGGGACCGCGGGGATGCATCGGACACACGGGTCAGCGGCAGCTGGACGGAGAACGTCGTACCCTTGCCCACGGCGGACTCCACCGTCAGGTCGCCGCCATGCTGCTGGACCACCCCTTTGGCAATCGCCAGCCCCAGGCCGGTGCCTTGGATGGTCAGAGCGTTGGAGGCACGGAAGAAGCGGTGGAACAGATTGGGCAGGTCCTCGGCCGGAATCCCGATACCGGTATCGGAAACACGGATGACGGCCCAGTCCGAGCCGTCCTCGTGCGTTTCCTGCTCGATATCCATGTGGACCTGGCCATTTGCCGGAGTGAACTTCACGGCATTGGACACGACGTTGGTCAGGACCTGTTCCAGCTTCTTCGCATCGCCATCGACTACCAGGTCCATGCCATTGTTGCAGACCAGGCTGACATCCTTGGCCGTGGCCACCGGCACCAGGGCGGTGGCCACGGCATCCAGCAGTTGGCCGATCCGCACCGGCTCGGACCGGCTGACCGCGTCGTCGAAGTCCATCCGGGACAGCATGAGCAGGTCCTCGATCAGCTCCCGCAACCGGCTCGCGTTGCGCACCACAACCTCCAGCATGCGCACCGCCCCCTCCGGAACCTCACCGCCCGCACCTTCCAGCACCAGGTCCAGATAGCCAGCGATGGACGTAATAGGGGTACGCAGCTCATGATTCACCGTGGCCACGAAATTGTTCTTGGCCGTGTCGAGTTCTTGGAGCCGTTCAACAACCTGCTGCTGGGCGGTAATCAGATGCCCCTGGATCAGCCCATGGGCCAGGTTGCCGGCCACATGCTGCAGGAGGGACGTCTCGGCCTGGGACCAGACCGCTGCCGCGCCTTCCTTTACCATCCAGACCAAGCCAAAGGCGCCGCCGCCGTGGCCGAGCGGAGCAACGGCCACGGCATGCACCTTCGGTACCGTGGCCCACTCCGACAGGCTGGGGTGGCCATCATGGTCTTCCTCGGCGTCGCGCCCGCCGGTCAATACAGTGCCTTTGTTCCACAGGGCCTGGGCCAGTTCCCTGGACTTATCCTCGGGCGGATGCTGGAAATCCGCCGCGCCGTCGGGAGCCCAAGTGGTGTCCACCAGCGGTGCCCGTTCGTCATCAAAGGTGTAGAGCCATACGCTGCAGGCGCCGAAGGCCCTGCCCAGACCGCTGACCGCCAGCTCCACCATCAGGTAAGGGTCATTGGTCTCCCGGATCGCTGCGGAAATCCGGCGGGTGCTGGCACGCAAGGCGCCCATGGTCCGGCGTTCATGCTGCTTGCGGGCGGAGCGCGCCAAGGTGACCAGCGTCCGGTGGGCGAGCTGCTCATCGGTAAAAGGTTTCAGCACGTAATCATTGATACCAAGATCGAATGCACCTTCAACCAGGTCCCCGGCCGGTCCTCCGGCCAGCAGGATCACCGGGCAGCCGGTATCGCCCTCGTCACGGATCCGGCGCAACACTTCCAACCCCGGGATCCCCGGCAGGTCCGCATCCAGCAGTGCGACATCGGGCGCCTGGCTGTATAGCGCTTCCAGCGCAGCAGGTCCGTCCGCAACCGCATGCACCGTCAGGCCGGCATCGGTCAGGGCGGCTGCCGCAAGCTCGCGGACCTGCGGATCGCCATCCGCGATGAGGGCGGTCTTCCGCCCGACCGCTGGCAGTGCCGCAGTATCGCTCTCCACCATGTCTCCTCCCGTGCAGGAAGCGGCACGGGATACTGCCCGGCGCCACTAGTTCTGAACTGACACTAACAGGGGCCCCGCTGCGGGCACGGTATTGGACGCGGCGCCGCCGCCTGCCCGGTCCTGCCGGTGGTGCAGGGCTGATCATCCGACCCATCGACACCTTCCCGGAGACTGGCCGCCGCGGCGGCCGCCGCCGTCGTCGAACCCGCCGCCCCCCCTGACGCCACACGATTTAATCCAGGCCGCTTCCTCCTGTTTGGCTGGCCAGGTGAAGGATCCGGCGCCCCCGCAGGGCCGTTCACAGGGCGGGCGGCCCGGCGTAGGCTGGGGGCATGACCCGCGTCCTTGTGGCCGGCGGCACCGGTTTGGTGGGAAGTGCCGTCGTAGCCGAATGCCTGGCCCGCGCCGCCGACGTGCGGGTGATCAGCCGCCATACCCTGACCCCGGACTCTCCGCGCCGCCAGCTCCAGGCCCAGTACCTGCAGGCCGATGTCGCGGAGGCGGACGGACTGAACGCCGCCCTGGCAGACGTGGACGTCGTCGTCGACGTCCTCAACGGTGGATTGAGCAGCGCGCGCCGGACGCTGGCAGATGGGGCCAAAAACCTTGCCGCAGCAGCCGCGGCCGCTGGGGTTCGGCGCCTGGTAGTACTGTCGATCGTCAACGTCGACGAGGTGGAGTTCGGCTACTACCAGGCCAAGACGGCGCAGGAAACCATCTACCGGGAGTCGCGCGTGCCGGCCGCCATTGTCCGGGCCACGCAGTTCCACGAATTCGTGACCGCCGTGTTCGACTCCGGCCGCCGATTGCGGATCACGCCCCGCTTCCGGGGCGCGAAGTTCCAGACCATCGCCGTAGCGGACGTGGCCAAGGCACTCGCGGAAACTGCACTGTCGGACCACGAACCGGACCGCATCCGCAATATCGGCGGTCCGGAGGTCCTGGGCATGGATGCCATGGCCCGGATCTACCGGCAGTTCACCGGCGTGAGAGGACCCGTGGTCCCGGTTCCGCTGCCGGGGGCGCTCGGTAAGTATTTCCGGAACGGAGGAAACCTCACCCGGAAGAATGCCGTGGGAAAAATCACCTACGCGCAGTGGCTGGAAGCCCGCGAGGCCGAAAGCCTGCCCGCGGTGGACCTGCGCTGACAGCTCCGCACCGGCCAGTGGAATGTGCCGGACGTCACACATTGCCATCGTGTCCCGGTCCGGCGGCCATGAATGCAGACGGTACTCTACAGATGTAGAGCCGTTCACACGCACCATCAGGAGCACCACCCGTGCAGACCTTGCAGTCACCTTCCATGCCCTCCGAAAACCCCGGACAGCAGGCAGCCGACCCGACCGACCGCCGCGACCTCATCGCCGAGGCCGCCACGGAGTTGATTGCCCAGGATGGCATGCGCGCCCTGACGCACCGGGCCCTGGACGCCCGACTGGGCCTGCCGGCAGGCTCAGCCAGCTATTACTTCCGGACCCGGGACGAGCTGCTGGCTGCCACTTTGGGACATCTGCGGGCCTACCCCGTCCGCCACATCCAGGCCGCGGAACTTGCCGTGCCGCTGAGCTCCCAGGGCACGGACCTTGAAGGTATGGCCGCGCTGCTCGCCGACTATCTGGAAAGCATCATCACCGCCCGGCCGCACCACATTAAGGCACGGTATGCCCTGGCCTTGGAGTTGTCCGGGCGCGAGGAGTTCTCCGACTCCATTTCCGACGCTCTGGTGTCCCGTGCCCAGGCCGTGGAGCTGTTCACCTCGCTCGGATCCTCGGACCCGCAGACGCTGGCAGCGGGATTCCTTGCCTTGCTGGAGGGGCTGGCCTTCCGCAGCCTGGTGGAGCACGGGGCCGGGGCGCTGATGCCCAGCTCGCGCCGACTCTCGGTGTTCCGCGAGGCGATCGCGTCCTATCTGCTCGGCGTCGCCGAATCGGAACTGCCCGCCTAGCGTTCGCCGCTAGTGCCGAGGGTCCCGCTGCGAGCGGGCGGGGCAGGCCCTGTCGTGTCGCTGGCGCGCCACGCCGGGACCCGGCTGCCCCACCCTTGCGAACAGCGGGAAGGCACGACGCGCTGCCCCGCGCGCTCCACGCATGGGGACCCCGGGCGGGCTCTCTTGCCGGCAACTCCCCGGCGTTAGGAAGCCCCGACTGCGGACGTTCCCGGTGTCCGCAGAGTTCTGCCGGGCGAAAACTACAATCCGGTATACATATGGCGGCTACACACACCGGTGTGTAGCATGTGCGTGTGTGATGGACCACATCCACGCACGAAGGTCAGCGGCCCGTTCCAACCCATCAGGGGGTGCTGAAATGGCCAATACCGCAGCCGTCATGACCGGCCTGAATTCGATCGAGCTCCAGGATCGGCCAATGCCCGAGCCCGGCCCCGGCCAGGCGGTGGTCCGGGTCGAGGCGGTAGGTGTCTGCGGCTCGGACGTGGCCTATTACCGTTACGGGAAAATCGGCCCGTTTGTGGTCCAGGGCGACTTCATCCTCGGCCACGAGGTTTCCGGCCAAATCGTTGCCGTGGGCGACGGCGTCACCAATGTCCGGGCCGGGGACCGGGTAGCCGTGGAACCCGGGACGCCGGATAGAACGTGTGACCAGTGCCGTGCCGGACGGTACCATCTCTGCCCGAACCTGGAGTTCCTGGCCACCCCGCCGTACGACGGCGCGCTGCTGCAGTACCTGCTGATGGACGCCCGCTGCTATTTCCCGATTCCCGATTCCATGAGCTACGAGGACGGCGCGCTGATCGAGCCGCTGTCCGTGGGGCTGTGGGGCTGCCAGCGCGCCTCGCTGCGCCCGGGCGACGACGTGCTGGTCACCGGCGCGGGCCCCGTGGGGCTGCTGGCTGCAGAGAGCGCCCGCGCACTGGGCGCCGGCAGCGTCACCCTGACGGACCTCTCCGAATACCGTCTGGGTGTGGCCGCCTCCCACGGTTTCACCACCGAGCACAGCGGCTCCCCCACGGACCGGACCTTCGATGTGCTGCTGGAGTGTTCGGGCGCGAACGGCGTCCTTGCTGCCGCGCTGGCACGGCTGCACGAGGCCGGCCGTGCGGCCGTCATCGGCCTGAGCAAAGCCGAAGCCGTGCCGCTGCCATTGTCCATGCTGAACTGGAAGGAGATCAGCATCTCGATGGTGAACCGTTACAACAACACCTGGCCGCTGGGCATCGACCTGGTTTCCTCCGGTCGGATCAACCTGGCCGGACTGGTCACCCACGAATTTTCCTTGGCGCAGACGGCAGCGGCCCTGGACAACACCTCCACCGAACCGGAATCACTGAAAGCGATGATCTATCCCCAGCGGACCTGATCCGGACGCACCTGCACCGGACACACTGCCCGGCCCCACACCGGCACACAGAGGAGTTCCGATGAAAAAAATCACCAGACGGACGACGGCGCTCTCCGCCGCCATGGTCCTGGCCGTCAGCCTGGCGGCCTGCGGGAATGGCGGCGGCGGTGGCGGCGCCTCAGGGGGTGCCTCCGGCGGCTCGACCGCAGGCAAGATCGCGTTCCTGATGCCGGACCGGGCCTCCACGCGCTACGAGCAGCAGGACAGCCCGCTGTTCAAGGCCAAGGTCAAGGAACTCTGCCCCGACTGCGAGGTGCTCTACCAAAACGCCGACGGCGACGCCAACAAGCAGCAGCAGCAGGCCAATGCCATGATCACCCAGGGCGTGAAGGTCATGGTGCTGGATGCGGTGGACAGCACCGCAGCGGCGTCGCTGGTCAGCACCGCCAAGAGCCAGGGCATCAAGGTGGTCACCTACGACCGGCCGGTCCCGGATACGCCGGCAGACTTCTATGTCTCGTTCGACAACAAGAAGATCGGTTCGCTGATCGCCGGGGACCTGATCAAGCACCTGGATTCCAAGGGAGACACCACCGGCGGCCTGCTGATGGTCAACGGTTCGCCCACGGACCGGGCCGCGCAACTGATCAAGGAAGGCGCCACCGAATCCGTGAAGGCCAGCAAGCACCCGGTGCTGGCTTCCTATGACACCCCCGAATGGCAGCCGGCCAAGGCCCAGGACTGGGTGTCCGGCCAGATCACCCAGTTCGGGGACAAGATCACCGGCATCGTGGCCGCCAACGACGGCACGGCCGGCGGCTCCATTGCCGCGCTGAAGGCCGCCGGAATCACACCGATACCGCCGGTGACCGGCAATGACGCCGAGATTGCGGCCGTCCAGCGCATCATTGGCGATTCCCAATACAACACCATTTCCAAGCCGATCAAGATCGTGGCCGAAAAGGCCGCGGAGGTGTCGGTGGACCTGCTCAACAACCGGACGCCATCGCCGGATGCCACCCTGTTCGAGACCCCGGCCGCTTTGTTCGTCCCGACCGTGGTCACCAAGGCCAACGTCAAAGAAGTGATCTTCGACTCCGGCATCTACAAGGCCTCGGAGGTCTGCACCGGCGAGTACAAGGCAGGTTGCGACGAGCTGGGTATCAAGTAGCGCATCCGGCGCCGGTCGCGGCCGGCGGCCTGGTCCGGATCCGGCGGATCCGGACCAGGCGCGGCAGGGTGTCCGGACCGGTGCCGCGGCAACCGCGGCGGCTCCGCCGTCGTAAGGGAAGGGGAAGGCAATGTCCACTCTGCCAGCGGAACGGCTGGAATCCTCCGCTCCGGTGCTCTCCATGCGCGGGGTCAGCAAGCACTTCGGGGCAGTCGCAGCCCTGACGGATATCGAACTGGACGTCCATGCCGGCGAGGTGGTCGCCTTGGTGGGCGACAACGGTGCAGGCAAATCCACGCTGGTCAAGATCCTCTCCGGAGTGCACCCGCAGGACGCCGGAACAGTGACCTTCGACGGCAAGGACGTGACCATCCACAGTCCGGTGGATGCGATCAACCTGGGCATCGCCACGGTGTTCCAGGACCTGGCCTTGTGCGACAACCTCACCGTCGTGGACAACCTGTTCCTGGGCCGGGAACTGGCACCGTGGCGGCTGAACGAGGTGGAGATGGAGGTCCAGTCCTGGAAACTGCTGCGCCAGCTCTCGGCCAAGATCCCCTCGGTCCGGATCGCCGTCGCCTCCCTCTCCGGCGGCCAGCGGCAGACGGTAGCCATTGCCCGGTCGCTGCTGGGCAGTCCCAAGCTGATCATCCTGGACGAGCCCACCGCCGCCCTGGGCGTGGAGCAGACCGCAGAGGTGCTCAATCTGGTGGAGCGGCTGCGAGAGAACGGCCTGGCCGTGATCATGATCAGCCACAACATGCAGGATGTGCAGGCGGTCTCGGACCGCGTCGCGGTGCTGCGGCTGGGCCGGAACAACGGCACCTTCCGCATGAAGGATGTCAGCACCGATGATCTGATCGCCGCGATCACCGGGGCCACGGACAACGTGGTCACGCAGCGCGCGGCCCAAACCGGGGCGGCAGGCGCAGGCGGCAAACCGGGCGTGCCCCCCGAGGCACCCGCGGAGGACCGGCAACCTGCGGCCGGCACGGATGAAGGGAGCGAGCAATGACAGTGAATCCAGCCAGCACCGACGTGCCGGTCGCCACCGACCTGCAGGATGAGCGCCTGATCCGGACCGAAGGGTTCCGCGGCGCGGTGAAGGTCGGTATCAACCGGGTCCGCGGCGGTGATCTGGGTGTGCTGCCGATCGTGGTCGGACTGCTGATCATCTGGACTATCTTCCAGCTGCTCAACCCGTTCTTCCTCTCCAGCGCGAACCTGGTCAACCTGCTGCTGGAAAGCGCGGCGGTGGGAGTCATTTCGCTCGGCATCGTCTGTGTCCTGCTGGTAGGCGAAATCGACCTGTCCGTCGGTTCGGTCAGCGGCCTGTCCGCAGCGATCGTCGGCGTCACCTTCGTCAAGCAGGGCTGGCCGATCGCACTGGCCATCCTGGCCGCGATCGCCGTGGCGGCCGTCATCGGCCTGATCTATTCCTTTGTCTACAACAAGTTCGGCGTCCCGTCCTTCGTGATCACCCTGGCCGGCCTGCTGGGTTTCCTGGGCCTGCAGCTGTGGGTCCTCGGCGTCGAGGGCACCATCAACCTGCCGTTCGATGCCTTCCTGGTCTGGTTCGGCCAGCAGGCCTTCGTGCCGGCCTGGCTTTCCTACGTGCTGGCGGCCCTGGGTGTGGCAGGTTTCTTCCTGAGCCAACTCTCACTCTCCCGGCAGCGGGTCAAGGCGGGCCTGTCCGGACGTCCAATGGGGCTGGTGATCGGCCAGACCGTGATACTGGCCGTGGTCCTGTTCTTCTCGTTCTGGTACCTGAACCGGGCCCGCGGGGTCGGCTGGATGTTCGTCTTCTTCGCCGTGCTGGTCCTGATCATGCACTACGCCTTTACCCGGACCAGGTGGGGCCGGTCGGTCTACGCTGTCGGTGGCAACCGGGAAGCGGCCCGCCGGGCCGGTATCGGCGTCACCGGCATTTACACCTCCATTTTCGTGCTCTGCTCCAGTTTCGCCGCCATCGGCGGCATCCTCGCCGCCGGGCGCCTGGCCGCCGCCGCGCAGAGCAGCGGCACGGGCGACGTGAACCTGAACGCCATCGCCGCGGCCGTGATCGGCGGCACCAGCCTGTTCGGCGGACGCGGATCGGCGTTCTCGGCGCTGCTGGGCATCCTCGTCATCCAGTCCATCACCAGCGGCCTGACGCTGCTGAACCTGGAATCCTCGTTCCGCTACATGATCACCGGCCTGGTGCTGCTGCTGGCCGTGATCCTGGACGCCGTCTCGCGCAAGTCGCGTACGTCGCACGGCCGCGCCTGATCGATGTTCCTGGGCATCGATATCGGCACCGGCAGCAGCAAGGCGGTGCTCGCGGACGCGGACGGGCACCTCCTGGACAGCGAGGTGGTGGCGCACGAGGTCTCCTACCCGCGGCCGGGCTGGGCCGAGTTCGACGCCGAGGGCACCGGCTGGACCGAGGTGGCGCGGCTGTGCCGCGCGCTCTTCGACCGGCACGACGCCGGAGCCGTCGCCGGGGTCTGCGTCAGTGCCATGGGCCCGAGCCTGGTGGTCACGGACGAGGACCTGGTCCCGCTCCGCCCGGCCATCCTCTACGGCATCGATTCGCGGGCCGGCGCGGAGATTGCCCAGCTGACCGAGGAATTCGGCGCGGAAGCGATCTTCGCGGACTCCGGCAAGGCGCTGTCCTCGCAGGCGGTCGGCCCCAAGATCCGCTGGCTGCGCAACCACGAGCCCGAGCTGTTTGCCCGGGCCCGGCGGTGGCACAGCCTCAGCTCCTACATCCTGGCCAAGCTGACCGGCGAGTTCGTGCTGGACCACCACACTGCCAGCCAGTGCGACCCGCTCTACGATCTGCGGCACAACCAGTGGCACCCCGGCCGCTACGCCGCCGTCGCCGGCCACCTGCCCCAGCCCCGGCTCGCCTGGCCGGCCGAAGTATCCGGCACGGTGAACGCCGGTGCGGCCCAGGCAACCGGGCTGCCCGCCGGCGTGCCGGTCTGCGCCGGGACGGTGGACGCCTGGGCCGAGGCGTTCAGTGCCGGCGTCAGGCATCCCGGGGACCTGATGCTGATGTACGGCTCCACCATGTTCTTTGTCCAGGTGCTCGGACAGTTCCGCGCCGAACCCAGGCTGTGGACCACCGCAGGGGTCGATCCGGGCTCGCTCACGCTCGCGGCCGGCATGTCGACGTCGGGCAGCCTGACCACCTGGCTGCAGCGGTTGTTCGGCGATACGCCCTTCGAAACGCTGGTGGCGGAGGCGGCAGCGGTGCGGCCGGGTTCGGACGGGCTGCTGCTGCTGCCCTACTTTGCCGGGGAACGCACGCCGGTCTTCGACCCGGACGCCCGCGGGCTGATCGCCGGACTGTCGCTGCGGCATGGACGCGGGCACCTGTTCCGGGCCGCCTATGAGGGCATCGGCTTCGGCATCCGCCAGATCCTGGAGTACCTCGAAAACGCCGGTGAACCGATCCGGCGGGTCGTCGCCGTCGGGGGCGGTACGAAGGCGCGGCTGTGGACGGAAATCGTCAGCGACATCACCGGGCGCGAACAGATCGTGCCCGAGCAGACCATCGGCGCCAGCTACGGGGATGCCCTGATGGCAGCGATCGGCACCGGTGCCGTATCCGCGGCCACCGAGTGGGCCAGGACGGCTGCCATCGTGAAACCGGAGCCCGGCACCGCCGCGGTCTATGCGCAGCTGTATGCCACCTACGGGCAGCTCTACCCTTCCAACCGGGAGCACCTGCACGTCCTGGCGGCATTGCAGGAACCGGAGTCAGGCTAGTTCAGGTACCGGCGGTTAAACGGGGCGGACCCTTGGTTCCGGTGAACGGTCCGGAACCAAGGGTCCGCGCAGCACAGGGCTGCGCCGGGGCTTCGTTGTTACTTGGCGGCCGCGGACAGCTCGGCGCGGACGGACTCCATGGCCCGGGTCCACACCACGAGCTGGTCCAGCATCGGGGCCAGGGTGCCGGCATTCTGCTCGGTCGGCTTGAATTCGGAGAAGTTCTCGAAGTCGGTGAAGAGGCTGAACATCACCTGGTTGCGCACGTGGGCGATCTGCAGCTCGGAGAGCACGTTGCGCAGGTGCTCGGCGGCGCGGGCGCCACCCATCGAGCCGTAGGAAACAATCCCGGCAGCCTTGTTGTTGAACTCAACGTTCAGGTAGGACAGAGCGTTGGCCAGGGCCGGCATGACGGTGTGGTTGTACTCGCCGGTCACGAACACGAAACCGTCGAATTCGCTGATCTTGGCGGACCATGCCTTAGTGTGGTCATTCTGGTAGTTCTGGTACGCCGCCGGGTAGGCTTCGTCCAGCAGCGGGAGGTTGAAGTCAGCAATGTCGACAACTTCGAACTCCGCGTCGATGCGGGCCGAAGCGTTTGCCAGGACCCAGTCCGCGACCTGCTTGTTGACACGGCCGGGGCGGGTGCTGCCGGTGATGATGGCGATCTTGGTCATGGGTAAACCCTTTCAAACTCTGTTGACGCGTCATAAAACTTGTTGACACGTCAATGATGACCAGTGAAACTTGAAATGTCAATCAAAGTTAGGGGGCCGGAGCCGTGAACTCCGATACACGGTGGCTCAATGAGCACGAGCAGGAGATCTGGCGGGGGCTGCGCGAGCTCATCTGGGGATTCGAATCCGCCTTGGACCGTCAGCTGATCCGGGACTCCGAGCTTTCGGGTGTCGAATACTCGGTCCTGGCCGCGCTCTCGGAAGCCGAGGGCGGCACCATGCGGGCGCGGGACATTGCCCACACCCTGGACTGGGAACGCAGCCGGCTCTCCCATCTGCTCAAGCGCATGGCGGCCCGCGGCCTGGTGGACCGGAACGAATGCCCGGATGACGCGCGCGGCTTCAATATCTCGATGACGGCCGCGGGCCAGGCAGCCATCGAGCAGGCCGCCCCCGGCCACGTCAGCTTCGTCCGGGAGAATGTCTTCGACCCGCTCACCCCCGCCGAGCAGGACGCCCTGCTCGCGGCCACCACGAAGATCCAGCACGCCCTGCGCGAGGCCGGCTGGTGGGAGCGCGGCAAGGTCGACTAGGCAAAGCCCCCCCCGGCCTGCCCGGCAGCGGAAGGGCTGCCGGGCAGGCTACTCCAGGATTTCGGAGGCTTCGAGCCATTCGAGTTCGAGCGACTCCTCCTCCTCCGCGAGCTCCTGCAGCTTCCGGTTCAGTTCGGCCAGCAGCTCGAAATCCACCTCGGCCGCGGATCCGGCCGCGGTCATCTGCTCCTGGAGCTTGTCCTTCTGCTGCCCGAGCTTGCCCAGCTGACGCTCAATCCGGTTCAGGTCCTTGCGCGCCTGCCGCCTCTGTCCCTCGCTGGCCCCCGCCGTTCCCGCGTCATCCCCGGCTTCGGCGGCCGCGGCGGCATCCGGCGCCCCGGCCGATGCCGCGGCGCCGGCGGCCAGCGCCGCCTGGCGCAGCTGCAGGTACTGGTCCACTCCCCCGGGCAGGCCGCGCAGCTTCCCGTCGCCGAGCAGCGCGAGCTGGTGGTCCGTCACCCGCTCCAGCAGGTAGCGGTCGTGCGAGACCACCACCAAGGTCCCGGGCCAGCCGTCCAGCACGTCTTCGACGGCCGCGAGGGTATCCGTGTCCAGATCGTTGGTCGGTTCGTCCAGCATCAGCACGTTCGGCTCCCCGACCAGCAGCCGCAGCAGCTGCAGGCGGCGCCGCTCGCCGCCGGAGAGGTCCCGCACCGGGGTCCACTGCTTCTGGTTGGTGAAGCCCAGCTGTTCCACCAGCTGGCCGGCGGAAAGCTCGCGGCCGCCGACGTTGAACACCTGGCGCTCACGCTGGATGACCTCGATGACCCGCAGGTCCATCACGTCGTCCAGTTCGCGCACTTCCTGCGTGAGCATGGCGGTCTTGACCGTCTTGCCGCGCTTGATCCGGCCGGTGGTGGGCTGGATGTCCCCATTAAGCATGTGCATCAGGGTGGACTTACCGGCTCCGTTCACCCCCACGATGCCGACCCGCTCGCCCGGCGCCAGGCGCAGCGTGATGTTGTCGAAGAGGGGTGCCGGCGCCTGCGCCGTGTGCTCGCGGGCCGGCGGGGTGTAGCTGACGTGCTCGAGGTCGATGACGTCCTTGCCCAGCCGGGCCGTCGCCATCTTCGCCAGTGCCAGGGTGTCGCGCGGGGCCGGCACGTCGGCGATCAGTTCGTTGGCGGCCTCGATCCGGAACTTCGGCTTCGAGGTGCGCGCCGGCGCGCCGCGGCGCAGCCAGGCCAGCTCCTTCTTGACCAGCTGCTGGCGCTTGCCTTCGACGACGGCGGCCGTCCGGTCGCGTTCGGCCCGGGCGAGCACGTAGGCGGCATAGCCGCCGTCGAACGGATCCACCACGCCGTCGTGCACTTCCCAGGTCCGGGTGCACACCTCGTCCAGGAACCAGCGGTCGTGCGTGACCACCAGGAACGCGCCGTCGCTGGGCCGCCAGCGCTGCTTCAGGTGCTCGGCCAGCCAGGCCACGCCCTCGACGTCCAGATGGTTGGTGGGCTCGTCGAGCATGATCACGTCGTGCGGCTCGATCAGCAGTTTGGCCAGGGCCACCCGCCGGCGCTGGCCGCCGGAGAGCGAGGACACCTGCGCATGCCAGTCCACGTCCTCGACCAGGCCGGCCATGATTTCGCGGATGCGCGGGTTGGCGGCCCATTCGTGGTCCGCCGCCTCGCCGACGATCGCCACGCCCACCGGCAGGTCGCCGTCGAGCACGTCCTGCTGGTCCAGGAAGCCCACGTTCAGGCCGCTGCGCATGGTCACGCGGCCCTCGTCCGGGGAGCTGCGCTGGGCCAGCAGGCGCATCAGCGTGGACTTGCCGTCCCCGTTGCGTCCGACCATGCCGATCCGGTCCCCCTCGTTCAGGCCCAGGGACACCGAGTCCAGGACGGTGCGGGTGCCGAAGGAGATGCTGAGGTTTTCTGCGCCGAGCAGGTGGGCCAAGGGTGCTGCTTTCTGTTGCTGGATGGATCGGGGGGCCGGTTCAGGCCATGATGCGCGCGCCGTGGACAGGGCCGTGGACCGGCAGCGCCACCACGCCAGCCACGTCCGAGAGCCGCTGCGCGAGCTCCTCGGCGTCCCGCCGGCCGGCGGTCAGGAACGCCACCGTGGGCCCGGAGCCGGAGACCAGCCCGGCGAGCGCGCCTTCGCCCACGCCGAGGTCCAGAATATCGGCCAGTTCCGGCGCCTGCTCAATTGCCGCCGCCTGCAGGTCGTTGGAGACCACCCGGGCCAGGGCCGCCACGTCCCCGGAGTTCATCGCCTGCAGCACCGCCGGATCCACCTCCTCGGGTTCCTCGGCCACGGTTCCGGCGCGTTCGCGCAGCTTGTCGGCCAGCGCGTACACCTTGGGCGTGGACAGGCCGAAGGAGGCGGGTACCAGCACCCAGTGCAGGTCCTTGCGGGCCAGCGCCGGGGTCAGTTCGTCTCCCACACCGAGGCCGACGGCGACCCCGCCGTGCAGGGCGAACGGCACGTCGGCGCCGAGCACCGACGAGATCCGCACCAGCTCCTCGCGGGAGAGGCCGGTGTCCCACAGCGCACTGCAGGCCACCAGCGCGGCGGCGGCGTCGGCGGATCCGCCGCCCATGCCGCCGGCCACCGGCACCCGCTTGGTGATCTCCAGGTGCACTCCGCTGCCATGGCCGGTGAGGTCGCGCAGCAGCAGGGCGGCCTTGACGGCCAGGTTGGATTCGTCCAGCGGAATCTCGTCCAGGTCGAAGTCCAGCTCCGAGCCGCTGCGGACCTCGACCGTGACCCGGCCATCCTCGCGCGGGCTGGCCAGGACCTCCTCGTAAAGCGAGACCGCCAGGTAGACGCTGGCCACCGAATGGTAGCCGTCCGGGCGCGGCGGGCCGACCCGGAAGGACACATTGATCTTTCCCGGGGCCATGGCGCGGACCGGTCGCGCAATCGTCATGCTTGGACCTTCCTGTGGTTCGTCGGGCGAGTTCCGGGCATCCGGCTCAACCGGCAGGCTTGTGTTCGGCGATCCGGGCGAAGGCGGCCACGTCCAGCACCTCGCCGCGGGCGCCGGGGTCGACGCCGGCGGCGCGCAGCGCCTCCTCGGCCAAGGCCGGACTGCCGGCCCAGCCGGCCAGCGCGGCGCGCAGGGTCTTGCGGCGCTGGGCGAAGGCGGCGTCGATCACGGCGAACACCTCCCGGCGGCTGGCCCGGGTGACCGGCGGCTCGTGCCGGGTGAAGGCCACCAGGCCGGAGGCGATCTTGGGGGCGGGCCAGAAGACATTCATCCCCACCACGCCGGCCTTGCGCATCTGGCTGTACCAGGCGGCCTTCACGCTGGGCACGCCGTAGATCTTGGAGCCCGGTACCGCCGCGAGCCGGTCCGCCACCTCGTCCTGGACCATGACCAGCCCGTGCCGCAGCGACGGGAAATGCTCCAGCAGGTGCAGCACCACCGGCACGGCCACGTTGTACGGCAGGTTGGCCACCAGGGCGTCGGGCTGATGCGGCAACTCGGTCACCTTCATCGCGTCGGAGAGGACGACGTCGAGCCGGCCGGCGGCGTCCGGCCGCCAGGCGGCGGCGGTCTGCGGCAGCCGGGCGGCCAGCTTCGGGTCGATTTCGACGGCAACCACCCGCCGGGCGGCGTCCAGCAGGCCCAGCGTCAGCGAGCCCAGGCCCGGACCGACCTCCAGCACGGTCTCGGCCGGATCCACCGCCGCGGCGGCGACGATCCGGCGGATGGTGTTGCCGTCGATGACGAAGTTCTGGCCCAGCGTCTTGGTCGGGCGTACGTCCAGCTCGCCGGCCAGGCGGCGGATATCCGCGGCGCTAAGCAGGGGTGCGGTGGCCGGCTGGCCGGAAGAGGGATTCGCATCTGTCACTGTGCAATCGTATCCGGCCCGGCCCCGTGACGAACTTGGGCGGGATAGTTGCTGTTATAGCCATGGATAACAGCAACTATCCCGCCCAAGTTCGAGAAGAGGGTCGAGAGGTGGGGGCTAGAGCAGGCCCAGCTTGGCCGCGCAGGCCGGCCAGTGGCCCCAGCCGCCGCTGCTGCGCAGGGTCTCGGCGACGGCGATCTGCTCCGAGGCGCTGGCCATGTGCGGGTACGGGGCATACTGGCCGCCGCCGGCGCCGAGCCAGGAGCTCTGGCTGAACTGCAGGCCACCGTAATAGCCGTTGCCGGTGTTGATGGACCAGTTGCCGCCGGACTCGCACTGGGCCAGGGCCTGCCAGGTGCCACCGACATTGGACGTATCGGCCGCGGGCTTCGGGCGCTCCTTGGTACCCACGACCACCTTGCGGGCCACCGGTTCCCGGGTCACTTTGTCGCTGACCAGCTCGCGCTCGGTCTCGGTGCCGTCCTCGAGCACGATCGCGTACACCTTGGTGCGCGAGCCGGCCTCGCCCGCCTGGCTGACCTTCTCCTGGTCCGCGTACATCGAGGAGTCCTCGGTGGTCTTGGTGCTGAACGGGATGGCCTCGACGACCTTGACCGTCTGGCTCTTGTCCACGCGGACGATGGTGACCTTGAGGCCGTCGGTGACCTCTTTCGCCTGCGGCTTGGAGAGCTTGTCATCCTTGCCGAGCTTGATGTGCTGCTCCTGGAGCAGCTGCCCCACGGTGGCCGCGGTGGAAATCTTCTTCTTCGTCCGGCCATCGGCCGTGATGGTGACGGTCTTCGGCGTCGTAATGGTCACGTTGCTGACCGAGGCGAGCTCGGCGGACAGCGGCACTGACAGGGCAGAATCTTTGGCGACGCCGAGTTCGTCAAGCAGATCGCTGACGGTGGCCGAGGTGGACTGCACGGTGGTCTTGTCACCGTCAACACTGACGGTCACGGGCTTGGCCGTGACGACCTCGATGCTGGTGCCGTCCTTGACCGGCTCGGCGGCGGCGGGGGTGAGCTTGTCCAGCGGGTCCACGCTGACCTCGGCCTCGTCCAGCACATCCTGGACCGTCTTGCCGAAGGTCGAAATGCTGCTTGCCCGGCCGTCCACGGTCAGCGTGACGCTCTTGTTGTTTCCCACGAATGCCACCACGCCCAGCACGAGGGCGGTCAGCACCACTACCTGTGCAGCAATCTTTGCCCAGCGGTGCCTCAGAAATCGTCCCACGGTTCCCCCATTGTTACGTCTTCCCGGGCACGGGGACAAAACACCACCGCATAGCGCGCCGAATCGCACGGCACGCTGCTGTGTGCAGGCAGGACCGGTCGGGGCATCCGGGCGTCTGAACGGAACGTCCGGGTGCTCCAGCACAATCAGGTGATACCCGGATGCCTTCCCCGACCCCGGCTACTTTTCCCTACCGTAATCGAAACGTGATGTGTCCACAAACTGATGTGCGGATGGTCACTTACCATTGCCCATAGACGGACTCCGTGTTAAAAGCCACTTCCGAGCACAGCCGGGCCAGGTCCTTGCCCAGAATGGCGGCCATCGCGCGCACCGTATAGGGCACCATGTAACTGGCGTTCGGCCGGCCCCGGTAGGGGTGCGGTGTGAGGAACGGCGCATCCGTCTCCACCAGGACCAGACCCGGATCGGCCAGCTGCAGGGCCTCGCGCAGCTGGGCCGAATTCTTGAACGAGGTGGTGCCGGCGAAGGACATGTACCAGCCGCGGTCGTTGCAGATCCGGGCCAGCTCCGGTCCGCCGGAGAAGCAGTGGAAGACCACCCGGTCCGGCGCGCCTTCGGCCGCCAGGATGCGCACCACGTCGTCGTGGGCATCACGGTCATGGATCTGCAGGGCCAGATCCAGCCGCTTGGCCAGGTCGATGTGCCGGCGGAAGGAATACTCCTGGTCCTTCAGTGCCTCGCCCTGGGTACGGAAGTAGTCCAGCCCGGTCTCACCGACGGCCCGGACCCGCGGATGCGCGGCCAGTTCCTCGATCTCGGCCAGGGCCGCCTCCAGGCTGCCGCCGGCAGCCAGCGGCGGGGCGTCGTTGGGATGAATGGCGACGGCGCCCAACAGCCGCGGCTCCGCCTCCAGAGCCGCAATGGTGAACCGCGAGGAGGCCAGGTCGCAGCCGACCTGGACCGCCCCGCGCACACCCACGGCCTCGGCGGCGTCCAACGCTGCGGCGACGCCGACCTCGACCAGGCCGTCGCGGAAATCCAGGTGTGTGTGGTTATCCATCACCGGCACCGGCAGCGGCTCCGGTGCCGGCGGGTAGGCCAAGTTGCGGCGGCGGCCGGTCTTCTCCTCGACCGCGCTGCGGGCCGCGGCACCTTCCTCCGCTTCCGCTGCTTCCGCCGCCGCCCGGTAGGCGGCAGGGGTTTCTCCGGGGATGACTGTCAGGACTTCACGCATGCCTTCCAGCGTAGCGGGAGGGCGGTGGCAGGCGGGTTGGCGCTACCGTGGCCCAATACCAGCCAGTAGTGTGGTCTCATCTGCGTTGTTATATCTGTCCCAGCCGTCTCGGATTAGCTCTGCGGAAGGTTCCCATGGATAGCCAGCAGCACACCGTTTGGTCTGACAGGCCGCAAGGATCCGTACTCGCCGGCGCCGGGGAGCCGGCCCGCCCCGGCCCGGGTGCGGCCAGCGGCAACGACGGACTCCCGGACTTCCACGAGACCTGCGGGCGGATCCTGGGTGCCATCAACACCGTCATCGACGGAAAGGCGGACGCCGCCCGGCTGGCCCTGACCGTGCTGCTGGCACAGGGCCATCTGCTGCTGGAGGATGTCCCCGGCGTCGGCAAGACGATGCTGGCCAAGACGCTGGCGCGCACCATCGACTGCAGCGTGCGCCGCATCCAGTTCACGCCCGACCTGCTGCCCTCCGACGTCACCGGCGTGTCCATCTACAACCAGGACAAGCACACGTTCGAATTCCGGGCCGGCCCGGTCTTCGCCAATATCGTGATCGGCGACGAGATCAACCGCGCCTCGGCAAAGACCCAGTCCGCCCTGCTCGAATGCATGGAAGAGCACCAGGTCACCGTCGACGGACAGTCCTACATCCTGGCCGATCCCTTCATGGTGGTGGCCACCCAGAACCCGATCGAGATGGAGGGCACCTACCCGCTGCCCGAGGCCCAGCGGGACCGCTTCATGGCCAGGATTTCCATGGGCTACCCGGACGCACGGGCGGAGATGGACATGCTCGAGACCCATCAGTCGGTTTCGCCGCTGTCCGGGATCCGGCCGGTGGCCGGCGTCGACGAGGTCCGCGCGATGATCGCCGAGGTGCGCGGCGTCTACGTCTCGCAGGCGGTCAAGGAGTACACGGTCGGCATCGGCCGGGCCACGCGCGAGCACCCGCACCTGCGCCTGGGCGCCAGCCCCCGGGCACTGCTGCAGCTGCTGCGGGCGGCCAAGGCGGCCGCCGCCCTGGACGGGCGGAACTTCGTGCTGCCGGACGACGTCGCCGGCGTCGCGGACCCCGTGCTCGCCCACCGGCTGATGCTGGACCGCCGCGCGGTCACCGCGGGCGAGACCGCCTCCAGCGTGGTCGCCTCGATCCTGGCCGCGGTTCCGGTCCCGGCCGCCACCCGCCGCCTGCCGGACTAGGCCGCCGATGCCTTCCGGATCATGGCTGGGCAAACTGCCCACCCGCTACCTCACCCCCCGCGGCTGGGGCCTGCTCGGTACCGGGGTGCTGGCGCTGCTGCTGGCACAACTGCTGGGCCGTCGGGACCTGCTCGGGCTGGCCGTCTTCCTGCTCTGCCTGCCGCTGCTGGCCGCGCTGGCGATGCTGCTGCTCAAGCCCCGCTTCGCCGTCGAACGCCGGTTCCGGCCCGCGGTGGTCGAAACCGGAATGGTTGCCAACGTCCGGCTTTCCATTCAAGGCTCGGGTTCGGCCGGCGGAACGGTCTTTATGTCGGAGCACCTGCCGGCCCGCTTCGGCAGGGCCCCGATTTTCCGTTTCCCGGCGCGCCATCCGTCCCGTTCCGGAGCCAGCGTGTACGAATACCGGCTGCGCTCGGCCAAGCGCGGGCTGTACGGCATCGGTCCGGTCACCGCCGAGTTCGGCGACCCGTTCGGCCTGGCCCGGCAGCGGCACAGCCTCGGTGAAGCCTCCCGGCTGGTAGTGACCCCGGCACCGGTAGACCTGCCCGCCACCTCCCTGACCGGGGCGCGCGGGCCGGACGGCAGCGCCAGCACCCGACGCCAGGCCAGTCCCAGCGACGACGACGTAATGACCCGCGAATACCGTCACGGCGACCCGATGCGCCGGGTGCACTGGGCGGCCACGGCCCGGCACGGGGAGCTGATGGTCCGGCAGGAGGAGTCCGTCACGACCCCGCAGGCCACCATCCTGCTGGACCGGCGCGAGCCGGCCTTCGCCGGCTTACTCCCGCCGGCCGGACAGGCCGGGGACCTGCTGCGGACCTCCCCCCGTTTCGAATGGGCGGTGACCGCCGCCGTCTCGGCGGCCAACGACTTCATCCTGCGCGGCTTCAACGTGCGGCTGCTGGATGCCCATGGTGCTCCCGGCCTGCGGGACTCGCCATCCGCAGCCTGGCCCGAGGACGACGAGTACAGCGGCCCGGCCGGCTACCAGTCGTTCGCCGAGGGTCTGGCGGCCCTGCCGTTGGCCGGCGAACCGCGCCGCAAGGCGGACCGGTCCGATACCGCCGCCTTCGGGGACCAACTGCTGGACAAGCTCGCCGCGCACCGGCTCAAGGGGCCGCTGCTGGCCCTGCTGGGCGAACTGTCGCCGGCCGAGGCGGCCCGGCTGGCGCCCGCGGCCGAATTCGGCTCGCAGGCCTTCGCCATGATCATCACCGAGCACCCCCGGCAGGCCACCGCGGCCATGGAGAAGCTGCGCGCCGGCGGCTGGCGCGCCGTGGCCGTCAATGCCGGCGCCTCGCTGCCTGCGGCCTGGTCCTGGTTCGACGGGTTGACCGCCGGGACCGCAGCGCGCGCGGAGGTCGGGCCCGTCCCGGAGGTTCAGCTGTGACCGCGATGCTGGAACGCCCGCCGGAAGCGGGGGCTGCGGTCCCCGGCCAGCAACTACCGCGGCGGCGGAGGCCCGACGCACGCGCCTGGCTGATGGGTGGCGCCCTGGCCTTGGCGGTATGCCTGGCCGCGGCCAGCCTGCACGGTGTGCTGGAGGGCTGGGACTGGCTCCCCAGCATCATGACCGCGGTCCTGGCCGTGGAGCTGGGGACCACGCTGGGCCGGGTCCTGCGCTGGCCCGGGCTCGCCGGGTTCCTGTTGGGCCTGGCCGGCTTGGTCGCCGCCACGACGGCGATGTTCCTGGCGCCGGCGAGCCTGTTCGGCTTTATTCCAGGGCCCGGCTTCACCCGGGCCCTGCAGCCGCTGCTGGCCCAGGCCGAGGACACGGTGGTGTCCCAGGTGGCCCCCGTGCTGGTGAACCCCGGGATCGTGCTGGCCGCCTGCGTGGGCATCGGCCTGGCCGCGCTGCTGCTGGACACGATCGCCGTGCCGCTGCAGATGCCGGCCGCCGCCGGTGCCATCCTGCTGGCGGTGGCCACCGTCCCGGCCGTCATCAAACCCGGCAGCATCGGCCCATGGGGCTTTGCCGCCGCAGCCGCCGGTTTCCTGCTGGTGCTGGGCTGCACACAGTGGTACCTCGCGGAGCCGGCCTCCCCCGGCGCCTCCGGCGCAGCAGCGCCCGGCCCGGGCCGGAAACAGCGGCCCGGTCCGGGCCGCTTCGGCCGGGGCGCGGTGATCGGGACCGCCTCGGTCCTGACGGCGCTGGTCCTGCCGCTGGCCGTCCCCGGCTTCAACGACGGGCTGTTCCCCGAGGGCTCGCGGCTGAACTGGCTGGGCCTGCCCACGGGACTGAATCCGATCGTCAGCCTGGGCGACAACCTGCGCCGCCCCGGCGCGGTCGGGCGGATGACCTACGCAACGGATGCCGGCACCGGCCTGTACCTCAGGTCCGTGACGCTGGAGAAGCTCTCCGGGGCCCGCTGGCGGCCCAGCGATACCCGCGGCAGGGAGCGCCCAGTCGTCGAGGACATCCCGCTGCCGCAACTGCGCACCCTGCTGGCCCAGGGCACCGTCACGACCACGGAGATCAGCACCGCCTCGTACACCAGCCCGTGGCTGCTGGCCCCCTACGCGCCGGCGCGGATCGAGGGGCTGGCCGGAACCTGGACCTGGGACCCGCGCACGCTGAGCATCCGCGGCGAGGCCGGTACCACTACCGCCGACCAGGACTACACGGTCACCAGTGTGGCGCCGCGGCTGACCCGCAGCCTGCTCGCTTCCATCGAGCCCTACGATGGCCGGCCGGAGGTTGATCCGGCCTTCTCGGAACTGCCTGCGGACATGCCGCAAATCATCCGGGACACCACCGCCGAGGTGGTCGGCGACCTGGACCGGCCGTTCGAGCAGGCGATGGCCATCCAGCGGTACCTGCGGGGCCCCGGCTTCGTTTACTCGGAACAGGCGCCGGTCGACGGCGGCTACGACCAGAGCGGCTTCGGCGTCGTCGGCGCCTTCCTCCAAGCCAAGGCCGGCTACTGTGTCCATTTCTCCGCCGCCATGGCCATCATGGCCCGGGAGGCGGGCATCCCCAGCCGGATCGCCGTCGGCTATGCGCCCGGACGCAAGACCGGCCATACGGTGGTCCGGGACGGCGTCGAACTCGACCAGTACGAGGTTGACTCACGGGATGCCCATGCCTGGCCGGAGTTGTATTTCGACAATGTCGGATGGGTGGCCTTCGAGCCCACCCCGGGCCGCGGGGTGGTCCCCGACTATGCCCAGGCCTCCAACTCGGGCCGGGCGCCGGGCCAGGCCCCGGAGGACACGCTGGACCCCGGCCGCGGCGCCCCGGCCCGCGGGGAAACCACTCAGGCCGTCCCCGAGGCCGCACCGCAGGCCCGGCCCGCCCCCGAGCAGCCGGTCTGGGCCGTTGCCATGGCCGCCGTCGTGCTGCTGGCCCTGTTGTCGCCGCTGCTCGCCCGCACCGCCCGGCTCCGGCGGCGGCGGGCGCGGCTGCTTGACCCCGGGACGCCCGCGCAGCAGTCCGCGCTGCTGGCCTGGCGCGAGGTCCTCGATGCCGCCGCCGACTACGGGCAGCCGGCCGGGGACGCCGAGTCCGCGCGCGAGTTCGAGGCACGCCTGGGCCGCTCCGGAGCCCTGGCCGGGACGGGCCCGGCAGCGCTCGGCCGGCTGCGCACCCGGTACGAACGGGCCGCCTATGCCGGGCCCGGGGCGCAGCTCCAGCCGCCGGCTGCCGGCACGGCACTGCTGGCCGAGGTCGAACAGGTCCGGGCCGGCCTGCACGCCGCGGCCGGCTGGCGGCAGCGGCTGACGGCCCGGCTGCTGCCGCGCTCGCTGGCCCGCAGCCGGCCGGAGGCATAGCCGTCCCCGAAGCACGGCAGCCCCGCCGGCGGGGCCGGCGGGGCTGCCGCTGGTACTGCGGTATCGCCGCCGGAGCCTACTTGGCGTACGGGTCGGCGATGCCGATGTACTGGACGGTGGTGTACTCGTCCAGGCCTTCGGCGCCGCCCTCGCGGCCCAGGCCCGACTGCTTCACGCCGCCGAACGGGGCAGCGGCGTTGGAGATAACGCCGGCGTTGAACCCGACCATGCCGAACTCGATCTGCTCGGCCACCCGGAACATCCGGGCATAGTCGCTGGTGTAGAGGTAGGACGCCAGGCCGTACTCGCTGGCGTTGGCCAGGGCGATGGCATCCTCCTCGGTCGCGAAGGTGGTGACCGGGGCCACCGGGCCGAAGATCTCGTTGCGCAGGATCTCGGCGTCGTTCGGGACGTTGCCCAGCACGGTCGGCTGGTAGAAGTAGCCCGGGCCGTCCACCGGCGCACCGCCGGTGACCACCTGGGCGCCGGCCTCGACGGCAGCGGTGACCAGGCCGTGGACGTCCTCGCGGGCGCCCTCGTCGATCAGCGGGCCGACGTTGGTGGACGCCTCGGTGCCGCGGCCGGTCTTCAGCGCGCCCATCGCGGCGGCGAACTTGGCGGTGAACGCCTCGGCCACGGTTTCCTGGACCAGGAAGCGGTTGGCGGCGGTGCAGGCCTCGCCCATGTTGCGCATCTTGGCGGCCATCGCGCCCTCGACGGCCTTGTCCAGGTCGGCGTCCTCGAACACGATGAACGGGGCGTTGCCGCCCAGCTCCATCGAGGTGCGCAGCACGTTGTCCGCCGCGTCCTTCATCAGGCGCTTGCCCACCGGGGTCGAGCCGGTGAAGGAGACCTTGCGCAGGCGGGAGTCCTGCATGATCGGCCCGGAGACCGCCGAGGCGCTGTTGGAGGAGACCACGTTCAGCACGCCGGCCGGCAGGCCGGCTTCCATCAGGGTCGCCGCGAAGAGCTGGGAGGTCAGCGGGGTGAACTTGGCGGGCTTGAGCACCATGGTGCAGCCGGCGGCGATGGCCGGGCCGACCTTGCGGGTGGCCATGGCCAGCGGGAAGTTCCACGGGGTGATCAGCAGGCAGGGGCCCACCGGCTTGCGCTGGACCAGGATTTTGTTCTTGCCCTCCGGGGTGGTCAGGTAGCGGCCGTAGTCGCGCACCGCTTCCTCGGAGAACCAGCGCAGGAACTCGGCGCCGTAGGTGACCTCGCCGCGGGCCTCGCCCAGCGGCTTGCCCATTTCCAGGGTCATCAGCAGCGCGAAGTCCTCGGCGCGCTCGGTGACCAGGTCGAAGGCCCGGCGCAGGATCTCGGCGCGCTCGCGCGGAGCGGTGCGGGCCCAGTCGGCCTGCACCTTGTCCGCGGCGTCGAGGGCGGCCAGCGCGTCCTCGCTGGTGGCGGAGGCGAGGGTGGCCAGGACCTTGCCGGTGGCCGGGTCGATGACGTCGAACGTCCCGCCGTCGGAGGCATCGCGCCATTCGCCGTTGATCAGCAGGCCGGTGGGGACTTTGGCGAGCAGTTCTGCTTCGCGGGCTGCGGTATCAGCCATAGCGGTGCCTCCAATATGTAAGCAATCTCAGCTTGCGTTGAGTGGACGGGCGAGGTGCCCAACTGCTTTCACGTTAAGCGCTGTGGCTCCGGAAAGTAAATTCATAACTGCACTACGTTAAGCAGAAGGTGCTGTGCAGTTGAACAGGACCGGGCTCAGCCGCGGGCGGCCAGCACGGCGGCGTAGAGTTCGCGCTTGCTCACCCGGGCATCGGCGGCGACCGCCGCCACGGCATCCTTGACCCGGGAGCCTTGCGCCACCAGTTCGTTGACGGCCGCCACGTGGTCCTCGGCCCGTTCCGGGGCGGCGTCCGGCGCGCCGGCGACGACGACGGCAATCTCCCCGCGCACCTCGTTGGCCTCGGCCCACTCCAGCAGCTGGCGCACCGGACCGCGGAGCACCTCCTCGTGCAGCTTGGTCAGCTCGCGGCAGACCGCCGCCGGACGCCCGGACCCAAAGCCGGCGTCGACCGCCCGCAGCATGGCCTCCAGCCGGTGCGGTGCCTCGAAGAACACCATGGTCCGCCGCTCCGTGGCCAGTTCGTCCAGCCGGGCGCGGCGCTCCCCCGCCTTGCGCGGCAGGAACCCTTCGAAGGTGAACCGGTCCGTTGGCAGCCCGGACAGGGCCAGGGCGGTCAGTACGGCCGAGGGCCCGGGCACCGCGGTCACCAGCAGGTCCTCGCGGACGGCCGCCTCCACCAGCCGGAAGCCGGGGTCCGAAACCGCCGGCATGCCGGCGTCGGTCACCATCACCAGCGTCGCCCCGCCGCGCACCAGCTCCAGCAGCTCGGCCGTGCGGGCGTCCTCGTTGTGCTCGTGGTAGCTGATGATGCGGCCGGCGGTCCTGATGCCCAGCGCCTGCAGCAGCTTGTGCAGCCGGCGGGTGTCCTCGGCGGCCACCACGTCGGCGCTCTGCAGCAGCTCGATGAGGCGCGGCGAGGCATCCCCGATATTGCCGATCGGCGTCCCCGCCAGCACGATCTGTCCGGTCCGGCCTGTCTGCTCACTCACAGGCTCCAGCCTACCGCCCGTCCCAGCCGCCCCCTTCCCCGAACTTGGGCGGGATAGTTGTCGTTATCAAGCCCGTTGGCAGCATCTATCCCGCCCAAGTTCAGGGAGGGGGTCGGATAAAGTCGGTATGTGACCCAGACAGACCACCAGCGACCGCCCACACCGGCGGCCACGTGGCTGGAGCCGCCGCAGCGGGCCTTCAGCGCCGCCGTGCTCCGGCGGCGGCTGGCCGGCCCCCCGCTGCCGTGGGGTCTCTGGGACTGGCTGCTGCCGCTGCTGGCGGCGCTCCTCGGCGGGGTGCTGCGTTTCTACCGGCTGGGCCAGCCCGGGTCCCTGGTCTTCGACGAGACCTACTACGTCAAGGACGCCTTCTCCTATCTGGTCTCCGGCTACGAGCGCGAGTGGCCCGAGGACGCCAACACCTCGTTCAACGCCGGCAACCCGGATGTCCTGCTCGGGACCCCCGAATATGTGGTCCATCCGCCGGTGGGCAAGTGGATGATCGCCTTCGGCATGTGGCTCTTCGGTCCCGACAACGCCTTCGGCTGGCGTTTCGCCGCCGCCGCCACCGGCACCATCTCCATCCTGCTGATCGCGCTGATCGCCCGGAAACTGTTCCGGTCCGCCGCCCTGGGCGGGATCGCGGGCCTGCTCACCGCCGTGGACGGACACCATCTGGTGCAGTCGCGCACCTCGCTGCTGGACATCTTCCTGATGTTCTGGGTGCTGGCGGCCTTCGGCGCGCTGCTGCTGGACCGGGACGACGGCCGGCGGCGCCTGGCCGGCAAGGTGGCTGCCCGCACCGGCCCGTCCGGCGTCCCGGCAGCCGGCAGCCTGCTCGCCGGCCCGCTCGTGCTGTGGCGGCCGTGGCGGCTGGCGGCCGGCGTCTGCCTCGGCCTGGCGGTAGGCACCAAGTGGTCCGCGCTGGCCTTCGTGGCCGTTTTCGGGCTGCTGACCGTGCTCTGGGACATCAACGCCCGGCGGGTGGCCGGGGTCCGCGGCTGGTTCTCCGCCGGTGTGCTGCGCGACGGCGTGCCCGCCTTCTTCACCCTGATCCCGGTGGCCGCGGCAACCTACCTGGCCACCTGGACCGGCTGGTTCCTGTCCACGGACGCCTATGACAGGCAGTGGGCCGCCACCCATCGGGGCGGGATCTGGGACTGGCTGCCCGGCCCGCTGCGGTCCCTGGCCGAATACCACCGCAGCGCCTACGCCTTCCACAACGGGCTCAATACGGAGCACCCCTACGAATCCAGTCCATGGAGCTGGCTGCTGCTGGGCCGGCCCACGTCCTTCTACTACCAGGGGGACGACGCGGGCCAGCACGGCTGCACCGTTCCGGGCGGCTGCTCGGCCGCCGTGACGGTGCTGGGCAACCCCATCATCTGGTGGGCCGCCGCGCTGGCCCTGCTGGTGCTGGTCTTCTACTGGATCGGACGGCGGGACTGGCGCGCCGGCGCCGTGCTGTCCGGCGTGGCCGCCGGCTACCTGCCCTGGTTCCTGTATCCGGACCGCACGATGTTCTATTTCTACGCCATCGTGTTCGAGCCGTTCCTCATCCTGGCCCTGACCTACACACTGGGACTGATGATCGGTCCGCCCTCCGCACCGCCCTGGCGCCGGCACCGCGGTATCCTGGCCGCCGGCCTGTTCCTGGCCCTGGCGCTGGGCGCGGCGGCCTTCTTCCTGCCGGTTTGGACGGCCGAACAGATTCCCTACGAACACTGGCGCTGGCGCATGTGGATGCCGAGCTGGATATGACCGACGAACCAACGGCCCTGGCCGGAAAGCGAGAACGCACCGTGCGGGAAGCTGCGACCGAACTGCTGGCAGAAATGCCGGCCGGATCCAACGTCACCGACATCCTGCTGGCCCGGCACCGGCAGGACCCGGCTGCCGCCCTCTATGCGCGCAAGCAGGACGGAGTCTGGACGGATGTGTCCACGGCGGAGCTGCTCGGACAGGTATCGGCTCTGGCCAAGGGCCTGGTTGCCGGAGGGCTGCGGCCCGGCGAACGCATCGCGGTCATCTCCAAGACCCGCTACGAATGGACCCTGGTGGATCTGGCCGGCTGGTTCGCCGGCGCCGTCGTCGTGCCTATCTACGAAACCTCCTCGGCGCACCAGGTGCAGTGGATCCTGCAGGATTCCGAGGCGGCCGCGGTCTTCGCCGAGGATGAGGCCAAGGAGGAGGTGGTGCGGCAGGCGATGGCCGGGCTGCCCCGCCAGCCGCGGATCTACCGGATGAGCGGGCCGGAATCCGGCCTGGACGCCCTGCGCGAAGCGGGCGCGGCGGTCACCGATGAGGAGTTGGAACGGGTCCGTTCCCTGGCCACGCTGGCGGATCCGGCGTCGCTGGTCTACACCTCGGGCACCACCGGCAGGCCCAAGGGCTGCATCATCACGCACGGCAACTTCGCCCAGCTGGCGCTGAACACCACCGAGTTCCTGCCCGAGATCCTGAAGGCGCCGGGAGCCAGGTCGCTGATGTTCCTGCCGCTGGCGCATGTGCTGGCCCGGGCCGTCCAGGTCATCTGCCTGGCGGCCGGGGTGAAGATGGGCCACACCGCGAACATGGCTGAGCTGATCGAGGATCTGGGCAGCTACCGGCCCACGTTCCTGCTGGTGGTCCCCCGCGTCTTCGAGAAGGTCTACGCCACCGCGCAGCAGAAGGCCCGTGCCGGCGGCAAGGGCAGGATTTTCGACGCCGCGGCGGCGACGGCGGTGGCCTATTCCCGGGCCTGCGACGCCTGCAACCGGGGCGCCGGTGCCGGTCCCGGCCTGCTGCTGAAGGCCCGCCGCGCCGTGTTCGACCGGCTGGTCTACCGCCGGCTGCGGGCGGCCTTCGGCGGCGAGGTATGCTATACGGTCTCCGGCGCCAGCGCGCTGAACCCCCGGCTGTCCCACTTCTTCAACGGCATCGGCGTGCCGGTGCTCGAAGGCTACGGCCTGACCGAGTCCACCGCCCCGGCGGCGGTGAACCCGCCGGGGGCGAACCGGATCGGCACCGTGGGGCTTCCGCTGCCGGGCACCATCATCAAGATTGCCGACGACGGCGAGGTGCTGATCAAGGGCATCGGCATCACCCCGGGCTACTACCACAATGACGAGGCCAACGTGGAAGCCTTCACCGAGGGTTTCCTCCGCACCGGGGACCTGGGCACGCTGGACGAGGACGGCTACCTGACCATCACCGGCCGCAAGAAGGATCTGCTGGTCACGGCCGGCGGCAAGAACGTGGCGCCGGGGCCGCTGGAGGACGCGCTGCGCGAGCACCAACTGGTGGCCCAGGCCGTGGTCGTCGGCGAGGGCCGGCCCTACGTCGCCGCACTGCTGGGCCTGGACCCGGAGGGCCTGGCGGGCTGGCTGGCCGGCGCCGGCCGGGACCCGCTGGACCTGCAGGCCGCCGCCACCGACCCGGCGGTGCTGGACGAACTGCAGCACGCAGTGGACGGCGCCAACCGGCTGGTCTCCCGGGCCGAGCAGATCCGCAGGTTTTCCGTGCTGCATACGGAGCTGAGCGAGCAGTCCGGCCATCTGACCCCCTCGCTGAAGCTCAAACGCGGCCAGGTGGTCGAGGACTTCGCCCGGGAGGTGGACGGTCTCTATCCCTGAGACCCCGCTGAGGCGCAGAATCGGGGCATGCAGCCTGCCCCGCCCCTGCCCGCCGGTCCCCCGGTCCTGGCGCTGACCGACGCGCGGGCGGACCTGGCCGCCGCCGGCGGCAAGGGCGCCTCGCTCGCCCGGCTGGCCTGTGCGGGACTGCACGTGCCGGCCGGTTTCCTGGTCACCACCGGCGCCTACCGGGCCTTCCTGCGGACCCACCGGCTGCAGCCGGCCCTGCTCCAGGCCCTGAAGCAGGACGACGCCGCGGCATCCGCCGCGATCGGGCGGTTGTTCGCGGCCCGCCCGCTGCCGTCGGAAACGGCCGCCGCCATCCGGCAGGCCTATGCCGGGCTCAGCGGGCCGGCCGGCGGACCGAATGGCGGGGCTCCGGTGGCCGTGCGCTCCTCGGCCACCACCGAGGACCTGCCCGGGCTGTCGGCGGCGGGCCAGCAGGATACCTTCCTCGGCGTCAGCGGCGCGGAGGACGTGCTGGCCGCGGTCAGGCGCTGCTGGGCGTCGTTGTGGACGGAGCGGGCGATCGCCTACCGGCGCCGGCACGGCATCGACCCGGAACACGCCGCCATCGCGGTGGTGGTCCAGCTGATGGTCCCGGCGGACGCCGCCGGCGTGCTGTTCACGGTGAATCCGCTCACCGGCGCGCGGGACGAACTGGTGATTAACGCGGTCTGGGGCCTGGGCGAATCCCTGGTCGCCGGACAGGCCACCCCGGACACCCTGGTGCTCTCCCCCGGTGGCGGCGTCCTCCGGCGCAGCACCGCCGACAAGACCGTGATGAGCGCGCCCGACGGAACCGGGCTGCAGCCGGTGCCGGACCGGCTGCGCCGCGCGCCGGTGCTCACCGATGCCCAGGCCGCCGAACTGGCCCGTGCCGGCGCCGCCGTCGGCCGGCTGTATGAGGGCCCGGTAGACATCGAGTGGGCGCTGCGGGACGGACTGTTCCACATTCTGCAGGCCCGGCCCGCCACCGGGCTTCCGGCCGGGCCGGCCTCCGCCGCTGCCTTCGATCCGGCCGGGGAATGGAACGATTCGCTGGCCGGGAACTACCTGTGGTCCAACGGCAACTTCGCCGAAGCCGCGCCGGATGTGATGACGCCGGCCACCTGGTCCTTCCTGGAAATCTTCATGTCCACGGCGATGGCGTCCTCCTCCCTCCCCGGCTTCCGCGCCATCGGCCGGATCGGCGGACGGCCGTATATGAACATGTCGCTGGCCATGTCCATGGCCGGCCTGGTCGGGATCAGCGAGCCGCGCTTCCGGTCGCTCACCGAGGACGTCTACGGTCGGATCCCGCCCGACGTCCGGATCCCCGCCGTCGAGCTGCCGCGCTGGCAGGTGCTGCGCATGCTCCTGCCCGCGGGGCTGCACGTGATGGCCGAGGCCGGCCGGGCCGGCAGGCTGCTGCCACGGTTCCTGGCCAGCGCGGCCGAACGCTGCGAGACCGCCCGGGACCGCATCGCCGGCACCGCCACCGCGGCCGGGCTGGCCGCGCTCTGGCGCGCCGAGCTGGAGCCGATGCTGCGTGAGTACGGCGCCATGCTTTCCGTGGCCGGACGGCAGGGCGGGGCCGTGCTGGTCACCGTGCCGAAGCGGCTGCGGAAGCTGGCCGGCGGCGTGGACGCGGAGCTGATGCTCAGCGGGCTGTCCGGCCGGCCGGACGGGTCCGGTGCGCCGGACGAGGGCGCGGGACCGGACGACGGCGCCGGGCTGGCCAGCCTCGGACCGCTGACGGGCATCGGCCAGGTCGCCGCCGGCAGCCTGGCCGCCGCGGACTACCTGCGCCGCTACGGACACCGCAGCCCGCACGAATTCGAAGTCTCCATCCCCCGCCCGCGCGAGGATCCCCAGTGGCTCCCCCGCCAGCTCGAGCTGCTCCGCGGGGCTCCCGCGCCGTCGGCCCTGCTGGCCCGGCGCCGCGAGGAGTCCGACGCCGCGTGGCGGCGGTTCGCAAACAGGCACCCGCGCAGGGTGCGCGTCTGGCGCCGCCGGGTGCGGCGCTGGGCCACGGCCGCCCGCGGGCGGGAACTGGTCCGGTCCGAGGTGACGCGGATGTTCTGGGTGCTGCGCGCCTACTGCCTGCGGGCGGCCGAACTGACCGGCCTGGGCGACGGCGTGTTCTTCCTGTCCGACGAGGAGATCCTCGGCTGCCTGGAAGGGCAGCCCGCGGACCGGGCGGCCATCGCGCACCGCCGGGCGCTGCATGCCCACTATGCGGCGCTGCCTGCCTATCCCACCGTCATCCTGGGCCGCTTCGACCCGGATGCCTGGGCCAGGGACCCGGGCCGTCGCACCGACTTCTACCGCGCCGGCTTCCCCGGCTCCGGGGACCGGCAGGCGCCGTCGCTGACCATCTCCGGCTTCCCCGGCTCCGGCGGGCTGGCCGAAGGAGTTGCCCGGGTGCTGGCCAGCCCGGATGAGGCAGGCACCCTGGGGCCGGGCGAAATCCTCGTCACCACGCTGACGAACGTGGGCTGGACGCCGGTGTTCCCGCGGGCCGCCGCCGTGGTCACGGACATCGGCGCGCCGCTCTCGCATGCGGCGATCGTGGCACGCGAACTGGGGATCCCCGCGGTAGTCGGCTGCGGCAACGCCACCCTGCACATCCGGTCAGGGGACCGGCTGCGCGTGGACGGGGCGAACGGCGTCGTCGAGATCCTCGGCAGGTCCGCCGCTGCCTCAACGCCGGCTCCGGCAGCCGCGCCCGCAACGGACGAATAGCCAGTGCGCGCCGGTCAGCCGTCCGACTGCAGCCGGGCCCGTGCTGCCGCGAGCCGCTCCGCGCTGCGGTCCCGCCGGCTTCTGGTCGGCCAGGTGAGCGCCAGCACCAGGCTGGAGACCAGCAGCACCCCCAGCCCGATCACCAGGCCGGCGTCCATCCAGAACTGGCCCGGGAACAGCCTGATCAGCGTGTCGTCCGTGTAGAAGGTCCAGGTGCCGTCGGCGAAGAAGATGCGGTGGAACTCGGTGAAGAACCCCTGCCAGTTCAGCGCGCCCAGCACGCCCAGGGCGATGACCAGCAGCAGGGTGGCCGCCGACCCGGCGAACAGCCCGCGGCGGATACCACCCGGGCAGTTGCGCCGCAGGTACAGCATGCAGGCCACCGCGGCCAGCAGCAGCACCGTCCCGGCCAGGAAGGTGACGGTGATGACCGTCTTCACGTCCGCCATGTGGCTGACTTCGCCGGCGAGGAACAGCGGCTGCCCCGAAGGCGCCCGCAGATCCCCCAGATAGCGCGGGCCGGCCCAGTTGAGCAGGTAGTCCATGGCGTAAGAACCGTTGGTCATCCGGTCCTCGGTGCTAAAGCCGAAGCTGTCCGCCGGAAAACCGGGACGGTGGTACTCCACCCAGAGGAACAGCGGCGTGCAGACCAGCCGGATCGCGCCGATCAGCAGCACGAACGGGAAGGTCACGGCCAGCAGGATCTGGCAGAGCAGACCGCCGCGGGGCTTGGCATTGACCGCGTCCTCACGGGCGGCCGCGCGTCGGTTGGCGCTTCGCGGTCCGGTGGCGTCCGGCCGCGCAGGGACGGCAGGGACCGGCTGGGCCGCCGGGACCGGCTGGGTGGCGGGCGCCGCGCCGGCCGCGGCAGGAGTCCCGGCCTCGGGGACGGCCGATGCCTGCGGCTCCGGACCGCCATAGGCGCCCAGGTCCGGAAGCCGGCTCGGCTGGCGCACTGGCATCATGAGCGCGTCATCCATCCGGCGGGGTCGCGCGGGGCCGGCAGGCTTCTCCTGATCGGACATGTTCTCCTCTTTCGCTACAGTCGCCCGGGCAACCCGGTTCCTCGGTAATCGGTAGTAATTTCCATGGCTTTGCGCGGCTTTCTGGCCGGCCCGGCGCGGATTCCGCCGCGGGCTGGCGGACGCTGGCCGCCGGCGGCGGCCTACGCCGTCCTGGCCTCGGCACCGGCGTCGAACCGGTCCAGATCCCCGCGGGCACCGGCGTCGAACGCCCGTTTGCCCAGCACCAGCGTGTAGACCCAGTAGGCGGCCAGCAGCAACGCGCCGAGGCTGATCCGCAGCCAGTGCGGCAGCCCGCTGGGCGTGACGAACCCCTCGACCAGACCGGAGAGGAAGAGCACCAGGACCAGGCCCAGGGCCACCGTGACCAGCGACCGCCCCTCGACGGCCATCGAGGCGAGCCGGGTCCGCGGCCCGGGCGAGACCCAGGACCAGAAGATCCGCAGGCCCGCCGCTGCGGCGATGAAGATGGCAGTCAGCTCCATCAGCCCGTGCGGGAGGATGTACAGGAAGAAGGTGTCGAGCCGGTCGTAGGCGGCCATCATGCCGCCGGCGATCCCCACCCCCTGCGCATTCAGGTACACGGTATAGGGCACCCAGAGGCCGGTGACTCCGAAGGCCACGCACTGGGCCGCGATCCAGGCGTTGTTGGTCCACACCATGCCGGCGAAGGAGGCGTGGGGGTTCTCGGTGTAGTAGTTGACGAAGTCCTCTTCGACGTACCGGCGCAAATCGGCGTCGGAGCCCAGCGCCTTGATGACCTCCGGGTTCCCGGCCACCCAGGCCCCGTAGAGCCAGGCGATCAGGATGAAGGCCGCGCCCACGGCGACGGTGAGCCAGCGCAGCCGGTAGAACGCCGCCGGCAGGGAGCGGACGAAGAACCCGGCGACGTCCTCGGCAAAGCTGGACTTCGCGCCGGTGAACCGGGTCCGGGCGCGCGAGAGCCGGGCCGACAGCGCGGCGGACAACTGGCCCTCGGGTGCGACCGACCGGATCATGGACAGGTGCGTGGAGATCCGCTGGTAGAGCACCAGCAGTTCGTCCGCTTCGTCACCGGACAGCCGGCGCTTGGCGCTGAGTGCGTCCAGGCGCGCCCACTCGTCCCGGTGCACCGCGGTGAAGGCATCGATATCCACATCCCCAGCCTAGCCGCCGAGGGCCCCGCTCCGAGCGATGCGAGGAGTGGGAGGCGGCTCGGCGCTAGCGTTCGCCGCCAGCCCCGGCTTCGCAAGCTCAGCCCGGGGACCCCGGGCAGCTCTCTTGCCGAGGGCCCCGCTCCGAGCGACGCGGGCACCCCGGGCCGCGGCTAGAGTGGTGGAAACGGGTCGAACGGCCCGGAGGGCTGCCGGAAAGGGGTGCCATGAGCCACGTGGTCACGGGCGAGGCCGTAGTGCTGGAACTGCGGCCGGCCTCCTTCGGTGTGCGGTCGCTGAGCTCGATAATTGACGCCGCGGTCTACGTAGGGCTGATGGTGCTGACCCTGGTGCTGCTGGCCGACACGCTGGGCACCGGTTTCGACGCCGCGGCGGCCCAGGCACTGGCGGTCGCCACCGTGGCCTTCTTCCTGGCGGTGCTGCCGATCGGCGTGGAGGCACTGACCCGCGGCAAGTCGCTGGGCCGGCTGATCATGGGGCTGCGGATCGTGCGCGACGACGGCGGCTCCATCCGCTTCCGGCATGCGCTCGTGCGCGGGCTCCTGGGGGTTTTCGAGCTGTACCTGATGGTCGGCTCGGTGGCCTTCGTGGCAGCGCTGTTCAACGACCAGTCCAAGCGCGTGGGCGACATGCTGGCCGGCACCTACAGCATGCGCGAGCGGGTGGGTGTGCTGCCGCGGCAGCTGCCGCAGGTCCCCGCGCAGCTGCAGCCCTGGGTCCGGCTGGCCGACCTGGGCCGGCTGCCCGAGTCCCTGGCCCGCCGGGTCTCGGGCTTCCTGGCCCAGGCCCCCAAGATGATCCCCGCCTCCCGGTACCAGCTGGCCGTGGCACTGGCCGACGAGGTGGCCGGTTTCGTCGCGCCTCCGCCGCCGCCCGGGACGTCCCCGGAGCTGTACCTGATGGCCGTGATGGCCGAACGCCGCGAGCGTGATTTCACCCGGCTGAGCCGGCAGCATGCCAGCGCGCAGGAGCGCAGCCGGCGGCTGCACACCCTGCCGTTCGGCCAGTAGCCGCCCGGATGCCTCCGGAGTCCGGTGCATCCGGGCCGGCCTGCCGCTAAGCCTTGGCGAGCGCTTCCTTCAGCGCACCAAGCAGCAGCGTCACCGAGGCCGGGTTGGCATTCGGGCCCATCAGGCCGATCCGCCACACCGTCGCCGCGTACTGGCCTGCCCCGGAACCGATCTCGATGTTGAAGTTCTCCAGCAGGTAGGCGCGCACGGCCGCGGAGTCTACCCCGTCGGGGACCTTCACGGTGGTCAGCTGCGGCAGCCGGTGCCCCTCGGCGGCGAACAGTTCCAGGCCCATCTCCTGCAGCCCGTCCTGCAGCCCCCGGCCCGCGGCCCGGTGCCGTTCGGTCACCGCTTCCAGCCCTTCGGCCAGGATCCGGTCGATGCCGGCCTCCAGGCTGGCGACCATGGCCACCGGCGCGGTGTGGTGGTAGGTCCGCTGGCCGCCGGGAGCGCCGTTGGTGTAGCCGCCCAGCAGGCCCAGGTCCAGGTACCAGGACTGCGGTTTGGGCACGCGGCGCTCGAAGGCACGGTCCGAGATGGTGAACGGGGCCAGCCCGGGCGCCACACCGATGCACTTCTGCGTCCCCGCATAGCCGACGTCGATCCCCCAGTCGTCGGCCAGCACCGGCATGCCGCCGATCGAGGTCACCGCATCGGTGATCAGCAGGGCATCGCCCTTGACGGCACCGAGCGCCGCGATATCGGAGACGACGCCGGTGCTGGTCTCGGCATGCACTGCGGCGATGACGGTGGGGTTCGGGTGCGCCTCGGCGACGCGCCCGGCATCCACGGGGGTGCCCCATTCGTGGTCCACCCGGACCACCTCTGCACCGGCGCGGGCGGCGACTTCGCACATCCGCTCGCCGAACAGGCCGTTCACGGCGATGACGGCCACGTCCCCGGCCTGCACCGTGTTGACGAAGGCGGCTTCCATGCCCGCCGAGCCGGTGGCGCTCAGCGGCAGGGTCCGGGCGTTGCGGGTGCCCCACAGCGTGCGCAGGCCCTCACAGGTCCGGTCCATCCGCGCAATGAACGCCGGATCCAGGTGTCCGATCAGCGGCAGTCCGAGCGCCGCGGTGGCCTCCGGATAGGGGTTGCACGGGCCCGGCCCGAACAGCTGGCGGGTGGGGATGATCTGGGCGGCATGGTGCGTCATGGGTGGTTCCTCCGGTTGTGCAGCAGGACATCGGGCGTCATCGGCCTCACAGCCAAGCGTACGGAACCGTGCGCCGCGCCGGTCTCCCGGCGGGCCGGGGCGGGCCGGAAAAAAACGACGGCGGCCGGCACCTTCCGGGCGGAAGGTGCCGGCCGCCGTCGTCAGGAACGGGACCGCGGGGCTCCGGTCAGTAGCGGTAGTGGTCCGGCTTGTACGGGCCGGCCACGTCCACGTCCAGGTACTCGGCCTGCTCCTTGGTCAGCTCGGTCAACTCCACGTCCAGGGCGGCCAGGTGCAGGCGGGCGACCTTCTCGTCCAGCACCTTGGGCAGCACGTAGACCTGCTTGGCGTACTCGCCGGTGCCGGCCTTGGTGAACAGCTCGATCTGCGCGATGGTCTGGTTCGCGAAGGAGTTGCTCATCACGAAGGACGGGTGTCCGGTGGCGTTGCCCAGGTTCAGCAGGCGGCCTTCGGAGAGCACGATGATCGAGCGCTGCTGGGTGCCTGCGGCCGGGTCTGCGGCGAAGACCCACTCATGCACCTGCGGCTTGATCTCCACCTTCTGCACGCCCTCGACCCTGGCCAGGCCGGCCATGTCGATCTCGTTGTCGAAGTGGCCGATGTTGCCCACGATCGCCTTGTCGCGCATCTTCACCATGTCGGAGGCCATGATGACGTCCTTGTTGCCGGTGGTGGTGATAAAGATGTGGCCCTCGCCCACCACCTTGTCCAAGGTGGTGACCTGGTAGCCGTCCATGGCCGCCTGCAGCGCGCAGATCGGGTCGATCTCGGTCACGACCACGCGCGCGCCCTGCCCGCGCAGCGCCTCGGCGGCGCCCTTGCCGACGTCGCCGTACCCGCAGACGACGGCGGTCTTGCCGCCCATCAGCACGTCGGTAGCGCGGTTGATCCCGTCCGGCAGCGAGTGCCGGATGCCGTATTTGTTGTCGAACTTGGACTTGGTCACCGCGTCGTTGACGTTGATCGCCGGGAAGAGCAGCTTGCCCTGCTCGGCCAGCTGGTAGAGCCGGTGCACGCCCGTGGTGGTTTCCTCGGTGACGCCGAGGAGGCCGTCGGCAACGGCGGTCCACTTGCGCGGATTGGCCGCCAGCGACTTGCGCAGCGTCTCGAGGATGAGCCGGTATTCCTCCGGGTCCTCCTCGGTGGCCTCGGGCACGGCACCGGCGGCCTCGAACTCCACGCCCTTGTGCACCAGCAGCGTGGCGTCCCCGCCGTCGTCCAGGATCATGTTTGGTCCCAGTTCCGGGTTGGTGTCGGCGCCGGGCCAGGTCAGGATCTGCTCGGCAGTCCACCAGTACTCTTCGAGGCTTTCGCCCTTCCAGGCGAAGACCGGGACGCCCTGCGGGTCCTCCGGGGTGCCGTTGCCGACGACGACGGCGGCAGCGGCCTCGTCCTGGGTGGAAAAGATGTTGCAGGAAGCCCAGCGGACCTGGGCGCCGAGCGCGGTCAGGGTTTCGATCAGCACCGCGGTCTGCACGGTCATGTGCAGCGACCCGGCAATGCGGGCGCCCTTCAGCGGCTGGGCCTCGCCGAATTCGGCGCGCAGGGCCATCAGGCCGGGCATTTCATGTTCGGCCAGGCGGATCTGGTGCCGGCCGGCTTCGGCCAGGGAAAGGTCTTTTACCTTGTAATCAAACGTCACGGAGTCGGTCCTAGGCTTTCTCGGGGGCGGGGGTTGCTGCGGTGTCCGTCCCGCCGGGTGCCGGCGGGAGCAGGACCGGGATGCCGTCGTCGATGCGGTAGCGCGGCTGCCGGCCGGCAGCGTCCTTGCCGGTGGCGACCAGTTCGTCGCCTTCCTGGACCAGCGAGGATCCGGTGACCGGGCAGCGCAGCACGTTGATCAGTTCGGGCGGAAGTTTGGCCATTGGTGTTCCATTTCCTCAAGGGGCCGCCGCGCGGCGGCGGGTGGATCGGCGGCGGGCAGCCCACAGGCCGCCAGGCCCGCAGCGGACCGGGCAACGGTTCAAGGTTACCGTCCTAGGACTGGCCGCGCAGAATGCGCAGATGCCCGCGGCGGACAGTGTCCGCCCCGGCCGGAGGCTCCAGCGGTTCGCGTGCCCCGCGCTGCACCGGCGCCTCGTCCGCGGGCTCCGGCACGCTGCCGGCCTCGCGCACCGCGTCCGCGAGCGCCAGCAGGTCATCGGTATTGGGCTCGGGGGTGTGCTCCGGCAGGGCCAGGCGGAGCACTTCCCAGCCGCGCGGAACCGTCAGCCGGGCCGCGTGCTCGGCGCACAGGTCGTAGCAGTGCGGTTCGGCGTACGTGGCCAACGGCCCCAGCACGGCGGTGGAATCGGCATAGACGTACGTCAAAGTAGCTATGGCCGAACGTGTACAGGCCGAGCGTGAACATTGACGAATAGATCCCACGACCACAAAGTTTACTCTGCTGCCGGCGAACTCCCGGCATTTCGCGCCCGGCACGGCGGACGCGCCGGATTCAGGCGGCATGGTCGCCCGAAACCGGCGCGGCAGCCGGTGCAACCGGACTGCCTTTTCGCACCGCGCAGGCTTAGAGTCGGTATATGGGAAACGGTCCATCATTGAGCATCAGGATCGCCGACGGGGCCGGCGCGGCCGGTTCCTCGACGGCCGGTCGGCCGTTCGGCAGGCGGCGGCGGAACCGTCACGGACGCGGGCTGCGCGGCGAACTGCTGCCGGCCCATCTGCCCGGCAACCGCACCCGCGCCGAACGGTTCGAGGATCTGGTCCTGGATTCGGTGGAACGCCTGCAGTACCTGTGGGGCGAACGCATCGACGCTGTGGAATTCCTCGTCGCGGAGATTCCGCCCGGGCTCGAGCAGCTGGCGGCGACCCGCTCCCCCGCGCCGCTGGGCAGCGTGGTGCGCGGCGGCGCCAGGACGCCCGCCGTCGTTACCATCTACCGCAAGCCGGTGGAGGCCGAGGCCCGGATCAAGGCCGAACTGCCGGAAGTGGTGCACGACGTTGTGGTGGAGCAGGCGGCGGAGCTGCTGGGCATGGCCCCGGAAGCGGTGGACCCGACCTACGGCCGCACCCGCCCCTGACCCCCACCCTATTGAAACTTGGGCGGGATAGTTGCTGTTTTCCGGCTCGAAAACAGCAACTATCCCGCCCAAGTTTTGAGGTGGGAAGGGGCCGGGGTTAGCGGCGGGCAAACTGCGGGGCGTGCTCGGGCAGCGGACCGAAGCCGATCATCCGCGCTGGCAGCATCCGCAGCGCCGGCACCCGCCGCACGGCGAAGGCGACGGTCCGGACCATCCTGCCCGGTCCGCGGCTGCGGCTGCCGAAGGCCGCCCCCTGGAACAAGCGCTGGAAGGCCTGGATCAGCACGGTCGGCATGGTCCGCCGCCACTGGACCTTGGCCAGTTTCCGTACCGGCACCGGGCCGGTCCGCAGCGGTCCGGCCAGGATGGCCGCCGCCGCCACCGCGTCCTGGATGGCCAGGTTGATTCCGACCCCGCCGGCCGGGGACATGGCGTGTGCCGCGTCCCCGATGCACAACAGCCCGTCCCGGTACCACCGGCGCAGCCGGTCCAGCCGCACGTCCAGCACGTGGACATCATCCATGCTCCGGATGGCATCCGTGCGGTCGGCGAAGTCCGGACGCACCGCGGCCACGCGCCGCCTGAAGCTTTCCACCCCTTCCGCCCTCAGCCGGGCGTCCGAGCCCTTGTCGGTCAAATAGGCGATCTGGAAGAAATCCTTGCGGAACAGCGTGACCAGGGCCTCCCGGCCCCGGAATGCCGGCACGATGCCTGCCAGCGGCCCCGGCTCCTCCGGATGCCGCGGCAGCCTGAACCACCAGACGTCGAACGGCACGGGATATTCGCGCGAGCGCAGCCCGGCCACCGACCGCAGCACCGAATGCCTGCCGTCGCAGGCCACGGTCAGGTGCGCGCGCAGTTCCCCGGTTCCCCCGTCCGGCCCGGTACTGCGGTAACTGACTCCGGCCACCCGCCCGTTGTCGAAGAGCAGCCCGGTGGCCTCGGTATTCATCCGCAGGCTGAAGGACGGCTCCCGGCCGGCCGCCTCGGCCAGGAAATTCAGGAAGTCCCACTGCGGGATCATGGCCACGTAGTTGTAGGGCGGGGGCAGCCGGCCGAAGTCCCCGATCCGGACCACGCTGCCGTTAGGGCCGGGGATGCCGAAACTGTCCAATTGGCTCTGCGGCAGCCCGCGGAACTGCTCGCCCAGGCCCAACTCGTCCAGCACCCGAATCGTGGAAGGGTGGACGGTATCGCCGCGGAAGTCCCGCAGGAAGTCCCCGTGCTTCTCCAGCACGGTGACGGCGATCCCGGCCCGGGCCAGCAGCAGCCCCAACATCATTCCGGCCGGTCCGCCGCCGACCACCACGCAGGTGGTGCGGTCCGCGGCGGCATCTGCTTCCCCGCGGGGCCGTTCCCCGCTGTGCGACGAAACCATGCCTGCAGTCTAGGCGTCACCCACGCGGGCGGCGAGGGGTCGGCGCGCGGAGCCTGCGGGACCGCTGCGAACGATTAATAGCCCAGGTACACCGGCACGCTTTGCCTGCCCTGGACGCCCGGGGGCACCGGCAGCACCGAAACGTCCGCCCGGTCCGCGCCGGTCAGCACCTGGGCGCCGTACACCGGTTCCCCCGACGCGCTGACCACTACCGCCGCCGGATCGGCCCCGCCGGCCTTGGGATCAACCGCAACAGTGCTCCCGCCCGGTACATGGATCACCTGTTCCTTGCCCGGCTTGCCGTCCCGGTCCACCGGAACCAGCTTGACCGTGGCGTCGCCGGCGGGCGCCCCGAAGACCAGCCGGGACGCTGTGCCCCCGGGCACGACGGCCAGATGCTCGCTGCCCAGCCGGCCGGCTGCCGGAGACCAGGCGAAGTCCGGCGGCGTGTCCTTGCCCGCCGTCCGGCTGACGCGGGCCGCGGCCACCACCGAGACGTCGGAGGCGATCCGGATCGAGTAGGTTCCGGCAGGCAGCGCATCCAGCGGGACTTCCGTCACGGTGCCGGCTGCGGCGGTGAGCGCGCCGCCGCCGGGCAGCCGGGCCTCGCCGTCCTTGCCGAAGACCTGAATCTGGAGCCTGGCGTCCTGCCGTCCCGGGACTGCCACGGCCAGGGCCGGCTTCGCGGACCCGCCGCCGGTTTGCGCACGCGACCCGGCCGGCTTTCCGCCCTGGATTTGCACCCCGGTGACGACCTGTTCCACCGCGGCGTCGGCAGTGGGGGTCAGCAGTTCCACCCCGCCCGGGGCCAGGCCGCGCAGGAAACTTTGCTGGATGGTGCCGGACACGGGGCCGCCGGAGGTGCGCACGTGCACCGCCAGGGATTCCTGCTTCGCGGCCAGGCCGCCGAGCACAATAGCGCGGCTCTCGCCCGGCGCCAGCAGCAGGCCGCGGGTGCCGGCGGCCTGGATCCGTCCCCCGGCTCCGACCAGCTCGAGGTTGATCGTGGATGGGGTCTGGGTCGGGTTGTGCAGGTCCAGCACGGCGGTGGCCCCCACTGTCGTCGCGGCCCCAAGCAGCCAGAAATCGTTGGCAGGCGCCGTGCAGTTGGCGGCGGCGAGCCCGCGCAGGTCCCCGTCCCCGGCCTGGTAGGTCATCGCGGCACCGGCCAGCGCCTGCTGGCCGCCGATCGGTTCGACGCTGAGCACGGTGGGCTCGGTCAGGGCCTGGCCGGATACGACGCCGGCGAGCAGTTTGGTCTGCCCGTCGTCACTGCTGCCGCGGACTGCGGTGCTGGAATCCCCCGAGGACTTGGCGATGGTCACCAGCGGGTTCCGGGCACCGAGTTCGGCCAGCCGGCTGCCGGGCAGCACGCCGCCCAGGTCGCTGAAGACCACCGCGCGGGCGCGGCTGCGGGCGGACTCGGAGACCGGGCTGAACTGCGGATCCGTTTCGTCCGCGGTGCTGTCCAGCAGCCGCAGCGGTTCCGGACAGACCCCGGTGAAGTTCCCGGCAGCCACAGCCGCCGAAACCGCCGGCACTTCGGCGGCGGCGCCCTCAATGTCCCAGACGCTTCCGGCCGCCGCGGCGGCACCGGCCACGGCCAGCAGCCCGACGCCGGCTGCGATCCCCCAGGCGCTGCGCCGGCCGTCCGCCGGCCGTACCGCAGGCTTCGATCCGTCCGGGTTCCGCGCCGCGGGCTTCCGCTCCTTCGGTTTCCGCGCAGTGGGTTTGCGGGCAGCGGGTTTGCCGGCAGCAGTGTCTGCCGATGCCGGGGCTGTCCCGCCGTGGTGGCCCGGTTTCGCGGAGCCGGCGCCGGAGGCGGCCGGCTGCGATCCCGCGGCCGTGGATCCGGACGGCGTCGCCAGCGGTACCGGAGCAGTGCCTTCGGTCCTACCGGATGCCGCTGTGGTGGAGGGCTCGCCAGTGGTGGAGGGCTTGGCGGCAGCAGAGGAACTGCCGGCGGATGCCTCCGCCTCGTCTACGTTCGAAGGCCGGGCGCCGGTTGGTTCGCCGGCCGCCGCGCCCGGCGAGGCAGCCGGTGCCGGCGTAACGCTCCCCGTGTCTGCCGGGGGCTGGGCCGCAGGCCTGGCCTTGCGCCAACGCAGGCCGGACCGGCCGCTGTCCTTGCGGTGGGCCCGGCGGCCACTCACCGCTGCCGGACCGTGCCCGGCGGCACCGCTGCCGGCACCTTCCGACGCCGGCGCGGCGCCGGACCCGCCGATTCCCGGGGCCGCGGCGGCCCGGCCGGCGGCACCGGACTCCGGCTGCGGTTGGGCTGGCTTGTCCGTCATGGCTGTGCATCCTTTCCGGCCGGTACCGGCTCGGGTGCGCCGAAGGGTCCGCCGTCCTTCCGGAGCGCGTCCTCCTTGTCGATTTCGTGCGCCGCCAGCTGCAGTTCGCTGGCGCTGCTGTCCGTGCCGGTGGTCCGGATCCGGTCCAGCCGGCGGGGGGTGAAGCGGCGGCGGGACGGGATCGGGATAGCCAGCAGTACCGTCAGGACAATTGTGGCGGCCTGCACGAGCCCCAGCCATACAGCCCACGGACTGGCATAGCTGACGTGCAGTTCCCCGCCGGCTGCAGGCACCTTGAAGGCTTGGAACCAGCCGTCTTCCACCGCTTCCAGCCGCCGGCCGTCCAGTGTGGCCTGCCAGCCCGGAGCCGCCCGGTCGGCCAGGACCAGGACCCGGCCGTCATTGCCGGCCGGGATGTGCCCGCCGGCGGACAGGCTCTGCGAGGGCAGGGTTTCGAGCACATTGCCCTGGTGGTCGAGCAGGTTGACCCGGCCGTTGACCGGCCCGGCCGCGGAGTCGCCGGCAGACTGCTCCGGCACCACCCGCCAGAGCCAGCCGCTGTCGGTCCGGCCTACCGGCGCCAGCCCGGGAACGGCATCGATCCGGTTGGCCAGCAGTTCGGCGGCGGTGTCGGTGCCGCGCACCACGACGAAGCCCACGCCGAGCCGGGTCAGTTCCGGCCGCGGGTCGACGCCGGTGCCGGCCACGATCACCGCCACCGAGTCGCGCACCGCGGCGGCCGCGCCGTCGTCGTCGGCCAACTGGGCGTCCAGCAGCGGACCGGCCAGCGTGCGCGCCGAATACACGGCGGAGAGCTGGTCCAGCGTGGTGCCCCCGGCATGCATCACCGAGGCGGTCACGCTGCCGGCTTGCCCGGCGCCCAGCACCAGCGACCGGGTCTGCTCCGGCCCGGTGCCGCGGTCGGCCGCCGTCGCCGGCAGTGTCCGCACCCCGCTGGGGCCCACCAGCATCCGGGTACCGAAGTCCTCCAGCTGCCGCTGCCCGCCGTCCTCGGCCTGGGCGTAGCCGGCGAACTGTGGCAGCAGCCACTGTGCGAGGTTGGCCACCGGTCCGGCGGCCAGCACGACGACGATGGTGGCGGCCGCGGCACGGGCGGCCCGCGGCCGCTTCCGGCCCAGCGCTGCCAGTCGGGGCAGCCCGCGGTCGGCCGCCACCAGGGCGGCCACGGCCAGCAGGAACAGGGCCAGCGAGACGAACGGGCCGGGGAACGGGGTGACCACCGCTCCCGGAGCGGCGGCGGTGGCCACCAGGCCTGCCGCCCAGCCGGCGGCCAGCGCGATCAGTGCGCCCAGCCAGGAGGTCCGGGCGAGCGCAGCACCACGGCCGGGCAGGAACAGCGCCGCAGCCGCCAGCAGCAGTACGGGGATCGCCGTCAGCAGGGCGAAGAGCAGGGCCCACGGCCCATGGCCGAGGGATTCGAGCAGGCCGAAGGCGCCCAGCCCGCCAGCGGTATCGAAGGCCAGCGGGAAGCCCATGAGCTGCTGCCACGGCGGGGCCGCCTCGAAGGCCAGCGGCACCCCGGGATCGGCCAGCAGCACGCGTGGATTGCCCCAAGCCGAGACCACCATGGGCAGCGCCAGCACCACCGGCGGCAGCAATGCCCACCAGACGGTCCTGGCCCGGCGGCGCAGGCCGGCGGCGATGACCCCCACGAACAGGACGATGACCGGCAGCAGGGCCGGGGCCGCGGCAGTGACCACGGCCAGGCACAGGCCGGCGGCCGCCGCGGCGGTCCAGGACGGGATCCCATTGATCCCGGGCTTGTGGATCTTCTCGCCCCGGTCGCCGACGGCCTCCGGGTTGATCCGCTGCCTGGCCGAGCCGGTGGCCCGCAGCAGGCCGAGCACGGCCCACGGGATCATCAGGTGCACAACCAGGGCACCCAGGCGGCCCTGGCCGAGGGCGACCTGCAGGGGCGGCAGCGCCGCCCAGAAGAATGCCGCCCAGAACCGCAGTCCGCGCCGCTGGGTCACCGCGCCGGCGGCCAGCCAGGCGCCGAAGGAAGCCAGCGGCATCGACAGCACGACCAGCACCACCACGGCGGCGGAGCCGTTGCCCAGCCCCAGTACGGACAGCAGGGCCAGGACATTGCCGAAGGGGTCGCTGTGCCCCGGATAGCCCGAGCCGATGCTCTGCCACCAGGCCGAGGCATTGTGCCAGACCTCGCCGAGCGTGGCCGACACCGGCAGCAGCGCGCCGCCGGCCAGTGCCTCGGCACCGAGGAAGCCGAACATGCCGACGACGGCGAGCAGGGCCAGGACCACCGCGGCCGTCACGGCTCCGGTGCCCACCCAGCCGCGGGCCGGCGCGGCCAGCGCCGCGAAGGCGTCCGAGTCGCCGGTGGGCTGGTGGCCGCCGCGGGCGTCGGTGCCGGTGCCATCCCCGACCAGCGGCCGGGCATGCTCCGGACTGAGGGATTCGAGCAGCGACCGGCGGTAGGCCAGGACCTCCTGCGGCCGGACCATCAGGGTCCGTACGATCCGGCGCGATGTCCTGCGGGTCCTGGCCGCCTGCCGGCGGGAGGCACGCAGCTCCCGGGCCCGCACCAGCGCGGCCACGGTCGCGGCCAGCTGGCGCAGGCCGTGGGCGGGGTCTTTGGCAACGATGCTGAGCAGCAGGCCAAGCAGGCCGCCGAGCAGGGTGCCGGTCCAGACCAGCGGAAGTTTCCACCACGGCGCGTGCTTGAGCCGCAGGTGCACCTGGGCCTTGCGGGCCGCCGCGGCGGAGGACCGTCCGGCCCGCTGGGCGGTGGCGTGCCGGACGGCAGCAGTGGGAACTACCACCACGCGGTGTCCGGCAAGGCGGTTGCGCCAGCACAGATCCACGTCGTCGCCGATGCCCGGGAACGCCGGGTCGAAGCCGGCGAGCTGGTCGAAGGCATCGCGCCGGATAAGCATGCCGGCCGAATTCACCGCGAAGAAGTCGCTGCGCCCGTCATACTGGCCCTGGTCCAGTTCGTCGAGGTCGATGAGCGTCAGGCGCTCGGCGCCGCGGCTGACCGTCAGCCCGACATCCACCAGTTTGCGCGGGTTGTCCCAATCCAACTGCTTGCAGCCGGCAATAGTCACCGACGGCGCCGTCTCCACGGCCAGCAGCAGTTCCTCCAGCGCATCGTGTTTCGGCGCCGAATCGTCGTGCAGCAACCAGATCCAGTCCTGGACGCCGCCTGGGCCGTCCCCCTGAGGCGCCCCGCCGGCGTCGTGGGCCGTGTCCGCCAGGGCCAGCCGGACGGCCGCACCGAATCCGGTGCGGGCCGGGGCGGCCACGACGGTGCTCTCCGCGGGCAGGCCGCGGCGCAGCAGGGACGCCGAACTGTCGGTGGAGCCGGTGTCCACCCCGATGCAGACATCTGCGGGACGGGTCTGGGCACTGAGGGCAGCCAAGGTTGCGGGCAGATATAACGAGCCGTCATGGGCAACCACGACGGCGGTGACGCGGACTTGCTGGTGAATTAGAGCGCTCGCTTCCGCAGCCGCCGGCGCTCGCGCTCCGACAGGCCGCCCCAGATACCGAAGCGTTCGTCGTTGGCCAGGGCATATTCCAGGCACTGGGCCCGGACCGTGCAGGCTCCGCAGACCTTCTTGGCGTCGCGGGTCGATCCGCCCTTTTCGGGGAAGAACGCCTCCGGATCGGTCTGGGCGCACAGGGCATCGGCCTGCCAGCTGAGTTCGCCGTCATCGTCCAGCCCGGGCAGGCCGATCCACACGGCCGGCTCCCAGCGGGTGCCGGCCGCCGGCTCGGCCTGGACCGGCTCTTCTTCCGGCCCGGGGACACCGGTCAGGGCTTCGTGCGCGGCGAGGAAGGCAGTGGCCTGGTCCTCCAGGGACGGCTTGCTGGTCTCGCGGTAGCGCTCGGCCGCCGCGGGGTCCGCCGGATCCACATACCAGTCTGCCGGGACACCGCGCGAGCCGTATCCCGCAGGCGCCTGCGCCTGCCCTGCATTTTCTGGTCCATCTTGAACCCGGGCAAAATTGCGCCCTGTCTGCCCCATGACTAAGCCCTCCCCGTTTCGATGTCCCGGCCGGGCGCCGGAACCATAGCCGTGGCCGGTACACGGCCGCGGCGCATCTTCTGCGGTAATTGACTGCGGGGCCTCCCGGGCAGCTGCCGGCTGCCGACTAACAATTGTTGACTTTCCATCCGCAGTTGTTATTCAGTAGCCGCAGCGGCCAAGGCTGGTTATAGGAATAACCAGCGGTACCCGCAGTCACGCGTCCGATAATCCTAATTACATGGTTGTAATACCGTGGAAGTCAAGCGGGCCGGTCATCCTACCCGGCCGCGGGCCGGTCCGCGGCGCGCCACGCCCGGGCCGGAACTGGAACGGATCGCAGAACGAAGGAGCATCCATGGGAACGCTGGGAACACCGAGGAACATCGACCAGCTGTTGACTGCGCTGCGGCCGGACAGCTCCCCCAGCCTCGTCTGGTACGGCCCGGGCGGGGAACGGGTGGAATTGTCCGGCCGGGTCGTGGACAACTGGGTGGCCAAGACCGCCAATCTGCTCACCGAGGAATTCGATGCCGGGCCAGGCACCGTGGTGCGGCTGGAAATGCCGCCGCACTGGCGCAGCATCGTCTGGGCGCTGGCCACCTGGCAGGTCGGCGCCTGCCTCAGCATCGGCGGCAGCACCCCGGCCGACATCGTCGCCACCACCGACCCGCTGCACCCGGCCGAGGACGCCTGGCCGGCACGGGCCCAGCTGGTGGCCGTGGCACCGGGCGCCCTGCAGCTGCGCTGGGACGGCGAACTGCCCGACGGCGTCATGGACTACGCCGCGGAAGTCAGGGCGTTTGCCGACTATTTTGCCGACCCGGCGGCCCTGGATCCGGCGGCCGCCGCACTGGAACATCCCGGCGGCACCATCAGCTTCGGCGAACTGCTGCCGCCGGCTGAAACCGGCGGAACCTCCGGCCCGAGGCATCTGCTGCTGCCGGCTGCCGCCGGGTGGACCACAGTCCTGGCCGAAACACTGGCCACCTGGCTCGCCTCCGGGACGGTGGTCCTGGTCCACCCCGAGGTGGAAGTGACCGCGCGGCTGCTCGAGAGCGAACGGATCGACACACAGCTGTAGCCGGTCCTGGCCGCCAGGTAAGGACTCCCCCGTCGCCGCGTACCGGCCGGGGCGGCGGGTATCAGGGCTTCGCGCGCTCGGGAACAGCCGGTTGCGCCGCAGCGTCCCCGGCGGGCTCGAAGATGTCATGGTCCTGGGCGAACTCCGGCTCGGCGTCGAGCTCGGAGTTGAAGACCCAGAAACGGTACGCGAAAAAGCGCACCACGGTGGCCAGGACCGTGCCGAAAATGCCGGCAAACAGCAGCAGGGCCGGGCTGCTGACCTCCAGCGGATACCGGGCGACCCAGACGCAGCCGGCGGAGATAACCATGCCGACCACGTTGATCAGGATAAACATCACAAGTTCGCGTACCGGATTGGGCTGGCGGCGGTGCCTGAAGGTCCAGTACCGGTTGGCGACCCAGGAGAAGATGGTGGCTACCGCGGCGGAGACGAACCGGCCCTTGACCACGCTTTCGGTCATCGGACCGTTGATCAGCCACCAGTACAGGCCGTTGTCGATGATGAAGGCGAGGCCGCCCACGGTCCCGAACTTCGCCACCTCCCGCCAGAACAGGGAGACGAGCCCCTGGACGCGCTTGGTGATCGTTGTGCTCATATACCGGTGGTTCCCTTTCTCAGCCGGATGACCCTGCCGTTTCCGCTCCGTGTGTCCGCTCAACGGCTGGCCGCGGACCAATAGTTCGCCGGGTCAACAGCCCATTCTAGATGTCCTAGCTGTGAGTTTCCTCGGACGGTGCCGCCTCCGCCCGGCCGCAGAGTGCGCCTGCACATGGCCGCCGGCACGTTCGGTAACCTTGATTGTGTGACTTTCCCAGTAATCGGCGTTGTCGGCGGCGGCCAGCTCGCCCGCATGATGGCGCCCAGCGCCGTCGCCCTTGGTTTCGAACTCCGCGTCCTGGCGGAGTCATCCGACGTCTCCGCGGTCAAGGCCGTGTCCCGGGCACCGGTGGGCGACTACCGTGATTTGTCCACCCTCCGCGCGTTCGCCGAGGGCCTGGACGTCATGACCTTCGACCATGAGCACGTCCCGACCAAGCACCTGCACACCCTGATCGACGAGGGCATCAACGTGCAGCCGCACCCGGGCGCCCTGGTCTTCGCCCAGGACAAGCTCCGGATGCGCGAGGCCGTCGAACGGCTCGGCCTGCCCAATCCCGCCTGGGCGGCGGTGTCCACCGTCGACGAACTGGTGGCCTTCGGGGACAAGATCGGCTGGCCCGTGGTGCTCAAGACCCCCCGCGGGGGCTACGACGGCAAGGGCGTGCGCATGATCGACGACGCCGCGGCGGCCGCAGCGTCCGCCGACTGGTTCACCGGCACCCCGCTGCTGGCCGAAGACAAGGTGGAGTTCAGCCGCGAGCTCTCCGCCCTGGTGGCCCGCCGCCCGTCCGGCGAAGCCAAGGCCTGGCCGGTGGTGCACACCATCCAGGTCCGGGGCGTCTGCGACGAGGTCATCGCCCCGGCCCAGGAACTGCCGGAGCAGGTGGCTGCAGCGGCCCAGCAGGCCGCCCTGCGCCTGGCCGAGGAGCTGGGCGTCACCGGCGTCATGGCCGCCGAACTGTTCGAGACCCCCGGCACCGGCGAGGGTTTCGTGGTCAACGAACTGGCCATGCGCCCGCACAACACCGGACACTGGACCATGGACGGATCCGTGACCAGCCAGTTCGAGCAGCACCTGCGTGCCGTGCTGGACCTGCCGCTGGGCGATACCTCGGTGCTCGGCGGCGCCGTCGTCATGAAGAACTATCTGGGCGGGGAGAACACGGACCTGTTCGGCGCCTATCCGCAGGCGCTGGCGGCCGACCCCGGCGTCAAGCTGCATGGTTACGGCAAATCGGTGCGGCCGGGCCGTAAGATCGGCCACGTGAACGTGGTGGGGGCCGCGGCCGACATCCCGGACCTGCGCCGGCGGGCCGGCCGGGTGGCCTCGATCATCCGCGACGGCGTCGACCCGGTTGACGTCAATCCTGCTGAAGGAGACCAGCAATGAGCAGCCAGCCACTTGTCGGCGTCGTGATGGGTTCGGATTCGGACTGGCCCGTCATGGAGGCCGCGGCACAGGCCCTGGCCGAATTCGGCATCCCCTACGAGGCCGATGTCGTTTCGGCCCACCGCATGCCCGAGGACATGATCCGCTACGGCAAGGAAGCCCATACCCGCGGGCTGCGGGCCATCATCGCCGGCGCCGGCGGTGCCGCGCACCTGCCGGGCATGCTGGCCGCCGTCACGCCGCTGCCGGTGATCGGCGTCCCGGTGCCGCTGAAGACCCTGGACGGGATGGATTCCCTGCTCTCCATCGTGCAGATGCCTGCCGGCGTGCCGGTGGCTACCGTCTCGATCGGCGGGGCCCGGAATGCCGGGCTGCTGGCGGTACGGATGCTGGCGGCCGGCACCGACGAACTGGCCGGACGCCTGCAGCCTCAGCTGCTCGAGTTCGCCGGCGCGCTGCGGCAAAGTGCCTACGACAAGGGCGCCGCCCTGCGCAGCCGCGCCGGCGGGTCCTGATCGATGGCCGGGCACCTGCGGGAGCGCAGCCGCGGCGGGTCTTCCGGGTATCCCGGGATGGTGGACCCGGTCCGCAATCCGCAGAGCGCGCCGGCCCCGGTGCGGACCAAGCGGGCGTTCCTGCTGCTGCTGCTGACCCTGGTCATCCCGGGCAGCGCGCAGCTGGTGGCGGGCGACCGCAGGCTCGGGCGTAAGGCCCTGCGCGTGACCTTCGTGCTCTGGGCGGTGGTCCTGCTGGCCATCGTGGTGGCCCTGGTGGACGGTCCGGCACTGGTCAGCATCGCCACGAACCCGTGGGGTTCGCTGCTGCTGATGGCCGCCATGGTGGCGCTGGCCCTGTTCTGGGCGTTCCTGTTCCTGAACACGCTGCGCCTCATCCGGCCCCGGCTGCTGGCCCCGGGCATGCGGCCGATCCTGGGCGTCAGTCTGGCGGCCCTGATGCTGGCCACCTCCGGCAGCCTGGGCTACGGGGCCTACCTGCTCAATGTCGGGCGCAACGCGCTGGGCAGCATCTTCGCCTCCGGCCCCGCCTTCGCCCCGGCGGACGGCCGCTACAACTTCCTGCTCATGGGCGGCGACGCCGGTGCCGGACGCATCGGCCTGCGCCCGGACAGTATCTCGGTCCTCAGCGTGGACGCCAAGACCGGGCACACGGTCACCTTCAGCATCCCGCGCAACTTCCAGAACGCCCAGTTCCCGGACGACTCGCCGATGAAGCAGGTCTACCCGCAGGGCTTCAACTGCGGCGACGAGTGCATCATCAACGCGCTGTACATGGACGTGACCAACAACCACGCGGACCTGTACCCCGATGCCAAGGATCCCGGCGCCGAGGCCATGAAGGACGCCGTCAGCGGCACCCTCGGCATCGACATCCAGGCATACGCCCTGGTGGACATGGGCGGGTTCGAGAAGCTCATCGACGCGATGGGCGGGATCACGATCAAGGCCGGCAACTGGGTACCCATCTCCAACCGGTCCATCCCGGGCACCAACCTGCATTACCCGCCCAAGGACTGGATTGCCCCGGGCGTGCAGAAACTGGACGGCTACCATGCCCTCTGGTACGGACGCTCCCGCGAATTCGCCACCGACTATGACCGGATCCAGCGCCAGCAGTGCGTGCAGAAGGCCATGATCAAGCAGTTGGATCCGGGTACCGTGCTGACCCGTTTCCAGGCCCTGGCCGAGGCCGGCGAGCAGGTGGTGGAGTCCGACATCCCCGCCGGCCAGCTCGGCAGCTTCGTCTCGCTCGCTGCCAAGGCCAAGGGCCAGGAGGTGGACCGGCTGACCATCGGACCGCCGGACTTCGGCACCGCGGCGGACAATTTCGTCACCTACCCGGACTTTGACCGGATCCACCAGCGGGTTCAGGCAATGTTCACCTCGGCAGGGAAGACTGGCACGGAATCCCCGTCCGGGGCCGCGCCCGAGGACCGTTCCGGGCTTGCCGGCGGGGCCTTCTCGAGGGCATCTGCGGTGCGGCCGGCCATGGTCCGCCAGGAACCGCCGATCACCAAGGAATACCTGCAGCAGCTGGCCGAAGCCGGCGACGTCGACACGCTCGGCGCGCTGCTGGCCGACAACGGCAAGTGCTCGGTGCCCTGACGGTTGGGGCGCTCCCGCAGTGTCGGCTCCGGACGACCACACGATAGACAAGGCGGACTATGTACCGGTTGAAGAATGTCCTGCGCCCCTATGCCTGGGGCTCGGCAACGGCGATGGCGGAGCTGTTCGGGCGCCAGCCGTCCGGCGGCCCGGAAGCCGAACTGTGGATCGGCGCCCACCCCGATTCGCCGTCGTCGGTGCTGCTGCCCGGCGGCACGGCACAGCCGCTGGACGCCTTCATCGCCGACCAGCCGGACTTCGCCCTCGGCGGCGAATCGATTCGGCGCTTCGGCGCCCGGCTGCCCTTCCTGGCCAAGGTGCTCGCGGCCGACTCCGCACTGTCCCTGCAGGTGCACCCCAGCCAGGAACAGGCCCGGGCCGGCTACGCCGCCGAAAACGCGGCGCAGATTCCGGTCAGCGATCCGGCGCGCAGCTACAAGGACGAAAACCACAAGCCGGAGATGATCTACGCGCTGACCAGCTTCGAGGCCCTGTGCGGTTTCCGCCAGCCCCGGGATGCCGCGCGGCTGTTCACCGGCCTGCGCGGCAAGCTCGCCGCCGCCGGCGCCGACACCGCATTGCTGGACCGGGTGGTCGCCGCGCTGCAGCAGCCGGACGGCAGCGCCGGGCTGCGCACGGCCTTCGTGGCCCTGCTCGAAGGCGGCGCCGAGTCGGCCGCGCTGGTGGACGCCACGGCCGAGCTGCTCGCCGGCATGGCCCCGGGCCGGCTGGGGCCGGATTTCACCACCGTGGCGTGGCTGGCCGAACTCTACCCGCAGGATCCGGGCACCCTGATCTCGCTGCTGCTCAACCGGGTCACCCTCGAACCGGGCCAGGCGCTGTGCCTGCCGGCCGGCCAGATCCACGCCTACCTGCGCGGGCTCGGCGTGGAGGTGATGGCTTCCTCGGACAACGTGCTGCGCTGCGGGCTGACCCCCAAGCATGTCGACATCGCCGAGCTGGTCAGGATCTGCGACTTCTCCCCGCTCGGGCCACCGCTCGTCGAAGCCACGGGCACCGAAGCCGGCCAGGAACTGTACTGCCCGCCCTTCGCCGAATTCCAACTGCAGCGCATCGAACTGCGGGACGGGGACGAACCGGTACCCTTGGACCAGCACGGTCCCGCAGTAGTCCTGGCTGTCGCCGGCAGCGCCCGGCTGGATTCCCCGCGCGCGGACCTGGCCCTGCGGCCCGGGGACTCGGCCTTCATCCCGGACTCCGAACAGCCGGTGCTGGCCCACCCGGTCCCGGGCAGCCAGGACACCGCCGTGCTGTTCGCCGTCACCACGTCCGGCCACGCCGGCAGCAACTGAACACCAACGGAAGAGAGTACATGTCCGCCTCCATCCTGCAGTCCGCCCCGTGGGCCGAATTCCAGCGCAGGCTGGGAAAACAGGTCTTCGAACGAAGCGGCGAAGGCTGGAACTTCCTGGCCATCCGCGAAAAGACCCCGCTGGGTTCCTTCCTGTACACCCCCTACGGGCCCGTGGCCCAAAACCCGGCAGCCTTCGCCCGGGCCCTGGAAGCGCTGCGTTCCCTGGCCAAGGCCGAAGGCACGCACTACGTCCGGGTGGAGCCAGTGGCCGCAGGCCTCGGCGACAACGCGGCGGCGGTGCTCACCGGCCACCGGCTGCGCCGCGCCCCGGCCGACGTCCAGCCGCATCTGACCTGGATGCTGGACCTGACCCAGCCGGAGGAGAAGATCCTCGCGGGGATGCGAAGCACCAGCCGCAACCTGTACCGGAACATCCACAAGAAGGGCGTCACCTTCGATGTTTCCACCGACCCGGCCGACATCGGGATCCTGCTCGGCTTCCTGCACGATGTCTCCGAACGGGCCGAATTCAAGGCCCAGTCCGACGACTACCTGGCCCAGGCGGCACGGACGCTGATGCCCGCCGGCGCGGCGAAGCTGTTCATCGCCCGGCTGGACGGGGACCCGATCGCCGCGGCACTGTCCTACGACACCCCGACCACCCGGGTCTACGCGCACGCGGCGGCCGACGACAGGTACCGCAAGCTCAACGCGGGCATCCCGCTGCTGGTCACCATGATGCTGGATGCCAAGGAATCGGGCCAGGAACTGTTCGACATGTGGGGCGTCTCCCCCGAGGACGAACCGGACCACCCGTGGGCCGGCTTCTCCCGCTTCAAGCGCTCCTTCGGGGGCTTCGAGGTCGAATACCCCGGTACCTGGGATCTGCCCGTGAACACGGTCATGCACGCGGCCTATACCGCGGCGCGCGGACTGCGCAATGGACTGCGCAGGGCGGCACCGGCCGCACGCAAGGCGAAGGACGCCGTCGTTCCCGCCCTTGAGACGCTCAAGGGCAAACTCCGCCGCTGATCCGCCGCCCCTTCCCCGCCGGGGCCCCAAACACCATCGACTCGGCGGATAATGACCGTTTCCGGGCTGGAAAGGGCATTATCCGCCGAGTCGATGAAAGGGTGGGGCGGGAGGCAGGGTCAGTGCTTGCGCTCCCAGCCTTCCCACTTGTCGGCCCGGTGCTCGCCCTCGACGAAGCGGATGGTGCCGGACTTGGACCGCATCACGATCGACTGGGTCAGCACCTTGTTGCTCTTGTAGCGCACCCCGCGCAGCAGGTCGCCGTCGGTAATGCCGGTGGCCACGAAGTAGCAGTTGTCGCTGGTGACCAGGTCGTCGGTGGTCAGCACCCGGTCCAGGTCGTGGCCGGCGTCGAGCGCCTTCTGCTTCTCCTCGTCGCTGGTGGGCCACAGCCGGCCCTGGATCACGCCGCCCAGGGACTTAATGGCACAGGCCGCCACGATCCCCTCCGGGGTGCCGCCGATGCCCATCAGCACATCGATGCCGGTGCCTTCGCGGGCCGCGGCGATGGCGCCGGCCACGTCGCCGTCCATGATGAACCTGGTGCGGGCTCCGGCGGCGCGGATCTCCTCCACCAGCGGCTTGTGCCGGTCACGGTCCAGGATGACCACGTTGACCTGGTTGACCTTCTTGCCCTTGGCCTTGGCGATCAGGTGCAGGTTCTGCTTGACCGGCAGGCGCAGGTCCACCAGGTCCGCCGCCTCGGGGCCGGTCACCAGCTTCTCCATGTAGAACACGGCGGAGGGATCGAACATCGTCCCGCGCTCGGAGACGGCCAGCACGGACAGCGCGTTGTTGATGCCCAGCGCGGTCAGCCGGGTGCCGTCGATCGGGTCCACGGCCACGTCGCACTCGGCGCCCGAGCCGTTGCCGACCCGCTCGCCGTTGAACAGCATCGGCGCCTCGTCCTTCTCACCCTCGCCGATCACCACGACGCCGTTGAAGTTCACCGTGGAGAGGAAGGAGCGCATGGCGTCCACGGCGGCGCCGTCGGCCGCGTTCTTGTCTCCATAGCCCACCCAGTGGCCGCCGGCGATGGCGGCAGCTTCGGTCACCCGGACCAGTTCCAGTGCGAGGTTGCGGTCCGGCTCGTTGATCCCAACCGCCAGTGACGGGGACAGGGTTGAATACTGGGCATCCGATGCAGCTTTGGCCACGAGAACCTCATCTTCGAGTTGCTGTTGGGGCAGTTCCGGCTCCGGAACTGCGTCTGATTCCTGGATTTCCTCTGGATGTTCCATCAGTTTTGATCATAGTCCGACGCCGCGCCGGCTGGCTTGTGAAACAACGCACCATTACGCCGGCGGGGCCGCCGTCCGCCGGTGCCGGAGGCCGGCCGGGATTAAGGGACAATGGAACGGTGAGTGAAGTGCGCCCCGAAATACCTGCAGTGCCCCCGGCCTCCACGTCAGGCCACCAGCCGGCGCCAGCGCCGGACGGGCTGCCGTTCAAGCCCGTCCTGACCGCCAAGCAGGCCAAGCGGGCGAACCAGACGATCAAGGGCATGGTCATCTCCGTCCTGCTGACGGTGGCCGTGGTTATTCCGGTCGTCCTGCTCAACCCGGGCAGCAAACCCGAGACCTACCACCGCAACATCGACGTGCCCGCGGTCGCACTGGAGGCCAAGGCGGCCGCCGGTTACCTGCCGGTGGTCCCGGCCATGCCCGAGGGCTGGTCGGCGAACTATGCCCGCTGGACCACCGGCGGCAGCGCTCAGGTGGCGGCGTGGGAGGCCGGCTATCTGACCCCCGGCGGGCACCATATTGCGCTGACCCAGACCGACAAGGCGAACCCCACGTGGTTGGCCGATGCCACCGGCCAGGCTCCCGTCACCGGCCAGCGTCGGATCGGCGGTGCCGACTGGCAGTTGCGGGACAGCGGTTCCGGCAGCAAGTCCCTGGTGCTCGAGGAGTCCGGCTACACGATTGTGCTCGCCGGTGGCGCGGACCTGGACGAATTCGACGCACTGGGCACCGCCGTCGCCGGCGTGCTGGACGGCCGCTAGCCCCGGCTCCCGCCGGAGCCTGCGGCCGGGAGTAATGTAGGCAGAATGGCTACCACAATGACACCGGCCCAGGCATGGCAGAAGCTGCTCGAGGGCAATCAGCGCTTCGTCGAGGGAACTTCCAACCACCCCAACCAGGATGCCCCGCGGCGCAGTTCCCTGGTCAACCAGCAGAACCCGTTTGCCATCATCTTCGGCTGCGCGGACTCCCGTCTGGCCGCCGAGATCATCTTCGACCTGGGCCTCGGCGACGCCTTCGTGGTGCGCACCGCCGGCCAGGTCATCGACGACGCCGTGCTCGGCTCGCTCGAATACGGCGTGGACGTGCTGAAGGTACCGCTGATCGTCATCCTCGGCCATGACAGCTGCGGGGCCGTCACTGCGGCGAAGGACACTGTGGACACCGGCGAAATGCCCAAGGGGTTCCTGCGTGACCTGGTGGAAAGGATCACCCCGTCCGTCCTGGCCGCCCGGCGGGCCGGGTTCGAAGACATCAACGACATGGTCGTCGAGCATACGAAGCAGACGGCCGAACGCCTGCTGGACAGCTCCCGGTCCATTTCGGCCGCGGTCGCCGACGGCCGCACCGCCGTGCTCGGCGTCGCCTACCGGCTGGCCGAGGGGCGCGCGGAAGTCGTTTCCGGCGCGGATACCCTCGGGCGGTAGCCACCGGCGGCCTCCCCGCGCGCAACAAGTTTCGGACGGGGAGGCTTGGCCGACTAACCTTGGACCCATGACATCCACTGTTGATTCTGCTGAATTCCGCATTGAACACGACACCATGGGCGAGGTCCGCGTCCCGGTAAACGCCCTGTACCGGGCCCAGACCCAGCGCGCCGTGGAGAACTTCCCGATCTCCGGCAAGACCCTCGAGCGTGCCCACATCGAGGCGCTGGCCCGGATCAAGAAGGCGGCCGCGACCGCCAATGCCGAACTCGGAGTGCTCGACGGCGAGATCGCCCGGGCGATCGGCGGCGCCGCCGACCAGGTCGCCTCCGGCCTGTACGACGGCGACTTCCCGATCGATGTCTTCCAGACCGGCTCGGGCACCTCCTCGAACATGAACACCAACGAGGTCATCGCCGAGCTCGCCTCCCGCGCCCTCAAGGAAGCCGGCAGCGACAAGACGGTCCACCCGAACGACCACGTCAACGCCTCGCAGTCCTCCAATGACGTCTTCCCGACCTCCGTGCACGTGGCCGCGACGTCCGCGCTGATCAACAACCTGATCCCCGCGCTGGAGTACCTGGCCGCCTCGCTGGAGCGCAAGGCCGAGGAGTTCAAGGACGTGGTCAAGTCCGGCCGCACCCACCTGATGGACGCCACCCCGGTGACCCTGGGCCAGGAGTTCGGCGGCTACGCCGCGCAGGTGCGCTACGGCATCGAGCGCATCCAGTCCTCGCTGCCGCGCGTGGCCGAGGTTCCCCTCGGCGGCACCGCCGTCGGCACCGGCATCAACACCCCGGCCGGCTTCCCGCAGCGTGTGATCGCGCTGCTGGCCCAGGACACCGGCCTGCCGCTGACGGAGGCACGCAACCACTTCGAGGCCCAGGCCAACCGCGACGGCCTGGTCGAGGCCTCCGGCCAGCTGCGCAACATCGCCTACTCGTTCATGAAGATCAACAACGACCTGCGCTGGCTGGGCTCCGGTCCGAACACCGGCCTGGGCGAGATCGCGATCCCCGACCTGCAGCCGGGCTCCTCGATCATGCCGGGCAAGGTCAACCCGGTCATCTGCGAGGCTGCCATCATGGTGGCCGCCCAGGTCGTCGGCAACGACACCACCATCGCACTGTCCTCCACCAACGGCGCGTTCGAGCTGAACGTGGGCATCCCGGTGATGGCCGCGAACCTGCTCGAATCCATCCGCCTGCTGGCCAACACCTCCCGGGTGATGGCGGACAAGATGATCGACGGCATCGAGGCCAACGTGGAGCGCGCCCGCTTCCTGGCCGAGGCCTCCCCCTCGATCGTCACCCCGCTGAACAAGTACATCGGCTATGAGAACGCAGCCAAGATCGCCAAGCATGCGGTCAAGGAAGGCCTGACCATCCGCGAGGCCGTGGTGGCCCTGGGCTACCTTGAGCGCGGCGAGCTGACCGAGGAGCAGCTGGACAGCGCCCTGGACGTGCTGTCGATGACCAAGGCCCCGCAGGCCTAATGTCCGAGGGGTCCCGCCTGAAACGTGTTCCAGGCGGGGAGGACATTAAGCGCTAGCAGCACCCGCAAGCCCACAGAAGGCGCCCACGGTCCTGACGGACCGGGGCGCCTTCTGCGTACCCAACAAGACAATTTTTGCACTTAGGAAGCGAGAGTGCAATGATTCACTCCGTGGAAAATAGTGCAAAAACTGCCGCGGGAGGCCTGCGCGGACGCAAACGTGCCGCAACCCGGCTGGCCATCACCGAGGCTGCCCGGCTGCTGACCGCACGCCGCGGGGTCAACGGCTTCACGGTGGAGGAAGTCTGCGAGCGCGCCGGCATCTCGCGGCGGACCTTCTTCAACTACTTTCCCACCAAGGAAGACGCCATCCTCGGCAACGCCGCGGACCAGCTCCCGGAGGAGCTGGCCCGGGCCTTCGCCGACGGCGCCACCGGGGCCGCTGCCGAGGGCGGCACCGGCGCGCTCTCGGCGGACCTCTGGGAGGACTTCATCGAACTGGCCGTGGGCATGATGGACCGGATGGCCCTGACGCGCAGCGAAATCATGGCCCTGAGGCAGGCGGTCATGGCCGAGCCCCGCCTGCTGGAGAAGACCATCCATGGTTCCGCCGACATCAAAAAGGTCTTCCGGGACCTGCTGGCGCGCCGGGAGTCGCTGCCTCCGGAGGATCCCAGGATCCTGATGGCCGTGGCCGTCATGGAAGCCGTGGGCAAGCGCGCCGGGGAAACCTTTTTCGCCCCGGAGAACACCAGAAGCTACCGGGAGATCCTGACCGCGGCCGTGGCCGATCTGCGCACCGTCGTCCTGCCTCATCCACTCCAACCCCGTGAGGACCGCTCATGACCACCGCCCTGGCACGGCCCGACGAGCCGCTGCTGCTGACCCAGAGACGCATCTGGATCATCTTCTCGGCCCTGATCGCGGGCATGCTGCTCTCCAGCCTGGACCAGACCATCGTGTCCACCGCCATGCCCACCATCGTGGGCAACCTCGGCGGCGTCGAGCACCAGACCTGGATCACCACCGCCTACCTGCTGGCCACCACGATCGTGATGCCGATCTACGGCAAGTTCGGCGACGTGCTGGGCCGGCGCAACCTGTTCCTGTTCGCCATCGGCCTGTTCACGCTCGCCTCCATCGGCTGCGCCTTCGCCCCGGATTTCTGGACCTTCGTGGTGTTCCGCGCCATCCAGGGCCTGGGCGGCGGCGGCCTGATGATCCTTTCCCAGGCCATCATCGCCGACATCGTCCCGGCCAACGAACGGGGCAAGTACATGGGCCCGCTGGGCGGCATCTTCGGTCTCTCCGCGGTTGCCGGCCCGCTGCTCGGCGGCTACTTCGTCGACCATCTGAGCTGGCACTGGGCCTTCTACATCAACATCCCGATCGGCATCGCGGCGTTTCTGATCGCGTACTTCACCCTCACGCTGCCGAACAAGAAGGCGGCCAAGCGGATCGACATCCCCGGCGTCGTGCTGCTCTCGGCCGCCACCGCCTGCCTGATCTTCTTTACCGACTTCGGCGGACGGCAGGATTACGGCTGGGACTCGGCGGCCACCTGGCTCTTCGGCGCCGGGCTGCTGGCGGCGGCCTGCGCGTTCGTCCTGGTCGAGCGCCGGGCCGAAGACCCGATCATCCCGCTGAGCCTGTTCCGGAACCCGATCTTCGTCAACAGCACGGCGATCGGCTTCACCCTCGGCATGGGCATGTTCGCGGCGCTGGCGTTCGTGCCGACCTTCCTGCAGATGGCCTCGGGGACGTCGGCAGCCGTATCCGGCCTGCTTTTGCTGCCGATGATGGTCGGCCTGATGGGCACCTCGATCTGGTCAGGCATCGCGATCAGCAAGTCCGGGAGGTACAAGGCGTTCCCGATCGCCGGCTCGGCCATCGTGATCGCGGCGATGCTCTGGCTGACCACGCTGGCCGCGTCCACCCCGATCTGGATCATCTGCCTGCAACTGTTCGTCTTCGGCGCCGGCCTGGGCCTGATCATGCAGGTCGTGGTGCTGGTGGTGCAGAACTCGGTGCCGGCGGACCAGATCGGCACCGCCACCAGCACGAACAACTACTTCCGCGAGGTCGGCGCGTCCCTGGGCGTGGCCATCTTCGGCGCGATGTTCACCTCGCGCCTGTCCGAGTCGCTGCTGGACGTCTTCGGCCGGTCCGGTGCCTCGGCGCAGGACGCCCAGGCCGCTACGGCGACGCTGGATCCGCAGACGATGGGCCAGCTGCCCGAGGCGGTCCGGGAAGGCATCATCAATGCCTACGCGGAATCGCTGGCCCCGGTGTTCTGGTACCTGGTCCCCTTCCTGGTCATCGCGCTGGTGCTGTCCCTGACGCTGAAGCAGATCCCGCTCTCCGACGTCGCCGGCATGGTGGCGCGCGGCGAGGCCATCGGCGGCGAGGAGGCCGAGCGGCTCGAGGCAGCCCGCGCCGGACATCACACCGTCGGTCCCGCTACGGCCGGGCACGGCATCGCCGGCGCCCCCAGGGACAACGGCAGCGCCGGCCCTCACGGAGGCTGAGGGCAGGCGCCGCCGGGCGGTACTCAGGGCACCATCCGGTGGCGCGGGCTGTCCGGGTTCATCAGCGAGTGTTTGCGGCCATAGAAGGTGTAGATCAGCAGGCCGATGATCAGCCACACCACGAAGCGCAGCCAGGTTTCCCAATGCAGTTGGAGCATCAGGAAAAAGGAGGCGACGACGCCGAAGGCCGGCACCACCGGCATCAGCGGCAGCCGGAAGGAACGCGGCACGTCCGGCCGCGTTCGCCGCAGCACGATCACCGCGACGCTGACCACCACGAAGGCGGCCAGGATGCCGATGTTGGTCAGGTCCGCCACCGCGCGGATCGGAACCACCCCGGCCAGCAGCGCTGAGGCGCCGCCGGCGATCCAGGTCACCCGCTGCGGCGTGCCGCGCCGGTCTGTACCCGAGAACCAGGCCGGCAGCAGCCCGTCCCGGCTCATCGCGAACCACACCCGCGTCACGCCCAGCAGGAAGGTCAGCATGACCGTCAGGATGGAGATGACCGCGAATCCCGAGATGATGGTGGCCACCGCCGGCAGCCCCACTGCCTGGAAGGCGGAGGCGAACCCCGCCGCCGGGTTGATGTCCTGGTAGTTCTGCATGCCGGTCAGCACCAGGGTGGCCAGCACATAGAGGACCATGGCGATCGCCAGCGACAGCAGGATGGCCTTGGGCATGTGCTTCTTGCCGTCGGTGGACTCCTCGGCCGCCGTGCTCATGGCGTCATAGCCAAAGACCGCGAAGAAGACGGTGGCGGCCCCGGCCAGCACCGGACCAAAGCCCGAGGGCATGAACGGCGTGTAGTTGTCCGTATTGATGAAGAAGAAGCCGAGCACGATGATGAAGATGATCAGCAGGATCTTCAGCCCGACCGCCACGAGTTCGAATCGGCCGAAGGTCCGCGACCCGCGGCTGAGGATCCAGGCGATCAGCAGGCAGACGACGATCGCGGGGATGTTCACCAGCCCGCCCTCGACGGTATCCGGGGTGCCCTGCATCCACGCCGGGACCTGGATGCCCAGGCCTTCCATGAACGCGCTGAAATAGCCCGAGATGCCGATGGCGACGACGGCTACGATCGCCGTGTATTCGAGCAGCAGGTCCCAGCCGATGAACCAGCCGATGATTTCCCCCAGGGCCACGTAGCCGTAGGTGTAGGCGGAGCCGGCATACGGAATCATGCCCGCAAACTCCGCATAGGAAAGTGCCGCCGCAGCACTGGCCAGGCCGGCGATCAGGAAGGAGATCAGCACTGCGGGGCCGACCGGCGGATTGCCTTCGCTCCCGGCCGCGACCAGGCCGGCCAGGGTGAAGATGCCGACGCCGATGATGCCGCCTACGCCGATCGCGGTCAGCTGCCACAGACCAAGGCTCTTGAACAGATGGCTTTCTCCGCTTTCCTCCTCCATCTCCCGTATCGGCTTGCGCCTGAGGATGGATCGGGAATCGCTCGAGGTGGACATACCGGACTCCGATGTTCGCGCCTGCATCTGCCGCCGGAACCTGCTCCAGGGGCGGGACCGCCGTGCGGATGCCCTGTACGTTTTTGAGTATGGCCCCCTGACTGCCCGCACGGAATAGCTGGCCGGTGCGATTTACCGGTCCTAACGGACAAATTCCGGCACGCCGGTGGCCCGCAGGGCCGCCCGCAGCCGGTCCCGGTGGTAGTCCGTGAGCTCGGGCAGCTCATTCAGGCCGAACCAGCCCACCTGGGCGGATTCGTCATCGTTCACCCGGGCGCTGCCCGAGACGTACCGGCAGCGGAAGGTCAGGGTCAGGAACTGGGCCTGGTCCCCGTTGACGAATTCCATCGGCGCACCCGCATAGACCTCGGCCAGGTGCTCCACCTCTGCGACCACGGCCGTTTCCTCCAGCACCTCGCGCACCACGCCCTGGGCCGGGTGCTCCCCCGGTTCCAGGATCCCGGTGATCAGCGTCCAGCGCCTGTTGTCGGCGCGCTGGCCGAGCAGGACGCGCCCGGCGTCATCGAGCACCACGGCCGTCACCCCGGGCAGCCAGAGCAGATCGTGGCCGATTTTAGCGCGCAGCTGCAGGATGAAGTCAGGAGTAGGCATATCCCTACGCTATGCCGTTGCCGGCGGCGGCAGCCAACCGGTCCCGGACCGCAGACGTCAGGGAAGAACACCATGCCTACCGCGTCACGCCTTCCCCGTTCGCGGCGAACGGCTGGCGCGTCGCGCTTTCCCACCGCTCGCGAGCTCGCGGCGGGCCCCTCAGAGAGCCGCCCGGGGTCCCCGTGCGCGAAGCGTTCGGGGCAGGCGGCGAACGGCTAGCTGGCCGGCAGCAAGGCAGCCACGGTGCCGAGCAGCATGAACGGACCGAACGGCATGGCGGACTTGAGGTTTCCACGCCGCAGGAGCACCAGCGTCAGGCCGTACAGCCCGCCCAGCGCAAAGGCAGCCATGGTCCCCCAGAACAGCCGGCCGGCGTCGAGGTAGCCCAGGTACATACCGAGGACGCCGGCCAGCTTGACGTCGCCGAAGCCCATCCCGGCCGGATGGATGAAGCGGACCGTGAAGTAGAAGGCCCACAGTCCGGCTCCCCCGGCCAGCAGGCCCCACAGGCGCGCCGCATCGCCGCCGGCCAGCGCGGCCGCCGCCAGCAGTGCCGCGGCGACCCCGTAGGCGGGAAAGACGATCCGGTCCGGCAGCGTATGCGTGCGCACGTCGATCCAGCTGAGCCGGGCCCCCACCGCCAGCAGGTACAGGCAGGCCGCCAGCAGCGCCCAGAACGGCAGCGGGTCCGCCGGCCACAGCCGTTCCAGTTGCGCAATCATGGCCCCAAGCTACAACATGCTTCCACCGGGGACCGCCGCCGTGCGGCCGCCGGTGGAGAACTTCCCCTCCCGGGCAGACCCCGGGCCCCGGCGAAAACCCGGCAGGACCCACTTTGCCGCTGCCTGCTTGGGAAAAACCTTAGGCAGGTCGTCCGGGACACCGGCGCCGCAGCCTTCATTGCGTGACGGAAGTCACTCCCCAAATTTGGGGGTGCAGGGTGCCCCGATCCGGGCTGTCGAAGCCATGCCGCGCTCGGCAAGGATGAGAGAGCATTCATTGGGGGTGCATCCATCGAGGGGGACGACATGGAGCAAATGCATGGACAGTGCCTGTCCATTTCCGTTCAGGTGATCGGCCATCTGCGGATCAGCCGGGGAGATACCGTCCTCACGGCGTCGAGCCTCGGCGGCCCGAAGCCACGCCAGATCCTGGAAATCCTGCTGCTGCGGCTGGGCACGGCGGTTTCGAAGGATCAGCTGGTGGAGCTGCTCTGGGGCGGGAAGGCACCCGGCGAGGCGCTGGGCACCTTGGAAAGCTACGTCAGCGTACTGCGCCGCCACCTGCAGCCCGGCCACGCCAAGTCGGGCCCGCTGCGGACGGCCAACTCCGGCTATCTGCTGGAGCGGGACCTGGTGGATCTGGACCTGGACCGCTTCGACGGGCTGCTGCGCGATGCCGAGCTGGCCGCGCCGGCCGCGGCCTACCCGAAGCTGACGGAGGCTCTGGACCTGGCCGCGGAACCGCTGCTCGGCGACGAGTTGACGCCGGAGTGGGCGGCGGAGGCCCGGGACCGGCACACCGCCAGGGTGGCCCAGGCGCGGGTGCTCGCCGCCGAGGCGGCCACCATGCTCTCCAATCCGGACGACGCCGTGCGCTGGGCCGAGCAGGCAATCGACATGGAACCGCTGAACGAACGGGCGTGGTCCGCCCTCGTGACCGGGTTGGAACAGGCCGGGCGCTATGCCGAAGGTATCCGCAGCTATGACAAGTGCCGCCGGCTCCTGGACCGCGAGATGGGCTGCACGCCCGGCCCCGCCCTGCGTGCCGCGCATGCCAGGCTGCTGAAGGCCACGGCCGCCGACGACAGCGACCTGTCCGAAGTCCTGAGCGCGCTGTTGCTGCTCAGCGACAGCCTCCGGGGAGACCGGCATGATTCCGAGGTGCCGGCCCGCCTGCGCCGGCCGGGCAAGCACGTGGAGGCGGCCGGCCAGGTAGTGGACTCCTTCCTGCGCCGAGCCCTGGCCTCGGCCTGACCTGCGCGACATCCGGCGCGGTTCTCCGGCCGCTGCTATACATCCGTGCCCCGCGCAGGCATACTCCCTATAGGACCATGTCGGGGGACTTGGGTTGGGGATGGGCCATGAAGTCGGAAGCGGCGTCGGAAGACTCGCCGGCGCAGGCACGGGTGGTGGTGGTGGATGACCACACCACCTTTGCGGAGTTGCTGGCACAAGCATTGAACCGGGAAACGGACCTGGTGCACGTGGGCAATGCCGGCAGCGCCGGGGCCGCCATCGAGCTGTGCCGCGAGGCCAGGCCGGACGTCGTCGTGATGGACTACCACCTGCCGGACGGCAACGGGTTGGACGCCGCCGGCGCCATCCTGCAGGACGCCCCACAAACCCGGATTATCGTCCTGACCGGCAACCCGACGCCGGAGATCCTCGGCCGGGCAGCCGGCTCCGGCATCTGTGGATTCCTGCCCAAGGACGGCTCGCTGCGGACCCTGCTGGATGCCGTACGCTTTGCCCGGCCTGGCAGCATGGTGGTCCACCCGTCCCTGCTGGCCGCGCAGCAGGGCGCGCCCCCCGTCCCGCAGCCCGGCAACGGCGTGCTGACGGCCCGCGAGCGCCAGGTCCTGGCCCTGATGGCGGCCGGCCATGATGTGCGTGCCAACGCCCGGCTGCTGGGCATTTCGGAGAACACCTGCCGGGGCTATGTGAAGGCCATCCTGGGCAAACTCGGTGCCCACACCCAGCTCGAAGCGGTGGCCATCGCCCGGACCCGCCGCCTGCTGCCGGAGCAACCGGATGCGTAGGAAGGCCGCCACCCACGCGGACGGGATTGACGGCGGACCGAATCGGGACACGAACCGTTCGCGGCTGCACCCGGAAGCACGCAAGGCCCTTCGGCGTTATGCCCTCACAGGTGTCGCCACCTTGCTGATCGTCCTGGTGCCGGTGATCTTCGGCGCGAGGGCCTTTGCCAAGGACCAGGCCCTCCGGCATGCGATGGAGAGCACCCAGCACATGGCGGACTTCGAGGTGGCCCCCTTCATCGATTCCGCTTTGCCGATCGAGGATCCCGTCCGGCTGGACCGGCTGGACCGCCGGCTGACGCCGAGCTTCCGCCACGTCTCCCTGTACCGGTTCAAGGTGTGGAATTCAGCCGGAATCATCCTCTACTCGGACCGGCGGGAGCTGATCGGCCGCCAGTTCCCCCGCCCGGACTGGGCCGGCCCGCTGCTGGCCGGGGGCGCCGGGCGAGCCGAATTCGAGGCCCAGACCGATGCCGAGAGCGTCCTGGAAGCCAGCCAGGGAGAGCTAGTGGAAGTGTATGTGGGTGCCACCGCATCGGATGGGGAACGGATCATCGTAGAGGCCTACTACCCGGCCGAAATTGTCCGCGACGACCAGCGGAGCATGGTCCTGGGCATCCTGCCGGGCGTGTTCGCCTCGCTGCTGCTGCTGCAGGCGCTGCTGCTGATTCCGGGCCTGCGGATGGCCAAGCGGCTGCAGCGCAACGCGGACACCCAGCAGCGGCTGCTGGAGCAGGCCATCAGCGCCTCGGACCTGGAACGGCAGCGCCTGGCACGGCACCTGCACGACGAGGTGATCCAAGGCCTGGCCGGCCTGGCCTATACGCTGGAGTCCTACGAACTGGGCGGTACGGACCCGTCGCCGTCGTTCTTCGCCCGGGCCAATGCAGTGCTGCAGGAGAATATCGGTGCCCTGCGCGGCATCGCGACAGACCTCTATCCGCCGGATCTGGCCGAACTGGGCCTGTCCGGCGCACTGGCCCGGCTCGGGGATCCCGCCCGGTCTCGCGGGGTGGACTTCGACCTGCAGGTCCGCGGCGCACCCACGGCCGAGCCCACCACGCAGGTCCTGCTCTACCGGGTGGCCCGGGAAGCCATCGCCAATGCGCTCAAGCATGCCGACGCCGGGCGGATCTCGGTGGCGCTCGCCGCGGATCCGGTGGCCACGAAGCTCACGGTGGCCGACGACGGCCGCGGGTTCGACGTGGCGGATGCCGTCCCGGAAGGACACCTCGGGCTGGCGATCCTGCATGACACCGTCGCCGAAGCCGGCGGCTCGCTGCTGATCACCTCGGCAGCGGACAGCGGCACGAAGGTGGAGGCGGTCCTGCCGGCCGCAGCCGGTTAGCCCGGCCGGCAGGAACCCAATCCTAGATCTCGGCGCCCTCGAGCAGCTCCGTTACCAGGGCCGCGATCGGCGAGCGCTCCGAGCGGGTCAGCGTCATGTGCCCGAAGAGCGGGTGCCCCTTGAGCGTTTCGACGACGGCGGCGATACCGTCGTGCCGTCCCACCCGCAGGTTGTCCCGCTGCGCCACATCGTGGGTAAGCACGATCTTGGAGTTCTGCCCGATCCTGCTCATCACAGTCAGCAGCACGTTCTTCTCCAGGGACTGGGCCTCGTCCACGATCACGAACGAGTCATGCAGCGAGCGGCCGCGGATGTGGGTCAGCGGCAGCACTTCCAGCATGCCGCGGTCGATGACCTCCTCCACCACTTCGGCGGAGACCAGTGCCCCGAGGGTGTCGAAGACCGCCTGCGCCCACGGGTTCATCTTCTCGGATTCCGACCCCGGCAGGTAGCCCAGTTCCTGGCCGCCGACGGCGTACAGCGGCCGGAACACCACCACCTTGCGGTGCTCGCGCCGCTCCAGCACCGCTTCCAGCCCGGCGCAGAGGGCCAGCGCGGACTTGCCGGTGCCGGCCCGTCCGCCGAGCGAGACGATGCCGACCTCGGGATCGAGCAGCAGGTCGATGGCCAGGCGCTGTTCGGCGCTGCGTCCATGCACGCCGAACACATCCCGGTCCCCCTTCACCAACCGCACCTGCTTGTCCGCGCCCACCCGGCCCAGCGCGGAGCCGCGGTTGGACAGCAGGATCAGGCCGGTATTGGCAGGCAGTTCGCCCGCTGCCGGCAGGAAGACCGGCTCATTGTCGTAGAGCTGGTTCAGTTCCTCGGTCATGACCTCCAGCTCGGCCAGGCCCGTCCACCCCGAGTCCTTGACCAGGTCGTTGCGGTACTCATCCGCCTGCAGGCCCATGGCGGAGGCCTTCACGCGCATCGGCAGGTCCTTGGACACCACCGTCACGTTGCGGCCTTCATTGGACAGGTTCTTGGCCACGGCCAGGATGCGGCTGTCGTTGTCCCCGCCGCGGAAGCCCTCCGGCAGCACGTCGGGCGAAATATGGTTCAGTTCCACCCGCAGCGTGCCGCCCTCGCCGCCGAGCGGAATCGGCCGGTTGAGCCCGCCGTGTTCCACCCGCAGGTCATCCAGCAGCCGCAGGGCCTTGCGGGCGAAGTAGCCCAGTTCCGGATCATGGCGCTTGCCCTCGAGTTCTTTGATGACCACGATCGGCAGGATGACTTCATGCTCCGCGAAGTGCATCAGTGCCCGCGGATCGGACAGCAGCACCGAAGTGTCCAGCACAAACGAGTGGTCCGGCATGCCGGCCGCCCTCTGCTCCCCCATGGCAGACCCTGCAGCATTGGTGCTTGCGGTGTCAGTATTGGCCACGTTAGCCCCCGTCCTGAGCGATGGCGCTCCGTTTACGGTACGGATAGGAATTCCGGTACGGCCGCGAGGCCCGTACCGGCCTCCCTTGCTGCCCTAAGAACTGCGGCAATTCGGCCTCCCGGTCAGCTGGCGAGGATCGCCTGCTGATACCTCCAAATTACGCCGGTGTAATTTCCGGAACAACAGCTATTTTGGGCAGTCGCGTAAATTTCCGGTAAACAGGCGGCAGCGACGCTATGCACCGAAGCGGCGCTGGCGCCGGCCGTAGTCGCGCAGGGCACGCAGGAAGTCCAGCCGGCGGAAATCCGGCCACAGGGCCTCACAGAAGTAGAACTCGCTGTACGCGCTCTGCCACATCAGGAAGCCGGAGAGCCGCTGCTCCCCGGAGGTGCGGATGACCAGGTCAGGGTCCGGCAGGCCGCGAGTATACAGATAGCGGGAGATGTCCTCGATGCCCAGCGACTCGGCGACGCTGCGCAGGTTCCCGCCGGTGCCGGCGGCATCCAGGAGCAGCTCTTTGACCGCGTCCACGATCTCCTGCCGGCCGCCGTAGCCGACGGCGACATTGACGTGCACCCCCGGCGCCCCGGCCGTCCGGCCGGCCAGCGTTTCCAGCTTCTGCGCCAGGTACTCCGGCAGCGTCTCGAGCGCGCCGACGGGCCGGACCTGCATGTTCCGGGCCTCGCCCAGCCGGTCCAGGGTATTGGCAATGATGCCCATGAGCTGCTCGAGTTCCTCGCCGGAACGGTTCATGTTGTCGGTGGAGAGCATGTACAGGGTAACGACCTTGATGCCCAGTTCGTCGCACCAGCCGAGGAATTCAAGGATCTTGTCCGCCCCGGCCTGATGCCCTTCGCGGGTCGGCGCACCGGCCAGCTTGGCCCAGCGGCGGTTGCCGTCCACCACGACGCCGATATGGCGCGGCATCCGCTGGGACGCCAGCGAGCGTTCGAGACGGCGTTCATACAGATGGTAGGCGACGTCCGGAAGCCTCAAGGATGCACCTGCCTTTCGAGTCGTCGCCGCACATGGAATTCTACGCCACTGCTAGGGGGCGGAATGGACGGGCGGCGGGGCCGGCAGCCGGTTCCGGGCGGCCGCGGGGCCGGACCGGGCGGTCCGCCGGAGGCACCGTCTGCTGCGTCAGCGCTGCGGCGGAGCCGGTGCCAGGGCTGCCCGCAGCGCCGCTTCGTCAGCCACCGGACGCTGGCAGACCATGCCGCGGCAGACATAGGCCAGCGCCCCGTGGTCCGGTACGGGCCGGTCCCGCAGCAGCGGGACGGCGGTGTCCGCCTGGACACCGGCCGGACGGCGGGCGATGACCATCCCGGGGCTGCCGGTTCGCCGCGCCACCCTGACCAGCCCGGCCGCGGCGGTGTCCTCCCCGACGACGGCCAGTTCCACCGGGCCGCTCAGCATGGCCTGGGCCACCGCCATGCCCCAGCCGGCCACCTGCGGCAGCCGCGGGGCCACGCGTTCGAGATAGCCCAGCAGCCGTTCGGCCAGTCGGCGGTGCCGGTCCGAACCGTGGTAGGCCGCATAGGTCACCAGCACCCCGGCCAGGAGGCTGGCCCCGCTGGGGGTGGCATTCTCCAGCGGGTCCGCGGCGCGCCGCTCGCCCCGGGCCTTGGAGAGCTGCTGCGGCTGTTCGGCCTCGTCGAGCAGTGTCCCTCCGGCCAGGAACCGCTCCTCGGCCCGCAGCAGCAGTGCCTCGGCGGCCGCATACCAGTGTTCGTCCCCGGTAGCGCCGTACAGGGTGAACAGGCCTTCGGCCACCCCGGCGTAGTCCTCCAGCAGCCCCTCGATGCCGCGCGCCGCGCCGTCGTGCGAAACCCGGGCCAGCCGGCCGGACGGGTCCACATGCACCCGGAGCAGATAGCCGGCGGCGGCCTCGGCCGCCGCCAGCAGCTCGGGGCGGCCCAGGACGTCGGCTGCTTCGGCCAGCGCCGCGACAGCCAGTCCGTTCCATCCCGCCACCACCTTGTCGTCGCGGCCGGGCTGCGGCCGCTGCCGCCGCGCCTGCCGCAGCACCGGCTTGAGCCGGTTCCAGCGCTCGGTTTCGGCAGCGTGCAGCGGCCTGCCCGGATGCAGCGGGGACCCGTCAGCGGTGACCGTCCCCTGAGGTCCGACGCCCATCACCGAGGCCACCCAATCGGCGTCCCCGGCCTCCGGCCCCAGCACACGATGCAGCTCGACGACGGACCACAGGTAGGTGCCGCCCTCGACGTGTTCGCCATCCACCACGGTGTCCGCGTCGAGCGAGGAGGCCAGGCCCCCGCCAGGCAGGCCGAGGCTGTCCACCAGCCAGTCCGCCGTCGAGCCCGCCACGCCGAGGGCCAGGTCCCGCTGCGCCGGATCCGGGCTTTGCGCCGCCCACTGGGCGTAGGCGCGCAGCAGCTGGACGTTGTCGTAAAGCATCTTTTCGAAGTGCGGCACGGACCACCGCCGGTCCACCGAGTACCGTGCGAAGCCGCCCTCCAACTGGTCGTAGAGAGCCGAACACGCCATGGCCTCGAGCGTGCGGGCGGCCAGTCCGGCGGCGAGGCCGGACGTGTCCTCGTCCGCACCGCCGGTCGGGCCCGCGGCGGCATGCCGCAGCAGGAACTGCAGCACCGACGACGGCGGGAACTTGGGTGCATCCCCGAACCCGCCGAACCGCTGGTCCTCCTGCAGGGCCAGCGCGCGTACCGCCGCGGGCAGGAGAACTGCCAGTTCCGCCTCGAACGGCGCACCCTGCTCCAGCCGCACGGCGGAGGCCGCGCCGTCGCCGGCTCCCGGCAGGGAACCGAGCAGCGCCCGGTTCGCCTCGGCGGCCTCGCCGAGGGCCGCGGACAGGGTGGCGGCGTTGGCCTCGATCCCCGCCCGCCGGTTGCGCCAGGCGTCGGCGACCGCTTCGAGCACCTGCCGGAACGACGGGCGCCCCGGCGCGGGCCGCGGCGGAAAGTAGGTACCCGCGTAGAAGGCCCTGCCGTCGGGCAGGGCGAACACGCTCATCGGCCAGCCGCCCTGCCCGGTCAGGGCCTGGGTGGCGGACATGTAGACATCGTCCACATCGGGGCGTTCCTCGCGGTCCACCTTGATGCTCACAAAGTGTTCGTTCAGGTAGCCCGCGGTGGCCTCGTCCTCGAAGGATTCGGCAGCCATCACGTGGCACCAGTGGCAGGCCGCGTAACCAACCGAAATGAAAACAGGCACGTCTCGCAGACGTGCCTGTTCAAAAGCCTGGTCGCCGAAGGGCCACCAGTCCACCGGATTGCCGGCATGCTGGCGCAGATAGGCCGAAGCCTCGTCGCGCAGGCGGCCGGCCATGGTCAGTTCCCCGGCCCGTACTTGCCCGGACGATCCGCACCGGGACCGGCCGGCGGTTCGCTGCCGGAGCTGGCCGGGCCGTCCCCAGGCTCCGCACCGGATTCGTCCGGCACGTCGCCCGTGCGGGGCTGGATCTGGCCGATCTGTTCCCGGTAGCGCACCCGGCGGATCCGCTTGGTCATGTCGCGGATCAGCAGGAACAGCACCACCGCCACCCCGAACGTGATGAAGAAGCCCCAGGGACCGGGAGTGACCTGGTTAGGGTCCAGGCCGGGCCGCAGGGTGGGCTCCGGGTTCGGCGCTACGGTGGCAAGTACATGCAGCAGGTGCAAAAGTCAGTCTCTTTCTGGCTGTCCCGGCGGTGCTCCGGCCGGAGGCGGTGGTTAACCCGTATCTATCGTAGGCCAGCGAAGAAGTCCGTCTCCGGCGGGGTGGCCGGCACGCGGGAATCGATCAGCGAGTAGTCCTCCCACGGCCAGACCTTGCGCTGCAGGTCCGCGGAGACCGCGAAGAAGAATCCGCCGGGCTCGATCTGGGTCCGGTGCGCCAGCAGCGCCCGCTCGCGGTGCTCGAAGAAGTCCCCGCAGTCGATCTGCGTTGTGGTCGGATGCTGCGGCATCGGCGGCTGGTGCCCCTCCGCGTCCGCTTCGAGCCAGGCCGCGATCCGGGCGGCATAGGGCGACTTGAGCCCGGCTTCCTCCAGCGCGTAGTGCAGCGCCCGGAACCGCTCCGGATTGAAGGCGCGGTCGTAGTAGAGCTTCGACGGCGTCCAGGGCTCGCCGGCCCCGGGATACCTCGCCCCGTCCCCGGCGGCGTGGTACGCCTCGACGGCGATCCTGTGGGCCATGATGTGGTCCGGATGCGGATAGCCGCCGTTCTCGTCGTAGCTGACCATAACCTGCGGCTTGAACTGCCGGACCAACCGCACCAGCGGCTCGGCCGCGCGCTCCAGGGGCACGGTGGCAAAACTGCCGAACGGCAGCGGCGGCAGCGGATCGCCTTCCGGCAGCCCCGAGTCCACGAAGCCCAGCCAGCGGTGCGTGATCCCCAGTTCCTTGGCGGCATTGGCCATCTCCAGCCGCCGCAGGCCGGCCAGGTCCCGGTCAGCGTGCGCCTCGCCGGCCACCTCGGAGTTGAGGATGTCCCCGCGTTCCCCGCCCGTGCAGGTAGCCACCATGACCTCGACGCCCGAGGCCGCATAGCTGGCCATCGTCGCCGCACCCTTGCTGGATTCGTCATCCGGGTGCGCATGGACGGCCAGCAGGCGCAGGCCCTCCGGCGCGTTCACTGCCGCGGGGTCCGCGGAGAAGGGTTCGGGGATGCTCAACGGGCTCTCCTGAGGTCCTGGGGGATTTCCTGACACGATAAAGTAGGCATTGTGAGCACCACCGGACCCACCGCTGCCGAGACTTCTTCCGGAACAAGCGTAGCCAATCGTTACGGCACCCAAAAGCGGCGCCCCGGAGGCAAGACGCCCAAGGTGCTCGCCGGCGTGGCCCTGGGCCTGGCTGTAGCAGCGGCCGCAGTTGTCGCGGCCATCTCCGGCAACCCGCCGGTATCGGCCAAGGATGTCGGTTTCCATCTGTCGGAGCCGCTGCAGGCCATGGTGGACTTCGAGGTTACCAAGGACCCCGCCGCCACGGCCGAGTGCGCCGTCCAGGTCCTGAACGAGCAGTACGCCGTCGTCGGCTGGAAATCCGTCACGATCGGCCCCAACGCCGTGGAGGAAGGAGCCGACGGCGGCCGGACCACCGCCCACCGGGTCCAGCTGCGGCTCGAATCCAATGGTGTCTCCGGCGGCGTGAACTCATGCTGGATTATCAAGCACTGACGCACCCCTGGACGCCGATTTCCGCTCCACCGGCATCACCTCGCCGGCTGCGGGCATTGGGAAAACCAGCCGGTCCTGACTACACTTAACCAATACATTCCGCCCCGCCCCATCCGGTGACACCGGGAACCATACGGATTTCCCAGGAGAATGATCCACCGGACGGCGGGGTCTTTGCATGTAGCGGCCGCCAGTCAAGCGGCCGCTGCCGGCGGAGAGTCACCATGCCGGGCCAGGGGATGGCCCGGCATTAACTAAGGAGAAGTACGTGTCCACATCCAGCGCACCCGTCGCCTGGCTCACTCAGGAGTCCTACGACCGCCTGAAGGCTGAACTGGATCACCTTTCCGGCCCCGGCCGTGCGGAGATCGTTGCCCGCATCGAGCAGGCCCGCTCCGAGGGCGACCTCAAGGAGAACGGGGGCTACCACGCCGCCAAGGAGGAGCAGGGCAAGGCTGAGGCACGGATCCGCCAGCTCACCGAACTGCTGCGCAACGCCCATGTCGGCGAAGCCCCGGCGGACGACGGCGTCGTCGAACCCGGCATGGTCATCGAAGCGAAGATCGCCGGCGATCTGGAGACCTTCCTGCTGGGCAGCCGCGAGGTGGCCGGCGATGCTGCCATCGATGTCTACAGCGAAAAGTCCCCGCTGGGCGCCGCCATCCATGGGTTGAAGGCCGGCGATTCCACCACCTACACCGCACCCAACGGCAAGCAGATCGCGGTGGAGATCATTTCCGCCAAGCCCTACGCCGGCTGACGCCGGCAGGGATAGCAAAGAGGGCGCGCCCGGCCGGGCCCGCCCTCTTTGCTATGCCCGGTTCCCATCCCGGTCCCGGCGCAGCAGGACGGCGGCCAGCACTCCCCCGGCGGCGCCGAAGAGGTGGGCCTGCCAGGATACCCCGGTCCCCGCCGTCGGGAGCACGCCCCACAGCACCGAGCCGTAGAAGGCGAAGACCACCAGGGCCAGCAGGATCTGCTTCCAACTGCGGTTGTAAAATCCGCGCACCAGCAGGTACGCCAACAGGCCGAAGACGACGCCGGAAATCCCCACGGTCAGCCCGTAGCCGGTGAGCCAGACCCCCAGCCCGGAGACCAGCCAGCTGGAGGCGACCACGGCAACGAACCGGCGGACCCCCTCCAGGAAAACCAGGAAGCCCAGCACGATCAGCGGCAGGCTGTTGCCGGCCAGGTGGGTGACGTCCGCATGCAGCAGCGGCCCGAACAGCACCCCGTCCAGCCCGTCCAGCCGGCGCGGAATATTACCCAGCAGGTAGTTCATGACCCCGCCGGTGGCCAGGTCGACCAGCAGGATGGCCCACAGGACAGCGGTGAAGGCGACCAGCGTCAGCAAGCCGCGGCGGGCCTGGGCGGCCCGCGACGGTTCCTTGGCCAACACTGCGCGCGGCATCAGTGCACCACGATGGGCTGGAAGCCTTCGGCCCGCAGGTTCCGCAGCACCTGCTCGCAGTGCTCGTGCCCCTTGGTCTCGATATCGATGGTGATCGCCACGTCCCCCATGCTGATCGAGCCGCCGATCCGGGTGTGGTCCACCCGGGTGACGTTGGCGTCCGACTCGGCGATGATCCGCGAGATCTGCGCCAGCGAACCGGGACGGTCATCGAGCATCATGCGCACCGACATGAACCGGCCGGAGGCGAACAGACCGCGCTGGATCACCTTGAGCATCAGCATCGGATCGATGTTTCCGCCCGACAGGATGACCGCGGTGGTGCCGGGGTTCTCGATGACGCCCTCCATCAGCGCGGCGACGCCGACGGCGCCGGCGGGCTCCACCACGAGCTTGGAGCGTTCGAGCAGGAAGATCAGCGCCCGGGCCAGGGCATCCTCGCTGACGGTGACCACGTCGTCGACCAGTTCCCGGATGATGGCAAACGGCAGCTGGCCGGGCCGGCCGACCGCGATGCCGTCGGCCATCGTCGAGACCTTCTTCAGCGGCACCAGCGCGTCCGCAGCCAGGGACGGCGGATAGGCGGCCGCGTTCTCGGCCTGCACCCCGATGACCTTGATCTCCCGGCCTAGCTCCCTGGCCTTGGCCTTGACCGCGGTGGCCACACCGGCCAGCAGGCCGCCGCCGCCGACGCCCATCAGGACGGTGTCCACGTTGGGGATCTGCTCCAGGATCTCCAGCCCGAGGGTGCCTTGGCCGGCGATGATGTCCGCGTTGTCGAAGGGATGGACGAAGACCGCCCCGGATTCCTCCGCGTAGCGCTGCGCCTCGGCCAGTGCCTCATCCACGTTGTGTCCGTGCAGCACCACCTCGGCGCCGTGGCCGCGGGTGGCGGCCAGCTTCGGCAGGGCCACGCCCAGCGGCATGTAGATCCGGGCCTTGATGCCCAGCCGGGCAGCGGCCACGGCGACGCCCTGGGCGTGGTTGCCGGCCGAGGCCGCCACCACCCCGCGGGCACGTTCCTCGGCCGTCAGTTTGGCCATGCGCACGTAGGCGCCCCGGACCTTGAAGGATCCTGCGCGCTGAAGGTTCTCGCACTTGAGGAACACCTCGGCCCCGACCATCCGGCCCAGCGCCCGGGACTGCTCGACGGGAGTCTCTTCAATCACACCCTCAAGCAGGTGGCGGGCCTGGACTACGTCCTCAAGGGTGACCGGCAATTGGGTCAAAGCTGTCATCAGTGGGTTCCTCTTCTCTGCTGCGCATCGGCGGCGTCGTCAGTATCGGCCGGCCGGGTCGCAGGGGCCGTTTCGGGGCTTGTTGCCGGTTGGGGTCCGGCAGCCGGTCCGGCTGCCGCGGCGGCTGCTGCCTGATCCCGTTCGCGGGCCCTGGCCGCGGCGTCGGGCGGCTGCAGCAGCACCGGATCCGTCTCCCAGGCGCGGGCCGCGATGTAGCGGACCGCGGCATTGACCATGGCCAGCACCGGCACGGAGAACAGGGCCCCCGGGATGCCTGCGACCATCGAGCCGCCGGCCACGGCCAGCACCACTGCCAGCGGATGCAGCGACACGGCCTTGCCCATGATCAGCGGCTGCAGGACGTGCCCTTCGAGCTGCTGCACCCCGAGCACGATGGCCAGCATGATCAAGGCGTTGACCCACCCGTTGGCCACCAGCGCCAGCACCACGGCAATGAAGCCGGTGACCAGCGCGCCCACAATGGGAATGAAGGACCCAAGGAAGACCAGGACGCCCAGCGGCAGGGCCAGAGGGACCCCGATGATGGCCGCGCCGATACCAATGCCGAGCGCGTCGATGAAGGCCACGAACATCTGGACCCGGATGTACTGCACCATGGACGTCCAGCCGCGCCGGCCGGCGCCATCCGCCGGCGTGCGCGCCTTCCGGGGCAGCAGCCGGACCAGGAAGGACCAGATCCGGCCGCCGTCGAACAGGAAGAAGATCAGGGTGAAGATGGTCAGCAGCATCCCGGCCAGCAGATGGCTGGCGGTGGAACCGACGGTCAGGGCGCTGGAAAAGATGGCGCTGCTGTTGTTCTGCAGCTGGCGCAGGCCTTCGGTGAGGTAGTCGTTCAGCTGTGCGGTTGTCAGGTGCAGCGGGCCCTCGGTCAGCCAGGTCTGGATCTGCACCAGGCCTTCAAGCACCTGGTCCCACAGCGCGCCGAAACCGACCACCAGTTGGCGGCCGACCAGCGAAAGGGCTCCGCCGATGAGACCGAGGAAGCCGATGATGGTGATGGCGACCGCCAGGCCGCGGGGCACCTTGGCCTTGCTCAGGAACCGGACCACCGGGCTGAGCAGCGCGGACAGCAGTGCCGCGACCATCAGGGGAATGATCAGCAGGGAGACGTAGCTGAGCAGCCAGATCAGCAGGCCGGCAACGACGACGACCAGGCCCACCCGCCAGGCCCAGGCCGCGGAAATCCGCAACGCGTAGGGGACGTCCTCCCGGGCATGGTGGGGAACGGCCCCGGGAAGGCGGCCGGGGGCGGGACGGATTTCGGGCGAAGGCCGGCTCATACGTCCAATAGTTTCACATCCGGCCCGTCATGCGCCGACGGTTATGTATTGCGTCGTCCCGGCCGCCGGAAGTGGCTGGATCAGGCCCTTTCGGGCGCCGGCGCTGCCGCAATCCCCCAGCTTCCGGACAGGCTGGCGCCGGGCTCCAGCCAGCGTAGCCCGTCCCCGCTGTTGAGGGCGTTGGCAGGGGCGGTCATGGGCTCCAGCGCCACGGCCACCGGACGGCCGGGGAAGTTGTCCGTGACGAAAACATGCACGTATGGGAATATTTCATCCTGCCAGAGGCAGACGCTGTGGCCGTCCGGGGCGGTCAACGTGCTGCGCGCCCGGCCGTCGCTGCCGCGGGCGAGGTCGGTAAACGCAGCATTGATGGACCGCCCGGCCACCTGGATCCCGGCCCGCAGGTCCATCGGACCCTCGGCGGCCACCTTACCCGTCGGGATCAGCTTCTCGTCCGAGCTCAGCCAGGAGGCGCCGGGAACGGTCAGCGTCAGCTCGCCGGTGTCGACGGCGCCCAGCCTCAGGTACGGATGCGCACCGAAGGCCGCCGGCGCAGGCTCCGGCGAAAGGTTGATCAGGCTCTGGGTGACGGTCAGCCCGCCGTCGCCGTCGATGCTGTAGCTGGCCTCATGCGTGAGCCGGAAGGGGTAGCCGTGCTGCGGGAAGATTTCCGCGCGCAACAGGATCGAGGCAGCCGTCCGGGACACAGGGCGGTAGCCGGTATTGCGCAGCAGGCCGTGGCTGGCATTGCCGAGCGAGGGCTCGGTGATGTCTAGTTGCTGCCGGCGCCCGTGCAGCAGCCACTGCCCGCCTGCTACCCGGTTGGGCCATGGAGCCAGCAGGATTCCCGTCGCGCCGGGCGGAATCTCTTCATCGCCAAAAGTTTCGGTCAGCTGCACACCGTCACGTTCGAACAGGCGCAGGCAGCCGGCCAGTTCGGTCACCACGGCACGGGCGCCGGCGCGGGAAATCTCGAACTGCTCGCCGGTGGCCGGCTGCGGTAGCTGAAGGCTCATGGCTCCCAGCCTATCGTTCACTGCCTCCCCCGCACGCTTCGCGCACGGGGACCCCGGGCAGCTCTCTTGCCGAGGGCCCTGCCCCGAGCGCAGCGAGGGGTGGGAGGCGGATTGGCGCTATCGTTCACTGCCTCCCCCGCACGCTTCGCGCACGGGGACCCCGGGCAGCTCTCTTGCCGAGGGCCCCGTTAAACGGCGTGCGCCCCGGTCCAGCGGACCGGGGCGCATGTGCAACGGGCGGGTGTCAGTCCTGGCCGCGCAGGATGGCGAGGATCCGCAGGATTTCCACGTACAGCCAGATGAGCGTGACCGTCAGGCCGAAGGCGGCGGTCCAGGCGAACCGGGCGTCCACGCCGGCCCTGACGCCCTCCTCGATCGCGGTGAAGTCCATGATCAGCGAGAAGGCGGCCAGCCCGACCGCCACCAGGCCGATCAGCACACCGATCGGAACGTTGATGCCCATGATCGAAATGCTGGCGCCATACGCGCCCCACTGGCTGTCGAGCACACCGAACATGACCAGGGCGAAGTTGACCAGGGAGAAGACCAGGTAACCGAGCATGGCGATCATAAAGAACTTCATGGCCTTGGGCGTGGCCCGGACCTTGCCGCTCTTGAACAGCAGCAGCGTGACCCCGAACACGCAGAAGGTACCAATGACGGCCTGCGGCGCGACGCCCGGGTACCGCGCGTCGATCACCATGGACAGCGCACCGACGAAGACGCCCTCCGCCGCCGCATAGGCCAGGATCAGGCCCTTGGACGGCTGCCGCTTGAAGGAATTGACCAACCCGAGGACCAGGCCGATGATCATGCCGGGCACCATCAGGGCCGGAACCATCCAGCCGACGACGGCACCGACGAGGACCAGAGCCAGGCAGGCCAGCGTCTTCATGATCACGTCGTCGTAGGTCATCCGGCCGGTCTGGGCCGGACCGGCGGAGGGACGGTTGTACAGATCCTGCAGCTGTTCGCTGCTGATCTGCGACTGCCCGGCCAGCACCGCCGAACCCGCCGCCGCTCCCCGCGGCTCCTTGCGGAACGCGTTGGGATTGTTGAAGACCGGGTTTCCACCGAGTGCCATTATTGTTGTCCTCCATCTGGGGGGCATCTTGGGATGATCTGGGAAAGGGCCTGGTTCAGACCCTACCAATTGCAACGATCCGGGACACCGAAACTATCCCCGTGCGGCCGCCTTGGCTCCAATCGTTGCCGTTCCTTAATCCGGCGGCCGCACCGGCCGCGGCCGGCGCCGGCACAGCGGGCTTGCCGCCAGTGGCTAGAATACAGGCGTGACCGAGAGCCATTCCCCCTCCTCCAGCCGTGATTCCGCCACCCGGAAGCTGCCCCTGCGGATGCTCCACGACCGCATCCTGGTCTCGCCGGACAAGGACGCCAGCGAGCGCCGCTCGGCCTCGGGCATCGTCATTCCGGCCACAGCGGTGATCGGCAAGCGGCTGTCGTGGGCCGACGTCGTCGCTGCGGGTCCGAACGTGCGTCAGGTAGGCGTGGGCGACCGCGTGTTGTACGACCCGGAGGACCGCGCCGAGGTGGAGGTCAACTCCAAGGAGTACATCCTGCTGCGCGAACGCGACGTGCACGCGGTGGCCCAGCCCGAAACCACCGAGAGCGGCACTGGTCTCTACCTCTGAGCGCCGCTGCGCTTGCGGCCGCCGGCGGGGCCTGGAAATTGTTCCCTAGTTGTTATCCAATCGCGATCTAAAGCGGCTGTTCCGCAACATGGCGAACACAAACCGCGGGTAACATGATCCGCACCGGTGACAAGGGTCACAGGCACGTCAGCATCTGCCGAAATCCGGCAGACACCTCACGCGGTGGAGGTTCAGAACTTGAGATCAAGGCCGAAGCTAGCCCCGTTACCCCGCTTGTTCGCAGCGCTCGTCACGCTTTTTGCAGTTCTACTTCTGTCCGCGCCGGGTGCACTTGCCCTGGCACCGGCCACATCCTCCCCCAGCCCGTCGACCAGCTCGCCTGAGGCGTACCCGAACACCATCAATGGCGTGCTGCGCAATAATGGCCAACCGGTTCCCGGCGTCACCATCCGGGCCACCGGCGAGGGGTTCAGCGGCGAGACCGTGACCTCCGCCTCGGGTGCCTGGACCATCGGGGTTCCGGTCCAGGGAACGTACCAGGTGGAACTGATCGAGAGCACGCTGCCCCAAGGCGTGGCATTGGCCCCGGGAGCGCAGAATCCCCGCACCGTGACGTTCGCCAACACCTCCAACGCCGGCGCCATCTTCCCGCTGGGCGAGGGCATCAAGGTGCAGGGGGCGAACTTCGGCGAGCAGCTCATCGAGCGCTTGGTAGCGGGGCTGAGCTTCGGTCTGCTGCTGGCGCTGGCCGCCGTCGGGCTGTCGCTGATCTTCGGCACCACCGGACTGACGAACTTTGCGCACGGCGAGATGGTGACCCTTGGCGCGGTGCTGATGTTCTTCCTGGCCGGCCTGGGCCTGCCGGCCTGGCTTGCTGCCGTGCTGGCAGTCATCGGCGGCGGCGTTTCCGGCTATGTGCAGGATGCCGGACTGTGGCGTCCGCTGCGCCGGCGCGGCACCGGGCTGGTCCCCATGATGATCGTGAGCATCGGCCTGGCCCTGGCCGCGCGGTACACCATCCAGCTGTTCTTCGGCGGCGGCACCCAGCAGCTGCCGGGGGCGCAGGGCCCCCAGATCACACTGGGCCCGGTGTCCATCGCGCAGACCACCTTGCTGTCCCTGGTCATCAGTGCGGTGGTGATCGGGCTGCTGGGCTTCCTGCTGCTGCGCACCAGGCTCGGCAAGGCCACCCGCGCCGTCGCGGACAATCCCGCATTGGCCTCGGCCTCCGGCATCGACGTCGACCGCGTCATCCGCATCGTCTGGACCGTCGGCGGCCTGCTGGCGGCCCTGGGCGGCATCCTCTGGGCCTACTACCGGCCGGGGGTCTCCTTCAACATGGGCCAGCAGGTCCTGCTGCTGATGTTCGCCGGCGTGACCCTGGGCGGGCTCGGCACCGTGTTCGGTGCACTGGTCGGCTCCGTGATCGTGGGCATCCTGGTCGAGATCTCGACGCTGTGGCTGGAGGCCGACCTGAAGTTCGTCGGAGCGCTGTTGATCATGATCATCGTCCTGCTGTTCCGGCCCCAGGGCATCCTGGGCCGTAAAGAGCGCGTGGGTTAGGAAGGAAGGTACATGGACTTTCTGAACATTCTCAGCGGGGCCCTGGGCGAGATCATCAGCCCGACCACCGCCGCCTACGCGCTGGGGGCCCTGGGCTTGGCCGTGCACTTCGGCTACACGGGCCTGCTGAACTTCGGCCAGGCCGGCTTTATGGCCATGGGCGCCTATGGGCTGGCCATCTCCACCCTCACCTTCAACGCTCCGTTCTGGGTAGGTGTGCTGGTCGGCCTGGTCTTGTCGGTCCTTTTCGCCTTCCTGCTCGGCATCCCCACACTGCGGCTGCGGGCGGACTATCTGGCCATCGTGACGATCGCCGCCGCCGAGATCATCAGGTACGTGGTGACCACCAACCGGCTAACCGACATCACCGGCTCAGCCGGCGGCCTCAACGGCTTCACGAACGGCTTCTACGCCCTGAACCCGTTCCCCGAAGGCAGGTACAACCTGCTCTTCGTGACGCTGAGCTACCGTGATCTCTGGGTGCGGGTCGCGGCCTGGGCGCTGGTTGCATTGTGCTGTGTCCTGGTCTGGCTGCTGATGCGCAGCCCGTGGGGTCGCGTGCTCAAAGGGATCCGCGAAGACGAGAACGCCGTGCGGTCCCTCGGCAAGAACGTCTACTCCTACAAGATGCAGTCGCTCGTCATCGGCGGCATGTTCGGTGCCCTCGCCGGCATCCTGTTCACCCTGCCGCGCAGTTCGGTCCAGCCAGCCAACTACGGCACGGAGCTGACCTTCTTCCTGTGGACCTGCCTGCTGCTCGGCGGAGCTGCCACAGTCCTCGGGCCCGTGCTGGGCGCCATGATGTTCTGGGTGGTCCTGTCGCTCACCCAGGGCCTGCTCTTCGGCGCCATCGAGGCGGGGTACATCACCTTCATCACCACCACCCAGGCCGGGCAGCTGCGCTTCATCATGGTCGGCGTCGCGCTCATGTTGCTGATGATCTTCCGGCCGCAAGGCGTCTTGGGCAACAAAAAGGAGATGGCGTTCACATGAGCGACGGCACCGGCGCCCCGGAGACGGGCGACTACATGACGGACACCCGCCCCATCGCCCAAGGCGAGGCCGGGCCCGGCTGCCGGAAGCGGGACCCGATCGTGGTGGCCAAGCAGGTGACCCGCCGCTTCGGCGGCATCAATGCCGTAGACGTGGACTATCTGGAGATCCCCCGGCACAAGATCACCGCCCTGATCGGCCCCAACGGCGCCGGCAAGACCACCTTCTTCAACCTGCTCACCGGATTCGACCAGCCCAACAGCGGGGAATGGACCTTCGACGGCCACCCGCTCTCCGGGGTCTCCTCCTACAAGGTGGCACGCATGGGCATGATCCGCACCTTCCAGCTCACCAAGGTGATGGGCAAGCTCACGGTCCTGGAGAATATGCGTCTGGGCGCCGCCGACCAGCCCGGCGAAAGGCTGTTCAAGGCCCTGTTCAGGAACCTCTGGGGCGGACGGGAACGGGAGATCACCGAGCAGGCCAATGTCCTGCTGCAGAAGTTCAAGCTGGACACGAAGCGGGACGACTATGCGGCCTCGCTGTCCGGCGGCCAGCGCAAGCTGCTGGAGATGGCCCGGTCCTTGATGGCCCGGCCCAAGCTGGTCATGCTGGACGAGCCGATGGCGGGCGTCAACCCGGCACTGACCCAGTCGCTGCTGGAACACATCAAGAACCTCAAGGCCGAAGGCATGTCGGTGCTCTTCGTCGAGCACGACATGCAGATGGTCCGCTACATCGCCGACTGGGTGGTGGTGATGGCCGAGGGCAAGGTCGTGGCCGAGGGCCCGCCGGCGGAAGTCATGAAGGACCAGGCCGTCATCGACGCTTACCTGGGCGCCCACCACGACGTCGACCTCGGCGAGACCGAAGGCGTGCAGGCACTCGAAGCGGAACTGGCCCGGGACGACGAATCGGTGGTCGGCACCGAAGACGAAGGAATCATCGGCCAGCACCTCACCGAGCAGGACGGCCGCGCAGAGGACAGCGGAAAGGACGAGGGATGAGCACAGCAGCGACCGGACCCGCAGCGGCGGAGGCGGGAACCGAGTCCGTCGTCAAGGTGACGGACCTGGTGGCCGGCTACCTGCCCGGGGTCAACATCCTCAACGGCTGCAGCATCGAGGCGCGCCAGGGCGAGCTGATCGGTATCATCGGCCCCAACGGGGCCGGCAAGTCCACGCTGCTGAAGGCCATGTTCGGCCTGGTGAAAGTCCATTCCGGTTCCGTGGTGGTCCGCGGCCAGGATCTGACCGGGCTCAAGGCCAACAAGCTGGTCAGCCGCGGCCTCGGGTTCGTGCCGCAGACCAACAATGTCTTCTCGACGCTGACCATCGAAGAGAACCTGCAGATGGGCATGTTCCAGCGGCCGAAGGATTTCAAGGAACGCTATGACTTCGTCACCGGACTGTTCCCGGAGCTGGGCAGGCGCCGGCTGCAGCGGGCCGGTTCGCTCTCCGGCGGCGAACGCCAGATGGTGGCCATGGGCCGGGCGCTGATGATGGAACCGGCCGTGCTGCTGCTGGACGAGCCCTCCGCGGGCCTGTCCCCCGTGCGGCAGGACGAAACCTTCCTGCGGGTCCACGAGATCAACCGGGCCGGGGTCTCGGTGATCATGGTCGAGCAGAACGCCCGCCGCTGCCTGCAGATCTGTGACCGCGGCTATGTGCTCGACCAGGGCCGGGACGCCTACACCGGCACCGGGCGCCAGCTGCTGAAGGACCCGAAGGTGATCGCGCTGTACCTCGGGACCCTGGCAGACTCCGCCTAAGCTCGTCCCGCCCCTCTCCCCGCCAACTTGGGCGGGATAGTTGCTGTTTTCGAGGCGCAGAACAGCACCTATCCCGCCCAAGTTGCGTGGTGAGAGCAGCTATTCCTCGGCTTAACGCAGCAGGCCCCCGCTGGTGGCGGAGGCCTGCTGGGTCAGTGCGAGTGACGGGAGGAAAGATTGTTTAGAGCTTGCCGAACTCTTCGCGGATGGGCTTCGGCACGTTGTTGGCGTCGTACTTGTAGATGCCGATGTACGCCTCGGTCGGGTCACCGTTCTTGTCGAAGGTGACAGGACCGGAGATGCCGTCGTAGTCGATGTCCTTGCCTTCGCGGAGCAGCGTCACGCAGGCGGCGAAGTCGTAGCACTTCTCCCCGTCCTCAGTGACTGCCTGCATCTGCTTGGCGATCGCCTTGCCGTCGGTGCTGCCGGCGGCTTCAGAAGCCAGCGCCACGATAGTGGTTGCATCGTAGGCCTCGCCGGCGTACGCGTAGTCGGTCAGCTTGGAATCGACGGTGGCCAGCCGCTTGCGGAACTCGTCCTTGGCGAAGGTGCCCGGGATGGTGCCCTGGGCCCCCTCCATGGTGCCCTTGTCCAGGTCCTTGCTCATGTCCGCGGTATTGCCGTCCACCAGGAAGAGCTGGTCCGCCTTGATGCCCTTGGCCAGCAGCAGCGGTGCGATGCTCTTGATTTCCTCGAAGGTGATCAGGGCGACGGCGTCCGGCTTGGCCGCCACAATGGCGTCCACCTGGGAGCCGAACTGGGAGTCGCCGGTGTTGAACATCTCTTCGGCCACCACCTGGCCGCCGGCCTGGGTGAAGGCCTCCTTGACGTTCTTCTGCAGGCCGGTGCCGTACGGGTCATTGAGCACAATCATGCCCAGCGTCTGGGCGCCGCAGGAGATCATGTAGCTGCCGAGGGTGCGGCCCTGCAGCACATCGGAAGGCGCGGTGCGGAAGTACAGCCCGTTGTCGTCGTAGGTGGAGAATGCCGGCGAGGTGTTCGCCGCGGAGATCTGGACGACGCCGGCCTTGGTGATCTGGTCGATGACGTTCATCGACACACTCGAGGAGGCGGCGCCGACAATCGCGTTGACCCCCTGGCTGAGCAGGTTCGTCACGGACTGGGTGGCGATGTCCGTGGTGGTGTCGCCGGAATCGCGGTGGACCACCGACACGTCCTTGCCCAGGACGCCGCCGGCGGCGTTGATGTCCTTGATGGCCAGGTTGACAGCGGCGATTTCCGGCGGGCCGAGGTAGGCCAGCGTTCCGGTGGTCGGCAGCAGCGTACCGAACTTCAGCGGGGTGTCCGTGGAGCCTTTCGACGCCGGCACCTGGTCCGGGTTGCCGGTGGGATGTTCGGTGGACTGGGCCCCCGGGCCGCTGGACGGGCAGGTGAGGCCGGCCGCCGCGCCCGAAGTGCTGCCGTTGGTGGGAGCGGACGTCCCGCCTCCGCACGCGGATGCGAAGAGCGCTATCCCGAGTCCCAGTGCAGCGAACCTGCCGGCCCGGGCGGAATTGCTGCCGCCGGAGGGCACTGCCATGCGTGTCGCAGTCATATAGCGTTCTCCTCGATCCAAAAGTCGGCCAACACTTGGCTCCGGCCCTCGGGCTGAGCCGCATACCGTAAAAATGAACCTAGTGCATAATCCGGCGAAAAATAAGGCGTTTGGGTCACATCCTTGTAACGCTCGCCACCGGTCCATTTGCGCAGGTCCACCGCGAGTTAACCGTTGACGCAGCGGCGCCCTCATGCGGCGTGGAAAGAACCCGGCTGACCGGCTGAAGCCGCCGTCGGGCCACCCGGATTCCACTCCGGGCAGCGGTTCGAATGCAGGAGACACGCTGCATTATGAACCGCTGCACGCATTACGGCCGGAACGTCGTCGAGGGATGCCGCTTCCCGTCCCGAAAGGTCGCGTTGCCCGCTCACCGGGGCTCCGCGGGACGGTGTTGTGCCCCAGCAGGGACTCGAACCCTGACTGTGAAGATTTTAAGTCTCCTGCCTCTGCCATTGGGCTACTGGGGCCGGACCGCAAGGTCAGTGACAAGCGTACTCGATGCGCCCTACAGGTCGTTGAACGGAGCCGCGTAGCGGAAGAGGCCGGCCGGGACATCCGCAGCCAGCGGCAGCGCCATAAAATGCCCGCCCCAGGCCGGATCCGGGGCCAGGATGCCCAGTTCGGCGGCCGGGCGGTAGCCGAACCGCGGGTAATAGCCAGCGTGTCCGAGCAGGACAATCACCCGCTCCCCCAGCTCCGCTGCACGCCGGCTGGTCTCGGCCAAAAGGGCCGCCCCGATCCCACGCCGCTGCCATTCGGGGAGCACGGCCAGGGGCCCGAGTCCGAGTGCCGGCTCGCGGCCGATCCAGCCGCGGGTGGTGATGCAATGCCCGACGACCGCGTGGGCCTGCTCGGCGACGATGGACAGTTCAGGAATGTACTCTTCGGCGGCAAACAACGCGGCCAGCAGCGCCGGCTCGGGCGGGGCCGCGCCGTCCTGGGTGCCGAAGGCCCGGCCGGCGAGCCGCAGGATGGCTGCCCGGTCGCCGGGGCGTTCGCTTCTGAGTTCCACCGTTGAAGTACAGCCGCTGCCGGCCCGGAATGCAACGACGGCGGGGACGGGCGCCGCTGCTGCGGCACCGGTCCCCGCCGTCACGGCGGACTGGGTCCGGACGGGAGCGCGCTACTTGCTCCCGGCCTTGGCCTTTCCGGTGTCCTTGCCCTCGGCGGGCTTGGGTGCCGGGGTGGCGGCGGTGCGGAAGGCGCGGTACGGGGTTTCGATGTCGCTGATCTCGGTGGTGTCGCGGCCGAGGACGCCGTTGAGGGCCCAGTCGGCCATGACGCGGATCTTGCGCTCCCAGGTGGGCATGGCGAAGCCGTGGTAGCCGCGGTGGGCCAGCCAGGCCAGCGGGCCCTTGAGCTTGATGCCCATGACCTTGGCCACGCCCTTGTTCAGGCCGAAGCCGGCCACCGCGCCGAGGTTCTGGTGCTTGTACTCGGTCACCTGGCCCACGCCCCAGCGTTCGGCCAGGATGTTCTTGGCCAGGTGCTTGGCCTGGCGCACCGCGTGCTGGGCGTTGGGCACGCAGTACCCGCCCACCCCGCCGCCGGTCAGGTCCGGCACCGCCGCGACGTCGCCGGCGGTCCAGGCGCCCTCGACCGGCCGGCCCTCGGCATCGATGATGCGCAGCTCGGCGTTGGCGGTGACCCGGCCGCGCGGATCCAGGTTGAAGCCGAAGTGGCGCACCACCGGGTTGGCCTGCACGCCGGCGGTCCACAGCAGGGTGTCGGCCTCGAAGGACTGCGCCGGGGACTTGTCCGGCATGTTGATCAGGTCCATTTTCCCGTCCACGGCCGAGGCCAGGGAGGTGTTCAGCAGCACCTCGATGCCGCGGGAGCGCATGTGCTCGACCACCCATACGGCCTGTTCCTCGGTGACCTCGGGCATGATCCGGCCCATCGCCTCGACCAGCACGAAGCGCAGGTCCGAACGCTTCAGCCGCGGGTTGTGCTCCACGGCCTTGCGGGCCATGTCCTCGATCTCGGTCATCGCCTCGATCCCGGCGAAGCCGCCGCCGACCCCCACGAAGGTCAGGGCGCGGGCGCGCTCGGGGCTGCCCTCGGGCAGCACGGAGCCGGCCTCAATCCGGCCCAGCACGGTGTTGCGCAGCTCGAGCGCCTCCTCGATGGTCTTCAGGCCGATGCCGTTCTCGGCCAAGCCCGGGATCGGGAAGGTCCGGGTCACCGCGCCGGCGGCCACCACCACGTCCTGGTAGGGCAGTTCGAAGGACACGCCGTCGGCGGACTCGATGGTTGCGGTGCGCGCCTCGTGGTCAAGGGCGGTGACCGAGCCGGTGATGACCTCGGTCTGCTTCAGGTGCATCCGGTGCGAGACCACCGCGTGCCGGGATTCGATCGAGCCGGCCGCCACCTCGGGCAGGAACGGCTGGTAGGTCATGTAGGGCAGCGGGTCCACCAGGGTGACGATCCCGCCGTGGGACTTGACCTTCTTCTGGAGTTTCAGGGCCACATAAAGGCCGACATAACCGCCGCCGACCACCAGGGTGCGGGGACGGTCCGAGAGCGCAGGGGTAGGTGCCATGCACGCCAGTATAGACGCTTTTGTGAAAATTTTCACGAGCTGGTCCGGCGGGCAACCGGACCCCGGACGGCGGGTGCTGCCAGCGGCGGTCTCCGCGTGATGTCAGGGCTTTTCCCGTTGCGTCCCGCCGGCCGTCCCGGTCCCCGCTTTCGCGGCAGCCTGCCGGCGCGCCCGCAGTGTCTGCTGCACGCCGAGCCCGGCGACCAGCAGGATCAGCGCGCCGAAGCCCACCACGACGACGGCGGGCAGCACCCCGCCTTCCAGCCGCGGCGCGACGGCGACCGGCGTGGTCGGTTCCGGGATCGGGGGCCGGGTCGAATGCGTGGCGGGGGCACTGGGCTCGGCCGGGGCGGGCTGCCCCCGCCGGTGCACGGTAATCCACTGGGCGATGGACCCCAGCGGGTTCCCGGTAGTCTCGGGCACATCCGCATTCAGCGCCGCGGCCGCGTCCAGGATGCCGAAGCCGTAGATCGGGTCGTGGCCGGCCGCCCCGGCGTCCCGGGAGGTGGAAATGATGCGGTTGATCACCTGTGCGGCGCTCATTTGCGGGTACTTGGCGCGGATCAGCGCGGCGACGCCGGACACCAGCGGCGCGGCCCCGGAGGTGCCGGACCACTCCGCGTACAGGCCGCCAGGCAGCCCGCCGACCAGGTCCTCGGCCGGCGCCGCGACGCCGATCACGATGCTCTGCGACGAGGCGTCCCGGCTGGCATTCCCCTGCCGGTCCAGGCCGGCGACGGTGAGCACGCCCGGAATGGTGGCCGGTGCACCGGACTGGAAGGTGCCCCCGGCGCGGTTGCCCGCGGCGGCGACGATCACCACGTCCTTCTGCTCGGCGTAAAGGAAGGCGCTGTCCCAGCTCTGCGGCCACGAGGTGGTGGAACTGGTCAGCGACATGTTGATCACCTTGGCGCCGTGGTCCACGGCCCAGCGCACCGCCGCCGGAATCTGTTCGTCCACGCCCACGCCCGCCGGGTTCTCCGACCCCAGCCAGGTGGACACGGCCAGCAGTTCGGCCCCGGGGGCCACACCGAGGACGCCGTCGGTCTTGGCCCCGTCCTTGTCCGGTTCCGGAGTGTGGCCGCGCCCGGCCAGCAGGGTCGCCACCAGGGTGCCGTGCTCCGGCGTCGCCCCGATGCCTTCCTGGCCGTTCGGCTTTCCGGCGCCGGACATGTCCGCCCCGCCGACCACCACGCCCTTCAGGTCCGGATGGCTGCCATCCACGCCGCTGTCGATGACGGCGACCTTGACGCCCTCGCCTTTGGTGGTCTTCCAGGCCTCGCGGATGCCGTAGGCATCCAGCCAGTACTCCTTATCCTGCACCTCGTCCGCGGCGGCGGCCGGGGCCAGGACCAGACCCGAGACCAGGGACAGGATCACGCCGCAGGCCAGTGCCGCCGCGCGTACCGCGCGATAACGCTCTGCTCGGCTTCGGCTGCTGGGCATCGTCTCTCTCCTCGTCCGCCCGGAGGGGGCGCGTCTGCCGCCGGCCATGCTTCAGCGGCCAGCAGTCGGTACCGCACTCAGGGCGATTCCATCCAGAATATCGTGCTCGCTGGTGGTGCACCCGTCCACGCGGCCGCCGGTCAGTTCCGCGACCCGGGCGTTGATCGTGCGCCAGATCAGGGCCCCTGCCCCAATCACGTCCACGCGGCCCGGATGCATGTAGGGCAGCGCCGCCCGCTGGCTGCGGGTCATGTTGATCAGCGAGGTGCAGGCGGCGGCGGTACGGGCCCCGTCCAGCTCGGTACCGTGGATGACATCGGGCCGGTATTCCTCCAGGCCCAGGGCATGGGCGGTGACCGTGGTGACCGAACCGGCCACACCGACCAGCCGGTCGGTGGAGCCGAGCGGCACCTCGGCCAGGACCTCGTCCAGGTACGCGTTGATGTCCGCCTCGGCGGCAGCGATCTCCGCGGCCGACGGCGGATCCTGCTTCAGGTGTCGTTCGGTAAAGCGGACGCAGCCCATGTCCACGCTTCGCGCGGCCTGGACGCCGTCGGCCGTGCCCAGGACGAACTCGGTGCTGCCGCCGCCCAGATCCACCACCAGGATCCGCTGCCCCGGCTGCGGGGTTAGCACGCTGGCCGCGCCGGCGAAGGACAGCGCCGCCTCCTCGCCGCCGCTAATGACCTCCGGCTCCACCCCCAGCCGGTCCCGGATGCCGTCCACGAAAACCTGCCGGTTGGCGGCGTCGCGGGTGGCCGACGTCGCGACGAACCGCAGGCGCTCGGCACCGTGGCTGCGCAGCAGCTGCGCATATTCCTCCGCGGCCGCGAAGGTGCGCGCCAGCGCGTCCTCGGCAAGCATGCCCGTCGCGTCCACGCCCTGGCCGAGCCGGACCACCTTCATCAGGCGCACGACGTCGGTGAGGCCGGCGCCGTTAGTGTCGGCAATGAGCAGGCGGATCGAGTTCGTCCCGCAGTCGATGGCACCTACACGGGTCACTGGGCGTCCTTTTCGTTCGTCGGGTCCGGGCGGTCTCCGGCCGGTTCGGCGGCGGCCGACTCTGGACGTGCCTGGCGCGCGGCGCGCTTGGCCTCCAGTTCTTCCGGGGCCAGGCCCTGGGTCTTGGTGTGCCGGCTCAGGTCCCGCGACGGCGGCTGGCCCTGGACGTCCCAGGCGCCGTCGCAATAGCAGCGGTCCCGGGTCCACCACTCGGCGATGCGCTCCAGCGCCTCGTCACCCAGCGGGTTCACTCCCGGCCCGGCGGCGAGGGAGTGCCCCACGAGCACATGCAGGCACTTGACCCGCTCCGGCATCCCGCCGGCCGAGACACCGGCGATCTCCGGCACGTCGCCGACGCCGCTGCGCGCACCGATTTCGTGGCGCGCCTGCAGGTAGGCTTCGTGGGCGCCGCGGTAGGCGCCGGCCAGCTCCGGGTCCCGGGCGAGCCGCTCGGTCATCTCGGTCATGACCCCGGCCGCCTCGAGCCGGGAGACCGCCGCAGTGATCACCGGGTGGGTCAGGTAGTACGTGGTGGGGAACGGGATTCCGTTGCCCAGCCGGGGTGCGGTCGTGGCCACCAGCGGATTGCCGCAGACACAGCGGGCGCCGATTTCCACCACGTCCCTGACCGGCCGGCCGAGCTGGCGGCTGAGGGTCTCCAGGTCCTGGGGCGTGGGTGTGCGCTGGGCGATGTCCATGGCGCGGTCCTTCCTAGCTGTGCGGCCGGCGGATCCGGCCAGGGGTGCGCCGGTGGTCCGGCCACGGGCGCAGGTGGCGCCGGGACGGCAGGTTACCTGGCCGCCGGCGAGTCGGTTGCCGAGCGTTTGACGGAGTCCCACAGCGCATCCACCCAGGGCAGGTCCGACGGCGCGGACTTGGAGGCATGTTCCTTGGATTCGCTCAGTCCCTCGGTACCGGTGACCATGTACCGCGTTTCACCCGGCATTACATAGAATATGCGATCCCGCGCCTGCTGCTTGATGTACTCCGGATCGTCCCAGCGGGCGATCTCCTTCTTCAGCTGGGCCTGGGCCGCCTGCTCCTGTTCGATATCGGCCCGCAGCTTGGAGATCGCCGAGCGCTGCTCGATGAATACCCGCATCGACGGGGCCAGCAGGACGGTGATGGTGATCAGGACGACGGCCAGGGCCAGCATCCGGCCGGAGAAGGCCTTCGCCGGGACGGGCTCGACGGCGTGTCCGGCCACCTGCCGGCCGCCGGGCGCCGGACGCACCGGCCGTGCCTGTCCCTGCGGCCGGCGGATGGCGCCGGCCAGTTCACTACGCTCGGCCGCGCGGGCCTGGGCCGGCGTGGGCCTGGCGTCCGGGGTCCGCCGGCGGCTGAACTCGGGACGGATGACCCGCGCCGCCGGCCGGTCCCGGTCCGCCGCAGTGCTTCCGGTCCCGTCCGCAGAGGCGGCCCGCGCGGCGGAGGTTTCCGCGGTTCCGCTGCCGTCCGGGCGTGCTGCCCGCGGCACTCTGGGACGTCGGGTGGTCATTGAGCTCCTCGAACGGCTCAGGTCATGAACCGCTGGACTTAAAACGTCTTATGCAGGGAAGCGCAAGCTTCCCTGCATAAGACAATAACCCAGCTGCCCGGGGATCAGGCTTTGAAACGCGGGAAAGCCGACGTACCCGCATAGCGGGCGGCGTCGTCGAGCTCCTCCTCGATGCGCAGCAGTTGGTTGTACTTGGCCACCCGCTCGGAACGGGCCGGTGCACCGGTCTTGATCTGGCCGGCGTTGGTGGCCACGGCGATGTCCGCGATGGTGGTGTCCTCGGTCTCGCCGGAGCGGTGCGAGGTGATCGTGGTGTAGCCGCTGCGCTGGGCCAGGGACACCGCCTCCAGGGTCTCGGTCAGGGAACCGATCTGGTTGACCTTGACCAGCAGCGAGTTGGCGGTGCGCGAATCGATGCCCTGCTGCAGGCGCTCGGGGTTGGTCACGAACAGGTCATCGCCGACCAGCTGGACCTTGTCCCCCAGCTCGGCGGTCAGCTGTGCCCAGCCGTCCCAGTCGGACTCGTCCAGCGGGTCCTCGATGGAGACCAACGGGTAGTCGGCCACCAGCTGTGCGTAATAGGCGCCCATCTCGGCGGCCGACAGGGCCTTGCCCTCGAACTGGTACGCGCCGTCCTTGTAAAACTCCGAGGACGCCACGTCCAGGGCCAGCGCAATGTCCTTGCCCGGGGTGTAGCCGGCGCGGGTGATGGCCTCGGAGATCAGGTCCAGTGCCGCACGGTTGCTCGGCAGGTTCGGGGCGAAGCCGCCCTCGTCGCCCAGGCCGGTGGACAGGCCCTTCTCATTGAGCACGGACTTGAGGCTGTGGTAGACCTCCACGCCCCAGCGCAGGCCCTCGGAGAAGGTGGCCGCACCCAGCGGAACCACCATGAACTCCTGGATGTCCACGTCCGAATCGGCGTGCGAGCCGCCGTTGAGGATGTTCATCAGCGGCACCGGCAGCACGTGCGCGTTCGGTCCGCCCAGGTACTTATACAGCGGCAGGTTGGCCGACTCGGCGGCGGCGCTGGCCACGGCCAGGGAGACGCCCAGGATGGCGTTGGCACCGAGGTTGGACTTGTTCGAGGTGCCGTCCAGGTCGATCATCGTCTGGTCGATCAGGCGCTGGTCGGTGGCATCCAGGCTCAGCAGCGCGGGCTGGATGGTGTCGATGACAGCCTCGACGGCCTGGGAGACGCCCTTGCCCTGGTAGCGGTTCTTCTCGCCGTCGCGGCGTTCCACGGCTTCGAAGGCGCCGGTCGACGCGCCGGAGGGAACCGCGGCGCGGCCCATCGAACCGTCGGAGAGCAGCACCTCGACCTCAACCGTGGGGTTGCCGCGGGAATCGAGGATTTCGCGCGCGTGGATGGCATCAATAAGCGCCATGGAGTAGCTCCTGTTCATTGGAACGTCTTTGCATTCACTTCACGACAAGCCGCGTGAGAGCACTGTCGGACCCCAGCCTAATCGAGATCCCCGCGGCCCTGCTCGTGCATTACGCCGGCTTGGAACCGGCCGACCGCCTTGCGCAGCGCCAGTTCCGGATCCAGACCCTGCGCGGCGGCGGTGCGGACGAGGTCCAGGAGCAGGTCCCCCAACTCGTCTTCCGACGACGCCGGGGCCGCCGCGCGGCTGCGTCCCGGCACGGCGCCGGCGCGCCGGGCCCGATCCAGCGACTTGGCAGCCAGCGTCAGCGCCGGCAGGGAGGCCGGAATGCCCTCGAAGGGTCCGCGCCGTCCCGGCTGCTCGGCCGCCTTGACCGCGTCATAGCTGCGCTCGATTTCCTCGAGGGTTTCCGGAAAGCTCTCCCGCAGCGTCCCGTCGGCGCGGAAAACATGCCGGTTGCGCCGGACCAGCTTTCCGGTCAGGTGCGCGGCCACGTCCTCGAACGAAAACCTGCCCTGCTCTTCCTGCAGCCGCGCGTGCAGGACCACTTGGTAGAGCACGTCCGCCAGCTCGCCCTTCAGCTCGGCCGCATCCGCGGTACCGGTATGGCCGGCCGCGATCGCGTCCGCGAGCTCGTGCGCCTCCTCGATCAGGTACTCGACCAGGGATTCATGCGTCAGCGCGCGGGTCCACAGGCAGTGCTCGCGCAGCTGGGCCACCACCTCCAGCAGGCGCGGCACCGCCGTTCCGTCGGCGGCGGGCATCTCAGCCCGCGTGGGCCTGGAAGCCCTCGGTGATGTACTCGACCAGCGCCTCGCGCTCCTCAAGCGGCAGGAAGGCGGCCTCGGCAGCGTTCAGCGTGATCTCCAGCAGGTCGTCCAGATCGTAGTCGAAGGTCTCCACCAGCAACTCGTACTCGTCGGAGAGGTTGACCCCGCTCATCAGGCGGTTGTCCACATTGATGGTGACCTTGAACCCCGTCTGGTAGAGCAGGTCGAACGGGTGGCTCTCGATGCCCTCGCCGAACGGCGCTATGGCCCCGGTCTGCAGGTTCGACGAGGGGCTGCATTCCAGCGCGATGCCCCGGTCCCGGACCCAGGCCGCCACCCGGCCGAGCGTGACCATGGCGACGCCGGACTCCTCCTGTCCGGCGCCCGGCTGGGCATCGGGGGCCTCCGGGGAAAAGTCGACCTGGATGTCCTCGGCGATGCGCACCCCGTGGCCCAGCCGCAGCGCGCGGCCGCTCACCAGCGCGTCCGCGATGCTGTCCACGCCGGCAGCCTCGCCGGCATGAATGGTGACCGGGAACTGGTTCTCAGCCAGGTAGGTGAAGGCGTCCTTGAACCGGGACGGCGGGAAACCGTCCTCGGCGCCGGCGATATCGAATCCGACGGCGCCCTTGTCCCGGTGGCGCAGGGCCAGCTCGGCAATCTCCTGGCCGCGGTCGGCGTGACGCATCGCGGTGATCAGCTGGCCTACCTGGATCGGCCGCCCGTCGGCCGCGGCCTCCTCGACCCCGGCGTCCAGACCGGCCTGGACCGCCTCGACGGCCTCATCGAGCGTCAGGCCGCCGCGCAGGTGCTGCTCCGGCGCCCAGCGCACCTCGCCATAGACCACGCCGTCCTCGGCCAGGTCCTGAACGAACTCCTTGGCCACCCGGAACAGCGCGTCGCGGGTCTGCATGACCGCCACGGTGTGATCGAACGTTTCCAGGTAGCGGACCAGGGAGCCCGAGTCCGCCGATTCGCGGAACCACTGGCCCAGGGCCGCCGGATCGGTGGAGGGCAGTTCGTGGCCGGCTTCCGCGGCCAGTTCGATGATGGTCGCCGGCCGCAGGCCGCCGTCGAGATGGTCGTGCAGGGAGACCTTTGGCAGGCTGCGGAAATCGATGTCAGCGTCGGTTGCCTGGTCGGCAGGGAAATTAGGCTCAGTCACAGCCACCACCTTACGGCAGGGCCGCCGGGCCCGCACCGCAGCGGGTCAGGTTCCGTTTGGGCTCAGGCTGCGGGGGCGGAACCCGCGCCGTCGGAGCGGTCCGGACCCGGCCGGCCCCCGCGTGCTGCCGTGCCGCCGGCGGAGGCAGAACCGGCCTCGGAGAATTCCCGCTCCGCGGCAGGAACGGGGCCACCGGCGGTCCGGGCCGCCGCGGCCCGGGTCCGCGCCATCCGCCGCAGCCTGGCCAGCCGCAGCCGGCCGCCCAGTTTCAAGGCATAGTCCAGCAGCAGCCCCATCAGCATGGCGACGGCCACGGATACCACCACGGCCAGCAGATGGTTGTCGCTGACCCAGCGACCGGCCAGGGTGCCGATGCCGGCCGAATACAGGGCCCAGGAGATACCGGCCAGGATGGTGAAGGGGACAAAGCGCCGGCGGCTGTAGCCGGTGGCCCCGGCCATCATGTTCACGGCCACCCGGCCTACCGGAATATAGCGGGCGCTGAGGATCAGTGCGGCGCCGCGGTGATCGAGCCCGCGCCGGGCCCAGGCGAACGCTGCGGCCGGGCGCGGCCGGCGCATCCAGTGGAAGCGCCGGGTGCCGATGCGCCGACCGATCGCATAAGCGATGTTGTCCCCCACGATGGCCCCCACTGCGGCCACCAGCACCACCAGCCAGATATTGGGCACGCCCGCGGAGACGGACACGGCGGCCAGCGCTACCACCACCGATTCGCTCGGCAGCGGCGGGAAGAAGCCATCAACCGTGCACAGGATGAACAGCAGCGGATAGACCCACCACTGTCCCGCCGCATCGACGATGAAGACGTTGATCGCGTCCATGAGTTCGTGCACGTGTGTTGTCCTGTCCGCCGGTTGCCTGTTCCAACGATGACATATGCCCAAAAGTGCCGGTATCAGGCATCACCCCGGAACAACCCGCAGCCGGCCCGGGCCGGCCGCAATGCCGCTCAGCCAGGTTCACCCCGCGAAACGGGATATCCCTGCCCCGGCGCAGCGCAGCAGGTTCCCATTTCGAGGCGGGAGGGAAGGACGGAAGGTGGGTGTGGACAGTCCGGGTCAGCCGGCGATCCGGTCGATGATCAGGCGCTGGTCCGGCCGGTCCCCTTCCGGGCCGATGACGACGGCGTCCGCCAGGGCTTCCTTGGCCCGCTCGATCCGCTCCGGCGTGTCGGTCAGCAGCGTCATCAGCGGTTCGCCGGCGCGCACCAGCGCCCCCGGCTTGGCGTGCAGGCGCACGCCGGCGCCTGCCTGTACCGGATGTTCCTTGCGCGCCCGGCCGGCGCCGAGCCGCCAGGCTGCCGTGCCTACGGACAGCGCGTCCAGGCGCAGCAGCACGCCGTCGGCCGGCGCGTAGACCACCTCGGCATGCCGCGCCGTCGGCAGTTCGGCCCGCGGATCCCCGCCCTGGGCCCGGATCATCCGGTTCCAGACGTCCATGGCGCGGCCGTCCTTCAGCGCCGCCGCCGGGTCCGCATCCGCGACCCCGGCCGCCTGCAGCATCTCCTCGGCCAGCCGGACCGTCAGTTCGACGACGTCGTCCGGGCCGCCGCCGGCGAGTACCTCCACCGCTTCTTCGACCTCGATGGCGTTGCCTGCGGCCAGCCCGAGCGGGGTGTCCATGTTGGTCAGCAGCGCCACGGTCTCCACCCCGGCATCGGTGCCCAGCGCCACCATGGTTTCGGCCAGTTCGCGCGCCGAGGCCTCGTCCTTCATAAAGGCACCGGAGCCGACCTTCACATCCAGCACCAGCGAGTCGGTCCCTTCGGCGATCTTCTTGCTCATGATCGAGGAAGCGATCAGCGGGATGGCTTCCACCGTGCCGGTGACATCCCGCAGCGCGTACAGCTTCTTGTCCGCCGGTGCCAGGCCGGCCCCAGCCGCGCAGATCACCGCGCCGACGCTGCCCAACTGCCGCATCAGCTCCTCGTTGCCCAGCTCCGCCCGCCAGCCCGGGATGGATTCGAGCTTGTCCAGCGTGCCGCCGGTGTGGCCCAGTCCGCGGCCGGAGAGCTGGGGCACCGCCACCCCGAACACCGCCACCAGCGGTGCCAGCGGCAGGGTGATCTTGTCCCCCACACCTCCGGTCGAGTGCTTGTCCGCGGTGGGCTTGCCCAGCGACGAAAAGTCCATCCGCTCGCCGGAGGCGATCATCGCCGCGGTCCAGCGGGAAATCTCGGCCCGGCTCATGCCGTTGAGCAGGATGGCCATGTTCAGCGCCGACATCTGCTCGTCGGCGATCACGCCGCGGGTATAGGCGTCGATGGTCCAGTCGATCTGCTCCGGGCTGAGCGTGCCCCTGTCCCTCTTGGTCCGGATGATATCGACGGCGTCAAAGGCTTCGGTCATGGTCCCCTCCGGGTCGGTTGTCCACAGGATCAGGCAAGGTGTTCCGGACCGAACGCGTCCGGGAGCACCTCGGCCATGCTCCGGATGCCGGCACTGGTCATCAGCTGCATGTCCGGGGCACGGAATTCGTAGAGCAGCTGCCGGCAGCGCCCGCACGGCATCAGGGTGTTCCCCTGTCCGTCCACGCAGCTGAAGGCGACCAGCCGGCCGCCCCCGGTCATCTGCAGCTGGCTGACGAGTGAGCATTCGGCGCACAGGGTCAGTCCGTAGGAGGCGTTCTCCACGTTGCAGCCGGAGACGATCCGCCCGTCCTCGGTCAGCGCCGCCGCGCCCACCGGGTACTTCGAGTACGGCGCGTAGGCCCGCTGCATGGCCTTGGTGGCCGCCTCCCGCAGGGCATCCCAGTCGATGCCCTCGTCCTTGAAGCTAAGGTTCACTGCGCTCCTTGATGGTTACGGCCGATCCGCTCAGCCCTTGATGTACGGGATGCCGCTGGCGGCCGGCGCCCGGGATTTGCCCACCAGCCCGGCCACGGCAAAGATCGTCACCAGGTACGGCAGCATCGCCAGGAATTCGTTCGGCACCGGGGTGCCCAGGAAGCTGAGCACATACTGCAGGTTGGTGGCGAAGCCGAACAGCAGCGCCGCGAAGAACGCGCCGATCGGATTCCAGCGGCCGAAAATCAGCGCGGCAAGGGCAATGTACCCTTGGCCCGCGGTCATATCGCGGCCGAAGCCCGAGACCGAGACCAGGGTGAAGAAGGACCCGCCGATGCCCGCCACCACACCGGCCAGCAGCACGTTGGTGAAGCGCATCCGGTTGACCTGGACCCCGAGCGTGTCCGCCGCCTTGGGATGCTCGCCCACGGCGCGGGTGCGCAGGCCCCATTTGGTGTAGAACAGGCCCACGTAGATCACGGCCACGGCGACATACATCAGGTAGCCGACGATGGTCTGGCGGAACAGGATCGGGCCGATGACCGGAATCTCGGACAGGAACGGGATCGGCAGCACCGGCAGCCGCGGCGGCGAGTTCCAGGTGTCCGCATCGGCACTGAGCACCGTGGAGAACAGGAAGCCGGTCAGGCCCGAGACCAGCACGTTCAGGACCACGCCGACGATCACCTGGTTGACGATGTATTTGATGCTGAACACGGCCAGCACCAGCGAGACCAGCACCCCGGCCACGGCGGCGGCCAGCAGGCCCACCAAGGCGCTGCCGGAGAGCGAGCCGGCCACGGCCGCCGCGAACGCGCCGAACAGCAGCTGTCCTTCGATCGCAATGTTCACCACCCCGGAGCGTTCGCACAGCACGCCGGAAAGCGAGCCGAAAATCAGCGGCACCGCCAGCGTGACGGAACCGGCCAGCAGCCCGTACAGGGCCACATTCGGAGTCCGGGCGCTGCCGACCACCCAGGTCAGAAAGCCCACCACGAAGAGCACCGAAAAGACCGCCACGAGCCAGCCGGGCACCCGCCGGCCGGCACGGACTTCCAGGATGGACAGCACGGCGGCGGCCAGCATCAGCACCGCGCAAATCCAGCCGGTCACCGGCGCGGACAGCACCAGGTCGGTCAGCACCACGGCGTCCGAGGGATCGGACAGCCGGAAGGTCACCGAGTTGGCCGGGGCGCCCAGGGCGAAGACCACCAGGGCGAAGACGGCCAGCACGGAGAGGATGATGGGCGTCTTCCAGTTGCGTACGGTGCCCATGCTGCCGGCCTGGTCCGGAACGGTCGCTGTCATCGTGCTCATGCTGCACCTCCGGTCGCAGCGGGAGACTTACTCTTTCCGGTCTTGGCCGGGCTCACCGCGCCCGGCTCCGGCAGGTGGAACAAGGCCCTGACCAGCGGAGGGGCGGCAATGAACAGGACGATCAGCGACTGCACCACCAGGACGATGTCGATGCTGGTGCCGGTATTGGTCTGCATGGTGACACCGCCGGCCCGGAAGGCGCCAAACAGCAGAGCCGCGATGAAGGTGCCCCACGGCGTCGAACGACCCAGCAGCGCGACGGTGATCGCGTCGAAACCGAAGCTGGCGGCCACCCCGGCGGTCAGCACGCGTTCGGTGCCGGCGACCTGCGCCACTCCGGCGAGCCCGGCCAGCGCGCCGGCGATCACCATGACCACCACATAGCTCTTCGTGACGCCGATGCCTGCGGTCCGCGCCGCCATCGGATTCGCTCCGACGGCGCGCAGTTCGAAACCAATGGTGGACCGGTTGAGCAGCCACCAGGCGAAGACCGTGGCCAGCACCGCCACCACGAAGCCCCAGTGCAGCCGGAAGGTGTCGCCGAACAGCGGCGGGTACAGCGCCGTGCCACCGAGCTGGGGACTGATCGGGTTGGACGAGCCCGGCCGCTGGAAGCCCGGGGTCGTGAGCAGGAATCCCACCAGGTAGATCGCGATGTAGTTGAGCATGATCGTCACGATCACCTCATGTGCGCCCGTCCTGGCCTTGAGCAGGCCCACCAGGCTGCCCCACAGGGCACCGCCGGCCAGCCCGGCCAGGATCACCAGCAGCAGGTGCAGTCCCACAGGCAGCTGCCAGGTGAAACCGACCCACGCGGCCAGCATGGCACCGATGATGATCTGGCCCTGGGCACCGATGTTGAACAGACCGGCACGGAAGGCCAGCGTCACGCCCAGGCCCGCGCAGATCAGGGGGGTGGCCACGGTCAGCGTCTGGGTGAGCGGATAGATCATCCGGGCGAATGTCTGGCCTTCGAAATTGAAGACGGCACCTTGGAACAGCGCGGCATACGCCTCCGACGCGGCGGTCCAGGCCGCCCCGAGCAGGTCCCCCGGCCGGGCAAAAAAGTATGACGAGGCGGCAGCTACCTGCTCATTCGTCAGGGCGACCAGCAAGCCGCCGACGATGAGCGAAAGCAGGACGGCCAGGACGGCGACCATGGTCTCGCTGGCCATGATCCGGTGCAGCAGCGGCTGGGTTCCGGCCTCTTCCGGATACAGCTGGCCGCTCTGCGCCGACGGCGGCACGGCCGGCGGCGCCATCCGGCCGTCGTCGGTCTCCACCGCGGCCTCAAGGCGCTGTTCTTCCGCCTTCGCCTCGATCCTGGCCTCAGATCCTGCCGATCTGCCGTCGTCCGGCCTGTGAATGCTCATTTGTCTCCTCCCGCGCTGTCCGTCCCGGCCGCATCCGGCTGGGCCGCGTCGGTCTGGGTCGTCTCTGCGTCCTCGGCAGACATGCCCGCCATCATCAGGCCCAGCGTGTCCCGCGAGGTGTTTCCGGGCACAATGCCCATCAGCCGGCCGCGGTACAGGACCGCGATGCGGTCCGCCAGATCCAGCACCTCGTCCAGTTCGGTGGAGACGATCATCACCGGCGTGCCGTGGTCCCGCTCGGCCACGATCCGCCGGTGCAGGAACTCGATGGAACCGACGTCCACCCCGCGGGTGGGCTGGGAGGCAATGAACAGCTTCAGCGGCCGGGACAGTTCGCGGGCCATGACGACTTTTTGCTGGTTGCCGCCGGACAGGGTGCCTGCCGCCGCGGCCGCGGACTGGGTGCGCACATCGAATTCGGCAATGCGTTGTGCGGCGTTCTCCGCCACCCGGGCCGGATTCATGGCCAGGCCCTTGGCGAAGGGGGCTTGGTCGTAGCGGTTCAGGACCAGGTTCTCGGCGACCGAGAACGCGCCCACGAGGCCCTCGACGCTGCGGTCCTCGGGCACGAAGCCCACCCCGGAGTTGATGATGTCCTTGACCTTCCGGCCCACCAGTTCTTCGCCGTCGAGCGTAATGGAGCCGGCCACGTGATCCTGCAGCCCAAGGATGGCTTCGGTCAGTTCGGTCTGGCCGTTGCCTTGCACGCCGGCGACGGCGAGGATCTCGCCCCGGGCGATCTGCAGCGAGACACCGTCCACTGCACGCTGGCCGTTGGCGGCGGTGACGGTCAGGTCCTTGATCCGGAAGGTGACCTCGCCGGGCTGTGCGGGGGCCTTCTCCAGGGCCAGGCTCACCGAGCGGCCGACCATCAGGGAGGCCAGCTCGGCCGCCGGCGCATCCGGATCAGCATCGCCGACCACCTTGCCGCGTCGGATCACCGTGATGATGTCGGACACGGCCTTTACCTCGCGCAGCTTGTGCGAGATGAACACAATGGCCTTGCCGTCTGCCTTCAGCTGGCGCATGATTGCCAGCAGTTCGTCCGTCTCCTTCGGCGTCAGCACCGCCGTCGGCTCGTCCAGAATCAGCACCTCGGCGTCCCGGACCAGCGCCTTGATGATCTCTGCCCGCTGCTGGACGCCGACCGGCAGGTCCTCGACGAGTGCGTCCGGGTCCACGTCGAACCCGTACTCGTCCGAGATCCTGCGGATCTTCGCCCGGGTTTCGTCCAGGTTCAGCAGGCCGCCGGCCTTCGTCGCCTCGTTGCCCAAGGCGATATTCTCGGCGACGGTAAAAACCGGAACCAGCATGAAATGCTGGTGCACCATCCCGATCCCGGCCGCCATCGCGTCCCCGGGACCACCGAACGAAACCGGTTTGCCGTCGACCAGGATCTGGCCTTCCGTCGGCTGGTACAGCCCGTAGAGCACATTCATGAGTGTGGATTTGCCGGCCCCGTTCTCACCCAGGAGGGTGTGGACTTTGCCCGGCTCGACCATCAGGTCAATGTGGTCGTTGGCGACCAAAGTGCCGAATTTCTTGGTGATTCCCTTTAGTTCGAGCTTCACAACTCCAACCCACCTATCCTGAACATGCCACGGCCGCCCGGGCCAAGTGCGAGGCTGGCCGTGACGGCAGTCCGATCCGGATCTGGCTACAGCCTAGCCCGATGCCCTGACGGAACGAACCGCCGCCTCCGCTGCGCAATGACCGTCCGGGAGGCGGCGGTTCCGCCCTGGTCCGGGCCTACTTGGGGCTGGCCGCGGACTCGACCTTGATCTTGCCGGAGATAATGTCCGCCTTGATCGTGTCCAGGTCACTCTTCAGCTCGGCCGGAACGTTCTTGGCCTGGTCGTGGAACGGGGCCAGGGCCACCCCGCCGTTCTCCAGGGTCCCGACGTACGGGGTGCTGTCGAACTTGCCTGCCAGGTCCGTCTTGACAACATCCTCGACCGCCTGGCCCATCAGCTTCATCACGGAAGTCAGGATGTATTCCTCGGCCTTGCCGGCGGTCTCGAAGCCGTCCGAGTCGACCCAGACAACCTTGACGTCCTTCTTGCCGCCGGTGTTGGCCTCCGTCACGGCGTCCAGGGTGCCCAGGCCTACGGGTCCGGCGACCGGCATAATCACGTCGGCACCTTCATTGATGAAGTTCTGGGTGTTGGTCTTGCCCTTGCCCTGGTCTTCGAAGTTGCCCACGAAGGTACCGTTCTGCGCGTCCTTGTCCCAGCCGAGCAGTTCGACCTTCTTGTTGTGCTTTTCGTTGTAGTACTTCACACCGTCGGCAAAACCATCCATGAAGATCGTGACGGTGGGAATCTCGGCGCCGCCGTAGGTGGCGACCTTGCCGGTCTTGCTGGTGCCGGCAGCCAGGTAGCCGGCCAGGAACGCGGCCTGCGCGGTGTCGTAGACAATCGGCTTGACGTTGTCGGTGAATTCCGGGTCCGAATAGTCCACGATGGCGAAGTGGCTGTCCGGATTCTTCTTGGCCGCGTCCTTCGTCGCATCGCCGAGCAGGAAGCCGACGGTCAGGGTCAGGTCGCAGCCGGCCTGGATCATGCTGTCCAGGTTCGGCACGAAGTCGGTTTCGGCCTTGGACTCGGCTTCCTTGGTCTTGATACCCAGATCCTGCTTGGCCTTCATCAGGCCCTCATGGCTGGACTGGTTGAACGAGCGGTCATCAAAGCCGCCCTGGTCCGAGACAATGCAGCCCAGGTAGTCCGAGGCACCGGCTGCGGCCGACCCGCTGGGCGTATTCTCGGCCGGCGGGGCACCGCAGCCGGCCAGCACCAGGGCGGAAGCGCCGAGCACCGCGGTGGAAATGCCGGCACCGCGCCTGAGGGGATTCAGGTTGCGCAGGGAATTCTTCAAGGTTCCTCCAGAAACGAGTGTGGCCCGGGGATTCAGGGGCGCATCGAATTCATAGACTAGCCCCGGCAGCCGCCGCGCCCGCCGCAGCCCGCCGGAATGTTCAAACATTGTTGAATAGTTGTTACCAATGAGTAGAACATCACACCTGAGCGGCATCCGCAGCCCGCGCAGGGTCCCGCGGGCAAGTTGGCAGCACGGCCCAGGCTATTGGGCGCGGGGAGGAACCGGTGAGACCAGTCCGGCCGCGGCCCGCACGGCCAGCATGGCTGCCGCCGCCATCACCCGCACGCCCACGCCGATGGCCTGTTCATCGGGGGCGTAGTCGCCCCGGTGCAGATCGAACGTTTCCCCGCCCGGGGTCCGGGTCCCCAGCCGCATCATGGCGCCCGGCACGATCTGGGTCATCCAGGCGAAATCCTCCCCGCCCATGGACTGCGGGGTCAGCGTCACCGCCTCGGCGCCGAGCTCCAGCCGCGCGGCGGCTTCGATCAGCCCCGTTTCCCGCTCGGTATTGATCACCGGGGGAACGCCGCGGATATGTTCGAGCTTGACGTCGACCCCGTAGGGGGCGGCGACCTGCTGGACCACCTCGTCCACGAGTTCCCCGGCCGCCTGCCAGGCTTCGCCATCGAGGCAGCGCATGGTGCCGGCCATGACTCCGCGCGCCGGAATCGCGTTGGGCGCGACGCCGGCCTGGATCTGGCCCCAGACGATCGACACGGCGCTGCGCACGTCGATCCGCCGGCCGATGACCGCAGGCACGTTGACGGCGATCTGGGCCAGCGCGAAGACCAGGTCCTCGGTCAGGTGCGGCCGGGAGGTGTGCCCGCCGCGCCCGTTGAGTTCGATCCGGATCGTGTCCGACGCCGAGGTGATGGCGCCGATGCGCGTGCCCACCGTCCCGGCGTCGATGCGCGGGTCGCAGTGCAGTGCCAGGATGCGCGGAACCTCCTCGAGCACGCCCTGTTCGATGACGGCCAGGGCACCGCCGGGCATCGTCTCCTCGGCCGGCTGGAAGATCACCCGCACCCGGCCGTTGAGCTCGCCCTCGATCTCGAGTTCGCGCAGGACCAGGGCGACACCCAGCATCACCGTGGTGTGGATGTCATGGCCGCAGGCGTGGCTGACGCCGCGCTGCGTGGATTCATAGTCGAGGCCGGTGTCTTCGAGGATGGGCAGCGCATCGATGTCCGCGCGAAAACCGATGATGATCGGGCCCTCGCCGATATCCACGAACAGCCCGGTTCCTTCCAGCTCCTTCGGTTCCAGACCCGCGGTGCGCAGCCGCTCCACCAGCCGCGCGGTGGTGCGGAATTCCTTGTGCGAAAGCTCCGGATGCTGGTGCAGATCGCGGCGGAACCTTTTTAGGTCATCCAGCAGCGGGGCTGCCCACACGCCGATATTCGGGATCTTGACCGAGCTTTCTGAAATCTTCTGCACATCAAAACTGTAGCGAGTAGACACCCGATAGTCCCGCCGTCGGCCGCCGGGCCGGGGTGGGGCGGCCGCTGACCGCTTAGAGGACGTCGGTGTCGCCGCTGGCCTTGAGGTGTTCGACGGCGGACTTGACCCGCTGGGCGTGGGCCTTGGTGGTCACCAGCAGCGCGTCCGGGGTGTCGACCACCACCACGTCGTCGATGCCGATCAGCGCGATCACCCGCTTGGTGTCGGTGACCACGATCCCCGAGGCGTTCTCCGAGTACACCCGGGCCCCCTCGCCCAGCACGGTCAGGTTCGAGACCTCGGCGGCGGCATTCAGCCGCCCGATCGCGGCGAAGTCCCCCACGTCGTCCCAGCCGAACGCGCCGGGGATCATCGCCACATCCCCGGCCGCGGCCGCCGGCTCGGCCACCGCATAGTCGATCGCGGTCTTCGGCAGCGAGCCCCAGATCCGGTGCATCACCTCGGCCCGGCCCGGGGTGTCCCAGGCCGCCCCGATCTCCATCAGCCCCGCATACAGCACCGGCTCGGAGGCCTCCAGGTGCTTGAGCAGCAGGTCCACCGGCGCCACGAACATGCCCGCGTTCCAGTGGTAGCCGCCCTGCTCCAGGTAGGAGGCGGCCGTGGCCTCGTCCGGCTTCTCCACGAACTGGGCCACCGCACACGCGTGCGGGGCCCCGGGCACCGCAAGCGCCCCGGCCGAACGGATGTAGCCGAACCCGGTCGACGGATGCGTCGGGGTGATCCCGATCGTCACGATGAAGCCCTCCGCCGCGGTGTGCACCGCCTCGGTCACCGCGGCCTGGAACGGCTCCACCGGGGTGATCACCTGGTCCGCGGCGAACGAACCCATGATGGTCGCCGGGTCCCGGTGGTAGAGGATCGCCGCGGCCAGCCCGATCGCCGCGGCCGAGTCCTTCGGCTCCGGCTCCAGCACCAGGTCCGCTTCCCGCAGCTCCGGCAGCTGCGCGCGCACCGCGCCGGCATGCGCCCGGCCGGTCACCACCAGCGTGCGCCCGGCACACAGCGGCTCCAGCCGCGCCCAGGTCGCCCGGATCAGCGTGGACCCCGACCCGGTCAAATCATGCAGGAACTTCGGCGCCGCCGCGCGCGAGAGCGGCCACAGCCGCGACCCCGCCCCGCCGGCCGGAATCACTCCGTAAAAACGCCGCAGCACATCGTCATTTTTGTCTGGTCCGAGGGTACTCATCGCTACTAGAATATCGCGGCACGCAATCCCCCCGGCGTTCCCCGCGACCCGGCCGCACCGGCGGCGGCAGGCCGGAGGCAGGCCGGAGGCGTGCGGCCACGCCCTATTTAGGACAGGAAATTGTTGCGTAAATACGCAGATTTACCGGCCGCCCGGAATCGCCGTGAAACCCGCTGTTAAGTAGCTCACAACCCCCCGACGCGAAATTGAATAAGCTCTAAGCGAAGCCTAGATTAGTGTTGTTTAACAGTGCGCTCGCAACGGCGTCATCACTTGCGTGGAAGCCACGCTAACGCCCGTGCGATGCAGGGAGGTCAATTCAGTGTCGAAGACACCAGCAGGTACCCTCTACCGCGGCCGTGAAGGCATGTGGTCCTGGGTTGGACACCGTGTAACCGGCGTCGCGATATTTTTCTTTCTTTTGGTACACGTACTGGACACCGCGCTGGTGCGTGTATCCCCCGATGCCTACAACGCAGTCATCGCAACGTACAAGAATCCGTTCATGGCCCTGCTGGAAGCCGGACTCGTGGCGGCGATCGTCTTCCACGCCTTCAACGGCCTGCGCGTGATTCTGATCGACTTCTGGAAGAAGGGCCCGAAGAACCAGGCCAAGATGCTCTGGGGCGTCGTCGGACTGTGGGTTGTTGTCATGGTCCCGTTCCTCATCCGCCACCTCACGCTTGCCTTCACCGGGGGTCACTAAATCATGGCTGTTTCCACTGAAATCCAGGCGCCCCGCAGCGGGCGCATCGCGCCGGAATACAAGCGGCATGGCCGCTCCAAGGGCAACTTCGAAATGTTTGCCTGGCTCTTCATGCGCCTCTCCGGCGTTGTGCTGGTGGTGCTGATCTTCGGCCATCTCTTCGTCAACCTGATGGTCGGCGAGGGCGTGCACGCCATCGACTTCGGCTTCGTCGGCGGCAAGTGGGCGGATCCGTTCTGGCAGGTCTGGGACCTGGCCATGCTGTGGCTGGCCATGCTGCACGGCACCAACGGCGTGCGCACCATCATCAACGACTACGCGGAGAAGGATGGCACGCGCATGACGCTGAAGACCGTCCTCTACCTCGCCTCCGCCGTCGTCATCGTCCTGGGCACGCTGGTGATCTTCACCTTCGATCCGTGCCCTGCCGGCGCCGCCGCGGACCTGCTGCCGTCCTTCTGCCGCGCCTGACCGGCGCCCGGCAGCACACGGCAACAGCCCGGCTGAAGCACGCCCTCCCCTACCTTTAGTTCCAACAGAAAGAGCATCCAGCATGCAGGTCCATAAGTACGACGTCGTCATTGTCGGTGCCGGCGGCGCCGGTATGCGCGCCGCGATCGAATCCGGCCAGCGCGCACGAACCGCAGTACTGACCAAGCTGTACCCCACGCGTTCGCACACCGGGGCGGCCCAGGGCGGCATGTGCGCCGCGCTGGCCAACGTCGAGGAAGACAACTGGGAATGGCACACCTTCGACACGATCAAGGGCGGCGACTACCTGGTTGACCAGGACGCCGCCGAGGTCATGGCCAAGGAAGCCATCGACGCCGTACTTGACCTGGAGAAGATGGGCCTGCCGTTCAACCGCACGCCCGAAGGCAAGATCGACCAGCGCCGCTTCGGCGGCCACACCCGCGACCACGGCAAGTCCCCGGTGCGCCGGGCCTGCTACGCCGCGGACCGTACCGGCCACATGATCCTGCAGACGCTGTACCAAAACTGCGTCAAGCACAATGTCGAGTTCTACAACGAGTACTACGTGCTGGACCTGCTGGTGCTCGAAGAGGACGCCGTCCGCGCGGACGGCACCCCCTTCAAGCAGAAGCGCGTGGCCGGCGTCGTCAGCTACGACCTGGCCAGCGGCGAGATCCATGTGTTCCAGGCCAAGTCCGTGGTCTTCGCCTCCGGTGGCGTGGGCAAGGTCTTCAAGACCACCTCCAACGCCCACACGCTGACCGGCGACGGCATGGGCATCGCCTTCCGCCGCGGTATCCCGCTGGAGGACATGGAGTTCGTCCAGTTCCACCCGACCGGCCTGGCCGGCCTGGGCATCCTGCTCTCCGAGGCCGCCCGCGGCGAAGGCGCCATCCTGCGCAACTCCGAGGGCGAACGCTTCATGGAGCGCTACGCCCCCACCATCAAGGACCTGGCCCCGCGCGACATCGTGGCCCGTTCCATGGCCCTCGAGGTGCGCGAAGGCCGCGGCTGCGGCCCGAACAAGGACTACGTCCTGCTGGACCTGACCCACCTGGAACCAGCGCACATCGACGCCAAGCTCCCGGACATCACCGAATTCGCCCGCACCTACCTGGGCGTGGAGCCGTACACCGAGCCGGTGCCGGTGTTCCCGACGGCGCACTACGCCATGGGCGGCATCCCCACCAACATCAAGGGCGAGGTGCTGCAGGACAATGACACGATCATCCCGGGCCTGTACGCCGCGGGCGAGGTAGCCTGCGTCTCCGTGCATGGATCCAACCGCCTGGGCACCAACTCGCTGCTGGACATCAACGTCTTCGGCAAGCGCTCGGGCATCAATGCCGCCGAGTACGCCAAGACCGCGGACTGGGTGGAGGTCCCGGAGGACGCCGACGCCGACACCATCCGGCTGGTCGAGACCGTGCGCAACGCCAACGGTACCGAGCGCGTCGCCCAGCTGCGCAAGGAACTGCAGGACACCATGGATGCCAACGTCCAGGTGTTCCGTACCGAGCAGTCCCTGACCGAGACCCTGAACGTGATCGCCTCGCTGCGCGAGCGGTACAAGAACATCAGCGTCCAGGACAAGGGCAAGCGCTTCAACCTGGACCTGCTGGAGGCGGTCGAACTCGGCTTCCTGCTGGATATGGCCCAGGTCATGACCGTTGCCGCGCTGCACCGCCAGGAATCCCGCGGCGGCCACTTCCGGGAAGACTTCCCGGACCGCGACGACGTCAACTTCATGAAGCACTCGATGGCCTACCTGGACGAGACGGCAGAGACCGAACACGTCGCCGGCATCCGGCTGGAAACCAAGCCGGTTGTCTTCACGCGCTACGAACCGATGGTGAGGAAGTACTAATGACCGCGCAAAATACCGAACCCGTCGAGCCCGCCTCGAAGGTCGAACTGGCTCCCGGCATCGGCGGCGGCGGCGAGATCCCCAGTTACGACGTCACCCTGCGGGTCCGCCGGTACAACCCGGAAGTGTCCGACGAGGGCCACTGGGACGAGTTCAAGCTGACCATGTACGGCACGGACCGGGTGCTGGACGCCCTGCACAAGGCCAAGTGGGAGCATGACGGCTCGCTGTCCTTCCGCCGTTCCTGCGCGCACGGCGTCTGCGGCTCCGATGCCATGCGCATCAACGGCCGCAACCGGCTGGCCTGCAAGACGCTGCTGAAGGACCTGGACACGTCCAAGCCGATCACCGTCGAGGCGATCAAGGGCCTGCCGGTGGAGAAGGACCTGATCGTGGACATGGAACCGTTCTTCCAGTCCTACCGCGAGATCATGCCCTTCCTGATCAGCAGCGGCCACGAGCCCACCCGCGAGCGGCTGCAGTCCGCGGAGGACCGCGAGCGGTTCGACGACACCACCAAGTGCATCCTCTGCGCCGCCTGCACCTCCTCCTGCCCGGTCTTCTGGACCGACGGGCAGTACTTCGGACCGGCCGCCATCGTCAACGCGCACCGCTTCATTTTCGATTCGCGTGACGACGCCGGCGACATGCGCCTGGAGATCCTCAACGACAAGGAAGGCGTGTGGCGCTGCCGCACCACCTTCAACTGCACCGAGGCGTGCCCCCGCGGCATCCAGGTGACCAAGGCGATCGCCGAGGTCAAGCAGGCCGTCCTGAACCGCAAGATCTAGGACCGTTTGCGTACTCGCACCTTTGGAACGGCACTGCTTCCGCCCGGCCGGGCGGAAGCAGTGCCGTTCCGCTTTCCGGCGCCGGCTGCCCGGCAGCCGGGCCGGCCGAGGAGCAGGCATGCCGCGCTTTGAACCGGTGAAGTTTCCCGGCGTGGACGGCACCACCCTGGCCGGGGTCCTGGACCTGCCCGACGGCACCGTGCGGGCGTGGGCGGTGTTCTGCCATGGTTTCACGCTGGGCAAGAACAGTGCCGCGGCCTCGCGCGTGGCCAAGGCCCTGGCTGCCCGCGGCATCGGCGTGCTGCGCTATGACGCGGCCGGCCTCGGCGGCTCCTCGGGCGTCTGGCACGAGGGAACCTTCGGCACCAAGATCGCCGACGTGGTCTGCGCGGCCCGCTTCATGCACCGGCAGGGACGGCCGGCCCGGCTGCTGATCGGGCACTCGCTCGGCGGTGCCGCGGTGCTGGCCGCTGCGGCCTCCGTGCCGGAGGCTGCCGCAGTGGTGACCATCGGCTCCCCGTTCGAGCCGCGGCACGTGGTGCATCTGTTCGAGCATGTGCTGGACGAGGTCCAGCTCGACGGTTCGGCAGCGGTCATCCTCGGCCGGGAATCCTTCCGGATCCGCCGGGAACTGGTGGCGGACCTGCTCGGCACGGACCTGTCCGGCCCGATCGCCTCGCTGGGCCGGCGCCTGCTGGTGCTGCACTCCCCCACCGACGCCACCGTGGAGGTGGCGAACGCTGAACGGATCTTCGCCGCCGCGGCACAGCCCAAGTCCTTCATCTCGCTCGATGGCTGCGACCACCTGCTGACCGAGCGGTGGCAGGCCGAACGGATCGCCGGGCTGGTCGCGGTCTGGGCCGATGGGTTCCTTCCGCCCGGCTGAACCGGATCAGGCACCGGCCGGAGTGGCCCGCCGGTGCCGCGGCCGGGTGCCCTGCTGGCCGCGGAGGCGCCGGGACTGCTGCCGGACGGACCTGGCCCGCCGCCGCACATCCTTGGTGCGGGCCGGCGTGCGGGCGTCGGCCATGCCCACCGCGCCCCAGGCCGCAGCGAGCAGGTACAGCTGGCTGAGGAAAAAGAACCAGACGAACAGGCCCAGGACCACGGCGAACGGCGCCAGCAGCGGATTCTGCGCCACGCCGTCGAGCAGCGCTGAGGCGAAGAACCGCAGCAGGGCGCTGCCTGCGGCCACCATCAGCGAAGCCTGCCACAGCATCGGCCGGCTCATCGGCAGCCTCGCAGCCAGCCGGAACAGCACCACCGCCACGGCCATGTCCAACAGCAGCATCACCAACAGGCCCAGCCCGATGGCCAGCGGGTAGGCCAGCGCGCCGACGAACTCCAGCCAGCCGGCCGCCAGCTCCAGCAAGGTGCCGGCGAGGATGGCCAGTATCGAGGTGAGCACCAGTGCCACGGCCAGCAGCAGCAGGATGCCCACGTCCTTGAGCTTGATCAGGAAGAAGTTCCCGGTCAGCCGCGGCACCCCGAAGATGCCCCGCAGGCCCTCGCGCAGGCCGGCGATCCAGCCCAGCGAAGCCAGCAGCAGGGTGATCATCGAAACCACCAGGGTCAGGCTGAAGGTGGTGCCGTGGGAGAAGAGCTGCTCGGGGGTGACGAACCCGCCGCTGCCGGTATCGATCAGGCCCGGGACGGAATGGCTGAGGATCGCGATGATGGCCACCTGCAGCCGCGGCGTGTTGGAAGCGACCAGGCCGAACACGGCAAACCCGGCGACCAGCATGGCCGCCACGGAAAAGAACATGTTGTAGGCGCTGCCGGCTGCCATCAGCGGCCCGTGGCGCATGAGGTAAAGGTTCCAGACCCGCAGTGGCCGGGTTGCGTTGAACCTGGCGAACAGGTAATTGCTCCAGGCCACCAGGCGCCCAATGATTCCCGCTTCGCGCCGGGCCTGGCTGACTTCGCGCCGCCGCCGGACCACCTGCGCGCGCAGCTGCCCGTGCCGCAGCGGAAGCGGCTCGCCGGAGTCAGTCCCGGCCGCCTCCGGCGCGGTCACCGTGGTCCGGCTCCGCGTCAAAGCTCAGCTCTTCCCGTAGGATCCATACGCCCGACTGGTCGTGCTCGTACAAGCCCATGCTACTGACGGTAAAAGTCGCGGCATAGTCGGCCAGCTTCGCTTCGGCAGCATCCATGCTGGCCAGGCTCACCCCGTGGGCCACGGTGACATGCGGATGGAAGTCGAATTCGAGCTCCCGGGCCAGCGGGCCCGACTGCAGTTTGCGGTGCAGCTGGACGCAGGAGGCAAAGCCCTCGGAGACGTTGACGTAGACCACCGGGGATACCGGCCGGAAGGTGCCGGTCCCGCGGATCGTGACGGTGAACGGCTCCTGCCCGCGGGCAACCGCGCGCACGTGCTCGGTGGCCGCCGCCCAGTCCGTGACCGGGGTCGTCGTCACCAGGGTGATGTGCGGCGGAATGACGGCGGCCAGCGGGTCCCCGAAGGAGGCCCGCCACTGCTCCAGCTCGCTGGCCATCGGCTCCGGAACGCCGATCACCACGCCCACCTGGCCCATCTGCCCGTCCGCGCCCGACCCGCCATCGTCCGGGTTTTCGACGGCGATGCTGCTGTCCGGGGACTGCGCGGTCATTGCTAGCGCAGGCTCCCGGGACGCAGGAAGCCGACCTTGTCATAGACGTCGGCGAGGGTCGCCGCGGCGATGCCCCGGGCCTTCTCGGCCCCGCGGGCAAGCAGGCGGTCCAGCTCGGCCGGATCGTCCAGCAGCCCGTGCGCGCGCTGCTGGATCGGCGTCAGCGTCTCGACCACCAGCTCGGCCAGGTCCACCTTTAGATGCCCGTACATCCTGCCCTCGTACTCGGCAACGAGCTGCTCCACGCTCTTGCCGCTCAGGCTCGCGTAGATGGTCAGCAGGTTGGAGATGCCCGGCTTGGTCTCGCGGTCGAAGCGGATCTCGGTGCCGGCATCGGTCACCGCCGACTTGATCTTCTTGGCCGCCTGCTTGGGGTTGTCCAGGATGTTGATCAGGCCGGCCGGGGATTCGGCGGACTTGGACATCTTCGCGGTGGGCAGCTGCAGATCATAGATCTTCGCCCCCTCCTTCTGGATCACCGGCTCCGGCACCACGAAGGTTTCGCCGAAACGGTAGTTGAAGCGCTGCGCCAGGTTGCGGGCCAGCTCCAGGTGCTGGCGCTGGTCCTCGCCCACCGGGACGCCGTTCGGGCGGTAGAGCAGGATGTCCGCGGCCATCAGCACCGGATAGGCGAACAGGCCCACACTGGCGACGTCGGACCCGTGCTTCTGCGTTTTGTCCTTGAACTGGGTCATCCGCGAGGCCTCGCCGAAGCCCGTAATGCAGTTCAGCACCCAGGCCAGCTCGGCGTGCTCGGGCACGTGCGACTGCACGAAGAGCGTGCACTTATCCACGTCGATGCCGCCGGCGATGTACTGGGCTGCGGTGACGCGGGTGCGGGTGGCCAGCTCGGCCGGATCGTAATCCACCGTGATGGCATGCATGTCCGGGACGAAGTAGATCGCCTCGTACTCGTCCTGCATCCTGACCCAGTTCACCAAGGCGCCCAGGTAGTTGCCCAGGTGCAGGGAATCGGCCGAGGGCTGCATGCCGGAAAGCAGGCGCTGGCGCCTGCCCGCGGCCTGCGGCGACGGCGCGGCGCCCTCTGGAGCGGTGGCAGTGCCCTCCGCGGGGGCTGCGCCGTCCGTGGAGCCGGTGGATTCAGTGGTGCTGGCAGTCATGGAATATGGAAACCTTCTAGAACTGGTAGTCGATAACCAGGGGGGCGTGGTCGGAGAAGCGGGCATCGTAGGACGCGGCGCGGTCCACCACAGCGTCCGCCGCGAGCGCGGCGAGTTCCGGGGTGGCCATGTGGTAGTCGATGCGCCAGCCGGTGTCGTTGTCGAAGGCCTGCCCGCGCCAAGACCACCAGGTGTACGGGCCGTCCACCTCGCCGGCGAGCGAACGGTGTACGTCCAGGTAGCCGATCTCCTCGCCGAAGAACCGGTCGAAATAGGCGCGTTCCTCGGGCAGGAAACCGGCCCGCTTCACATTGCCCTTCCAGTTCTTGATATCCAGGGTGGTGTGGCCCACGTTCAGGTCCCCGACCACCAGCACGTGGTCGCGGCTGGCCTTCAGCGCGGGCAGCCGCTCCACCATGACGTCCAGGAAACGGTACTTGTCCACCTGCTTGGGCGTGTCCACTTCGCCGGAGTGGACATAGGCGCTGACCACCGTCAGCACGCTGGTGCCCGCCGCGCCGGGGACCTGGAAGTCCGCCTCGACCCAGCGGCCGGCGGTGGCGAAATAGTCGTGGCCGATGTGTTCGCGTGTGGCCACCGGCGCCTCGCGGGAGGCGATAGCGACGCCGGCGCGGCCCTTGGCCTCTGCCTCGGCGTGCAGGATGTGCCAGCCGTCGCCGAGCAGTTCGCGCACCACCGCATCGGGGGCGCGGACCTCCTGCAGGCACAGGATGTCCACCCCGCGGTCGGCCAGCCACGCATCCATGCCCCGCTTGTAGGCGGCGCGGATGCCGTTGACGTTCACGGATGCGATCCGCAGCCGGGTTCCGGCCGCTGCTGTCGCCTGCACGCTTGCTTCGGTTGCCAAACTCACTCGACTACCTTACCCGCGCCGGATGATCAGTTGACAACCGTGCCGGTAACCGGCTCGCCGCCGTCGTCGTTCTTGATCATGCCCCGGCCGTTGTGGGCGGTGATTTCAATGGTTTCGAGGGCGCGCTCGACCATGCCGGTGTCCTTGCCGAGGTAGTCGCGGATGACGCGGACCTGGACCTGGACGATCTTGAAGCTGTGGTCCAGCTTCTGGTCCCGGACGGCGTTGACCCGGGTGACTTCCTCCTCGACCAGCTCGGTGCCGCCGTTCGGTCCGGCAGGTCCGCCTGCGGCCCGGCTGGCGAGGTCCGCCTGGATGGTGGCGAACTTCTCCTGGGCCTTCCGGGTGGCCCCGCGGACGCCGAACACCACAAACACGGCCAGCAGCAGCCAGCCCAGCGCGATGATCGCGATGATCCAGCCGATCACGTCGTTCTGGTTCGCGGCGAAGACCACGGCGAACAGGAACACCAGCACCATCACGGCCATGCCGATGCTTCCTGCCTTGAAAGGCCAGCCGCGGGGCGTGGGGTTGGCGGAGGTGGACGAGGAGGACTGGACGGGGTTGTTGCCGAGCGATCGCATGGGTATATTCTCTCAAATCCGCGCACCGGCTGCGGCGCCTTCCACCTGAAGCGAAACGCCCCGCGCCGTCGTCAGCGGGCCGGACTCCAACCCAGCTGCGGGGCGATGTGTTCGGTGACCAGCTGCAGGGTCCGCCGGTGCAGTTCCGGCGAGGCCAGCGAGGGCAGCGTCACGACCAGCTGGGTGGCCTCCTGCAGCGCGTCGTCGGCCATCAGCGCGTCCAGGATGGCCTCCGGGTCCCCATGGTAAGCCGGGCTGAAGCGCATCGAGGCGCCCGTGCGGGGCCTGCCCTGCTCGTCCATGCGCCCGGCATAGAACTTCAGCCAGTCCTGCAGTTCCGCGCCGTCCTCGTCCTTCAGGTACGGCAGCATGATCCGCGACACGCTGACCCGGGGGCCGCGGTCCGGCTCGAGCTCGGCCAGCAGCTTCTTGTAGGCCCGGACCTGCTCGGCCTGGCGGACCTCGAACGGGTCCCCGGTCTCTTCGGTATTCAGCGTGGATACCTGCAGGTCGAATCCCTGCCGCGCGGCGCGTTCGGCCGAAGCCAGGCTGCCGGCGCCGTACCACAGCCGGTCCGCCAGGCCGGGCGCCGGCGGGGTCAGGGTCAGCTCGTCGCCGGCGGGCAGGGTGGAGAACGGCTCGTCCAGGACCGCCAGGACCTCCCCGCGCAGCGCCGCGAGCAGCCGGCCCAGCCGGCGCTGCACCTCGCCGCGGAAATCCGCCACGCCGTTCGGCGGCCCCGACTCGAAGAGCTCCTCGAGCACCGCCGCCGGGTAGCCACTGCTCAGGCCCAGTTCGAGCCGGCCGCCGCTGAGCAGGTCCAGGTTGGCCGCGTCTTCGGCCAGCCGGATCGGATCCTCGTAGCGGACCGGCACGACGGCGGTGCCCAGCCGCAGCCGGCTGGTGCGCTGGGAAACCGCGGCCAGGAACACCAGCGGCGAGGACAGGAACGGCTCGAAGTGGCGGTTCCGCACCCAGCCGGTGTCATAGCCGAGTTCCTCCGCCCGGCGGAACAGGCCGATGCCGTCCTGCAGTGCCCGGGCCGCATCCACCGGACTGGTGCGCCGGCCGGTGTTGTGGACAAAGCTGAGGAAGCCCAGTTCCAGGCGCCGTCCCGCCGGCGGACGGTTTGTTGACGTGTCAGTAGTCACGCCACCAGCGTACAGCGGCTACCACCGGACCAGGCAGAAGGGGTGCCCCTGGGGATCGACGTAGACCCGGAACGTCCCGGTGCCGGCGTCCATGCTTTCGGCCCCGAGCTGCAGGACCAGCTCCTCGGCGATGTCCAGGTCCCGGACCTTCACATCCACGTGCATCTGCTGCGGATGCTCCTGGCCCGGCCACTGCGGTGGCTCGTAGTTCGCCACCTGCTGGAAGGCGATGGCCGGGCGGTCCGGCGCATCCCCGATGCTCACCCAGCCGTCGTCCTGCTGGAGCCGGATCATGCCCAGCAGCTGTTCGTAGAACGTGGCCAGCTTGTCCGGATCCGCGCAGTCGATTACCAGTGCCTGCCACTTGCCGATCATCGCCAACTCCTTTGTCCGTGCAGGGCGCCATCATGCAGGATGCTCGCGTGCGGTGTGTCCGGATGCCGCGGGGCCATTCCATCATGGCCCGTTCCCCGGACGGTTGGCTAGCGCGTCGCTCCGGCCACTCGCTGCGCTAGCTGAGGAAGAGCTTGCGCAGCCGGCCGGTGGTCAGCAGCAGGCCCAGCAGGATCATCACCACGTAGTAGAGCACGTGGATGGCCGTAGCCGCGTTGAAAACCCCGGCGTTGAGCTGGCGCAGCAGCTCGACGCCATGCCAGAGCGGCAGGGCCTGGATCAGCCGCTGGATCGGTTCCGGGTAGACGCTCAGCGGATAGAACGTCGCGGAGAACAGGAACATCGGCAGCATCAGGAAGGTGATCCAGTCCATCTGCTGGAAGGTCTTCATGTAGCTGGTGATACCCATCCCGAACGACGCGAAGCCGAAGGCGATCAGTACCGCCGCCGGGATCATCAGCAGCGCCCACGGCGTCGTGATCAACCCCATCACCCCCATCACGGCGGTGAAGCCGGTCGCATAGAGCGCGCCGCGCAGCAGCGCCAGCAGGATCTCGCCCAGCGCCACATCCAGCGGACCGAGCGAGGTATTGAGCATCCCCTCGTAGAGCCTGGCGAAGTTCAGCTTGAAGAACACGTTCCAGGTCGAGTCATAGACGGCCCCGTTCATGGCGGACACGGCCAGCAGGGCCGGCGCGATGTAGCTGGCGTAGCCGATCTGCTCCCCGCCCGGCCCCTGGACGGTGCCGATCAGCGAGCCCAGGCCGATGCCCATCGCCACCAGGTACAGCACCGGTTCCACGAATCCGCTGGCCATGATGGCCCAGTTGCTCGACCAGGTGGCCCGCAGACCGCGGCCGACGACGGCGCGCACGTTGCCGGCGTACAGCGAGGCCAGCGGCCGCCGGGACGGCACCGGGGCGGCGGCCGCACGGCCCGGGCCGGTGATGGTGCGCTGGCTCATTTGCCCAGCCTCCTGGCATAGATCCGCCGGGCAGCGAGCCAGCCGGCGACCGCCAGCAGCGCCAGGTAGCCGAGGTGGACCGCCGTCAACCAGGCCGGCTCGGCCTGGCCGTAGCTGAGCACCCTGCCCAGCTCGGTCGAGTGCCACAGCGGCGAGATCCAGCCGATCCAGCGCACCACCAGCGGCATCGCTTCCAGCGGGAAATAGGTTCCGGAGAACAGGAACAGCGGCATCACGATGAACCGCTGGACCAGGGCGAACTGCCCCTTGTCCTCCTCGATCCGCGCGGCATAGGCCATCACCGGCAGGCCGAAGGCCAGCCCGCCCAGCGCCGAGGTCAGGATCATCATCCAGCCGCTGGCTTCGAGCACGGCGCCGGCCGGCAGCAGGAACAGGAAATACAGTCCGGTGGTCAGCAGCAGCCGGCACAGCACGCCCAGGCAGTGGCCGTTGACCAGCTGGTGGCTGGAGAGCGGGGACGCATTGGGACCGTAGTAGGTCCGCCGCCACTTGAAGCCGGACATCACCGGATAGGTGTTCTCGTCCGTGGCCACCATGATGGCGGCGGTGGCCAGCAGGGCCGGGGCCACAAAGACCAGGTACGGGACCGGGCGGCCGGATCCCAGGGAAGCCGCGGCCGAGGTATTGGCATCGACCAGGGCGGCCAGGCCCACGCCCAGGCCGAACAGGTACACCAGCGGTGTGCCGACGGCGGTCAGGGCCACCGTCCAGCCGTAGCCGCGCATCGCCCGCAGCCAGTGCTCCAGGTAGTACAAGGACCCGAACCGGCGCGCCCGGGCCGCGGACTGCAGGGGGTCCAGCGGCGGGCGCAGGCCCGCGCGCTGCCGGCCGGCGGCAGCGGCGTCCGCCGGCTGCCAGGTCCTAGTCAATGAGGCTCCTGCCGGTCAGGCGGAGGAAGACATCCTCCAGGCTGGAACGGCGCACCAGCGTGGTGAGCGGGCGCAGGCCCCGCGCGGAAACCTGCTCCAGCGCCGCCTCGCCGTCGTCGGCATAAATCAGCACGCGGTCCGGCAGGGTCTCCTGCCGCTCGCCGATGCCGGCCAGCTCGGCAGCCACGCTCGCGTTGCGTTCGGAGCCGAACCTGAGCTCGAGTACTTCGCGGGTGGAATGCTCCCGGATCAGCGCCGCCGGGGATCCCTCGGCCATGATCCGTCCCTTGTCCACCACAATCAGCCGGTCGCACAGCTGCTCCGCCTCGTCCATGTAGTGGGTGGTCAGGATCAGCGTAACCCCGCTCTCCTTGAGCCGGAAGAGCCGGTCCCAGAGGATGTGCCGCGCCTGCGGGTCCAGCCCGGTGGTCGGTTCGTCCAGCAGCAGCATCCGGGGTTCGTTGATCAGCGACCGGGCGATGGTCAGCCGCCGCTTCATCCCGCCGGAGAGCGCATCGATCTTGGACTTGGCCTTGTCCGTCAGCTGGGCAAACTCCAGCAGTTCGTCCGCCTTGGGCCGCAGGTAGCTGTGCGGCAGGCCGAAGTAGCGCCCGTAGACGATGAGGTTGTCCCGCACCCGCAGTTCCTCGTCCAGGTTGTCCTGCTGCGGCACGACGCCGAGGTGGGCGCGGACTTCCGGACCGTACCGGTCCGGGTCCAGGCCCATGATGGCCAGTTCGCCCGAACTGCGCCGGGAGACGCCGCCGATCATGCGCATGGTGGTGGACTTGCCCGCGCCATTCGGGCCGAGCAATCCGAAGGATTCGCCGGCCCGGACCTCGAACGAGATGCCGTCGACGGCGGCGACGTCGCCGAACTTCTTGGTCAGGTTCCGGGCCGAAATCACGATCCCGCCGCCACCGCGGGTGCCCGGGCCGGGGGAATCTGAAAGATTTGTTTGAGGCACGCGAACAGCTTAGCCGCCCCCGGCGGGGCGGGAAACCGTCCGCGTGCGGCAGCCCCTTCGGCTACTTCAGCTGCGTCCGCGGCGGACCCAGGGCAGCCGGAACCGCGCCGGCGGCGAATTCGACCATGGCCCGGGCGCGGTCGGTCGGCCGGATCGCCTCGGGCCAGATCATTCGCACCGCGATCGGCTTCACGGCCGGGACAATCGGCCTCGCCACCACGGGCCGGCCCTCGTAGCTGGCGTCCACCGCCGGACGCTGGACCAGCACCGAATAGCCGGTTCCCCGGCCCACCAGCGACCGGGTCAGTTCGAAGTCGGTGGTGCGGTAGCGGATCAGCGGCGACACGCCGGCGTCCTCGAACAGCGACAGGGTGTGGTGGCTGCTCGGCGGGGCGTCCAGCAGGATCATCGGCTCGGCGGCGAGTTCGGCCAGGGAAACCTTGTCCCGCCGGGCCAGCGGGTGGTCCTCGGGCAGCAGGGCATAGGCCGCCACCTCGTAGAGCAGCACCGAACCCAGCCCGGGCCGCAGGTCCATGTCGTAGACCACCGCCAGGTCCAGCTCGCCGGCGAAGAGGCGTTCCTGCACCTCGTCCTGGGTGCCCTCGACGAAGTCCAGCTGCACCTTCGGGTGTTCGGCAGTGAAGCCTTCAAGCAGCACCGGCAGAATGGTCGGCGCCACGGTCAGGTAGCAGCCGACCAGCAGCGGGCCGGCCAGTTCCGTCCCCCCGGCGGCGGCGCTCAGCTCCAGCTCCTCCGCATCCCGGAGCAGGGCCGCGGCACGGGAGTGCAGATGCGAGCCGGCCGGAGTGAGCGAGACACCATGGGCCTTGCGCCGCACCGTGAGCTGGGTATCGAAAATCCGCTCCAACTCCCCCAGCGCCGCCGCCACCGCCGTCGGGGACACCCGCAGCTCGTCCGCAGCCGCCGAGATGGCGCCGGTTTCCGCGACGGCAACGAAGTAGGCCAGCTGGCGCAGGGTGTAGCGGGCCACGACTGCTCCTTCCATCATTTTTATTTGGATATATCCAACTTTTATGAACTTTACCCGAGGATATGACGGGTGCCACACTCGGAGGCAAGCCAGATCACACGGGCAGCCGCCCGCCAACATGAGGAGTCCAGGATGAGCGTCCAGGCCGAGGCCCGCCCCGTTCCCACCGCAGACTGGGTCACCATTGAAGACCTGCACCGGGACCCGTTCCCGATCTACCGCAGGATGCGCGAGGAGGCCCCGGTGCACTGGGTGCCGGCCGTGAACCGCTACATGGTGACCAGCTACGAGGCCTGCCACATCATCGAGAACGACCAGGAAATCTACTCGGCCAACGAGACCAACTCGCTGATGAAGCGCGCGATGGGCCATTCCATGCTGCGCAAGGACGACCCCGAGCACGATGTGGACCGCAAGTCCTACGGCTCGGTGCTGCGCCCGAAGGCGATCAAGGAAACCTGGAACGCGATCTTCCAGGCCAATAGCGACAAGTACCTGGCCCGGCTCAAGGCTGCAGGCCCCGGCGCGGATCTGATCTGGGAGTATGCCGCGCCCTATGCGGCCGAGAACCTGCGCCTGATCATGGGCTTCCACAATGCCACGCAGGAGGACCTGCAGCGCTGGTCGCAGACCATGATCAACGGCACCGGCAACTATGCCGACGATCCGGAGGTCTGGGCGGCGTCGGAAAAGTCCTACAACGAGGTCGACGACGCGATCGACGAGATCCTGCCGTACCTGCTGAAGAACCCGGACAACAGCCTGCTCTCGGGACTGGCCGGCATGCCGATCCCGATGGAAGCCATCCGCGCCAACATGAAAATGACCATCGGCGGCGGCCTGAACGAGCCGCGCGACGTCCTCGGCGTGGCCGTCTGGGCCCTGCTGTCCAACCCGGAACAGCTGGCCCAGGTGCTGGCCGACCCCTCGCTCTTCCCTGCGGTGTTCGAGGAGTCGGTCCGCTGGGTGGCTCCGATCGGCATGTACCCGCGCGAAGTCACCCGCGATACCGTGCTCGAAGGCATGGCCCTGCCCCGGGGCGCCCGGCTCGGTGTCGTCGTCGGGGCGGCCAACCGGGACCCGAAGGTCTTCGAGGATCCGGAAGTCTTCGACATCAACCGGCCGAAGAAGCCGCACCTGGCCTTCGGCGGCGGCAACCACTACTGCGCCGGGGCCTGGGTCGCCAAGGCCTCCGTGGCCGGCATCGCCCTGCCGCAGCTCTTCGCCGAACTGCCCAGCCTGCGGCTGGATCCGGGGCACCCCGCTGTGGATGCGGGCTGGGTCTTCCGCGGCATGACCGAATTGCCCGTCCTGTGGGACCGGAAGTAGGAAAGGAAACCATCATGGCAAAGATCACTTTCAATCATGCCGGCGGCGATGTGGATGTGCTGGAGGTGGAGCCGGGGACCTCGCTGATGCGCGCCGCGGTGACCAACGGTGTGGCCGGGATCGTCGGGGAGTGCGGCGGGCAGGCGATGTGCGCCACCTGCCACGTCTACGTCCGCGAGGAATACCTCGACGCGCTGCCGGAGATCAGCGACGACGAGGACGAGATGCTCGACTGCACGGTCGAAGAGCGCACGGACCGCTCGCGGCTGGGCTGCCAGGTCACGGTCGGCGAGGGCCTGGACGCGGTCGAGGTCGACCTGCCCGAGAGCCAGGTCTGAGCCGTGGACACTACGGCTCGGGACCGCATTGTCATCACCGGCAACGGCCAGGCCGGCGTCCAACTGGCCGACTCGCTGCGCGCCGCGGGCTTCACCGGGGACATCACCCTGGTCGGCGACGAGGCGGCCTTCCCCTACCAGCGCCCGCCGCTGTCCAAGGACTACCTGGCGGTGCGCGACGGCGGCGCGGCCCCGGCGCCGCTGCCGCTGCGTGGGGAGAAATTCTTCGCCGACGCGCGCCTGGACTGCCGCACCGGGGTGGCGGTGACCGGCATCGACCGTAACGGGCACACCGTGAACCTGTCCGACGGGTCCGTGCTGGCCTACACGAAGCTGGTGCTGGCCACCGGCGCGGCCAACCGGGAACCGGCGGTGCCCGGGGCCGGTCTGGCCGGCATCCACGGACTGCGCACGCTGGCCGACGCCGAGGCCGTCCACCGGCGCCTGGACACGGTGCGCAACGCCGTCGTGATCGGTGCCGGGTTCATCGGCCTGGAGTTCGCTGCCGCCGCCCGCGCCCGCGGCATCGCGGTCACCGTGCTCGAATACGCCGACCGTCCGATGGCCCGGGCCCTGTCCCGTCCCACGAGCGAGTGGTTCGCCGCCGCCCACCGGCAGATGGGCACCGCCCTGCGCCTGGGCGAGGGAATCGCCTCGTTCACCGGCGACGGCGCGGGGCAGGTGGCCGCCGCGGTGTCCACCGCCGGGCACACCTACCCGGCGGACCTGGTGCTGGCCGGCATCGGCGTTACCCCGCGCACCGAGCTGGCCGAGGCCGCCGGGCTGGCGGTGGACAACGGCATAGCGGTCGATGCGTCCCTGCAAACGAGCGACCCGGACATCTACGCGCTCGGGGACTGCGCCAGCTATCCGCAGGCGCATGCCGGCGCCCGGCTGCGCCTGGAATCGGTGCAGAACGCCACCGACCAGGCCCGCCACCTGGCCGGCACCCTGACCGGCACCGTACCGGCCGGACCCTACGCCGAGCTGCCCTGGTTCTGGTCCACCCAGGGGGCGCTGAAGCTGCAGATCGCCGGGCTGTCCGCCCCCGGGGACCAGACCGTGCTGCGCGGGGATCCCCGGACCGGCAGGTTCTCGGTCTTCTGCTACCGCGATGGCGCCCTGGCCGCCGTCGAGTCCGTCAACCAGCCGGCCGACCACATGGCCGCCCGGCGCCTGCTGGCCGCCGGCCGGACGCTCACCCCCGGACAGGCCGCCGACCCGGACTTCGACCTGAAGGCCTACGCCAAACGCGTCCCGACATCCCTGGGCACCTAGCGACCTCCCCGCCGCTAGCCTGCCGGCAACTGCAGCACCTCAACCGCATAATCCAGCAGGGCTTCGGCACGGCGGGTGAGTTTGGTCTGGTCCGGCCAGATCGCCACCACCGAGGTGCGGCTGGCCGGCGGGGACAGCGGCCGGACCACCACCTGCCGGCCTTCGATGGTCTGCGGCGGCTGGTTCGGCCGGGACATCAGCAGGGCATAGCCCAGCCCCCGGCCGACCAGCGCCTGGACGAGCACCACCTCCGGCATGGCGGTGGCGACGTTGGGGCGCAGGCCGCGCTCGGCGAAAAGCCGCTGCGTGTTGGACGTGCTCGGGCTGGATTCGTACATGATCAGCGGCTCGGGGGCCAGCAGGGCCAGGTCGATGGCTTCCAGGCCTGCGAACCGGTGGTCCGGCGGCAGCACGGCCATCAGCTCGGTCGCGTAGATGTCCCGCTGCGCATAGCCCGGCGGCAGGAGCATGTCGTACACGATGGCCAGATCCAGCAGCCCGGCGTCCAAGGCCGGCAGCAGGTCATCGTGGGTGCCAACCGTCACGTCCACGATGACCTCCGGGTGCCGCGCCGGGAAGCCTTCCAGGATGGCCGGCACCACGTTGCTGGCAAAGCTGGCGAAGACACCGAGTTTGACCGGGCCCTTGAGCCGGCCGGAGGTCCCGGCCAGGTCGCTGACCAGTCCTTCGGCGTCGTGCAACAGGCGGCGGGCGCCCTGCGCGAAGAACTGCCCGGCCGGGGTCAGCTGCAGACCGCGCGCCTTGCGCCGGACGCACAACTGCTCGCCGACGGCCTGTTCCAGCGCGGAGATGGCCTGGGAGAGGGCGGACTCGGAAATGTGCAGCGCGGCCGCGGCGGCGCTGAGGGTGGGATGCTCCGGCAGGGCGGCAAAGAGCTCGAGCTGTCGCAGGGTGAAGTCAGCCAATATTTCGGTCCATCCGAAGAAGTTCCATAGTTTTCTGAAGTTTACTAAATGAAGGAGAAGTGTGACACTGGACACCTAGGAAACTCAATAGTTGAGACCTTCAAATATTTTCTGAATCGCGGCGCCGGCCACCGAGCGTGGTCTTCGAGCAAGGAATTCTGAACATGAGCACAAAGTCACAAGGCCATTCCTCGGCCGCCAACCAGCGGCGTGTGGCCTTCGCGACCATCATCGGGACCACCGTCGAGTGGTACGACTTCTTCATCTACGCCACGGCCGCCGGTTTGGTCTTCGCCCACCTGTTCTTCGAGCCGGCCGGTGAGTCGATCGGCCTGCTGCTGGCATTCGCATCCGTGGGCATCAGCTTCCTCTTCCGCCCGCTGGGAGCGTTCCTGGCCGGCCACTACGGGGACAAGATCGGCCGGCGCTGGATGCTGGTCATCACCCTGATCCTGATGGGTGCAGCGACCACCCTGATCGGCGTGCTTCCCACCTACGAAAACATCGGTGTCATGGCCCCGGTCCTGCTGCTGCTGCTGCGCATCCTGCAGGGCGTCTCTGCCGGCGGCGAATGGGGCGGTGCGGTCCTGATGGCCGTCGAGCACTCCCCGGCGGACCGCCGCGGCCGTGCGGGCGCATTCCCCCAGCTGGGCGTGCCGCTGGGCATGCTGCTGGCTTCCGGCGTGACCACGCTGATGACCGGCGTCATCTCTCCCGGCCAAGCGTTTCTCGAGTGGGGCTGGCGCGTGCCGTTCCTCCTCAGCTTCGTGCTGATCATCGTCGGCTACCTCGTCCGCCGGGCCGTGGACGAGTCCCCGGTGTTCCTGGAGATCGCCGAGAAGAAGCAGCAGACCAAGGTCCCGATCGCGGAGCTGTTCCGCAAGCACTGGCTGCTGGTCATCCTCGCCGCCTTGGTGTTCGCCGGAAACAACGCCGCCGGCTACATGGCCACCGGTGGCTTCATCCCCAGCTACGCCACCAGCCCGGCCGTGGGCCTGGAGCGCACCGACGTGCTGCTCGCGATCACTTTTGCCTCCGCATGCTGGTTCTTCTGGACCGCGATGGCAGGGTTCCTCGCGGACAAGATCGGCCGCCGCAAAACCTACCTGATCGGCTTCACCGCCCAGCTGCTGACCGTCTTCCCGCTGTTCTGGCTGATCAACACCGGCTCGCTGGCCATGCTCTACCTGGCGCTGGCCCTGTTCACCGTCGGCCTCGGTCTCGGCTACGGTCCGCAGGCCGCCTGGTATGCGGAAATCTTCCCGGCCTCGGTCCGCTTCTCCGGCGTCTCGATCTCCTACGCTCTCGGCGCGATCCTCGGCGGCGCCTTCGCCCCGACTATTGCCCAGGCGCTGATCAACGCCACCGGCACCAGCACCGCCGTTTCGCTCTACCTGCTAGGCATGACGGTCGTGTCAATCCTGGCTGTGCTCGCCCTGCGCGACCGCCGCGGCATCGACCTGTCCATCACTAACCAGGCCGAGCAGGAAGTCGGCGCCACCGTGTTCGACAAGCGCCGGCCCGCCGTGAACGAACGGGCCAAGGCCACCGTCTAAGGTCCTGAACGCGGCGAGGGGGCGGTTCCGGGTGTCCGGGACCGCCCCCTCGTTGTTGTCCGGACCGCCCGGGCCTGGTACACCGTCGGGCTGACGGTCAGCGGTCCGGTCCGCCCGGGCCGCCGGTCGCACGCGACGTATCCACACGGCCGCGGCCAAAGGCGTCGATCCTCCCCCAGCGGCCCGCAATGTCAAGCAGTTCAAGCCGGCCGATGGTATAGGGCAGCGCCGGATCCACCACGAGGTGCTCGCCCACCGGTTCCAGGCCGAGCATGGTGCGCAGCAGCAGCAGCGGCGCCCCCGTGGACCATGCCTGGGGGCTGCACGCGGTGGGATACTGCACCGGGTACTTCGTCATCGACCGCGGATATCCTCCGAACGCCTCGGGCAGCCGTCCGTCGAAGAACCTGGACGCCTCGAGGATGCCGGCTGCCACCACGGCGGCCTCGTCCTTGAAGCCGTAGCGGCGCAGTCCCCACGCGATGAACGAGTTGTCGAACGGCCAGATGGTCCCGTTGTGGTAGCCGATGGGGTTGTACCGGCTCTCCCCCGTGGCAAGCGTCCGGATCCCCCAGCCGGTGAAGAGCCGGTCGCCCATCAGGTGCCCGGCCACGGCCCTGGCCTTCGACTCATCGACGATGCCGCTCCACAGGAGGTGGCCATTGTTCGAGGTAAGCGAGTCGACCTGGCGCCCGTCGGCGTCGAGGGCGATCGCAAAGTACCCACCATCGGCGACCCAGAAGTCACGGTTGAAACGCTGCTTCAGCTCGGCGGCCTGCTTTTCGAGCCGGGCGGCAAGTACGGGATCGTGCCACACCTCGCGTGCCAGCCGCGCGCCGCGGACCTTCGCGTCGTAGGCGTAGCCCTGCAGCTCGCAGGTGGCGCGCGGAAAGCCGGGCAGTGTGCCGTCGCGGTAGGAGATCGAGTCCCAGGAATCCTTCCAGCACTGGTTCTCGAGGCCGGTCTGGACATTGCGCCGCTGGTAGGCGATGTAACCGTTGCCCTGGAGATCGGCGTAGGTATCGATCCAGTGCAGCGCGGCGCGTGCCTCATGCTCGAGCTCGCGCACGAGGTCGGCGTCGCCGGTCCACCGCTCATACTCGTCGAGCAGGACCACGTACAGCGGCGTGGCGTCGGCGGCCCCGAAATACGGGGAGTGCGGGCGCTCCTCGAACGCGGTCATCTCGCCGTAGCGCATCTCATGCAGGATCCGGCCGGGGTCCTCGTCACGGAAGTCGTCGACTCGGGTGCCCTGGCGCAATCCGAGCTCGCGCAGCGTCGTCGCCGCCAGCTCCGCGGTGAACGGCAGCGCCTGCAGGCTCGTGAAGATACTGTCGCGCCCGAACATCGTCATGAACCACGGCAGACCGGCGGCCGGAAGGCTGCGGCCCCCTGCGGTCAGCGGCGAGAAACGGAGCGCCGCCAGGTCGATCAGGCTCCGCCGGTAGGTCCTGGACAGTGTCTCCCAGTCACACTCGAGCCGCGGCGCACCGTCGAGCCACCGGGCGAGATTCCTTGCCATGTTCGTGATCGGCCGCTTCACCTGGTCCCTGATTGACCGGGTGTCGCCCTCCGCTATCTGTCCGGGTACATCGATGGCGACATCCAGTTCGGTCGTCCAGGACTCATGCGGTTCGATCCTGACCGCAAACGTCAGCCCGCCGTCGTCGAACGCGCAGGGCTGTGACGACGAGATCGCCGTCGACCGCTCATACGTGTCGCGGCGGTAGGTCAGGACCAGCGACCCTTCATCCGCCTGCCTGCTGTAGGACCCCTTCTTCTGCAGCGCGTCCTTGATCTCGAACAGATCCGCGAAATCGCAATCAGCCTCGATCCGCACCGTCAGATCGACCGGCGCGGCGTCGTGGTTCAGGAACAACATCTCCTCGTGGAATCCGTTGCCAACCGAACGCCGGCGGATTACCGACAGGGTCGCGTTCACATAGACGCTGCCCACCCCGGGGACGAGGAAGAACCGGGACTCGTAGTACTGCAGGTCGTCGGTCGACAGCGACGTCAGACGGTCGCCGTTCACGGTGAGCACCCACTTCGACAAGAACCGTGTATCGAAGGAGAACAGCCCCGTCGGGTCCGACGGGGAAGCCTCGATGTCACCCCGCTCATCGCTGACGACGAAGGTGTTGCCGTTGAGGATCTTCACCAGCTGCTCGCCCATCACGCGCTCCTCGTGCCGGCCGCCGGGTCCCAGCCCGGGGGCGGGGCCGGAAAAATCCGCTGGATCGCGAGCAGCAGCTCGAGATCACCGTGGCACACCACGGCACCCCGCAGCACCGCCGCCATCAGGTTCCTGCGGCCCCCGACCAGCTCCTGGAAGACCGATCGTTCGCCACGGATGATGCAGTCCGCCGGGGCGGACCCGCGCGCAACGGTGAGCTCGCCCTGGTCCACGGTCAGGTGCCAGGACTCGGTGGCTGCGCCGTCAACCAGGTCGAACCGGATGCGCCCCGAGACCTTGCGCAACAGTGGCTCGCTGCCACGCCGGCCAAGGTCCTCGAAGAACGTCGCGGCGGTACCGTCGGTGGATGGGTTCCGGGCTGCCGAGTCGATCACCCACCCATGGTGCATGCCCGCGGGTGCGGACGCATCATCCGATCGGGATGAGCCCCTCCCGGCGCCGCAGACGCGGCAAGGGGAGGCACTCCCACCGGAGTACCTCCCCTTGCCTTCCTACCGTTTCCCTGCGTTGCGGGTGCCCGGCGGGTCAGCCGGCCTGGCGCTCGGCGGCCTCCACCACATTGGCCAGCAGCATGGCGCGGGTCATCGGTCCGACGCCGCCCGGGTTCGGCGACAGCCAGCTGGCCACGCTGCGGGCCTCCGGATCGACGTCGCCGGTCACGCGGGACTTGCCGGTGTCCTCGTCCTCGACGCGGCTCACGCCTACGTCCAGCACCACGACGCCGGGCTTGAGGTCCTCGGCGCGGATCATGTGCGGCATCCCGGCGGCGGCGATCACGACGTCGGCCTGGCCCAGTTCTGCGGCGAGGTCCTCGGTACCGGTGTGCGCCAGCGTGACCGTGGCGTTGATGCTGCGCCGGGTCAGCAGCAGGCCCAGCGGGCGGCCCACGGTGACACCGCGGCCGACCACGAGGACCTTCTTGCCCTTCAGCTCGATGTCGTGGCGCAGCAGCAGTTCCACGCAGCCGTGCGGGGTGCACGGCAGCGGCGAATCCAGCGGCTCGTTCACGTTCAGCACCAGCCGGCCCAGGTTCGTCGGGTGCAGCCCGTCCGCGTCCTTGGCCGGATCGATCTTCTCGAGTATGCGGTTGGTGTCGATGTGCTTGGGCAGCGGCAGCTGCACGATGTAACCGGTGCAGGCCGGGTCCGCATTCAGCTCGTCCAGGACGGCCTCGAGCTCTTCCTGCGAAATGTTCTCCGGCAGGTCGCGGCGGATGGACTCGATGCCCACCTCGGCGCAGTCGCGGTGCTTGCCGGCCACATACCACTGGCTGCCCGGGTCCGCACCCACCAGCACAGTGCCCAGACCGGGGACGATGCCGCGGGCGCGCAGCGCGGCCACACGCTCGGCCAGCTCGGATTTGATCGCTGCCGCCGTGGCCTTGCCGTCCAGGATCCGGGCCGGCTGCGGGTTCGTGTAGATGTTCATGTTCACCATTCCTCGTGGCCCGGGTACAGCGGGAAGTCCTGGGCCAGCTTGGCCACACGCTTGCGCAACACCTCGACGTCGGCACCGCCCTTGAGCGTGGTGGCGATGACGTCCGCGACCTCTTCGAACTCGGTGGCGCCGAAGCCGCGGGTGGCCAGCGCGGGGGTGCCGATGCGCAGGCCGGAGGTGACCATCGGCGGGCGCGGGTCGAACGGGACGGCGTTGCGGTTGACCGTGATGCCGACCGAATGCAGCAGGTCCTCGGCCTGTTTGCCGTCCAGTTCGGAGTTGCGCAGGTCCACCAGGATTAGGTGCACGTCGGTGCCGCCGGTGAGTACGGAGACTCCGGCTCCGGCGACATCGGGGGCGGCCAGACGGTCGGCGAGGATGCGGGCGCCTTCCAGCACGCGCTCCTGGCGCTGGCGGAACTCCTCCGACGCGGCGATCTTGAAGGCCACGGCCTTGGCCGCGATGACATGCATCAGCGGGCCGCCCTGCTGGCCCGGGAAGACGTTGGAGTTGATCTTCTTGCCGAACTGCTCCTTGGCCAGGATCACGCCGGAGCGCGGCCCGGCGAGCGTCTTGTGCACCGTGGAGGTCACGACGTCGGCGTGCGGCACCGGGTTCGGGTGCAGCCCGGCGGCCACGAGGCCGGCGAAGTGCGCCATGTCGGTCCAGAAGAAGGCGCCGACCTCGTCGGCGATGGACCGGAACGCCTCGAAGTCCAGCTGGCGCGGGTAGGCGGACCAGCCGGCGATGATCACGTTCGGCCGCTCTGCCAGGGCCTGCTCGCGCACCCGGTCCATGTCGATCCGGTGGGTGTCTTCTTCCACGCCGTAGGCGGCCACTTCGTAGAGCTTGCCGGAGAAGTTCAGCTTCATGCCGTGGGTCAGGTGCCCGCCGTGGGCCAGCGACAGGCCCATGATCTTGTCCCCCGGCTCGATCAGCGCCGCGAGGGCCGCGGCGTTGGCCTGCGCACCGGCATGCGGCTGGACGTTGGCGAACTCGGCACCGAAGAGGGCCTTCACCCGCTCGATGGCCAGGTTCTCGGCCACATCCACGTACTCGCAGCCGCCGTAGTAGCGCCGGCCCGGGTAGCCCTCGGCGTATTTATTGGTCAGGACCGAGCCCTGGACCTCCAGCACCGAACGCGGCGCGAAGTTCTCGGAAGCGATCATTTCCAGCGTGTCCCGCTGGCGGCCGAGCTCGTCCTTGAGGACAGCAGCAATTTCTGGGTCGACTTCGGACAGCGGAAGGTTGGTGACCGAGGTGGTGGAAGACGTCACGGAGATCTCCTGGATGGGGTTGTTTTGCTACAGGTCAGGCTACCGGCTGCAGACGGGCTCGCGCATTGCGTGTCCGCCGGATGACAGGATCCGGTTACGACTTGACCCCCGGCCCAGGCGTGCGATCCGTGGTCTGCACTGTGCATCCCGCGGCCGGGACCCGCCCGCCGCGCTCCGCTGCCGCTTCCTGATGGTGCCCCACCTAACGCCAGTCGCGACACGGCCCATCCTATCCGAGCGCGCGGAATATCGGTCCGGCCCGCGCGGTTACACGGCATGAATGTTGATCCTTCAACAAATTCTGCAGCGGGAGGCACTGTCCATGGACACACGCAGTGTGGTCGTCATCGGCGCGGGACAGGCAGGCCTGAGCGCCGCCTGGCACCTGCAGCGGCTCGGTTTGGCCGCGGAGCGGGACTACGTCATCCTGGACGCCAATGCCGGCCCCGGCGGCGCCTGGCGCCACCGCTGGCCGTCACTGACCTTCGACGCCGCGCACGGGCTGCATGACCTGCCCGGACTTCCCCTCGGGGTGCCGGACCCCGCCGAGCCGGCCTCCGCCGTCGTCGCACGCTACTACGGCAGCTACGAACGCCGCTTCGGCCTGCCGGTGCACCGGCCAGAGCGCGCCGAGGCGGTGGGGGACGCCGGCAGCGGCCGGCTGCGCGTGCGCACAGCCGGCGGCGAATGGCTGGCGCGGACGGTCATCAACGGCACCGGAACCTGGGACCGCCCGTACTGGCCGTGGTACCCGGGGCGCGAACAGTTCCGCGGCCGCCAGCTGCACACCCACGACTTCCGCAGCGCGGACGAGTTCCGCGGCCAGCGCGTGCTGGTGGTCGGCGGCGGCACCTCGGCGCTGCAGTTCCTGCTCCAGCTCGACGCCGCCGGCGCCCGCACCCTGTGGTCCACCCGCCGCCCGCCCGAATTCACGACCGCCCCGTTCGATGCCGGCTGGGGCGTCGAGGTCGAGCGCAAGGTCAACGAGCGGACCCGGGCCGGACTGCCGCCGCTGAGCGTGGTGGCTGCCACCGGGCTGCCGCTGAACCAGATGTACCGGGCCGGGATCGAGTCCGGCGTCTTGGTCTCCCGTGGCCGGCTCGAACGCCTTACCGCCGACGGTGTGGTCTTCGCCGATGGGTCGGCCGAGCCGGTGGATGCCGTCCTCTGGGCCACCGGCTTCCGCGCCGCGCTGGACCACTTGGCTCCGCTGCACCTGCGCGAACCCGGCGGCGGCATCCTGATGGGCACGGACGGCGTCACCGTGCCCCGGCGGCCGGGACTGTTCCTGGTCGGCTACGGGGCGTCGGCCTCCACGGTGGGCGCTACCAGGGCCGGGCGCGCCGCTGCGGCCGCGGCGGTCCGCTTCCTGGCCGCGGACCGGCACGACGGCGCGGCTGCCGCGCCGGCTTCCGTCCCGGCCGGGGCCTGAGCGCGACCCCGGCAAGAAAGCCTCCCGGGGCCGCCGTGCCGAGCCTGTGAGGCCTGGGGCAGGCGGCGAACGCTACCGCTCCGCCACACCCCCACCCTCGCTTCGCTCGGGCGGGGCCCCTGCGGCTACCGCTCCGCCACACCCCCACCCTCGCTTCGCTCGGGCGGGGCCCCTGCGGCTACGCTGGGGTCCGTGAGCGAAACACCCACGGCCGGCCCCCGGCCCAGCACCGAGATTGCCTACAACCTGACCCTGTCCTGCGCGGACCGGCCGGGGATCGTTGCCGCCGTCGCCGGCGTGCTGGCCGACGCCGGCTGCAACATCGTGGATTCGCAGCAGTACGGCAACCCGGCCTCGGGCCGATTCTTCATGCGCGTGGCCGTCAGTACGGGGATGGACCAGGCCCAGCTGCAGGAGCGGCTGCGGCCGGTTGCCGAATCCTTTGACATGGAGTGGGGCCTGCACCGCGAGGGCGCGAAGATGCGCACCTTGCTGATGGCCTCCACCTCCGCGCACTGCCTGAACCACCTGCTCTTCCTGCAGCGCTCTGGCACGCTGCCGATCGACATCCCGGCGATCGTCTCCAACCACACGGACCTGGCCGGGCTCGCCGAATTCTACGGCGTCCCCTTCCACCACATCCCGGTCACCGCGGACACCAAGGAACAGGCCGAACAGCAGCTGCGCAAACTGGTGACCGAACACGACGTCGAACTTGTGGTGCTGGCCCGCTACATGCAGATCCTCAGCAACCAGCTGTGCACCGATCTGCAGGGCAAGGCCATCAACATCCACCATTCCTTCCTGCCCTCGTTCAAGGGCGCCCGGCCGTACCACCAGGCCCATGAACGCGGCGTGAAGCTGATCGGCGCCACCGCCCACTACGTCACCCCGGACCTGGACGAAGGGCCGATCATCGAGCAGGAGGTCATCCGGGTCGACCATGCCCGCTCCGCCGAACAGTTCGTGGCCCTGGGCCGGGACGTGGAGGCGCGCACGCTGGCCCAGGCGGTGCAGTGGCATGCCGAGCACCGGGTGCTGCTGGACGGCACCCGCACCGTCATCTTCAACTGACCACGCCAGGCGGGACCTGATCCGCCCCGGAACGTGCCGTAGAGTCTGTGCATGGGCAACCAGGAGCTGCATCATCCGGACCCGAGGCTGACGGCCGAACGGGACTCCTTCATCGACGCCCTGGTTGCCGCCCACCGGCACCAGGTGCTGGAAATCGGCTGCGGTACCGGCGAGGACGGCCTCGCCTTCGTCGCCGCCGGGATCAACTACGTGGGTCTGGACCCCTCCGAGGAGAACATCCACCTGGCCCGGGCCAGGCACCTGGAGGCCGTGGTGGGCACCCCGGCCGAACTGCCCTTCGCGGGCGGAACGTTCGACGCCGCCTGGGCCATGGATGCGCTGGTGGAGGTGTCCAATACCGACATGTACGGCGTGATGACCGAGATCATGCGCGTGCTCAGGCCCGGTGCCCCGCTGGCGATAGGTCTGCGCACTGGGCTTCAGGGCCAAGACACCGGCGGGTTCGACAGTCCGCGCAGCGACGAAATGGTCAAGAGCCTCTTCGAGCCGCACGGGGATATCCGCAGCTTCACCGCATGGGACCTTGCCGACGGCGCCGGCCGGTACCGGTTCCTCGTCCTCGCCAAACCCTGAGCGTCCCTTAGGCTTGGTGCCATGGCCCACATTATTACCATCGCCGGGCAGACCCCGGCCGTCGACCCGTCAACCTTCGTCGCGCCCACCGCCACGCTCAGCGGGGACGTTGTCCTCGCCGCCGAGTCGAGCGCCTTCTACGGTGTCTCCGTCCGCGGCGACAGCGCCCCCATCCGGGTCGGCCGTGGCAGCAACCTCCAGGACAACGTGGTCCTGCACGCCGATGCCGGCTTCCCCTGCACCGTCGGCGACGGCGTCAGCGTGGGCCACTCCGCGGTCATCCACGGTTGCACGGTCCAGGACAACTGCCTGGTAGGCATGAGCGCCACCATCATGAACGGCGCCGTCATCGGCGCAGGCTCGCTGGTGGCCGCCGGCGCCGTCGTGCTCGAAGGCACCGAGGTCCCGCCGCGCTCGCTGGTGGCCGGTGTGCCTGCCAAGGTGCGCCGGGAACTGACCGATGAGGAATACCAGTCCGTGCTGCGCAATGCCTCCCACTATGTGGAGCTGGCCAAGGCGCACCGCGAAGCCAACGCCTGACCGTCCCCACACTCCCTCCCGTCCCCCCAATCCCCCCAAACTTGGGCGGGATAGATGCTGTTATCCGGCCGGATAACTGCAACTATCCCGCCCAAGTTGCAGGGGGCATCCCGCCCAGGTTGCCGGGGGCCGGCGACGGCGACGCACCCGCCGGGGTCCGGCCCATGGACGCCGGCGGCACCGGCGTGAATGATTGACCCATGACGCACATCGTGCCTCCGCCCAGCGCCGAACCGGGGGCGCCCAGCCCGCTGGAGGCCACCGGCCGCCCGCTGCGCTGGGGCGTGGTCTCCACCGGACGGATGGCAGGCCGGGTCACCGAGGACATCGACCGGCTCGAAGACGCCGTGCTGCAGGCGGTCAGCTCGCGCAGCGAGACCAACGCGCTCGACTTCGGCGCACGTTTCGGCTTCGCGGCCAGCTACTTCGACACCGAACGGTCCCGCGGCTACGACCAGCTCTTCGCCGACCCCGCGGTGGACGTGGTGTACGTGGCCACTCCGCACGGGCAGCACTACGAGATCGCCCGGCGGGCCCTGGAAGCGGGCAAACATGTGCTGTGCGAAAAGTCCCTCGCCATCAATGCACGCGAGGCTGCCGAACTGATCGAGCTGGCCCGAAGCCGCCGGCTGTTCCTGATGGAGGCCATCTGGAGCCGTTTCCTGCCGGCCATCAACCGGGCCTGGCAGATCATCGCCTCGGGCGAGCTGGGCACCGTCCACTGGGTCCAGGCGGACCTGGGCTTCCCCGCCCCGTACGATGTCACTTCCCGGTTGTGGAATCCGGCGGCCGGCGGCGGCGCCCTGCTGGATCTGACCGTCTACCCGCTGACTTGGGCGCTGGGGTCATTGGGCTACCCGCAAACCGTCACTGCCATAGGGCACGTGAACGATGACGGCATCGACGACCAGAACGCGCTGACCCTGACCTACAGTTCCGGCGCGCAGGCCCAGCTGACCTCTTCCCTGCTGGCCTGGTCCCCACGCACGGCCACCGTGGCAGGCTCGCACGGCTGGCTGCGCACCGATTCGCCGCTGCACAACCCCACCGAACTTGTCATCGAACAACACCGCGGCCCGTCACGGACCGAACGGTTCGGGCAGATCGGCAACGGCTTCACCTACCAGCTCCGCGAAGTCACCCGCTGCATCCAGGCCGGTCTGGTTGCCAGCCCCACCATGCCGTGGGAACACACCCTCAAGACCATGCGGCTGTTCGACGGTGTGCGGGCCCAGCTGGGCGTCAGCTACGTCAACGACCGCATCCCCGCAGTGGACTGAGTTTCCCAGCAAGCTCCCAGCCGGCGCACAGCTAAGTGCTACAACTGCCACCAGCTGCGCACAGATTGCCTTGCCAGACTCGCATTCGCGGCATCCCATCAGGGGTGCCGCACAAGCGACCTGGAGGATTTATGAATGTCTTGGCCCGGAGTGTGGGCAATGCGTTCCGCAACAAAGTGCGCAGCGGCGCCGTCGTGATCATCCTGGCCGTGGCCATCGGCCTGGCCCTGTCCATGCTGGTGGCAAACCAGGCAGTGGCCGGGAAGATCACCGAGTTGAAGTCCAGCGCGGGCAACGCGCTGACCATCAACCCGGCCGGCGCCCGCGGCTTCCAGGGCGGCGGCGAACCGCTCACGACGGCGGACGCGGAGACCGCCGCTGCAGCCGACCATGTCTCGGCGGTCATCCCGACCCTGGCGGTCCGGCTGGGCAGCGAAGACTCCACGGCCGGCACCTCGGCGCAGGGCTCCGGTGGTTTCGGTCCGGGCGGCGGTACCGCAGGCACCACCAGTCTGGAATCCGCCGTTGTTCCGGGCACGCTGGGCAACCGGCAGAACCAGTCCGGCGCCGGCGGCTCCGGCACGGACGCAGGCGCGGCCGGCACGGCCAGGCCCGCCTTCACACTGCCAGTCACCGCCACCGGCATCGGCAGCGCCGTCGATGCTTCCGGGCAGGCTATCAGCATCACCTCCGGCAGCATGCTGACCGACTTCAAGACCACCTCCACCCAGGCCCTGATCGGCACCGGACTGGCCGAGAAGAACAAGCTCGCCGTCGGCGACACGTTTACCGCGTTGGAACGAAAGTTCACCGTAGCCGGCATCTTCGACGCTGGCACCGCCTTTGACAACAACGCCGTCTACCTGCCGCTGGCCGCGGTCCAGAAGCTCGCCGGCCAGACGGGCGAGCTCAGCACCATCACCGCTGTGGTGGACAGCATCGACAACATGGACTCCGCCCAGCAGTCGCTCACCGCGGCTCTCGGCGACGGCGCCGACGTCAGCGCCGGCTCCCGGGGTCTGGATTCGGCGGTGGACTCGCTGGCCAGCGTCCAGAAGATCTCCCTGACCGGTTTCATTGTCTCGCTGGTCACCGCCGGACTGATCATCCTGCTGGTCATGGTGATGATCGTGCGCGAACGCCGGCACGAGATCGGCGTGCTCAAGGCCATCGGCGCCCCGAACCGGACCATCGGCGTACAGTTCGTGTTCGAGTCCCTGGTGCTCGTCATCCTCGCTGCCGTGCTGGGCACCGGCGTCGCGGCCGCCGGCAGCAGCGGCATTGCCGGCGCCCTGGTCTCCTCCGGCACCGCTTCCGCAGCCGCGGCCGGCCCCGGCGGCCCCGACGGCGGGTTCGGCGGTCCCGGCGGCGGGGGCGGCTTTGGCCAGGGCACGGCCCTGATCGGTGACCTGGCCGCCACTCTGGGTCCGGGCACGCTGGCCCTCGGCCTGCTGGCCGTACTGCTGGTAGCCGTCCTGGGCTCGCTGGTGCCGGCCCTGCTGACCGCGAAGATCCGTCCCATCGAAGTACTCCGAGGTGAATGACCCATGCTGCAGGTACGCAATATCGTCAAGCAATTCCGCAGCGGCGACACGCTGCTCACCCCCGTCAACGACGTCTCGCTGACGCTGCCGCAGGGCTCCTTCGCCTCGATCGTGGGCAAGAGCGGCAGCGGCAAGTCCACGCTGCTGTCCATCCTCGGCGCCCTGGACAAGGCCGACAGCGGCCAGGTGCTCGTCAACGACGTTGATATCACCTCGCTGCCGGACCGCAAGCTGACCGCCTACCGCCGGGACGATATCGGGTTCGTGTTCCAGCAGTACAACCTGATGCCCAATCTCTCGGCCAAGGAGAACGTCATGCTGCCGATGGAGTTCGCGGGGGTTCCCAAGGCCGAACGCGCGGCGCGGGCAGCCGAGCTGCTGACTACGGTGGAGCTGCCCCCGGAGGTCCATGACCGCAAGGCCAACCGGCTGTCCGGCGGCATGCAGCAGCGCGTTTCCATCGCCCGGGCGCTGGCCAACCACCCGAAGCTGATCCTCGCGGACGAACCCACCGGCAACCTGGACGAGCAGACCGGGGACCTGATCATCGAGCTGCTGCGGAACCTGTCCCGGAAGCAGGAGACCACCATCCTGGTGGTCACCCACGACCGGTCTCTGGCCGCGCGCACGGACCGGCGCTTCCGGCTCTCGCAGGGGAAGCTGGAGGAAATCACCCGCGAGACCTGACTGGCGGCCACCGGAAAGTGAGGCGGCAGGGGTCCCCGCCCCGAAGCAAGCGCCGAGGGACCCGCTGCGAGCTTGCGAGCAGCGGGGAGGCGTGAAGCGCTGCGAGGGTCGGGGCGGCTGCCGGAAAGTGAGGCGGCAGGGGTCCCCAGCCCGAAGCAAGCGCCGAGGGACCCGCTGCGAGCTTGCGAGCAGCGGGGAGGCGTGAAGCGCTGCGAGGGTCGGGGCGGCCGCCGGAAAGTGAGGCGGCAGGGGTCCCCAGCCCGAAGCAAGCGCCGAGGGACCCGCTGCGAGCTTGCGAGCAGCGGGGAGGCGTGAAGCGCTGCGAGGGTCGGGGCGGCCGCCGAACGCTATGCAAGCGGCCGCCATCATGGTTACCCTCAAGCATGGGCGCAGAAGTCAAGTCCAAGACCTTCAGCCGGGAGCAGCGGACCAGGTACCGGCAGCGCCTGCTGGAGAACCTCGAAACCCTCGCCGGCTACCTGGCCACCGGGCAGTTCGCCGCCACCGGCACCATCGGAATGGAACTGGAGCTGAACCTGGCCAACGCGGACTTCTCCCCCGCCCTGCGCAACGCGGCGGTGCTGGAGGCCATCGCCGATCCGGCGTTCCAGACCGAGATCGGCAAGTTCAACATCGAGCTGAACCATCCGGCCCTGTCCATCGGCGGCCAGGGACTCAGGCAGCTCGAAGACAGCCTGCGATCCCAGCTCAACCGCGCAGACGAGCGTGCCGCCGCGGCCGATGCGGACATCCTGATGATCGGCATCCTGCCCACGCTCAAGCGCGAACTGGTGGAGGACATGTCCTGGCTCAGTGCCGGCAAGCGCTATGCGGCCCTGAATACCTCGGTGCTTCAGGCCCGCGGCGAAGACGTACTGCTGGAGCTTCGCGGCATCGAGTCGCTGTCCTTTTATGCCAAGAACATCGCCCCGGAGGCAGCCTGTACCAGCGTGCAACTGCACCTGCAGGTCCGGCCGGAGGAATTCGCCCCGGTCTGGAACGCCGCCCAGGTCATCGCCGGCCCGCAGGTGGCGCTGGCAGCCAATTCCCCCATCTTCATGGAGACCCTGCTCTGGCACGAGACACGAATCGAACTGTTCAAGCAGGCGATCGACACGCGGCCGCCGGAGATGCGCAATCAGGGCGTGCGGCCGCGCGTCTGGTTCGGGGAGCGCTGGATCACCTCCATCTTCGATCTGTTCGAGGAAAACGTCCGCTACTTCCCCGCCCTGCTGCCGGAACTCGCGCGCGGCGCCAGCCGGCGCACTCCCGCCGGCGCCCCGCTGCTGCCCGAACTGCTGCTGCACAACGGCACGGTCTACCGCTGGAACCGGCCGATCTACGATCCGGGGAAGGACCAGGCCCACCTGCGGCTGGAAAACCGGCTGCTGCCGGCCGGCCCCACGGTGCTGGACACCGTTGCGAATGCGGCCTTTTTCTTCGGCCTGGTCCGTGTGCTCCGGACCGCGGACCGCCCGCTCTGGACCCGGATGGCCTTCAAGACCGCCGCCGACAACTTCCTCGCCTGCGCCCGGAACGGGCTGGAAGCCTCGGTGTACTGGCCGGGCGTCGGCGACATGCCGGTCACCGAGCTGATCCTGCGCCACCTGCTGCCAATGGCCGCCGACGGCCTGTCGCAGCTGAAGGTGGACGAGGAACTGATCGGCAGGTACCTGGACGTGCTGCGCGCCCGGACACAGTCGGAACAGAACGGGGCGGCCTGGCAGATCGCCACCGTCCGCCGGTTCGAAGGCAAAGGTCTGGACCGCAGCGCCGCGCTGACCGAGATGACCCGCTGTTACTGGGAGAACATGCATCGCAACGTGCCTGTCCATGACTGGCCGCTGCCGTAGGCACGATCAACCCCGGTGACGGCCGCAATGCGTCGCGGCATGCCGCCAAGTTTCCGGTGCAGCAGTATGGGGGACGACATGTCGCCCAGCTCCTTCACGCAGGACCGACGGATATCCCTGGGCCTGACCGCCGTCGCGCCTGTTCGCCCACAGCAGGAAAAATCCCTCTGGCACTCCCCCAACTGGAGTGCTAACCTCTAAAAATAGTTGAGTAAAGATGACTCAACTAACTAGACATCCACCTTGATAGCCGCTCCGGCGAGGGGCGACACTGCGAAGGAGTTGACACAATGGCCGTGCGATTTGACCCATTCCGTGAACTGGACCGCGTCGCCGGGTCCCTGCTGGAGGGCCGCCCGGGCCTGCGCCAGATGCCGATGGACCTGTACCGCGAGGGCGACCACTACATCCTGGCCGCGGACCTGCCGGGCATCGACCCCGGCTCGGTGGACATCGACGTCGACGGACAGCTGCTCACCATCCGCGCCGAGCGCACGCTGCGCAGCGCCGAAGGGGTAAAGTGGCTGACCCGCGAGCGTGAGAGCGGCTCGTTCCTGCGCCAGCTCAACCTCGGCCAGGGCATCGACATCGATGCCATCTCGGCACGGTATGAGAACGGCGTCCTGAGCGTGACCATCCCGGTCAGCGAACGGGCCAAGCCGCGCAAGATCGAGGTCGCTACCGCGGCACCGGTGATCGAGGCGGCAGCGGAGGAGAACGTCACCGACTCCCCGACGGCGTAGCAGCCCGGAGCCGCCAAAACCGGACACGAACGGACGAAACGACGGCGGCCCCGCACCTCCCGAGGGAAGTGCGGGGCCGCCGTGCCGTGCGGCGCCTACTTGCGCGTCGTGCCTTCCGCCGCTCGCAAGCTCGCGGCGGGTCCCTCGGCGCTAGCTGAGCGTGGCAAGGACCTCGTTCAGCTTCGCCGACGGGCGCATCACGGCCGAGGCCTTGGCCTCATCCGGACGGTAGTAGCCGCCGAGTTCCACCGCGGATCCCTGGACCGCCAGCAGCTCCTCGTTGATGGCCTGCTCGTTGGCGCTCAGCGCCTCTGCCACGGCCGCGAAGGCCTTGGCCAGCTCGACGTCATCGGTCTGCTTGGCCAGCTCCTGGGCCCAGTACAGGGCCAGGTAGAAGTGGCTGCCGCGGTTGTCGATCTCCCCTACCTTGCGGCTCGGGGACTTGTTCTCCAGCAGGAAGGTACCGGTGGCGCGGTCCAGCGTGTCCGCCAGCACCTGTGCGCGGTTGTTCCCCGTGGTGACGGCCAGGTGCTCGAAGCTGGCAGCCAGGGCCAGGAACTCGCCGAGCGAATCCCAGCGCAGGTGGTTTTCCTTCACCAACTGCTGCACGTGCTTCGGGGCGGAGCCGCCGGCACCGGTCTCGAACAGGCCGCCGCCGTTGAGCAGCGGCACGATGGAGAGCATCTTGGCGCTGGTGCCCAGTTCGAGGATCGGGAACAGGTCGGTGAGGTAGTCGCGCAGCACGTTGCCGCTGACCGAGATGGTGTCCTCGCCCTTGCGGATCCGCTCCACGGTGAAGGCGGTGGCCTCCTCCGGCGCCATGATCTCGAGCTGCAGGCCCTCGGTGTCGTGTTCCTTGAGGTATTCGGTCACCTTGGTGATCAGGTTCGCGTCGTGCGCACGGGTCTTGTCCAGCCAGAAGACGGCAGGCGTCTTGGAAGCGCGGGCGCGGGTGACGGCGAGCTTGACCCAGTCGCGGATCGCCACGTCCTTGGCCTGGCAGGCGCGCCAGATGTCGCCCGGGGCAACCTCGTGCTCGATGATCACGTTGCCGTCGCCGTCGACCACCTGCACGGTGCCGGCGGCCTCGACCTCGAAGGTCTTGTCGTGGCTGCCGTATTCCTCGGCGGCCTGGGCCATCAGGCCCACGTTGGGCACGGTGCCCATGGTGGTCGGGTCGTAGGCGCCGTTGGCGCGGCAGTCGTTGATGACCACCTGGTAGATGCCGGCATAGGAGCTGTCCGGCAGCACGGCCAGGGTGTCCGCTTCCTTGCCGTCGGGGCCCCACATGTGCCCGGAGGTGCGGATCATGGCCGGCATCGAGGCGTCGACGATGATGTCGCTGGGCACGTGCAGGTTGGTGATGCCCTTGTCGGAGTCCACCATGGCCAGCGCCGGGCCCTCGTCGAAGCCCTTCTTGATCGCAGCCTCGACGCCTTCGCGCACGTCGGCCGGCAGTTCGGAAAGGCCGTTGAGGATGGCGGCCAGGCCGTTGTTCGGGCTCAGGCCCGCAGCGGCCAGTTGCTCGCCGTAGTTGGCGAAGAGGTCGGGGAAGTAGGCCCTGACCACGTGCCCGAAGATGATCGGGTCGGAGACCTTCATCATGGTGGCCTTCAGGTGGGCGGAGAACAGCACACCCTCTTCCTTGGCGCGGGCCACCTGGGCGGCCAGGAACTTGTCCAGGGCGGCGGCGCGCATCACGGTGCCGTCCACCACCTCGCCGGCCAGGACCGGGAAGGAGTCCTTCAGGACCGTCACGGTGCCGTCCTCGGCCACGTGCTGGATCTTGATTGTGCCGTCGGCCGGGATGATCACGGACTTCTCGTTCGAGCGGAAGTCATCGGCGTCCATGGTGGCGACGTTGGTCTTCGAATCGGCACTCCAGGCACCCATGGTGTGGGGGTTCTGGCGGGCGTAGTTCTTCACCGACAGCGGGGCGCGGCGGTCCGAGTTGCCTTCGCGCAGGACCGGGTTGACGGCGCTGCCCTTGATCTTGTCGTAGCGGGCCCGGATCTCCTTGTCCTTGTCGGAGGAGGGATCGTCAGGGTAGTCCGGCAGGGCAAAGCCCTGGCCCTGCAGCTCGGCGATGGCTGCCTTCAGCTGCGGAATGGACGCGCTGATGTTCGGCAGCTTGATGATGTTGGCTTCCGGCTTCTTGGCGAGGTCGCCCAGCTCGGCCAGGGCGTCGCCGATCCGCTGCTCGGCGGTGAGGAAATCACCGAAGGCGGCAATGATCCGGCCCGCCAGCGAGATGTCGCGGGTTTCCACTTCCACACCGGCGGTCGAAGCATAGGCCTCGATGATCGGCAAGAACGAATGGGTAGCCAGCATCGGCGCTTCGTCGGTGTGGGTATAGATAATCTTGGCCATTTGTGAGGCGTCTCCCTGCAAGGTCTACGGGTATCAGGAAATCTGGTCTGATCTCAACATTCCCAATTTACCCGAGGAGACCGTCCGGACGCGTACGACGGCGGGTGCCCGGCTTAACAAAGCCGGGCACCCGCCGTCGTACGGACCTCGCTAGTGGAAGAAGTGGCGTGCGCCGGTGAAGTACATGGTGATACCGGCCGCCTTCGCGGCCTCGACCACTTCCTCGTCGCGAACCGAGCCGCCGGGCTGGACCACGGCCTTGACGCCTGCATCGATCAGGATCTGCAGGCCGTCGGCGAACGGGAAGAACGCATCCGAGGCGGCGACGGCGCCGCGGGCCCGCTCCGGAGCCGCGGAACCTTCGACGTTGGCGGCACCGCCTGCGGCGTCGGCGCCGGACTCGACCGCCACGCCCAGCGTGTTGGCCCGCTCCACGGCCAGCCGGCAGGAGTCCAGGCGGTTGACCTGGCCCATGCCGATGCCCACGGCGGCGCCGTTGGCGGCGAGCAGGATGGCGTTGGACTTCGCTGCCCGCACCGCACGCCAGGCGAAGGCCAGGTCCGCCAGGGTTGCCTCGTCGGCGGCCTCGCCGGCGGCCAGCGTCCAGTTCGCCGGGCTGTCGCCGTCGGCATCGATCCGGTCCGAGGCCTGCAGCAGCATGCCGCCGGAGACCTGCTTGTATTCCACGGCGTCCCGCGCGAAGCCCTCGGGCAGGGCGAGCAGGCGGATGTTCTTCTTGGCGGAGAGGATCTCCACGGCCTCGGGCTCGAACGCCGGGGCAACGACGACCTCGGTAAAGATACCCTTCACGGTCTCGGCCATCGCCTTGGTCACCGGGCGGTTCGCGGCGATGACGCCGCCGAAGGCGGACACCGGGTCGGTCGCGTGGGCCTTGGCATGCGCATCGGCGATCGGGTCCGCGGCATCCGGGGAAGCGACGGCGATGCCGCACGGGTTGGCGTGCTTGACCACGGCCACGGCAGGATCGGCGAAATCGAAGGCGGCACGTACGGCGGCATCGGCGTCGACGTAGTTGTTGAAGCTCATCGCCTTGCCGTGCAGCTGCTCGGCCTGCGCGATGCCGGGCTCCGCGCCCACTTCCACGTAGAGCGCCGCGGCCTGGTGCGGGTTCTCGCCGTAGCGCAGGGACTCGGAGCGCTCCAGCGCCAGGCCCGCGTACGGCGGGAAGGCGGGCACCTCGGCCGCTTCGGCGTCGTCGCCAAACTGCGCGGCGGTCCACTTGGCCACCGCCGTGTCGTAGGCGGCCGTGTGGGCGAAGGCCAGGGAGGCCAGCCGGCGGCGGGTCTTCAGGTCGAAGCCGCCGGACGTGGCGGCCTCCACAACCTCGCCGTACTTGGCCGGGTCGACCACGATCGCCACGGACGGGTGGTTCTTGGCCGCGGCGCGCACCATGGACGGCCCGCCGATGTCGATCTGCTCCACCACCTCGTCCTGGCTGGCGCCGGACTTCACCGTCTGCACGAACGGGTAGAGGTTCACCACCACCAGGTCGAAGGGCTCCACCTCGAGGTCCTTGAGCTGCTGCACGTGGTCCTCCAGCCGGCGGTCCGCCAGGATGCCGGCGTGCACCTTCGGATGCAGGGTCTTCACACGGCCGTCCAGGCATTCCGGGAAGCCGGTGATCTCGGACACCTCGGTGACCGGAACGCCCGCGGCGGAAATCCTGCTGGCCGTGGACCCGGTAGAGACAATGCTGACCCCGGCCGCGTGCAGGCCCTGCGCCAGCTCCTCCAGCCCGGTCTTGTCGTACACCGAGATCAGGGCCCGGCGGATGGGAACACGGTCAAGCTGGTTCAAGCTCACGCAAATCTCCGTAAGAGTCAAAGGGTGGGATGTGATCAGTTTAGAACACCCGCGGCCGCCGGCCGCCGGAGGGACCAGCCGGGCACCGGCAGTAGAGTTTTCCTGAGGGACCGCGCAGGCCCGCCCGCGCCGTCGGCGCGCCGCGCAGCCGCCCGCTCCCCCGCCCCTGTCCTCCAGCCGGGAAGGCCGCCATGACCGAGACCCAGCAGCTGCCCTCGGGCGACCAGATTGTCCAGGACCTGCCCTGGCGTTGGAAGGTCCAGGGCAAAATCTTCCTGATCGGCGGTCTGGGCTTTATGTTCGACGCCTGGGACGTCACCCTCAACGGCGTGCTCATCCCGCTGCTCTCCGACCACTGGGACCTGGCGCCGGCGCAGGCGGCCTGGATCGGCACCGCGAACCTGATCGGCATGGCCGTCGGCGCTTTCGTCTGGGGCTCCATCGCGGACGTGATCGGACGCCGCGTGGCCTTCACTGCCACACTGCTGGTCTTCTCCATCTTCACCGTCTGCGGCGCCCTCGCCCCGGACATCGTGTGGTTCTGCGTCTTCCGGTTCATTGCCGGCTTCGGCCTCGGCGGCTGTGTGCCGGTGGACTACGCCTTGGTAGGCGAGTTCACCCCGCGCCGGCAGCGCGGCCGGGTCCTCACTGCCATGGACGGCTGGTGGCCGGTGGGCGCCGCCCTGTGCGGCTTCGTCTCCGCCGGCGTCATGGCCACCGTGGCGGACTGGCGCTGGACCATGCTGATCATGGTGCTGCCCGCCCTGCTGGTGTTCTGGGTCCGGCGCTCGGTGCCCGAATCCCCGCTCTACCTGGTCAGCAAGGGCCGGACCGAGGAGGCCAGGCGCGTCATCGACGGCCTGGTCGAACGCACCGGCGGCACCGTGCAGGCATGGCGCCTGCCGGAGCCGGAGCAGGCGCCCAAGCTTTCCTTCGGCAACATCTTCGTCAAGTTCAGCGACGTTTGGAAGTTCAACTGGAAGATCACCGCGGCGGCCTGGGCCCTGTTCTTCAGCATCCTGCTGGTCTACTATCTGGCGCTGACCTGGATGCCCCGGATCCTGATCGGGGCCGGCTTCGAATCGGTCCGCGCCTTCCTGACGACGGCGGGCATGGCCGCCGTCGGAATCCTCGGCGTCGTCGTCGCCGCGTTCCTGGTGGAAAAAACCGGACGCAAGTGGATCCTGGCGATCACCGGCCCGCTGTCGGCGCTGATCCTGGTTGTGGTCGCCCTGGTGCTCGAAGTGCCCGCGGCCGTCGTCTTCTGGCTGCTGGTGTACGGGTTCGTGGTGCAGATTGCCATCCCGGTGCTGTACGCCTATGTCTCCGAGCTGTATCCGACGGCGCTGCGCGGCTCCGGCTTTGGCTGGGCGTCCACCTTCTCGCGGATCGGCGCCGGCTTCGGCCCGCTGATCTTCGTCTCCTTCATGTGGCCGAACCTGGGCCTGGCCTGGTCCTTCGCGATCGCCGGGGTGCTGGTGGTCCTGTCGGTGCTGTGGATGGCCCGCTTCGCGCCGGAAACCAAGGGAACGGTGCTGCACTAGAGTGCCTGCTCATTGCCGCCCACTCATGCGGCTCCGCTGTGGGGCAGGTATTGCATGTGCCCACGTATCGCGGGCAGATGCTGGGCAGCTTGTACCGCCGGCTGACCCGGAACGGCGGCGGCGCCCCGCCGACATGCCTGGGCATGCTTCGCGGGACGCCGTCGTGTTGGCGTGCCTTACCGGGGCAGCTGCGCGTCCGGGGTTTCCTTGATGGAGAGCATCTGCCACGCGCCGTGCGCATACTTGGCCTTGACCGTCAGCACCGTCCCGTCCGGATCCCATTCCTCCGAGTCGACGAGCTTTCCACCCTTGGCCATGGTGGTGCCAGCATCCTCCATGAACGGCACGAGGGCGCTGAGGACACCCTTCTTGTCCTGTTTCCCGACCGGGACGACGTTCAGTGCCTTGGGCTGGCCGCCGACGATCCAGCCGCCGCCGTCGTAAACCGTCTCGATGGCGTCAGCCTCGGCCAGGCACGATGCGCACCCCTGGGCGATGCCGCGCAGCAGCCGGGCGTCGCCGGTCTGCAGCGCATAGTTCTTCGCGTCGAAGTAGTAGTAGGTGAAGGACGCCAGCCCCTCTGCGCTGTCTTGGTACATCCGCTCATTACGGTGGCCCGGCAGGAGCCTAGACCTGCGGAACCTGGTTCAGCAGATAGTCTTCGATGGCGTCGGCAGCCGCGCGGGCTCCCCCGGAACCGCGGACGCTTTTGCTCATTGCCTTAAGGTTCCCCCGGATCACCTGGTCGCCGCCAACCTCGATGACCGTTTGCCGGATCAGACCGGGGGTGAGCCCTTCCCGGGCGAGGCGCCGGCCAAGTCCGAGGTCCTGGATCCGCCGGGCGTTGGCTTCCTGTTCGGGCTGCAACGGGAAGGCGACCAGCGGTACGGCGAAGTACAGCGCCTCCATGGTCGAATTCATCCCGGTGTGGGAAAGAAAGACGGCGGCGTGGCGCAGGACGTCGAGCTGCGGAAAGAAGGGGCGTACGTCGATATTGCTCGGGATGTGCCCCAGCTCGGATGCCTCGACGTATTCTCCGATGGCCATGGCCACCTGCCAGCGGGTGCCTGCGAATCCTTCCAGGCACATCCGGAAGAAGTCCGGCTGGTCATTTAACGGGGTAGTGCCCAACGAGATGAACACCAGCGGCGTGTCCGTCGCCCGGGGTTGCCAGGCATCCACATCACCCCGCGGGCCGAGGCACGGGCCGACGAAGTGGAACCTGGCATCGAAGGTTTCTCCCGCGGGCTGGAATTCCCTCGGGATGAAGGAGATGTTCAACGACGCAGGGGGGCCTCCCATGAACTGGAGGTGCCCCAGGCCCTGCCCGGCGGCGAAATCATTGAGCTCTTCACTAATCTTCTGCCAGGCCGCGAGCATGCCTGCCGGCGGCTGGCCCGGCATCAGCTCCCTCATCGAGAAATGTTCATTAGCGGCATAGGTCGGCAGGAGCGCAACATCGGGCAGAGCAAGCTTCGCGGCCGCCATCTTCCCCGACAAGGTCATGGCGTCGTAACACACCGCGTCCGGCGGGTCCTCTGCCAGGCGGGCGAGCAGCGCGGGGAATTCCCGCCTGGCTCCCTCAAGCATCCGCTCCAGCAGTCCGGACATCATTCCGCCGAACATCCCCGACATGGGTGACTGCGCCGGTCCGCCCTCGGGGGAAGACACGCGCCGGGTGAAGTGGGCGGCTAAATCCTCCCCGCTGGGAACAAAGGCGGCGCCGGTAGATTCAACTGCCTTCGCATACTTCTCGGAGGTGGCATAGGTGACCCGGTGGCCTCGACGGACCAGCTCTGAAACGACCGGCAGCGTCGGGTTCACGTGGCCCGCGGCCGGCAAACAGATGAAAGCGATATGCATGGCGGCCACTCCTACGGCGGGCAAGGACGGCAGTTTCCGCACCAAGGCGCCCGCTCCGAATTCTGGAACCTCCTTCATCGTACGTACCGGCCACCCAGTTGGCCATCATGCCCGGGAAGCCCAGGCCATGGGCCGCGCCCTGCGGAAGGAGGCACCAGAAAACCCCGGCAACGTGTGTCGGGTTCGACAGTCCCGGTGATTGGCTCGGCTGGCACCACCGCGCCGCTCCGGCCACCGCATCCCACCTGTTCGCCACCACGGTCGATCCGGCCCGGACCCCAAAGCCCGGCAGCCGGCCTGAGCCTTTCACCCGGCGCGGCCGGACTGTCGGCTCAGCGGGACGACGACAGCGCGCGCAGCGTCTGGACGAGCAGTTTCCGCTCCTCCACCTTGATCCGCTCGTGCAGCTCTTCCTCGGTGTCCCCGTCCAGCACGGGCACCGCCGCCTGGGCCAGGATCGGGCCGGTGTCCACGCCGGAATCGACCAGGTGCACCGTCACCCCGGTGACTTTTACGCCGTGCCGGAGCGCGTCCCGGACCCCGTGGGCACCGGGGAAGGACGGCAGCAGCGCAGGATGGGTGTTGACCATCCGGCCCTCGAATGCGGCGACGAATTCGGCATCGAGGATGCGCATGAAGCCGGCCAGCAGCACCGCATCCGGCGCGTGCCCGAGCACGGCGGCCTGGAGCGCACGGTTCCATTCCGACCGGTCCGGGTAGTCTGCGGGCGGCACCGTGAAAGTGGCGATGCCGGCGTCGGCGGCGCGCTTGAGGCCGAGGCAGCCGGGCACATCGGAGCCCACGGCGGCGATCTCCAGGTCCAGCTCCCCCGCCTTGACCGCGTCGATGACGGCCTGGAGGTTGGTGCCTGAACCGGAAACGAGAACCACAATGCGCATGGGTTCAACTTTAGGGCTGAGCCTCGCCTACCGCCCAACCGCCTCCCCGTTCGCAGCCTCCCCACACGCTTCGCGCGCGGGTACCCCTGCTGCTCGCTTAGCCCGCGGGCTCGCGACGGGGCCCTCGGCGGTTAGGCTTAAACCCATGCGCGAACAGACCCAGCCGCAGCCCACGGCAGAACAGCAGAGTTCCACGCGGTTGTATCTGCGCATGCTGCTGCTTCTGGTGCTGGCCACGCTGCTGGCCCATGCGCTGCCGCTGCCGTGGAAGGTCGCCTCCCCGGTCCTAGGAATCGCGGCCGCCGTGGTGGCGATCATCGGGCTCACCCGGGCGCTGCGGATGAAGGCGTCGGGCAATCTGCGCGCAATCTTCGTCGTCGGCCTGGTGACGTCCCTGTTCCTGATGGTCATTTCCCTGGCGCAGGTGGCTTTCTGGCCGATGACGGCCGAATACGAGCAGTGCGTCCGGTCGGCCCTGACCCGCTCGGCCCAGGAAAGGTGCATGGTCGAGTACCAGCAGCATCTTCAGGACCTGAGCAACGTCCTCAGACCTTAGTACGACGCCGGGATCCAGCCTTGGTGCCGCGCCGGCGGCGCGGTTCGCGCTCGAGCCACGGCCCGGCGGCGGCACCGATAACGACGCCGACGGCGGCTTCGGCCGCCACCCACAGGGCCGCCTGCCAGGGATCCGGCCCGATATCCACGAGCCGGCCGATGCCCAGGGAGCCGTTGGTCAGCCAGGCTGCCAGTGCGGCGCAGCAGCCGGTGACGGAACCGACCAGCATGCCCAGGAACAGCGTGGACACCGTTGCGGTGAACCAGCGCGCGCGGACCTTGATCGCCAGCCATTCGTCGAAGTGGTTTTCGCCCTCCCGCACGAACCACCAGCCGGCCAGCACGCCGGCCAGCACGGGCAGCATCAGCGCGGCCAGGCCGAAGGACAGTTCCCCGGTGGGCAGAGCGCCCAGGACCGGCACCGAGGGCAACGGTCCCACCGTGGTGGCCAGCGGTGTCAGCGAACTGCCCGCCCCGATGGCGAAGCCCGCCCCGGAAGCCCAGGCCAGCGTCCAGCCGACGAAGTTCGGGACCAGGCCCAACTGCACCACCGTCAGCACCGATCCGCCGACGACGCCGGGATCGAGCTTTTCGTAAATCTCCACGATTTCGGCCCAGTGGATGGCGATGGTGGCGGCAAGCAGGACGGCGGAGAGGCAGACTGCGGCGGCGATGGCCAGCAGCCCGGCGCGGATGACTGCCCAGAGGTAGGAGCCGGCCCAGCGGGAATGCTGGCTGGTCCGGCGCACCCAGGCAGCGGCGTCGACACCGATCAGCCGTGCCCACGAACCGGCCTCGCGGTAGGCGCCGACCAGCAGCCCGGAGCCCGCCGCGGCCAGTGGGATCAGTGCCCCGGCCAGCACCGATACCTCCACCTCGTCGGTGCGGACCAGATAGGCCGTGGCCGCGCCGACGAGGGCATAAACAGTCAGCGCGCCCAGCAGCGCCTGCCATAGCTGGTCGGTATAGGAGGCCCGCGCCAGGCGGCGGCCGGCGCGCCAGGACAGAAAGAACGGAATCAAGGTCAGGCCCAGCGGGACCAGGGACAGTGTGCCGCTGAGGCCGTCCGGACCGCTGCCGTCGGACGGGCGCAGCTGCAGCGGCACGCCGTGGATCAGCAGCCAGGCCTGTCCGGCCAGGCGGCCGAGCGATTCGAAGGTGCGGTCCTTGAAGCCGTCGGCGAACCAGACGCCGACCAGCGGCAGCACCACCACGAGCGCGGACAACAGGGCGCATTGGAAGAATTCGAAGCCGCCCTGCAGCCACAGGGGCATGGGCAGCTCCGCCTGCCCCAGGCGCCGTTTGAGTTTCATCTTTTCCATGGTGCCACCCGATGTCTCCGGGACGGCTGACCGACGCGGCCAAAGCATCCCGGCACCGAAACGGCGGCGAGCCTTGACAGAATGGCCGCGTGAACGATTCGACAACGCGTCCCCACCCTTCGCATCTCGTCTTCATTCATGGCGGGGGTGTCGGACCGTGGATGTGGCGACGGCAACTGGAGGCCTTCGCCGACGGTTTCCAGGTTCATACGCCGGTCCTGCCCGGTCATGACCCGTCCGGGACCGATACCTACACCACGCACGCCGCGGCTGCACGGTCCATCGCCCGGCAGACCGGCCTCGACACCCTCAGGGGCGGCGTGGCCGCCATCGGCTTTTCGGCTGGCGGCCAGGTCGCCATGGAACTCGCGGCGGCCTATCCGCAACGCATCACCGCAACGGCGGTGGTGAGCTCGCTCGTGCAACCGCTGAGGGGTGCCGCACTGCTTGGCGCTGCAGCGGCGTGGGCTGCCCCGCTGGCGCGGCATAGGGCATTCGCCCGCGCGCAGGCCAGGCAGCTATCCATTCCCGACGAAGATTTCGACCGGTACTTTGCGCTGTCCCGCTCCCTCTCGAACAGGACGCTGAAGAACCTGCTGACCGCCAACTTCTCCTTCGTTGTCCCCGCCGCCTTCCTCCACTCCTCCCGGCCTGCCTTGCTGGTGGCTGGCTCGAAGGAACAGCGCACACTTGTCCGGTGTATGGAAAAGCTGAGCAGGGAACTGCCTGACGCCCGCTTCGCAACCGTCGACGGGGCAGCCCACGGGATCCCGCTGGCCGAGCCCTCGCACCTCAACGGACTGCTTCGTTCCTGGCTGGCAGGCTGGGCCGGTTAATCGTGCCGGCCGCCGACGTCTCCGGTGCAATTAGCCACCGATCAAGACAATAAAGAGGGCGGCCGGTTCCTTTATTTAGAAACCGGCCGCCCGAGGCGGAAATTGAACACGGATAATCAACGCGGAAAATACCATCGCGGATACAATCCGGATTTCCGCCAGCCTTTTTGTTCCGCGTTTTTATTCGCGGTCCGCAGCTGTCCTAGCGGAGGGCATCCTTGCGGCGCTTGGGGGCCAATTCGTTCTCCACAACTGCCTTCGCGCGCTTGTCCGCGCGCTTTTCCTTGATGGATTTGCCCTGTTTCTTGACATTCGAACTCTGCGGGGACTTTCCGGACATTCCAGCTCCTTAGCTCAACATGAAATTCCTTAGGTCCTAAAGACCATACCCGATTTAAAAATAAATGCCAGTCCCGGTCCGGGCTGTTGGAGCTACGGCGTCAGCACCACCTTGATGCAGCCGTCTTCCTTCTTCTGGAACTTCTCGTACATCGCCGGCGCATCCGCCAGCGGCGCCCGGTGCGTGACCAGGTCGCCGATGCCCAGCGGATCCGCGTCGTCCTCGACCAAGGGCAGCAGATCACTGATCCAGTGCTTGACGTTGCACTGACCCATCCGCAGCTGGAGTTGTTTGTCGAACATGGTCATCAGCGGCATCGGGTCGGCATGGCCGCCATAGACGCCGGACACTGAAATGGTCCCGCCGCGACGGACGGCGTCGATGGCGGTGTGCAGTGCCGAGAGCCGGTCCAGGCCAGCCGTCTTGATGGCAGTCTTCGCCAGCGGCGGCGGCAGCAGCCCGACGGCGGCCTGGGCGGTGGCGGCACCGGGCGAGCCGTGCGCTTCCATACCGACGGCGTCGATCACCGCGTCCGGCCCCCGGCCGCCGGTCATGCTGCGTATGTCCTCGGCGCATTGGCCGCCCCAGTCCAGCGTGGCGATGCCGTGCCGCTCGGCCATTTCGCGGCGTTCCCGGACGCCGTCCACGCCGATCACCCGGAACCCGAGGTGCTTGCCGATGCGCGTGCAGAACTGGCCCACCGGGCCCAGTCCGAGCACGGCCAGCGTTCCCCCGCCGGGTACGTTAGCATAGTCCACCGCCTGCCAGGCGGTAGGCAGGATGTCGGAAAGGAACAGGTAGCGCTCGTCGTCGGCGTCGGGATTGGCGACCTTGACCGCCGCGTAGTCGGCGAAGGGCACCCGGAGGTATTCGGCCTGGCCGCCCGGAATGGAGCCGTAGAGCTCGGTGTAGCCGAACAGCGAGGCGCCTGTGCCCTGGTCCCGGTTCTGCGTGGTTTCGCACTGGGACTGCAGGCCCAGCCCGCACATGTAGCAGTTGCCGCAGGCGACGTTGAAGGGCACCACAATCCGGTCCCCGGGCTTGATCCCGGAGACCTCGGAGCCGACCTCCTCGACAATCCCCATCGGTTCGTGGCCGAGGATGTCGCCCTTGTGCAGGAAGGGGGTGAGCAGTTCGTACAGGTGCAGGTCCGAACCACAGATGGCGGTGGAGGTGACACGGATGATGGCGTCGGTGGGTTCCTGGATCTGCGGATCCGGCACCTCTTCCACGCTCAGGTGCCGCTTTCCCTGCCAGGTCAGTGCTTTCATCGGGGTCTCCTGTCCGTGGACGTCCATCCCGCACACCGGGCGCGGGCCGGTTCGTCCCCACGCTACCGCGATGGCTTTGCCCCGGCCAGAGCCACCGGCTGCCGCAAGTCTTCGCCCGCCGTTCACCGGCGGGACACGGTGCGCTCCCCCGGTGTCCGCCGTCGTCGGCCACGGTAAAGAGGTGCGGATTGCTGTGGTTGCCGAGTCCTTCCTGCCCCATATGAACGGGGTCACCCATTCCCTGCTGCAGGTCATTGCGCACCTGCGCCGGCGCGGGGACGAAGTCAGGATCATTGCCCCGACCTCGTCCTGGCTCGACGATGAGGCGCCGTCCGCCGTCGAGGGTTACCCGGTGCTGCGGCTGCCCTCGATCCCGCTGCGCGGCTACCCCAGCGTCCGTGTGGCCGCCGGCACCGTGGCCCGGGTCCGCCGGCTGCTGGCCGATTTCGCCCCCGACGTGGTGCATGTGGCTTCGCCGTTCATCCTCGGCTGGCGCGCCGTCCAGGCCGCCCACCAGCTCGGCATCCCGGTGGTGTCCATCTACCAGACCGAGATTCCGGCCTATGCCGCACGCTACGGCCTGCCCTGGCTGGAGCAGCTGCTCTGGCAGCGGGTGGAGAACATCCACCAGCTGTCCACGCTCACGCTGGCCCCGTCCAGTTTCGCGCTGGAACAACTGCACTCCCGCGGGATCCAGCGTGTACACCTGTGGCGGCGCGGAGTGGACACGGTGCGTTTCTCCCCGGCCAAGTACGACGGCGCGTGGCGGGCTTCGGTGGCACCGCGCGGCGAGCGCATCATCGGCTATGTTGGCCGGCTGGCGGCCGAGAAGCAGGTGGAGGACCTGGCCGTGCTGGCGGACATCCCGGGCACCAAGCTGGTGATCGTCGGCTCCGGCCCGCTGAAGCAGATGCTGCAGGCGAAGCTGCCGGGGGCGCACTTCGCCGGCTTCCAGGGCGGGGAGCAGTTGGCCCGGACGATGGCGTCGCTGGACCTGTTCGTCCACCCCGGCGAGTCCGAAACCTTCTGCCAGACCATCCAGGAAGCCTATGCCTCCGGAGTGCCGGTGGTCGCCGTCGGCCGCGGCGGGCCGCTGGACCTGGTGGATCCCTCGCGCACCGGCTGGACCTACCGGCCGGGCCGGCTGGACGAACTGCGGGCGCGGGTGCTGGACCTGGTCGGCGACGATATCAAGCGCCAGGCCTTCGGCCGGGCCGCCTGCCAGGCGGTGCAGGGCCGGACCTGGCCGGTGCTGTGCGAACAGCTGGTGGGGTACTACGCGAAGGCGATCGAGATCAAGCGCCGGGTCCGGAATATGGAGGCACACGCCCGGCAGCACTGAGCCGGCGGGCCCCGGCACACTGCGGGGCCCGCCGGGTCCGGTCAGTAGCTGGCCGGTGTGCCCGCGGGCTTGGCGTCCTGCCCGGCGGCAATGAACTTGGCCGCCAGCGCCTCGGTGCCGCGCGCCAGCAGGGCCACGTCCGCGCCGACGTTGACGAAGTCCGCACCCGCGTCGATGTAGCGGCGGGCCTGGGCCTCGACGAAGGCATTGACCCCGGCGAACTTGCCGGCGGCCTTGACCGCCTTGATGGTGCGGATGACGGCGTCGACCACGTCCGGGTGCTCCTGCTGGCCCAGCAGGCCCATCGTGGCGGCCAGGTCCGAGGGACCGATGAACACGCCGTCGATGCCGTCGACGGCGGCAATCTCCGCCGCGTTCTCCACCGCTTCGGCGGACTCGATCTGGACCACCAGGGTGATGAACTCCCCGGCCCGGTTCAGGTAGTCCGGCACCCGGTTCCAGCGGGCCGAACGGGCCAGCGCCGAGCCGACGCCGCGGATGCCGCGCGGCGGATAGTGCACGGCAGCCACCGCCTCGCGGGCCTGCGCGGCGGTGTTGACCATCGGCACGATCAGCGACTGCGCGCCCAAATCCAGGAACTGCTTGATCAGCACCGGGTCGTTGAACGGCACCCGGACCACCGCCGTCGTGGGGTAGCCGGCCACCGCGCGCAGCTGCGCGAGCACGGACTCCAGGCCCATCGGGCCGTGCTCGGCGTCGATGAGCAGGTAGTCCAGGCCGGCGCCGGCGCAGATTTCGGCCACGCCGGCGTCCCCGGAGCAGACGAACATGCCCGCGACGGTGCGCCCGGCGCCGGCGAAGTGGTCCTTGAAGGACTTCGGCGGGTCTACTCGAAACGGCATGTGACCGTCCCCAGCTGTCCGTAGTCGGCCACCACGGTGTCGCCCTCGTACACCCACATCGGGCGGGTGAAGGAGCCGGCCAGGATGATTTCCCCGGCCTTGAGCCCGTCCCCGTGGGCGGAGATCTTGTTGGCCAGCCAGTACACGCCGGCGGCCGGGTGGTTGAGCACGCCGGCGCCGACGCCGGTCTCCTCCACCGTCTGGTTCTTGTACAGGATCGCGGCGATCCAGCGCAGGTCCACGTCGGACGGGCGCACCGGATTGCCGCCGATGACCATCGCGCCCATCGCCGCGTTGTCGGAGATGGTGTCCACGATGGTGCGGCCCTCCATCTCGATGCGCGAGTCCAGGATCTCCAGCGCAGGCACCACGTACTCGGTGGCGTCCAGGACGTCGAAGATGGTGGCGTTCGGGCCGGTGATGTCCTTGCCGAGCTTGAAGGCCAGCTCCACCTCGATGCGCGGGTGGGTGTACCGGTCCCACTTCACCGTGCAGCCGTTTTCCAGCACCATGTCGTCGAAAATGATCCCGTAGTCCGGCTCGGTGATGCCGGTGGCCATCTGCATGGCACGGGAGGTCAGCCCGATCTTGCGCCCGACCAGGGTGCGGCCGTTCTCCTCGCTGCGCTTGCGCCACAGGTTCTGCACCTGGTAGGAGTCCTCGACCGTCATCTCCGGATAGCGGGCGGTCAGGCGCGGGACGGGAGTGCGGGTCCGGCCGGCCTCCACCAGCTCATCCGCAATCTTCTCAATGGTCGACTGGTCTAGCACGCGCGTTACACCACTTCCTCATAGCGTTCAGGGCACGGCTCAGCCCGGGATCTCGTCCGGACGCCGCGGTTCCGCCGGCTTCTGCGGCCGGGTAGCACCATAGTACGGTCCTGCCGGGCGGTTCATGACCACGGTTACGCCGCCCGGAAAACCGGCCGGGAGGGGCCGCCGCCGGACACCGGCGACACGACGGGTCTGCCCCGCTATGGTGGAGCCATGACCGAACATGGCGCAGCGAGTCATTTGCCCATCCTGCCGGTGCAGCTGGCCGAGCAGTTCAAATCCTTCGGCGTGGCCAGGTCCTTCGGGGAACCGGTGCGGCTCGGCGACGAGACCGTGGTCCCGGTGGCCCTGGTGCAGTACGGTTTCGGCGGCGGGCAGGGGCATGCCGACGACGAGGACAAGCACGGCGCTGACGACGGCGGGGCCGCGCGCAAGGGCAAGCCGCAGGCCGCCGAAGGCAGCGGCGGAGGAGGCGGCGGCATCGTCATTCCGGTCGGCGTGCTGGCCCCCGGCCGGAGGTGCCGGGCCGTGTTCCGCCCGAATCCCCTGGCGGTGCTGGTCTGCCTGGTGCCGGTGCTCTGGGCCGGCGGGCACGCCGTGGCCAGGGTGGCCAAGGCACTGCGGTCCTAGACCAGCGGGGCCCGGACCAGTAGCCGCCGGTGGGCCGCGGCCGTACGCTCTAAATGGCACTACCTACCGATTCCGGAAGGACCTCCCATGAAGCTCAGTCACGTTCCCCTCCGCCTGGCCACCGGCGCCTTCATCCTCAACGCCGGCATCGGCAAAATGGAGCTGGACCCGGATTCTGCGGCGGGCATGCAGTCCATGGCTGGCCAGGTGTTCCCGCAGGTCAAAGACCTGGATCCGGTGAAGTTCGGCAAGCTGCTCAGCTACGGGGAGATGACTGTGGGCAGCCTCCTGCTCGCGCCGTTCGTGCCCAGCAGGATCGCCGGGCTGGCGCTGGCCGGATTCTCCGGTTCGCTGCTGGCGATGTACCTGAAGACCCCCGGGATGACCCAGCCGGACGGCATCCGCCCCACGCCGGAGGGCACGCCCGTGGCCAAGGACGTGTGGATGCTCGGCATCGCGCTCGCGCTGCTGCTCGATTCCAGCGGCAGGAAGCGCAGGACCGCCCGGACCTGAGCCTTACCGGGCCTTGTAGTGTTTGGGGCCGGCTCCACGCGCAGGCCGCTCCCGTACACCCCGGGCCGCTGCCTGTTCCGGGGTATACGGGAGCGGCCTGCGTCCACTACGCTGTAACCACTCCAAAACCACACCGCAGGGGCACGTTGTGAGGCGCCGGAGGCATGGATCCTCCGGGGCGCCTTGGAATTTGTCCGGCACCAATGAGCGGCAGCGGCGACAAGACGCCGGTGGCCCGCCAACGCCGCTCGCCGAGCATGAGGAGGACGCGCGCTCCGCGTCCAGGCCACCTGGAATCACAGAAGCAGTTGGCGCCATGAAACCTGCACTGAGGTGGCGCCTGTGGTTGATGACCACGGGCGCGGTACTGGGACTTCTGGCCACCATCGGCGTCGCGCCACCGGCCAGCGCCAGCACGGCTGCGAGCCAGGGCTGGGGCGATGCAGATCTCACCCTGCGCATTTTCGACGACGGCGACTATCGCGTCAGGGGCGAAGGCTACGAGGCGCACCGCGTCCAGATCTGGATTATCAATGAGTCGCAGAACCGCGTCGTCGATGAGTTCAGCGCCCGAACCGATGATGACGGGGACTTCGCCATCCGCGATGACGGCCTGCGCTGCGACCGGACTTACCGGGCAGTCAGCTACAGCGGCGATGACGACTGGAACGTGAGCAGCGCGGTCCGCTTCCATTGCGACTGACGGCGACCACATGCCGCTCCACCGCCCCAGCAGATAGTGGATAGGCATGCCGGGACCGTCCGGCCCTGCCCGCCGTGCAGGAGCCGGTGCCAGACTGGCTGCATGCCCTTCCACCAGGACGCCGCCGCGACTCAGCCGCTGACCGCCATCCACCTTGTGCAGCGGACCCGGCGGCTGTTCCAGCTCGCGGAACCGATCTACTACAGCCATCCGGACGGCACCGGCGTCGTGACGGTCCACGCCCACGACCTCGCCCGCGGCCCGGCGGGCAACTCATCCGATCTGGCCTCCGTCCCGACCTTCATGTGGGGGCTCGTGGCCAGCTATGGACGGCAGAGTGCGCCGGCCCTGCTGCACGACCAGCGCATGACCGAAACCGCCCTGCTCCCGGCCGCGGCGGCACTGGCCCAGCGGCGGATCTTCGATGAGGAATTCCGGCTGGCCCTGCTGGATACGGGCGTGGCACAACTGCGGGCCCGTCTGATGTGGGCGGCAGTGTCGGCGCAGAACCAGTGGATGCACACGCGCCTACGGGGCAAGCTGATGGCAGCCTGCATCGCCGCCGGCGCCCTCGCTCTGGCCGCCGGCATCCTCCTCTGGGCCACCACCGGAAACCCACTGTCCGCGGCGGTGGCGCTGGCCGCAGCGGCGGCCGTTTCGGCCCTGTGGGCGCGGGACTGGGCCGTCGTCGCCGTCCTGGCTGCGGCCACCTGCCTGCTAGGTCCCGTGCTGCTGGCCACCTGGGTTGGACAGCTGCTGCTGTGGGTCTGTGAATCCCTGTGGTGGCTGGCCGCGGCGGCGGTTTCACGCCGGCCGGCGCCGCCTCCGGTCCCCGGTCCGCTGGCACGCATCCGCGAACTTTAACCCCGGCGGCAGACGCCGTCGGACAGGAACCCGGACGAATGTGCCGAAAATCACAATTGTGGCAGCTGGTTCCTGTGCCGGAGCCAATTCAGCGAGAACTAAGATGGAGTTCAGAACCCCGGCCTTCGAGGCACCTACCCGGAACCTGAGGTTCACCAAACCCCCTATCCGCCCTTACGGGCGCCTTTGGCGTACCCGGATTACGAACCGTCAGCACCAGTTTTGGAGGAAGAAAGCAGTCATGTCATCGCAAGCTCTTGCGCATGGTGGCAACCGCGGCAACAAGGACCTGCCCGGGCGGATTAAAACAGCGGTGCAGGGCCTGCACCGCCGGGCCAAAGCAGCCGACCTGCGCCTGCCGCTGTGGGTCCTTGGCCTGACCTTCGGATTCTGGTTCGCGATTTTCTGGGCCGATGCCCCCCAGATCGGCCTCATCTCCCCCGTTGCCACGCTGCTGAAGATCTACGGCGCGGGCATTGCGGTTGCGGCCACCCTGGCCGTTGTGGCCGGCTCGGTCTGGAGCATTATCCGGCGGATGGGCTACGCCGACGTCTTCGCTCCCGACACCGACGACAACTGAACCGGCAGGCACAGAGCTGCCAGCAGTCCCGGGGCACTGAGCGTCCGGGTCAGTGCGTCCGGCTGCGGCGAATCGCCGCGGCCGGACGCACTGCCGTTCCGGCGGCGTGCATAGGATAGGGAAACAGTGCCCACCGCCGGAGATTGCGAGGAGCAACCCGATGACAGCCGAGGCAGCGCCCCGGAAAAACCGTCCCGCTGGACGCCCTGCGCAGAAGATCCTGTCCAAGGAGGGCATTACCCTCGCGGCGCTCAAGCTCATCGCCGCCGGCGGCTACGAAGCGCTGACCATGTCGGGACTGGCCCGCAAGCTCGGCGTCGCCCCCTCGGCGCTGTACAACCATGTGACCTCCAAACATGACGTCCTGGTGCTGGTCCAGGACCATGTCATGTCCGGTGTGGACGTCTCGGGCTTCGGTACCGTGCCGTGGGCGGAGGCGGTCCGCCGCTGGGCCTGGTCCTACCGGGACGTCTTCAGCCACCACACCCCGCTGATTCCGGTCATCGCCGTGCTGCCGGTGACCGGTGCCCCGCGCACCCTGGCCATGTATGAAGAACTCACCGCCGGGTTCCTGGCCGCCGACTGGCCGCAGCCGCTGATCGTCCCGGCCATCGTGGCGCTGGAATCCTTCATTTTCGGCTCCGCCTATGACGTCACGGCGCCGGAGGACATCTTTGAATCCGGGGAACTGGCCGACGCCAATCCGAAATTCACTGCCGCGGTGCGGGCCCGGCAGCGCGGTGAGGGTGGCACCGGTTCGCGGACAGCGGACGCGGCCTTCCGGCTGGGACTGGAGGGCCTGATCAGCGGGCTGGAAACGCAGCGCCGGAGTTGGCCCGGCGACAGCGCGTAGGTCCCGGCGCGCCGGATGGAAACAAACCTGTCGGTCCAGCCGTTAGGGTGTTAACTAAGAGCGTCTCGGGGGGAAGACCACCTATTGGGCGCCACCGACTACCGGTTTCTCCCGGAGCAACTGCCCCGTGGGGAAACGGCACCCAAAGGAGTACCCTAGGCGTGTTTTTCAAGACCTTCGGCTGGTCCCTGGCCATCACCGCCATTGCCTTGGTTGTGGCCTTCCTGTACGGGGGACCGACCGCGCTGATCCTGTGCGCCATCCTGGGCGTGCTCGAGGTCAGCCTCAGCTTCGACAACGCCGTGGTGAACGCGCGGATCCTGGAGCGGATGAGCCCGTTCTGGCAGAAGATGTTTTTGACCGTGGGCATCGTGATCGCCGTGTTCGGCATGCGGATCGTGTTCCCGCTGCTGATCGTGGGCGTCACCGCGCAGCTGAACCCGGTCGAGGCGGTGACCCTGGCCCTGGAGAAGGGCGACCCGCACACCCCGGGCACCTACGCCTACCTGCTGCATGAGGCCCACCCGCAGATCGCCGCGTTCGGCGGGATGTTCCTGCTGATGCTGTTCCTGGACTTCATGTTCGAGGACAAGGACATCCACTGGCTGCACTGGCTGGAGAAGCCGATCGCCAAGATCGGCCGGCTCAACGGCGCCTCGTTCATCGTGGGCCTGCTGGCGCTGCTGCTGATCGCCAACCTGGCCGCCGAGCACACCGTCACCGTGCTGGTCGCCGGCATCGCCGGGCTGGTCACCTACTTCCTGGTCACCGCCCTGGGCGACCTGTTCGACGTCGACGGGGACGAGGATACCGACGCCGAGGACACCGCCGCGGTCGCCGCCCGGGACGCCGGCCCGAACCCGGCCGCGAAGGTGGTCGGCAAGGCCGCGTTCATGCTCTTCCTCTACCTGGAGGTCATCGACGCCTCGTTCTCCTTCGACGGGGTGATCGGCGCGTTCGCGATCACCGCCGACCCGATCATCATCGCCCTGGGCCTGGGCCTGATCGGGGCGATGTTCGTCCGCTCGCTGACCGTGTTCCTGGTCCGCCAGGGCACCCTGGACGAGTACGTCTACCTGGACCACGGCGCGCACTGGGCCATCGGCGCCCTGGCCGCGATCCTGCTGATCACCATCAGCGTCGAGGTCAACGAGGTCATCACCGGCCTGATCGGCGTGGTCTTCATCCTGGCCGCGTTCCTCAGCTCCGTCCGCCGGAACAAGCGCCTGGCCGCGACCGAGCATGCCGAAGCACTCACCGCAGCAACCAAATAGGAAAGAGGAAAACCATGGCATTGAGCCTGCAGAAGGGCCAGTCCCTGTCCCTGACCAAGAGCGACGGTAATTCCCTGACCAAGGTCCGGCTCGGCCTGGGCTGGGATGCGGCGGCGCCCGCCAAGCGCGGCCTCTTTGGCGGCCTCAAGAGCGTGGAGGTGGACCTGGACGCCTCGGCGATCCTGTTCGACGCCGCCGGCAAGGCGCTGGATGTCGTCTTCTTCAACCAGCTCAAGAGCCAGGACGGCTCCACGCAGCACACCGGTGACAACCTCACCGGCGAGGGCGACGGCGACGACGAGACCATCCTGGTGGACCTGCCGGCGGTCTCCCCCTCGGTGGCCCACCTCGTGTTCGTGATCAGCAGCTACAGCGGCCAGACCTTCGACAAGGTGGCCAACGCGTTCACCCGGCTGCTGGACGATTCCGCTCCGGGAAGCCCCGAGGTGGCCCGCTTCCAGCTCACCGACTCGGGCAGCCACACCGCCATGATCATGGCCAAGGTTTCCCGCCAGGGCGCCGGCTGGACCTTCCAGGCCATTGGCGAGCGGGCCACCGGCCGCACGGTCAAGGACCTGATCGCCCCGGCAGCCCGGGTGCTCTAAACGAAGGGAATGAATAAATGGCATCACTGACACTTGGCAAGGGCGCCAACCTGTCCCTGACCAAGGCGGATCCCGGGCTGCGCCAAGCCATGGTCGGGCTCGGCTGGGACCCGCGCACCACCAGCGGCGCTGCGTTCGACCTGGACGCTTCGGCCCTGCTGCTGGGGGCCAACGGCAAGGTCCGTTCCCAGGACGACTTCATCTTCTACAACCAGCTCGCCACCCCGGACGGCTCGGTCGTGCACCAGGGCGACAACCGGACCGGCGAGGGCGACGGCGACGACGAGCAGATCCTGATCGACCTGGGCCTGGTCGCCGCCGACGTCGAGCGCATTGTGATCGCCGTTTCGATCGACCAGGCGGACGCACGCGGGCAGAACTTCGGCCAGGTGCGCGACGCCTACTGCCGCGTGCTCAACCAGGAAACCGAGCAGGAGATCGTCCGCTTCGATCTCAGCGAAGACGCCGCGTCCGAAACCGCGATGATCTTCTCGGAGCTCTACCGCCGCGACGGCGAGTGGAAGTTCCGGGCCGTCGGCCAGGGCTACGCCAGCGGCCTGTACGGGATCGCCACGGACTTCGGCATCGCGCTCAGCTAGCGCGTCGCGCCTTCCCTCTGCTCGCAAGCTCGCAGCGGGCCCTCGGCGCTAGCTGAGTGGGGCGCTCCACGCAGTGGGAAGGCGGGACGCGCTTACCGTCAGCATCCATCCCCAGAAGCAAAGGAATTGATCAATGGCAGGCCTCACCCTGGACAAGGGCAGCAACCTCTCCCTGACCAAGACGGACCCCGGACTGCAGAAGGCCGTGGTCGGCCTCGGTTGGGATCCCCGGACCACCACCGGGGAGGCATTCGACCTGGACGCCTCGGCCCTGCTGCTCGGGGCCAACGGCAAGGTCCGCTCCTCGGCGGACTTCATTTTCTACAACCAGCGTGCCGCCGCGGACGGCTCCGTGGTGCACGAAGGCGACAACCGCACCGGTGAAGGCGGCGGCGACGACGAAACGATCCTGGTGGACCTGTCCGCGGTGGCCGCGGACGTGGAGCGCGTGGTCTTCGTGGTCTCCATCGACCAGGCCGAGGCCCGGGGGCAGAACTTCGGTCAGGTCCGCGGCGCCTACTGCCGGGTGGTCAACCAGGCCACCGAGCAGGAGATCGTCCGCTTCGACCTCAGCGAGGACGCGGCCCCCGAAACGGCCATGATCTTCTCGGAGATCTACCGGCACAGCGGCGAATGGAAGTTCCGCGCCGTCGGCCAGGGCTACGCCACCGGCCTGGCCGGCATCGCCACCGACTTCGGCGTGCAACTGGGCTGAGAACCGGTCCACACTGCTGCGGGACCGGCCCGCCGGTCCCGCAGCACCAGTTTCGCAACACTCCCGCAGCTTTTACCGGAAGGAAGACACCATGACATCGCCCCTGACTCCCCCGGATGTCACCGAGGGAACCCTGGTCCTGCAGGCCCCGGAGGCCCCGGCCCTGGTCCAGCCGGACGATGCCCCCGGCATGGTGCCGGTTCCCGCCGAACGCCAGCAGGAAATCAACCAGCAGGCCGCCGCTTTCATCGCCGACGTCGCCAAGCTGGATTCGCGCAGTCCCGATTTCGCGCAGCGCGTGGACGGCATCGCCAAGCTCGGCCGTGACGAGATGCTCGAGTCCGGCACGTTCTCCAGCCGGATGCTGGAGCGCTCCTCCACCTCGGTGGCCGGTGCCAAGCGCAACGGCAACAGCGCCCAGGCCGCAGTGGCCAGCACCCTGGGCGAACTGCGCAGCACGGTCGAGGACCTGGCCCCCACGAACGAGCACTTGAGCGTGGGACGCAAGATCCTGGGTTTCCTCCCCGGCGGCAACAAGCTGGCCAAGTACTTCCAGCGCTACGAAAGCGCCCAGCAGCAGCTCGATGCCATCATCAAGTCCCTGATGGCAGGCCAGGACGCGCTGCTCAAGGACAACGCCGCGCTGGCCAACGAGAAGGTCCAGCTCTGGGACAACATGCAGAAGCTCAGCGAATACGCCGTGTTCGCCCAGGCCATCGACAACGCCTGCGTGGCCAAGATTGACGAATCACGCGCCCAGGGCCGCCTCGACGATGCCCAGAAGCTCGAGTCCGATGTGCTCTTCCCGGTGCGCCAGCGGCACCAGGACATCCTGACCCAGCTGGCCGTGTCGGTGCAGGGCTATCTGGCGATGGACCTGATCCGCAAGAACAACACCGAACTGGTCAAGGGTGTGGACCGCGCGCGCACCACCACCATTGCAGCGCTACGTACCGCCGTGATTGTGGCCGAGGCACTGGCCAACCAGAAAATGGTGCTGGACCAGATCGACGCGATCAACACCACGACGAACAACATGATCCTCAAGACCAGCGAGATGCTGAAGGACCAGACCGCACGCATCCACCAGCAGGCCGCCAGCTCCGGCGTCAGTGTGGAGACCCTGCAGAAGGCCTTCGACAACGTCTTCCAGACCATGGATGCGATCGACACTTTCCGGTCCCAGGCCGCGAAGAACATGGAGGGCACCGTCCACGCGCTGGAGGCCGGGCTTCAGAAGGCCAAGCCGTACCTGGAGCGCGTCCGCCAGGCCGAGGAACAGTAGGCGGGACTGATCCGGTTTGGTAGCACGGTTTTTCGGTTCGCTGTTCGGCACCCCGCGCCCTGAGGACGGTGCCGGGCCGGAGCCTGCCCCGGAGCCCGACGACGACGCCCGCACGGCGGCGGCGCTGGACCGGCTGCGGTCGGCGGTGCGCGCCGCCGGCCGCGACCTGCCCGGGATCATTTCCTCCCAGCTGCGCCAGATTGACGATGTGCTGCAGCCGCTGGCCGAGTACGCCCAGGCGCAGGGCGCTTCCACCGAGCAGCGCGTACTGCTCGAAGCGATGGTCGTGGACTACATCCCCACCCCACTGAACGCCTACCTGGCCCTGCGCGAGGAGGACCGGGACGAGGGAACCCGGGCCACCGCCATGTTCGCCGAGCAGCTGACCATCCTGTTCGACACGGCCCAGGACCTCAACCACCAAGTAAGAAGCGGAGCGATCACCGAGTTGTCCACCTACGCACGATTCCTCGATGACAAGTTCGGGCCGTCCATGCTGACCCGGGGAGGCAACTGATGGCCTCCATGGTGGCCGGCGCCAATGCCGCCCTGACGGCGGAGAACCCGCAGCTGGCCACCGTGGTGGTCGGTCTTGGCTGGTCGGTGATCCCCTCCCGGGGGCCGCAGACCGAGCCGGTGGCCGCGGCCATCCTCTGCGACAGTTCGGGCCGCGCGGTCTCGGATGAGCACATGGTCTTCTTCAACCAGATCGCCTCCCCCGACGGTTCGGTGCAGTTCCTCGGCGACGAAGACCAGGAACAGATCGACGTCGACCTGCCCGGGGTGCCGGAGGCGGTTGCCAAGATCACCTTCATCGTCTACATCGACCCGGACCTGCGCGGGCCCGGCACGTTCGCCTCGGTGCGCGATGCCTACATCCGGCTGGCGGATCCGCAGAACCGCGAGCTGTTGCGCTTCGAGATCCCGTCCGGGACGGCACAAAACATCAATGCGATGGTGTTCGGGGAACTGTACCGGCACTCGGGCGGCTGGAAGTTCCGTGCCGTCGGCCAGGGCTATACCACGGGCCTGCGCGGCGTGGCGGACGACTTCCGGATTGCCCTCTAGCACCATGGCAGTGAACAGGACCGCGATCCGCCACGACCTTGCCTTCCTGCGCCGCCGCCTGAAGCCGGCCGCGGCAGCTCCCGCCGCGGCGCAGCCGGCGGCAGCCGCACCCCTGGTCCCGCCACCGGCTCCCCCGGCGCCCGCCGTACCTGCGGCACCGGCTGTTTCGGCGGGGCTGGACCTCGGCCGCCCGGCCGCCCCGGCCCCCGCACCGGCGCCGGCTGCGCCCGCCCAGGCTCCGGTCCAAGCACCGGCCAGCGCGTCGGCCGCGCTCAGCCTGTCCCGCCCGACGCCGCCCGCGGCGTCACCGGCGCCCGCCGCGGTGCCGCTGAACCTGTCCCGCCCGTCCGCGGCACCGGCCGGCACCCCGGCGGCCGGCCCTCCCCGCTCCGGTGACAGGCTGCCGCAGCTGTTTCCGGCGCCGGACACGAGCCAGCTGCATGAGCTGACCCGGGCCCGGCCGCTGGTCAGGCTCAACCCGCGCCAGTCCGCCGTCGGCAGCCTGCGGGTAGCCGGGGCCACCTCGGCCGTCTGGGAATCCTCAACCCGCATCACCGGTGCCCTGACCCGGGACGGCCAAGGCACCGGCCGGCCCGTACCCACCGCGGGCAACCGGCCGCTGGTGGATTTCGAGGACGGCGAGGCGCTGATCGCCCTGCGGCACCTGAAGGAATTCCGCCGCGCGCTGTTCGTCGGCGCCGACGACGCACCGCTGGCGGTGCGGGTCTACGGCGGTGCCTCCGTGGTGCTGCCGCCGGAAACCGGGCACCGCAATGTCCTGCTGGTCTCGCGGATCGGCTCCGTGCTGGAACTGCGCTCGGATCCGGTTCCGGCAGGGGCGCCGGCCGAGGCCCTGTGGCAGGCCTTCGGCTTCCGGATGTCCGTCGCGCTGCCGGCCGGCGGATGGTCCGCCTGACCGTGCGCCATTTCAGTTTCCTCGCCGAAGAGCAGCTGGCCCGGCTCTTCCACCGCCGGCCCGCCGAGCTCAGCCTCGAAACCGATCCGGCCCTGCTCGCCGCCGCCCTCGGCGCCACGCTCTACAGCCCCGGCACGCGGCCGGGGCTGGCCGACGACGTGGTCAAGCTCGGCGCCCGCGGCTGCGTCAGCCAGGTCCTCTGCCTCGAGGACTCGGTACCGGACCAGGAGCTCGCCGCGGCGGAGGAGAATGTCCTGGCCGCGCTCAGCCGGCTGCAGGACCGCAGCGCGGCACACGATGCCGGCAGCCTGCAGACGCCGATGCTCTTCATCCGGACCCGCAGCCCGGAGCAGATGCTGGCACTGGCCCGCCGCGGCGGTCCGGCGCTGCGGGCGGTTTCCGGTTTCTCCATCCCCAAATTCGAGAACGAAACCGGGCTGGCCGAACGGTATTTCGAAGCCCTCGGGGAGGTCCGCCGGCTGGTCGGGGGCGGTCACCGGATGTGGGTCATGCCGATCCTGGAATCCCCGGCCATCATCCACCGCGAGACGCGCACGCGGGCCCTGGCGCATGTCTTCGACGTGATCAAGCAGCACCGCGAGGATGTCCTGGCCGTGCGGATCGGGGCCACGGACTTCTCCAGCGCCTTCGGGCTGCGCCGGTCCCGGGACCTGACCATCTACGACGTGCAGGTGGTCGCCTCGGTCATCGCCGACATCGTCAATATCCTCGGCCGGCCCGGGGACGGCCTGGTGATCACCGGCCCGGTCTGGGAGCACTTCGTCAACACCGAGCGGCTGCTGCGCCCGCAGCTGCGCTCCACTCCCTTCGAGGCAGCGGACGAGGCAGCCCTGCGCCAGCGCCTGCTGCGCTCCAACCTGGACGGGCTGATCCGGGAAACCGAGCTGGACCACGCCAACGGGCTGCTCGGCAAGACGGTCATCCATCCCAGCCACGTCCCGGTGGTCCATGCGCTCTCCGTGGTCAGCCATGAAGAATACCTGGACGCCCAGGACATCGTAGATCCGGCCAACGGCGGGGCCAAGGCGTCCCCGTACAGCAACAAAATGAACGAGATCAAACCCCACCGGGCCTGGGCCGAACGGACCCTGCTCAAGGCGGCCGCGTTCGGCGTGGCCGCCCCCGACGTCAATTTCGTAGACCTGCTGGAAGCGAGCATGCAGTGACCATAACAAGCACCGGGGACCCGGCGGAGACCGCCGTGCTGCCGTGGACCGGCGGCCACGTCGAGTCCGTGCTGGAGATCGGCGTCGGCACGGACACCTCCGGCAGCCTCTTCGACGTCCGGGAGCTGGTGGGGCTGGCCCTGCGGCGCAACCCGAAGCGGGCGCATCTGCTGGTCTCCCGCGTCCTGGGCAAGCACCGGCCCAGCGATCCGGGACTGGTCATCGCCGCCGGCGAACTGCTCGGCGTGCTCGCGGCCCAGGCCCTGGACGGAACCCTGCCGGACGGCGCCGCAGCGGTCCGGCAGGCGGCCGGCCACCTCTCGGCGGTGCTGCGGCTGGCCCAGACACGGCCGGAATCCCCGGAAGCGGCGGCCGAGCGCGCCCGGCTACTGCACGCCGCGCGCGGCCTGCTTGCCCCGCTGCGTGCCTCGCATCCGGAGGCGGCCACCCTCGGCTATGCCGAGACAGCCACCGGCCTGGGCCGCCTGGTGGCCGGGGCCGTCGGCTCCTACTACATCCACTCCACCCGGCACAGCGGCAACGGCACCGCCGCGTACGGCGCCTTCGAGGAAGCGCATTCCCACGCCACCTCACACCGGCTGCTGCCCGCGGACCCGGCCCGGCTCGACCGTGCCCGGGTGCTGGTGCTGGTCGACGACGAGCTGAGCACCGGGGCCACCATTATCAACACCATCCGCGAGCTGCATGCCCGGTCGCCGAAGGAACAGTACGTGGTCGCCGCGCTGGTCGATCTGCGCACCGACGCGGACCGGGCCCGCTTCGAAGCACTGGCCGCCGAACTGGGCACCGTGATCCGCACCGTTGCGCTGGCCCGCGGGTCTGTGACCCTGCCGCCGGATGTGCTGGACCGCGCGCGGCAGCAGCTGGCCGCGCTGCCCGCCGCGAACGACGGCGCGGCAGCGGGCGGCCCGGCAACAGGCAGCACCGCAGCGGCCACCGGCCGCGTGGTGCTGCTACCGGTGGCGGCCAGCGACCTGCCGGTCGGGCCGGCGGCCCTGCTGGACCGCTACGGCAGTGCGCCCGCCGGATTCGGCGCCGCGGCCCGGACGGCTGCCGCCGTCGGCCGCCGCGTGCTGGAGGCGCTGGACAGGCTGGACGTTCAGGCCGCCGCGGACGGCATCCTGGTGCTCGGCACCGAGGAATACCTCCATCTGCCGCTGGCGCTGGCCGACTGGCTGGCCGGCGAGGTTCCGGCCGGCGTGCCCGTCCGGTTCTCCTCGACCACCCGCTCCCCGATCGTGGCGCTGGCGCGGCCGGACTATGCCATCAACACCGTCCTGTCCTTCGCCAGCCACGACGGCACCATCGATGGTCCCGGCCCGCGCTACGCCTACAACGTCCACCGTCCCGGCGAACGCCGCGGCACCGTCGTCGTCGTTCCCGAACCCGGCACCGATCCGGCCTCGGTGACCGGCCCCGGAAGCCTCGCCGAGGCGCTGGGCGCGGCCTGCGACCGCGTCCTCGTCGTCCAGCTACCCGGCCCGGCAGGCAGCGGGACGGCCGGCCCGCTCGCAACCCGCGCGGATGCCGAAGCACCGGCCGGAGCCCTCCCGGACCCGCTGTACGGGCCGGAATTCGGGTCCTACGCCGCCGGCGAGGTGGCCTGGCTGCTGAAGGACCTCAGCCGGGTGCAGCTGGAGGCCCCCACCGCCGAGCGCGAGCGGGCCATCCAGGCCGGCACCGCCCACTACGCCGAGTCGCTGCCGGTGGAATACCATCCGAGCCCGGAATACCTGGCCCTCTTCGAGCAGGCGCTGGAACGCTCGGCCGGACGGGTGGCGCAGGCCATCGGCGTCGTGGCGGAAATGGCGCTGGCGGCCCGGGACGGCCGGCCGGTGCTCGTCTCGCTCGCCCGCGCCGGCACCCCGGTGGGCATCCTGATGAAGCGCTGGCTGCGCGACTTCCACGGCCTGGACGTGCCGCACTACACGATGAGCATCGTCCGCGGGCGCGGGATCGACGAAACCGCGCTGCGCTACCTGGCGGCCCGCCACGACCCGGCACGGGTCCTCTTCGTGGACGGCTGGACCGGCAAGGGCGCCATCAGCCGCGAGCTGCAGGAGGCGCTGGAACGCTTCGCCGCCGAGCACGGCCCCAGCTTCAGCCCGGAGCTGGCTGTGCTGGCGGACCCGGGACACTGCACCACGCTGTTCGGCACCCGCGACGACTACCTGATTCCCTCGGCGTGCCTGAACTCCACCGTCTCCGGCCTGGTGTCCCGCACCGTACTCAACGCGGACTACATCGGGGCCGGGGACTTCCACGGCGCCAAGTTCTATGCCGAGCTCGCCGGTTCGGACCGGTCCGCCCGGTTCCTCGACGCCGTTTCCGCCCGCTTCGCCGACGTCCGGGACGCCGCCGCGGCCGAGGCAGGCCAGCGTCTGGCCGAGGTTCCCACGGTGGACTGGAGCGGCTGGAAGGCAGTGGAGCGGATCGCCGCCGAGTACGGCATTCCCAGCCCCAACCTGGTCAAGCCCGGAGTCGGCGAGACCACCCGGGTGCTGCTGCGCCGGGTGCCGTGGCAGGTGCTGGTCAACCCCGAAGCCACCGCGGACCTGGGCCATGTGCTGCTGCTGGCCGAACAGCGCGGGGTGACGGTGGTCGAAGTGCCGGGCCTGCCGTACAGCTGTGTCGGGCTGATCAGGCCCGAGCCGGAAGGCAGCCGATGATGGCCCCGCTGGTCTGCTGCGACCTGGACCGCACGCTGATCTATTCGGCCGGCGCGCTGCTGCTCGACGGCGAAGACCGGCTGGCCCCGGCCCTGACCGTGGCCGAGGTCTACCAGGGCCGCCCGCTGTCCTTCCTGACCCGGGCCGCGGACGTGCTGCTGGCGGAAATCGCCGCCGCCTGCACGTTCGTCCCGGTGACCACGCGGACCATGGCCCAGTACGAGCGGATCCGGCTGCCCGGGCCGCCGCCGCGCTACGCGGTCACCACCAACGGCGGACGGATCCTGGTCGACGGCGAGCCGGACCCGGTCTGGTCCGACCACCTCGCGCAAACGCTGGACAGCAACTGCTCGCCGTTGGCGGAAATTGCCGCCAAACTGGCCGGGCCCGGGTATGCGCACTGGATGCTGCGGCTGCGCGACGCCGAGGAACTGTTCGTCTATGCGATCGTGGAGCGGGACCTGCTCTCCCCCGCGGACCTGGCCGGACTGGAACTGTGGTGTGCCGAGCGCGGCTGGACCGTCTCGCTGCAGGGGCGCAAGCTGTACTGCGTGCCCGAGGCCATCACCAAGGAAGCGGCGGTCGCCGAGATCGCGGTCCGGAGCGGCGGCAGCCCGCTGATCGCGGCGGGCGATTCGCTGCTGGACCGCGGCATGCTGCTGGCCGCGGACCACGGCCTCCGCCCCGCCCACGGCGAGCTGGAAGCGGCAGGATTCCTCGCCCCGCAACTGGCCGTCACCGCGGCCCGCGGCGTGCTGGCCGGCGAGGAGATCGCCCGCCGCATCCACGAACTGGTCTTCGCGCCGGACGCCGCTGCGGTAGCTGGTGCCGGACTGACTGCCGCTCTGCAACCCGCCCCGCATTGACTGAAGGATAGGCGTCGCTTGGGGTCCGTTTTGGCTCCACCGGCGTCGTCGAACGCGCGCTGGCCTCCGATGATGCGGAACCGGAGCCGTTGAAGCGGATCGCCTCCGGCGAACCGCTGGAGCAGCTGCCCTACCTGGGGTAACGCGTCGGCGTCCGCGGTCCACGGCAAAACCTTGACAGATCGGCCCGGGCCGATGGAATGGGAGGACCAAGCGTTAACGGCCGGAAGGACTGAGGCCCATGCCCGCTCCGAAGATCGCCATCATTCTGGGCAGCACCCGGCCCGGCCGGCTGGGCAAGGGCGTGGCCGACTGGGTCTATGGCCACGCCCGCAAGCGCACGGACGCGGAATTCGAGTTCATCGACCTGGCCGATCAGGGCCTGCCGTTGCTGGACGAGCCGGTGCCCCCGATCGCCGGCCGGTACACCGAAGACCACACCAAGGCGTGGGCGGCGAAGATTGCCGCGTTCGACGGCTACATCTTCGTCACGGCCGAATACAACCACTCAGTGCCCGCGGCGCTGAAGAACGCCATCGACTTCCTGTACGCGGAGTGGAACAACAAGGCGTGCGGCTTCGTCAGCTACGGCAGTGCCGGCGGCACCCGCGCCGTCGAGCATCTGCGCCTGATCGCCGCCGAACTGCAGATGGCCGACGTGCGTGCCCAGGTCTTCCTGCCGTATTCCCGCCAGTTCGAGGGCCGCGAGTTCAGACCCACCGAAAATGCCGCCAAGGCCCTGGAGCCGCTGTTCGACCAGGTCATTGCCTGGGCCGGCGCGCTGAAGCCCGTGCGCGACGCGCCCTCCACGCCTGAATGAGGCCGCCATGACCGTTGCGTTCAACCACACGATCATCTTTGCCAAGGACAAGGTCCTTTCTGCGGAATTCTTCGCCCGGATCTTCGGGGTCGCCCGGCCCAGGCCCATGTGGTCCTTCATGACGGTGATGCTGGCGGACGGGGTCGCGCTGGACTTCGCGAACTCGAGCCGGGACATCACCGCCCAGCACTACGCGTTCCTGGTCAGCGAAGATGATTTCGACGGGATCCTTGGCCGGATCGAAGCAGAGCACCTCCCCTACTGGGCCGACCCGGCCAAATCCGTGCCGCAGCAGATCAACCGCAACGATGGCGGACGCGGCGTCTACTTCCATGACCCGGCCGGGCACCTCTTGGAGGCCATCACGCGGCCCTACGGCTCCGGTGGCACGCCGCCCGGCCCGGTGTGAGAACGGAGCGCCGCCCGGCAATGCCCGGCTAAAATCATCTGATGCTTCCGGATCCGGTAACGGCCGTCAGGTCCGCGCTCGTCAGCCTCGGCGCCCGCGACACAGTCACGGTCTTCGACAACGATGTGCCGACGGCCGCTGCCGCGGCCGCCGAACTCGGCTGCGACGTGGCCGCCATTGCCAACAGCCTGGTGTTCGACGTCGACGGTTCGCCGCTGCTGATCCTGGCCAGCGGCGCCGCCCGCGTGGACACGCAGCTGGTGGCCGCGCAGCTGGGTACCGGGCGCATCCGCCGGGCCGCACCCGAATTTGTCCTGGCCCACACCGGCCAGCAGGTCGGCGGCGTCGCGCCGGTGGGGCATCCGGCACCGATCCCCACGGTCCTCGACGAGTCCCTGAGGAATTATCCGGTACTCTGGGCCGGCGCGGGCGACCACAGGTCCATGTTCTCCATCGGCTTCGACGAACTCCGCCGCGTCACGGACGCTGAAGTCATGCAGGTGCGCTGACCCGGTCCCGGCTCCCAGCCCGCACTGCCATCCTGCCTGCGATGCGCGCGGAGGGTCAGCTCAGGTCCTTGGCCTTGGTCTCCGGGATGGTGAAGATGAAGGTAAAGCTGATGAGCAGCAGGACCACCGTGTAGAGGCCGAAGGCGTTCGGGCCGACGGAGGCGGTCAGCCAGCTGTTCAGGTACGGAGCGGTGCCGCCGAAGATCGCGACGCAGATGGAGTAGGGCACGCCCACGCCGATGGTGCGGATGTGGGTTGGGAACAGCTCCGCATACACGGCCGGCACGATCGCGGCCGAGCCGGCGATGAAGACCAGCATCACCGACATGGACACGGCCAGCTGCCAAGGTGAGTCCTTCAGCAGCCAGGTCATCGGGAAGTGCATCACCGCAGCCCCGAGGGCGCTGATCCACAGCACCGGCTTGCGGCCGAACCGGTCCGAGGCCTTGCCCCACAGCGGCAGGACCGCCAGGAAGACCAGGTTGGCGACGACACCGGCCCATAGGGCCGCCCCGCGGTCGATGCCCAGGCTGGTGGCGGCGTAGGTCGGCGCCAGCACGCCCCAGGTGTAGTAGACGACCGTCAGGCCGACGGTCAGGCCAATCACCTGCAGGGCCTGCTTGCGGTGGCGGACAATCTGGGGCCACATCGGCTCGCGCTTCTCGACCGTCGTTTCATGCTCGAAGACGTCCGTCTCCTTCAGCCGCGACCGCATGACCAGGGCGTACAGGCCCATCACCGCGCCGATCAGGAACGGGATCCGCCATCCCCAGGCCAGCATCGCCTCGTCGCTGAGCACCACCGTCAGCACCGCGCCGAGCAGCGTGCCGAACAGGATGCCGACGGTGCCCGAGAAGTAGATCAGGGTGGCCCAGAAACCGCGCTTCTCGCGCGGGGCCATCTCCGAGAGGTAGGTCTGGGAGGAGGGCAGCTCGCCGCCGTGGGCCAGGCCCTGGATCAGCCGGGCGATCAGCAAGGTCAGCGACGCGATGGCTCCCACCGCCGCGTAGGTGGGGGCGATGCCGATGATCAGGCTGCCCAGCGCGGACAGGGCGACGGCGAGCGTCATCGAATACTTGCGGCCGATCCGGTCGCCCAGCCAGCCGAAGACGAAACCGCCGAAGGGCCGGGCCAGGAAGCCGACGGCGAAGATCGCCAGGGTGGACAGCACCGCCGACGCCTTGTCCTGGTTGTTGAACAGCTGGCCGGCGAAGAACGGGGCGAAGGTCGCGTAGACCGCCCAGTCGTACCATTCGACGGCGTTGCCCATGCCGGTGCCGATGATGGTCCGGCGCTGGCTGACCGGCGGGGCCTGCGGTGCGTGTTTGGCCGGGTGTCCGGGATGGACCGAGGCTTCGGGTTTGGTCTTCATCGGGTAGCTCCTGGGGCGAATGGGGGTCGGCAGGTTCAGCCGGCGGCCAGCTCGGCGATGCGGGTCAGGGCCAGCTGGGTGTAGAGGGCGGTGCCGTCGGCCAGGACGTTGTCGTCGAAGGTGGCGAACGGCGAGTGGTTGAATGGCGCGGTCCGGTAGTCGGCCGCCGGATCCGTTGCGGAAAGGCAGATAAAGCTGCCGGGCACCGCGTCAAGGATCCGGGAGAAATCCTCGGATCCGCTCAGCGGCCGGGCCATGCGGACGTACCGGTGGCCGCCAAAGAGTTCGGTGATGATCCGTTCCGCCTTCTCCGTCTCCGCCGCGTCGGTCACGGTCAGCGGATACTCGGCCTGGTAGTCGACCGTGACCTTCAGTCCGTGGGCGGCGGCGATGCCTTCGAGCAGCCGCGGCACGGCCAGCATCATCTTGTCCCGGTTGGCTTCGGAGAAGGTGCGCACCGTGGCCTCGAACCGGGCAGAGTCCGGGATGATGTTGCGCTTGGTGCCGGCCTGGAGCAGGCCCACGGTCAGCACCACCGGATCGAACATGTTGAACTGGCGGGTGATCATCACCTGCAGCGCGGTGACCATTTCGGCGGCGGTCGTGACCGGGTCCTGGGCCGAGTGCGGCGCGGAGCCGTGTCCGCCGGCCCCGTGCACGGTGACGAACAGGCCGTCCGAGGCGGACATCAGGATGTCCGGCTTGGTGAAGAACCGGGCGTTCGGCTCCAGTCCGGACATGACGTGCAGGGCGTAGGCGGCGTCCGGACGCCGGCCCGCGGCCTGCAGCACGCCCTCGCGCAGCATCACGCCGGCGCCGTCGCACCCCTCCTCGCCGGGCTGGAACATCAGGACGACGTCGCCGGCCAGCTGGTGCCGGCGCTCGGCCAGCAGCGTGGCGGCCCCGGCAAGCATCGCGGTGTGCAGGTCGTGGCCGCAGGCATCATGCATGGCCCCATCAATCCGGGAACTGTAGGGGACGCCGGTGGCTTCCTGGACCGGCAGGCCGTCCATGTCCCCGCGCAGCAGCACCACCGGTCTGTCAGCGGCATTGCCGGCGGCGGTGCCGCGCAGCACCGCCGTGACCGAGGTGGTCTCCCGGCCAAGGATGATCTCGTACGGCAGCCCGTCCAGCGCCTCGAGGACCTTTTCCTGCGTGCGCGGCAGCACCAGCCCGATCTCCGGCTCCTGATGCAGCCGGTGGCGCAGCCGGACGATGTCGTCCTGGAGTTCGTGCGCATCGGCAATAACCGTCATGGGCTGGCTCCTGGGGAAAAGCGGTCCAGACAATTATTGAGTGACCTGACTCACATTCGACTAAAATCCAGAAAAGAAACAACTAATGGATCGGAAACCGAAAAACCGATCAGGGATGGTCATGGATCTCACCGACGACGACCGCGCGCTGGTCAACGTCCTGCAGTTGGCGCCGCGGATCAGCTGGCAGGATGCCGGCGACGTGCTGGAGCGGCATCCGACCACCCTGGCCGCCCGCTGGGACCGGCTCCGGGCCACCGGCGTGGCCTGGGTGACCGCGCACCTGCTTGGCGACCCGGCGAAGATGACCCTGAGCTTCGTGGATGTGGACTGCGAACTGCGCGGCCGGGACGCCGTGGAGGCGGCCCTGTGCACCATCCCCGAGGTGGTCTCGGTGGAGGAATCGGCACGGAACCGCGACCTGGTCCTCACCGTGGTGACTCCGGGCTGGGAGGAGTTGACCCGGGGAATCCTGCCCCGGTTCGCCCGGATCCCGGGCATCATCAAGTACCAGAGCGCCATGTGCACGGCCCTGCACGCCGGAGCCGACAGCTGGAACCTCGAGGCGCTCAGCGCGCCGCAGCGCGCACGGCTGCGCGGCGTCGCGGGACAGCGGCCTGCCGGCTATACCGGGCCACCGCCGGCGTCCTACTGGCCGATCGTCCAGGCCCTGAGCCGCAACGGACGGGCGACGGCGGCGGAGATCGCCGCGGCCACGGGGCTGCATCCGGCCACCGCCCGCCGGCAACTGAACCGCGTGCTGGCCGGCGGCACCCTTGCCTTCCGCTGCGAAGTGGCCCAGGACTACAGCGGCTATCCGGTCAGCTGCCAGTGGTTCGCCAGCCTGCCGCCGGACGAGCGGGACCGCGCGGTCGAGGTGCTGCGCGGCTTCCGGAGCCTGCGGCTCTGCGCCTCGACCACGGGCACCAGCAACTTCACCTTCATCATGTGGATGCGCACCGCGGCGGAGGTGCTGGAAATCGAGGACCGCTTCCTCGCAGCGGTCCCCCGCGCACGGATCATCGAAAGCTCGCTCACGGTGAAATTCCTCAAGCGCGTGGGCTGGATGCTGAACCCGGATACGACGGCGACCGGCGAAGTGGTCGTGCCGGCCCCGCCCACGGAAGAAGCCGCGTCCCTTTGACTGCCCAAAGGGACGCGGCTTCATCAGCCCAAGCGGAGGGTCAGCCCCAGGGGATCGCCCCGAGCAGGACGCCGACCACGAGCATTACCAGCGCGACGACGGCGGAGCGCCACAGCACCTTCTTGTGGTGGTCACCCAGTTCCACGTTGGCCAGCGAGACCAGCAGCAGGATCGCCGGCACCAGCGGGCTCTGCATGTGCACCGGCTGGCCGGTGATGGAGGCCCGGGCCATTTCCGCCGGGTCGATGCCGAAGTGGGCGGCGGTTTCGCTCAGCACCGGCAGGACGCCGAAGTAGAACGCATCGTTGCTCATGAAGAAGGTCATCGGAATGCTCAGCAGGCCGGTAATCACCGCCATGAACGGGCCCAACGATTCGGGAATGATTCCGACCAGCCACTTGGACATCGCGTCCACCATGCCCGTGCCGTTGAGCACGCCGGTGAGGACGCCGGCGGCCATCACCATCGAGACCACCGCCACGACGCTCTTGCCATGGGCCACCAGCTGGGCGGCCTGGTCCTTCACGTGCGGGAAGTTGACCACCAGGGCCAGGGCCGCGCCGATCATGAACACGAACGCCAGCGGAATGATGTCCAGCACCAGCACTGTCATGACGGCGACAGTCAGGGCCAGGTTGAACCAGAACAGCTTCGGCCGCAGGGTCGGGCGGTCCGGGTCCAGCGCGGAACCGGCCATACCCGGGGCGGCATCGCCCCCTGCCGCCGGGGCATCCAACACTGCGACGGAGCCGGAACCGCCGGCGCGGGAGCCTGCGCTGGTCGAGCCGTTGCCCGCGGCACGGCGGCCGCCGGCCGCTGCTACGCTGCCGCCCCCGGCCAGGACGGTGCCGCCGTCGACCGCGACAGCGTTGCTGCCGGCGGCCCAGAACTCCGGCTTGGCGCCGGCCAGGCGCTTGCGCTCGCGCAGGCCCAGGGTCCAGGCGAAGACCAACACGACCAGCATGCCGGCCAGCAGCGACGGGATCATCGGGACAAAGACATCCGACGGCGAAACCTTCAGAGCCGCGGCGGCGCGGGCGGTGGGCCCGCCCCACGGCACGATGTTCATGGTGCCGTTGGCCAGGCCGGCCACGCAGGTGAGCACCACCGGGCTCAGGCCCAGGCGCAGGTAGATCGGCAGCATCGCCGCGGTGGTGAGAATGAAGGTGGTCGAGCCATCCCCGTCCAGCGAGACGACGGCGGCCAGCAGTGCGGTGCCCAGGACCACCTTCGCCGGGTCGTTGCCCAGGGTGCGCAGGATGAAGCGCACCAGCGGGTCGAACAGGCCGACGTCGATCATCAGGCCGAAGAAGATGATCGCGAACATCAGCAGCGCCGCGGTCGAGGTCAGGGACTTCATCGAGTCCAGGACCATGTCGCCCAGCCCGAGGCCGGCTCCGGCGAACAGGCCGAAGATGGTGGGCACCAGGATCAGTGCCAGCACCGGCGTGAGCTTCTTGGTCATGATCAGCGCCATAAAGACCGCGATCATCGCAAATCCGAGGAGAACCAGCACCACGGCTCCTTAATTTCTCTAGAATCATCCAGGCTGGCCTTGTGACCGGCACTACAGACTGTAGGGTGGCGCAAGTCACGTCTGGCGGTTTCGCCCGGTTGAAGTGCATACTGCTTATTGCGCACCTTTTGCGCATTTAGCTCACCCCCCGATCCTCTGGAGCACCATGGACCCCACCGGCCGACGGCCGGCCCGCCTGGGATTTTCGGCGCGGATGCTGCTCCTCCAGCTGGCGGCCATGTCGCTGGTGGTGCTGCTGTGCGCCGCCGTCTTCGGCTGGCTGACCTACCAGCGCCTCGGCGAGGGCGCCGAAGCCCGGGCGCTGGCCGTGGCCCGTTCCGTGGCTGCCTCCTCCGATGTGCGCAGCGAAGTGGCCGCCTTGGCCAGCGCCGGACCCGACAGGCTCTCCCGCACGGCCCTGTCCGGCGGCCCGCTGCAGCCGCTGGCGGAGGACGTCCGGGCCCGTACCGGCGCGCTGTTCGTGGTCATCACCGACGACGCCGGCCTGCGCCTGGCCCACCCCAACCCGGCGCTGCTGGGGCAGCGGGTGAGCACCGATCCGTCCGAGGCCCTGGCCGGACGCGAAGTCACCACGCAGGAACAAGGCACGCTGGGACATTCGGCCCGGGCCAAGGTGCCGGTCTACGCACCCGGCATCCCCGGCCGGATCGCCGGCGAGGTCAGCGTGGGCTTCTCCAGCCAGGACGTGCTCGAAAGCCTGGGCGGGAACATCCTGCCGGTGGCGGTGACCGCGGCCGGCGCGCTGGGCCTGGGTGCGCTCGCCGCGTGGTTCCTCGGCCGGCGGCTGAAGCGGCTGACGCTGGACCTGGAGCCGGAGGAGATAGCCGCCCTGGTCCAGGACCAGGAGGCCGTGCTGCGCGGAGTGGACGACGGCGTGGTCGGTATATCCGCGGACGGGCGGATCACCGTCTTCAACCGCAAGGCCAAGCAGCTGCTGGGCCTGGACATCGCCGCGGACCTGGTGGGGCTGCCGTTGGAACAGGCCGGGCTGCCGCCGGCCGCCGGAACACTGCTGGCCGAGGCTGCCCCGGAATCGGCGCCGCTGGAACTGGTGGCAGGCCAGCGCGTGCTGATCCTCACCGCCCGCGCCGTCCAGTCCAGCCGCACCCCAGGCCGGCGCGGCTACCGTCCGGACGCCGCCACTGCAGCGGCCCCCGAGCTGGGCTGGGTGCTGATGCTGCGCGACCGCACCGAACTGCAGTCGCTGACCCGCCAACTGGACGCCGTCGGGGCGATGAGCACCGCGCTGCGGGCGCAGCGGCACGAATTCGCCAATCGGCTGCACACCATCTCCGGGCTGCTGGGCCTGGGCGAGCACGAACAGGCCTGGCGCTACCTGGGCGAGATCATGGCCGCCGGCCCGCTGAAGTACCCGGTGGAACAGGCGGAGCTGCTCAGCGACACGTACCTGCAGGCCTTCATCGGCGCCAAGGGGGTGGAGGCAGCCGAGCGCGGGGTCAGCCTGCGGATCGGTCCCGAGACCTTGGTCCGCGGACAGGTCTCGGACCCGCAGGATGTCACCACCGTGATCGGCAACCTGATCGACAACGCGGTGCGGGCGGCGGTGCAGGGCAGCAATCCGGACCGTTGGGTGGAGATCGAGCTGTTGGACGAGCCGGGAACCGGCACCTTGCATCTGGTGGTCGCCGATTCCGGCGACGGCATCCGGCCCGGTCCTGCGGGGGACCCCACCGGCCGCGACGACGTCGAGCAATTGTTCGCCGAAGGCTTTTCGACAGCCCAGGCCGTGCGGCCGGACGGTCCGCAGTCCCTGGCGTCGGCCGGAATCCCGGCGCAGTCCCTGCCGGACATCCATGGCCAGGGCTTCGGCCTGCCGCTGAGCCGGCAGCTGGCCCGGCGGCGCGGCGGGGATGTCTGGGTGGCCGGCTGCGGCCGCCCGGGCGGACCCGGCGCAGTGTTCTGTGCGAAACTGCCCGGGACCGTGGCACCGGCGGCCGGTGCCAGAGAGGAGGAAAACCAACGATGAGCGGGGAACTGCAGGTGCTCATTGTCGACGACGACTTCCATGTGGGCCGGCTGCACGCCGGCTACGTCGACGCCGTACCCGGCTTCCGGGCGCTCCCGCCGGTAGGTTCGGCCGAGCAGGCACTGCGGGTGGTGCACGGCTCCGGCCCGGATCTGGTCCTGCTGGACGTCTACCTGCCCGACGCCCTGGGCCTGGAGCTGTTGCGCAGCCTGGACGTGGACGTGATCATGCTGACCGCGGCCGCGGACTCGGCCTCCGTCCGCAAGGCCCTGCGGCGCGGCGCCCTGGGCTACCTGATCAAGCCGTTCGACGCCGGACAGCTGGCACGGAAGCTGCGCGCCTATGCCCGCTACCGAAGGCTGCTGGCGGAGAAGCCGGTGCTGGACCAGGACACGCTGGAACGCGCCCTGCACGCCCTGCATCCGGGCGACGGCGGCGGACCGGGCCGGGCACGTTCGGCCACCGAAACCTCGGTGCTCGAGGCACTGGATCCCGGCGAGGCCCTGTCCGCCAGCGAGGTGGCCAGCCGGGTAGGCATCTCCCGCGCCACGGCCCAGCGCTACCTCTCGGCCCTGGCCGACGACGGCGCCGTCGACATCCAACTGCGCTACGGCAGCACCGGACGGCCCGAGCATCGCTACGGCAGGGCGCCGCGGTAGCCGCGGCACCGTTGACCGCGGGCCGGTCAGGACGTATGTATGGGAAGACCCGATCTTTTCAGCGGCGGGCGGCGCGGCTCCTGCCACACCGCTGGACGCCTGCCGATGAGCCGGCACAGACAGGAGCAGCATAATGGAATTTGCCCAGGACGACGCCGGGGATCTGGTCGTCGGCGATGTCGCCCATGTGCGCGGCAAGGCGCTGACGGTCGGGATTTCGGGAATCACCGGCGACGAGGTGCTCAGCATCGGCTGGGTGGAGACCGGCGAGACGATCAACCTCACCCTGCGCGAGGCCATCACGCTGCGGAACGAGATCGACAAAATCATCCGGGACCGGCACACGGACCAGTAGCTTTCCCTCCGGCAGGGATCCGGTTTAGCCCTTCGCCAGCCGCCGGCCGCGGGCCCGCTCCCGCGCGGTCGGTGCGGCGGCCTTGCTCCCCCGCAGGCGCCAGGTGCTGGTTACGCCCTGCGGGTCCGTCAGCGTCCCGGCGGACAACGCCTCGTCCACGAGCCGCCGCACCCGCAGTTCCTGCTCCGGCTCGGCGGTGAAGACCACGCGGGTGCGGGCCACGGGGCCGCGGAGCCGGGTGCGGCAATGGTGGGCGGCCAGCGGGCACGGTGGTACGTGGTCCCAGGCGCCGCAAAGTGCCAGCGTCACGGCACCGCCCGGTGCCCGCAGGTCCGCCCCGGGATCCATGGCCAGGACGGCCTCGTGGACAAAATATTCACGCATGCCGTCATTCTTGCAGCCGACGGAGGCTTCTTGCAGAGCAGCCTGTCCGGCGCTGCGTCTGCACGCGGCGGCGGGGCCTTGGTCGACGGGCGGGTCCGGCCTGGCCGGCGGGCGGACCGCTACATCCGGACGACGCCGCGTTCGGCGGCGTGCTGGGCGATGTCGCGGCCGGCACGGTAGCCGAAGACCAGCGCCGGGCCAATGTGCGAACCGTAGCCGGGGTAGCCGCCGCCGAAGACGGACACCGCGGCCGCCCCGACGGCGTACAGGCCGGGGACCGCCGCACCCTCCGCAGTAATGACTTCGGAGCGTTCGTTGACGGCCAGGCCGGCGAAGGTGCCCAAGTCCCCCATCCGGATCTGCGCCGCGTAGAACGCGCCGTCGTCCAGCGGCGCCAGGTTCGGGTTGGGCTTGTGCTCCAGGTCGCCGCGGAAGTGGTTGTACAGCGTCGAACCGCGGCCGAAGGCCGGATCCTCGCCCACTTCGGCACCCTTGTTGAACTCCCGGACGGTCAGCGCCAGGATATCCGGGTCGACGCCGATCTTCCCGGCCAAATCCGCCAGCGAGTCCCCCCTGACCAGATAGCCGGTCTTATGGAAATAGCCGCGCGGCATCGGCCAGGGCTTGGCGTAGCCGATGCCGTACTTGTGCATGGTCTTCGCGTCGGCGATCACCCAGCCGAAGGTATCCGGCTGACCGGCGTTGTGGGCGAGCATTTGGCCGCCGAAATCGTGGTAGCTCAGCGCTTCGTTGCCGAAGCGCCGGCCGCCGCGGTCCACGGCGATCAGGCCGGGCAGCCCGATGGCGCGCAGATGCGGGAAGAGTCGTTGGGCGCCGGTGCGCAGGTATTTGAAGACGGTCACCGGCGCCCAGGAACCCACCGAGTACACGCCGTCATCGACGTAACCGCCGACCTGCCGGGCCAGGTTCACCGCGTCGCCGCCGTGGCCGATGGTCGGGGTGAAGTGGTTGTCCCCGTTCGGATCGTGCGGGAAGAACTCCTTGCGCAGCTCGATGTTGCCGGAGAATCCGCCGGCGGCCAGGATCACGCCGAGCCTGGCATGGACCATGCCGGCGTGCTCGCCGCCGAGCACCGCCCCGGTCACTGTCCCCGTGCCATCCTTCGCCAGCGACAGCACCGGAGTCGAGGTCCACAGCCGCACCCCGGCGTCCAGCGCGCTCCTGACCATCCGGGTCATCAGCGCGTTGCCGTTGGTACGCAGCACCGCGCGCTTGTACAAGACTGTGTCGAGCCAGGTGCGCAGCAGCTTCTTCGCCACGTAGACGAAGGACTTCACCGACTGGTTGACATGGAAGAACTCATTGATGTCCGGCCCCACCTGCGGCATATAGCCGAAGACTGTGTAGGAGCTCAGGTACGGCTGCAGCTTCAGCCGCATGTCCCCCAGCATCCGCGCGTCCGCGTCCTGCGGGATGATGGCCCGGCCGGACATCCTCGCTCCGGGCAGATCCATCTGGTAGTCCGGGGCCTTCTCCGGATAGATGAACTTCACCTCGGTCTCGTCCTCGAAGAACTCCAGCGTCTCCGGCACCGTGTCCAGGAACGCCTGCACCCCGGCCGCATTGTAGGTGTCCGGCGCCAGGTTCTCCAGGTAGGCCTCCGCTTCCTGGCGGGTATCGCCGGCGGCCGTTCCCTGCTTGTTCCCGGGCACCCAGGCCCAGCCTGCGGAAATGGCAGTGGTGCCGCCGAGATACTGCTCCTTTTCCGCCACCACCACGCTCAGGCCCTGCTTCGCCGCCTTGATCGCCGCGGCCAGGCCGGCCACCCCGGATCCGACCACCAGGACATCGCACTGAACCGGCTTGCTGCTCATCTACCGTACTCCCATCATGTGGACCAACGGCCGGCTCAAGGAGCCGCGGCCGCCGATACCACGCTGCAAACTGTGACCACCCCACAGAACCCGACGGGGCGATGTGACGTGAGCCCTATTACCGATGAACGGGATAAGCTGAAGCAATCCGCAGTTTACCGGCACGTTTTCGGAGGCGCAGTGGCCAACTCCCCCTCGGGCGAGTCCGTCATCCGGCGGCTGATCAAAATCATCAGCGCCTTCGACGCCGCCCACACCTCGATGCCGGTGGCCGGCCTGGCGCGCCGCACCGGCCTGCCGGTGACCACCACCTACCGCCTCGTCGACGAAATGCTCGACGAGGGGCTGCTCGAGCGCGACAACCGCGGCCAAGTGCGCATCGGGGTGCGGATGTGGGAGCTGGTCTCGCGCAGTTCCACGATGCTGGGCCTGCGCGAGGCGGCCTTCCCGTTCTGCGAGGACGTGCACTCCGTGGTGCAGCACCACACCACGCTGGGGGTGCTGGACCAGGACGAGGTGCTGTACATCGAACGGCTCAGCGCCCGGTCCTCCGCGCTCAATATCGCCAAGATCGCCGGCCGGCTGCCCATCCATGCCTGCTCCTCCGGGCTGGTGCTGCTCGCCTACGGGCCGGCGGGGTACCAGGAGCGGATCCTGGGCGGTCCGCCTCTGACCAAGTACACGGACAACACCATCACGGATCCGGCCCAGCTGCGCCGGCATCTGGCGGAAATCCGGCAGCGCGGCTACGCGGCCATGCGCGGCATCATCGTGCCCGAATCCAGCGGCATCGCCGTTCCGGTCTTCGACGCGGAGAACAAAGCCGTGGCCGCCCTGAACGTGATCGTCCCGGCCCACGAAGAGAACACCGCCGCCACGGTCCCGGTCCTGAAGGCCGCGGCCCGCGGCATCTCCCGGGCCCTGGGCTGGCGCGGCGAACTCACCGGCACCGTGCACCAGACGATAAAAATTCCCGTTCATCGGTAACCACCCGCCCATTCCGGTGTGGCCTGCACCACGCTTGATGCAGGCGCGGACCCCTGACGGACAGCACACCGCACCGGCCGCCGGCAGCATGCCGGATCCCTCGTGATGACAGGCCCTGTTTTGTGCTGCCCGCAGGCTGCCGCACGCGCCGCAGAGTATTGGCACCACCAACCAGCCGCATGACCGCGGCATAAGGAGCAGGACATGAACCAGACCACCCCAGGAGCGGGCCGGATGGCCGGCAAGACCGCCATCGTCACCGGCGGCCGTGGGGATCTGGGCAGCGCGACGGTGCGCCTGCTGGCCGAGCAGGGCGCCAAAGTCGCCAGCCTGGATGTGGCCGGAGCCCCGGCCGCCGTTGAACACCCCAGCGTCGCCGAGTACGACGTCGACGTCACCAGCGAAGCCAGTGTCGCCGGCACCGTCGCCTCCGTCTGCGCCGACTTGGGCACCCCGGACGTCCTGGTCAACGCCGCCGGCATCATCGGCCCGGCCGGCCCCTCGCACACCGCTGAGGAACAGGACTTCGACCTGCTCTTCAACGTCAACGTCAAGGGCGTGTGGCTGATGACCAAGCACACGGTCCCGGCCATGCTTCAGCAGCAGGCCGGCAGCATCATCAACTTCTCCTCGATCCACGGCATCACCGGCGGGAAGAACGTCCCGCTCTACCACGCCACCAAGGGCGCGGTCCGGCTGCTCACCAAGTCCGACGCCGCCGCCTACGGCGGGCACGGCATCCGGGTCAACTCCATCCATCCCGGTTCGATGAATACCCGGATGAGCCGCCGCTCGGCCGAACAATCACCCATCGGGGCCGCGGCCTACTACCAGCAACTGGTGGGCGGCAATCCGCTGCCACGCCAGGGCGAGCCGATCGAAATCGCCTATGCGGTGCTCTACCTGGCCTCCGATGAATCACGCTTCACCACCGGTGCCGAACTGGTGGTCGACGGCGGCTACACGGCCGTCTGACCCCCTTCCGCCCCGGGCGCCCCGCGCCCGTCCCCCACGACAGCAAAGGAAAGACCATGCAGTTCCTGAACGGGACCCCTTCGGACACCTACGACGTCGTCGTCGTCGGCTCCGGTGCCGGCGCGCTGACCGCTGCGGCCACCGCCGCCCGCGCCGGGAAGTCGGTCATTGTGCTGGAGAAGTCCGCCCTGCTCGGCGGCACCTCCGCCGTCTCCGGCGGCATGCTCTGGATCGCCGACAACCACCACGCCCGGGCCGCCGGCCTGGCCGACTCGAAGCAGGCCGCCGCCGAGTACGTCCGCGCGGTGGCCCGCGGCCGCGGGCGCGACGAACTCCTGCACGCCGCGCTGGACTACGGCGACACGATGCTGCGGTTCGCCGAGGACGAGCTTGGGGTGAAGTTCATCTTCCTGGACAACTTCCCCGACTACCGCCAGGACCTGCCCGGCGCCGTCGAGGGCGGCCGCACGGTCGAACCGCAACTGTTCAACAGCACCGCGGCCCTGGGCGGGCTCAAACCGCACGTCCGTTCGGACGGCCGCGCTCCGTTCACCATGCAGGAATACGAAAACTGGGGCGCGTTCACCAAGTTCCCGTGGGATGAGCTGAACCAGCGCCAGACGGACGGTTTCGTGGCCAAGGGCCAGGCCCTGGTTTCCATGCTGCTGGCCGCCTGTGTCCGCGAGGGCGTCGCGCTGGCCGTGCAGGCGCGCGGCGAGCGCCTGCTGGTCGACGGCGGGCGCGTCACCGGCGTCGTGCTTGACTCCGGCGAGGCGATCGCTGCCGGCGACGGCGTGGTGCTGGCCACCGGCGGCTTCGAGTGGGACCGGAAGCTGGCCGATTCGATGCTGGCCTCCCGGCTCTACACCATGTGCTCCCCGCCCACGAACACCGGCGACGGGCTGAAGATGGCCCAGCGGATCGGTGCGCAGACCCGCGGCACCCGCGAGGCCTGGTGGGCCCCGATGTCCATCACCGGCGACACCCGCGACGGCGAGGCCGTCGGCACGCTGCTGCGCTTCGAACGGCAGGGACCGGGTTCGATCATGGTGAACCGCCACGGCGAGCGCTTCGCGAACGAATCGCAGAACTACAACGACCTAGCCCGTTGCCTCCAGTCCTGGGACTCGCCGAACAATCAGACGCTGAACACCCCGGCGCATGTGGTGTTCGACCACGCGTACCTGGAGCGCTACGGCATCCTCGCCCACCGCGCCGGGCTGCCGACGCCGGACTACCTGACCGAGGCGGACAGCTTGGAGGAGCTGGCGGCGAAGATCAACGTTCCGTCCGACAAGCTCGCCGCCACCGTGGCCCGGTTCAACGAATACGCCGTCAAGGGCGAGGACCCGGACTTCGGCCGCGGGATGAGCGCGTACGACAAATACTGGGGGGACGAGGACTGCCCGTGGCCCAACCCGTCCCTGGGGCCGCTGCAGACCGGACCGTTCTACGCCCTCGAGGTGGTCAACGGTGCCTTCGGCACCAACGGCGGCGTCGCCACGGACGGCTCCGCCCGCGTGCTGGACGTCGACGGCATCCCGGTCCCGGGCCTGTTCGCCGCCGGCAACACCACCGAAAACGCCTACGCGGCCGGCTACCCCGGTGCCGGTGCCACGCTCGGGCCGATCATGACCATGGGCTACCTCGCCGGCCGGACGCTGGCCGGACAGGATCCGGACTACCGACCGACGATGATCGAACCTGCCGGGACCGCCGAGACCCTGGTTGGAGCCTGAGCCATGATCCGCCACACCGTGCTGTTCAAGTTCAAGCCAGACTTCCCGCCCGCGGACAAGCAGACCTGGATCGAGGGCCTGGACCGGATGGCGGGCAACATTCCGGGCATGGCCAGCCTCACCCACGGCCCGGACGTGCTTGGCCAGGAACGCTCCTTCGACTATGCCATCGTGGCCGACTTCGAGCGGGTCGAGGACATTGCCGTTTACAACACCCACCCGCTGCACGAGCCACTGAAGGCGTACTCGTTCCCCAACAGCGAGCAGATCCTCGCGGTGGACTTCGAGCTGTAAAGGAGCATCATCATGGAAACCACCTCCCACGGCGCCGTTGCCGTGCGCAAGACCCCCGGCAAGGCCGCCCTGGCCTCGTTCCTGGGCAGCACCCTCGAGTACTACGACTTCTTCATCTACGGCACGGCCGCGGCCCTGGTCTTCCCCGCCCTGTTCTTCCCCTCCGACAACCACGCGGTGGGCCTGATCGGCGCCTTCGCCACCTTCGGAGTGGCCTACATTGCCCGTCCGGTCGGCGGCCTGGTGATGGGCCACTTCGGCGACAGGCTGGGCCGGAAGAAAATCCTGCTGATCACCTTGGGAGTGATGGGCGCGGCCTCGCTGGGCATCGGCCTGCTGCCCACCTATGGACAGATCGGCATCTGGGCACCGGTCCTGCTCGTGGCGGCACGGCTGGCCCAGGGCTTCTCGGCCGGCGGCGAGTCGGCCGGTGCCTCCACGCTGACCCTGGAGCACTCGCCCGAGGGCCGGCGCGGCTTCTTCACCAGCTTCGTGATGACCGGCTATGCCTCCGGCATGGTGCTGGCCACTCTGGTCTTCATCCCCATCTCCGCCCTGCCCGAAGACCAGCTGCTGACCTGGGGCTGGCGTGTTCCGTTCTGGTGCTCGATCGCGGTGCTGGCGGTCGCCTACTGGGTGCGGACGCACCTGGATGAGACTCCGGTCTTCGAAGAGGCCCAGGAACACCACGAGGTCCAGCAACTGCCGCTGAAGGACGTGCTGAAGTACCAGGCCCCCGATGTCCTGCGCGTGATCGGGATGTCCATCATGTCCGTGATGCAGACCATCTTCACCGTTTTCGGACTCTCCTACGCCACCGGCACCGCCGGCTTCGAGCGGCCGCAGATCCTCACGGTCAACGCGGTGGCCATCGGCTTGTCAATGCTCGTCATGCCGCTGACCGCGGCGCTCTCGGACCGGATCGGCCGCCGGCCGCTGCTGATCACCGCGGCGGCAGGCTGCTCGGCCACCATCTTCCTGTACTTCTGGACGTTGTCCAGCGGGAACCTGGGGCTGGTCTTCGCGGCGGCATTCCTGAATATGACCCTGCTGTACTCCTGCTTCAACGGGATCTGGCCGTCCTTTTTCGCCGAACAGTTCGCCGCCCCGGTCCGTTACTCGGGCATGGCACTGGGCAACCAGCTGGGCCTGCTGCTGGCCGGCTTCGGACCGCTGATCGGCGGCCTGCTGCTCACCGAGGGCACCAACGGCTGGGTGCCGGTGGCCGTCTTCGGCACGGCGTGCATGGTCATCGCGGGCATCGCCGCGTTCTCCTCGCGGGAAACAGCCTCGACGCCGATCGACGAGCTTGGCGAACCCTACCTTCGGGCCATGGAACGCAGGCGGACCGCTGCTGCCGCGCCGGACAGCCGCGCCGCGGCCCGCCCCTGACTGTACCGCGCCAGGCCAACGGCGGCGGGCGGGCCCCTTTCCGGGGCCGCCCGCCGCCGCAACCAAAAATTCAAGACACACGAAGGGACGGAAACCATGCCTGCAGGACAGCTGCTCGAGGGCAGGGTCACCGTCATCACGGGGGCTGGATCCGGCATCGGCGAGGCAGTCGCCGGCACCATGGCGGCCGAGGGAGCCGCCGTCGTGATGGGCGACGTGGACCCGCGCGCCGGCGCAGTGGCGCAGCGGATTAACGACGGCGGCGGACGGGCGCTCTACCTTCGCACCGACGTCACCGACGAAACCTCCGTCGAAGCCCTGATGCGTACCGCCGTCGAACGCTTCGGGAGCCTGGACATCCTGGTGGCCAACGCAGGCATCCCCGAGGTGAAGGCTCCCGTGCACGAACTGGACCTGGCCCGGTGGCAGCGGGTGCTGGATATCAACCTGACCGGCGTGGCCCTGTGCAACAAGTTCGCGGCCGCCTACATGGTCCGAGCCGGCTCCGGGTCCGTGATCAACATGGCCTCGATCCTGGCCCATGTGGGTCAGGCCAACAGCACCGCCTACTCCGCCGCCAAAGCCGGGGTGGTCAACTTCACCCGCTCCGCCGCGCTGACCTATGCACGGCAGGGCATCCGCTTCAACGCCGTCTCCCCCGGCTACGTGGACACTCCCCTGCTGGCCGAGCTGCCAGCGGAAACCCGCGCGCAGATGCTCGCACGGCAGCCGATCGGCAGGCTCGCCCGGGCGCAGGAAATCGCCGATGTGGTGGTGTTCCTGGCCAGCGACAAGGCCTCGATCATCACCGGTGCCTGCATCAATGCCGACGGCGGGTATACGGCGATCTGAACCGGCGTCAGTTGACCACGAAAACGTTGACCACCACGCTGCCCGGATGCCGCTCGCCGGTGCCGACCAGGATCTTTGAATTCAGCCATTCCCACTTGCCCGAGGCCGTGAACTTCGGCGCGCAGCGGAAGTAGATCCTCGCCGGGTCCACGCTCTCGCCCCGGACCAGGCGCTCGATGTCTTCGGCGGACCCGGAGCGCAGGCCGTAGTTCTCCACGTAGATCCGCTCGCCGCCGTCGGTTTCGATGGCGTACTTCGCCTCCAGCTCGGTCAGCGTATCGCTCTTGAGCAGCTGGAAGTCCGCCCCGTGCGGCAGGATCTTGCCCTTCAGTCCCGGCCCGTCCACGGTGCCGCCCAGGATCGGGATGATCCGCCGGTAGCCGGACGGAGTGGGGCCGATATCGGCCGGGGTGCCGACCAGGACCGTGAGCGTTGCGAGGTAGTCCAGCTGCGGAGTGATCATGACCCCCATCTTAGGCTCGCCGGGGCCGCAGCTGGCCGGCGAGGATGATCCGCCCCCGGTGGAGGATCTCCCTGACAGCGTCCTTTTCCGCATCGTTGAAGGCCGGCCGGAACTGTGTCCCCGCAGGCGTGATGCTGTCCAGGTTGTTGCCGAAGAAGAGCTTGTCGTAGCAGGTCCGGGCGATTGCGCTGCGGTCATCGAGCGAGCAGTCCACGCTGCGGGCGACGTCATCGTACAGGTTCCAGGCATTGAGCAGCCGGGTGCAGATTTCCTCGGACGGCGGCAGCTCCAGCAGGTCCTCGAGCCCGTCCAGCTCCCAGAGATCATCGTCGTCGTCTTCAAGGCTGATACCGAGGCGGAGACCCAAAGCCTGAAGTTCGGCAGCAGTACCGGCCGACGCCACCGTGCCCTGTTCGACAACGACCGCGTCCTTCTGATCGACCGGACCCTCGCCGTCGCCGATCTGCCAGACCAGTGCCAGCCGCCGGCCTTGGAAGCGGATCCACAGGGGGTAGTAAACCATCACCCCTGACACTCTAGGGCCGGATGGCGTCCACGCCCTTTTCCCCCGTGCTGACCCGGATCACCTGCGTGGCCGGAACCACCCAGATCTTGCCGTCGCCGATATGGCCGGTCCGCGCCGCGGCGACGATCTCGTTGATGATCCAGTCCACGTCCTCGTCCGTGGCCAGCAGCTCCAGGCGCACCTTGGGCACGGTTTCCACCTTGATCACCGCCCCGCGGTAGGTTTCCGTGTGCCCGCCCTGGCGGCCGATGCCGGAGACCGTGGTGATGGTCATCCCCGCCACCCCGAGCCCCTTCAGCGCCGCCTTGACGTCCTCGAGCTTCCCGGGCTGGATGACTGCGGTAATCAATTGCATGGCATGGTCCTCCGATCGGCGGCGAAACGGGCTGCCGCCAGCGTACGCGCATTCGTTCCGGACCAGTACGCCGGTTCCCTGCCATCGGGTGAATGGATACGATCAAGGGCATCAAGCACTGCTATCAGGGGCTAGTCATGAAACCGCTCTTCGATTTGTCCTTCACCCGGTTCGTAGCGCCGAGGATGGCAAAATTCGTCTACATTCTGGTCATGGTGCTGGTATTCCTGGGCTACCTCGGCCTGGTCTTTGCAGGTTTCCAGCACAGCGTGGCCTTCGGACTCTTCGTCCTGGTCCTGTTCGGCCCGCTGGTTTCGCTCATCTACCTGGTGTTGGCCCGCATCGGCCTGGAGGCGCTGGTCGCCATCATCCGGACGGCCGAGAACACCAGTACCCTCATGCGGTTGGTCGATGCCCTGCCGGGCGCCGCCGATCCGCCGCGCCCGCGGTCACCGTACCGCAGCTACCCACCGGCGCCGCCGGCACCGCCGGCCGTAACCGGGCTGTAGCGGCGCGGCCGCTCAACGCCCAGGCCCGCCGGCGGCGTCGTCGACGGCCACGGTGCCGGCGGCGCCGTCCACGGTGATGGTCTGGCCGGTTTCCAGCCGCAGCGTGGCATCCGGCACCCCGACCACCGCCGGGATGCCATATTCGCGGGCCACCACGGCACCGTGCGAGATGGATCCGCCCATCTCCATCACCAGGGCCCCCGCGGTCATGAACAGCGGGGTCCAGCCAGGGTCGGTGGACGGAGCCACCAGGATTTCGCCCGGTTCAAGGCGGGCCCCCACCGGGTCCAGGATGACGCGGGCCTTGCCGGTCACGGTGCCTGCCGACGCCGGACTTCCGGTCAGGACCCCGGCGTCCGGCCCGGCGCCCGGTGCCGTACCGGCTGCCGCAGCAGCCGCCGCCTCGACGTCGGTGCCGTCCGAGAGCAGCAGCCGCGGCACATACCGCCGTTGCAGTTCGCGGTCATATTCGCGCCGGCGGCGCGCTACCAGGTCCTTCAGGTCCACCCCGCGCAGGCCCACCCTGGCCTCGTCCAGAGCCAGGAAGTAGATATCCCCGGGGCTGCCGATCCGGCCGTCCCCGGCCAGCACCTCGCCCACCGCGTTAAGCTGGCGGCGCAGGGCGGCAAAGGCCTGGATGATGTAGAACTTGGGCTGCTCGCGCAGTCCGGCCTCCTGCCGGGTACGCCGCAGGCAGAAGCCGACGGCGGCGGCCCGCAGCCGGCCGCCCGGCCGCCGGAGCCGGGCCCGGGCGGTCAAATCCCGGACCTTGTCTTCGGCCTGCGCGGCGGCCTGGGCGAACTGGACATCCGGGGTCGGCTGGCCGCTGTCCACTCGCAGATAGTTGGCGATGACCCCGAGCAGGTGGGCCGGGTCCTCGAACCAGCGCGGAAGGCCCAGGTCGATCTCGGCGACCGCCCGGTGCCCGTAGCGCACCAGGAAGGAGGCCAGACGTTCCTGCAGCGCTGTGGGCAGTGTGCCGGCCAGGTAGCGGCGGGACAGCTCCGCCGCGGATTCGGCGGCCAGGACCCGGACCGACTCGGGATCCTGCCGGACTTCGGTGGACAGCTGCCACAGCTGCAGGTCCATTTCGGTGGTGACGTTGTGCGGCAGCCCGCGCAGCACCACCTGCAGCTCACCCGGTTCGGCGATCCCGCGCAGCAGCCAGCGGGCCAGGCCCAACATGGCGAACCCGGTGGCCGGTGCCGGCAGAACCGACGGCACCAAGGTGGTGAAGGCAGCGGTCAGGTTCCGCGCCACGAAGTCCAACCGCTCTGCCGGGGTGGCAGGTTCAGCCAGCTGCAGCCGCTGCTCCAGCTGCCGTCCCACATCCTGGACCCGGCGCAGTGCCGCCTCCGGACTGACGGCAGCCTCGAGGATCCGCAGCAGGATCGGCACAATCTGCCGCGCGCCGGTGCCGGTGAGGATATTCGGGGACCGGCTGCCTTCTATGGTGGCAAACCGCGGATCCGCATAAAGCCCCTGCAGCAGGGCGGCCGACCTCGCCTCGGCGAGGCGGAACATCCTGAGCATGGTCCGCCGGCCGCTCCTGCTGCGCACCACCGGGGTCAGGTCCACGAACGGCCGCAGGCCGGCCTCGGCCATCCGCCAGCCGGTGCTGGCATTGCGCACATTGCCGATCGCTGCCATACCCATCGGGGTCAAGGGGCGCATGAGTCCCTGGGCCAGGCTGACACACAGGTAGACGCGGTGTCCCTTGGCCGGTGTCCAGCCCTCCGGCACCGGATATAGCGTGGTGATACCCCGCGACTGGGTGAGCCAGAGAGTGCCGTCCCCGTCAACGGCCCATTCCAGGTCCTGCGGGGAGCCGAAAGCATCCTCCGCCTTGGCGCCCAATGCGGTCAGCTCGCGCAGCTGCGCATCGGTCAGGCAGCCCTGCCCGTTTCCTCCGGCCCGGTCTGCCAGCCTCCGCTGCAGCACCCTGCCGGTGGCGGTATCCACCACGTAGTGGTCCGGATTGACCGCACCGGAGACCACCGCATCGCCCAGCCCGGGGCCGGCGTCGACCACGGCCTGGTGTCGGGTGCCGGTCACCGGGTTGGCGGTGAACAGCACGCCCGCAGCGGCCGCGGGCACCATTTCCTGCACAACGACGGCGATGCTGACCTGGTGCTGGCCGATCCCGTGCGCGGCACGGTAGGCCACCGCACGGTCCGTCCACAGCGAGGCCCAGCAGCGGCGTACGGCATCCAGCACGGCCTCGGCGCCGGAGACATTCAGGAAGGTGTCCTGCTGGCCGGCGAAGCTGGCCTCGGGCAGGTCTTCGGCGGTCGCGGAAGACCTGACCGCTACCGGCACGTCCGGGCCCAGCTCCGCATAGGCCGCGCGCACCTCCCGGGCCACCCGGTCCGGCAGGACGGCGGCCAGGACGGCCTCGCGCACGTGCCCGGCCGCGTCGGCCAGACCGGGCAGGTCTGCGGCGTCCAACTGCTCAACCGCCTCGACCGGCCCCTCCAGGCCGATGGCCTCGGCCATGCTGCGGTAGGCCGCCGTCGTCAGGCAGAAGCCTCCGGGCACGGGCAGCCCCGACGCCATCAGAATGCCCAGGTTCAATGACTTGCCGCCGACCTCCGGCAGCATCCCGGCACCGATCCGGGACAGTTCGATGACGAGTTGATCATGGCTCGGCACGTCCATAGCCTCCCCCGGCCTTCGCCCCCGCGGATGGTACGTGCTGCCGACTATATGCCCGCAGCGGCCCCGGCTCAATGGCCGCGTTTGGCCGGGTGTTCGGAGTACGGTGGAAACCGGGGCGTCCGGACCGGCCGGCGCCCCACGGCGGAGCGGAGCAGCAGTGGAGGTCAGGATGCTCGACGGGTTCGTGGACGGGCTCGACTATCCCATGTTCATCGTCACGGCGGCTGCGGCCGGGGCCGGCGGCCAGGTCGACAGGTCCGGATGCCTGGTCGGTTTCGCCACCCAGTGCAGCATCGAGCCGGAACGGCTGCTGGTGTGCCTCTCCAAAAAGAACCACACCTACCGGGTGGCGCGCACGGCGGCGGCGCTGGGCGTGCATGTGCCCGGCGTCCGGCAGCGGGGGCTGGCCGCGCTGTTCGGCGCCACCACCGGCGACGCCCTGGACAAGTTCGCGGAGGTCCGGTGGCGGGACGGACCGGCCGGGGTGCCCATCCTCGCCGACTGTCCGCGCTGGCTGGCCGGCCAGGTGCTGGAGCAGATCGACTTGGGCGACCATGTGGGCTTCGTCCTGGCACCGCTGGCCGCAGGCTCGGCAGGCGGGACGGACGCGCTGCCCTTTTCGGCGGTGGCGGATCTGGAGGCCGGACACGAGGCGTAGAGCGCGTCTCCCCACCGGTGCAGCCAGACGGTGATGGCGTGGATGACGGCACCTGCGCGGCAGGCCAAGGCGGGTCCAGGCGCCGGCGGCCTCTCCAGACGGCCGGCCACAGGGTCCGGCTTCGGTAGGCAGCTCCGGACCTGCTGCCCAGCCGTAACGGGTTCGGTGCGGGACACAGGTCAAGGCTCCCGGGTCCAGCCGCGACGATCAGACGATCAGTGGGACACGATCTAGGTGCCGCCCTTGTCTGGACCTCCACGCTTCCCGGGCCTGAAGGTACTAACGCCGCCGAGACGCAGCTTCATCAAGGATTCGCCGTCTTTTGCTGTCAGTGCGGCCTCCCACACGTGAACCGCAAAAAGGCTCAGCGGGGCGACGCCAACCTCAGCGGCACTCCGGACGTAGCCGACCGTGATGCGTTCCTCTATCACGCTCCACGGCTCGATGAACTCGAAGGCATGGTCATAGGGTGGGTCCAACTGGTACCGGAGACGGGTTGCCGCGCCTGAACCCGCCACCTCGAAATGGCCGTCCCCGTCGCTGAGGCCGTCGATCTGTTCCCGAAGTCTTGCCACGTTTTCCATCCTGCGGCAAAGAACGCCCAGATCGGTTGTCCCGCCGCGCAGGAACATAAGGTTTGTCTCCGGCCCATGAGACATGCCTAGCCGGATTGCGCCGGAGGCCCAGCCGGACGACGGCGGCCGGTGCCATTCGCAATGAATGGCACCGGCCGCCGTCGTTCCCTCCGGGCGCCTAAGCAGTCGGCAGCAGCACCATGGCGTCCTCGTCGGCCCCGGCGCCGAGCACATGCGAGCGCGCCGCCCGTACTTCATCTTCGGGTCCGGCCAGCAGCAGCCGGTAGCCCGTCCCGGCGCCGCCGATGATCGTCTGCAGCTTGGCCAGCGTCTCCCCATTGGCCTGCAGCGCCACCACATGGCGTTTCGGGCAGAATGCGTCCGTCCCGTTCAGCCACGCCGCTGCGGCCTTGTATCCCTCGTTGCCGAAGGACATCGCGATATGGGCGGTTCCGGCTTCCACGGCGGTCAGGGTCTCCACAATGCCTCCTCGTACGGACTTCAACAGGAGACCAGTCTTTCCGGCCAAGGAACCGGGTGGGTTACTTCCCTGTATACGCCGCATGTCCTCCCCGGCAAAACATGGTCGCTGGATTCCGGCGGATCCATAAAGTGCGCTGAGGACCGGCCGGTGCGCTACCGTGGGATGCACCCGTGCCACCGGCATGAGGAACGTCACAGCACGCCGAGCAATCCAGGAGACAGTTTTCGTGACTGAAACCATTAGCCGTACCGCCGCAGATACCACCCTCTACCGCGTCCTGAACCCGGCCACCGGCGAGGTGGTGGAGGAATTCCCCACCGCCACCGACGGGCAGATCCAGGACGCCCTGGCCGCGGCCCACGAGGCGTACCTGGCCTGGCGCCAGGTGCCGATCGCCGAACGCGCCCGCGTGGTGGCCCGGATCGGCGAACTGTTCGCCGAACGTGCCGAGGAGCTCGGTGCCATCATCACCGAGGAAATGGGCAAGCTGCCCCGCGAGGCCCAGGGCGAACTCGGCATGGTCACGGATATCTTCGGCTACTACGCGGCCGAAGGTCCTCAGCTGGCTGCGGACCAGCCGATCAAGCCCATCGGCGGCGGCAAGGCCGTGATCCAGAAGCGCCCGGTCGGCGCGCTGCTGGGCATCATGCCGTGGAACTACCCCTACTACCAGGTGGCCCGCTTCGCCGCCCCCAACCTGGTGCTGGGCAACACGATCATCCTCAAGCACGCCCCCAGCTGCCCGCGCTCAGCGCTGGCCATGCAGCAGATCTTCGACGACGCCGGACTGCCCGCGGGTGCATACGTGAACGTTTTCGCCACCAATGAGCAGGTCGCGGACATCATCGCCGACCCGCGGATCCAGGGCGTCTCGCTGACCGGTTCCGAGCGCGCCGGCGCCGCGGTGGCCGAGATCGCCGGGCGCAACCTGAAGAAGGTGGTGCTGGAGCTCGGCGGGTCGGATCCCTACATCGTGCTGGACACGGACGATGTTGCCCGCGCTGCCAAGACCGCGTTCCGGGCCCGGATGAGCAACTCCGGGCAGGCCTGCAACTCGCCCAAGCGCATGATCGTGATGGCGGACATCTACGACGAGTTCGTTGCCGAACTCACCGCCCACGCGCAGAAGCTGCGGCCCGGCAACCCGGCGGATCCGGAGACCACCTTCGCCCCGCTGTCCTCCCAGCCGGCCGCCGACACCCTGGTCGAGCAGATCCGCGACGCCGTGGACAAGGGTGCCGTGCTGCACGCCGGCGGTTCCCCGGTCGCCGGCCCCGGCTCCTTCGTGGCGCCGACGGTGCTCACCGGCATCACCAAAGACATGCGTGCCTACAGCGAGGAGCTCTTCGGACCGGCTGCCATGGTCTACAAGGTCTCCAACGAGGACGAGGCCGTCGAGCTGGCCAACGACACCGCGTTCGGCCTGGGCGCGGCCGTGTTCAGCACCGACGTTGAGCGCGCCCAGCGGGTGGCGGACCGGCTGGAGGCGGGCATGGTCTCGGTCAACCGCCCCGGCGGGTCCGCCGCCGAACTGCCCTTCGGCGGCATCAAGCGCTCCGGCGTCGGCCGCGAACTCGGCCCGCTGGGCATGGACGAATTCGTCAACAAGCGCCTGCTCTACATCGCCGAGTAACACCTGGCGGCCCGTGTCCTGTCCGTGGCGGGCAGGACACGGGCCGCGCCGGCTCAGTCCTCGAGGTAGGCGGGGGTGAAGAGCAGCGTCAGCCCCTCCGCCATGGTCGGATGGGTGATGACCGCGTCCCGGACCGCCGGGTACTCCAAGCCGCCCAGCATGGCCAGCTGGACGACGGCGATGACCTCGCTGGCCTCGTGGCCGAGCATCGCCGCGCCGAGGATCTTGTCCGTGCGGCGGTCCAGCACCGCTTTCCAGACGCCTTCCAGGTGCCCCACGGTCCGCGCCCGGGGAATCGCGCTGACCGGCATCTTCGCAATCCGCACGTCATGGCCGGCCTCGCGCGCCTGCCGCTCGGTGAGTCCGACACGGCCGAGTTCGGGGGTGGTGAACACGCAGTACGGAACCAGCCGGTCCGTGGTGTTCCGTGGTAGCGCGCCATCGCGGGGCGCCGCGAGGTTCGCCTTGAGCACCCGGTAGTCGTCATAGGAGACGTGCGTGAACTGAGCCGACCCGGCGGCGTCCCCGGCCGCCCAGACGCCACCGGCGGTGGTGCGCAGGTACGCGTCCGTCTTGATGAAGCCGCGCTCGGTCAGCTCGACACCGATCCCCTCCAGGCCCAGCCCGCCGGTCACCGGCGTCCGGCCCAGTGCCACAAGGACCTCGTCCGCGGACACCTGCCCACCGGTGGACAGCGCCACCGACACGGTTCCATCCGCGGCCCGGGAAATCCGTTCGGCCGTGGCGCCGGTGCGCAGCTGGATCCCGGCGTCGTCGAAGCCCTTTTCGACGGCGACGGCAATGTCGTCATCCTCGCGCGAGAGCAGGTGGGAACCGTGGTGGACGATCGTCACCTCGACGCCGAGGGTGTTCAGCAGGTCGGCGAACTCGCAGCCCACATAGCCGCCGCCGAGGATGATGATGCTGCGCGGCAGGGACGCCAACTGCAGCAGTGTGTTGCTGGTGAGCACGTTGGCTTCGGCCAGGCCCGCGATCGCCGGCAGCGCCGGCTCGGTGCCCAGGTTGACGACGACGTCGGCACCGCGCAGGGTGCGCACGCCGCCGTCGTTCAGGGTCACTTCGACGGTGCGCGGCGCCACGAACTTCGCCTCGCCAAGGATGAAGTCCATCCCCGAGCCGGTGAAGGACGCCAGCTGGCCCTTGACCATGGTGCCGACCACGTCTTCCTTGCGGTGGCGCAGCAGGCCGAGGTCCACCCGCGGCTGCTCCACACCGCCGACGCCGAACTCAGCCGACCGGCGGGCAGTCTCCAGCACCCGGCCGCTGTGGATGATCGTCTTGGTGGGGATGCAGGCTACATTGATGCAGGTCCCGCCGATCATGCCCCGCTCGACCATCGCGACCTTCCGGCCCTCCCGGGCCAGGTCCATGGCCAGGGTCTTGCCAGCCTTGCCGCCGCCGACCACCAGCAGGTCGACATCCTCCACGTGCATAGCGCCTCCTTGTAGCCTGTCACTACCGCAGGAATTCAGACCTCGTCGTCCTCGAACAGCGACGGCTCGTCCGGGGTGGAGAGCGTGAAGACCGCCTCCTCGATCAGCTCGTCCTCCTCGAGCCGGCGCTCGATGCCGCGCAGGGCGACGGCGACATGACGTTCGGTATCGTTGCCCACCAGGTCCACCGCCGCGACCAGGTACAGCCGGCCCGGGCCGACGAATTCCATGTGCAGGTAGGTCACCCGTTCGATCTGCGGCTGCTGCAGCAGCATCCTGGCGGTCAGCCGGCGGATCTCGGGTGTCACGGACTGGCCGACGAGGAACCTGCGGTTGCGGTCGATCAGCACGACGGCGATCACGCCCAGCAGCACGCCGATCAGGATCGAGCCGACGGCGTCGGGCACCGCCGAGCCGGTGAGCTCATGCAGCAGGATGCCGGCGAAGGCGATGAGGATGCCGACCAGCGCCGCGGAGTCCTCGGCGAAGACCGCACGCAGCGTGGGATTGGAGCTGTTGACCACGTGCTCCAGCGTGTGGCGCCGGTACCGGGCGGCGCTGCTGCGGGCCTGCCGGTAGGCCTGCAGGAAGGAGACGCCCTCGAGCACAAAGGAGATGGCCAGCACGATGTAGGCGATAACGAAGTCCGCCGCGGGTTCCGGCTCGATCAACTGCTGGATCCCGTGCATGATCGAGAACACCGCACCGGCGGTGAACAGCCCGAACGCGGCGAACATGGACCACACGTAGGCTTCCCGGCCAAATCCCATCGGGTGGGTCTGGTCCCGGCCCTTCTTCGATTTCTTCTCGGCCACCAGCAGGAACACCTGGTTGCCGGTGTCGGCCCAGGAATGCGCCGCCTCGGCGGTCATCGAGGCCGAGCCGGTGACCACCGCCGCCGCCGACTTCGCGGCCGCGACCAGCAGGTTCGCGCCGAAGGCGATGATGACGGTCAGCGTGCTGGAACCGCCTCCCTGCCGCTGCTGCGGGGCGTCCTCGGTCCTGGGGACGGCTATCCCGGGTCTGCGGGTCATGAGGCCGCGGTCAGTCCCTGCGGCGCGGCCTGCTTCATCCGCACCCTGAGCCGGCCCGGCCAAGGCGCGGTCCCGCCGTCGCCCCGGGCGAACGGGGTGCGGGTGCCCCAGATATCCGCAATTCGATCAACTCGATCAATCACTGAAAACTCCTGATCGCCGCTGGCCGGAGCCGGATGCGTTCTCAGGCTATACCTGCCCCGCCGGGCGGGCCAGCGCCCGCCCGGCACCCCCGCCTCAGGTGTACAGCGACACCGGCTGCACGGTGCCGTTGAGGAAATTCGCCCCGACCTCGATCTTCTTGTAGTCCACCGGATCGTGCAGGCTGTGGGTGCGGATGTTACGCCAGTACACGTCCAGGCCCACCGCGTTCGCCGTGGACGAGGCTCCGGTGGCCTCGAACACCCTGGAGGCGACCTCGAGCCCCACCTCGGTGGAAACCACCTTCAGCCCCGCCACAGCCACCTCGAGGCCGGCCCGGTCCGCAGCGGTGACGGCGGCACCGAGGCCGGCGACGTCGTCGTACCGGCGGTTCAGCTGATCCGCGAGCGCGCGGACCGCCTGCGTTTTGGCTACCAGCCCGCCGTAGAGCCGGTGCACCACCGGGTCCTGCGCATAGGTCTCGACGCCGGAGAGGAACCAGGAATTCTTCCGGGCCAGGGTCAGTCCGCGGGCCCGGGCGAGCGCGCCTTCGGCGATGGCCAGGTAGATGTTGCCGAAGAGCAGCTGCACGCCGGGGGTGACCACCGAGGAGAACGGTTCGCCGGTATCGACGCCGATGATGTCCGCCGCCGCGACGGCCACCTCGGTGAAGCGCACTGCCCCGGAGGCCGAGGCGCGCTGGCCCAGATGGTCCCAGTTGTCCAGATGCTCCACGCCGGCACCGCGGGCGTCCAGCGCGAAGACCACCAGCTCGCCGTCGTGCTCGCCGCCGGTGGCCACTGCGGCGGAGATCAGGCGGTCCGCGGCCGCGGCCCCGGTGGCGAAGTGCTTGGTGCCGGAGAGCCGGTAGCCCTCCCCGTCCGCCACCAGCTGCAGGTCCGGGTCCACCGGGTTGAACGCGTCCGCCCAGACCCAGCGGCTGGCGGCACTGGCCCGGTACCAGGCCTCCTGGTCCGCCTGCGCGCCATAGAACGTGATGCAGGCCGAGTTCAGGAAGTGGTACCCGAGGATCTGCCCGATGGAGGCATCGGCCCGGGCGACGGCGCGCACCGCGGCGAAGGCCGTTTCCCAGTGCCCGCCTTCACCACCGGCACTGCGCGGAATCAGGAGGTTGACCAGGCCGGAGCTGCGCAGCAGCTCCAGTTCGGCCACCGGGGCCGCGCCGGCACGGTCGCGGTCGACGGCGTCGCGCGCCAGCTCGGCGGCGACGGTCTCGGCGACGGCGGTCCAGCGTTCCAGTTCGGCGGCGTCGGCGTGCCCGGCCCAGGGGCTGCGGAGAACGGTTTGGGTGGTCATGGCGTTCCTTTCCAAAGTCGGCTGCTGCCGGTAGGTCAATGCAGCACCACGGTGCGCTTGCGGCGGGCCACCAGCGGTCCGGCGGCAAAGGCCAGCACCAGCAGCGCCAGCACGCCGAAGGAGAACGGGCCGTACTCCGGCTCGCCGACCAGGGTGGGCAGGTTCTGCAGGATGATGGCCAGGAACAGCAGCAGGCCGGCCAGGCCCAGGGCCGGGGCGGTGCGCCGCCGCCAGCGGCTGCCGCCGCGCTCCTGCCGGGTGAAGAAGGCCAGGACGGCCACGGAGGTGAGCACCAGCAGGAGCACGATGCCGACCGACGAGATCCCGCCAAGCCAGGTGTAGAACTGCACAATCGGGTCCAGGCCCAGCAGCACGGCGGCGGTGACCAGCACGCCGACCACGCCGGCCGCCGCCAGCGAGGCAAATGCCGGGGAGCCGTGCCGCTCGTGCGGGACGGACAGCCGGCGGGCGAAGACGTCCCGGGCCCCGAGCTGGAAAAGGTACCGCGAGGAAATGTTGTGGAAGGACAGGATGCAGGCGAACAGGCTGGTGACGAACAGCAGCGCGATGATGTGTCCGCCGACCGCGCCCAGGTAGGTCTCCGTCGTCGTCTGCAGGATGGTGCCCGGGTTTTCGGTGGCCTCGGCCACCACGCCGGACTGCCCCACGCCGCTGATCAGCAGCCAGCTGGAGAGGGTGTAGAAGCCGCCGATGGCCAGCAGCGAGATGTAGGTGGCCTTCGGCACGGTCCGGTCCGGATCCCGGGCCTCGTCGCGGAACACCGCGGTGGCTTCGAAGCCGATAAAGCTCAGGATCGCGAACAGGATGCCGAAGCCGGGGGCGCCGGAGAGGATGTCGGACGGGCTGACAATGCCGGTGGAGAAGCCTTCCGGGCCGCCGCCGGAGAAGACGACCGCGGCGTCGAGGGCCAGCACGATGGCCACTTCCGCCAACAGCAGCACCGCGAGCAGCTTGCCGGAGAGTTCGATGTTGCGGTAGCCGAACAGCACGACGACGGCGAAGCCGGCCGCCGCCCACACCCACCAGGGCAGGGCCGGGCCGCCGTAGGACTCCACCAGCGAGGAAAGTGCCGGGCCGAACAGGCCGAACACCCCCGCTTCCAGGGCCAGGTAGGCCAGCAGCGCCACGAAGGCCGCGCCCAGCCCGGCGCTGCGGCCCAGTCCCTTGTCGACGTAGGAGTAGAAGGCACCGGCCGTGGGCACAAAGCGGGTCATGGTCGTGAAGCCGACGGAGAACAGCAGCAGCACCGCGGTGGCGATAACGAAGGCGAACGGGAAGCCGGCGCCGTTGCCGAAGGCGATGCCCAACGGCACCGGTCCGCCGATCACGCCAAGCGGCGAGGCGGCGGCGACCACGATGAAGACGATGCCGGCGACGCCGAGGGAACCGCGGAGCCGGCGGTCCGGGGCGCCGGTGCCGGCCGGCGGCGCGGCCGTGGTGGAGTTTGCGGTCATGGGAGGTCCTCACAGGGGACGGCCCGCGGATGCGGGATCGGGAAGATTGACCGTTAATCTAGTGCGGCCTCCGCACTGTCCCCCGCTTCGTGACCGCCCATGTGCCCCGGTGACGCCCTGTGATCCCCTATGACGCCCCGTTACCCGCTTCCTGCGCCCCACCCGCAAAATTTGGTCATTATCTGCTCCCTCCACTCACAACCACCGCCGGCGCGATCCGCCCCGCCGAATCGCGCGGCAACGACTGCTACAGCAGCACGGTGCGCAGCCGGCCTCCATCGATCCGGCCTTCGCCGAGACGGTCATACCAGGCCCCCTACCCGCACCGGTGCCCGCCGCCCAGCCAGAGGGACACCGGGGCGGCCGCCGGCCCGTCCGTGCCCAGCACGGCGTCGCACAGCTCGAACTGCTTATCAGGCCGGCGGGTCAGGCAGCCGTGGCAGACGTCGCGGAACCGCTCCAGATCGTCCTGCCCGCCGCCATCCAAGCCCCTGCGCACACCGGCCCCAGTAACCATACTGGCAGTGGACCGCCAATACCGGTGGCAAGACCATCACCCGCACCCTCCAGACGATCCTGCAGCAAATGCGGCGCAGCTCCGAAAAGGACCGTCCTGTGCAGCGACATGGCTTCTCCTGCGAAGTGAGGAAGGCTGTGACTGTTGATTCAGGATGGCGGTATTTTCGAAGCTCGGTTTGGCCTTCTTGGTCCGATCGCATCACCTCTTAACGGACGGTCTTGCCGGGCATTACAGTGGTGTTTTACTGCCCGAACGAGAGACCTGGCTGACCACCCTTTGTCCATCGAGGTGTCGAAGGCTGTCCGGTCCGGAATCGGACAGCCTTCAACAGCCTTGGCAGTTGAAGAGCCCTTCGCCAGGCAGGTTCTTCCCCGGCCGGGTACGCCACGCCGTGACGTGATCCGCCCGGCGGCAGTTCCCTGGGGACCAGGGAACTGCCGCCGGGCGGATGGTCTGTGTGGTTCGGGATCCGGGGCTGTCAGTCCGTGCGGACCGTGCGGGGGTCGACGTTCCGGGCGGCGAAGATCAGCAGGCCGGAGGCCAGGATCGGCAGGACGCCCCACCATAGGGTGGCGTTGATCCAGCCGCCGCCGGCGGCGAGGGTGGCGGTGATCAGCAGGCCGCCGAGGATTGCCCCGACCTGGCCGGAGGCGTTGATGATGGAACTGCCCGTGGCCCGGGTGTGGACGGGGAAGCTCTCGCCGGTGAAGAACAGCAGGGCGGAGAAGGGGCCGATGAGGAAGAACAGCCCGGCGCTGTAGAGCCCGACGATGAGCGGGAAGTTCCCGTTCGGCGCCTGGAGCATGATGAAGAAGGAGACGGCACACAGGATCCAGCCGATCCCGATCGCGTTGCGGCGTCCGATCCGGTCCCCCAGCCAGCCGTGGAACAGGTAGCCGGCGAAGGCCGTGGCATTGGAAACGACGAGGATCAGCAGCGCGTTGGTGAACTCGATGTTCTTGCCGTCGGGGGCCGACAGCAGTGACGTGCCGAGGATCGCGAAGGCCAGGACGCCCAGCCAGTTCAGGAGGAAGGCCCCGCCGATCGTCAGGGTGGAGCGCAGCGACTCCCCGCGGAAGACCGAGACGAGCGGGGCGGCCTTCTCCGAGACGTCGATTCCGTACTTGTTACCGAGCTGCTGCGCCTCCTGTACCCGGCCGTCCTTGATCATCTCGTCGATCTGGTGACGGTGGGTGAACTGGGGGCTCTCCTTGAGCCAGCGTCCGGCGATGATGATGAAGACGGCGGGGATGGCGGCCACGACGAAGCAGAGCGCCCACCCGCCGATGGGGAAGAGCAGGTAGACGGACCCGGCAGCCAGCACGGAACCGACCGGCCAGCCGGACTGGACGAGCGAGTAGATCAGACCGCGGCGGCGGGCCTTGGCCGGATCGCTGTTGTGGGCGAACATCTCGTTGAGGTAGGCCGCGTTGATGGCCTGCTCGGCGTAGCCCAGGCCGGCCAGGGAACGCACCAGGACCAGGAACACGAGTCCGAGTCCGGCGGCGATGCCGACGACCCAGCCGACCGTGGCGGTCAGCAGTGAGGCGACGGCGGCACCGGCGACGGCGATCAGGATGCCCTTGCGGCGGCCGATCCGGTCCACGATCGGGCCGATCGCGAAGGCCACGAGCGCGGTGCCGGCGGTCACCCAGGTGTTGATCTCGGTGGACTGGGCCGGACCCAATCCGAGGTCTGCGGCCAGCTTTGGCAGGAGGTTGCCGAAGAGGACGAAGTCATAGACGGCAAAGGTCCAGGCGAAGAAGCAGATCCAGGTGGCCAGCCGGACGTCCTTGGGCCTGACATCAGACTCGACAAATTGGGACATTGGGGCAGTGGACATGACGGTTCCTAAGTCATAGGGATGAGAGGGGCGGGATGATGAGTCCGGAACGACAGGGGGCGGCCCGGAGGCTGGTCTGGCTGACTGGCCTCCGGGCCGCCCTCTCACTGCTGCAGTTCCCCGGTCAGCTGGTGGGGCTGAGCTCGGAGGCCGAATGCTCGCGGCGTTCGGCGGTGGCCTCCAGGTCGACCGTGAGCTGGCCGTCGACCTCCTTGAGGACCACTCCGTAGTCGCGGGCGGCCGCCTCGGCGGTCGTAAAACCGTCCAGCACGTCCTCCAGGACCTTCAGCGGGTCCCGCCGGTACGGATCCCCGAAGCCGCCGCCGCTGGGCACGGTGATCTGGAGGGAGTCACCGGCCAGCAGTTGGCGGCCGGTAACCTTGGAGGGCCAGGACTCCTCGCCCGCGCGGCCCGGGTTCTTCACAAGCGAGCCGTTGAGGCCCTCGTGGCCGCCGAAGGCCCCCCACGGCACGTCCGACTCGTGGCGTTCACCCTCGCAGGTGATCGCGGTGTCGGTCAGGAAGGTGTTCTCCCGCACGATGCCGATGCCGCCGCGGAACTCCCCGGCCGCCGCCGGCTCGGAACGCAGCTCGTAGCGGTCGGTGCGCATCGGGAACCGCCACTCGAGTTCCTCGATCGGGTTGTTGCGGGTGTTGGCGATGAGGTTGTCCACGGAGTCCGGCCCGTCGCTGGTGGCGCGGGCGCCGTAGGAGCCCTCGTTGACCTCCAGGTAGACCCAGTACTCGCCCTGCTTCTCGTCCCATCCCGAGTAGGAGATGAAGTGGATGTGGGCCGAGTTGCCGGCGGTGACCCGGTCGGGGATGACCGGGGCGAGGGCGCGCAGGGCCAGGTCCACGGCGCGCTGCACCTGGGAGAACCGCGAGAACGTGGCCGCCGGGTACTTCGGGTTGAAGATGGTGCCCTCCGGGGCGATCACCTTCAGCGGCTTGAGCATCCCCTCGTTCTGCGGCACGAACACCGGGAACGCGACCTCGTCGAGGAACATCATCCGGGTGATGAACGTGAACGCCGAGACCGTGGTGCCCTCGAAGGCGCAGTTGTACGCGGTGGGCACCTGCGGGCTCGAACCGGTGAGATCGTAGGTGATCTCGTCCCCCTCGACGATCACCTTCACGACGATCGGCAGCTTCTTGCCGTAGTTGCGGCCGTCGTCGTCCAGGTAGCCGACCTCCGTCTCGTAGACGCCGTCCGGGATCTTGGCGATCTCCTGGCGCAGCATCCGCTCCGAGTAGTCGATCCAGCTCTGGCCGGCGTCGCGGACCGCGTCCATGCCGTACCGGTCGACGAGGGCCAGGTAGCGGGACTTGGCCAGCTCGCAGGCGGCGATCATCGCCTGGAAGTCGCCCTCGTTGGAGGTTGGTGTCCGGGTGTTGTTGAGGATGTGCCGGATCAGCGATTCCTGGCGGACACCCTTCTCGTAGACCTTCACCGCCCGGAAGATGGTGCCTTCGGACTGGATGTCCTGGATGTCCACCATCAGCCCGGAGAACGCACCGCCGTTATCGATCAGCTGGCCCGAGGCGCCGGCGAAGCCGACGAGTTCCCCGGCGTGGAAGATCGGTTCGATGATCGCCACGTCCGGGGAGTGGGTGGCCCCCAGGTACGGGTCGTTGTGCAGGATGACATCGCCCTCATGGATGTCATCGCCAAGGACCGAGATCACGCCCTTGACGATCTTGGGCATGGAGCCCATGAACATCGGCGTGGAGTCGGACTCGGCCAGCACGTTGCCGTCCTTGTCGAACAGGCCCGCACCGAGGTCCTCGGACTCGCGGATGATCGAGGAGTAGGCCATGCGGAACAGCACCGAGGCCATCTCCTTGGCTGCGGAGTTCAGGGCGCCGCCGATCACGCGCATCAGGATCGGGGTGGCCAGCTTCTCGGCGGTCTGGGTGGCGGCCGGGCAGTCGATGACCAGGTTGCCGGCGGCGTCCACCGTTCCGGAGAAGCCCGGGGGAATGACAACGGTGGAGTCGTACTGCTCGATGATCGCCGGACCGGCGAAGGCGGTGCCCACGCCCATCCTGTCGCGGTCGTAGAAGCCGGTGTCCACGGTGACCGGTTTGCCGTCCTGTTCGAAGGTCACCGGGCGGGTCTCCACCAGGGCTTCGTCGAGGGAACCGGACTTCGTCGCCTCCGGCGTGGGCAGCTCGTCCATCACGGCGCTGGCCTCGACGCGGATGTTGATGACTTCCACGGTGCCGTTCTTGAAGCGGTGGCCGTACTCCTCGAAGTGGGCGTCGTGGAAGGCGGCCTCGGCCTTTTCCAGCCAGGCCTGGTTGACCGGCCCCTCGGGGGCATTGAAGCGGATCTCGTAGCCCTGGCCCTCGTAGCGCGCGTCGGCCAGCCAGACGAGCCTGCGGCGTTCGGCCGGCACGTCCTCGGCATCCAGCAGGGCGTTGGCCTCGCGCTCCAGCTGCTCGTAGGAGCCCTGGATGGCGGCGGGGTCGGCGCTGGCGAAGGTGAACCGTCGGGTGGCGACGAATTCGTACTTCTCGTCGGTGGCCAGCAGGCCGGTGGCGGCGATGATGCCGGGGTGGGCCGGGATCAGCACCTTCGGGACCTCCAGCTCCGCGGCGATCTCGCAGGCGAACAGTGCGCCGGCACCGCCGGCGGCGACGAGGGTGAAGTCGCGCGGGTCGTAGCCGCGGCGCACGGAGTTCTGCTCGATCGCCTGGGTCATGCCGAACTTCTGGATCTGCAGGGCGCCGAGGGCGGCCTGGTCCACCGACATGTTGAGCTTTTCGGCGAGACCTTCCATGGCCTTTCGGGCGCCGTCGAGATCCAGATCCATACCCGAGCCTGCCAGGACGCGGTGCGGGCGCATGCGGCCCAGCAGCATCTGGGCGTCGGTCGATGTCGGCTCCGTCCCGCCGCGGCCGTAGCAGACCGGGCCCGGGTCGGCGCCGGCCGACTGGGGGCCGACGCGGAAGACCCCGCCGGCGTCGACGTAGGCGATGGAGCCGCCGCCGGCGCCGATGGTGTCGATATCCACCATGGGGACCATGGCCTGGTGGTCGCCGATCTTGGTGTCCAGCAGGTGACGCATGCGCAGTTCACCCTGGTAGGCCACACCGATGTCCGCCGAGGTGCCGCCGATGTCCAGGGTGACGACGTTCTCGAAGCCGGACTGGCGGCCGGCCCACATGCCGCCGATCAGGCCGCCGACCGGTCCGGACATCATCAGGGTGACGGGCCGCTTGGCCGCCTCCTTGATCGGGACCATGCCGCCGGAGGACTGCATCAGCAGGATCTCGCGCTGGTAGCCCAGGGCCTCGGCCTGCTCCTGCAAGCGGTACAGGTAACGCGAGACCCGGGGCCCGACATAGGCATTCAGTGCGGTGGTGGAGAACCGCTCATACTCCCGGTACAGCGGCACGATGTCGCTGGACAGGGACAGGTAGGCCTCGGGGAACTCTTCGGCGACGATCTGCCCGATCCGCTGCTCGTGGGCGGGGTTCAGGTAGGAGTGCAGCAGGCAGACGGCGATGGCCTCGACGCCGGCCGCCTTCAGCTCGCGCACCCGCTCACGGACCTCGTCCTCGTCCAGGGGAACCAGGACGTCCCCGTTCGGGGCGGTGATGCGCTCCTTGACGGTGAGCCGGTGACGGCGCTTGACCAGGGGCTTGGTCTGCCACGGCAGGTCCTGCTGCAGCGAGAAGTTGTGCGGCTTCTTGTGGCGGGCGATGTGCAGGATGTCCCGGAAACCCTCGGTGGTGATCATCCCGACCTCCGCACCGGTGTGCGTCAGCGCGGTGTTGGTGGCCACCGTGGTTCCGTGCACCAGCTGGTCGATCTCCGACAGTGCTACTCCGGCCTTCTCACAGAGCTTTTTGATGCCGTTGATCACGGCCTCGGACGGGTCGTGCGGGGTGGAGGGAACCTTCTCGACCACGGCGATGCGCTGCTCGTCGTTCGAGAAATACAGGTCGGTGAAGGTACCGCCGACGTCTACTCCGATGCGCTTCATGAGGGATCCTTTCGGAAGTGAGGCTCAGGACTGCGTTGATGGGGGAATGGGTTGATGGGGAACTGGGTGATGGGAAACCCGGGGGCCTCCCGGCCGGTTCGCCCTGCCCCGGACGGACCGTCCAGTGAGTAGGGCCCTCGTCCGGCAGCACGCTGTGACTCCGGTCACAACTTGTTGCTTACCCAGAAATATAGTTCCCTTCCAAGCAACACGCAATGGTTTTAGGACTTTTTCTTCTGCTGCCGGGTGGGATGCGGCGGGCGGGGCAGCCCCGCCCGCTTCAGCAAAAGCCCCCTGCCGGCCCGGTGCGGCGGATCCAGGATTTCGGCAGGCTTCGGCTGCAGGCATCCGCGGCCGGACGGGGGGCGGTACGGGATTTTTTCCCGGATCCGCGGAGCGCCGGAAGTGCGGGAAGCGGGGGAAAAATTGGGGGTTACTTGTTGCGGAAGTAGCAACTACAGTGATGGCACAGCAACAAGGAGGAGCAAGGAGCTACCGACCCCCGTTGCCCAATCGACAACATTGCCTCGTCGGCAGAGGGAGTCACGATCATGTGGGAGAACAACCACCAGAAGCTGGAAGCCGAACTCGAAAGCCTGCTGCAGAAGGTCTTCGAAGTCGACACCGAGGAGTACCACAAGCGCGGCTTCAAGCGCCGCGTCGGCTACGGCACCCGGCCGGCCGTCATCCACATCGACATGGCCAACGCCTGGACCCGCCCGGGCCACCTGTTCTCCTGCAAGAACATGGAGACCATCATCCCGGCCTGCCAGGACCTCAACACAGCGGCCCGCGCCAAGGGCGTGCCGGTGATCTTCACGACCACCGCCTACGACGTCCTCGACATGAACCTGCCCTCCGACATGAGCCTGTGGTCCCAGAAGATCCCGGTCGAGACCCTGGACCCCAACTCGGATGCCGTGAAGATCGACGACCGCATCGCCCCGCAGCCGGGCGAGCTGGTGATCACCAAGAAGCGCGCCAGCGCCTTCCCCGGCACGAACCTGCAGCAGTTCCTGACCGTGAACCGGATCGACACCGTCATCATCACCGGTGTCACCGCCGCCGGCTGTGTCCGCCACACCGTGGAGGACGCGATTGCCGAGGGCTTCCGCCCGATCATCGTCAAGGAGGCCGTGGGCGACCGCGTCCCCGGCGTGGTGTCCTGGAACCTGTTCGACATGGACTCCAAGTTCGTCGACGTCGAGCCGCTGGAGAACGTCATCCAGTACCTGAACAACCTGCCCGATTTCGCCGACACCGTCCCGACCCCGGCGATCCCGGTCGCCAAGGCCCCCGTTGCCTGACCGGAACCCCACGCCACGGCGCGGCTCCGGATCTCCGGGGCCCCGCCCGGCGTGCAATGGCGAGGGAGAACCCATGCTGGACTCAGACATCACCACCGGCAAGCCGCAGGGCGCGGCAGCATCGCTGCTTAACGGCCTTACGGTCCTCGAGGCCTTTTCCGTGGCCCAACGTTCCCTCCTGGGCGTCACGGAGATTTCCGAGCTGGTCGGACTGCACAAGAGCACCGTCTCCCGGATGCTCACCGGCCTGACCGAAGCCGGCTACGTCCAGCGCGACGACGACACCGGACGGTACCGCCTCGGACTCGGGATGATCGGACTGGCCGGACCGCTGCTGGCCGAACTGGACGTCCGCCGTGCCGCACTGCCGCATCTGGAAGAACTGACGCAGACCACCGGGGAGACGGCCGCGATCGCCGTCTGGAACGGCATCAACGCGGTGGTCGTGGAACAGACGGCCAGCCCGCACCAGGTCAAGCACAGCGCATCGATCGGCACGCGCTACAACAGGTTCGCCAGCTCCTCCGTCCGCATCTTCCTCGCCGAACTGCCGACCGAGGAAGCCGCCCGCCTCCTGTCGGCAGGGATCATCCTGCGGGACAGCTACCGAGGACTCGACGACCCGGCCCACGAACACCTGGCCGGCATCCGGGAACTGGGATTCGCCGTCAACGACGGCGAGACCACCTTCGAGGAATATGGCGTCTCCGCCCCCGTGCGGGGCTACCGGGGCGCGGCCGTCGGCTGCATCACCGCCAGCGCGCCACGGTCGAGGGTGCAGTTCCAGGCCAGCCAGCCGATCCTGCGCGATGCGGTGCTTCAGGCAGCCGAACGCGTGTCGGCCCGGCTGGGCAGCCGGCCGGCGGAAAACAAATCCAGTGCGCCGACCGTCATTGTGGCTCCTTTAGGGAAGCAAATCGCGCCATTGCGCCCGGCAGCCGGCGTGCGGTGAAATCCGCGAACGACGACAGGGCAGGATCCGGTAGGTCTGCGTGCGGCTTTCCCCGGCGGTCCGCCGGAGCAGGACCAGCACCGGCCCGAACGACTTCGGCCACGGTCTTGCCGGGGCCGAAGACGCGGGGGGTGCAAGTCCGCCGGGCTGCCCTTCTCCAGCACTGTGCGGGCCGAGGGACCGGTCAGTTCCAGCGCGGTAAGGCACTCCGGCCACGGCTCGCTCGCGGAATACGTTTTCCAAGCAGGTCAGCGGGCTGCGGCGCAGTTGGGAAATGTCATATATCACCTGTTCCTCCCGATCTGAAAGAATGCCGTCGGTTACACGGTGCTGCTGACGTTCGCCCAAGAAGCGCGGGTGAACCAGCCCGGCAGGGAAGGTCCTTGCGCCTGACCCGCCGGATTGGCCGCAGAGGCGGACTCTCAGGCTTGGTTCCTTCCCGTGTCCCGGCCCGCGGCCGACCAGCCCAGGCGGATGGATACTTCCAAGGCAGCATGCTGCACGGCTTGAACCAGAGCGTCCCCGGCGGCGTGCTCATGCACGCGGGAACGGGGAGCGGATGCGGTGATGCAGCCAACCACCCTGCCCCGGTAATCGCGGACCGGAGCGGAGACCCCGAACTCCTCCCCGGTTGTCGAACCGTCATTGACGGCGTATGCCCGACGGGCGACATCCTGCAGGTGGGCCGTGTGATCCACCGGCAGGCCATCTCCTGCCGTGCGCAGTATCCGCCCGGATTCAATCAGTTCGGTCGCGAGGCCCGGGGCCAGCTCCGCCAGGAAAACCCGCACCGAGGAGCTCTCGAACTTGTTGTACCGGGTTCCGATGGCGGCAGTGTGTTTGACCTGGTACGGGCTGGCCACCTGCTCCACGACGATGGCCTCATGACCGTTCCAGACCGAGATGGCGCTGGTCTCCCGGGTACTTTCGGTCAGCTGCTCCAAATACGGAACCGCGGCACGGCGGACATCCAGGTCCGCTAGCAATGGCCCGGACAGCGCAATGAGGCCCAGCCCGAGCCGGTACCGGCCCGTCTCCTCATCCCGCTGGACATACCCGGCTTCTGTCAGACCGCCGAGAATGCGCGACACCGTGCTCTTGTGGAGGCCCACGCGCTGGGCAATCTCGGTCACACCGAGAACCGGCTTTTGAACGGAAAAGGCTTCCAGCACGGCAAGACCGTTCAACAGCGAGGCCGCAGCTCCCTGGACCTGCCCGTTGTCCTGCCTCGGCCTGCCTGCCATCTGCATCCTTTCGCGCGGCGTGACCTCCCGCCCCTCTCATGGCCATCATAAGCCGCAGCCCGGGGGCAGATGCGGACGATGCGTCCCTCCGCCGGTGCGGAACAGATAGCGACCAAGACTTTGGCGAATGAGGAATTTGCAGATGCGTCTGAAATAATAGTTTTATGCCGCAGATACGGATTTCGGATGCCGCGCGCTTCCTGGGGGTCAGCGACGACACGGTCCGCCGCTGGATCGATTCCGGCAACCTGGCCGGCTCCAAGGACGCCTCCGGCTACGCCGCCGTCGACGGGCTGGAACTGGCCCAGCTCGCCCGGAAGCAGGCCGTGCTGCCGGAGGATCCCACGGGCATCGGCAGCTCGGCACGCAACCGCTTCGTGGGCCTGGTGACGGACATCATCATCGACAAGGTCATGGCCCAGGTAGAGCTGCAATGCGGCCCGCACCGGGTGGTATCGCTGATGAGCGCCGAGGCCGTCAGGGAATTGGGGCTGGAACCCGGTTCGGTCGCCACCGCCGTCGTCAAGGCCACCACCGTCATCGTCGAAACCCCACAGGGAAAAGGCACCGTATGAAACTCTTCCGACCTGTCGGATCACTGCTGCTTGGCGGCACGCTCGCGGCCTCGCTGGCCGCCTGCGGTTCCGGCACCCAGAATGCCGCGCCCGCGTCGTCGGCCTCCGGTGCCGAGGACGGCACACTCACGGTCTTCGCCGCCGCCTCGCTCAAGCAGACCTTCACCGAGCTCGCCAAAACGTTCGAACAGCAGCATCCGGGAACCAAGGTGGCGTTGAACTTCGCCGGGTCCTCGGACCTGGCCACGCAGATAACCGAAGGCGCGCCTGCGGATGTCTTCGCCTCCGCCGACACCAAGAACATGGACAAGCTGGCCGCCGCTTCGCTGGTGGCAGGCAAGCCGGAAAACTTTGCCACCAATGTGCTGACCATCGCCACCCCGCCGGATAACCCGGCCGGCATCACCTCCTTCGCAGATCTGGCCAAGCCAGGCGTCACCGTGGTGGTCTGCGCTCCCCAGGTACCCTGCGGCGCCGCCGCTCAGAAGGTCGAGGCTGCCAGCGGAACCACGCTCAAGCCGGCCAGCGAGGAATCCGCCGTCACGGACGTGCTCGGCAAGGTCGTCTCCGGCGAGGCTGATGCGGGCCTGGTCTACGTCACAGATGCCAAGGGCGCCGCCGGCAAGGTGAAGGAGGTCCCCTTCCCCGAAGCCAAGGACGCGGTGAATACCTATCCGATCGCCGCCGTCGGCACCAGCGCACAGAAGGAATTGGGAGCGGAGTTCATTGACCTGGTCACCGGTGAAGAAGGACGCAAGGTCCTCGGTGCGGCCGGCTTCGGCCGGCCCTGACGGGCGGGCGGGCCGGCGCCGACGGCAATCCGCCGCGGGGTCCCCGGGCCTGCCGCGGTGGATCCTGCTGCCTGCCGCCCTGGGCTTCCTGGCCGTCCTGCTGCCGCTGGCTGCCATGGCCGCGCGGGTCAACTGGTCCGAGTTCCTTCCGCTGGTGACCTCCCCGGCTTCGCTTACCGCTTTGGGCCTGAGCCTGCGCACCGCCGCGGCCAGCACCCTGCTGTGCGTGGTCCTGGGCACCCCGGCTGCGCTGGTTCTGGCGCGCACGCGGTTCCCCGGGCAGCAACTGCTGCGGGCCCTGGTCCTGCTGCCGCTGGTGCTGCCGCCGGTAGTCGGCGGCATCGCGCTGCTCTACACCTTCGGCCGCCGCGGACTGCTCGGCCAGACCCTGGAGGTGCTGGGTATCCAGATCGCGTTTTCGACCACGGCGGTGGTGCTGGCGCAGACCTTTGTGGCCATGCCGTTTCTGGTGGTCAGCCTTGAGGGAACGCTGCGCACCGCCGGGAACCGGTACGAGGCGGTGGCCGCCACCCTGGGCGCCCGGCCGACGACGGTGCTCACCCGGGTCACCCTCCCGCTGATCCTGCCCGGACTGGCCTCGGGGGCGGTGCTCTCCTTCGCCCGCGCCCTGGGCGAATTCGGCGCCACGCTCACCTTTGCCGGCAGCCTCGAGGGCGTCACCCGGACGCTGCCGCTGGAGATCTACCTGCAGCGCGAGACGGATCCGGACGCCGCGGTGGCCCTGTCCCTGGTGCTGGTGGCCGTCGCCGCCGTCGTCGTCGCCGTGTCCTACCGCAAGACCTTTACCGGCGCCTTGGACGCCGCGGCACGGTGAGCTTCCAGTTGGAGGCCGAGGTCGCGGCGCGGGGATTCGGCGTCTCGCTGGCCCTGGCGCCGGGCGAAACCGTGGCCGTGCTCGGGCCCAACGGGGCGGGCAAATCCACGCTGCTCTCCGTGGCTGCCGGGCTGCTGCGTCCGGATGCCGGCCGGGCCGTGCTGGACGGCCGCACGCTGTTCGACCTGCCGGCCGGCCCTTGGCTGGCGCCGCACCTGCGCGGCACCGTGCTGCTGGCCCAGGAGCCGCTGCTCTTCCCGCACCTGAGCGTGCTGGACAACGTCGCCTTCGCCCCCCGCAGCGCCGGAGCCGGCCGGCGCAGCGCCCGGGAAGCCGCCCGCCGCTGGCTCGCCGAGGTCGACGCCCTTGAGCTGGCCGGCCGCCGGCCGGCCGAACTGTCCGGCGGCCAGGCCCAGCGGGTCGCCGTCGCCCGGGCGCTGGCGGCGGATCCGCAGCTGCTGCTGCTGGACGAGCCGCTGGCCGCGCTCGACGTGGCTGCCGCCCCGATGCTGCGGCGGCTGCTCAAGCGCGTCCTCGCCGGCCGGCGCGCGGTGATCGTCACCCACGACGTGCTGGACGCGCTGATGCTCGCCGACCGGGCGGTCGTCCTCGAGGACGGCCGGATCACTGAAGACGGCCCCGTGCGCCGGATCCTGGAGCGTCCGCGCAGCCGCTTCGCGGCCGGGCTGGCCGGGCTGAACCTGGTCAGCGGCACCGTTGCCGGGGACGGCCTGCTGGCCGCCGACGGCGCCGGCGGACTGACCGGCACCACCGTGACCGGGACGCCGGACCCTGCGGCCGCCACCGGACAGCCCGGCATCGCGGTGTTCCGCCCGGCGGAGGTGTCGGTCTTCGCCGAGCCGGTCCACGGCAGCCCGCGGAACACCTTCGCGGTCACCGTCAGCGATGTAGAACCGCAGGGCAGCCACCTCCGGGTCCACGCCGGCGGGCTGTATGCGGACATCACCGTCGCGGCGGCCGCGGACCTGGACGTGGCGCCGGGGATGGCCCTGTACTTTTCGGTCAAGGCCACCGCGGTGGAAATCTATCCCGCCTGATCGGCCCCCGCCGCCCCAGCCCGCCGGCGCGGTCCATGCAGCCACCGCCGCGGCCGCAGCCTGCGGGGTGTCCGCCCAGTGCTTCCGCAGCCGGGGCAGGGCCAAATCCCGGGCCAGGGTATTGCCGCCGAACCAGACCGGCCGCTCCCCCGGCCGCGGGCGTTCGGCCACCGAGTAGCCGGTAACCACGTCGGTGCGCCCGGCCGCGAACCTGGGGCGCAGCAGCAGGTGCTCGGCACGGGCTCGGCGGATGAATTCGGCCTCGTCCGCGGCCGCCGCGGCACAGGCCCGCACCGTGTTCGCCAGGGAGTGGCGGCCGAGGTCGGCCCAGCCCTGCCGGGCGGCCTTGGCCTGCTCGGCCGGGGTGTAGCCGCGCCCGACGTACGCCGGGTCCAGCCCGGTCAGCCCGTACCTGGCCTCGAGGGCCCGGCAGACCTGCTGGGAACGGTACTTGGACTTCCACGCATTCCACTTCGTGCCGTCCTCGCGGACCATGGTGGCGACCAGGTGGATGTGGTCGTTGCCGTTCTTGCTCTCCCCGTGCCGGATGGCCGCCCAGCGGCACGGGGCCCTCCCGTCGTCCCCGGCGAAGCCCATCGCCCGGGCAAAGTCGTCGGCAATCCCGGCCCACTGCTGGTCGGCCAGCTGCCCGTCCCCGGCCGGCAGGCTCAGCGAGCAGTAGAACACGTACCCGCCGGCCACCTCCGTGCCGTGGAACCGGCGCGGCCGGTCCAGGTGGGCCGCGACCGCCAGGGCCGCGTCCCGGTCCAGCTCGGTATCGTCGTGCCAGGCCATCACCGCCGCATCCCCGGCCACCAGGTGCGGATCCTCATGTTCGTTCGCCCGCCCCGGCCCCACCAGGTACACCCACAAACCGGCCATCCTGGCCCCCTGGGTGATGTTCGGGATCACGACCGCCCCGATTTAGGCCTCGCGGCCAGCCAGGCCAGCAGCCGGTCAATCCGGATGATCAGCCCGCGCGCGTGCGCGATCGAGGCCGCGGACTCGGCCGGCACCCGTCCGGTGGCCCCGGCATGCCCCGCCAACCGGTTGATGCTGTTCGACACCGTCCCGACCAACTGCTGCAGCCGCGCCAGTTCGGCAATCAACTCCCGCCGGTGCGCCGGCACCTGCCCCTCGGCGCTCAGCGCCGCCTCGATCAACAGCCGCGGCACCGTCACCTGATGCCGCTCCGCCAAAGCCAGCAGCCTGGCTTCCTCCTCCGCGGAGACCTTCACCTCGTGCCGGTGCACCCGCCCGCCGCCGGCCACGTTCGCCCGCCGCCGCCGGCCCCGCCACACCGGATGCTGGTTCCCGTCCATGCCCTCCGCTTCCCGCCTCGGCCAGCGCAGCGACCCCGCCCCCGGGGATCTCCTCCAGAGTGCACGCGCCCCGCGGCACACGTCGAGTACAAAGCAGACTTAGCCGCGCTAAGTCACCAGCTTGCTCCGCCCAAATATCGGCACCGGCCTGTGTGTTCCGGGTGCCTCCGACCGTCCGGCCACAGGGTGTTTTTTGGGACTTAGCGCGCAATTTCATGCCGTTACTACCAAGACCCCTCCCTTGCTGGGCTGCCGGAGTGACGCACCCGCCGATGCTCGCCCCGACCGAGCAGTTGGTCCGAGGGGACACAGATTCGGCGAATCTCTGGTGCTGCGCAGATCCGTGCGCTACAGTAGTCAACACAGCAACCAAGTTGCTCGGTTAGCAACAAATTACCGTGAGAGTGGAGAGAGCAATGACAGTTACGTCCAATACGTCCAACGACATCGAAGCCCGTCTTGCAGCAGTGCTGGAGGAGGCGTTCGAAGCCGGCACGGGCATCTACAACGAGCGCGGCTTCAAGCGTCGGATCGGCTACGGCAACCGCCCCGCCGTCATCCACATCGACCTCGCGAACGCCTGGACCCGTCCGGGCCACCCGTTCAGCTGCCCGGGCATGGAGGAGATCATCCCGAACGTCCAGCGGATCAACGAGGCTGCGCGCGCCAAGGGGGTCCCGGTCTTCTACACCACGAACGTGTACCGCAACCGCGACGCCACCTCCGGCACGAACGACATGGGCCTGTGGTACTCGAAGATCCCCACGGAGACCCTTCCGGCGGATTCCTACTGGGCGCAGATCGACGACCGCATCGCGCCCGCAGACGGAGAGGTCGTGATCGAGAAGAACCGTGCCTCGGCGTTCCCGGGGACGAACCTCGAGCTCTTCCTGACCTCCAACCGCATCGACACCCTGATCGTGACCGGTGCGACCGCGGCCGGGTGCGTGCGCCACACCGTCGAGGACGCGATCGCGAAGGGCTTCCGCCCGATCATCCCCAGGGAGACCATCGGCGACCGTGTCCCGGGCGTCGTGCAGTGGAACCTCTACGACATCGACAACAAGTTCGGTGACGTGGAGTCCACGGATTCGGTGGTGGCGTACCTGAACGGCCTCCCGCAGTTCGAGGACACGGTCCCGAAGACCCTCTCGGATCCCCAGCCCGAGGTCGAGTGCCCCGCGGATCCGGCCTGAGCCACACCGTACTGTCGGAGTCCCGCGGGCCGGCATCCTCAGGCCGAACCGGCGTCAGCCCGGCACCCCTCAGTGGGTGCCGGGCTGACGCACATCTATGAGGACATGGACGTACCGGGCATCCGTACAGGGCGCCCGGCACACCCGTTCAGCCAGAAGAGGACCGATGTTGGCAGGCGAGCGCAACGCCCCCCCCGGGAATCAGGGTGCCGCGGCATCGTTCCTCAACGGATTCACGATGCTCGAGGCATTCTCGACCTCTGATCGTCCGCTTCTCGGCAACATCGAGATCGCCTCGATCATGAGTCTGCACCGGGGCATGGTCTCCCGTATGCCCACCGGTCTGTCCGAAGCCGGATACGTGCAGCGTGACGAGCCTCCGGGGCACTCTCGGCTGGGTCTGGGCATTAACACGATCACCGGCCCGCAACTGGCCGAGCTGGACGTGCGCCGCGAGGCCTTGCCGCACCTGGAGGAACTGCCGGCCGCCGAGGTGGATCGGTTGCTGTCCTCCGGGGCCGGGGCCGGGGACCCCGCGTTCCGGCACCTGGACGCGGTCCGGGAGTCCGGGGTTGCCGTCAACGACGGCGAGACGACGTTCGAGGAGTACGGCGTCTCGGCGCCCGTGCACGACTACCGGGGCGCGGTGGTCGGCTGCATCACCGTCAGCGCTCCCCGCGCCCGCGTGCAGTACCGCGGCAACCAGGCCGAACTGCGCGAGGCCGTGCAGAAGGCCGCCCGCCAGACCCCGGTCCGCCTCGGCGGCGCCCCGGCCGCATCGGTCGCGCCGGCTCCGGAGGTGGAAACGGTCTCCTGACCCCCCTCGGCGCTCAGGCCCCGGGGGCGCCCATACGGGTGGAGATGCGGCGGGCGGCGGCGCGGCACTCGGCGGCCAGCGCCGCGACGGACTCCGGGGGACGCAGTAGAACGGGGCGGCAACGAGGACGCTGGCGACCACCCGCCCGCGGTGGTCCCGCACGGGAGCGGCCACGCCGACCTCGTCCTCGGAGGTCTCGCAGTGGTTCACGGCGTAGCCCTGCTCGCGCACGGTCGCCAGGCGGGCCAGGTACTCCCGCGGTCCGGTGCTGGCCTCGAGCGTGACCCGGCCCTCCCGGAGGAGGCGACGGACGTCGTCGGGGTCCTCGTGGGCCGGTGGGCTCGAAGCCATCGGTTTCCCGCAGATCGCCCTGGCCGCGGCCGAGAGGATCCCCCGGACCGTCGGCTTCGCCGTCACCGCCTGAGCAGGCCGGTCCTCGCCTTCACACCGAACCCCGCCCACCCCAGGTGGGCGGGGTTCGGTGTCGTGGTGTGCCTAGGACCAGATGTATTCCTCGGCGATTGCCCCGTCCTTCCATTTGGCCACCGTCACCATGCGGCTGCCGTCGGCGAACTCGCCGATCACACAGGCCCACTCGCCCGAGCCGAATCCGATGGGGTGCGAGGTGATCTGCGGCGGGGTGCCGCCAGCCGATTCGACGAAGGCCTTCATCGCCTCGATGTGCTCGCCGACCCCGCGGGTGGATACCTGCCCCTTCCAGTCCACCAGCACGTCGTCGGTGTGGTGGTGGGCGAACACCCCGTCCCAGTCGGCCTTGTTCCATCCCTCGAAGTCCAGCTCGTCCATCCCCTGCAGGTTGCGGCCGGTCTGCCCGTCGGCCATGGTCCGCTCCGATTTCCGCCGGCCTTCGGCCGCGGGCCCCGATCGGCCCGCCGTGTCCACCCGGGGCATGGCCAGCCCAGCCTAGGCCGGCATCCCCCGGGGACCCAAGAGTTCCGCCGCGGCTACGGGAGTACCCTGCCTGAAAAGGGCATTATCCGGCAAGTGGATGGGGAGGGAGGGGTCAGGCTTTGAAGATGTCCTTCCGGACGCCCATGATGACCAGGTCCCCCTTCTGCGCCGTCTTCAGGTACTTCGTCACGTTCTTCAGATCCAGCGCAATGCAGCCGAAGGTCGGGACCGGCTTGGCGTGCAGGAAGATGGCGAAGCCCTGGCCCTGGCGGATCTTCTGCCCCGGCCCGCGGTTGTAGTTGATCACCACCGCCTGCCGGTAGTCGCCGCCGCGCATGATGTTCCACAGGTTCTCGTCCGGCCAGCGCTCGAAGAACGGCGAGGCGGCGTCGTAGTACTTGTTGTACGAACTGCCCGGAGTGCCGCTCCAGCGCGAGCGCGGGTTCAGCGTCCGGTAGCCCAGGCCGGTGCCCGGATTGCCCTCGCCGAAGGCCTCGGTCACGCTGTAGCTGCCCTGCGGCGACCACCGGTTGGCGGTGTGGCCGGAAGGTACGCCGGGCTTCTTGAAGCCCTTGAGCCCGACCGTCGCCGTCGGCGTCTCCCAGGCCTGCACGTAGACGGAACCGATCCGCCTGCAGTTGATGAAGTCCGCCTTATGGGTGCCGTATTTCTCCGCGATCGCGAAGGAGACTCGGCTGGCATAGCCGTGCTGGTACCGGGTCTTGCCGGCGCCCAGGGCCCAGCACTCGTTCTTCGGATAGTAGGCGGCACCGGACTTGCGCGCGATCAGGCTGCCGCCTTGGAAGACCTGCGTGGTCTTGCCGTCCCGGCTCTTGGCATACTGCAGCGGGTAGCCGAGCGTGCCGTTCCGGCCGCCGCGCTTCGTCCATTCGGCCAGCACCTGCCCGGTGAGGGTCTGGGCGCCCGACGCCGGCGAGTAGGCAATCTGCCCCTTCTGGAAGCTCTGGATGGCGCCGTTCGCCTTGATCCCCGTCTTCATCTCCGAGGTCGGGTAGCCCAGCTTGCCGTAGACGGTGTCCGCGGCCCCGTACTTCCTGCCGACGGCGTGGCTGCGGTGCACGGCGTGGGCACCGGTTGCGGCGGTCCAGTAGATGCGCATGGTTTTGCTGCTGCTGCGGCTCGTGTAGGTGCGCGCGCAGCCCTGCTGCGGCAGGGCACACTTGAGGTTGCCGGCGGCCACCAGTTTGAGGGCCGTGGCTTTGGCGGCGATCGCCTTGCGGCCGGCGGTGATGTAGGCGGGCTCGTCGGGCTTCGACGCCGAGGGGGCCGACGGCGACGGCGCGGTCTCCGTCGGCGCCGGTGCCGGTGCGGTCTCCGCCGGGGTAGGAGCCGGGGTGGCGGACGAGACGCTGAAGGCGCCCGGGTCCTCGGACACCGGCGAGGGCGCGGCGGTGGCGGAGGGGGACGCAGCGGCCGGTGCTTCAGGGGCGGACGGCGACGGCGTGGGAACGGGGCCGGGCGGTACCGTGGCTTCCGGTGCAGCCGTGGCCGACGGCGACGGCTGTTCCACCACCGGCGGCCCGGCCTCGCCGGCCTCCGCGGGCAGCGCCGAGGCCAGCACGGCGAAGACTGTGAAGGCGGCAGCGGCAGCCCGGACCCTTATGCGCGGTCCGGGCAGAATCGAAAATGGCATGGTTCCCCCAGGTGAAGTGATCGGCTTAATCTGCACCCTAAATGCATTCGTGCCTCTGACTAGGCACTATCGGCAGTCTGGCGGAATATTTAACGGAAGTTTCAAATCGATCTGCTGCCGGCGGTCCCACAGCCCGTGGACGCAGGCGCCGTCGACTAGGATGCTGTTAACCCACCGGACATTTTTCCGTGTCCGCGCGTTGCCTTTTTTGCCGGCTTGCTTGCCGGCCGCTTTGCCTAGGAGGAATCCATCAGCAACACCGTTGTCCCGCAGGATGTCTACTACGGCGCGCCGGAAACGATCGACGGAACCGATGTCGTCGAAGTCACCTCGCCTGCCGCCGTCGCCCGGCTCAGGGACCGCGAGGACGTGGTCCGGCTCAAGGGCCGCTATGCCCTGGTCAACCGGACGCTGACCCCGCACGAGGCGATGGTGCAGGACCTGCTCTTCATCCGCGGCGTGCTCGACGACGCCGGGCTGTCCTACCTGCTGGTGCGCGGGAACGATTCACGGCCGGTCATCGCCGTGGACTGGCAGCAGCGCAAGGAACTGGTCGCCGCGCTCGTGGCGGCATGCCAGGACGAACCGTTCTATTCGATGACCGTGGACGCCAAGAAAAAGACCGCGCTGCTGGTGGCCGACGGCAAACTGGCCGAAAGCACCCGGCCGCGGATGTTCCGCCTGTACCGCCCGCGGCTGGAACCCGAAGGCGGGCTGCTATACCGCGCCGGCGCCGGCGTGCAGCTGGAATTGTGGAAGTGGGACGAGGACCTGATCCGGCTGCCGATCGAGAACTCGCTGACCCGGCGCACCATCCCGGCCCGCGAAGCCACCCGCGGCACCGTCAACCGCTACGGGCTGGAGTGGCCGACCATCGAGAACATGTTCGCCGACCATGCCGCGGACATCGATTTCGATATCGACATCGTGTTCTCCTGGGTGGACGGGAACAATCCGGAGTACCAGGCGTACCGGGCCAGCTTCATGGAGAACGTCGCCGTGGGCGAGGGCGACGACGCCGAGGCCCGCTTCCGCCAGATCAACGAACTCAAGTACGCCCTGCGCAGCGTGCACATGTTCGCACCGTGGATCCGGCACATCTTCATCGCCACGGACTCCCCCGTGCCGGACTGGCTGGACACCTCGCATCCGAAGGTCAGCATCGTCCGCAGCGAGGAGCACTTCCAGGATCCCTCGGTGCTGCCGATCTTCAATTCCCAGGCGGTGGAGGCCCAGCTCCAGCACATCCCGGGACTGAGCGAATACTTCCTCTACTCCAACGACGACATGTTCTTCGGCCGCCCGGTGGCGCCGAACATGTTCTTCTCCCCCGGCGGCATCACCAAGTTCATCGAGGCCACCACGAGGATCGGCCTGGGCGACAACCATCTGGACCGCTCGGGGTTCGAGAACGCCGCGCGGGTCAACCGGCGGCTGCTGTGGGAACGGTTCGGCCGGATCACCACCCGCCATCTGGAGCACTGTGCCGCGCCGCTGCGCAAGAGCGTGCTGAAGGAAATGGAGCAGGAGTTCGCCGCCGAGTTCAAGGCCACCGCGGCCAGCCGGTTCCGGGCCAAGGACAACATCTCGGTGACCAACTCGCTGTACCACTACTACGCGCTGCTCACCGGCCGGGCGGTCACCAAGGTCGGGGCCAAGGTGAAGTACGTGGACACCACCATGCGCTCGGGCCTGCGGGAGCTGCAGCGGCTGCTGAAGAAGCGCAACCGGGATTTCTTCTGCCTCAATGACGGGAGCTTTCCGGAGGTCGGCGCCCAGGAACGCCAGCAGACAGTGACGGAGTTCCTGGAGCGGTACTTCCCCATCCCGGCGCCGTGGGAGAAACCGGACGGGTAGGCATACCCCGGGCGCCGGGTGCCGGACGCAGCCGGGTCAGGCGACCTCGCGCCGCCGCAGGCTGGCACAGACGATGCAGAACCGTGCCTCGGGACGGGCTTCGAGCCGCTCGCGCGGGATCCTGCTGCCGCACCGCTCGCAGATCCCGTAGGTACCGCGCTCCATCCGTTGCATTGCTTCGAGCACTTCGGCGAGTTCGCCCTCGGTGCTGGCCAGCATGGCTTCTTCGCGGGCGCGTTCGAGGCTGAGTGTGGACCCCTCCGGGTCATGCTCGTCGTCGGCAGGGATGTCCCGGCCGGCGAGGGTTACCTCCCGGATATCGGCCGTCAACCGTTCGATCTGCCGGCGTGCCTCGGCGGCCTTGTCCTCGAGCAGTTGCCGAAAATAATCATTCGGCCGTTCGCCGGATTCGGCTCCGGCACCGGTCAGCGCTTCGCTCATGAAGCACCACCTCCAACTTCAGTGAAGCTAGATTACTCCCGTCCGGCGGCGGCGGCACCAGTTCCGGCCGGTTTGCCTCTCAGCGCGCGTCCACCGTGGAACGGCCCGGGTTGGTAGCTTCCGGAATGACGACGCCGGCCGCGGCCAGCAGCCGGCGCGATTCCTCCTGCGAGACCTGCCGACCCACCGCCGCGCCGCCGCCCACCGGCACCACGGAATGCACCACGGTGTCGTCGTAGACGTGGATCATGTTGTAGCCTTGGGCCCCGTCCCGGCCCCGGGTGGCGCCCTCGGGCCCGGACAGGTCCTGGGTGTAGCAGGTGGCCGAAGCCACCGACACCGGGATCCCGGCACAGGTCGCCGTCGTCGAGTAATGCAGGTGGCCGGCGATGATGGCCCGCACGTCGCTGCCCGCCAGTACCTCGGACAGCCGGGCCTGCCCGCGCAGTTCCACCAGGACGGCCAGCTCCTGCACACTGGGCACCGGCGGGTGGTGCAGCGCCAGGATGGTCCCGTGCGGGGCCGGCTCCCGCAGTTCCTCGGCCAGCCAACGCAGCTGACCGTCCCCGAGTTCGCCGTGGTGGAACCCCGGCACCGTTGAGTCCAGCGCGATAACCCGCAGACCGTTGATGTCGTGCACCCGGTCCAGCGGCGCACCGTCGGCCGGCTCGCCGAGCAGGTGGGTCCGCATCGCCTCGCGGTTGTCATGGTTGCCCATGGCCCAGACAACCTGGGCATTCAGCCGGGCCGCCGCGGGCTCCACGATGGAGCGGAGCTTGGTGTAAGCCTTGGCCTCACCCAGATCGGCCAGGTCGCCGGTGAACACGATCGCCTCCGGACGGACGCCCGAGGCCTCCAGGTCTTCGAAGATCCGCCGCAGCCGGGCCGTGCTGTCCACCACTCCGTAGAGTGGCTGGGGGCCGCCCAGCAGGTGGGTGTCGCTCATGTGCAGGATGAAATGGTTCGGCCGCGGATGCTCGGCCTGGATCGTCTCCATCATTACCTTCTGCATGTGTGGAATCGGGCGTTTCGAATTCCTACTTAACCGTAACCACCCTAATGGTGCCTTAAATTTCCTTAAACATGACACGTCTCGGAAACATCCCGGTGATGACCCAGCGGCTGCGGCGGGCCGGCTCAGTCCGCCCAGCCGTCCCAGTTTCCGTCATCGCTGCTGCCCCAGTCGCGGTCGTCACCGCCGTCCTGGTCAGCGTCGTCCTGACCACCGCCGTCGTCATCCCCGCTGCCCTTCCGGAGCTCCTTCGCAGCGGACTTCTTCGAGCCGCCGTCGTCGTCGTCCGATACTCTTGCCCGGCTGCGCCGGTCACCGTCGCCAGCACCCGCGGACCGCCCGGACTCGGAACGGCCGTCGGCTTCGGGTGCCGTGCGGAGCAGCGCCTTCCATCCCGCATTGTCTTCAGACCAGCGTTTGCCATAACGTCCGGCCTCGCGCGGCTCGGTTTCCACCGGTTCGCGTTCCGTGCCAGCGTCATCCCCCGGCCGGTGCCGGCCGGCACCATCGCCGGTGGCTTGGCGGGCTGCGTCTTTTCCGGTGGTCACCGGAAGGACTGCTGCTGCCTCTTCCTCGGATGCTGCCCACTCGGTGGCAGCCGGCTGCGGCTCCTCGCGCCATTCTGCCGGCTGAAGGTCGGGACCTGGGTCGGTGCGCGGACCGGGTACCTGTCCTCCGGGAACGGCGATCGAGGAGACGAAAGTGTTCACCGTATGCTGCACCTGGGGATTCGCAGCCGCCACGGCCCCGGCACCCAAGGCCATGGCGCCGGCGACGGAGGCCGCAATGATGGCCGCACGGCGGCGGTTGGGCCTGCGCGGTGCGAGCGGCACGGTACCGGCCAGCAAGACCGCGAGTTCCGGCGACGGCTCCGGTGCGGCAGACTGCTGGTTCGTCAGTTCCCGAAGCACCATTTCCAAGCGGACCGAGTCTGTGTGGCCGGTCTCCTGCAGCAGGTTCCGCACAGTATCTGCCGGAACGCTGTAGTCCTGCTTCACGGCATGTCCCCTTCAGCCGGTTCGAGCAGGCCCCGCAGGGCCTGCAGCCCGCGGCGCTGCAGCTCCTTCACTGCGCCGGAGGTCCGTTGCATCACTGCGGCCGTTTCTTCGATGGACAGCCCGGCCACGATCCGAAGCAGCACGACTTCGCGCTGGTCTCCGGCCAGTTCCTGCAACAGGTTCTCCACCCAGCTGCCCGTCCGGGCGGCGGCCCCTTCAGCCGGCGGGACGGGCCGGTGGTCCAACACCGGCGGGTACCCAGCTGCCCTCGGCGACGTGGCCCTGCGCTGGAACTGATCCACCATCCGGGCATGGGCAACCCCAAAGAGTTGTGTCTTGAACGCCTGAATGCCCTTCGCCTTCCGGATGCGCGGAATGACATTCAGGAAGACGTCCTGGCAGCCGCGTTCAGGGTCATCCATCCCGCGGACGCGCAGATACTGCACCACAGCAGGCGCCAGCTCGCGGTACAGCGCCTGCAAAGATGCGGGATCTCCTGTCCGGGCACGCTCAAACGTGGCCTGGTCGATGCGCGGCGCCACTGGACGGCCACCCCAGACGAGTACTGCGGTGCGGCGCAGCGGTTGTGCCGGCCCGGGCACCAGGGACAGCGCGGGCTGCTCCCTGCGTGGCGCGACAGCGACCGGTCCGGACAACCTTCCCGGGTTCTGGGCAGTCATCACCGCCGTGGCGGTTCCTTGCCTGCTGGTGTCCGCCAGATACCTCGGCCGGCTCGCCGGCGGCCTGCCGGCGATCGTCCCGTTGCCTGATTTCGTTGTCAACCTCGTCCTCATGCTCAACTTCATGCCCGACTAGTGCTCCCCTTCATGTTCGACCCCGTCCCCGCCGCAACGCTGAACCGACACGCAGGGCCGTCACACGGCAGGGTGCCGTTCCCGGTTCCGATCCCGGACCAGCGCCGCGCCCGGCCTCGGCGTGGCGGGCGCTATTTGACCGGCAGCATTGGCATCGGCACCCTCACCGGGCGGCCCCGCAGGCAGCTTGCCCGGCCGCGCCGGCAGCCGAGGTGTTTGCCCAACATTCATCCGGCGCCCGCCGCGCTCTCCGACGCTGCTCCACGCACCGGACGGGCAGGAACAGGCGGGCGGGTCTCAGGCGGTGGAGCGCCTCGTATCCGGTCCGGCAGCGGTGAAGCGCAGCGAGAGCCAGTTGTCCCGCACCGCCAACGCCGTGCCCTCGGCATCCGCGCGGCCGGCCAGCTCAATAATGCGCTCATGCTGGGCCACCGAGCCCCGGGCCTGGAGCGAGGCAAAGCGCAGCCGCTCCACCCGGCGCAGGACCGGGGTGGTCTGCTCCAGCACCTCGGCCACCAGCGGATTGCCGCAGGCAGCCACGAACACCCCATGGAAGGCGTCGTCGGCAGCCATCGCCGCCTCGACGTCGTTCGCCGCCAGCGCTGCGGCGAAACGCCGGTTGGCATCCGCGAGCGTGTGCAGCGCTCCGTCCGGAAGCAGCGGCACCGCCAGCCGCGCCGCCAGCTCGTGCATCGCCGCGGACACCTGCTGCGCGCTCAGCGTGGAGGCCGGATCGAATTCGGCCACGGTGGTGCTGTGTCCGGGCCGGGCCACCACCAGGCCCGCCCGTTCCAGCCGCAGCAGGGCCTCGCGGATCGGGGTCCGGCTCACGCCCAGCCAGCTGCCCAGTTCAGCATCCCGCAGCCGCTCCCCCGGTGCCAGCGTGCCGTCCACGATCGCGTCGCGCAGGGAAGCGTAGACGTCGTCGCGCAGCAGCGAGCGCTTGTGCACATCGTGGGCAGGGGGAACCGGCATGCAGATCATCGTATAGCGCCCAAGTCCCGCGGGCCGCGGGACGCTGGGCTCCGCCTGGCACCACCGGTAGAGTGGGCGGCGCAAGGCCCGACGGCGCATCCGGCGCGGGCATCACCGGCACAAGGACGGCCAGCATGAAAACCATCACGCCATGCCTGTGGTTCGACACCGACGCCGAAGAGGCGGCGGAGTTCTACACTTCGTTGTTCGGCAATTCGCGCATCCTCGACATCACCCGCTACGGGCCGGCCGGTCCGGGGCCGGAGGGCCGGGTAATGACGGTCAGCTTCGAACTGGACGGCCAGGAGTTCCTGGCCCTCAACGGCGGACCGCAGTTTACCTTTACCGAAGCCATATCCTTCCAGATTCCGTGCGCGGACCAGGACGAGGTGGACAGGTTCTGGAGCGCGCTCTCCGAGGGCGGTGAGGAAGGCCCGTGCGGCTGGGTCAAGGACAGGTTCGGCCTCTCCTGGCAGGTGGTCCCCAGCATCATGCCGGAGCTGCTCGGCAGCGGGGACGCGGCCAAGTCCCAGCGGGCCATGCAGGCCATGCTGCAGATGAAGAAGCTGGATATCGCCGCCCTGCAGCGGGCGTACGACGGCGCCTGAACGGCTCGGCCGCAAAACAGCACCGGCGCCGGCGGGGCCGGCGCTGCCGCTGTTGTTGCCGCCGGAGGCAGGCGGTATTCTGGCCGCACCTGCCGCGGGATGGAGTCCCGCAGGCCCAGCACAGTTCCGAGGTGCATTGCCGTGACCATTCCCCCGCCCCCGTGGGAACCCCACCCGGATCCCAGCGAGCCGCCGGCGCCCGAGCCCGGACCGGGCGAGCCGCCGCGGCCTAACCCGTTTCCAAATCCATTGCCCGGTCCCGAGCCGGAGCCGCCTTCCCCTCCGCTGCCGCCGGATCCGGGTCCTGTGCCCCGGCCGCAGCCAGGTCCGCCGCCGGATCCCGGGCCCACGCTCCCGCCGCGCCGGCCCTGACCCGCAAAACCGGACCGCAGCCGCACGCCGGTCACGGCCGCGGCGCGGCCGGGCGTTCCGACGTCGAACCAGGGCGGCCATAGCCCGGCCACATCCGAGCCAGGCAGGCAGCCCGCGCGCGGACCTTGCTGCTACCGGCCTGCCGGCAGGTTGATGGTGCCCTTCTGGAACATCTGCGTGCAGCCGTTTTCGCTGCACATCATTTCGGAGGTGGGATAGCCGTAGCGGCCGCCCTCCAACTCCGCCCGGCCGTACTCGCGGCCGATGCCGTGGGACATATCCACCGCGTGCGCCCCGGTGGTTTCGGACCAGTAGATGTCCACCTCCCGCTGCGCCTGGCCGGGCTTGGCCCCGGCGGCAGCATAGCTGCGCCGGCAGCCGTCGGCCGCCAGCCGGCACTCATAGCCGCCGGCAGGCTCGAGCTTCAGCGCGGCCGCCTTAGCGTCGAGGGCACGGACGCCGGCATCATCGAAGGTGAAGGTGATGGTGCCGTGCTGGAACTTCTGCCGGCACCCGCTGCCGGGTGCGCAGACCATGTCGGACACTGGGTAACCGTACCGGCCCCGCTCGTAGGTGGCAGCGGCGAAGGCCCGCCCGATGTCGTGGTTGAGGTCCACCGCCTGGGCCCCGGTGGCGGCGGACCAGTAGATGGCAATCCGCCGGCCGCCGGCCGTGGTGTAGCTGCGCACGCACCCGTCTGAGACCAGCGTGCAGTTGTAGCCATCCGCTGCGCTGACCTGCAGCCGGGCGGCCTTGGCAGCCAGCGCCTGATGGCCGGCGGTGATGTAAGCCTGGTCGATCTGCCCGTGCTCGAAGCGCTGCATGCAGCCGAAGCCCTCGATCCCGCATTCCAGGTCCGAGGTCGGAAAACCGTAGACCCCGCGCTCGTAGCCGGCGGCGACGAACTTCCGGCCGACCGGATGGCCCAGCTCCACCGCGTGCGCACCGGTGCCCGGGCTCCAGTAGAGCGCGATCACCCGGTCCGGGTCCGCCGCGGGCCGGTAGCTGCGAACGCACCCGCCGCCCGGCAGCACACAGCTGTAATCGTTGACAGGACCGAGGCCAAGTTCCTCGGCCTTGTGTTCCAGTGCCGTCCGGCCGGTGGCTGCGACACCATCGGCAGCGGCCCGGGCGAAGTTTCGGGCCGGCCCGTCCGCGGACCACGACGGCGGCGCGGCCGCCTGCGCCTGGGCCGTGCCAACGGGCAGCCCCAGAATCATCAGCCCGGCCAGGACCAGCCGCAGCACCAGGTGCCGGGACGGCCTCGATCCGCGCATTCCTGCTCCTCATCCGCGCACGCTGGAACGCGCACCGCCTCAGGCGATGCGCGAAAGTCTTTCGACTCGCACTGTCGGCACACCGGAGCCGTTCGTTAACCGCTCCGGCAGGTCCGTTTCGACCGGCTCCACAACGGGTGAGACGCAAATCACAAAACCGTGCCGAACCGCCGCCGTCGGTCGTATACGATTTCAACTCGGAAGCAGGGCAAAGGTACTGGTCAGACGATTCATCAGCGCTACAGCCACCCCGCAGACCCCCAACATCCCGACCGCCGAGGAATGGCCGATCTGTCAACCCCTGGCGTTATCAGAATGTGACAGGTTACAGAATCGTTATGTACTGTGATTGACGCGCCGAACCCCACGGAGCGGCGTACTCGGATGGCTTTGCCTAACTCTGCCACCATCCTGAGGCCGTTTCGTATATGGCAGAGGCGGGGGAACCACATCTTCCCGGGCTTCCTGAGCGGAAGCCCTTGGGGTTAAGCCGCGTGACGGACCACGGTCCGTAGGTCCGCACGGCCGGGTGGCTCCCATCCGAATCCGACAGCTAACCTCGCAGGCATTGGGAGAGGTCATTCCTTTGTTCAAGAGCAATCGTGCGCGCCATCGTGCCGTCAAGTCCAGCAACTTCAACGCCATCACTGTGGGCCGCAGCGCCGCCGTCCTCACCGCCGCCTCGGGCATCGTGCTGACCGCCGGCATGCCGGCCCAGGCGTACGCCGGGTCCATCGACAGCGAGTCCTACACCGCTCCGGCGTCCCAGACCGAGGTGGCCCCCGCCGCGGCCAAGGCTGCCACCAGCGCGCAGACCCACACCGTGCTGCCCGGCGACACCCTGGCCAACATTGCGGCCCAGTACGGCGTGAGCCTGGACGACGTCTTCGCCGCCAACGGCCTGGATGCCAGCTCGATCATCTACCCCGGCGACAGCATCAAGCTCTCCGGCGGTGCCGCAGCTGCTGCCCCGGCCGCCAAGGCCGCCCAGTCCGACACCAGCAGCTTCAGCGTCAGCGCCGCCAGCGTCAACATCAAGCCCGTCAGCGCCTCCAGCTCCAGCATCGCCTCGCTGGCCAAGTCCATGGTCGGCAGCCCGTACGTCTGGGGCGGCACCTCCACCTCGGGCTGGGACTGCTCGGGCTTCACCAAGTGGGTCTACGCCCAGCACGGCATCAGCCTGCCCCGCGTCACCACCGACCAGGCCGCTGCCCTGACCCCGACCGGCAACCCGCAGCCGGGCGACCTGGTCCTGCAGAACGGTGGAAGCCACATCGGCATCTACCTCGGCGGCGGCCAGATGGTCAGCGCGCTGAACCCGGCCGACGGCACGCAGATCCACTCGGTCAACGCGATGCCGGTCGACGGCTACTACACCGCCCGCTAAGTACAGCCGGTTCCGGTCACCCGGGAGGGCAGGGATTTCCCTGCCCTCCCGCGGTTGTTAATCCCGGCCGCCGGCCCGGCGCGGCCCGCCCGTCCACCAGGAGACAGCTGTCAGCGCCGCCGGCGAACCGTCCGTGGATTGTGCTCGGTCTGGTTATAGCCATCATCGTCACCGCCACCTCCACCTATCTTTGGATTGTCGATATCCAGCCGGTCATCGACCAGCTCCTGGACCAGGCGGCGGCACCGGCCGCATAGCTGCCAGGCCCCCGGCGAAGTCCGCCTGCGTGGTGCGCGGCCGGTGCGCCGTCGTGAACGGCGTTGGCCCGGTTCGGGCGGACGGGCATGGCGGCGCCGGGCCGCACCCTCCCGGCCTCTGCAATAACGCTGGATAGCTTCCCCGGCAGCGGCACACACCGGTAGATTTATATACAGGTTCACCGTGCCGGACCGCAGCGGGCGCCACCGGCGGCACACCGAACCGCAGGAGGTTCCCATGTCCTTGTCCGACGACGAGAGGCAACGGCTGGCGAAGCTGGGTCACGAATTGGAAGAGGATGATCCCCGCCTCGCCCGGACCCTTTCCGGCAAAGGCATATCCATCTTCGGCCACGGCCTCGGCGCCGGGGCGCTGCTGGTCGCCGCCGGCGTGCTGCTCCTGCTCGTCGGTCTGGCCGGCAACTCGCTGGTCCTGGTCATGTTGGGCACGATCGCCCTCGTCGGCGCCCTGGTGCGCTCAGGCATCGACTGGACGCGGCGGCACCTGCACCACCACCCCTGAGCAGGCGAAGCGCTGCCTTACCTTGGTGGCAGCGCCCGCGGGTGTCGGTTAGGTTCTGGACCATGGAACTGACAGGAAAACTCGCCGACGCGTTCAACAACCAAGTCACGCTCGAGATCCAGGCCTCGCATGTCTACCGGCAGCTGGCCATCGAAATGGACCTCCTGGACCTGCCCGGCATCAGCGGCTGGTTCCGGGCCCAGGCCGAGGAGGAACTCGTCCATGCCCACAAGTTCATCGACCACATGACCGACCGCGGCGCGCATCCGGTCCTCGGCGCCCTGCAGGCCCCCGGCGTCCGGGTGGACGGGGTGCTGGCTGGTTTCGAGGCCGCCCTGGTGCACGAACGGACGGTCTCGGACTCGATCCGCGATCTGTACCGGCTGGCCCAGCAGGAGGGAGACATCGATTCCATCCCGCTGCTGAACTGGTTCGTGACCGAGCAGCTCGAAGAGGAAGCGACCGTGGACGAAATCATCGGCCGCGTCCGGCTGATCAACAACGACGGTCCCGGGCTGCTGCGGCTGGACAGCGAGCTGGGGACCCGCTCCCCCGCTGCAACGGATTAAGACTGATTAAACGGAACGGCCGCCGCAGCTCCCGGAAACCGGGTGCTGCGGCGGCCGCCGGACCGGCGCCCACGGTCAGGCGCCGTGCCGGTCAGAGCATGTTCCGCCCGTCCAGGTAGGCCTTGCGCCACCGGCAGATGGCCACCTCGCCGAAGAGCCCGGCCTTGGCAAACGGATCGGCGGCGATGAACGCCTCCGCCTCGGCCCGGGTCTCGAGATCCACCAGGTAGATCCCGCCCGAGGCCGCCTCGCCGTCCTCGTCGAGCTTGGCCCCGCACGCCAGCAGCAGCTCCACCCGCGAATCCAGGTAGGCCAGATGCTCGTCCCGCACGGCCAGCCGCAGGGCGCCGCCGCCGGGACGGTCGAAGGTTTCGATCAGGTACGGCACCGGCTCAGTGGATGTCGGAGGGGTGCTTGGCCAGCGGGATGACCTCGATGTCCATGTAGGGGAAGAGCGGCAGGCCCGAGAGCATCTCGTGCAGCTCGTCGTTGCTTTCCGCGTTGAACACCGAGTAGTTGGCGTACTCGCCGACCACGCGCCAGATGCTCACCCACTTGCCCTCGCGCTGCAGGTTCTGCGAGTACGCCTTCTCGGTGGCCTTGATCGCCGCGGCCTTTTCCTCCGGCATGTCGGCGGGGATGTTGACGTCCATACGGACCAGGAACAGCATGGTTTTCCCTCTTTCTGGTGGAACTTCCGATGACACCCGGGCGGATCAGCCCAGGAAACCCCAGGACAGGATGGCAACGATGTAGATGATGCCGACCCAGAACATCATGATCACGGTGTAGCCCATGATGTCCTTGAGCTTGAGCTTGGACAGCGCCAGCGCCGGCAGGATCCAGAACGGCTGGACCAGGTCGTTCCAGGCATTGCCCAGCATCACGGACATGGAGGTCTGCGCGGTGGAGGCGCCCAGGGCGTTCGCGGCGTCGATCATGAACGGGCCCTGGACCACCCAGTGGCCGCCGCCGGAGGGGGCGAAGAAGTTGATCACGAACGAGCTGACCAGGCCCCAGAACGGCAGCGTTTCCGGCGTGGAGATGTTGGTGAACACCCCGGCAATGGTGACCACCAGGCCGGAGGCGGCCATGATCGCCATGATCCCGGCGTAGAACGGGAACTGCAGGATGATCCCGGAGATGGTCTTGATGCCCTCGTTGAGCTGGCGCAGGTACGCGTTGGGGGTGCCCAGCAGCAGGATGCCCAGGAACAGGATGAAGAAGTTGATCAGGTTCAGGTCCACGGCGCCGCCGCGGATGAAGTGGACCACCACGTAGGCCATGCCGAGCACGCCGATGGCCATGGCCAGGATGCGGCTGTTGTTCAGCTTCGAGGCCACGGTGTTGGCATCGGCGTCGACGACGGCGGCCTTGGGCGCGGTGCCCAGGTGCAGCGAGCGGTCGATTTCCTTCACCGGCTGGCCCGGCTTCGGGTGCAGCATCGCGTTCAGCAGCGGCAGGGTGACCAGCACGGCGGCGGCGGTGATCAGCATGGGCGCGGAGAAGATGGTCTCGGCCAACGGGATGATGCCCATCTGCTTTTCCATCGGGTGCCCGGGAGTGGAGATGACCATCGGAATGGTGGCCGAGAGGCCGAGTCCGTACATGGTGAAGCCGCTGTAGGCCGCGGCAATGATCAGCGGGTAGTGCACGTCCTTCACATGCAGCGCCAGCTTCTTGGCGACAATGCCGCCGATGACCAGGCCGAAGCCCCAGTTCAGGTAGGAGCCGATGGCGCCGACCAGGGTGGCGACGATGACGGCGGTGCGCGGCTTCTCGACACGGCTGACGATCGCGTCCAGCAGCCGGTCGACCACCGGGGCGTTGGCCAGCACGTAGCCCATGGCCAGGATGACGGCCATCTGGGTGGTGAACGCCAGCAGCGACCAGAAGCCCTCGCCCCAGGCGGCGGTCACGTCGGTGAAGCTCTGGCCCTCGATGACGATGGCCAGGATGACCGTCAGGATGGTCAGCACGATCGCGAAGACGAAGGGATCGGGCAGGTAGCGCCGCATCAGTTCGGTGAAGAAGCCGGCGATCTTCTGCATGACGCCGGCACGTTTGACGGCACCCGGCGGGGTCTGTGGCGGAGTCTCGGTCAGGGTCTTGGTCATGGTGTTGTTTCCTCTTTGAAATGGATCAGTTTCATTAATTGCTCATCGCGCCAGGCCACCCGGGATTCCCAGCCGGCCAGCGGAAGTTGAGTCCGGCGCTCGGCGGCGACCGCCCGGACCAGGTCCTCGGTCCAGGGGTCGTGCTGGCCGCGCTGGGCGCCCATCAGGGCGTAGGCCGGGCCCATCTTGGCGGCGTGGGACTCGATGCCGCCGCGGGTGTTCAGGTCCACGGTCTCGAACGGGCCCATGAAGGACCAGCGCAGTCCCAGGCCCTGGCTGACCACCTTGTCCACGTCCGCGGCGCTGGCGATGCCGTCGCGGACCAGGCAGTAGGCTTCGCGCAGCACCGCGCCCTGCAGCCGGTTGAACAGGAATCCTTCGATTTCCTGGTTCAGCCGCACCGGGCTCAGGCCCGCGGACGTGTAGAGCCGTTCCGCCGCGTCGACGGCGGCAGGATCGGTGAACGGGGCCGGGACCAGTTCGATCACCGGGAGCAGGTAGGGCGGGTTGCCGGGATGTGCCACCAGCACACGGGCCCGGCCGGGCAGCTGGGCGGCGAACGCGGAGGCGGTCAGTGCCGAGCTGGAACTGGCCAGCACGGTGCCGGGAGCCGCCAGCTCGTCCAGCTGGCTGAAGATCCCGCGCTTGAGGTCCACCCGTTCCGGCGCGCACTCCTGGACCAGCGCCGCGCCGGCCACGGCGTCGGCCAGCGAACCCACCGGACGCACCCGGGCCAGGATCTCCGCCGGTTCTTCGGCCAGCAGGCCGTGGCGGGCCAGCTGTTCCAGCCGCACGCTGACCTCGTCCCGGACCAGGCCCAGCCGGCCGGCGTCCGGATCCGTGGCCTGGACGGTGAAGCCGGCACGGGCGAAGACCACGGCGAAGGCGACGCCGATGCTGCCCATGCCGGTGAGGGCGACGGTCTCCGGGCCGGCGTGCTCAGACACGCGAAAGCCCCACCGTCACACCGCCGCACACGTAGTGCGTCTGGCCGGTGACGAACCCGGACCGCTCGTCCAGCAGGTACGCGGCGGCGTGGGCCACATCCTCGGGCGTGCCGATCCGCTTGACCGGCACGCCGTCGATGATCGCCTGCGTGCGCGGGCTGTCCGCGGGGTTGGCCTTTGCGAAGAGCTCGGTGGCAATCGGGCCGGGGGCGACGGCGTTGGCGGTGATCCCGTACTGGCCCAGCTCCAGCGCCCAGACGCGCGTCAGCCCGAGCAGTCCGGCCTTGGTCGCCGCGTAGGCCGAGCGCAGCTCCTTGCCCAGCGCGGCGCGCGAGGAGATGGTCACGATGCGGCCGAAGCCGGCGTCCTTCATGGACGGCAGCAGCGCCTGGGTGCACTGCATTGCCGAGCGCAGGTTCAGTTCCCAGGCCGCGGCCAGTTCGGCCAGGCTCTGTTCTTCGGCCGCCGCGGGGAACACCGCGCCCACATTGTTCACGATGCTGGTGATCGGCCCGCCGGCGAGCGCCTGCTCGAGCGCGGCGGCGGTGGAGTCCACATTGCTCAGGTCGGCGATGATCCCGTCGCCGGCCCGGTCGATGACGACCGCTTCCATGCCCTCGTCCCGGCAGCGCCGCGCGATGGCCGCGCCGATCCCGGCCGCTCCCCCGGTGACCAGGACGCGGCGGGCCGGAGTGGTTGTTTCAGTCATTACACAGTTCCTATGGGGGTAACCGGGGATCCTGTCGCCCCCGGAAGATTCAGCGGCGGCGCCGTGAGCAGGAAGCGGCTTCGGCCGGCGGCGCGCAGGTGGGCGGCCAGCGGGGCCAGCCGCCAGAGCTCGCCCAGATGGATCCCGAGCTTGAACAGGCAATGTTCGTGCAGCGGCAGGATCGACGCCGGCGCGGGCGCCGGGGCCGCCGGGTACATTTCGACGGCGTAGTTGTCGGCGGCGATCGCAGCCAGCCCGGACCGGGTGATCCAGTCCAGCAGCGCAGGGTCGCGCCCGTCCAGCACCGCGCCGAAATGGTGCAGCACCTCGGGGTCCGGCGTGCCGCCCATGGCCAGCACCTTTTCGGCATAGCCGGTGTGGAAGCAGACGATGTCGCCCTCTTCGACCACCACGTTGTCCGCGGCCATGATGTGCCCGATAGTGTCGAAGCCGACGACGGTGTGGGCGTCGCCGAGGTGGGCGTGCAGGTCGATCATCACCGCGCGGCCCTGGACCGGTTTCCCGGCCATGTTGTTGATACCCAAGGCGCCGGCCGAGGAGGTGCTGGTGCCGTGCAGCGTGGCGAACCCGGCGTCGTCGGTGGATTCCGGACCGTTCACCTCGATGCCGGCGCGGAAGCCGTTGTAGTAGACCGGTTCCGGCACGCCGTCGCCGTCGGCGTCGAAGAGCGAGCCGACGTGGGCCAGCGAGTCCCACTGGGTGGAGTACTGCAGGTGCAGCACCGCCAGGTCGTCGTTCATCACGTCGCTGGAGCCGGGCTGGAGGCCGTCCAGCCGGCAATTGAAGTTCACCAGCCCGCTGCGCAGGTTCGGCCGCAGCACCGGCGGCATGCGATTGGCGTTCAGCGCGCTGCCGCCCGGGTAGTCCAGCGGCAGGCTCAGCGCGAAGGCGCGTCCCTCGCGGACCTCGGCCATCCCCTGCAGGACCTTCTGCGGGGTCAGCAGGTTCAGCCGGCCGAGATTGTCGTCCGGACCGAAGTCTCCCCAGTTCGATCCTTCCGGGCGGTTGACCCAGCGGGCAGACCGTACCGGACGATCTGCCGATTCTGGCGCTGCCGGCATGGGTGCCTCCTTCGGGATTCGCGGCCAGGTTCCTGCCACCACGGTTCCGACGGTGTGCCTGCGGGCACAGCCCTCCGTTACGTGGAGCACAATAAGGGTGCACCCGGAGTTCGATTAGCGTCCAATAAACAATCGGAACCAATTCAATATCGATTGGGATATAAATAGGGAGCATGGAGCTCAAACACCTGGCCGCCTTCACGATGGTGGCCGAAGAACTGCACTTCGGCCGGGCCGCCGACCGGCTCGGGATTGCGCAGCCGCAGCTGAGCCAGTGGATCCGGCGGCTGGAGACGGACCTGGGCGCGACGCTCTTCGACCGCAGCACCCGCACGGTCCTGCTGACCGAACACGGCCAGGCGATCCTCGAACCGGCCCGGGAGACCCTGGCCCGCGCCCGCCTGGTAGAGCGGGCCGCCCTGCTGGGCCGCTCCGGTGTCGTCGGACAGGTGCGCATCGGCTATGCCGGCGCCAGCAGCCGCGAGGTCATCCCACCCCTGGCCCGGGCGGTCCGGGCCGAGGAACCGGGCATCGAACTGGACCTGCGCTCCATGATCTACGGCGGCTTCACCCCCGCCCTGGTGGCCTCGGGCCAGCTGGATATCGGCTTCTCCCGGCTGCCGGTGGTCAACTACGACGTACATGCGCGCATCTTCACCTACGAGCGCATCGTCGCCGCGCTGCCGGAGGACCATCCGCTCGCCGCCGGCGAGCGCGTCGAGATCAAGGACCTGGCCACCGAGCAGTTCGTCACCTTCCCGGCCACCCGGGGCTCGACCGTGCGCGACGCCTGCCTGCGGCTGGCCCACGAGGCGGGGTTCTCGCCGCGGATCGTTCAGGAGGCCCCGGATTCCTACGCGATCCTGGGCCTGGTCGCCGCCGGCGTCGGGGTCACCCTGACGGTCTCCTCGGTCCAGCACATCAATACCCCCGGGCTGGTTTACCGGGAACTCGCCGGGGATCCGACCTACCTGGCCGCCGTGGTCGTCTGGGCGAAGCACAACGCCGGCCGGGCCACCGGCCGGGTGATCGAGATCCTGGAGGACCTCATTCCGACCCCGCCCGAATGTCCGGGGCGGGTCCTGCTCTGACGCCCCGGCCGGAGGGCCGGCTCAGAACTCCGGGTGCCAGACTTCCGCCCTGGCGCCATCCACGGCGACCACCTCGCGCCACCGGTCGAACACCGAACACGGGTGGGAAATGCCCAGGTCCACGACGTCGCCGACGGCCAGTCCCGCCGCCTCGGAGACCACCGCGTGGTGGTCGAACAGCCTGGCCACGGTGCCCGCCGCCCCGGCCAGCACCTCACTTCCGCGGTAGGCCGCCACGATCACCGGCAGTCCGGCGTCGTACGCCAGCTCCCGCTTGCCCGCGTTCAGCACCGCGAGGCCGGGTTCGGGCACGGAGACCACCAGCGCCCGCACCACCGCGGCGGCGGTGAGCCCGGGCACCGGCGAGACCTCGGCGTAGGTACCGTGGTCATGCACCACGTAGCAGCCCGAACGCAGCACATTCAGCGCGCCGTCGGGCAGGAACCGCGCCGCCTGGTCCTGGAACGCGGAGCCGCCGATGCTGAACACCGGTTCGCCGGCTTCGCACTCCGGCCGCAGGGCCTCGAAGACCTCCTTTGCCAGTGCGCAGTGCGCGGCCACGCGGGCCAGGTTCTCCGCCGTCCGGACGTTGGGCGCCACCCCCTCGTACGCGCTGACCCCGGCCAGCAGCAGGCCCGGCGACGCCGCGATCCGCGCCGCCAGCGGACCGGCTTCAGCCAAGGTCCGGATGCCGGTGCGCCCGCCGGGGGTGCCAACGTCGACCAGGACCCGCAGCGGCCGGGCCGCGCCGTCGAAAGCCGCAGCCAGCGCACGCACCCCGGCCGCAGAATCGGCCAGGCAGTAGATTTCCAGGCCGGCATCCGCTTCCAGCCAGCGGCGCAGGCGCTGCAGCTGGGGGCCGAAGACGACCTCGTTGGCGATCAGGATCCGCGCGGCCCCCCACTCGATGGCTTTGGCGGCCTGTGCCACGGTGGCCACCGTGGCGCCCCAGCTGCCGGGCAGCTGCCGCCGGACGATCTGCTCGGTCATGGTGGTCTTGATGTGCGGGGCCAGCACCATGCGGTGCTCCCGCGCCCAGGCCTGTTTGAGCGCGATATTGTGCTCGACGGCCGCCACGTCCACGAGCAGCTGCGGCAGCGAGTCCAGCGGCAGGGCAGGATCCAGGGGCGGCACGGCGTCAGGCCTGCCCCGGCTGGGACGGCACGGCCAGCGGCTGGCCGGCCAGCAGTGCCCCGACCCGTGTCATGGCGTCCCGCGCCGCCTCGGGGCCGGCCACCGTCAGCAGCTGCAGGACAAGGCCGTCCAATGCGGCGAACACGGCCCGGGCCAGCGGGCCGGTGTCCGCGTAACCGTGCTTGCGCAGCGCGTCTTCCATGGATCCGATGTAGGCCTCGTAGAAGGCCACGGCCGCGGGCCGCAGTTCCGGCCGGCGGCGGGACTCCAGGATCATCTCGTACTGGAACAGCTGGAGTTCGGGTTCGGCTTGGACAAAGTCCACCAGCGCGGCGGCGAAGTCCGCGTCGATTTCCTCGGTCGCGGACAGGTCGCTGATCCGGATCGAGCGTGCCGCGGCCCATTCCATGGCCGCATTCAGCAGGGCGTCGCGGGAGCCGAAGTGATGCGAGATGAGCGTGTTGTTCACCCCGGCCCGCTCGGCGACGGCCCGGTAGGTCAGCCCGCGCAGCCCTTTCTCCGCCACCACCTGGACCACGGCCGCCAGCAGCGCCTCGCGCCCGTCACCGTACTTGTGAGCCCGCTCAGTAGCCATGGTGCGAGTCTATCCAACCAAGGCCGCCGGAATTCCCTCTTGACGGATCAAACTAAGCAAGTGCATAGTTTTAAGCACGTGTTCCGGCTCACACCATTCGTTCGACGCGTATTCGCGGCACTTCCCTCCGAAAGGTCCTTCGATGACCGACTCACCGACTTCGCCTGCCCGCGGGCAGGAGGCCGAAGCGACCCTGCACCAGAGCCTGCGCTGGCAGGACGCCTTTGCCCTGGCGATGGCTGTCTCCGGCGGCATCTTCGTCTCCTTCGGCGCCACCATGGCGGCCATCGGCGCACTCTCGGCGCTGGCCCTCTGGGCGCTGGCCTCCGCCATCGGCTGGCTGCAGAACAATCTGTTCGCCGAGATGGCCTCCATGTTCAAGGACAAGCCCGGCGGCGTACCCACCTACGCCTACGAGGCCTGGCGCGAACGCTTCGCCCCGGCCGGGGCCATCGCCTCCTTCGGCTACTGGTTCGGCTGGGCCGCGGTGCTCTCGATCGTCAGCGTCACCGCCGGCGGGGTGATCCAGGCCCGCTGGTTCCCGGAGCAGACCTGGGCGCTGGACGTCGGCATCGCCCAGCTGGGCCTGGGCCAGCTGCTGGGCATCGGCCTGATCCTGGCCATCCTGGTTCCGAACCTGTTCGGCGCCCAGCTGGCAGCCTGGGTGAACAAGGTGGTCGGTGCCGCGCTGCTGGTTCCACTGCTGATTTTCATCGCGGCGCCGGCCATCAGCGGGCAGTGGAGCGCCGCGAACCTCACCTGGGGACTGGGCGGCCCCGGGGCGGACGCCTGGGGCGGCTGGCAGAACGCGATCGCCTGGCTGTACCTGATCGGCTGGACCGCCTACGGCACCGAGATGTGCGCGGCGTTCACCCCCGAGTACCGCTCCGCCAAGGATGCCCGCAAGGCGCTGTTCACCTCCGGCGGCTACACCTTCCTGATGTTCGCCCTGGTCCCCCTCGGCGTCGGCGGCCTGGTCAGCCAGGACGCCGCCGCGTCCGACGTCGGCGGCATCTTCGTCAACGCCTTCGCCGCCGTCATCCCGATCGGGCCGGTCGCGGACATCATGCTCCTGATCCTGCTCGGCGCCCTGCTGATGGGCGTGAACACCGGCATGGCCGACGCGTCCCGGGCCCTGTACGGGGCGGCCCTGGACGGCCTGGTGCCGCGCCAGCTGGAGAAGCTCAACCGGCACGGGGTCCCGGCACGCGCCCTGTGGACGGCGGTTGCGATGAACATCGGCCTGATCGTGCTGGTCTCCAACCCGATCTCGATCCTGGTCGCCGCCAACCTGGGCTACCTGCTGGCCATCCTGCTGGCCGTGGCCGGCTTCCTGGTCCTGCGCCGGGACCACCCGGGCCTGGCGCGGTCCTTCCGCGCCGGCGCCTACGCCGTCCCGCTCGCCGCCGTACTCACCGTCTACGGCGCCGTCGTCCTCCTGGTCGGCGCCCTGTCCGCCGAAATCACCGGCTACGGCGGACCCGTGGAACTGGCCATCGGCGTCGGAATCCTGCTGCTCTCCCTGGTCCTGTTCGTGATCCGCCGCCGGGTCCAGGACAACCTACCCCTGTTCCGCGATCCACGGCCGGCCCCGAACACCCTTCCCAGCCAATCCACCGCCGCAACCCAGTAAAGGAAACAGCACCATGACCGCACCCGTCTTCCACACCGACCACGACGCCGCAGCCTCCGAACCCTTCGAGGTGGGCCAGGTCCAGTGGCTGCGCCGGCCCGGCGATGGCGGCAACGACGCCCTGGCCGCCGGCATCTGGAGCGTCACGCCGCAGGACGCGCCGGAAACCTTCGACCTGCCGATCGAGGAGGACGAGACCGTCTACATCGTCTCGGGCCACCTGCACATCGAAGTCATCGGCGGGGACTCCTTCGACCTGACGGCCGGCTCCATGGCCTCCTTCTCCAAGGGCGCCAAGACCCGCTGGACCGTCATGGAACCCACCATCGAATTCTTCGTCTACAGCTGACCGGGAAAGGAACCACCGCTATGCAAACCACCGACGTCGTCGTCATCGGTGCCGGCTTTGCCGGCCTCACCGCCGCCCGGGAACTGACCGCCAAGGGCCGCTCCGTCACCCTCCTCGAGGCGCGCGACCGGATTGCCGGGCGCACCTGGGTGGAGCCCGGGCTCGGCCGGAACCTGGAACTCGGCGGCACCTGGGTCCACTGGGTCCAGCCGCATGTGTGGGCCGAACTGACCCGGTACGGCATCGGCGTCGTCACCGGTCCGGAATTCGAAAAGGCCTACTGGTGGGCCGACGGACAGCGCCGCGAAGGCCCGGCCGAACAGGTCCTGGAGCTGCTCGACGAGCCGAACCAGCGGCTGCTGGCCCAGGCCCGCGAGCTGATCCCGCTGCCCTACCAGCCGCTGGCCAACCCGGCGGTCAAGGGCGTGGACCACCAAAGCGTCGCCGAGTCCATCGACGCCCTCGGCCTGCCCGAAGAGCAGCGCCAGCTGCTGCGCACCTTCTGGTCGCTGAACTTCAACGGCCGGATCCAGGACGCCGCCCTCACCCAGGCCCTGCGCTGGTGCTCGGCGGCCAGCGGCGACTGGAAGCTCATGTTCGAGGCCTGCGCCACCTACAAGGTGGAAGGCGGCACCGTGGCCCTGGCCGAGGCCATGCTCGCGGACGCGGGCGCCCAGCTGGAGCTCAACGCCGTGGTGCAGCAGGTGCGGCAGGACGGCGACGGCGTGGTGGTCACCACCGCGGACGGGCGCAGCTGGGCCGCGCGCGCCGTCGTCGCCACGCTGCCGCTGAACGCACTGGACACGGTCGAGTTTTCGCCGGCCCTGTCCGAGGGCAAACAGGCGGCCGCGGCCCGCGGCCAGGCCGGACGCGGCGCCAAGCTGTGGATCAAGGTCAAGGGCCGGCTGGAGCGGCTGGTCGCCTTCGGTGCCGAGGACTGGCCGCTGAACTTCGTCCAATCGGAGTACTTCGACGAGGATTCGACCACGCTGGTGGCCTTCGGCCCGGACGGCACCCAGGTTGACGTCGAGGACGCCGCCGCGGCGCAGGCCATCCTCGAGCGGCTCCTGCCGGGCGTCGAAGTCCTCGAGGTCGCCGGCCATGCCTGGGTCCAGGATGGATTCGCCAAGTCCACCTGGCCGATGCACTACACCGGCTACCTGTCGATGAGCCTCGGCGAACTGCAGCGGCCCGAGGACCGGGTCTTCCTGGCCGGCTCGGACTACGCCAACGGCTGGGGCGGCTTCATCGACGGCGCCATCGAGAGCGGATTCACCGCCGCCCGGGCCGTCGAGGCCCGGCTTAGCTGATCCCGGCTGCGGGCGGCCCGAGGAGGCCGCCCGCAGACGCCCGCCCGGCACCGTCCCGACATGGTCCGTAACCAGCGGGCGGCGGTGGATGACGCACCGGCCTGCTCCGATTAGGCTCAAAGACAATACGACCGAGTCCAGGAGCACTTCGTGAACAACCATGCCGACACCGTCCCGGCGGCCCCGGCCCGGGACCTCCTCCCGCCGGAGGGCCTGACCTGGGGGGTCAAACGCAGCTTCGTCAGGTACCTGACCAGCCTGCCCGACGGGGCGGTGGCTGCCGTCGAGGGCGCCTCGGTGCTGGAATCGGGTTTCTTCAATTTCCCGCCCGACGGCGGCAGTTTCGATCCGGCGGCGGGGACCGGGATCCTGCGCTTCCGCGGCGACGTGCGCCTGGAGGGACATTTCGGCATGATGTTCGTCCAGATCGCCAATCCGTGGATCGAGCTCGGATCCGGCGGCGGCTTCCTGACCGTGGCCCTGGGCGAGCCCGGCGAGGCCGCGGAACGGATCCCGCTGATCAGCTTCGCTGCCGCCGTGCCCCAGACGATCGGCGGCAGCCTCGTCTGGCAGGGACTCGAGACGCGCCTGACCCGGGAAGGCAGCGACGTCTTCAACCAGCAGTACGGTACCGGCCAGGAGATGGACCCGCTGTCCATCCGGCTCCCGGCCCCGGACGCCGAGTAGGCTGTCCCGCCGGGAGCGGTGCCGGTCAGTCCAGCTGCGGCAGCTGCAGCACCAGCCACGGGCTGAATGCCCACGGAGCGGCGGCCACGGCGGTGCGCAGGTCCGAGGGATTCACCCAGCGGTATTCGGCCACCTCGTCCGGCCGCGGGTCCGGGGCCCCGGCGGCCAGCGCGGTGAAGACCGGGCAGAACTCGTTCTCCACGATCCCGGAGGCGTCCACGGCGCGGTAGCGGAACTGAGGCAGGACCAGCTTCAGATCCTCCAGCTCCAGCCCCAGCTCGTACCGGACCCGGCGGCGCACGGCATCCTCGAGGCGCTCGCCCGGGCCCGGGTGGCCGCAGGCGGAGTTGGTCCACACCCCCGGCCAGGCCTGCTTGGACAACGCCCGGCGGGTCACCAGCACGTGGCCGCGGGCATCGGAGATATGGCAGGAGAAAGCCAGGTGCAGCGGGGTTTCCCCGGTATGCACGCTGGCCTTGTCGGCCACCCCGATGGGCTTGAGGCCGCCGTCGAGCAGGACCACCTGCTCCGGCTTCGAAGTCTTCATTGCCGCCTATTATGCCGTGGTCCAAGGAACATCCCGTAGTCCGGCGGCCTCAGCGGCCGAATTCGATCCGCACCGAGTTGTCGTCCGGCAGCACCACCACCACGCCGTTGCGCACGGTCCAGCCGTCGTGCAGGAAAAAGAAGCGGCCGCCGCTGACCTCCAGTAGGCGCAGCCCGTCGTAGCGGTAGAGCGGCGAGGCGGCGCTGCCGAGCCTGACCTCCCGCACCGCCGGACCGCCGATGCCCAGGGGTTTCACGCTGTACAGCTCGGCGTGGGGCAGGGTGGCCACGCGCTGCTCCAGGCTGGCAGCCAGTGACTGGCCCACGGCCTGGGCATGGTCCGCGGCGCCCCAGAACATCAGCAACGACACCAGCCCGAACACCAGCGCCGCCTCGGCCGCGCGCTGTTCCACCGGCGGCCGCTGCTCCGGGACGCTGCGCGCCAGCCGGCGCAGCCGCACTGCCCAGGCAGCCAGCAGCACGCCGCCCGCCATCACGTACGGCCCGAAGAGCGGTCCGTCCCCGGCCGCGGAGAGTTCCAGCAACAGCATCACGGCCGCCACCAGGACACCGGCAACGACGGCAACCAAGGTATAGCGGTGCACCGTTCCGCGTGTCGCCGGATCGTGGATCCGGCGCAGCAGCCAGCGGTCCAGCGTGAGCCAGATAAGGCCGGCGACGAGGGCAAAAACCAGCGGAATGAACAAATGGCTCAGGCTGAACAGGATCAGGTCCTGGGTGGTGTAGCCGAACAGCGTCACGTCCAGGCCCATGGCGCGGGCCTGGGCGTCGGCGCGGACCCAGCCGAAGTAGATCAGCAGCGCGGTGGATAGGGTAATCGGCGGGCCGATGGCAGACACCACCGCCAGCACCCGGCCGCGGCGCGGGCGCTCCTCCTCGATCACTTCCTGCACGGGACCGGCCTGGCAGGGCGGGGATGGTGCATCCGGAACCTCGCTGTCTGCGGCTGCACAACCGGGGTCCTCCCGGACCTCCAGCGTAAGCCCGGCCCGCCGGTGCGGACCAGCCTGCCGGGCACACCCGTGCCGGTGCCGCCGGCGGGCTCCCTAGACTGGAGGGATGACCGCAACACTCGTGGCAAAGGACCTCTCCGGCGGCCACGCCCACCGCACCCTCTTTTCCCACCTCGACCTGACCGTGGCCCCCGGGGACGTCGTCGGCGTCGTCGGCGCCAATGGTGCCGGCAAATCCACCCTGCTGCGGATCCTGGCCGGGGTGGACCAGCCGCTGGCCGGCACCGTCAGTGCCGCGCCAGCCGATGCCTTCATCGGCTGGCTGCCGCAGGAGCACGAGCGGATTGCCGGCGAGAGCGTTGCGGCCTACCTGGCCCGGCGCACCGGTGCGGCCGCGGCCACCGCGGCGATGGAGGCGGCCGCGGAGGCGCTGGGCTCGGGCGGCAGGCCGGCCGAGGACGCCTATGCCTCCGCGCTGGAGCACTGGCTGGCCTGCGGCGCGGCGGACCTGGACGAGCGCATTCCCGGCATGCTGGCGGAGCTGGGCCTGGACACCGGGCCCGAGGCACCGATGACCGGGCTGTCCGGCGGGCAGGCCGCGCGCGTGGCACTGGCCGCCCTGCTGCTCAGCCGCTTCGACATCGTGCTGCTGGACGAGCCGACCAACGACCTGGACCTGGCCGGGCTGGCCCGGCTGGAGGAGTTCGTCCAGGGCCTGCGCGGCGGCGTCGTGCTGGTCTCCCATGACCGGGAATTCCTGGCCCGCTGCGTCAGCACCGTGGTGGAGCTGGACCTGGCCCAGGGCCAGGTGGCGGTGTACGACGGCGGCTACGATTCCTTCCTGGCCGAGCGCACGGTGGCCCGCCGGCACGCCCGCGAAGCCTACGAGGAATTCGCCGGGAAGAAGGCCGAGCTCGTCGGCCGGGCCCGGACGATGCGCGAATGGAGCTCCCAGGGTGTGCGCAACGCGCTGAAGAAGAGTCCGGACAATGACAAGATCCGCCGCCGGGCCAACACCGAGTCCTCGGAGAAGCAGGCCCAGAAGGTGCGCCAGATGGAATCGCGCATCGCCCGGCTGGACGAGGTCGAGGAGCCGCGCAAGGAATGGCAGCTGCAGTTCAGCATCGGCGCCGCCCCGCGGTCGAGTTCGGTGGTGGCCACCCTGAACCAGGCGGTGGCCCGGCGCGGGGACTTCACCCTCGGCCCGGTGTCGGTGCAGGTGGACGCCGGCGAGCGGATCGGCATCACCGGCCCCAACGGCGCGGGCAAGTCCACGCTGCTGCGCCTGCTGCTCGGCCATGAGGCGCCCGACGGCGGCGGAGCCACGCTGGGTGCCTCCGTCGCCGTCGGCGAAATCGACCAGGCTCGCCGGCTGCTGGCGCCGGAGCAGCCGCTGGCCGAGGCCTTCGAAGCCCAGGTCCCCGCGCTCAACCGTTCCGAGGTGCGCACGCTGCTGGCCAAGTTCGGTCTGAAGGCGGACCAGACCGGCAGCACCGTGGACCGCCTCTCCCCCGGCGAACGGACCCGCGCCGCGCTGGCGCTGCTGCAGGCGCGCGGGGTGAACCTGCTGGTGCTGGACGAGCCCACCAACCATCTGGACCTGCCCGCCATCGAACAGCTGGAACAGGCGCTGGAAACCTACGACGGCGCCCTGCTGCTGGTCTCGCACGACCGCCGGCTGCTCGAAAACGTCCGGCTGGACACCCGCTGGGAGGTGGCGGCGGGACAGGTCGCCGTGCGGCCGCTGGGTCCGGCCTGACCGGGCCGGTCAGCCGGCGGCGGCCGGGACGGCGGCCGGCTCTTCCGCTGCGGGGTACCGGCGCAGCAGCTCCAGGTCCACCGGCACGGCCTGCGCGTTGGGCACCCGGGGATGCGGCCGGCCCAGCAGCGCGGACATGGTCAGCCGGATGAGGGTGCCGTGGGCGACGGCGACGATCCGGCGCCCGGGATGCCGGCCGGCCAGCTCGCGCAGCGCCGCGACGCCGCGGGCGGCCACCTCCGCCTCGGCCTCGGCCGCCCCGAAGATCGGGGTCATTTCCGGTTCGCTCAGGCCGTTGAGGTACTCGCCTTCGCACCGGCCGTAGTCGCGCTCGAGCAGTCCGGGCAGCGTCAGCGCCAGTTCGAGCCCCGCGGCGGCGCCGATGATCCGGGCGGTTTCGACGGCGCGCTGCAGCGGCGAGGACACCAGCAGGTCCCAGCCGCCGCCGGCCAGCGCCGCTCCGGCATCCCGGGCCTGGCCGCGGCCGACGTCGTTAAGCGGAATGTCGGTACGCCCCTGCAGGCGCCCGGCCGCATTCCAATCCGTCTCGCCGTGCCGGATCAGCACCAGCGCACCGTCGGTATCCGTCAGCCCATGGGCGTTGTCCAATGATTCCTCCTTCAAGCAATCCCCCTATTATCCGCCAGCGGACGGCCGGCCCGGCTCCCCGGCCCATGGATAGGACTGCTGCGCCCCCGGGGCGGTGACCGTGCGGGCCGCTACCTCCGCCGCCAGTTCGCATGCCTGCTGCAGCGCCAGCCCGCTCGCCAGCCCTGCGGCCATGGCCCCGACGAAGGCATCACCGGCGCCGGTGGTATCGACCGCCGCTACCGCCGGAGCCGGCACATGCACGGTGCCCCCGCCGTCGGCCAGTACGGCGCCCCGGGCGCCCAGTGTCACCACCACCGCGGCCAGCCCGGCGGCGGCCAGTGCCCGCGCCAGTGCGGTCCCGTCCGGCACCGGCTCCCCGGTCAGGTCCAGCCGGCCGCCGGTCAGGATGCGCAGGGCCTGCTCCGCCTCGTGTTCGTTGACCACCAGGACGGCTGCCCGCCGGATGGCCTCGGCCGCCAGCGGCACCACCGGCGCCAGGTTCAGCACGGTGCGGACACCGGCGGCGGCGAGCGCGTCCAGGGCGTACTCGACGGTCTGCGGCGGGACTTCGCCCTGCAGCACCACGACGTCGCAGCCGGCCAGGCGCGGCAGTGCCGCGGTGACCCGGGCGATGTCCACGGCCAGGTTGGCCCCGGGCACGACGACGATGCTGTTTTCGGCCTGCCGGTCCACGGTGACCACGGCCAGGCCGGTGGGGTCATCGGCCTCGGCCACCAGGGCCAGGTCCACCCGGCTTTGCCGCAGCAGTTCGGTGGCGGCGGCGGCATTGGCGTCCCTGCCCACCGCCCCGACCAGCAGCACGGCGGCGCCCTGCCTGGCCGCGGCGACGGCTTGGTTGGCGCCCTTGCCGCCGGGCGACAGGGTGCCCCCGGAACCCAGCAGCGTTTCGCCGGGGCCGGGGATCCGGTCCACCAGCAGGGTCAGGTCGACGTTGATGGATCCGATGACTCCTACGGTGCCGGGCATGTGCGCGTTTCCTTTCCCCGGCCGGACCGGTGCCTCAGCTGTGCTTTGCCGCAGCCTCCCGGACATGGTTGCCAGCCACCACCACCGGAATGTTCCGGGATTCCAGGCGGGCGATGTCGTCGGGCTTGGTCCGCGAATCTACCACAACGGCGTCGAACCCGGACAACGGCGCCAGCGCGTGCAGCGCGCGCTTCTCGAACTTGGTGTGGTCCACCAGCAGCAGCCGCCTGGCTGAGGCCTCGAACATGGCCTTCTTGACGTCCACCGTCTCCTGGCTCTGGTGGAAACACACATCGTCGATGACCGCGGCGGCGGACATCACAAACAGGTCCGCCCGCAGGTTCCGGATGGCCTCGGTGGTCATCCCGCCCATGAAGGAGCTGCACCAGTTGTAGTACGTCCCGCCGAGGGCCACCAGCGAGATGCCGCGGGCGCTCTTGAGCTCGTTGATGACGGTCAGGACATTGGTCAGCACCGTCAGCGGGGCGCGGGAGGGAAGCATCTTGGCCAGTTCCAGCACCGTCGTCGAATCGTCCACGAAAATGGCCTGCCCCGGTTCCACGAATTCGAGCGCGGCCTTGGCGATTTCCCTCTTCTCTTCGCGCTGCAGGCCGGACCGGTAGACGTCGCTGGATTCGACCAGGCTGGAGGACAGCGCCGTGGCCACGCCGCGCGACTTGCGCAGCAGCCCCCGGGCCTCCAGTTCGTCCAGGTCCCGGTGGACGGTCATCTGGCTGGTGCCGAACCGCTCGGCCAGTTCGTCGATCCGCACCGCGCCTTCGGCCATCACCATCTCCGAGATGGTCCGCTGCCGTTCCAGCTGCCGGGACAGCCGCGCCCGCGCGTTTCCCCCCTCGGTCTTCATGCTTCCTCCTGAAAATCATCTCCTCCGGCGGCCGGTCCGTGGTCCGGCCGTTTCAACCCTATGTCGGTCCGCCCCGGCCCGGGTCATTGTGACCGGGCCGCGGCTTCATCGACAATGTCCGCCAGCGCCCCGACGTCGTGCGCGAAACGCCCCAGGAACAGCCCGTCCACCTCCTGGCCCAGCCGGGTCAGCAGGCCCGGCCCCGCGCTGCCGCCGTAGATCACCTGGTGCCGGGTGAACCGGTCCTGGCCGGCGAGCCAGGCCTGCAGGAGGGCGCAGACGCCGCGGATGTGCTCCGCCGAGGCCGGCTCGCTGGCACCGATCGCCCAGACCGGCTCGTAGGCGGCGATGACCGGCAGGTCCTGCCGGCCCGGCACGCTCCGCACCGCCGCGGCCAGCTGGGCGGTGCAGACCCGGGCCGCTTCCTCCACCGGCAGCCGCTGCTCTTCGCCGATGCAGATGACGGGAGCCAGGCCGTTGCGCAGCGCGGCGGCGGTCTTGACGGCCACGGTCCGGTCATCCTCGGCGAAGAGCCGGCGCCGTTCGGCGTGGCCGACCTCCACATACCGGCAGCCGGCCTCCCGCAGCTGCGGCCCGCTGACCTCCCCCGTGTACGGCCCGCTGTCCTCCCAGTACAGGTTCTGCGCCCCGAGCCCCACCGGGCCGCCGGCGAAGGCCTGCCCGGCGGGGACCAGCGCCGGGAAGCTCGGCAGGATGAACAGCGCCACCTTGCCGCTGCCCAGGGCCGGGTGGTCCGCCGCCATCCGGGCAACGGCCCGGCACCAGTCCACGGTCTGCTGGTAGCCGAAGTACATCTTCAGGCTCACCCCCAGCAGGGTGGGAGCCGGCTCAGTGCTCATGCTTCCGTCGGCGCCCGGGAACCGGCCGGCGGCGCGGTCATGTTCTGCGTTTCATAGTCGGTCATCAGCTGGACCTTCTTCGCTGACGGAGAGGACTCGTCGAATTCGTAGGTGAGCCATTCCTGCGCCAGCCGGCGGGCCAGCTCGATGCCGACGACGCGCTGGCCGAAGGTCAGCACCTGGGCGTTGTTGCTCAGCACAGCGCGCTCCACCGAGTAGCTGTCATGCGCGGTGACGGCGCGGATGCCCGGAACCTTGTTGGCCGCAATCGCCACCCCCAGCCCGGTGCCGCAGACCAGCAGCGCCCGGTCGGCCTCGCCCTTGGCGATCAGCTCGGCGGCGGCGATGGCAATGCTGGGGTAGGCGGTGTTCTCCTCGTCCCCGACGCCGACGTCGACGACCGATTCCACCCGCTCGTTGGACTGCAGGTCCGCCTTGATCTTCTCTTTGTAGTCCAGGCCTGCGTCGTCGCTGCCGACGACGAGGCGAAGCTTCTTAGTCATAAGTTTCTCCTTGATTGTTATATCCCCGCGGTTTCGCTCCGGGCCCGCCTTCCAAAAGCTTGCGTTCGATCGTGCGGGCCACCATGGCCATCGACACCGCCCCGGGATCGGGCGTGCCCACGCTTTTTTCGGCCAGCGGGCGGGCGCGGCCCATCTTCGGCACCATCTGTGCGGTGGCGTCCGCCGACCGCTGGGCGACGTCGGCCGCTGCCGACCAGGCGGCGCGCAGCGAGGACCCGGCACGGACGTGTTCACTGAGCGAGTCGCTGAAGGGCAGCAGCACGTCCAGCAGGGTCTTGTCGCCGAGGCTGGCCTTGCCGAATTGCTGGATTTTCTGCCCCGCCTCGGCGATGCCCGCGGACACGGAGACGGCGTCGGGCGGAACGTCGTTACCCACCCGGGCGCCGACGGTGTTCAACGCCATGCCCCACAGCGCCCCGGAGGTGCCGCCGGCCTTGTCCGCCCACGCGTCGCCGGCCAACTGCAGCAGGGAGCCGGCCCCGGCGCCGGCGGCCAGGGCGTCGCGTCCGGCGGCCACGGCGGCGGTGGCGCCGCGCTGCATGCCGATGCCATGGTCCCCGTCGCCGGCGACCGAATCGAGCCGGCCCAGTTCCGGAGCCTGTTCATCCAGCAGGTCCTTCATCGCTTCGAGAATGGCCTGGACCCCTTCGGCGGCCTCCCGTGAGGCGGCCGACGCCGCCGGCAGCTCCGCCGCCGCGGCCTCCTCCTGGTAGCCCTCGGCGGCGCCCTGCACGCTGGCGGCCACGGCGCCCTTCCGGAACGCCGGGGTACTCGCCGGCGCCGTCCAGTACCGTTCCAGCTCCTCGTCCAGCCAGAACAGGGTCAGTGAGGCGCCAGCCATCTGGAAACTGGTGACCAGCTCGCCCACTTCGGGGTCCACAATGGTGATTCCGGCGTCGTCCAGCAGCTGGCGGACACGGCGGAAGACCACGAACAGTTCCTCGGACTTGACCGAGCCCAGCCCGTTGAGGACCAGCCCGACCCGGCTGCCCCGGACATCCCCAGCAGCGATGTCCGGGGGCAGGTCGGCCAGCAGGGTGTCCACGAACAGTTCGGCCGCCTCATCGGCGGTGGGCAGGCTCCGTTCGCTGATCCCGGGTTCGCCGTGGATCCCGAGGCCGACGGCCATCTTTCCGGCCGGCACGGTAAAGAGCGGTTCGCTCGAGCCGGGCAGGGTGCAGCCGGCGAAGGCCACGCCGAAGGAGCGCGTGCGGTCATTGGCCCGCGCAGCCACCCGGACCACTTCGTCCAGGTCGCCGCCGGCGTCCGCACAGGCGCCGGCCACCTTGAACACGGTCAGGTCGCCGGCCACCCCGCGCCGCTTGGCGGTCTCGGCCGGCGGAGCGCTGGAGACGTCGTCGGTCACCGAGACGGTCCGGGCCTCAATGCCTTCGGCGATCAGCCGGTCCTGCGCCTGGGTGAAGTTCAGGACGTCCCCGGCATAGTTGCCGTAGCTGAACAGGACGCCGCCGCCGTTCTGGGCGGCCTTGGCCACCGAATAGATCTGTTGGGCCGAGGGCGAGGCGAAGATGTTGCCCATCGCCGCGCCGTGGGCCAGTCCCGGCCCGACGAGTCCGGCGAAGGCCGGGTAGTGGCCGGATCCTCCGCCGATCACGACCGCCACCTGGCCCGGAGCCGGCCGGGTGCTGCGGACCACGCCGCCGGGCACCCGCCGGACCCACTGCGGGTAGGCGGCAACGAATCCCTCGGTCAGTTCGTCGGTGAAATCCTCGGGATTATTAAACAGGTAAGCCATGGGAAAGCAGTCTCCTGGGCTGAAGTGATGGGGCGCGGGGCGGGCCGGCGGGCCCGCCCCGCGGTGCTGCTACTGGCTGAGTGTGAACGGAGCGGTGACCTTGTCCACGTTCTCCTTGGTGATCAGCGTGCAGTCGAACGCCTGCTTCTCGCTGTCGGAGCCGGTCTTGCCGGTCTTCAGGTAGGAATCGATTTCGTCCACGACCTTCTTGGAGAAGTCGGCCACCGGCTGGAGCACCGTGTAGCCCATCGAGCCGGCCTTGACCGCGTCCACGGCATCCGGGGAACCATCGAAGCCGCCGACCTTGACCGAGGTCTTGCCGGCTTCCTTCAGGGCCGCGATCGCGCCTAGGGCCATCTGGTCATTGCCCGAGAGCACGCCCTGGATGTCCGGATGGGCCTGGAGCATCGACTGCATCTTGTCGTGGCCCTGCTTCTGGTCCCAGTTCGCCACCTGGGCTTCCACCCGCTTCAGGTCCGGGTACTGCGACAGGACGGTCGCATAGCCGTTGGACCTGGTGGCCGCGTTGTTGTCCGAGGGTGCGCCGAGGAGTTCGACATAGGTCCCCTTGCCACCCATCGCCTTGACGAACTCCTGGGCGCCCAAAGCCGCACCTTGGGCATTGTCCGAGACCAGCTGGGCCTTGGCCAGGCCCTGCTGGTTGATCTCGGCGTTGACCAGGAAGACCGGGATACCGGCGTCGGTAGCCTTCTGCACAGCCCCCACCGAGCCGTCGGCGTTGGCCGGGTCCAGCACGATGGCCGCGGCCTTGTTGGTAATGGCCGTGTCGATCAGGTCGCTTTCGGCCTTGGTATCGCCCTTGTGTGCCGTGACGTCGACCGTGTAGCCGAGCTTCTCACCAGCCGCCTTGACGGTGTCCCCTTCGGTCTTCCAGTACGGATTCGCCGGATCATTGACGATGGTGAAAATGAGCTTGCTGCCACTGCCACCGCCTGCGGTACCGGAGGCGGCACCGGTGGAGGTTCCGCCTCCCCCTCCGCCGCAGCCAGACAGTGCCGCAATGGTCATGCATGCAGCCAGTGCTGCGATCACCTTACGTTTCATGGACGTACCTTTCATCAGTGTCACGGTTTGGCAGGATTGGCGGTATCGGCAGCGTCGACGGCCGGCGGGGTGCCGGCAGGCGGGGAAGCGGTCCCGGCTGCCGACGGGCCGGGCGGAGCGGCTGCCGGCGCCTCAACGTGCTTGATCCGCCGGGAACGGCCCTCGATCCGGTTGAGCATGACGGCGACGACGATCACGGCGCCCTTGAAGACCATCTGCCAGTACTCGGAGACACCGATGATCACCAGGCCGTCGGAAAGGAAGCCGATCACGAACGCACCGAGCAGGGTGCCGCGGATGTTGCCGCGTCCGCCGGAGAGGGCGGCGCCGCCGATGACGACGGCGGCAATGGCCGTCAGTTCGAAGGACGTGCCCGCCGTGGGATTGGCGGAGGTCAGTTCAGAGGCGATGATCACGCCGGCGATCGCGGCGCAGGTGCCGGAGGCCATGTAGATGCGGATCTGGACCTTCTTCACCGGGATGCCGGAGAGCTCGGCTGCCCGCTCGTTGCCGCCGGAGGCATAGAGCCAGCGGCCGAAGGCGGTGCGGTTGAGCAGGAAACTGCCCAGCAACGCAATGACGATCATGACCAGCACACCGGTGGGGATGCCCAGGATCCGGTTGAAGCCCAGGACGTCGAATCCGGTGTTGCCCAGCGCGGCCTCGCCGCGCAGGTTCGGGTAGGTCAGGCCGCCGGTGATCAGCAGCGCGGTGCCGCGGACCACATACAGGGTGCCCAGCGTGGCCACGAACGGAGGGACGCCGAACTTGGCGATCAGGATGCCGTTGATCCAGCCGACGAATGCGCCGACCGCCAGCGCAATGACAGCGCAGACCCAGACCGCCGGGTAGAGCGTGACTTCCATGCCCGGCAGCTTGACTCCCTGCATCAGGAAGCCGGCGATGACACCCGCGAGGCCCACGGTGGAGCCCACCGACAGGTCGATGCCGCCGTTGAGGATCACCATCAGCATGCCGACCGCCAGGATGGCGTAGACGGCCACGTGGGCCGACATGGTCAGCAGGTTGTTGACGCTGAAATAGTTCGGCGACAGGAAGGAGAAAATCAGGATAATGACGATCAGGGCGAAGAATGCGCGGCCTTCAAGCAGGAGCTTGGGGATGTCGAGGCCGCCGGACGGGCGTCCGGTCTGGGCCGGGGTGGCCGCCGTCTGTGTTTGGCTCATGTCCGGTTTTTCCGTTCCTCTAGAGGGCGACGGCAGCTTCGCCCGAAGCCGCCATAATCTGCTCTTTGGTGGTCTGGGCCGCGTCGAATTCGGCGGAAATGCGGCCCTTGCTCATCACGATGACGCGGTGGGCAATGCTGAGGCACTCGCCGACTTCCGAGGTCGAGTAGAGGACCGCCAGGCCCTTCTCGGCCAGTTCGGCGAGCAGGCCGAAGACTTCGGATTTGGCGCCGATGTCGATCCCGCGGCTCGGCTCGTCGAGCAGGATGACCTTGGGATTGGTCGCCAGCATCTTCCCGATGACCACCTTCTGCTGGTTGCCGCCGCTGAGCGATCCGATGGGGGCACCGGGGCCGGCGGTCTTGACCCGCACGTCCCGGATCATCTGCTGGATGAGCTGCTTTTCGTCGGCGCGTGAGAGCACCAGGCCTTTGAGGAACGAGCCCAGGCTGGCGAGCGAAAGGTTCCGGCCCACGGACATGGTCTGCACCAGGCCGTCCCGCTGCCGGTCCTCGGGAACCAGGCCGAGTCCGGCCTCGATGCGCTCGGCAATGGTCAGCCCCTCGACGTCGAAATCCTGGAGCAGCACCGTGCCGCCCACCAGCGGGACGCGGCCGGCCACAGCCTCCAGCAGCTCGGTCCGGCCTGCGCCCATGAGGCCGTAGATGCAGACAATCTCGCCGGCCCGCACCTCGATGGAGACGCCGTTGACGGCGAGCCGTTCCGGATTCGTGGGGTCGGCCACCATCGCCTGCTGGATGGTCAGGGCCGGCCTGCCGAAGTGCTCGCGGCTGGGCGGGCTGCCCAGGTCGAAGCCGCGGCCGACCATGTTGCCCACGATCCAGTCCAGATCGACGTCGGCAATTTCGGCCTGCGCCACGATCGATCCGTCCCGCAGCACCACGGCGTGATCGGAGATTTCGATGGCCTCCTCCAGGTGGTGCGAAATGTAGACGATGGACACTCCCGAGGCGGTCAGGTCCCGGATCACCTTGAAGAGGACCTCCACTTCGGAGGCGCTTAGCGCCGACGTCGGCTCGTCCATGATCAGGATCCGTGCATTGACCGACAGCGCCCGGGCGATTTCGACGATCTGCTGCTGGCCCAGCCGCAGATCGGCCACCTTGGTGTCCGGGTCGATGGGCTCCTCGAGCCGCTCCATCAGCTCCTTGCTGAGCTGTCGCTCGGCGGCATAGTCGACCATCCCGGCCTTGCCGGTGATCTCCCGGCCCATGAAGATGTTGTCCCGCACGCTCAGGTTCGGGCTCAGGCTCAGTTCCTGGTGGATGATGGAAATCCCGCGGTCCCGGGCTTCGACGGTGTTCGCGAACTCGACCGGTTCGCCGCGCAGTTCCAGGCTGCCCGACGTCGGCTGTTCGATCCCGGAGAGGATCTTCATCAGCGTGGACTTGCCGGCCCCGTTCTCGCCGAAGAGCGAGGTGACCTTGCCTTCGAGGACCTCGAAGTCCACTCCTTTGAGCGCCTGGGTCCCGCCGTAGCGCTTGGTCACATTCTGGGCACGGAGCACGACCTCGCTCATTTGGCTTCCCCGATCTGCACCGGCGTGATGATGTAGGCGGACGGATTGATCAGGCTGAACGCGCCTACCGCGGCCACCTTCTTACCGGCCAGCGAGGCGGGATCCACGTTGGCCAGGACCTTGTCCTTGACCTGCTTGTTCAACTCGGCTCCCACGTTCTGGTAGTCGATCTGGTTCTTGAACTGGGAGAACTGCACCTTCCCGGTGGCATCGCGGACCGCCGTGCCGTTGATGGCCGGGCCAGTCTGCACCAGGACCTTGATGTCCGCGGGCATGCCCGGAACCGTGACCGGCAGCTGCCCGTTGGCCTCCGGCTTGCCGGCCGTGCCGGTGAACTTGACCGAATAGACCGCGGGCGAGGAGCCGGAGACCACCCCGTACTTCTTGGCCGCCGCGGCCGGATCGGCCGCAATCGCCTTCTGCACGACCGCGAGTTCGGTGGCCCGCTTGACGATGTCCGGCGCGATTTCGGAGTCGAATTTCTCCTGAGCGTAGGACTGCGGACTGAAAGTGCCCGGGGCCGCTTCGGTGGCTTCCTTGCCGGTCAGGATCTTCGTGCTGAAGAACATCAGGATCAGCACCACCAGGATGACGCCGGCGGCAATCAGCCGCCCGGGCGTGAAGAATGATTTTTTGGGGGCTTTTTTGGGCGTGCCCGGCTTCGGGGTTTCGGAGGTGGGGGTACTTGTCGCTGTGCTCATTGCAGGACCTTGGATTCGGTGTCGTTGGGACGGATCTGCAGCTTGCGTCCGGAACCCTGGCGGAACATGTCCAGCGCGTCGGAATAGTCGTCCAGGGTGAAGGAATGGCTGATCATCGGCACGCTCCTGATCGCGCCGGCTTCGAACATTTCCACCGCCCGGCCGAAGGTGTTCAGCACTGCCATGGTGCCGACGATGTTGAGTTCGTCCCGGTAGACCCGGAACGGGGAGTAGCCGGCCTTGGCTTCGGCCGGGGCGACGCCGAAGTGCTGGAAGGTGCCGCCGGCCTTGACCCGCGGCAACCCGTCCTCGATCGCCCGGACCACGCCGGTGCAGTCGATGACCACGTCCCACTGGCTCCGGTCCGCTTCGTCCGCGCTGCCGTATACCTGCTCGATGCCGACCTCGCCGGCGGCCTCCCGGCGCCCGGCGCTGAGGTCGACGACGGTGACGCTGGCCGCGCCGGCCCGCGGGGCCAGCTGGGCCATCAGCAGGCCCATCGTCCCGGCACCGTAGACCAGGTAGTGCTCGCCCATTTTCCGCGGCAGGATGTCGTAGCCGCGGATGGCGCAGGCCAGCGGCTCCACCAAGGCCGCCTGGTGCAGGTCGGTTTCGGGCTTCAGCCGGAAGACGTTGCTGACCGGGGCCTTCAGGTACTGCGCTGCCGCCCCGTCGCTGGCCACCACACCGAGTCCGTTCCAGCTCCGGCACAGGTTGGACTTGCCGTTGAGGCAAAATTCGCACTCGCCGCAGGTGGTGCTCGGGTTGACCACAACGTGGTCGCCGACCGCAAGGCGGGTCACCTCGCTGCCCGTCTCGACGACGACGCCGGAGGCCTCATGGCCGGGGATCAGGGGGAACACCGTCCCCTCGAACTCGCCGTCGAAGACGTGCGTGTCGGTGCCGCAAATACCCACCGCAGCCACCTCGATGACCACTTCGCGGGGGCCGGGAGCAGGGTCCGCGACGTCGCGGAGCGCCAACTCACCGGGGGCTTCGAAAACTATGGCTCGCATACGGATTGACGCTCCCATCCACAGGGTTGTTCGCCGTCGGAACCGCCGGCTGTCCGGCGACTTGCGGTGCCGGCGGAAAAGGAAGTCTGTGATTTTTGGGTTATCTTGTGACTTCCTCGTGTTATAAACATAATGTAACTGTGAGCCTGCTCACTGTCAACGAACCCAAAACGGCCTTCCGGATGCCGCCCGCGGCAGCCAGCGCAGGTGGGCCCGCCCCCAAGCCACACAACTTTCCACATCCTCCAGGAGGACCAATGTCCACCACCCCTGCCGCAGACGCCGCGGCCGCCGGACTGCCCGAGACGATGCAGGCCGTGATCTGCCATGGGCCGGAAAACTACATGCTCGAAGAATTGCCGGTTCCGGTGCCCGGACCGGGCCAGATGCTGATGAAGGTCGAGGCGGTCGGCGTGTGCGCCAGCGACCTGAAGTGCTACCACGGGGCGGCCAAGTTCTGGGGGGACGCGAACCGGCCAGCCTGGGCGCAAAAGGAGATCACGCCGGGCCATGAGTTCGCCGGCACCATCATCCAGGCCGACGAGGAGGCCACGTCCCACCACGGCGTGGCCGTCGGGGACCGCGTCACCTGCGAGCAGATCGTCCCGTGCGGACGCTGCCGCTACTGTGTGCGCGGCGAGTACTGGATGTGCGGGCCGCACGACATGTTCGGCTTCCGCAACTTCCACGGCGCGATGGCCGAATACCTGGTGGTACCCAAGCAGGCACGGGCGCACCGGATCTCCAAGGAACTGCCCCCGCAGCACGCAGCCTTCGCCGAACCGCTGTCCTGTTCGCTGCACGCCGTCGAGCGCGCCAACATCACCTTCGACGACGTCGTCGTGATCGCCGGCTGCGGTCCGATCGGGCTGGGCATGGTGGCGGGCGCAAAAGCCAAGAGTCCGCTGAAGGTCGTGGCGCTGGACATGTCGGACAACAAGCTCGCGCTGGCCCGCAAGTGCGGCGCCGACGCCACCATCAATGTGGGCCGGGAAGATGCGGTCCAGCTGATCAAGGACATGACCGACGGCTACGGTGCCGACGTCTACATCGAAGGCACCGGGCACCCCTCGGCCGTCGGCCAGGGACTGAACCTGCTGCGCAAGCTGGGCACGTACGTGGAGTATTCGGTCTTCGGCTCCGACGTGACGGTGGACTGGTCCATCATCAGCGACGACAAGGAGCTGGACGTGCGCGGCGCCCACCTGGGCCCGCACTGCTGGCCGGCCGCGATCAAGATGCTCGAATCCGGCATCCTGCCGATGGACGAGATCTGCACCGACCAGTTCGTGCTCAAGGACTTCCAGGCGGCACTGGACCTCGTCGCCGACACCACCGGGGCCTCGGTCAAGGTCTCGATCCTGCCCGGCGGCGAAGCCTAGCCACGCGGATCCAGGACGCGGGTCTAGGAGAAAATCAGGATCCCCGCATAGACCAGGAACATCACGGCGATCATTGCGGCGATCAACAGGATGATCGCGATCCACAGCCAGGGCACCCAGGCCTTCGGCCCACCTTCGCCATGGCCCTGGGTGAGGTTGGTCTGCGCCTCGGCCGGCGGCGTCTCCCCCGGCGGGACGCCACCGCCGGGCTCCAGCCCGGTGATGTTGATTTCCAGCGGATCGGGGTTCGCACTCAAGCTCATTGCCGCGCCTCCTCAGAATGGTGCCGGCCTCCAGTCCTACCCGGCCTGCACTTCCTAGGATAGTAAGGCTGCTGCCCAATGAGCCACCGGTGCGGGCCGGCTGCCGGACCAATACCGGACACGACGTCGTAAACAAGGCAGTCCCCGCGACCTGGTGGTCGCGGGGACTGCGGCGGACGTTCCCGGGCTCAGAGGCCCGGGCATCCTTCGTGCCACCAGCCTGCCCAGGCAGAAGGTGAGATGTCCTCGACCCGGACAGCGGCTTCCTGCTGTCCGGCGCCGTCCGGAACGGCCTGCCAGCCGGACTCCTGCCACAGGGGGTCCATCCCGGCTCCTCCTTTGCCTGGATCGTGCCGGCGGTTATTTGCGGCCGAAGATGCTGACGTCGTGGTTGTTGATCAGGTCCGGAACGGTCCAGCCGTCCAGGTCATATTCGGCCATGCAGGTTTCGGCCATGCCGGTCATCATGCCGGTGGTGCCCTGGGCCTGGGCGGCGAAGAGGATTTCGGCCTTGACGTTCTCGTGGTTGCCCGCGTAATTGCGTTCGTAGAGTTCGTGCCGGCCGCCGAACTCGGTGCCAATCGCGTCCCAGAGCAGCTTCATCAGCTTCACCCGGTCCACCGCCTGGATCCCGTCGGAGCCGCGGACGTACTTGTCGAGGTAGGGCCGGATCTCGGGGGTCTTGAAGTCATGGGCGGAAGAGTTGAGGTAGATCAGCCCCGAGGCGACGTCCTGCTCGATGATTTCCTTGATCCGCGGGTAGCCGGTGGCCATGAACATCCGGTAGGCCAGCCCGTAGTCGAGTTTCGGCAGCACCGTCCCGCCCGGGCCGGGGTCCGGGTTCAGGGCCATCGCGTCGGCCAGCGCGTAGAACATGTTCCGCCAGCCGATCACCTCCCCTGCCCTCGCCTGCACGCCGCGGAAGTCCTTGGTGCCGGTGATCTCCAGGGCCTTCAGGAGCAGCCCGGCGATGAAGTCCAGCTTCACGGCCAGGCGGATCACGCCCTGGAAGGTGAACCGGTTGAGGAACCCGGTCTGCGGCAGGAAGTTGTTGATCTTCTCCACGTCCCCGTAGGCGAACACGTTCTCCCACGGGATCAGCACCTTATCGAAGACGAACACCGAATCGTTCTCGTCCAGCCTGCTGGAGAGCGGGTAGTCGAACGGGGTGCCCATCACCGCCGCCTGGTGGGAGTAGGAGGCCCTCGAGATCAGCTTCACCCCCGGCGCGTCCATCGGCACCGAGCAGATCAGCGCGAACTCCTTCTTCTTGATCGGCAGCCCGTAGTGGGCGATGAAGTTGTACTGGGTGATCGCCGAGCCGGTGGCCACGACCTTGGCCCCGGAGACCACCAGGCCCGCGTCGGTCTCCTTCTCCACCTTCATGAACACGTCCCCCACCTGGTCCGGGGGCAGGTGCCGATCCACCGGCGGGTTGATGATCGCGTGGTTCCAGTACAGCACCTTCTCCTGGGACTCGCGGTACCAGCGCAGCGCGTTCTCGCTATACGGTTCGTAGAACTCCGGCATCCCGCCCAGGGTCCCCAGGAACGCGCCCTTGTAGTCCGGGGAGCGGCCCAGCCAGCCATAGGACATCCGCGCCCAGGTCTCGATCGCGGTCCGCGAGGCCTTCAGGTCCTCGACGGACCGGGCGGCCTTGAAGAACGGGTGGGTCAGCCCGCCGGACCCGGTATCGGTGGGCACCAACAGCTTCGAGGCCGTCTCCGGGGCGTGGAACCCGTCATAGAGCCGGGCGGCCATCCGCACCGAATTGCGGAACGCCGGATGGGTGGTGACATCCTTCACCCGCTCGCCGTAGATCCACACCTCCCGGCCGTCCCGCAGGGACTCGATGTACTCATCCCCGGTCTGCGGCTTGAGCGGATCAGCCGGCGTGGTCCGCACCGACATATCCGGCACCTCGGCTGCAAGGGGGGTTTCAATGGTCTCGGTCATGGCAATTGTCCTTCCGGGAAGCCGCGGCATCCTTGCCGACGGCGGGGTTTTGGAATCTTGGGTCTGCTGAGTTGCTGGGCCGGCTAGCGTCTACCGGTCTCCACCGCTAGCGCCTACCGGCCTCCCCGTTCGCAAGCTAGCGGCGGGGCCCTCGGCCGCTAGACTGGCGCCAGCACCCTGAGGGATTCGGCGCCGGCGAACCATTGCCCGCCGTGGCCGTCCCCGCACTGCTCCCAAGGGGAGCCACCGACCAGCCCGCCGAGGTGGTGGAACTTGCCGCCGAAGAACAGCAGAGGCTCGACCGGGTTGATCTCCAGCGAGACCACCTCGCCGACCACGATCGCGTGGTCGCCTCCGTCGTAGACGTTCCACGGGCGGCACTCGAGCGTGGCAGCATTGCCGGCCAGTACCGGTACGCCGGTGGTACCTGCGCCCCAGGCCGGACTGCCCGCCATGGGCTTGCCGGCAAAATGCAGGCAGGTGTCCAGTTGGCTCAGGCTCATGACATTGATGGCGAACGGCCTGCCCTCGACATAGCGGGACAGCTTCGAGCTGCGCATCAGGGTGACCTGCGCAAGCGGCGGGTCCAACGAGACGGCGGTGAACGCGCTGACGGTGGCGCCGTGCGCCTCGCCGTCGTCGGCCCGGGTGGTCACAACCGTGACGCCGGTGCCAAAGCGGCCGAACGCGTGGCGCAGGTCCCGCGGATCAATGGCTGGTGCTTCGGACATTGTGTGCTCCTGGTCTGAGGTGCGGCGTCTGCCGCTGTCACCCCAGAGTGCCGTGGATCACAATCACAGTGGGCGGCTGACAAGCAGCCTGTCCGTTGCGTGCCAAAAAGTGTCGGCTGAGTGCAAAAACCGCCGCTAGAGGATCACGCCGAGGAGGGCGTCCCTGCGCAGCTGCAGCGGCGTCATGCCGAACCTGACCTTGAAGGCCCTGGCGAAATAGCTCTGCGAGGCAAAGCCGCACATCGCCGCGACCCGGCCCACCGGCGTCGTCCGCTGATGCGGGTCGGTGAGGATGCCGCGTGCCGTTTCCAGCCGGCGGCTCAGCACGAAGGCGCTCGGGGCCTCGCCCGCCTCCGTGAAGATGCGTGCCAGATGGCGTTCGCTTACGCCCACCGCGGCGGCAACCTCGCCTGCGGTCAGCGCCGGGTCCGAGAGCCGGTCCTCGATATAGCAGCGGGCGGCGGCCAGGTAGCCGGCACCGGCGCCGCCGCGGTCCCCGGCCACCAGCAGGCTGAGCAGCTCCATCACGGAGCCCTCGGTTCGTTCCGGGTCCCCCGGCTGCTCCAGCGTGCTGCGCACCAGCCGGGCCAGTGCCATCATCTGGCGGTTGGCCGGAGCCGCCTCGTTGAAGTCGAACACCAGAGGCCGGGTCAACGGCCTGCCGCCGGCCAACTCCAGGTACTCCCCGCGCGGGATGGTCAGCACCATCTCACGTAAGCCGCGGCTGAACCCGCGCATGAAGGGACGGTCGGCATCGTAGATCACGGCTTGGCCGGGCTTGAGCGACTCGTGGCCGCCCTGGTGGTAGAAGAACGCCTCGCCCTCGAGCGCGAAGAACACCGCGATCACGTCCATCGGGTTCTGCCGGATGTACCGTTCGTTGCGCTCCACCACCTGCGCGCTGCCCTTGACCTCAGCGAACTTCAGCGACGGAAAATGCAGGTTGATCTCGGCGGCCTGCAGCGGCTGCTCGTCCATGGTGCGGATGTCCAGGGAGATCAAGGCCTTGGCATTGTGGTGTGCCCAAAGCTGCATGCGGTTGACCGCCGGAATGCCGCGGGTCGTGAACTTCAAGGTCTTGGCCTGCCTGTGCGGTGGCTCGATGGAGCGTTCAGGGCGCGGGTCCGCCGGGCGCGCCTCATGGCTCAGGTGCTGGGTCATGGTCCAGCCAGTGTAGTTTGCGTCACACGGATCCGGGTAGGTTCCTGCGGCTGACAAAAAGTTTTCCGGCGGGCGTAACCTGCGGGCCGGCTCCTTCGATTAGTTGCGTGTACGGGCCCCGCACAGCCATCATCCGGCCGGCGGCTGCCGTCGCTACTACGCATGAGGGAAGTAATGATTAACCGTTTCCGCACACTGAGCCTGCCCGTCAAGGGCGCCGCACTCGCCGCACTCATCGCCGTCGGAGGTGCCGGTGCCGCCGTCGCCGCGCCGGGCCTGACTTCCACTGCCGATACCGAAAGCTCCGTCACCACCCCGGCCACCCCGGCCGTGCCCGCCGTTCCGGCAGCCGACGGCGAAAGCGCCGTCCCGGCCACTCCCGCGGTTCCCGCCGTTCCGGCCGCCGATGACGCCGTGGACCGCAAGGCCGACGTCGACGCCGAGGCGAAGGCCGGGGTCGAGGCGGACACGAAGGCCGCCGGCGCCGCTGCCGACGCATCTGTCAACGGCGGCGAGGCCGGTGTGAAGGCGAAGGTCGACACCGGCGCCGTCGTGACCCCCGCCGTGCCCGCCGTCCCGGCGACGGACGGCAAGTCCGCCGTACCCGCCGTGCCGGCCCTGCCGAAGGTGCCGGCCACCAGCGCCGAGGCGCAGGCGCATCTGGATGCAGCTGCCGAGGCGGCCAAGGCGCGCGTCGATGCCCGCCTGGACGTGTCTGCCGAGGACGCAGCCGGAAAGTAGACTCTTGAGGCGAGGGTGCGGCGGCCGCGACGGCGGCGGCCGCACCCGGCCGCAACCTGAAGGAAACCATCTTGGCCCATGCCCTCCCGGATGACGTGCTGTCCGCTGCGCAAAGCGGGGACCCCGCAGCCTTCAGCAGCATCTACACCACCCTGGCCCCCGGCGTCACCGGCTATTTAAGGGCACGAGGCATGGAGGACACCGAAGCTTCGGTCCAGGAGGTCTTCCTCACCGTCTTCTCCCGCATCGGCACCGTACGCGGCGGCTGGCAGGGACTGCGGACCTTTACCTTCTCGGTGGCCCACGCCCGCTATGTCGACGAAGTCCGCCGGCGTGCCCGCCACCCCGGCTTCGCGGACTACGATCCCGGAGCCGACCCCCGGACCACCGGCTCTGCCGAGGAGGCGGTGCTGGATTCATTAGCCGCAAGCGACGTGGGAAAGCAGTTGAAGGCGCTGAACCCGGATCAGCGCGAGGTCCTGCTGCTGCGGATCGTGGCCGATCTGTCGCTGGAGCAGGTCGCGGAGATCATGGGCAAATCGACCGGGTCCATCAAACAGCTTCAGCGGCGTGGCCTGCTGAAACTCAAGTCGCTGATCGAAAGGAAGGAGGCACTGGTGTGACTGCGGTTCCCCCGAACGACGAACAGTTCATCCGGCAGCTGCTGGACGAATCCGGTGTCGGCACCTCGCTGCCCCTTCAGGCTTCACTGCTGGAAATGCGCGCGGCCGGCTCGGCCCCGGTTCCGGCACCGTCCGCCGAACTTGCCGCGTTCATGATCCCGGCAACCACGGCCCCGGCCGTCGTGCCGCTGCGCGGCCGGCGACGGACCACCAAGGGGCTGGTGATCGGCCTGGCCGTCGCCGCCGCGACGGGCCTGGGCGTCTCCGGCGTTGCCGCCGCCAATCCCCAGTTCCACGCGGCGGCGGACCAGGCGGTCCGGCACGTCGTCGGAATCTTCGCCCCGGCGGCCGGCCCCCAGACACCCGTGCAGCCGGTACCGGACGCCACCACGCCCGGCCACGGCGACCAGGCCCAGCCGACCCCCACCAAAGCCGGCACACAGACCCCGGCCCCGGACCGGCAGTCCGCAAGCCCTGCAGGCACCGCGACGGCTCCGGCAGCTGGCACCGGGAAACCCTCCACCCCGCCCGGAGAGGCAGCCAAGGAGTCCGCGAAGGAGCGGAACGAGCTGCCGCTGGTCCCTGACCTGCCGGCGCCCTCCGGCGTTCCCGGAGTGGGCAGTGAAAAGTCCGGCCACCCCGGACCGAAGGTGCCGGTCCTCCCCCGGCCGACAGGGCCGGCCGACCTGCCGGAGGTGCCCGTGCTGCCGGTGTTGCCGGCGGGCCCGGAGCACTAGGGTTCGTTACTAAAGCCACCGGGCCTGCAGGCGCCGCAATGCTGCTTCAACAGACTTAGCGGATGGGACGCAGCCGCAGCGTTGAGTAGTGGCTACGAGAACGGTCCGGATCAAAGACGAAACGAAAACTATTTATCGAGCTTCGCCACTATGCCAGCGTTTGAGTGTGTCGATCATTTCCGGCCCCGTTCAGATGCCCGGGGTGGCTGGGATACGCTCGCTTCGGACCGGATCAAGAATTGATTCCAACGGTAAGGGGCGGGGAATTCCTTGGATCTACTGGGCGGCATGAGCCGCGACGAACTTCGCATCTTGTGTTGGATTGCGGCCGCGGCCTTCGCGCTTGGGCCGGCGTCTGGCGTCCGCGCGGGCTTCATTGGACTGCGCTTGGTTCGGTCCTGCTCTTCGCGGCCCTGAACGCGGGTGCCGGGATCTACGTCCTGAATCATTTCGGTGATTCGCGCTGGTCCGCGGGTGGAGAACCGCCGCTGAGCGCTCCGTCGTTTTCCGGGACGCCTGTCGTGGGGCGGTTCCTGGGTCCTCTGGACTCCGCGCTGAACTCAGTGGTCGGTGGGGTGAACGATTTCCTGGCATTCAAGCAGGCACTTCCCGTGGCGCTGGACTTCCTGGCCGCGTCCGGCTGGGCCCTGCTGGTGTCGTTCCCGCTGGCCATTCTCGCCGCCGGCATCCGTTACACCGTGGCCAGGCGCCGAACGGCGGACTTCGAAAAATACCGTGCCACCGTTGACCTGCTCAAGGATGAGCTTGAGCAAGTCAAACGGCAGATCTCGTCAGGGAACTGCGTCAACACGGCGCTTCCTGCAGAGGACGAGCTTTCGGATGTGCGGCCCATGCTGACGCGCAGAGTGTGATTCAGGCGGGCTGCCTCCGACGCACTGGCACGCCAACACCGTGACCGTGCTCGGGAAGCGCATGGAGGTCGTAAACCTGCTGCCGGCCAGCATGGTGGTGGCCGACATGATTCCCGACGACGTGGGCACCTGGCTGTTCCGCTGCCACGTCAACGACCACATCAGCGCCGGCATGCAGGTCCGGTACCGCGTCACTGACGCCTCGAGCCCCGGCAGCGGCAGCGGTAACAGCGGCCATGCCAGCCACTCGCCGTAGCAACTGCACGACACTACTGCGCCGCCGTCGCACTCCCCCTTGATCTGCCCGGCAGACAGGCGTAGCGTTGTATTCAATCGAAAGGTTGATAAAGAAAGAAGTTGAATAGGGATGGACTCCGGCGACGACGAACTGCTCGACAAGGCCTTCCTGGCCTTGGCCGATCCGGTCCGCCGCCGCATCATCGCCCGGCTCAGCCGCGGTCCGGCCACGGTCAATGAGCTGGCGGAACCCTTCGCGATCACCACCCAGGCGGTCTCGAAGCACATCCAGGTCCTCGAGCAGGCACAACTGGTCACGCGCACCCGCGAGGCCCAGCGCCGGCCCGTCCACCTCAATCCCGCACGGCTGGAAGCGCTCACCGCGTGGATCGACCAGTACCGGCTGGTCCGCGAACGGCAGTTCCGCGCCCTCGACGCCGTGCTCGGCAGCCAATCCGCCGCAGGCGGCACCGACCCGAAGGACACGCCATGAGCAACGCCCTGCAACTGACCGTCCCCGACGGCGTCCCGTTCATTGATTACGAGCGGGACTTCGACTATCCCGTCGGCGACATCTTCCGCGCCCACGCCGACCCTGCGCTGGTTGCCCAGTGGCTGGGCCCCCGGGGCATGACCGTGGACATCGACACCTACGATTTCCGTACCGGCGGCAGCTATCTCTACCACCACACCGGCCCGGACGGCATCTCCTACGGGTTCAGCGGCGTCTTCCACACCGTCCGCGAGAACGACTTCGCCGTCCAGACCTTCGAGTTCAGCGGCTACCCGGATGTGGTCAGCATCGAGTTCCTCACCTTCGAGGATCTGGGCAACGGGCGCAGCAGGCTGCGCGGCCACTGCGTGTATCCGAGCCAGGAAGCGCGCGACGGGATGGCAGCCTCCGGCATGGAATCGGGCCTGTCCGAGTGTTATGAACGGCTCGAGGAAGTCCTGGCCCGGCTCACCCAGGCACGCTAAGGAGGCCGCCGTGAACAATGCACTGCAGCTGACCAGTCCGCAGGCCGCCCCGTATAGCGACTACAAGCGCGAATTCGACTTCCCCGCCGCGGCGGTTTTCCGCGCCCACGCTGACCCTGCCCTGTACGGGCAGTGGATCGGGCCGCGAGGGCTGACCACCCGCGTCGAGCAGTTGGACTGCCGCAGCGGCGGATCCTTCCGCTTCGTCCAGCACGGGGACGACGGCGTCGAGCACGCCTTCCACGGTGTCTTCCACACGGTCCGCGACAACGAGTTCATCCTGATGACATTCGAGTACGAAGGCTTTCCGGACGTGGTCACCTTGGAGTACACGCGGTTCGAGGACCTGGCCGGCGGCCGCTGCCGGCTCGCCGGACACTCCGTCTTCCCCACCCTCGAGGACCGCGAACGCTACCTCGCCGGCGGCATGGAGTCCGGCATGGCCGAAGGCTACGACCGGCTGGAGGAACTGCTCGGCAGGGCCGGCTGAGCCAGGCGGGGATCCGCGGCCGGCGGCTGCCTCCCCGGATCCCGAGCCGGCCTTAGGCCGGCTCCTCGCTCAACGGCGCGTCGTCCTGCCCGACATCCAGCGGGGCCAGATTTGCCGCGCCGCTGACGGCCTCCGGAGCCACGCCAGCCTGCACCGCTTCATCAATCGCAGCATCCAGCCGCGCCTTGGCCTGGTCCATTTCGACCTGCAGTGTCTCGACTGCCGCCGAGGCCGCCCACACCTGCTTCAAGCGGTCTTCCATCTTGCACTTCCTATCTGCTGCGTGCGACGGCCGAGAGCCTGCCGGGCACTGTATTTACATTGTAAGCCTCCAACCTTGGCGTCCTCCGTAAAGAGGCTGGCGTTTCCACTTTTCCGGACCGGGCGTAGGCTGGACGGCAAGCCTGAGGGAGGCACGGAACATGCTCGAATCCAATCCAAGCCCCGGGCCGGAGCCGGACCGCGCGGGTCCCGAAAAACCCCGGCTGGAGCGGCAGCGGATCCTCCAGGCCGGCGTGGACTTCATCGAGCAGCACGGCGCCCGGCAACTGACCATGCGGCGGCTGGGCTCCGCACTCGGCGTCGAAGCGATGTCGCTGTACCGCTACGTCCCCTCGCGCGAAAGCCTGCTCGACGGCATTGTCGAGACGGTCATCGACGAGCTCTACGGTGATCCCGAAGTCTACGTGGAACCGCGCCACGGCTGGCAGGACTACCTGCTGCGCCTGGCCCACGGCCTGCGCCGCCTGGCATTGAAGCACCCCCAGGTCTTCCCGTTAGTGGCCACCCGGCCCACCGAGGCACCGTGGGTGCGGCCGCCGCTGCGCAGCCTGCGCTGGGTTGAATCTTTCCTGGCGGCCCTGACCTCGTCAGGCTTCTCCGACCGCGCGGCAGTGGCCACCTACCGGGCTTTCAGCAGCTTCCTGCTCGGCCACCTGCTGTTGGAAGTCGCAGCCCTGGGTGCCGACGTCGGCCCGGTCGAGGAGGCCGACCCCCACCCTCCGGCAAGCGCGGACTTGGACGGCTATCCCCTGCTGCAGCAACTGCAGGACCTGCTCTCCGAGGACCGCTCGGCACAGGAGTTCGAGGAATCCCTGGAAAACCTGATGGACCGGCTGGAAGCCCTCGCACCCTGAGCCCGGCGACGCAATCCCCGGCGCGCAACACGCCCGGTGGGGATTTAAGCTTGGCACACAGATACTAAGCATGCTTTTCTTACATCGTAAGCAATCTGATCATGTCGGAGCCCGGCCCCACCCTCCAAAGGGCCGGGGCACAAGATGAGGAGAGATGCATGCCCGTTATCCGCAATAACTTTGACGAGTCCAAGTTCGACGCGTACGTCGACGGAGCGGTGGCCGGGTCCTTGCATTACCGGATCCTGAACGGCCAGATGTGGCTGCTTGATCTGGTGGTCGACGCCGAATACCACGGGTCCCGGTCGTCAGGGTTGAAGGACGCTCTGGTCCAGAAGGCGCTGACCGACGCGCACCGCAGGCGCCTGTCAGTGCTGCCGTTCTGCCACGAAAGCAGGAAGCATATCGTGTCCCATCCGGCGTACATCCGGCTCGTCCCGTCCACGCAGCGCAAGCGTTTCCTCAAATCCGTCGACTCCCGGCACCAGACCGGTACCCGCCGGTTCCGGCAGCAATCCGGCGGACGGACAGCGGTCCCGGCTTCGACAGGCGGGCGATGAGCGGCAAGCCCAAGTTCCGGACGCAGCCGGCCCGGGAAACCGCTGCCGGCACACTGTCCGGGGCGATGCCGGCGGCCTGAAGCGCGCGGCAGTGGACCGCACCGGGATCCGGCGGACCCGCACCGGCCGGGCAGCAGCCCGGCCGGTGCTCGCCGCCGCCATGCTGCTGCTGATTGCCGCCTGCAGCAGCGGGATTTCCGGCCCGCTGGGCAAGTCCGCGGACGAAGCCTCGTCCGCGGCGTCGTCGTTGGCGCTCGCGCTGCGGCTCGAGACCAGCGGCCGGGCCACCGCTGCAGTGGCGGAGACTACCGCCGAAAACATGCTGGACGAGACGGTCAAGGCCTACCAGTCTGCCGCTTCCCAGGAACCCTCCGACGGCACCGAACTGGCCCGGCAGCAGGAGGTGCTGCAGGCCTTGGACCGCACACTGCACAGCCTGCAGGCGGCCCGGTTGACGCTGGCCGGCGGGAGCGCGGCAGAGCGGGAAGCCGCCGTGCTGGACCTGGAGCACCAGGCCGCCGAGCTGTCCCGGCTGGGCAAGGAGCTGAAGCCGTGAAGAAGCTGCTCGGCCTGGCACTGGGCATCCTGACCGCCATCGGCGGGTTCGTGGACATTGGCGACCTGGTCACCAACGCCGTCGTCGGCTCCCGCTTCGGCCTGGGCCTGGTCTGGGTGACGTTGCTCGGCATCGTGGGCATCTGCCTGTTCGCGCAGATGTCCGGCCGGGTGGCGGCGGTCAGCGGCCGCACTACCTTCGAAATCATCCGCGAGCGGCTCGGCCCGCGCGCCTCGGCGTCGAACCTGGCCGCCTCGTTCCTGATCAACCTGATGACCCTTACGGCCGAAGTCGGCGGCATCGCACTGACCCTGCAGCTGGCCAGCAGCGTGCACTACCTGGCCTGGGTTCCGGTGGCCGCCGTCGCCGTCTGGCTGGTGGTCTGGCGGGTGAAGTTCAAGATCCTGGAAAATGTCGCCGGGCTGCTGGGCCTGACCCTGATTGTCTTCGCCGTCGCCCTGTTCATGCTGAATCCGGATTGGCCGCAACTGGCCGGCCAGGCGGCCGCGCCCACCGTGCCGGAAGGCGAGGAGCCGGCCACCTACTGGTACTACGCCGTCGCCCTGTTCGGCGCGGCGATGACCCCGTATGAGGTGTTCTTCTTCTCCTCGGGAGCGGTGGAGGAGAAGTGGACGGTGAAGGACCTGAACCAGTCCCGGGTCAACGTCCTGGTCGGCTTCCCGCTCGGCGGCCTGCTCTCCATCGCCATTGCGGGCTGTGCCGCCGTCGTGCTGCTTCCGGCGCAGATCGGCGTCACCTCGCTGTCGCAGGTCGTGCTGCCGGTGGCCCAGGCCGGCGGCAAGCTGGCCCTGGCCTTCGTGCTGGTGGGCATCCTGGCGGCCACCTTCGGTGCGGCGCTGGAGACCACGCTCTCCAGCGGCTACACGCTGGCGCAGTACTTCGGCTGGTCCTGGGGCAAATTCCGCCGTCCGGTGCAGGCTGCCCGGTTCCACCTGACCATGATCGTGGGCCTGCTGATCGGCGTTGCCGTGCTGATGACCGGGGTGGATCCGGTCCAGGTGACCGAATACTCGGTGGTCTTTTCCGCCATCGCGCTGCCGCTGACCTACATCCCCATCCTGATCATCGCCAACGACCCGGAATATATGGGCGAACGGGTCAACGGCCGGACCACCAACCTCCTGGGCACGGTGTTCCTGGTGGTCATCCTGGCCGCCGCGGTGGCGGCCGTTCCCCTGATGATTGTGACGGGAGCAGGCTCATGACCGGTGGCGGCAAGACCTTCGACGCGGTGCTGCACATCCTTGACCGGCAGGTGCTGGATGTGGACAAACTGCCGGTCACCGCGGTGGACGACATCGAGCTTTCGGACCTCCCCGAGGGCCCCTTTCCCGACGGCACGCCGGCGCCGGTGATCACCAACCTGGTGGCCGGGGCGGTACTGGCCACGCGCATGTTCGGCGGCCGGCCGCCGTCGTCGCGGCTGAAGCGGATTGCCTGGCGCCATGTGGCGGAACTGGGCACGGTACTGCGGCTGAACATCCACGGCGAGGACCTGGACCTGCTTTGGACCGAACGCTGGGTGCACCGGCATATCATCGGCAGGATTCCCGGAGGCAGCCATGATCCTCAGTGACCTGCTGGGCCGGGACGTGCTGGACGGGACCGGCGCCAAGGTGGGCAAGGTCACCGACGCGCGGTTCGTGCTGGACGGCCTCCCGGCCTCCGAAGCCTCGCTCGCGCAGGCCCGGTTGTACGGCTTCCTGGTCAACCCCAGGTTCCACCGAGCCTCCTACCTGGGCTATGAGCGCCGAGGCCTGACCGCCCCGTGGCCGATCGGCAGGCTCGAGCGGTGGTGGAGCAGGGGGACCTTCCTGGTCCTCTGGGAGGATGTAGCCGGCATCGGCGACGACGGCGTGCGGCTGAGGCCGGGCTACACCCGGCGCAGCCCAGTGCTCCCCTAGCTCCGGCCCTGCACCCTTCCTGACCGGCACCGGATGTGCGGGCGCTGTCCGCGCCGCGCAGGCACCGAACGTCGACACTCCCTAGGATGGAAGTGAATCGTACAACCAAGGGGAAGGCGGAGCCGGTATGCCGGCAACACCATGACGGCTTCGGGACCGGCAGCAGCCCCGGGCCAGCCGGCGACGAGGCCGGGCCGGGCGGCAACTGTGCTGTGCCGCGCGGCAGCCTCCGCCATCGCCGGCGCCGGGTTGGTGCTGCTGGGACTGGCAGGCCTGCGGACCATCGCCGAGCCGCCGCAGCTGGAGCTGGCCGCGGCAGCCTCGCTGGCCGTGCTGGTGCTGGCCTGGCAGCTGCGCATGGATACTCCGATCATGCAGCGGCAAAGCACCGTTGCCCTGGGCGCCGCCGTCCTGGTCTGCAACCACCCGGCGGCCCCGTGGCACCAGCCGCTGGCGGTGTTTGCCGGCGGCATGCTGGCAGCGCTGCTGGTCTTCCGCCGCTGGAAACCGATGGACCTGTACTGGCTCCTGAGCAAGGTGGCCTCCGCCGCCGTCTTCATCGCCGTGTTCCAGATTCTGCTGGCCGCGCCGGTGTGGTGGCCTGCGGCAGTGACCGCCGCCTGGGCGGCCTACATGGCCGCCGCCGTTGCCACCGACCGGGTCCTCGCCACCGCCGCCGGCATGCCCGCCACGTTCCGCAACGGCGTCGACGCCAGGTACGCGGCCGGCACCCTCGGCGTGAACCTGCTGATCTGCCTGGGCGGCTACTACCTCACGGCCCTGCCGCATGCGGCCGCGGACCCGGAACTGCTCGAGGTGCTGTTCCTGACGTCGGTCTGCCTGCTGGCCCTGGCGGTCACCGGCTGGCTGCGGAACCGGGAACTGCGCCGCAGGCTGACCGGCCTGGTCGGGGCCGCCCGTCAGCTGCCCTGGACCAATGAGGGGGCCGAGCGGATCCTGCTTGAAGCGGTCAGTGCCTCGGTGCGGGCGGACCAGGTGGCGCTCCGGGACGAGGGGCCCGGGGCCAGGGAAATCGGCGTCGAAATGGACCGGTGGAACGGATCCGGCGGCTACCTGGTGGCGTCCCGCGCCGGCGGCGCACAATTCGCCGAAGAGGACGAGCAGGTCCTGGACGCGCTGGCGCATCTGGGCAACGGCATGGTCCGGCAGCGCGAACTGATCAGCGAACTCACCTACCAGGCGGAAACGGACGCACTCACCGGACTGGGCAACCGCCGGACCCTGTGGAAGCGGCTGGAGGAAATCAACGCCGGCCGGGACGCCGGCGAGGCGATTGCCGTCGTCTATCTGGATCTGGACGAGTTCAAGGCCGTCAATGACCGGTACGGGCACGACGCCGGGGACCAGGTCCTGGTCACCACCGCGCAGCGGATCCGGGCGGCGATCCGCCCCGGGGACGTGGCCGCCCGGATCGGCGGCGACGAGTTCGTTGTGGTCCTGCGGCATCTGGCCACCGAGGCCGATGCGCAGGCGGCCGCCATCCGGATCGCCGAAGAGATCGCCCGCCCGATGTGGATAGCCAATGGCCGGCTGCAGGTGCAGGCCAGCGCCGGCACTGCCTTCTCGGCGCGGCCCGCCGCGGATTTCGAGGAGCTGATGCAGGGCGCAGACTCCCGAATGTACGCCACCAAGCGGCTCCAGCAGCAGCTACGTGAGGACGGGCTGTCCGGCGCGGAACCTGCCGTGGGCCTCACCGCCGCCGTGGAACGCGGCGTCCGCCAGGGTCTGCTGCGGGTTGCGCTCCAGCCCGTCATCGCCCTGGATCTGGACGCGATCGTCGGCTTCGAGGCGCTGGTGCGCTACGAGGACGAGCAGCTGGGCAGTATTCCGGCCGACCGGCTGGTGGCCGAGGCCCGCCGGCTCGGGCTGCTCGACGAGCTCACCGGCCAGGTGATAGACGGCACGCTCGAAGCCATGCGGGCGGTCACGGCCGTCAGCGCAATCCGCTCAATCTCCCTCAACGTCGAGCTCGGCCAGCTCGAACCGGGCTCGGCGGTGCTGAAGCGGCTGCAGCAACTGCGCGCCGAGGCACCGGAACTGAACGTCATCGTGGAGCTGACCGAGAACTCGCTCGACACCCTCTCGGACCAGGCGCGCCTGGAACTGGCCTGGCTGCGCCGGGAGGGCTTCCGCATCGCCGTGGACGATTTCGGCTCGGGCTATTCGTCGATGAATGCCCTGACCGAGTTCGACTTCGACATTGTCAAGGTGGACCGTTCGCTGATCCGCGAGGACGCCGGCAGTGCCCGGAATATCGTGGTCAGCCACCTGATCTCGATGTTCCGGGCGCTGCAGGTGGATGTGGTGATCGAGGGTGTCGAGACCGCGCAGACGGTTCAGTGGCTGGCCGGCTGCCACGGCCTGAATGCCCAGGGCTTCTACTTCGGTCGTCCGATGTGGCCCGAGGAGGTCATCGTGCGGCTGGAGCAGTCCGGGACCGCGGCACTGGCGGATTCGCTGCGCCGCAGTTCCCGGGCGGCCCGGTAGCGGACGGGACCGGGCCCTGCGGACGGGACCGGGCGGCCGGACTAGCCTCGGCTGGAACTCCGGGCGGCCAGCCGGCGCTGCGAGAGGCTGCGGACCCGGGTGCGCAGGGCCACGCCGCTGCGCCGGCTGAGCAGGACCAGCGCACACAGCCCCGCCAGCAACGGGATGATGCCGCAGACCGCCACGGCCCAGCGGGCTCCGAACTCGGTGCCGATCCAGCCGATCAGCGGAGCCCCGAACGGCGTACCGCCCTGCATCACCGCCATGTACAGCGCCAGCACCCGGCCCCGGAAGTGCGGCTCGACCGAGAGCTGGATGCTGGTGTTGGCGCTGTTGAGCGCAGTCAGCATGGCCAGCCCCACGGGGACCAGCGACACCATGTAGAACCAGTAGCCGGGCATCAGGCAGGAGACGATGGCGAAGATCCCGAAAGCGATCACCCCGCCCACCAGGTACGGCATCCGCGGACCCTTCCGCCGGGCCGCCAGCAGCGCTGCCGCCAGTGTACCCACGGCCATCACGGACCCCAGCAGCCCGTATTCGCCCGATCCCTTACCGAACACGGAAGTCGCCATCAGCGCATTGGTGATCTGGAAGTTCATACCAAAGGTACCCATCAGCCCGACCAGGACGAAGATCAGCATCAGGTCCGGCCGGCCGCGCACATACTGCAGGCCTTCGACGACTTGGTGCTTACCTCGTTTGGCGCGTACCGACGGGAACAGTTCGGCCGTGCGCATCCGCCAGAGGGACAGGATGACGGCGGCGAAGCTGGCGGCGTTGACCAGGAAGGCCGGTCCGGTGCCCAGCCAGGCGATCAACAGCCCGGCCAGACCCGGACCCGCGAGCCGGGCCAGGTTGAAGGACGCGGCGTTGAGGGCGACGGCGTTGGGCACGTCCTCCTGTCCGACCACCTCTGAGACGAAGGCCTGGCGGGCCGGCGCATCGAAGGCGCTGCCGATGCCCAATGCCAGGGCGATGGCGTAGACATGCCACAACTGCGCGGCACCGGTGACTACCAGCAGCCCGAGCACCAGGGCGCACAGGCCCATGGCCGTCTGGGTGACGAGCAGCATCCGGCGCTTGGAGTGCCGGTCCGCCATCAGTCCGGCGTACGGGCCAAGGAAGAGGATCGGCAGGAACTGCAGGCCGGTGGTGATGCCCACGGCGGTGCCGGAATGGTCCGTCAGCACCGTCAGCACCAGCCAGTCCTGCGCCACCCGCTGCATCCAGGTGCCCACGTTGGACACCAAGGCGCCGGAGACCCAAAGCCGGTAGTTGCGCACCGCCAAGGCGCGGAAGGTGCTGCTCATCTGGCGCTCATCTCCTGCATCAGGTGGGCCGCCCGGCTCAGGATCCGGCGGTCGTCGTCGTCGAATTCGGCCAGCCGCCGGGCCAGCCAGGCGGTCCGGTGGCTGCGGGCCTCGGACAGCACCGCCTCGCCGGAGCCGGTAATGCGGACCAGGATCTGCCGCCCGTCCGCGGGGTGCGGCTCGCGGGCCACATAGCCCTGCTCCACCAGGCCGTTGACAATCCGGGTCATCGACGGCGCCTGCACCTGCTCCCGCTCGGCCAGCTCACGCAGGGTCCGCGGGCCGCCGGTGAGATGGGCCAGGACCGCGTATTGGCCGGGCGGAACGATATCGCCGCTGGCCTCGGTGCGCAGCCGCCGGGACGTGCGCATCACCGCGATCCGCAGATCCACGGCCAGGACATCGGGCCGGAGAGCATCCTCCGAGCCTAGGGAAACGGGTTGCACGTTCATTGGACCTCCCGGCGGATCGGGCGAATTTATTAGCACTGCTTATTAGCAATGCTAACAAACTTCGCCGGGTTAGGTCGCCGCCACCGCCGTCGTGTCTGTCGCCGTGTGCCGCCGCGCCCACTTTCGGGCCGCCGCGCCCTGCTTTACGCGTCAAGCAAAGGGCTGACGTGGGACGATGCGGCAGCTCCGATTCAACAGTGGGCGGGAAGGCACGCGGGCCCGCGGCACGCCGGCGGAGGCTGCAGCCCGCTTCACCGCGCCCATCTGAAGCCACCGCCGTCGTGCCTGTCGCCACGTGCCGCCGCGCCCACTTTCGGGCCTCCGCCCCCTGCTTTACGCGTCAAGCAACGGGCTGACGTGGGACGATGCGGCAGCTCCGATTCAACAGTGGGCAGGAAGGCACGCGGGTCCGCGGCACGCCGGCGCGCTCAGGCCTTGGCGACCACGTGCTCGCGCAGCGCTGGCATGATGGTCTCGCCGTAGACCCGCAGGGTTTCCTCCTTGTTGTCGTGCTGCAGGTAGCCGGCGAACTGGGTCACCCCCAGCTCCTTGAGCTGCTTGAGCTTGCCGATGTGCTCCTCCGCGCTGCCGAGCACGCAGAACCGGTCCACGATCTCGTCCGGGACGAAGGCCGTGTGGATGTTGCCGGCCTGGCCGTGCTCGTTGTAGTCGTAGCCTTCGCGGCCGGCGATGTAATCCGTGAGCGCCCGCGGCACGGCGCCGCTGTCCCCGTATTTCGCCACGATGTCTGCCACGTGATTGCCCACCATGCCGCCGAACCAGCGGCACTGGTCGCGCATGTGTCCCCAGTCCTCGCCGACGTACATCGGGGCGGCCACACAGAATTCGAGGGCCTGCGGGTCCCGTCCGGCGTTGGCGGCAGCCTGGCGGACGCTCTGGATCATCCACTCGGCAATGTCCACGTCCGCCAGCTGCAGGATGAAGCCGTCCCCCACCTCGCCGGCCAGCTTCAGCGCCAGCGGCCCGTAAGCGGCCACCCACAGCTCCAGCTCGGAGCCTTGGCTCCACGGGAACTGCAAGGTGGCGCCCTTGTAGTCGACCGGGCGGGAATTGGCCAGCTCGCGGATCACATGGATGGATTCGCGCAGCGTCTTCAGTGTGGCCGGCGCGCCATTGGTCACCCGGACCGCCGAGTCCCCGCGGCCGATGCCGCACACCGTCCGGTTCCCGTACATCTGGTTCAGCGTGGCGAAGATCGACGCCGTCACGGTCCAGTCCCGGGTGGCCGGGTTGGTGACCATCGGGCCGACCTTGACGGTGCGTGTTTCAGCCAGGATCTGGCTGTAGATCACATACGGTTCCTGCCAGAGCAGGTGCGAGTCGAAGGTCCACACGTAGTCGAACCCGTGTTCCTCGGCCCGCTTCGCCAACGCCACCGTGCGGGCCGCCGGCGGGTTGCACTGCAGTACCACTCCAAACTCCATGGCTGCCCCCTAGATCAAGTACTGGCTCAAGGCTCGTTTGACGTATTGTCCGTGGCCCTTGCTGCCCAGGTACTGGTTGTCGTCGATGATGACGCGGCCGCGCGAGAGGACCGTGTCCACGTGGCCGTCGATTTCGTAGCCTTCCCAGGCCGAATAGTCCATGTTCATGTGGTGTGTCTTGCCCACCCCTATCGAGGTGTGGCCGTTTGGGTCATAAATCACGACGTCGGCGTCCGCGCCGGGGGCGATCACGCCCTTGCGGCCGTACAGGCCGAACATCCGTGCCGGCGTGGTACTGGTGATCTCCACCCAGCGCTCGAGCGAGATCCTGCCGTCCACCACGCCCTGGTACATCAGGTCCAGCCGGTGCTCCACCCCGCCGATGCCATTGGGGATCTTGGAGAAGTCCCCCACACCCATGTCCTTCTGGCCCTTCATGCAGAACGGGCAGTGGTCGGTGGCGACCGTCTGCACATCGTTGGTGCGCAGCGCCTGCCACAGCTGGTCCTGGTGGTGCTCCTGCTTCGAGCGCAGCGGGGTGGAGCAGACCCATTTGGCCCCTTCGAACCCTGCGGCGCCGAGCTGGTCCTCCAGCGAGAGGTAGAGGTAATGCGGGCAGGTCTCGGCGAAGACGTTCTGCCCGTGGTTGCGCGCCGCCGCCACCTGCTCGACGGCCTGCTTGGCGGAGACATGGACCACGTACAGCGGGGCGCCGGTCAGGTTGGCCAGCATGATCGCCCGGTGGGTGGCCTCCTCCTCCATCTGCCAGGCCCGGGCCACGCCGTGGTAGTACGGGTCCGTCTTGCCCTGGGCCAGCAGCTCCGCCACCATCGCGTCGATGGCCGGGCCGTTCTCGGCGTGCATCATGGTCAGCAGGCCGGTTCCGGCGCCCACCCGCATCGCCTTGTAGATCTGTGCGTCGTCACTGTAGAAAACGCCGGGGTACGCCATGAACAGCTTGAAGCTGGAGACGCCCTCGTCCACCAGGGATTCCATCGCCTTGAGCGAATCATCATTCACGTCGCCGATGATCTGGTGGAAGCCGTAGTCGATGGCGCACTCCCCGGCGGCTTTCTCGTGCCAGGCGCCGAGGCCGTCCATCACCCGCTCGCCGTATCTCTGGATGGCGAAGTCCACAATCGTCGTCGTGCCGCCGAAGGCCGCCGCCCGGGTGCCGGTCTCGAAGGTGTCGCTGGCCATGGTGCCGCCGAACGGCATTTCCATGTGGGTGTGGGCGTCGATGCCCCCGGGGATCACGTACTTGCCCGTGGCGTCCAAGACGGTGTCCACCGAGGACTTCAGGTCGCTGCCCAGCAGGACCGAGCCGGGGGCCAGCACCGCGGCGATCTTCCCGCCGTCCACCAGCACATCGGCTTCGCTGCGGCCGGTGGAGCTGACCACGGTGCCGCCGGTAATCAGGGTCGTAGGCATCAGAGCTTCTCCTCTCGGGTCGGGATTCCGGCCGGCAGGTTAGGGGGCAACAATCGGCGCGTAGGTGTCCGGCCGGCGGTCCCGGTAGAACTGCCAGCTGTTGCGCGCGATGCGCACCAGGTCCATTTCCAGGTCCCGGATCAGTATTTCCTCGTCCTGCCCGCTGCCACGCTCGCCGACGTAGTTTCCCTGCGGGTCCGCAACATAGGAGGTGCCGTAGAAGTTCACCGCCTCTTCACCGAATTCGTTCGACTCGGAGCCCACCCGGTTCGGCACCACAACGTAGTAGCCGTTGGCCGCGGCGGCGGTGGGCTGCTCGAGTTCCCACAGCCGGTTGGACAGGCCGGGCTTGGAGGCATTGGGGTTGAACACGATCTGCGCCCCGTTCAGGCCCAGCACCCGCCAGCCTTCCGGGAAGTGCCGGTCATAGCAGATGGCCACGCCGATGGTGCCCACGGCGGTCTCGAAGACCGGCCAGCCCAGGTTGCCCGGGCGGAAGTAGAACTTTTCCCAGAACTTCTCCACATGCGGCAGGTGGTTCTTGCGGTACTTGCCCAGATAGGTCCCGTCCGCATCGATCACCGCCGCGGTGTTGTAGTAGATCCCCGGCTGTTCCTCTTCGTAGACCGGCAGGATGATCACCATGTGGTGCTCGGCGGCGAGCCTGCCGAAGCGCTCGGTCAGCGGGCCGGGCACCTTCTGCGCGAAGTCGTAGTACTTGGCGTCCTGCACGATCCCGAAGTACGGGCCGTGGAAGAGTTCCTGGAAGCAGATCACCTGGGCGCCTTCGGCCGCTGCCTTGCGGACGAAGTCCTCGTGTTTGCGGATCATCGATTCCTCGTCACCGGTCCAGCTGGTCTGGGTCAGTGCAACGCGAACGATCGCCATCTTTCCTCCCTGTGGTCAGTGGTGCGGCTGACTCTATCCCTTGATCGACGGCGTCGACAGGCCCCGGCCGGTGCCAATTCGCCACCGCGCGCATTTCCCGCAGGGCCGCCATGGACCTGTTCGCCGATCTGGCGGGCGGCGGGATGACTGTGCGGGCCGTGTCCGGCTCCACGGCGGCGGTACTGACGCCGGAGCTGGTCCGGAACGTCTACGGAGTCGACGCGGTGGTGCTCGAGCACCCGGCCACCGGCAGGCCGCTGGTCGCGGTCAGCCCGCTGCCGGCGGCATAGCCGGCGTCGTATCCCTCCTGCCAGCCCGCGGCCTTCGCCTCCGCCGTCCCGAGCCGGAACATGTCCTGTTCGGCCGGCCGGATCAGCTCCGCGGCCCCGGCCTCCTGCGGCCGGACGCCGTCGGCCGGGGCTGCCACCAGCCGCGCCAGCCCGCGCAGCACCGCCACCGGGCAGCCGCTGGTCTTGCCCTTGACCAGGTCCGCCGCCGCGGCAACCTCGTCCGCGACCGCCGTCACGGTCGCGCTCAGCCGGCGGCCGGCACTGTCCATGCCGCCGCGCAGGTCCAGCAGCGGCGCCATGCCCGCCACCCCGATCGCAGCGTCCGTCTGGCCCCGCCGCCAGGGCCGGCCGAGCGTATCGGTGATGACGACGGCGACATTCACCCCGCAGCGCCGGCCCAGCTCCGCCCGGAGCCGGCGCGCCGAGGCGTCCGGATCGACCGGCAGCAGCAGGACAGTACCCTTCGGGGTATTGCTGGCATCCACCCCGGCGGCGGCGGCCACAATGCCCAGCCGGTTCTCCACGATCCGGGTCACCCCGCCGGGATACTCGCGGGTGGCCACCACACGGACGGTTTCGGCCGTGATGGCCTCCTCCCGGTCTGCCGCCGGCAGCATCCGCCCTTCGGCTTTGGAGACGATCTTCGAGGTGACGGCCAGGATGTCCCCATCCGCCAGATCGTCCCCGCAGGCGACGGCGAGGATGGTGGCCAGATCGTCGCCAGCCGATATTTCGCCGATACCTTCGACGGCGAAGACAGTCAGCGCGCGCAGGCTCACCGGACCAGCCCCGGCAGCACGTGGGCGGCGAAGGCATCGATCCACTCGCGCTGGTTGCGCCCCACGTTGTGCAGGTAGATCCGATCGAAGCCCAGGTCCGCGAACTTCTGGATGTAGGCCCGGTGCACATCCGGTTCCTCGGAAATCACCAGCCGGCCCTCGAAGTCCTCGGGCCGGACAAGTTTGGCCATCTGCTCCATTTCGAAGGGCGAGCGGATATCGCCCTTCGGGAACTTCATGCCGCCATTGGGCCATTCGGTCAGGGCATTGGCCAGGGCTTCCTCGTAGGTCGGCGCCCAGCTGAGGTGCAACTGCAGCACCTTCGGCATCGCCGAAGGATCCTTCCCCGCTTCCCGTGCTCCGGCGTCGAACCGGTCGAAGAGCATCGAAACCTTCTCCAGCGGCGCCCCCACCGTGATCAGCCCGTCCGCGTATCGGCCCGCCCGCTTGGCCGTGACCGGCCCCGAGGTGGCGACCAGGATTTCCGGCGGCACCTCGGGCATGGTCCACAGCCGGGTGGACTCCATCCTGTAGTAGGTGCCGTGATGCCGCACGTCCTTGCCGGCCAGGGAGGCGGAGAACAGCTTGGTGATGATCTCGATCGCCTCGAACAGCCGGTTGATCCGCTCCGGCGGCTCCGGCCAGTACTGGGCCGTGATGTGCTCGTTCAGCGCCTCGCCCGAGCCCAGTCCGAGCCAGTGCCGGCCCGGATACATCGCCGCCAGCGTGGCCGAGGCCTGCGCCACCATCGCCGGATGCCAGCGGAAGGTGGGGCAGGTGACCCCGGGCCCCATATCGCCCCGGGTCCGCTCGCCGATGGCGGTGAGCACGTTCCAGACAAAGGCCGACTGTCCCTGGGCCGGAACCCAGGGCTGGAAGTGGTCCGCGGCCATGACACCCGAGAAGCCGCGCTGCTCCGCATACTCGGACAGCGCCACGGCCTCGCTCGGATGGAACTGCTCCAGCATCGCGGCGTAACCGATGGTCAATGAGGTACCCATGGCCCAATCCTGCCACCATCATGTGCCGGAATGTTTGGCTTTTAAGGACGCGAATGCCGCCTGTTCCGGTCGGGTAAATTGACAATATGGCAACGGAAGACCGCGTTTCCGAGGAATCGAACGGCCGGCACGAGTCCTTCGAAGAAAAACTGGACCGCAACTGGAACGACCTGCTGCAGGAACTGCGGGTCATGCAGACCGGGGCCCAGATCATCACGGCCTTCCTGATGACGCTGTCCTTCCAGAATCGGTTCGATGACCTGGAGGCCTACCAGGTGGGCCTGTACATCACCTTGCTGGCCTTCTCGGCCCTGCTCACCGGCCTGATCATGATGCCGGTGGCCATCCACCGCCAGCTGTTCGGCCTGCATGTGAAGGATTCCACGGTGGCGCAGGGCCACCGGATCGTCAAGGCCGCGGTCCTGGGCATCGGGCTGATGGCCACCGGCTGCGTGGCGTTCATCGTGGACGTTGTCGCCGGAGACCGGCCGGCCTTCATCATTGGCGGCATCGTGCTGGCGATCATGCTGGTCATGCTCTGGCTGTTGCCCCGGCTGCTCAAGCGCGCCGTCCGGTCCCAGCGGGCAGAGGACTGACCCGCCGGATCCAGGCACAGCCGCAGCACCGGCAATCCGCATTAGCGCCCACCGCTGGTAGGCGACGTAAAATGCGGGTATCGGCGGTCTTCGGGGCGCGGACAGTTGGTACGCGTCGCCGCCGGTCCAGGGAACAGCCATGAATTCCACGGTCATCGCCGCCGTCATCATCATCATTGTCGTGATCATCCTGCTGCTGCTGTCTGTCCGGGTCGTAATGCAGTACGAAATGGGCGTCTTGTTCCGGCTCGGCCGGATCATCGGCACCCGGGATCCCGGCCTGCGGTTGATCATTCCGGTCATCGAGCGGTTGCGGCGGATTTCGCTGCGCGTCGTCACGCTGCCGATCCAGTCCCAGGGCATCATCACCCGGGACAACGTCAGCGTGGACATCTCCGCAGTCGCGTATTACCGCGTCATCGACGCGGTCAAATCCGTGGTGGCCATCGAAAACGTCCAGACGGCCATCGGCCAGATCGCCCAGACCACACTGCGCAAGATTGTCGGCCAGCACACTCTCGACGAGACCCTTGCCGAGACGGAGGTGATCAATGCGGACCTGCGCAAGATCCTGGACACCACCACCCTCGAGTGGGGCGTGGAAGTTACCCTCGTTGAGCTGAAGGACATCCAACTGCCGGACGCCATGAAGCGCGCCATGGCCAAGCAGGCCGAGGCCGAGCGGGAGAAGCGCGCCAAGATCATCGCCGCAGAGGGCGAGGCCCAGGCAGCCGCGGGGCTGGGGCGTGCCTCGGATACCATGATGGCCCACCCACTGGCCCTGCAGCTGCGCAACCTACAGACCCTGATCGAACTCGGCGTGGACAAGAACTCCACTGTGGTCTTCCCCGCCCCGCTGATGAGCACCATCACCGAGCTCGGCGCGTTCCTGGCCCGCGAAACCGCGACCGCGGCGGCGGTCGCAGCTGGGGCGCCCGGCGCCGATCCGGCGGTATCCCCCGCCGGCACCTCCCCGCCGTCCGTCGTCGCCCGCCGGCAACCCGCCCGCAGCGGCCACCAATCCGGCACGGGAGCGGCAGCAGCGGCGGCTGCAGGACCGCCCCGCACTGGTTAAGGACATCCCTGGCCCACAGCCTTGTAATTGAGAACTGTTCTCATATAGAATGGTCCCTCCGGGAAATCGCCGGGCATTCACAACCCGATGGAAGGAAGCATCATGAAGGTACGCAACTCACTGCGCTCGTTGAAGCAGGCCCCCGGCGCCCAACTGGTCCGCCGCCGCGGCAAGACCCTTGTCATCAACAAGAAGAACCCGCGGCTAAAGGCCCGCCAGGGCTAAAGGACCTACCCTGCAGCCATAGCTGCGGACCGGCTAGACTCGATGCCAGCACCAAGGGACAGGAGTACGGACATGTCCAGGATCCTGATGGTAGTTTCCGCCGCGGATTCGCTGACCATGAAGGACGGCACCCGGCACCCGACCGGCTACTGGGCCGAGGAACTGGCCGTCAGCCACCGCCTGCTGCGTGAGGCCGGCCACAGCATCGACATCGCCACGCCGGGCGGCGCCAAGCCCACGGTGGACGCCATCAGCCTGAGCCCGGACACCGTGGGCCGGGACAAGGCCGAGGAACTGGGCGCCTACCTGCGGGAGATCGAGGCGGACCTCGCTTCGCCGCTGGTCCTGGCCGACGTCGGCGGCGACTACGACGCCATCGTCCTGCCCGGCGGCCACGGCCCCATGGCGGACCTCTACCAGGATCCGGACCTCGGCAGGATCCTGCTCGACGCGGACGACGACGGCCTGATCATCGCCCCGTTCTGCCACGGCCCGGCGGGACTGCTCAGCGCAGTGGACAGCGAGGGCAACTGCGGCTTCGCAGGACGGCGCCTGACCGTCTTCACGAACGAGGAAGAACTGGGCGGTGGAACCGGCGAAAACACGCCCTGGCTGGTCGAATCCGCCCTCCGCGAGAAGGGCGCCGAGGTCGAGACCGGCCCGGCCTGGACCAGCCATGTGGTGGTGGACGGGAACCTGATCAGCGGCCAGAACCCCCAGTCCAGCGCGGCCGTGGCCCACAAGGTGCTCGCGGCCCTGGGCGGTTAGCGGCCGTGAGCCTGGGCAGCGCGGTCTTCGCGGCCCTGTACGACGCGTCGTCGCGCCAGGCCGAGGAAACCGAACTGGCGCCCCGCCGGGCCGCCCTGCTGTCCGGACTGGCCGGCAGCGTGTTCGACGTCGGTGCGGGCACCGGGGCGAACCTTCCGCATTTTCCGGCCGCCTGTACGGTCACCGCGGTGGAGCCGGATCCGCACATGCGACGGCGCCTGGCCGCCAAGCTTAATACCGCTGCGGCTACCGTCACGGTTGCCGATGCCAGCGCGGAGGCGCTGCCCGCACCGGATGCCAGCGTCGACGCCGTCGTCTTCACCCTGGTGCTGTGCACCGTACCCGACCCGGCGGCGGCACTGGCGGAGGCCGCACGGGTACTGAAGCCGGGCGGGCGGCTGCTCTTCCTCGAACACGTCCGCGGCTCCGGCCGGCACGCGAAGCTGCAGGACTTCGTCCAGCCGCTCTGGTCCGTCGCAGTTCAGGGCTGCCATCCCAATCGGGACACGCTCACGGCCCTGGCCGCAGCAGGATTCAGCGCTACGGTCCAGGAAGAGTTCGGCGTCGGCCCGGGCTGGAACCCCGTCAACCCGTTGGTCGTCGGCTCGGCTGTGCCGGACCGGCGGCAGGCCGGTCAGTAGCCGTAGCCGCCGCTCTCCTCCGCGTTCCTGGCCTGCGCCGCGCCGTCGACGTTTTCCGAGTCCGGTCCGCCCTCGGCCTCGAGCGGTTCGCCCGTCTCCTCGTCGGCTCCGGCGGCATTCCCGGGGTCCCTGGGATGCACCGCCTGGTCCTCGAGAAGTTCGTCCGGGGATTCGGTCTGTCCGTTGCCTTCGGTGGTCATGGTGTTCCTCCTGCTGTTAGCGCGCCGCCAGCAGGTCCTTCTGCTGCCGCGACAGTTCGGTCCGGCATCCGCAGTTCAGGCATTCGGAGAAGTAGTGCCTCCGGGTGGTCAGAACCGGAATGAAGAAGAATGTCAGCCTTGAGGCCTGCTCCAGCACCTGGTGCGGCCCGGCCACCCGGCAGCGCGGACAGGAGCCGGGCCGGGCAAAAAGGAGCCGCTGGGTCCTCGTGATGCCGAAAATAACCAGCATCGTCGCCCCGCCAGGATCCCGGCCGGTGGGCTAGAGGCCCATCCCGCCCAGCTTGTCCCCCAGGCCGCCCAGTTTCTCGCCCAGGCCGCCAGGAAGCTTGTCGAGCAGGTCATTGACGTTGATGCCCAGGTTCGAGAGCAGCCCCGAATCGCGCTCGGTATCCACCTGCTGGGGCAGTTCCGATTCCGCCTGCGATGCCTTGTCGCCCTGCCCCATGGACTTGAGGATGTCGATGATCTGCTGCTTGTCGATCTGCATGAGGATTCTCCCTTGCTTGTCCCGATATCCTGCCCGCGATGGCAACCGCGGGTAAGTGTGCTGCCTGCTGCCCGGCCGCAAAGCCAAGCATGCTTACCACTGTCCCCGAACGCACGCCGGGGAACAAGCCCCGCCGGCAGAACCGTCGATTGGCACCGCCGACGGCGGTGCGTAGGCTGAGGGGCGTTAGCTCACGGAGGGAACTTTCATGCGAGAGTCCGGAAGTAAGGCAACACAAATCCACACCCATCAGCCTTCAGGCAAAACCAAGCTGGACCGGCGCACCATCCTCGAAGCAGGCGCCGACTTTATCGACCAACATGGCGTGCGGGAACTTTCCATGCGCCGGCTGGGGGCGGCCCTGGGCGTCGAGGCGATGTCCCTCTACCGGCACGTACCATCGCGGGAAAACCTGCTGGACGGGATTGTGGAGCTGATCATGGACCAGCTCTACGGCGATCCCGAGGTGTACCTGGAACCGCGGAACGGCTGGCAGGACTATTTGTTCCGGCTGGCCCACGGCCTGCGGCGGATGGCGCTGGCACATCCCCGGATCTTCCCCCTGGTGGCCACCCGGCCCCCAGAAGCACCGTGGGTGCGCCCGCCGCTGCGGAGCCTGCGCTGGATCGACTCCTTCCTCGGCGCACTGACCTCCTCCGGCTTCCGCCCCGAGGCGGCCGTCGCCGCTTACCGGGCATTCAGCAGCTTCCTGTTGGGCCACCTGCTCCTGGAAGTGGCGGCCCTGGGCGCCGAAATCGGCCCGGTCGAGACTGATGACGGGCAGGCGCAGGAAACCGGTGACCTCAGCGAATACCCGCAGGTCCTGCAGCTGCAGGACCTGCTGTCCGAGGACCGGTCTGCGGACGAGTTCGAGGAGTCCCTGGAGAATTTGCTGGAGCGCCTCGGCACCTTGATTCGGTAGCGAGCCGCACCCCAGATCCGCCGCGCGGCACCTGCCCACCACATATCCCCACGAAACGCAACGTTGCACCGAGATGCTAAGCATGCTTTGCTTACATCGTAAACAAGCTTTCCCGATGAATTTCGGAGCGGACCCCGGCCAGCCCGGCGGGTCCGCGGAAAAGGCAGGAGGAAGAGATGGTTACTCTTGATGAGCCCCCGGCGCTGCAGCCCGCAGACCTCGGCGCAGACCGCGATATGGCGGCCGATGCGGAAGCGGACGACGCGCTGCTGACCACGCTGGCTACCCGGATGCACTGCCGCCGGCCCATGCAGGTGGTGGAAGATGCCGAGGTTCCTCCCCTGAGCCAGCCGCTCACCATCGGGATTCTGGCTCCCGATGAAGCCCCGCGCAAAGGCCAAGCACCCGGACAAGGCACCGTCACCTACCGCTGCGCCTGCGGGTTCACCATCGATGTCCCGGCGATGACCGGGCAGACGGTCGCCGCCTGAGCCGGTTCCATTTCAACTAGCCACCGGAGAGTTCCATGCCGAGTAGCAGTTTTTTGCCCAACGCCAGCACCAGCGCCAGCGCCACCGAGCAGGACGAATCTTCCGCCGCCAACCGGCACGCCCCGGCTCCGGATGATGAGCGGAAACCTGACAGCCCCACCGACATCCAGAAACCGGCATGGAAATACGTCCTCAAGCGCACCTTCCGGGAATTCTCCCGGGACCAGTGCACGGACCTTGCGGCGGCGCTGACGTACTTCGGTGTCCTGTCCCTGTTCCCCGCGCTCCTGGCCCTGGTATCCCTGTTGGGCGTCGTTGGCCAGGCCGAACAGACCACCCAGACGATGATGCGGGTAGTGCAAGGAGTGGCCAGCCCCGAAGTGGCCCAGGCCCTGCGGCAGCCGATCGAGCAACTGGCCAGTGCGCCGTCGGCCGGCTTTGCCCTGATCGCCGGTCTGGCTGGCGCCATCTGGTCCGCCTCCGGCTACGTCGGCGCCTTCGGGCGGGCGATGAACCGGATCTATGAAATCGACGAGGGCAGGCCGTTCTGGAAGCTGCGTCCGGTGATCCTGCTGATCACCGTGGTGATGCTGCTGCTGGCAGTGATCGCGGCCATCCTGCTGATCGTTTCGGGCCCGCTCGCGGAAACCCTCGGCAACGCCATCGGCTTGGGCGGACCTGCCCTGGCGGCGTGGAACATCGCCAAATGGCCGGTCCTGCTGGCCTTCGCCGTCCTGATGATTGCGGTGCTGTACTACGCGACCCCGAACGTGAAACAGCCCAAGTTCCGCTGGATGAGCCTGGGTTCGCTGATCGCGCTGGTGTTGTTGGGCCTGGCGACCTTGGGCTTTTTCTTCTACGTGTCCAACTTCGGCCATTACAACAAGACCTATGGTGCCATCGGCGGTGTGATCGTCCTGCTGCTTTGGCTTTGGATCGCCAACAACTCCCTGCTGTTCGGCGCCGAGTTCGACGCCGAAATGGAGCGCGGACGCCAATTGCAGGCCGGAATCGAGGCCGAGGACGCCATCCAGCTGCCGCCACGGGACACCAAGGCGAGCGACAAGCGACTCGAAAAGGAAAAGGAGGATATCCACCGCGGCCGTGCTCTCCGGCAGGAGAACGGCAACAGCGAGCACTAGGACTTGAGGCAGCTAGTACATGCCCCGGAATGGAGAAGGCTATGACCACCCAGAACTGGCAGGAACCGGCAACGCTCGGAACTGAAAACCTCGCGGTCCAGGAAACCGAACTGACCGGAAGCCCCTCGGCGGCTTCCACCGCCAAGGATGAAGCAAAGGACGTAGCGCGGGAAGGCGCAGGCGCCACGAAGCACGTAGCGGGCACCGCCGCGGCAGAGGCCAGGAATATTGCCCAGGAGACCGGAACGCAGGCCAAAAATCTGGCGGACCAGTTCGGAACGCACCTGAAGGACCAGGCCGGGGCGCAGCAACAGAAAGTCGCCGAAGGCCTGAGGTCCATCAGTGACGAGCTGCGCAACATGGCGCAGGGCTCACAGGACTACGGCCCCGCGGCGAGTCTGGTCGACCAGGCTGCCCGGCGCACCGAGAACGTGGCCAACTGGCTCGAGGCCCGGGACCCGGGATCGCTGCTGGCAGAAGTTGAGGATTTTGGTCGCAGGCGGCCGGGAGCCTTCCTGGCCATCGCTGCCGGTGCGGGCCTGCTGGCAGGCCGGCTCACCCGCGGCATCGCCGGTGTACAGTCCGCCGGACAGCCTGCTCCGGCGGTACGGGCACCGCAGCCCGCGGCGCCCGTAGTCGAAGAACGGACGGCAGGCGGATTCGGAGCCCCGGCCACCGCCGTCGGCAGCCAACCGACCGCCACCGGCAGCGGGCCGTTCAACGACCCCTCGGGGGATGAGCTAACGATCCTGCCGGGCGCCCCGCTGCAGGCCACAGATCCTGACAGGAGGCTTCCATAGCCATGACCGAACCCCACCCCACCGGAGCCCACGCCTACCAGCCCGCGCCGACCGAAGCGGAGCTGAAAGCCGAGACCCAGTCGCTGGGCGACATCATGGGCGACGTGACCCGGGATGTTTCCACGCTCATGCGTCAGGAAGTCGAACTGGCTAAAGCCGAGCTGAAGGAATCAGCCAGCAAAGCAGGCAAAGGCGCAGGCATGTACGCCGGCGCCGGCATCGCCGGCCATTTCACCCTGCTTTTCCTGTCCGTGGCCCTGATGTGGGCGCTGGCCTACCTGATCGGCCTCGGCTTGGCGGCCGTGGTGGTCGCCGTGATCTGGGCGATCATCGCCGCCGTCCTGGCTGCCAGGGGCAAAACGGCAATGCAGGCGGTGCGCGGCATGCCGCAGACGGCGGAAACGATCCAGGAAATCCCCCCTACTCTGAAACCAAGTGCGGAAACCCCATGACACAGACTCCAGAAGAAATCCGGGCCGAGATCGAACGTACCCGTGCCGGGCTCGGGACAAACGTCGACGCCCTCGCAGACAAGGTCAGTCCCTCCAGTATCGCCCAGCGCCAGGGCCGGAAAGTCCGCGACACCGTGAACAAAGTCAAGAGCAGCGTCATGGGCGCGGCCGACGACACCGCTGGATCGGCGAAGGCCGGCGTCCATAAGGCCGCGAACACCGTCTCGGATGCGGCCCGCCAGACGGGCGAAGCGGTCCAGGACGCCCCGCACCGGATCGCGGACCAGGCCCGGGGCAATCCCCTGGCTGCCGGGTTAATTGCCTTCGGCGCCGGCCTGCTGGCCTCCTCGCTCGTCCCGGCCAGCGAGAAAGAGAAGGAACTGGCTGCCGCGCTGCAGGAGAAGGTCGAGCCGCTGAAGTCCGAAGTCACCGACGCCGTCAAGCAAGTGGCCCGGGACCTGAAGGAACCGGCGCAGGACGCCGTGCAGTCGGTTAAGGAAACCGCCACCGACGGGGCACAGCACGTCAAGGAGGAGGGCACCTCCGCCGCCAGGGACGTGAAGGACCGTGCGCAGGAGGCCAAGGCCAACGTCCAGGACACCGGCACCCCCGCCTGATGCGGTAGCTCCACCAGCACCTCGCACCATAGCCACCCTGGAACCGACCGGCGGCACCTGCATGGCGCCGCCGGGAACCACGCCGGGCGCGTCTGCGCCTGGCGGAAACGAAGGAAGTGCAATGATCGCAAGAGAACACATTGACCGTCTTGTCGGCAGCAACGCCAACGTGGTCGATTCCGAAGGCAACAAGATCGGCTCCCTCGGACAGCTCTATCTGGACGACCAGACCGACATACCGAACTGGGCCACGGTTAAGACCGGCCTGTTTGGTATGTCCGAAACCTTCTTCCCTCTCAACGACGCCATGACCGACGGCGACGACGTCCGAGTTCCCTACAGCAAGGACCAAATCAAGGACGCCCCGCGCGTGGATCCGGACGACCATCTCAGCGAGGCCGACGAGGACCGGCTGTATCAGCACTACGGCCTGGCCGGTGCCCGTTCCGCCAGCACTGGCGACACCGGTACCGCCGGGTACGCCGACACTGACGGAATGGCCGGCACCGAAGGCTACGAAGCCACATCCGGAACCGCCGGGACCGGCCACGACACCTCCGGCCCCACCACCGACGATGCGATGACCCGTTCCGTGGAACAGCTCCACGTCGGCAGGGAAACCCGGGAAACCGGCCGGGCCCGGCTGCGCAAGTACGTCGTGACCGAGAACGTCACCCAGACGGTCCCGGTCAGCCATGAAGAGGTCGTCGTCGAGCGCGAGCCCATTACCGGCGCCAATCGCGGTGCCGCCGTGTCCGGCTCGGAGCTGAGCGAGGAAGAGCACGAGGTCATCCTGCACGAGGAACGCCCCGTGGTCGAGAAGGAAACCGTCCCGGTTGAGCGCGTCCGTCTCGGTACCGAGACCGTCACCGACGAAGAGACCGTCTCCGAGCAGGTCCGCAAGGAGCAGATCGAGGCCGACGGCACCGGCCGGCGCAGCACCGACCGCCGGGACCGCGAGCTCTAAAACGCATCGGCGTTTGGGAGGGGAAGGGCACACCGGCCCTTCCCCTCCCTGACTAGTGTCCCTGTACCACAACGAGCCCGAAGCTCCCCCCCCTCGCGGCGTACTACCCGGACCGCGATGCTCTGGACGGCGACCATCGGCGCCCTGGTGCTGCTGATACTGCTCATCATCTTCATCGCCCAGAACCAGCACACCGTCCCGCTGCACTACTTCGCATTCGACGGAACGGTCTCGCTCGGCCTGGCCCTGTTCATTGCCGCCGTCCGCGGCGGGGTGCTGGGGGTCATTGTGGGCGCCGCCCGGATCATCCAGCTGCGGCTGCAGGCCCGCTCGGGCCACCGCCGGAAGCCATAACTCCGCCACGACCGCGGACCCGCGGGTTAGCATGCGGTTATGAAGGCAATCGGAGTCACAGAGTTCGGCGGGCCGGAGGCCCTGCACGTCCATGATCTGCCCGATCCCCATCCGGGCCCGGGCGAGGCGCGCCTGAGGGTGGCGGCCGCCTCCGTCAACCCCACGGACACCGTGGTCCGCACCGGGGTGCGCGGCCGCGGCGACCAGCAGCCACCGCACATCCCCGGCATGGATGCCGCCGGCGTCGTCGACGAGGTCGGCGAGGGCAGCCGCTGGCAGGTCGGCGACCTGGTCATGGCCATCGCCCTGCCCTTCGGCGAGCACCGCGGCGCCTACGCCGAATACCTCGTGGGCCCGGACGACTCCATGGCGCGCAGCCCCGCCGGCATGGACTTTCCCCATGCCGCCACCCTGCCGATGAACGGCCTGACCGCCATGCAGATCCTGGAACGGCTTGACCTGCGTCCGGGACAGGTGCTGGCCGTGACCGGCGCTGCCGGCACCCTGGGCAACTACCTGGTCCAACTGGCCAAGCACGCCGGCCTGACCGTCGTCGCCGACGCGGCGGAGCATGACCGGATCCTCGTAGCCGGTTTGGGCCCGGACCACATTGTCCGCCGCGGCGATGACGTCGCGGAGCGGATCCGCGAACTGTTCCCGGACGGCGTCGACGGCCTCGCCGATGCCGCCGTTCTGCTCGGCAAGGCTGCCCCGGCCGTGAAGGACGACGGCGGCATCGCCGCCGTACGGGAATGGCACGACGCCGAGCCCGGCCGCGGTATCACCGTCCATCCGATCCGGGTGGCGCTGGAGTACCACTCCGGCGAAAAGCTGGACCGGATCCGGGCCCTGGCCGAGGAAGGCGTGCTTATCCCCCGCGTCGCCGTCACCCTGCCGGCCGAGGAAGCGGCCGAGGCGCACCGGCGGCTCGAGGCAGGCGGCTTGCGCGGCCGGATCGTGCTGACCTTCTGACCCCCCAAGAAATCGACCTGACGGATAACGCCCTTCCCAGCCTTGATAACGGCGTCATCTGGCCAGTCGATCGGCATGCGGTGCGCGGCCTTGTCCGCCGCCGGGTCGCCTGCCAGGCCGCCGGCAGCCGTCCGGCTCCCGCGCTCAGGCCCGGGAAAACTCGCCCGCCGCGGCGACCTGTTCCGGCGTCGGGCGGACACCGGTGTACAGGACGAACTGCTCGGCGGCCTGCAGGGTGATCACCTCCGCGCCCGTGATCACGTTTTTGCCTGCCGCGCGGGCGGCCCGGATCAGCGGCGTCTCGGCCGGGAAGGCGACGACGTCGAACACCGTCTGTGCCGCGGCGACGGCTTCCGTGCTGTAGGCCAAGGCGTCCTCGTCCGGCCCGGCCATGCCCAGCGGCGTCACATTGATGAGCAGGTCGGCCCGGCCCTCCCCCGGGTCCGGCCGCCAGCCAAAACCGTACAGTCCCGCCAGGCTCCGGCCGGCCTGCTCGTTGCGGGCCACAATCGTGACGTCGGCGAACCCGTTGTCGCGGAGTGCGGCCGCCACCGCCTTGGCCATGCCGCCGGAACCCCGCAGCATCACGCTGGAGGCTGCCGGCACCCTGTGCTGCTGCAGCAGGCTGGCGACCGCCAGGTAGTCGGTGTTGTACGCGGTCAGCACGCCGTCGTCGTTCACGATGGTGTTCACCGACTCGATCGCGGACGCGGACAGATCCATCCGGTCCACCAGCGGAATGACGTCCTCCTTGAACGGCATCGACACCGAGCAGCCGCGGATCCCCAGCGCCCGGATACCGCCGATCGCCGCCGGCAGGTCCGTGGTGGTGAAGGCCTTGTAGATAAAGTTCAGACCTAGCTCGCCGTAGAGGTAGTTGTGGAAGCGCGTCCCGATATTGCTCGGACGGGCAGCGAGCGAGATGCACAGCGTCATGTCTTTATTCAGGATCGGCACGCTCCAAGGCTACCCGCCCCACCCCGCCATCGACCGGGCGGATGACGACCTTTTCGGCGTTGAAAACGGAGTTATCCGTCGAGTCGATTGGAGGGATGGGGAGGGTGGGGTGGTTAGTCCTGCTTCATCCTTAGTCGGGCATCATCATGGTGCGCAGGTCGAGTTGTCGGAGGACCCGGTCTGCCACTTCGGGGTCCGTATCGGGCTCGTTGCGCGCCTCCAGCACTTCCTGGCGCGCCGCTGCCAGCGCGATGGTCTGCACCGCAATGACCAGCTCCCGGTCCTCGTCGCGCTGTTTGCGCTTCACCCCCACCGGGATGGCGCCCATCAGGTCCGCGCGCAGGCGCTTCATCCGGACCCGCACCAGGTCCAGCTTCTCCTCGGGCAGGTCCTGGACCACGTCGGCGTCCTGCAGCGCCGCGACCGCCGCGTCCTGCGCCCGGCTGGCCAGCACCAGCGCCGCCTCACGTTCCTCCTGGCCGGTGGTGTGCGCCTTGAGCACCTTCATCAGCCAGGGCAGCGTCAGGCCGGGCAGCACCAGCGTGGCCAGCAGTACCGCGCAGGCGATCACGATGATCTCGTGCCGGGCCCGGAACTCCTCGCCGGTGGCCAGTGTGGCCGGCAGGGACAGCGCCAGCGCCAGCGTGGCCAGGCCGCGCATCCCGCACCAGGACAGGATCAGCACGTCCTTCCAGCGCGTCGGCGGCAGCGACCCTTCCCGCCGGCGGCCGAACCACATGGCCAGGTACATCCAGCCGAAGCGCACGGCGACCACCAGCACGCAGACCGTCACGGCGGTGCCGATCATGCCGAAGATCGCGGTGCCCTCCGCTTCGATGACCTTGTGCATCTCCAGCCCCATCAGGCCGAAGGCCAGCCCGGTGACGAGCATCTCCACCACGTCCCAGAAGGCGGTGCGCGTGATCCGCTCGGCGGCGTCCTGCGGCCGCGCGCGGCGCTTGATCTCCAGCGCGGTGACGACGACGGCGATCACGCCGGAGGCATGCAGCTCCTCGGCCAGGATGTAGACCGCGAACGGCACCACCAGGGTGACGGCGCTGCGCGCCACCAGCGAATGGATGAAGCGGGTGACCGCCTTCGTCAGCCAGCCCGCCGCGTAGCCGAGCACGACGGCGATGGCCGCGCCGAGCAGGAAGCGCAGCAGTACGTCGGGCCCGATCTCGGTCCCGGCGACCGTGGCCCCGGCGGCGGCCTGGAAGATCACGATCGCCGCGGCGTCGTTGAACAGGCCCTCGCTCTGCAGCGTGGTCAGCAGCCGGCGCGGCATGTGCACACGCCCGGCCACGGACTCCACCGCCACCGGGTCCGGCGGCGCCACCATCGCGCCCAGCGCAATCGCCCCCGCAAGCCCGATTCCCGGGATCAGCAGCCACGCCGCCGACGCCACGAACGCCACCGTCACCACCACCAGCGCGACTGCGAACATCAGGATGGTCCGCCAGCGGATCCGGAACACGGACCAGGAACTGCGCTGCGCCGTCGCGAACAGCAGCGGCGGCAGGAACAAAGGCAGGATCAGCTCCGGCTTGATATGCAACGCCGGGAACCCGGGGATGAACGTCACGGCCGCGGCCAGCAGCAGCATCAGCACCGGATATGGCAGCCGCAGCCGTTCGCCCAGGCCCACCGCCAGCACGGTGGCAAACAACAGTCCGATTATGAGCGCAAGCTGCTCCAAGGGCACGGCCTCCCGATGGTAGGCAAGGGGTTCCCGTTAAACCTACCGGTGGTGCCTGTGTGTTCCCCGGCAGGTCGGTCAGCGACCGCGCGCCGCCTCGGCCGCATAACCACCGAGGCCGTTTTCCAGCAGGCTGATGGCGCGTTCGGCCTGGCCGTCAACCTCCTGGGCCAGACGCTGCAGGTCCGTGCCCTGCAGGATGCCGCGCCGGGTGGCGGCGACCAGCATCCGGTGCACTCCCATCATCGCGTTGGCGGCCACCCACGGGACGGCGTCGTCCGCCCCGGCGCTGGTTTCCTCGGCGAGCAGGCCGGCGAGCGCCGCCGTGTGCGTGACGAAGACCTGTTCCTCGCGCCGCTGCAGCGCCGGACTCGCCGCGATCAGCCGGGCGATCCCGGCCAGCTGCTCGCGTGCCCCGGCGCCGCCCTCATGCAGCAGCCCCCGGCCGCCGCGCAGGAACCGGCCGAAGGCGGCGAGCGCGCTCTCCCCCGCACCGCGCTCCCGGATGGCCGCGAGCAGTTGAGCCTCGAAGACCTCCAGCCCCCGGTAGACCAGATCCTCCTTGGTCCGGAAATGGTTGAATACCGTCTGCTCCGAGACGTCGGCCGCCGCGGCGATCTGGGCCACCGTCACGCCGTCGAACCCGTGCTCAAGGAACAGCCCCCTAGCAGTTTCGGCAATCCGCTCCATGGTCTGCTGCTTCTTGCGCGCCCGCCGGCCGGTCTCCGGCGGCGTGGTCGGGGCCTCGGTCATCAACTGGGTCCTTCCCTCATTGCTGTAGCTACTCTAAAATTATAGTCACCCTAAGTTTAAATGTCGGCACACCAGGAGCAACCACATGAACAACGTGACCGGAACCTCCCCCGCCACGCAAGAGCTGCCGGTGCGGCGCCGCCGGCTGGGACGGCGCACCCTGCTGACCCTGCTGACCGCCCACATCGTCGTGTCGGTCGGACTGCTCGGCGACTCGGCGGGATTCCTCGCCGTCGCCATCCGCCGGGCCACCTCGGACAACCCGGCCGTCGTCGAGGCCTCACACGAACTGCTCGGCATGTTCGCCCTGGTCTTCGGCATTCCGCTCAGTTTCCTCGCGCTGCTCACCGGCACCGCACTGGGCCTGGGCACCCGCTGGGGCGTGTTCCGCTACCCATGGGTGATCGCCAAGCTGCTGCTGATCGTGTCCGTGATTGTGGTCGGCGCGACCGTGCTGCGCCCGGTCCTCGCCGGCGGCGCGCAACTCGACGGCGGCACCCTGATCGCCGGGGCGGCGTACGACGTCGTGGCGCTCACCGTGGCGACGGCGCTGGGCGTGTTCAAGCCCGGACGGACGCTGCGCCGACGTCAGCCCGTTCCCACCGCCGCCTCCTGACCGATGCCGGCGGCGGCTGCATGCTGATCGTGGACGCGTCCAACGCCCAGCGGTACCATCAGCAGAACCGACGGGATTTCCAGAGGTTCCTATGTCAAGCGTTACTACGTGGGCCCTCTTGCGGCGGGTTGTCTTCCTGCTGGCCGCGGTGGCTCTTGTGCCCGTAACGGCTGCGTTTTCCTTGGGCGCCGCCTCCTCCGCTGTCGCCCGCTCCCCTATCTCCCAAACCGCCGACGGCTGGACTCCGGAACGTTGGCAACCACGCGATGACGGGGTGGACTGGGACCCAGCCAAGGTGACCCCGTTCACCGCGGCGCAACTGGGGACCTGCGAGGCCGGGGGCCACGCTGAGTGGTCCGCTGCCGACGGTCATCAGGCCGGCCTGTCGTGGGCCCGCTGCCGGGATGCCGCATCGGCGGCGGCGTTCATCCCCAATACGATGCTTGCCTACCTTCGGTTTCCGGACCGGGAGGTGCCACCCGTCTTCGGCCCGGAGATCGACGTCGCGGCATACACCGACCAAGGCGCATACCTCGAGCGATACTGGAGCCAGGGTCCCGTCTATCTGTCGGTGGCCCGTGAATGCCGCGCCGGGACCGATTGTGCCGCGGCCACGAAGCGCTACGTACGTGAACTGTCGGCCCTCCGCGACGAAGCCGTCAACCGGCTGCCCGTCATCAAAGCGCCGCCGGGTGACCCGCTGTCCCGGTTCCGGCCCGCCGGGGCGCCGGAGGACTGGGTCCTCGTGGAGGCCAAGCCGTTGCAGGGGTCCGACTACGTGGACACGGAGTGCGAAAACGGCGGCAGCGAATCGTGGGTGGGGCGGAACACTACCCGCACTACCGTGTTCTGGATGCAATGCGCCAACCCGACATTGGCATTCCAGGCGTACTCCACAAAATGGGCCGCGGCGAGCGACTTCGCGGCGCGGCCCCAGCTGTCCGGCGCACTCGGCCCAGGTCTCGACCAGGCCGGCGTGTACGCAGGCGGCCGGGGCATCAGCCGGTCCTGGGTACAGGGCTCCAGCTACATCAACGTGGACCGTTACTGCGCCAACCCGCCGTTCGACGCCTGTACCGAAGGCTCGCGCCTCGATGCCCAGACCTTGCGCGCACTGCTCCCGGGGTCAGTGCAGCCCGACACCCGGGGCTCCGATCTGGTACGTGATGCGGCACTGTTCTTCGTGGTGCTTCCCCTGCTCACGCTGCTGTTGCTCTTCCTGCCGCGCTGGTGGTGGAACCGACGGCGCCAGAGCGGCTACGCAACGGGGCCGACGACGGCGCGTTTCTCCGCCGTCGACCGCCTCGCCGGGCGCGCCCGCCGCGGCCTCCTGGCCAGGCGGGGCGTACTCACCGTTGTCGTCGTGGGCGGTTGGCTAGGAGGTCTCTTCGCCCTTTCGCCGTATAATAATTACTGGCTACTCGCATGGTTCTTCTGCGGGCCCTTTGTCCTGGCCATCGCGGTCAGTGGCCTGCTATGGCTGGTCTGGCGCCCTGGGCCGCTGCTGCGAATCGCCTCCGGCCCGGCGGGGCCGCCGACGCCGGCCTCGGTCGCGGGCGCACTACTTCGCGCTCTGGCCCGTGGTATTGCCGCATTCGCCATCTTCTACTACCTGATCTGCACTCTTATGCTCCTGCTGGTGCGCAGCCGGACCCCGGTGACGAACGAACGAGTGATCCGGGGTTTGTTCGAAGGCGGACCATTGCAAATAGCGATGGGAGCGACGCAATGGCTTGCGGTTCGCCTGGACGCCAGGGGCGGCTACGGGCTCCTGTTCCTGGCGGTACTCGTGGCACCGATAACGGCGGCCTACCTACTCGACCGGCTCGGCCGCCGGCTTCGGCGGCGCTCACTCACCGCGGTGTTGGACGCCGACACCCGCCCCTATTTCCTCTACCTGCGCGGCTTCGACGAAGACAGGCTGCGCGTTTCGTCTTCGCTCACCCGCCGGGGCTTCATCGAATCGTTCACGCCGTTCGGCCGGCCGCGCTTCGAGGAGGTGCTGGTGCGGTATCTCAGCCGCTTCGGACCGGTAATCGCCATTTCCCCGCGCGACCAACGGGTTCCTGATCTGGGCGCGGCCAAACTCTCGCTCAGCGGGGATGCCTGGCAGGACCGGGTACGGGAATGGGTCGGCGGCGCCCAGGCCGTTGTCATGGCGGCCACTCCGTCCGAGGTACGCCGCGGCTTGGAGTGGGAGATCGACTATCTCGCCGGGGTCGACACCCCGCGCCTGATGCTGGTGGTGGCGCCGTGGCCGCGCGATGAACTCGCTGCCCGCTGGCGGGGCTTCCTCAAGCACGCCGGCCGCTGGCCCCTATTCGCCCCGCTCCAAACGGAGGAGATGCCCAGCGGCGTGCAGCTCATTACTTGGACCTGCGAAGAGGGCTGGCATGGCTACGGCGCCCGGCGCCGGTGGGACTGGACCTATGCGGCATCCATTCTGTCGGCGGTGCAGGATGCAGAGCAGTCGTGGACCGCGGACCGCGAACGCGAAGAAGCCGCCGGCTTGCCGGGAAACTGAGCAGCGACGCAACTTGGGAAGACCTGGCCTTACAGCTTCTGCATCATGACCGGGGCGGACGTGGGCTGCGGCGAACCGCCGACCGGCTCGATCGTAATGCCCAGGTGGGTGGCGCCGGCCACGTCCGGGAGCATGGTCATGCTGGTCCGGCCGGCCTTGTCCGGGTGGATGATCCCGGCCGGCTTCGCGCTGCCGTCCGACATCAGCCAGAGTTCGTAGGCCTGGCCCTCGGCCAACGACGGCAGGTTCTGTGTGATGACGGCGCCCTTGCCGGCCCGGGCGGACATCGCCACGGTCACCACGGCCCCGTCCGGCATCCGCCCGGGGATGACCTTCGAATCCGGGGCCATCAGCAGCGCCATCACCTCGGCGTGCTCGGCCGCGAGCGCCTGCATCTGCTGCTCGGTCCGCTGCTGCTCGCCGGCCAGGCTGACCGCCCAGCCGCCCAGCACCCCGGCGGCCACGAGCAGGACCGCGGCCGCGGCACCCAGCCAGCGCGCCGCCGTCGTGCTCCGGCCCCGGCCCGGCCCGGTACCGGCCCGGTCGGACGGGCCCCGGCCCGGCCCCGCAGCGGCGCCGCCCCGGCCGGGCGCATTATGCCGGGCGGCCAGGTCCGTCACCACGGCGTCGCCCGGCAGCTGCCGGGTGTTGCGGATCGAGGCCATCACCTTGGACTTCAATTCCGGCGGCGGGACGGCCGCGGGCGTGCCGTAGGCCAGCAGCGCCGCGGTTTCGCTCAGCCCGCGGACTTCCTCGCGGGTATCCTCGGCGGCCAGCGCATGGCGCTCGAAGGCGGCCCGTTCGGACTCGTCGAGGGCATTGAGGGCGTACGCGCCGGTCAACAGGTGCAACTGCTCGTCCATCACGCCACTCCCAACTTATCCCGCAGGCGGATCATGCCATCGCGGATCCGCGTCTTCACCGTTCCCACCGGCACGTCCAGCATCGTGGCGACCTCCCGGTGGGTGTGGCCGCCGTAGTAGGCCAGCGTGATCGCCTCGCGCTGGGTCTCGGTCAGGCTCTCCAGGGCCTTCGCGACGCGCTCGGACTCCAGCCGCAGTTCGACCGTTTCGGCCACGTCGTCGTAGCTGTCCCGGTACTCCTTGATGCCCTGGCGCAGGTCCCGGTCCGCGCTGGCCTGGCTGGCCCGGACCCGGTCCACCGCCCGCCGGTGGGCGATCACCAGGATCCAGGACAGCGCCTTGCCCCGGTCGGCGTCGAACCGGGCGGCCTGCTGCCAGATTTCCACGAACACCTCCTGTGTCACTTCCTCGCTCTGCGCCTCATCCCGGACCACCCGGCGCACCAAGCCGAAGATGGTGGGCGCGACCGCGTCGTAGAGCGTCTCGAAGGCAGCCTCGTCGCCCAGGGCCACGCGCCGGATGAGTTCCTCGGGGGTCGGGTCAGGGGCGGAGTCCACGGACCGCGACCACGGCAATTGCATGGCATCAAGGTTCTCATGCCCGTCGGCCACGAATGCTCCTCCCTGCTGTGTCGGCGCGCGGTTCACGTTCCGGTGCGGCTGCCGGGGTCGGGGACGACGGCGGCGGGCTCCGGTCCGCCGTCGTCCCCCTCATCGCCGGGCGCGGCCCCGGCGGGCGGCCGGCCTACTTGGCCGGGGGCATCAGGACTTCATCGATCAGGTAGACGGTGGCGTTGGCGGTCTTGACCCCGCCGCAGACCACCTTGGCGCCGTTGACCATCAGGTTGTCCCCGCTGCCGGTCACCTTCACGGCCGTGCCCTCGACCGTCTTGTGACTGCCGGGCACATCGGCCGGCGCCAACTGGCCCTGCACCACATGGTAGGTCAGCACCTTGTTGAGTGCCGCGTCATCGGCCTTCAGGGTTTTCAGCGTGGCCGCCGGGACCTGCTCGAAGGCCTGGTCCACTGGGGCGAAGACCGTGTACTGGCCACTGTCCAGCGTGTCCACCAGGTTGACCTTGGGGTTCAGCTTCCCGGATACCGCCGCGGTGAGCTGGGTCAGCATCGGGTTGTGCGAGGCGGCCACTGCCACCGGGTCCTGCGCCATGCCTTCCATCGAGCCCATTCCGCTCGGCACGGCCTTGGCGTAGGCAGCGCAGCCCGGGCCCACCATCGCCGCTGCCGCGGCGGAGCCGGTGCCCATGGATCCGGTGCCCATCGGTTCGCTGCCCATGGACTGCCCGGGCGCCATCGACCCGGCGGGCGTGCCGGTCCCGGCGCCGCTGCCGCAGGCGGCCAGGCTCAGACCCGCCACTGCGAGGCCCAAAGCCCCGAAAGTTCTCTTGCTGTACTTCAACATTGCCTTGCTCCCTTGAGATGCGGCGGGAGTTCCCGCCTGCTGTTCCCGGGGCGCCTCCGGGCTGTCATGGGGTATTCGGAACGGTCCGACGGGTGGATTGGCCGGATTCGGAAATTTGTTGGCTGCGCAGTCCGGTTCAGCCCTGGACCGTGACCTGGACGCTGTGCCAGCCGGTGGCCCCGTCCGGGATCGGGTCCGCGCGCTGCTCGGTCTGCAGCCCGTTGACCTTGTCCCAGGCGCGCACCCGCAGCGTGTGGGTGCCCGGCTCGGCCTGCCAGCGGTAGGACCACTGCCGCCAGCTATCCACACTGGCCTCCGCGGCGAGCACCGCGTCCTGCCACGCGCCGTCGTCGACCTGGACCTGGACCCGGTCGATCCCCCGGTGCTGCGCCCACGCCGTGCCGCCCACCGCCACCATGCCCGGCTGCAGCTGCGCGAACGCCCGCGGCGCCTCGATCCGCGACGCCGTCTTCACCGGCCCCTTGGCGGACCAGCCGCGGTCCGTCCAGTACGCCGTCTTGTCCGCGAAGCGGGTGACCTCCAGGTCTGTGACCCACTTCGTTGCCGAGACGAAGCCGTACAGGCCCGGCACCACCATCCGCACCGGGAAACCGTGCTCCAGCGGCAGCGGTTCGCCGTTCATCCCGATGGCCAGCAGCGCATTCCGGCCGTCCTGCAGCACCTCAAGCGGCGTGGACGCCGTGAAGCCGTCGCTGCTGGTGGAGAGCACCATGTCTGCCCCCGGCAGCGGCCGGGCCCGGCTGAGGACGTTCTTCAGCGGGTAGCCAAGCCACTTGGCATTGCCGGCCAGACTCCCGCCCACCACATTGGAAACGCAGGTCAGCGTCGTGTAGGACTCGATGAGCTCTGCGTCCAGCAGGTCCTGGAAGTTCATGGTGAATTCCCGTTCCACCATGCCGTGCACCCGCAGCTGCCAGGTCTTCGGGTCCAGCATCGGCACCGCCAGCGCCGTGTCGATCCGGTAGAAGTCCTGGTTCGGCGTGATGTACGGGCCTACTCCCTGTGCCGTTGATTGGACGCCAGCCGGCAGCGGCGGAGCCTTTTTCGCGGCTGCCGGGAGCCGCATTAGCCGGCGGGCTTCCTCGACCGTGCGGCGCGCACCCGCCAGGGCCGACCCCGCCGCTCCCGCGAGGACGGCCGCGGCCGCCAGCAGGCCCGCGGTGGCGAAGAAGGAGCGGCGGGACGGGTCCGTTGCGGTGGGTGGCTCTTGGGCCGGGACATTTGGTGGGGCCGCGCCTGCGGGCACCGCAGCAGTCATGTTCACAGGCACCGCCGCAACGGCGGGTGCCGGAATCCGGTTCACCAGCAGCCGCAGCGAGATCAATCCAGCCAGGACACCCACCGCCGTCGGGATCAGGTCCGCCGGCACGGCCCCGGCCCGCGTGATCACCGCCGCCGCCATCACGACCCCCAGCAGCACCACCGCCAACGCGCCCCACACCCAGCGCTTCCACGCCAGCACCCCGACCAGGCACGCCAGCACTGCCATCACCACGCCCATGGAAATGAACAGCACCAGCTTGTCCGCCGTGCCGAACGTGTCCACCGCGAAGTTCTTCAGCCAGACCGGCGTGAAGTCGATGAACGCCGCGCCCAGCGCCACCAGCGGCGACGCCAGCGCGCGGAACCAGGCGCCGACCAACTGGGCTACACCCAGCAGTACGCCGGCCGAGACTAGGCCTGCCAGCGCAGCTTCAACGGCGGGCAGCGGGATGCGCTTGAGAGTCTTCACGTTCGGTATTCGGAGCCGAGGGGTGGAGGTATTGGCCGCGTTTAGGAAATTCGCTTTCCTCAGCTCCGAGACGACTAGCAGCTGGCTGTCGGGTTAGGAGATGGACGTCTCTTTGGGTGAGCGGTCTCATCCGCCCATAGGGATAGTGCTCGCCTCTAAGGTGACGCCGTTTCCTTCCGCAGTGAGCTCTGGGGTGTCTGCGGTGTCGGATGTACCGACTACAGTTCAACTTGAATCCGGCAACACTGCCACGAGATTGGGCGTGCCGGGAGCTGTCGGAAGGTACTGTAGGACGGAAATGAGCGAAACATCCCCTGCCCCCTTTGCGCGCGACGTCACGGGCAACTCGATCACCATGTTGGACCTATTCGCCGGGGCGGGCGGACTCACAAATGGCTTTTACTCTGCTGACAAACGGTTCGTTACCAAGCGGGCAGTGGAGTTCGATGCGGCTGCTGCCGCATCATTCGAGGCGACCTTTGGACGCAAAGTGTATGCAGGTCCTATCCAGGACTGGCTGCAGGAGGAGAAGACTCCCCAAGTCGATGTTGTCATAGGGGGCCCTCCTTGCCAGGGGTTTTCCCTGCTAGGCAAACGCGATGAGAACGACTTGCGAAATCAACTCTGGCGTCAATACGCCGAGACTCTACGAAAGGCGCAGCCGAAGTACTTCGTCGTAGAGAACGTGGCCACTTTCGTGAAGTCTCCACAACTCGTCGATTTCTACGAGGCCACCCGACCGAATGGACTCCTTGCTGATTACGACTTCGACTGGCAAGTACTGAACGCAGCGGACTACGGAGCCCCACAGGCACGCAAGCGCGCCATCCTCATCGGTTATCGACGTGACATGGACAAGCCTGAGTTCCCTGTGCCCACTCATGCCCGCAAACATGTGACGGTTCGGCAAGCTTTCGACGGGATCCCACACCGTGCCGATCGGCGGGAACTAGGGGAAGCCCGTACCGAGACGGCTACACGCATCATGCCCGGGCCCTTCAAGACGACAGAACTCCATCTGGACCGCGAATATCAGACGATCTCGCTGAAGCGGTTTGCTGCGATTCCTCCTGGGGGAAATCGTATGGATCTACCGGAGGATTTGAAGGCTAATTGCTGGGTGGGCCATACATCCGGATCGGGAGATGTTATGGGACGTCTGCACTGGGACAAGCCCTCTGTGACTATCCGCACCGAATTCTTCAAACCCGAGAAGGGCCGCTATCTGCATCCTGAGGCCAACCGCGCAATTACACATCTCGAAGCAGCGCGGTTGCAGGGCTTCTATGACGAGCACCGCTGGGTGGGGTCAAAGACAGCCATTGCGAAGCAAATCGGAAACGCCGTACCTCGTTGGCTGGGACAGGCGATTGCACGAAGCTTGCTCCCCTACGTCGGCTAGGAACCGCTGCCAACATGGCTGAGAGCCAAAATGTCAGATCTGTCTGATAAGACTGTTCGAAATAAATGTAGTTAAAAGTACAAACTGTCGGGGGGACAATAATGCTTGAGGCGTGGGCTGGAGTCGAAGGCGACATCGCAGAGTTCATTCGGGCTGATGCAAGGTCGGCGCTGGAGGCATACCGCGTGCGGCCCGACCTGGTCCGCGAACACAGCAACATCGAGCAGTCGATCTCACAAAGTGGTTACGGGCGCAAGCAGCTCAACGAACTAATCCAGAATGCAGCAGACGCGATGCGCGGTCAGGGTGGACGCATTGCAGTTGTACTCACAAGTGACGCGTTGTACTGCGCCAATGAGGGAGCGCCGTTTACTAGCAGCGGTTACCAGACACTGATGCTGTCACACTCTTCCGATAAGCGCGACGACCAGATCGGACGATTTGGGCTCGGCTTCAAATCAGTGCTACAGGTTTCGGATACGCCGCAGATCTTCAGCCGCTCTGGCTCAGTTTCCTGGAGCAGGGAACGAAGCCAGCAGCTGCTGGAATCGGTTTTGCCAGGGTTGACTAACTACCCCGTCCTGCGGCTCGCCAAGCCGATTGACGCAGACGCCGAAGCGGAGAAGGACAGCGAGCTTGCTTCCCTCATGTCATGGGCCACGACAGTGGTTCGACTACCCCTTCGAGGCAACGCCTCGTGGCTACACGACGAACTTGCATCATTCCCACATCATTTCCTGCTTTTCTCCCCTGACATTCATGAACTGCGGTTCGAGGACCGTGTAAAGCAAACATCAACTGCATGGACCTCCGAACGAACCGGCGAGCGAATCACTCTCTCTAGCGAGGGAGCAACCGAGGAATGGCTACTGCTCGAGCACGTCCACAAGGTTTCAGAGGCCGCAGCCGCAGACGCAGGCAGCATTTTCGCACGTGGTGAAGTTCCGGTGAGCTGGGCTGTACCGCTGGACATCAAATCTAGGCGTCAACTCGGCACTTTCTGGAACTATTTCCCGACCCAGCACAGGACTTCGCTTCGCGGCATTATCAATGCAGCCTTCAAAATGAATGAAGACCGGGTCAGCATGCTAGAGACTCTCTACAACCGGGAGATTCTGACTCAGGCCGTTCCGCGGATGGTCGCCGGCGCCATGCCCCTACTGGGCACAAGTATCGATCCAGCGGCCCATTTCGATGTTCTTCCGTCGCGCGATCGGGAAACCCGTAGCTGGGCGGACGGCGTCATTTACGATCCGATAATGACTGTACTGGCTGTCGTTCCGTTCCTGCCGGACCGGTCGGGAACGCTCCAGACGATCACCAGCATGCGTATCCAGCCGGAACTGACCGAAGCAACGGCAATCGAGGCTATGTGGGAAGAGTCCGTCGGAGCGGATCGACCCTGGGTTCACCGGAGCGTTTTTTCCACCAAGGAGCGCAACGGTCTCCTCAATCGCCTCTTGGTCAAGGCAAACAAAAAGCGGGCCTCCATCACTGAGTGGCTCGAAGAAGTAGTTCAGGAGGGTAGCCTCCAGTCCTACGAGAACGCGCTGCAGATCGCTGCCGAAATTGATCGTCGTCAGCCTGACCATATAGCCGAGATGCGCCGAAGCCGCATTGTGCTGATGGCGGATGGAAGAGTCGAAGCACCAATCGCAGGCCGACTTGATCTGCCGACGGACAGCGACGAAGCCGGTGAAACCCTCGTCGCCTACGAGCTCCTGCATTACGGTCAATGTGCCTCATATCTCCGTACACTTGGGCTGGAAGTACTCGACGGTATAGGTAAAATCAACAAACTTGCCCGGGCAGTCGCCGATGACTATTCGGATCCGGAGAAGGCAGAATCGCTTTGGCGTGTTTCGCGCACTTTCAATGCGACGGACGTCATTGACGCCCTGACAAAACACACAGATCCAGCGAAGATTCTCATCAGGAGACAGAGCGGGTCATGGCAACCGCTCGGCACCGCCTGGCTCTCTGGTCCCTTACTTAGGCATGACCGCCCAGAGGATGCAGCACTCGTCGTGGATCCACAGTTCCATGGACGGGACCTAGCCCTCCTGCAACGGCTAGGGGTTCGCAAGACTCTTCCGGAACACACATCAGTCAAGAGTGATACTTACGAAGCTTGGAAAAACTCCGAGGCCCGGCGTTTATCCCATGAATCGGAACAGAGCCCCGAACCAGTTCCTGCTACTTCAATCAGATTTAACATGGTTCCGCACACTGAGCGGTTACACGAACTCAATAACGCGTCGGTTCAGTCCCGGGCTACTATCACGCGAGAACTGCTGTCGCGTGTCCAATATCGTGCGCGAGCTGAGTTTTCATCGACCTACAAACAGCCTGTGCCCGTTGAAAGCCCGGATCTCTGGTGGGTGAGACACTTCGGAGTATTCAAGACACCGCTAGGCTGGATTGAAACCAAGTACTGTACCGGTGCCCCTGAAGGTTTTCCGTCATCCTTCCTGCCCTATCCAGGCCCCGAAGAAGCCGCGGCTCTGACCTTGCCAGATTCACCGCAAGATATACAGTGGGAATTTGTCCTTCCTCTCGCCGAGAAAACCCTTCAATTGGATGATATTCATATCCTCTACGGGCTTATGGCTGCGTCCGGAGTGAAGGCCCCGAAAGAGTTGCTCGTGTCTCTAAGAGCAGGGCAAACCACTCGTTACCGTACCAAAGATGTCAACACCGCGTCAGACGCCGCCAGCCACAAGTACCTCTCCGAAAGCGGGCGGCATGCCTCCATATACACTAGGCATGCTGAACTAAATTCTGCGCTGACAGAACGGTGGGGGCTCGAACCATTGTCTGTGACCCTAAAAACTGAGTTGCGGTCCGTTGAGTCCCAGGATCCGAGCAGCCAGCTCGCAGTGGAGCTCTTTCCATACGTTGATCGGGTCAGCAAAATCAAGCGGTCAACGCTTTGTGTTCCTTGCACCTCTATTCAGCGAATTCAAAGCAACAACGTTGACGACCAAACGGTTGTTGAAAATTTGAAGAGCGTTCGAGACGAGAACAGTGGATACTTCTATTACGATGTGTCCCTAGCACGGAAAGGAATTCTGCAGGGCCTTCTCAGCGCCTTTGGCGAAACACAGCCGCTAGAGGTAATTGAAAAAAAGCGAAAGACGCTAGTAGCAGCTGCTCACCAGCCGCCAGCGGTCGAGGAACAGCCGGATCCGGGCGAAGGCTCCGCTGAGGATTCAGGCGGTGAGAGGGAAATCTATGCGACGGTTCACTTTCATCGTCACGGAAACTTGCGGGACCGCGTCGACGAAATTTTCGTCAAGTTTATCCAGCACGTCCTGGACGCGGCCCCTGATTCGTTTGACCTCATTCTCACGGTGAACGCGACTAAGGATGGCGGGTACTCTGACTCAGCCATACGCGTCATCAAGGAGAACGCCCGTCGTCTGGGCATCAACGATTTGGCCATCGACGAGTGAGCATGACCGACTTCCTTTTTACTCCAACCACGAATAACGTCCATGTCGTCATGCCCGACCCTCGCGTCGCTGGCATGATTGGCCTAAGCCACGATTTAGAAAGTGCGCTTGCGGATATCGTCGACAACGCAGTGGATGCGGGTGCACACAATGTCCTGATTCGCCACCTATTCGGTCCTGAAGACGTCCAAGGACTGGCCATCGTCGACGACGGCAGAGGGATGTCCGAATGGCAGTTGCTCAGGGCGATGGAGTACGGGCGGGACCACCAACATGATGCTGGCGACCTGGGACATTTCGGTGTCGGGCTCAAGGCAGCCTCGCTGAGCCAGGCAAAGCGGCTGGATGTGTTCACTCGACGGCACAGGTATATGGCAGTCGGTGCCGGCATGACCAGGGAAAGTGTCCGTCGGGGCAGGCCCGAGATTGCTTCCCATAACCCGGAAGCGGCCGAACGGGCTCTCACTGTCCACGGAAGCCGGTTTCCGGTCTCTCACGGGACGGTCGTCCAGTGGACTGGCCTGTTCAGTCGCCCGCGGAGAAAGTCTGTACGGGAGATCGAGACATGGATCGACGCCAGAATGCGCCGCATTTCCCGTTTCCTGGGCACTACCTTTCACCGGCTAATCGAATCCGGCCGGCTCGTAATACAGCTTGACATGCTCGACACGTCGCTCGGCGAAGCTGGGTCGTCATTTACGGTCGAGCCGCTCGATCCCTTTGCCCTTCTGAGCTCGGTCTCGAGCCCGACTGCATGGCATTTCACGACCTCTGTGGGCGATATTCGGGTAGTAGCCGAGGGCAAGATCATCGCTTTCTCAGAACGGACCGACCCGCAATTCGTGCTAACGTCGCAGCGCGACGCTGCCAAACACCAAGGCATCTACGTATACCGGAACGACAGGCTGCTGCAGGCTGGCGGGTGGAATGGGTTGGCGGACGACGGCGACACACAGCTTGGCTTCGCCCGAGTGCGCATGGAACTCAGTGAAGAGCTGGAAGGTCACCTCCGCTTCAACCCTGAGAAGGCCGGCGTCGAATTCTCTGAGGAGCTGCTGCATGCTTTGCTTGAGGCTCACACGGACGACGGCCAGACCTTCGAGGACTTCCTTCGAGCAGCGCGAGACGAGGATGAAAACTCACGCAAGCGGCAGCGACAGAAGATCTTTGTCGTCCGGCCCGTAGCTGGCGTACCAGCCTCAGTACGCCAGGAGATGAAGAAGCATTTCGGCTTTGACGAGGATGCAGAGGACGTTACCCTCCGTTGGCGAATGCTTGCCGATGACGTGTTCTTTGAAGTCGACCGCCGCAAGCGCGTCCTTGTCCTCAACAAGCGGTACTACGAGGCAATTACGGGCTGCAAGAACCTAACCGATCGTGAGGCACCGTTGGTCACCACTATGATGCACCTGCTTCTGGAAGACGTCTTCCGCGGACAGAAGCTCGGACCACGTCAAAACGCCCGGCTCGAAGCCATTCAGGCCGTGCTCGTCGCTGCTGCGCATGCGGAACAGGAAGCGGCAGATAAGACAGCTAGGGCACGATGACGGCCATGCACGAAGTTAATAAACGCTTCACTGAAGAAACTCTTAATCACTTCCTATCACTGCCCACCCCGACATTGCATGTTGTCGGCGACTCGCCGCACTGTGAACTGTTGATAGATCCGCCGGCCCACCAGATGTCACTCCTGATGCCGGACGATCGATCTAGGCCGACCGCGACGCCGCTGCGTCACATCGACGTCACTTTGGAAGAGTCGAGCAAACCGACACGGCTAATCATCACTGCTGCGTCCAACGTCGCTCCGGGTGCCACCTACGGCCTGCTCCACACCGTCGCGGTTGGCCTTCAGAATGGACTGAACGTCGCAGACGCCCTAGAGCATGCCGTCAAAGCATTCAAAGAACTGATCCAATCCCACACCAAACTGTCTGTGGACCAACAGGTCGGCCTGGTTGGAGAACTCTTAGTTCTCGATCGTCTGGTGTCGACGATTGGACCTGATGACGCAGTCGCGGCTTGGCTCGGGCCCCTCACGGAACAGCACGATTTTGCGTTGGGAGACATCGATGTCGAGGTAAAGACTACGACGTCAGAAAAGCGAAAACACGTCATCTCGGGAATAGGCCAGCTCGCACCGAACCCTGGCCGCGAGCTATGGCTGGTGTCTCTTCAACTCACGCGCGCCGGGGGCGCGCCAGGTTGGACGCTGCCCGAGACCGTCGAAAGGGTTATGAGGTCTGTCCACGAGCATGCGCAGGCGGTAAATCAGAAGCTCGAAGGTCTCGGTTGGTACAGGGGTGACTCAGACCTCTACCCAGATCGGTGGATGTGGCGGTCTGATCCGAAAGCCTATGTCGTCGACGAAAAATTTCCGGCACTAACGACGGCCAGGCTCTCAGCCGCGGTGCCTCGTCTCGAACTGATTTCTGACTTGCATTATCGGATAGACGTCTCAGGTCTCATTCCCGGTACACCTCACCCTGCCCTAAACGATTGGAAGGTATAGCTTTGGCACCCGAGACTGTACAGATCCTCCAGCAAGCGCTGGCCTCGTTGAAGAATAATCCTCCCCGAGCGCTCCTCAAACGAACCAACTCCCTTCTCAATGACGACGACCTCCCACTGTTGGATGAATCTGCGCTGGTTAGCGCCCTGCTCGTCTCGAACCCAAATGACCCTGTACGCATCGCTTTCCACGAGCTGCTTGCACACTGGGATCACATCGACGAGCTGACGCTCAGGGACGGTACTGCGGCAGCGACTGCCCAGACTGACGAACGACGACGGGATGTGCTAGCCGCCCTCGGTCTCCAGGAACATGAGGACGTGATCGCACAGCTCTTTCCCGTTTACCATGTCAAGCCCACACTCATCGAAGCAGGCGAATGGCAACCTTGGGACACGACAGCCCGGGGTCGGTTTTACTGGAACTCCTACGAATCCACACTACGTCGCAAAGGCTTCGCACCGGAGGCCGTCGAGTCAATTGATTCTGCCACCCGACTGATTGTCGAACGGCTGGCGGATCCAACGCGCAAGGAACCCTATCAGTCCAAAGGCCTGGTAGTCGGCCACGTTCAAAGTGGTAAAACCGCCAATTTCACTGGACTGATCGCGAAAGCCGTAGACGCCGGCTACAAGTTGATCATCGTCCTGACCGGTACAATTGAGATGCTCCGCAGCCAAACCCAGAAGCGCATCGACATGGAACTCGTGGGCCAAGAAAACCTTCTCGGCGGCGTCGCAAAGAAAGTTCGAGCCCTCGAGCTGCAGGCGCTCAGCGACGTTAACGCAGATACAGCCAAGGAAAATATACGCCGGCTGACGGAGTCCATCGACTATATTTCAACAGCTGACGAGGACTGGCTCGCGAATCGATTCGTAAGTTTCGGGGGCTACCCTGAAGACCGAGGCGCCCCTCGAATCGTCCGCCTGACAGGATATAACGACGACTATAAGGCACTGCGAAAAGGGCTCGAGGCCTTAGACTTCCGAACGGATGGCCTGCCCAAGCCAAGCGAACCATTGTGGCAAGCGGAGAACCTAGCACAGGCTGGTGTGCGTTTGGCCATTGTCAAGAAGAACACGAGTAGCTTGGAAAAGCTCCGCAATGATTTGCAACTTATTAAAGCGGACCTGAACGAAATACCAGCCCTAATCATCGATGATGAGGCCGATCAGGCCTCAATTAACACCACGAATCCAAGGAAAAAGCCAACGAAGGAGAAGCAGGAGAGGACGAAGATCAACGAACACATTGCCGGAATCCTTAAAGCCATGCCGCGTTGCCAGTACGTCGCGTATACGGCTACGCCCTTCGCCAATGTTTTCGTTGATCCGAACGACTCCCAAGACATTTTCCCTAAGGACTTCATTATTGCCTTGGAGCCCTCGCCTGACTACATGGGCGCCCGAGCCTATCACGATCTCGATCCTATTCCAGATGAACCTGATCGCCGCACATCTAACAAATTGGCCTACTACCGCCCCGTCGACATGTCCGACGGGGAAGTACCGGATGCTTCGTTGACAGAGGCGTTGGACGCGTTTGTGTTGGCCGGGGCGTTGAAACTTTATCGCCGCCAAACTCTCGGTGATGAGAGCCTGTTCCGGCACCACACGATGCTTATCCACGAGAGCCACTTGACGGGCGCTCATCTACTGACCTTGGAGTCCGTTAAGAGTGCGTGGAAAGGAAATGCCTACCGCTCGCCCGCAGCGATGTCTCGACTACGGAATCTCTGGAATTCAGACTTCTCACTTACCAGCAAGGCTCGTCAGGAACCAGGTTTTCCTTCCCCCGCCAGTTTCGAAGAGCTAAGCTCGTGTATCGCCGATGCCGTTCAATTAATCGAAGCGGGGCGATCTCCCGTAGTGCTCGTTAACGGAAGCAAGGAATCGGAGTACCAGCAAGCGGACATCAACTTCGGACGCAGGGCCGTTTGGAAAATTCTCGTAGGTGGCGCGAAGCTTAGCCGCGGCTTCACGGTCGAGGGTCTAACGGTCTCCCTGTATACACGGGTCGCTACGGCGGCCGACACCCTGATGCAGATGGGAAGGTGGTTCGGATACCGCAGAGGGTACCGGGACCTCGTGCGACTGTATATCGGAACGAGTATCTCAAAGGGACGGCGCGACGTCGACCTTTACGACGCCTTCGAATCGATCGCTCGAGACGAGGAGGATTTCCGGCAGGAACTCCGTCAGTACTCGGAACTGAACGAGGACGGCGAACCGGCAGTGAAGCCAATCGACGTGCCGCCATTGGTAGCCCAGCGTCTCCCTTGGCTCAAACCTACAGCAACCAACAAAATGTACAATTCGTGTATTACCGAGAAGGGAGTCGGCGGAAAACTTCAGGACTATGCACTCCACCCGGTTCGCAGCGACGGCTCGGTGAATGCTCACCATTTCAAAACAGTGGTTCCGGTCCTGCGGAAGCTTTCCGCTGAACATGGCGCGTTCAAAACCGATGGCACGGGTGTATTCCGCGCCAGGTATGGAATCGTGCCTGCGAAGGACGTTCTGGCCATGATCACTGCGTTCAAGTTCGCTGATGATGATACATATGCGCCGGAAAAGTCATTCGTGCGGTCTCTCATTGAGACTGATAAGCTCGTGGATTTCGTCGTCCTCGCTCCGTTCCTAAAGGATACGGCTACCAACGCATTGCGAAGTATTGTCGGATTCGACGGGGAATCATCGTTTCGAGTGCAAATTGTCAAGCGCAAGCGGCGTGATGAAGACGGAGTCTGGGCCCGGCCAGGATTTACAGGCAGTTCACCTCGACAGCGCAGCGTCGTTGAACAGATAGCCGGTATCCCAAACCCCACGACCTTCGATTCGATGGCTAATACCCTCCACCAGCAGGGAAATGGCCGGCGCGGAGCGCTGTTCTTTACTTTTGCCGCTGACACCGCCGAGGGATTGCTAGCGCCCGACATGGATGACCCCGTTCATCCTCGAGACCTAGCCACAATTTTCTCGATGGCTCTTCCATACAGGGCCGCGCCTGATGGCATCATCCGGCACACTGTTCTGCGGACTGACCAGCCGTGGACACCATTTGTTGACAAGGCGTAGCTCAAGCTGGCTGTCCTCAGGCAACAGGCTGCTGAGGCCCGTTTCCTGAGAACAGCCAGTGGCGTGCGGCAGGAAGCTTGTTCCTGGTGAAGGGCGGCTCGCATACCGGGATTCCTAGTAACGTGCCGTGTTTGGTTACGTAAGACGTTCGCCATTCCTCCCATACGTTATGGATGAGGAAACTGGCGCCAGTTCAGTTGATTCTTAGTTCGCTCGAGCTGGGTTCCGAGTTCCACATAATGCACGAAGAACCTGTGAGGCCGTCATTCACTACGCAATTGACGGCCGCGCCTCGTAAACCGTGGGTGCCAGAGCACAGGACGCATCCAAAACACCGCGAATGGTGTAAAGGCACGGTCGTGGGGTACAAAATTGGAACACTCTGTAAAGATAAAAACGCTCCGGTTCATCACGCGAAAGTTGGAGTTCATTACGAGTTACTAGGAATGGCCACTCCTTGACGCGCCGCGTCGTCTTGACCTCGATGAGCCGTTCCTGCCCATCAGTTTCAAAGGACAAAACATCGAAACCTAGGCCATCACCTTGCGTTGCCGATACATGATCGACACGCTCGGCGAGCCGCTTCTGGCCCAGGTTATGGAGCCTGCGCTGTTCGAATTCAACGACCGCGAGTTCGCCAGCGTGGCCCAGGCCGCGCTTCTCCGCTTCGAGCCTGACGAAGTCATGTCTGACGACATGGCGGCTGAAGGCGTAGTCATCGACTTCGATGTTTGGTGGAGGAGCCATATCTAGAACCGTGCCCTCAGGTAGTTGCAAGACAGGTTCGCCGACTACGTTCAACATAAGCTGCTGTAGCGCTGAATCACGGACCCAGTGTTCAACCACAGCCTCCCGGAGAGCTGCCTGGACATTGGATCGCGGCTTGTAGCCCTCGATGTAGAAGGATTTCAGTCCCTGCAGCACTGCACTGATGTTGCAGTGCTTGAACTCAATGGCGCCTTTGCTGCGCCCGGTTAGTGCTTGCAGCTGTCGATTCTCTTCAGCTTTGTTGTAGCTCTCGCCAACTAGTTCCCGTCGGAGCATGCCAAAGTAGCTCTCAACTATTGCCGCAATCTCGTCATCGGTCCACGCCTGACCTATTTCCCCGCTGTTCACAGCACCAGGCTACCTGAGTCACCAGAGCGAAAGACGAATCACGGAAATTGGTCGCCACGTATCGGCTAGAACTGTTGCCGTCGTATGGAGAAGATCATTTAAGAATAGTGCCAAAAGCAGCCCCTACGGTGGCAGTAAGGCTCCTGCCGGCCTTAGTGAAAATGGTCATTAGATCTACAGGTTCCTGATCGTCTACGGTCCAAGCAATACCAGCCTCTGTCACTAGAGCGAGCGGTTTACCGTCACGGAACAACACCCAGAACGCTCCCCCGTCTGTACCGTTCTCCCATTGCTGCGGCAGGTCATGAGCCCATGTGGTCTGCACTAACTTTCGCGGCCTGCGGTCCTCCAAGTTACCTGTGGCTGCATGTACTGAGGACTGCACATACCAGTGCTGCTTGGAATACACCTTTTGTCCAAGCACTGCACCTATGGCACGGTAGGCCAAGATGCGCCGGCTGGTCGGTTTGGAGCGGCTAGGCGTCAGCCCTAGCTTGTCCTCAACAACTCGGATAGTCCGCTCGTATTCAGAACCGACAGCATTCTGATAAGTGACATGCTGTCCTTCAGGATTTTTCGCAGGGCGAATAGCACCGTTTGACGTCAGCTCGGGGTGCTCAAACACCATTTCGACGATACCGGTCTTGCGGTGCTGCAAGTTGAAGCTCTTAACTGGCGACAAACCGTCGTCTGACAGGACACGAAACTCGTTATGACGCCTGCATATCTCGGTAGCAAGGTTCCATGCCAGCGCCTCGTAAGACTTCGTTTTGATTCGCATCCTGCCACTCTCGTTTCTTGTGGGTGCGGGTGATGATTGACCCACCCGTACTGGTGTCTCATGTCCCAGTCGATGCGCTTCGTGTGAGCCCGAATACCATCGCCCGGTTTGCCGAGACCGCCTGTACTTGCCTAGGAGTCCAACAGGTGGTGCGATAAGCAAAACTTCAGTGTCTTCCGGGAGGTCAGAGCCTGCGTCTGCCAACTGGCGATACCACCCCTGAAACTTTTCCAGCACCAGCACCCGCTGATTGTCGATATCCCCCTGCGCAAAGAACAAAGACTTTTTCCCCAAGCTGGATGAATTACCAAGAAGCTGGTCTGCCAGGTGATGGACCATGTGCAGCCCGCCACAACCAGCGAACATGTCTGACCAATGCGACTGCTCGTACAAACGGGTAGCTAACCGGCCAGTAGTCCGGGCATCTATGTAAGGACCTTCACTCCGTCCGTAGGGAAGCCAATCCATTTGCGGGTGACAAAAATACGCTAAGGCCCGAGTCCCCCACTGGCGGCGCAGCAGGGAAAGCTCCGGAGTTCCTGTCGGCATACCGGAGACGATCCACCGCGCGATTCCGAGTGCCGGATCTGACCATCCGAGCGGGCCAAGGGCTAAGTGGGGAAGCGGTGCCCAGTATCCGGCCCTGTCCTCTACCGGGCCGTCAATTTCTGAACACCATTGCGGAAGTGCCCAACTGGAGTCCCAACCGTTCAGTGTCTGGAAGAGGAAACCTGTTCCACGCGCCCACCAGGAATAGTCGCCGAGCAGTTCAGTGTCGTGTGCATTCCACTTATGATCAATTGGCGGGGACATCGTTGGACCCAGATAACGGTTCTGGGTTTCGGCCAGCCTCTCCGTTATTGCTTCGATTGCCTGCCACGCCCGGCCAATCGTGTCGTTGCGCAGGAACGATCCATGGAGCTCAGGGCTGGAAGTCATTCCCCACTGATACATATTCAGTAGTGCCATACAGATGTGAGCAGGAGCATGACCCAGCTCTTCGGAATCGATTATGGCAGCACATTCGGCCAATAGCTGCCCCGGCCGTTGCCAGGAACTGCTACGCAGGTCTGTCGGTAATCTCAGCCCGGCAGCGTCAATCATGGCATTGACAATGTGTCCAGTCCGTACGATGACGCTCTCGACTTCACTACCGTAGAAGCGTTCAGAGCACTCGGACCACTCACGGCGAGCCTTCCGGATCACCGATAGGTCCTTGTTCGCGGTCAAGGACAGCATCACGGCCGATTGGAGAACTAACAGGTCGTTATCGATTCCAGACACTGTCGATTCCCACGTCCCAATATGCATAAGTCGACCCTAGCTACGGTTGGAAGCAATGAAGGGGAATTGTTGTTCATGGCGACCCGGCGTGTCAGGCTCCAACAGCCAATCAGATCTGACGCTTGAAATATTTGAGGCATTAGATTTACATCCAGCACTTGGTCTACCGCGTTCTGCTTCACCGCCGTACCCACAACCTCGACGGCCGGCCCCTGCCGCCCCCTGTCATCTCCCCCGTTTCCATGATTTCCCCCGAGGCCACCATCAGGCGGCGGAACGTATCCCGCTGCCGTGCCTCGCCCTTCACGGCATCGTGCAGCATCCGTAGATCCCGCAGAGTGAACGGCTCCTCCAGCAGCAGGCCAGGGTCGGGCTGATCCTCATATTGATCGCGCATCCATTGCATCGCGCGCTCCACGATCGCCGTGTGGTCGTACGGCAGCCCAGGAACACCGTCGGACACTGAAAGCAGCTTAACGCCGTCGTTCTCCAAAGCCCGCTCCAACTCCTTCAATGGCACCATGTCCACGTGGGCAACGGACAGCACCCATCCCCGCGGGTCGCGGGCGGGGTCGTCGAAGACGTACAGCTGCTGCGGAGTGCGGCCGGTGATGCCGGCCTTGTCTCGCAGCGAACGCAACACTGCGTCAGCCAGTCGCTCCCCCTCGTGCAGGAATGTTCCGGGGAGCGCCCACTCGAAGCCAGGCGCTTTGTCGTGCGCAACCACCAGGACGCTCAACTGATCGCCCCGGACCGTTAGTACCGCGGTGTCTACTGCTACTGAGGGGCGGGGATAGTCAGTCAATGTCTTGCTGGAGTTATCGCAAATCGTCACCCCTATAGTTTGAGCGCGGTTGCGCAAATTAACAAACCGACCTATTCTCGAATTAGCGCAGTCGCGCTTTAAGTCGGATCCGCTTGGCAAAATCCCGTGAAGACGGGCCTGCCGGCGGAAGATTGGGGGACATCATGAAGATTGGACAGCTCCACATCGGCAGCGGCAAGCAGGTCGGCCCGCTTACGCTCTTCCCGGTTTGGGCCGAGCGCCGCGGCGCGGTCGGACTGGCTACCGGCGCGGCCGCGAACCTGGAAGTCACCGAACTCACCTCGGGCCCGACGGTCAACAAACTCACCGTGACCAACAAGGACACGAAGCCGGTCCTGTTGCTCGAAGGCGAACTGCTGGAGGGCGGCCACCAACACCGGGTTTGCGCGCGGGACGTGATCCTGCCCGCGGGCGAGACTCGGGATGTAGACACGTACTGCGTGGAGCAGGGCCGTTGGGGCGGTGCCTCGTCGCACGGCCGTTCCGCCCGGCGAGCCCCGCTGAACGTGCGGGCCGAGCTGAACCGTCCCGGCCGCGGCGCCGGCACCCAAAGTCGAGTGTGGGAACGGGTCAGCCGCTTCGAGGGGCTGAACACCCGCTCGAGCACCGGCTCGCTGGTGGACCACCTCGACGCGGGCACCCGCCCGGGGGTTGGCCTCAAGTCACTGCCGCGGCCGATCGATGGACAGCGCGGCGTCGTCATCGCCTTCGGTGGCCAGGCACTGATGCTCGAACTCTTCGGCCGCCCGGACCTTTTCGCGGCCCACTACCGCTCGCTGGTGGAGGCGGCGTGGCTGGACATCCAGCTCAATGCCGGGAGCATGCGACCAGTGCCGACCAAGGCACAGTCCGCCCGGGACCTGGCCGTGCGTGTCATGGAGCTTGACCTCCCGCAGCTGACGGAGAACTTCGAGGCGAACCTCGGACCCGTCACCGTCAACGGTGTCTGCGCGTCGCCGAAACTGGGGATGCTTCCCGGCGTCGCCCATCTGGGCGCCTGGGACACCCGGCACCCGATGATGGCCGGCTGACGGTTCCGGGCCGCCGGCCCGCCCCTCCACAAGCTCCACCCCACTTCACCGCATCTTGACCTTTGGAGGACCCATGAACCTGACCAGCCTGCAGTCCGACCGCGCCGCCGGCGTGCTCCTTGCCCTTGCTGCGGGAGACGCCCTCGGCGCCGGATACGAATTCAACCCGCCGATGCCCGACGACGCCGCGGTCGCCATGATCGGCGGCGGCCCCTTCAACTTCGAGCCGGCCGAGTGGACGGACGACACATCCATGGCCCTGGCCATCGCCGATGCGCTGCTGAACTCCCCCACGTTCCGCCTAGACGAGCCCGCCAAGGACGCCACCGTCCGTGCCTGGGTCGGTTGGGCGCAGGACGCCAACGACGTCGGTATGCAGACCCGCTCGGTGTTGGACCGCGCCCGCCGCGATGCGGCCAAGGCAGGCCGTCCGGTCACCGCCGCGGACGCGCTCAAAGCTTCCGAGCAGGTGCACCGCACGTCCGGCCGCTCCGCCGGCAATGGCTCGCTGATGCGCACGGCTCCGCTGCCCCTGGCGTACCTGGGCGCGTCCGCCGCCGAACTGCGCGACGCTGCGATGGAGCTGAGCGCACTCACGCACTTCGACCCGGATGCAGGCGAGGCCTGCGCCCTCTGGTGCCTGGCCATCCGCCACGCCGTGCTCACGGGCGAACTGGACATCCGCGCCGGCCTCGTATTGTTGCCCGAGGACCGCGCCGCCGTCTGGACCTGCCGGATCGAGGAAGCCGAGCGCAGCCGGCCGCGGGACTTCACCAAGAATGGCTGGGTGGTCCAGGCGTTCCAAGGCGCGTGGTCCGCCATCACGACGACGGCGGGGACCGCTTCCGGCCCGGCCCACCTGCGTGCCGCGCTGGAGGCCGCAGTCCGCGGCGGCAACGACACCGACACCGTCGCCGCCATCGCCGGTGGCCTGCTCGGCGCTGCCTACGGCTTCACCGCAGTCCCGTACCTGTGGCGCCGCGAACTGCACGGCTGGCCGGGCTACAACGCCCGGGACCTGCAGCGCATCGGCCTGCAGCTCTCCCGCAGCGAGGGCCGCACTCCGGGCCGCTGGCCCCACGTAGAGAAGTTCGATAATTCGGCGTACATCAGCTCCACCCGGACGGAGACGATCCCGCACCCGCTGGATTCCGGCGTCGTGCTCGGCGGGGCGCCCGCCCTGGCTGGGAAGGACTACGACGCCGTCGTCTCGCTTTCCCGCGTCGGCACCGCCGAAACCGAGATCCCCGGCCGCGACCATGCCACCTTCTGGCTGCTGGACGAGGCTTGGCCTGAGGCCAACGCGCACTTGGAGTTCGTACTGCAGGAGGCCGTCGACGCCGTCAGGCTGTTCCGGTCCGAAGGCAAGCGTGTGCTGCTGCACTGCGTCCGGATGGAAAGCCGCACGCCCACCGTGGCCGCACTGTACGGGGCAGCGGTGTCCGGCATGACCCCGCTGGAGGCGCTGGAGAAAGTGAAGACTGTGCTGCCTAACGCCAATCCGAACCCGCTGTTCAGGTCCACCCTGCGCCGGCTCTCGGAAGTCTAAGACTGTCGGACCCGCTTGATATGCCTGATGTTGTCCGGGCCGGACGTCCCTTGTCGGCCCGGACAACCGGGGACCGTCCCCGGCTCCAGGCACTGGAGGAGGACGAGATGGGCATCGTGCCGGACCGTAATACGCTGATGGAGCTTCGCCGATTGGGACTGCGGCTGGATGAAATTGCTGAGAAGTACGGTGTCACGGAATCGGCTGTCTGGGCCGCACTGTTCCGCGACCCGGCGCAGGCGTCCTAACTGCTAACGCAGCCCGTAGTTATCCAGCCCAAACTGTCGGAACCGGGGCCTATCCTATAGAGAACAATGTTCATATAAGGAACCGGCTGGGGCAAGTGCAGCTACGAGGCAATGGGGGTTGCCAGTGAGTTTTCCTGTTCCAGTACCGCCGGTCCGGCGGTTCATCAGCGCCGCCGACGAGGTAGCGGGCCGTAACGGCGTCTCGATCCGCATCGATCACCGGCGCGGACACTACTTCTGGGCCGTGGCACGGAACCTGGGCCCGGCCGTCGTCGCCCTGCGCAGCGGCTGTCTGGCCGAAGCCGAGGTAACAGCCCGTCCCAATGTCGTCCTCCAGCAGGTGCAGGCTGCAGTCCTCGAACTCTCCGGGCATGGCGTTATCGAAATCTTCTGCGACGACGAAAACGAAGCCCAAAGGCTCCGCGACTTCGGTTTGGCCGTCAGCCGGCACTATCCCCCGGCCCCGGCCATCGCCGCCATGGAGGAACTTGTCGCTGCCAGGTTGGAATCCCTGTACACGAACCTGGAAATCGCCACGGACGCTTCGCGCGGGAATTTGACTCGCTGGGTGGGGCATGGCTGGGTGCTGGACTTCGGCGGCACAATCGCTCCCGTGCTGGGATGCAAAGCCATCGAGGGCGGAAGCGTGCTCGAAGGCGAACTCCGCGCCATCCGGCTCGCGCTGGCCGCGGCCCGGGCCACATATGCAGGTGCCTTGGACGGGCGGTCGGCAGTGATCGTCCGGTCCGACAACCAAGACGCGGTCCGCATGCTGGCCCACCCCGGATTCGAACCGGCCTCCGCCAACCTCCGCTGCATCTCGGAGGCGAAGCGCATCCTCGACTTCGTCCGGCACGGCCATGTGCAATTCCGCTGGGTCAAGGGTCACGCCGGTGATCCGCTGAACACTGCTGCCGACCGTCTGGCGGTGCTGGCGCGCAGGACCAAAGATGCCCATTTGCCACCCGAAGTGGCCGCTGCGCTGCGCGAATCGGTGACCGCCGATGCTCGCAACGCCTTGCGCCGCTCCGGCGTCGCCCTGGCCGCCTGAACCAGCGCTGACAGTCGTTGAAGACAATTGCCGCCTGCCTGTCGGGACGGCTTGGAAGGAACAGCATGACCGATCTGCGAATGCACCACGAATGGCCCCTGCTGGTACAGATGAAGGAAGCAGGCTTTCCCTTGGAACAGGTTGTCGCGTTCTTCGGATTCCGGGAAGAGGATATCCGCAAGGCCTTCGGCGGCTGGGTAGCGGTGGAGAGTACCCGTCCAAAAGTAGCCCAAGACGGCACCACGGCCTGTCCCCGGTGCAGTCACGAGGCCTGGCCCGTGCAGTTCGGCATGTGGGCGCACGATCCGGACAACCCCGATCCCAAGGCCTTTATGGCCGGCTGCGTCGTCGGGGGCGATGACCCGGAGTGGCGCTGCACCGGTGAAGACTGCGGCTACGAATGGCGCGTATTGCGAAGCGGTTAGGTTCAACAACGCAATTAATGCAGAACTGAGGAAGGGAAATACAGTGGACAACACTCTGAATGGCCCCGGCGACCATCCGTTCTTGTCGCCGGAAGAAGAGACGGAAATCGAAGCCAGGGCTGTCCTGGGACACGCCGAGATAGCAATGGACCAACTCCTCGAACATTTCGAGCGGATGGTCGATCTCCAAAACGTTCGACCGCAGGACGTTTCTCCCGAGGCTATCGAGGCGCTCGACGAACAACTACAAGCCCACCTCGACTGGATGAAGCCGTACGGGATCATCCCCGATGACAAGGCTCCTGGCGGAAGCTGACAGCGCCCTCACTCCCCGACCGCCACCCATGGAATGCCTGGACCAGGAACCCCGGACAGGTACGGTGGAAGCACATGTGCCGGGCCGTCCTTCCGGCCGTCAGGATCGGAGGGTCTCAATGCGGCGCATTCCGGAGTAGCCGGAGTTCGGCGAGGGGGCAGTCGGCGGAAAAGGCCGTCTGGGAGCAGCTGCGCCGCAGCCTGCCCGACGACGTCGTCCTGGCCCACTCGGTGCAGGTCCGGCACGGCCGGGCCGAGCACGAGATCGACCTGCTGGTGCTCTGGCCCGGCGTCGGGCTGGCCGCGATCGAGGTCAAGGGCGGACGCATCAGCATCGAAAACGGGCAGTGGCATTCCTCGGGGAAGAGCGGCAAACATCGGATCCAGAGTCCGATCGCCCAGTCGCAGAGTTCGGCCCACGCCTTCAAGGACTGGATCGGCGGCCAGTTCGGCACTCCCCTGTCCAGCCGTTTCGCCTACATGGTGTGCCTGCCCTACACGCCGGTGCCCGCTGACTGGATCATGGCCGGGTGCCCGCGCTCGCTCGTCCTGGACGAGCAGGACCTGCAGAATCCTGCCGAACTCATCCGGCGCGCCATCGAAACGGAAGGCAGCGGCGCCAGCCCGCTGGCGCCGTCGTACGCCGGCCGCATCGCCGCCAAGCTCGCGGGCACGCTGAATCCCGACGACGGCCCACGCCTGGGCAGCCGGGAACAGGAGGACCTCCAGGACCACCTGACCCAGCAGCAGGCGGTCCTGCTGGCGGCCACCCGGGACATCCGCCGCATCCGGTTGCATTGGAGCAACTGGCAGCCCTGAGCGTGCCACCGAGGTGGATCAGGCCGCTGAAGTCACGCGTCAGCCGAGGGCGGCTCGGGGAGCTCCCAAACCCGCTTGAATTCGTCGGCGACCAGGGGCCAGACCAACTGACGGCCCTCCTCAACCGAGTTGATCCCATCGGCCTCAGGTCCGAAGACGACGAATTCGTGCGGGATGACTCTGCCGGCCCGGTCTTGCCGCTCCCGCGGGTCCGGGAATCGCAGCGCCACCTTCCCGCCAACGCGGTGACAGGCTTCACGCCCGTCTGCGACACCCGAGAAGACGTCGTCGTATTCCGGGAGCGGATCTCGAAATCCCCCGTCACGGAGAAACCGGAAGCCCCAGGTCCGCCCACGAGTGGCCCAGATAAGGTTCATTTAATGCTCCGAAGAAGGACCTGTTCCTTTTCGCCCTCTTCCAAGTCCATCCGGAAGCCGGTCAATGTGGCTGTCAGGTAGTTGTGTTTGGCCAGCGCTTCGGAGTTGATCTCCCTGAGCCTGTCCCCGGCCAGCTTGGCCGCATCTTCGATGACTCCCCTCGAGAGAACGGCGCCGACGAGGCCCGAAAAAATACCCAGGGGTCCAGGCAGCCTGACCCTGTTCCCGAGAAGCGCTACGGCCAAGGCGCCGGCGCCCAAGGCTCCGACACCGGCGTCGAGCAGCTTCTCAGCCACTTTCCCGGGGAGTAGCTTCGCCTGTGCCCATCGCGTGTGCCGCTCGAGCGGGAGCATGGCAGCCAGCGGCAGGATCAGCTTCAGACCAACGCGCTTGGTTACCTCGATCTTCTCGACGTCGAACTTCGCTGACGACAGCAGCATGAAGTCCTCACCCACTGACAGTGCATCGCGGCCTTCCACGAACCCTTCGAGCACCTCGCGTAGCTTGACTATCTCATCCCCGGCCTTTTCTATGAGGAGATCCCTGAACCCGAACACGTCCAGGTCGGGCAGCAGGTCGGCCTTCGACAGTGCCATCACCCAGATACGCGGAAACTCGACAAGAGGTTTGCTGTCCTCCAACAAGTCGTCCTTGAGCGACAGCAGTCCGTTGTGGAAATTGGTCAGCAGCGACTTCAGGTACCGTTCCTCCTCGCCGGAGTTGTCCAGCAACCGCTGACCGTCAACCAGAAAGAGGGCGACATCGGAACCCAGCAAAGACCTGAACGTGTCAACCTTGCGCTGGGCCTCCTCCGGTCCGCTCACGCCCTGCTCGAACCACTCCCCCGGGTAGTCGTGCCAGACGAGGCGCAGGGCATCGAAAGGCATGGCCTTGGCATCAGCTCCGTCCTTCAGCTTGACGGAGAAGGAGTAGGACGTGGCGGAGAAATGGTTGGCCGCGGGCAGCCGCGCTGACTCTTTCATGCCTAGGTAGTTCCGGTGCAGTAGAGTGCCCTGGCCCATGTCGTCCGCCACGACATGGAACAGACTCTTCTGCCGGAGCTGAGGTTCCTGCATGGCTCCATAGAACGAGGAGAGCATAACGGTCTTGCCGCTGCCGCTCTCGCCGAACACTGCAATGCGCTGCTCCAGCGCTCTGTTCGAAGGCATAGGAGAAGCTTACGCAAGCAGGCATCCCGCAATCCGCAGGCCACCACCGAGCCGCCTGCCGTGTCCGTCATCTTCATGTCTGTCTCCTCCCTAGAACCAAGAGTGTGCGATAGTGCCCCCGCGCACCAAGACCCGCAGGAAATCAACGATTCACAGCCCAGAACAACCGAAATGGCCCAAGGTGGCACAAGTCGGGCGATCAAGTGAGTGTGTCAAGATTTCTGGCCCCGTTCGGACGGCCGTATTTGCCCCCCACCCATCGGGAGGCCGGAAATGAAGTCAAGCCCTGCTGCACGCCCAACGGATGCACGCGGTCCCGGACGACCGCTGCCGCCGGCCCTGAAGCGTGAAATCGTCTCAGGCGGCGGAGAACCAACTGCGAGGTGTCAGCCCGACGCTCCGGCAACGGCCTGATACTCGTCAACCCTGCGGGATCTAAGCGTCGCTGACGCATGCCGGCTTCAGCAGTCGGCGCCAGTAACTGCCGCGGCATGCCCGGGGGTGACTTGGATAGACTCGCTTGGGACCGGAACAAGCATTGATTCCAACTTTAAGGGGCGGGGAATTCCTTGGATCTACTTGGCGGCGTGGGCCGCGACGAACTCCGCATCTTTTCCTGGGCTGCGGCCGCCGTCTTCGCGCTTGTGGCCGGCGTCTGGCGTCCACGCGGGCTTCATTGGACTGCGCTCGGTTCCGCCCTGCTCTTCGCGGCCCTGAACGCGGGTGCCGGGATCTACGTCCTGGGCCATTTCGGTGATTCGCGTTGGTCTGCAAGGGGAGAACCGCCGCTGAGTGCTCCGTCGTTTTCGGGGACGCCTGTCGTGGGGCAGTTCCTGGGCCCGTTGGACTCCACTCTGGACGGCGTAGTCGGTGGGGTGAACGATTTCCTGGCATTCAAGCAGGCACTTCCCGTGGCGCTGGACTTCCTGGCCGCGTCCGGCTGGGCCCTGCTGGTGTCGTTCCCGCTGGCCGTTCTCGCCGCCGGCATCAGTGCCGGCACGAGGTACGCCGTGGCCAGGCGCCGCACGGCGGACTTCGAAAAATACCGTGCCACCGTTGACCTGCTCAAAGTTGAGCTTGAGCAGGTCAAGCGGCAGATCTCGTCAGGCAATTCCGTCGACACGGAACTCCCCGCATTGGTAGAGGTCACGGATGTGCGGCCCAGACTGATGCATAGAGGATGACCCAGATGGGTGCTGGTGAACTCTGTCTCTATCGCTGATAAATCCAACGTTGAAGCGGGGCCGTCATAAAGATGCCCGGCGGGCCATGGAGCGGGGCCAGAAATAGCCATCCTGCCGGGGCCATCCAACCAGCCACAGTCAATCAAGGGCGCCCGAACCCGACCATGTGGAGGTGCTCCTGCTTGCGCTGAGCGATCGAGGCGCGGGCCTGCGCGATTTCAACCTCGCCGGTGGCGACGTCGACACCGCAGAGAACAAACAGCAGCGCGAAATCAAAAGGCACGGGCCGCACTCAAACAGTGGTGCACGCACTGTTGACCAAGGTATGTGGTAGCCCGCATAAGGATTTCGTTGCGACACCAATGGGGAGGACATGGCCACGCACTCATACAGTGACATCGCGAAGAAGGCCCGCACCAAGTGGAGCCCGCAGGCCCAGGAGATCTTCGACGTCTGGGGGCCCGACTCGAGGCAGAGACCATCGCGCAGGTTGCCCTGGGACGGGAGCTCGCTGCGGTGCGCATCGCAGCCCGCCTCACCCGGTCGGAACTGGCCGCGAGGGCAGACATCCAGCAGGCAGAAATCAGCCGGATCGGGCGCGGACTGGGATCCCCGACTCGGGACACCCTGCTTCGCCTGACCGAAGCATTGGCTGCCCGCCTGATCATTGCGCCGTTCAGCGGCCCCGCGGCCGGTTAACCAGCCACTTTGTCCAATGTCACTCTGTGCCGCCCATGCCGGCGACTTCTTCGCGGTTGACGGGAAGTTTTCCCCGCACGGGCGTCTCCGTCACGGGCGGTTCTTTCTGTCCAGCCTTCGCTCTTCCTTGAGTTTGAGCCATTTGTCCGTGATGTCCTCGGTATAGCGGCCGCAGTAGATCCGGTAGCCGAGGGGGTGGTAGTCCTTCCTAATCGTGTAAACGCAACCGTCCGGGCGCTGGTAGTGGGACACCTTGGCGCGCCTCCTGCCGTCCGGTGACCTGTCGATAATGCTGCTAACTTTCCTGTCATGGACGGAGGGCTCGACGTAGTCGGGCCGGTCACTTGGCCGCAGCGCCGACGTGTAATCCTCATCCCATTGCCCGTGTTCGTCGATGCGGTGCTGTTTCTTGGCTTTCGCTCCGGTCGACGGCGCCGGGGATTTCCTGGCGCGCGATTCTTCGATCCGAAGTTCCTCGATCCGCCGGGGAACCGGCCGGTCCCTGATCCCGGGCTGGTAGTTGGCAAGGCTCCGCACGCAGTTGAATAGCACGCAGGCCAGCACGAAGCCGAGCCCCATCAGTAAGAAAGCGATTGCCAAAATTGCCATTTCCCACACCTCCCGGTGGTCACGGCCGGTCCGCCCTGCTATCCGGCGGCAGTTCCAGAGGATACGGATATTATCCCCGGAACAGCAGGTCCCGGGCGATAGCCAGGGACAAGGTTCTGCCTACCCTGCAGAACCCTCCTGCCGGTTACCGCGCGGCAGGAGGCTCGGACCGACCGCCACCCTTGGAATGCCGGGACCAGGATCCCCGGACAGGTACGGTGGAAGCACATGTGCCGGGCCGTCCTTCCGGCCGTCAGGATCGGGGGGTCTAGATGCGGTGCATTCCGGAGGAGCCGGAGTTCGGTGAGGGGCAGTCGGCCGAGAAGGCTGTCTGGGAGCAGCTGCGCAGGAGCCTGCCCGACGGCGTCATCCTTGCCCACTCGGTGCAGGTCCGGCATGGCCGGGCCGAGCATGAGATCGACCTGCTGGTGCTCTGGCCCGGCGTCGGGCTGGCCGCGATCGAGGTCAAGGGCGGACGCGTCAGCATCGAAAACGGGCAGTGGCATTCCTCGGGGAAGATCGGCAAACATCGGATCCAGAGTCCGATCGCCCAGTCGCAGAGTTCGGCCCACGCCTTCAAGGAGTGGATCGGAGACCAACTCGGCACCCCCCTGTCCAGCCGTTTCGCCTACATGGTGTGCCTGCCCTACACGCCAGTGCCCGCTGACTGGGTCATGGCCGGGTGCCCGCGCTCGCTCGTCCTGGACGAGCAGGACCTGCAGCATCCGGCCGAACTCATCCGTCGCGCCATCGAAACGGAAGGCAACGGCGCCAGCCCGCTGGCGACGTCGTACGCCGGACGCATCGCCGCCAAGCTCGTCGGCACGCTGAATCCCGACGACGGCCCGCGCCTGGGCAGCCGGGAGCAGGAGGACCTCCAGGACCACCTGACCCAGCAGCAGGCGGTCCTGCTGGCGGCCACCCGGGACATCCGCCGCATCCGGTTCTCCGGCGGGGCGGGCAGCGGCAAGACGTGGCTGGCCGTGGAGAAGGCCCGCCGGTTGTGCCGACAGGGCAAGCGCGTGGGGCTGTTCTGCTACAACAAGGGCCTGGGCCAGTACCTGCGCAACCAGGTGTCCGGCTGGCGCCAGGCCAAGCCGGTGTTCATCGGAGAATTCCATGAGTATGTCCGCTCGCTCGGCGTTCCGGATGGCAAAGGCCAGGCGTATTTCGACGAGGAGATGCCCCGCCTGCTCAAGGAGATGGCCGCGGGACTGCCCGAACAGGACAGGCTCGACGCCGTCGTCGTCGATGAGGCCCAGGACTTCGCGCCGCTGTGGTGGGAGGCGCTGCTGGCCTGCCTGAAGGACCCGTCGGCCGGCGAGGTCCATGCGTTCATGGACGACCACCAGGACGTCTACCGGCGCTGGGACGAGGCCGCCGTGGGCGCCGTGGGCGCCGCCCTGGGTGCGGTGGACCTGGTGCCGATCCGGATCGACGAGAACCTGCGCAACACGCGGCGCATTGCCGAAACCTTCGGTGTGTTCGCCGGCGAGTCCTTCAAAGCGCGGGGAAACACCGGGCTGCCGGTGCGGTTCGTCCGCTGCGCCACTGACGGCGCACTGGAGGTGGCTGGGGACTGCGTGGACGCGCTGATCGGCGAAGGCTGGGCCAACAACCAGATCGCCCTGCTGACCACCCGCAGCCGGCATCCCGAGCATCAGCGGCATCAGGAGGGCGGGACGATCCCCGAGTACTGGCGGGAATTCCATGCCAACGAGTCCGAGTTCTACGGGCACGTGCTGGGCTTCAAGGGTCTGGAACGGTCGGTGGTGGTGCTGTGCGTCAACGGGTTCAAGGAACTCTCCCGCGCGCCGGAGCAGCTGTATGTCGGGCTGTCCCGGGCGCGCAGCCTGCTGGTTGTCGTCGGCGATCCGGAACTGCTGGCGAAGGCCGGCGGGGCGTGTCTGGCTGCCGAACTGGAACGTGCCGAGGCCTGGGACCCTTATCTGGAACCGAGCCCGGCTGCGGACATGGTGGCCGGGTAAGCAACGAGGTTCGTGTCCAGCATGATTTGGAGCCTCACAGGTCCTCGCGGAGCTGTTCCTGCGGCTGGTCCCGTTCCTGCATAAAGTCATCGGATACTACGGGTTCGTCAAACCAGCTGTCCCAGTCCATGTCCGCCGCCTCCGTTTGAATATTTCAAGGGTAGATCCAAACGGGCACGTGCGGCGAGGCCGCATTACTACTGTCAGCCGGTGACGCTGTAGGCGAGCTGGCGGTTAAGGTGGAGCAGGAACTTCGTCCCGGCCGCGGTGGGCACCGACGGCGTGAGCACGGCCAGGTGCTGCTCGAAGATTCCGAGAGTGGAGAGCTGGTGCCAAAGCTCGTAATAGATGGCACGGCCGTCCGCTTCGGTGACGGGTCCGCCGTCCGCAGGACGCAGGCCGGACTGAACCAGAGCCCCGGCCATGGCTTCCCCGACCTGCATGTACGTCGGGACCCGGTCATTCAGCAGCCACCAGACCAGCACGCCCATGCCGACTTCCAGCGCGAGGTTGCCCGGGCTGGCCAGGCGGGCGGTGAGGTAGTCCCATAAGGCGGAATCGTCGTCGTACGTTTTACGCGCCGCCGGCGCCGGCAGCAGCCTGCCCTTGTACTTGCGCAGCAGTTTCCATTCCTGCAGCTGCCCGCGCAGCCGGGCCACGTCCGGTGCCTGGCTTTCCCGGTTCATGCTGCCGCACCAGGGCTCCTCCCAGCCCAAAGCCACGATCGTCTCCTGCACCAAGGCCGGCTTCAGGTAGCCGTCCTTGGTCAGTTCCAGACCGTCGGGCCGGGCGCGCTCCAGCAGCCAGCGGACCGGACGGACGACGGCGGCGCGTTCCTCGGGGGTTGGTGTGGACTCCGCCAACTGGAGGCTTAGCCGCGCCAGGCTCCGGTTGACCGCCTCGAGGTCGAACTCCGCGGGGTCGAAGTTCTTGGCCGAAAGGCCGGTGACGTACTCGTACCAGTCTGCGATATCCGCGTAGTCCGGGCCGGTTGGGTCCGCCAGAATGTCGCGCTTCTCCTCGTAGCCGCCGATCCCGCCGGCATCTTCCAGCGGGCCGCGGTTCGCCCCGTCCAGGCAGCAGATCTGCCCCGCCGGTGCCAGCGCATGCCCGGCCACCTCAACCAGATGGATCCAGCTGTCCCCGAGGTCGTATTCATACTCCAGCCAGCTTCCTTCGCTGGACAGCAGCTCGGTCATGGCCATGCCGACGGCGGATTCCAGGCCCAGTTCGTCCGCGGAATCGCTGTCGCCGGCGATCGTCCGGGCCTGGCCGGAGGCACCTTCGGGATGGAACAGGTGCAGGTGCCGGTTTTCCCAGCCGAAGGCGCGCTGGATCGCCTCATGCAGGTCGTTCAGACGCGCAGAGGCCGGAACGCGCAACGTCCGCCAGATTTCCGGCGTCGAGCCTTCCAGGACAACCCGCAGGTCAAGAGCCTTTTCGGTTTCGGGCATGAGGTCATTGTTGCAGGCTAGGCTGGTGCCAAAATTACTTGTGGACCAGCTGCAACCGTTGGGGGCTTTATGCTCAGCCTGAATGAAATCGACATGGACATGCTGACCACCGCCATGGAAAACCACGGCTATGACTTCCGCTGGTGGCTCGACCCGCAAACCGGTCAGCTGGACATGGCCGGCGACAGCGTCGATGACGCGCTGTCCGAGGAGGAGCTCGAGGAGCGCGGGGCGATCTTCGTGGAGCCTGTCGAATCGCACGAGGGCTGCGCGGACATGGAAGACTTCATCGACGGCCTCGAGGACCAGCGGGCCCGGGAAGCCCTGCTGGCTGCCATCAACCGCAGCCGTCCGTTCCGCCACTTCAAGGACACGCTGTACGACTTCCCCGAGCTGCAGGACCAGTGGTATGCCTTCCACGAGGCGCGGATGCGCCGGCGCGCCATCGAGTGGCTCGTCTATGTCGGCGTTGTCGATGAGCAGGAGGCGCAGCGCGCGCTGGAAGAGTAGAGCGGGCCGCTGCTCCTGCCGGGTTACGGGCGTCCGTCTGGGTAGCGTCGCCGATCACATGGTTGCTACACTTGCTACACATCCGAGGAGGCCCCGATGACGACAATCCCGCATCGCCAACTCCGCAACGAGAGCAGCAAGATTCTGGAGCGCGTCAAGAACGGCGAAATTATCGATGTGACCAACAACGGTGAGATCGCCGCGACCCTGATACCGCCGTCGTCGTCGCCCTTCGAGCGGCTGCTCCGCTCCGGCGCCGTCCGCCCGTCAACGGCCACCGGGCCCGTCGACTTCACCCTGCTGGACCGCGTTCGCTCCGACATCAGCAGCGAGGATCTACTACGGGACCTTCGCGGGGACCGATGATTATCTACCTCGATACCTCCGCGGTCCTGAAACTGGTGATCGACGAGGCCGAATCGGGCGCGCTGGCCCGCCAAATGACGAAGTTCTCGGCGGCCGGCGACATGCTGGTCGCATCGATGCTCCTTTACACAGAGTTGCATTGCGCCGCCCGTCGCCGGGCCACTCCGCTTCCGGCCCACCTGATCAATTCGGTCCTCAATTCCGTCAACCTGGTGGATGTCTCCCGGGAAGACCTGTTATTTGCCGCAGCCCTGACCAGCGGGCTCAGGACGGCTGATGCGATCCATTTGGCGACTGCCATCCGGCTGCATGCAGACGTCCTGGTCGCCTATGATCGTGAATTGCTGGCGGCCGCGGAATCGGCAGGGCTTTCCACGGCTTCACCCGGACGGTCCCAGGAGTCCTGAAGTCAGGCAGGCCGCTGTTTCTTCAGACACAGCACACATATAGGCCACTCCACGGGCATCCGATACTGCCTCTATCGATTCGGTACTGAGCATCCAGCGGCGCCAATCTCGCAACAGTCCCAGGGTTCGACGACGCCCCGGGCAGGTGGCAAGTTCGCATATCTCACGGCTCTGGAAAGGAAGCGGCCGTTCGGAGGTCTCGGGCCTGCTTGCTCGGGACGGGCCACCGCCTTGGGCCTATTCGCTCCCGAGGCGGACTTCGACGGCGCGAAGCTCAGGTGCCTGAGACAGTGATTGCGGAGACAACAGTGCTGGACTTTGAGCCGGCACCACTGACGCCGCCGGCGCCTGACCATGCCTCGACGAAAACCCCGACCTTTCCGGTCGTTGGCACCTGACTCGTCCTTGTCAGGCTCACGGAGAGCGGAATCTGCGTGGTCATGTCGCCGGTATTCTTACCGCCAACGACAACGGTATACAGGTAATCGAGGCTCCATCGGTCCTCCAGCAAGTCGCTGCCATCATAGAGTCGGAGGATCACCAAGGATTCCGCCGAGGCATATCCTGCCCACGCCCACACCCAGGCGTACCAATTGACCGACACTGGTGCCACGGCTGACAACGTCGTGCAGTCGGCGGGAACATCGAAGCTGGCGAGAACACCGGCATAGTTGACCACACTTCCGGCGACTCCCGAGCCGGCAATGGCCACCACAGAGCCGTCCGGAAGGGCTAGGGAGTCTGTGACGGACGCGCCGGTATTTCTCACGAGGGCCGGCCAGGGCGGGAGAAAAGTTCTCGTGGCAAACATTTCTAGTCGCCCCTCTCGTCGGGACGATCCGTGTCGGGATTTTCACGCAGGCCAAGACTTCCCGCGAAAAGGATGCCTCTAAAGGCCGACCCCTCGGGCCGTCCAAAGAGCGAGAGCACGTCCCGGGTGACGTCCGCCGTCTCGACACCAGCGTCCGCCAGCGCCTGGTTGACGGCGCCTTCGTACCGGGCCTCGACCGCTGCCATATTTGGAAGACCAGTGGCGGTCGACGTTACCAACCGCTCGATGCCTGCACGGAGGGATACATCTTCGAAGAGTCGGTCCGCAGCTGATGCAAATCGGGCCGAGAAGCGGGATTCCATCTCGGAAAGCTCTGCCCGGCGCCGCCTGACATACGACTCGGAAGCCGATTCGATCAGTTCCTCGAGCCCAGTTTTCTGTTCACCGCTATCCATCACAGCCTCCGATTCACGATGCCATCCCCCTGACACCCGTTCGATACTCGTTTGAGTGATTGTAAAGAGCAGGCGTTATAACGGCGTTACAAGAGCATCGGCAAGTAGAACTCCAACGAAAAGGTACTCGGCTCATAAATATTTGGAGTCCAGGTCCGAAGTCAAGCCCTTTAGGCGTCGATTATCAACTATCCCTCGTGATCTTCTACCGGTAATTTCGGCCAGTTTATGCTCCAAGGCTCAAGCGTAGACCCAACCGATTCCGTCAAGGACGAACGAGCCTGCAATTTCCGACGTTAGCGACGCGCAGCTCATAGAAAGTTGACAAGTCGAGCAAAACTCAACAGCTTGACACTCCCACCGGCCTCTTCATCGGGACTTGGCGGCGCTGCGGCCGTTGACTAGTGGCGTCAAAGTAACGCTCCCATAACGCTCGCTCTGTACGGTGATTCCAACGAAAATCGTTAAGTTGAGGTGTGTCCGACATCGAGGAGGCTAGTATGCCCGGGTCTATGCAATACGGTGCCAGCAACAACGCTGGCACCGACCGGACGACTTTGGAGTCCGCGCCAGCAAACGACGTCACGTTGCTCGTTAGGAACCGCGGGTTTGGCATCGCCATTTCCGGGGAGTCCCCTTACAACGGCGTGGGTGGGAGGGCACAAGACTATGGGGTGATGGGCAACGGAGACGGGCCGAACGGAACTGGCGTCTATGGATCAGGTTGGGGCAGAGGCATTTGGGGCACGAGTTCGCGCGGGGATGCCGTATATGGAGTAGGCGATTTCGGCAACGGCGTCAAGGGAGTGGTTACTCAAACGAATATAGCCGGCGCGGGGGTTTATGGAGTTGCCAATGCCCCCGGCGGAAACGGTGTGATCGGTGAGGCGAATAACGGAGATAAAGCCTGGGGCGTGTGGGGAAAGAGCACGAGCGGCCTTGCTGGCGTCTTCGACGGCACGGTTAGAATTAACGGTTTTCTCACCAAGTCCGGCGGCGGCTTTCGAATTGATCATCCCTTAGATCCCGAGAACAAATATCTCACGCACTCATTCGTCGAGTCGCCCGACATGTTAAACATATACAGCGGCAATGTAGCTACCGACGACAATGGCCATGCGGTAGTACAACTACCGGACTACTTCGAGGAGCTCAACCGCGACTTTCGATATCAACTCACCGTGATCGGCCAGTTTGCCCAGGCGATCGTGGCCGAGGAAATCAACAGCAACCAATTCGCCATCAAGACCGACCGCCCAAACATATCCGTCTCGTGGCAGGTTACCGGCGTTCGCAGGGATGCCTTCGCGAAAATGAATCCAGTGCGAGTCGAGGAGGACAAACCTACCGACGAACGCGGAACCTATCTTCACCCGAAAGCCCACGGCAGGCCGGAGACGCAGGGAACGGGATACGCCCGGGAGAGGGCCCTCAAGGAAGCCCAAATCGGAATGCCCGAGGCCCCGAGAATGTCCGATCGAAATTCCGGTGAATAACATAAAGGGCTCAGAGGTCCCGCGAATACGTAACGCCACCGCAGCCCTACGTGTGCTGGGGGCACCTACTTTTAAGAGCCATTGAGGCTTGGCCAGCAGACGACAGCCGAAACATGTTTCTCGTTCAGCACCCACTTACTTCCTAGCCGCATGCGGGGCGGGCAGGCCGAACTCAGGCGTTCATCATGTCCCGCCGGCCCGCACGAACCGTACGTGCGCCACGGCGTCGGACGGCGTGAACTCGGCCAGCTGAAGCCCCTCCGGGCCACCGTAGAGGTTTTCGAACAGCCGCTCCCCGCCGCCGAGCAGGATGGGGACGACGGCCAGGTGCAGGTCGTCGACCAGCTCGGCCCGCAGGTACTGCTGCACGGCTGACGCTCCCCCGCCGAGCCGCACGTCCGCCCCGTCCGCCGCGGCGAAGGCCTGCTCCAGCGCGGCTTCGATGCCGTCGGTGACGAAGTTGAAGACCGTCCCGCCCTCCATCATGATTGGCGGCTGCGGATGGTGGGTCAGGACGAACACCGGATGGTGGTATGGCGGATTATCGCCCCACCAGCCCTTCCAGTCGCTGCCGTCCCACGGACCGCGGATGGGGCCGAACATGTTGCGTCCCATGATGGTGGCGCCGATCCCCTGCACCCCGCGCTCGAGAAAGTCATTGTCGACGCCGGTGCTGCCGCCGCCGCCCTCGCCGATCATGTGCCGCCAGAAAGCGGTGCTGAACACCCAGTCGTGCAAGCGCTCCCCGCCCTCGCCCAAGGGGTTTTCGGTGCTCTGGCGCGGACCGGCCATGTAGCCGTCGACAGAGACGGCGATGTTGTGGACCCGCAGCTTGGGGCTCATGGCGTTCCTTCCTTCGGAAGCTGGCTAGTCGCGGAAGAAGCCGATCAGGAACGGGGCGAGGACCTTGGGGTCCGCCCCATGGCCCTGGCCGGGCACAATGCCCTGATGCCCGTCCTTGACGGAGGACGCTACGGCAGCCGCGGCGGCGGCTGCCCAGTCCGGGCTGGTACTTCCGTAGAGGGCGAGCACCGGGACCGCAATACTGCCGAACCGTTCCTCGGGCACGACGGCGTCCGCCGTGAGGGTGAGGTCGTAGGGCAGTGTCGGGGCCAGGGCCACCGCCGCGGGCCACCACGGGGACTGCTTGATGCCCTCGTCGAAGTGCGCGCCGGTGTGCCGGATAAAGGCCTCCACCGCCTGGCTCCAGTGGCCTGCGTCGGCCAGGGCCTGGATCTCATTGAGAAACACCTGCCATGGCTCGTCCTTGACCCGGTGTGTGAAGTACGGCGGCTCGTAGACGGCGACCTTATCGACCGGCAGCCCTGCGGCGACGGCCTCCAGGCACAGGATGGCGCCCGAGGAGTGTCCGTATAGCTGCACGGGTCCGCCGGCGGCGCCGGCGAGCGCGCGGAGGTCCTCAATTTCGCGTTCGACGGCGTAGGGCGGCGTATCGGTGCTGTCGCCGCGTCCGCGGCGGTCATAGCTGATGACGGTGAAGTCCCCGGCCAGCAGCGGCACCAGGGCCGCGGCCCCCTGGCGGGCGCTCAGGGCCCCGCCCACGAGGATCAGCGGGGGGCCGCTGCCGTCCTGCTCGTAGGCGATGGTGGTGCCATCGGCGGACTGGACGGTCTGGACCATGGCGTTCTCCTGTCGGGCCGGGAGCCGGATGTTCCCTTCTACCCTGCGGCGGACGGCCCCCGCAAGGGTCCGGGCGGCGCTCAGCCGGAGGATTCGGGGATTCCGGCCTGCTCGGCCAGCCGGCGGATCACGAATTCGAAGAACTGGGCGGAGTCGGTAAACGTGGCCGGCCCGTACTGGCCGAAGACCTCGAAGCTGACGGCGCCAAAAAGCCCGGACCAGACCATCATCCCGCGGGCGACCAGCTGCGCCGGGGCGGTCAGACCGTACGCGCTGCGGATGGCGTCCAGGTCCGCGGCCAGCCGCGGCGGCAGCCCCTCCCCTGCGTCGGCTCCGCAGTCCTCCGCGGAGTCCGCACCTTGGACGGCCCAGGCGTCCTGGATGATCCGGGCCAGGCGCATCACCACCCGGATCCCCGGAGCGGTGGTCTGCTCGGCCGGGGCCTGGTAGCCGGGGACGGGCGCGCCGAACAGCAGTCCGTAGCGGGCCGGCTCGGCCAGGGCCCATTCGCGCACGGCGCGGGCGAGCGCGGCGAAGCGTTCGAATGGCACAGCGGGGGCGGCGTCGACGGCGGCATCCACCCGGTCGCCCAGTTCGGTGTAGGCCTCGACCAGCAGCATGGTCAGCAGTTCGTCGCGGCTGGCGACGTAGCGGTAGACGGCGGAGGAGACGACGCCGAGTTCGCGGGCGACGGCGCGCAGGGACAGGGCGGCCGCCCCCTCGGTGGCCAGCTGCTCCCGGCCGATGCGCAGGATTTCCGCCATGGTCCGCTGCCGGGCCTGCTGGCGCGGCGTTGCTGTCTTTGCCATGGGTCCATCAGACAGGACTGAGAGAGCATAGTCAACTTTTGTGAGCACCGCTCTTGACACTTGTCGACCGACGGTGCACACTCTTATTCGAGAGCACTGCTCTTGGTTTACGAAAGTCCCGCAAGCACACGAACCCCGCAGGAGAACCCCCATGTCCCAGCACTACCTCGTCACCGGCGCCGGTCCGGTCGGCTCCACCGTTGCCCGCCAGCTCGCCGACGCCGGACACACCGTCACGCTGGCCACCCGCTCCGGCTCCGGCCCAAACCTCCCGGGCATCCGCCGGATCCGGGCCGATGTCACGGACGCGGCCCAGCTCGACGCCGCCATGGACGGTGCGGCGGCCGTCTTCCACTGCATCCACACCGTCTACACCGCCAAGGCCTGGCGCGAACTCCTACCGCAGGCGAACGAACTCGTCCTGGCTGCGGCCGGACGGCGGGGAATTCCCGTGGTCTTCCCCGAAAGCCTCTACTCCTACTCCGAACCGGGGCTGACCATGCACGAGGACTCACCGCGCTCTGCGACGGGCGGCAAGCGGGGCGTGCGGACCGCCCTGCTTGAGGCGCGGGCCGCATCGGCCACGGCCACCGTCAGCGTGGTGGCCTCGGATTTCTACGGGCCGTGGGTGCTTGGCTCCCACGCAGGTGAGCGGATGCTCGCTGCAGTCTTCGGCGGCCGGCGCCTGTCCGCCGTCGGCAATCCGGACGCACCGCACTCATTTACCTACGTGCCGGACCTGGCGGCCGCGATGATCCGCGCCGCGCAGCGGCCCGAGCTGTGGAACCGGGTGCTGCACGCCCCGACCGCCCCGGCGGTGACGCAGCGGCAGCTGGCCGAGGCCTACGCCCGCGCCGCCGGCCTGCCCGCCCCCAAGGTATCGGGCATTCCGGGGTGGGTGCTGCGCGTACTGGGCACCGTGAGCGGGGACATGCGCGAGCTGGCCGAGCTCGCTTACCAGTTCGACAAGCCATTCGTCATGGACTCCACCCGCAGCGAGGCCGAACTCGGCCTGACCCCGACGCCGCTGGCCGAGGGAGCCGCCGCCACCGTCGCCTGGTGGCGGAACCGCCAGTCCGTCCCGGCCGCCTGAGTCCTGCCGCCATCACCGCACCCGAAGGAGAACACCCGTGTCCACGCAAGGCACCCTGCTAGCCCCGTCAGCCGCACCCACATCCACCGGGCTGCGCGTCGCCGGCCTCCTCGGCCTGCGGCTCACCCTCTTCGCGGCATTCCAAGCCCTGATCGCCGCCATACTGGCCGCCGGCGGCTCAGCGGAACCCTGGGCGGACTCGGCGGCATGGTGGCCGCTGGCCGCAACTGCCGCCAACCTGGTCAATCTGGCCGTCCTAGCCCGCTTCTGCCACGCCAACGGCATCCGGCTGCGCGACTTCTACCGGTTCCGCCGTACCGGCTGGCGGAAGGACCTCGGGCTGGCGGTGCTCACCACCGCCGCCGCGGCACCGCTGGCCGCGCTGCCCAACCTGGGCCTGGCCACCGCCCTGCTCGGCAGCCCGCAAGCGGCCCTGGAGATGTTCACCCGGCCGCTGCCGCTCTGGGCCGCGATTGCCGCCGTCGTGCTCTTCCCGGTCACCACCGCGCTGGCAGAACTCCCCACCTACTACGGCTACGTCCGGCCGCGCCTCGAAGCGCTCACCGGGTCCGCGGCCGTTGCCGTCGGGCTGGCCGCCCTGGTGCACTCGCTGCAGCACGTTGCCCTGCCGCTGATCTTCGACGGCGGGTTCATGACCTGGCGGGCGCTGATGTTCCTGCCGTTCGCGCTGCTCCTGGCCGTGGTGCTGCGCCGGCGGCCGGCGCTGCTGCCGTACCTGCTTGTGGTCCATTTCCTGCTCGACTTCCAGGCCGCCGTCATGGTCCTGCAGGTGTCGCTTTAGGTACCGCGACGACCCTTCCAGGGGCAATTGAAGTTCTGCTGCGGCCGGCCAGTGTTCGGGTGCATTAGGCTGAACCCCATGCCCGAAGCGCTCCAGATCACGATCACCGGCCACCGCCAGAAGAGCGCTTGGGACGCCTGTGAATTTCCGCCGGTTGAGCAGGTCCGTGACAGCGTCTGGTCAATCCCGGTGCCTTTCCCGGATAACCCGCTGCGCTACACCATCGCCTATCTGCTCGCCGGCACGGCAGGCGCCGTCGTCGTCGACCCGGGCTGGGACAGCGACGAGGGCTGGGAGGCGCTGGCCGCCGGCCTGCGCACTGCGGACCTCTCGCCGCGCGAGGTGTCCGGGATCGTCATCACGCACTACCACCCGGACCACCACGGGATGACCGGCCGGCTGCGCGAGGTGTCCGGTGCGTGGGTGGCTATGGGCGCGGACGAGCGCTGGCGCGACCACGCAGATGATCCGGACATGGCCCTGGCCACAGACAAGGCGCAGCTCGCCCACTGGGGCGTGCCCGCGGACCGGCTGGAAGAAATGTCCTTCTCCACGAAGGCGGCGACCGTCCCGTCCCTGCTGTTGCCCGACCTCGAGCTCGACGACGGCGCGCTACTGCCCCTGCCCGGACGGCGTGTGCGCGTCGTCTCGACACCCGGCCATACCCCCGGCCACATCTGCTTGGTGGACGAGGACCACGGGCTGCTCTTCAGTGGCGACCACGTGCTGCCGCGGATCTCGCCGCACATTTCATTGGAAGAAGGAGGCTTGGCCAATCCGCTGGACGATTACTTCGACTCGCTGGATATCCTGGCCCGGTACGGGAACGAGCTGGAAGTGTGTCCGGCCCACGAATACCGTTTCCGCGGCATCCGGGACCGGGTCGCCTTCCTGGCCGAGCACAACCGGGCACGCTCGGACGAGGTCCGCCGGGTGCTCGAATCCGGGCAAGCCGGCACCGTCTGGGAAGTGGCTGCCCGGCTGACCTGGTCCCGCGGCTGGGCGGCGCTGAACGGGCACTCGCTGCGCTTCGCCGTCGCCGAGACCGCCAGCCACGTGGTCTACCTCCGCTCCCTGGGCCTGGAAACCGGGATCGAAACGGGCTGGCTGGCTGACGAGGCCGTCCCGAACGGCTTGCCCAGCTAGTTCGACACGCAGCGATGAGATCGTCGCAGTGGACCTGCCGCTAGTGCGGTGACCGTTGAGGTTGACCGGGCTTGGTTTGGCGGCGGCCCGGGCGCCTACTTCGGAAAGTTGCGCACGAAACAGCGTTTCGTGCGTAACCTTCTATTTTGACGACCCTGCCAGGGCAGCGTCACAGTCATCGGCAATCCCCTGACCTGTCACCGGCCCGTGATAGAACCAAACCTGTAGCGCGCCCGGCTCCGCAGTACTGAAGCACCGCCGGGGACTCATTGATGTGGGGGACGGATGAGGGTTGAATTCGGCTGGTTCCTGGACCGTGCCCCGTGGGCGTTTCGCTCGCCCGGGCTGAACACGGTCCGCGTGGGGCGGCAGGGACTGACGCAGCTGCTCCAGACCAGGCTGGGCACCACGCGTCCCGAACAGCCAAACTCCCATATCACCCGCGTGCAGCAGTACCTGGCGCGGCTGGAGGCGGCGGACCGGCCGGATGCGTGGTTCCACGGCTCGTTCGAGGTGGATCCGTGGTCCACGGCCCAGGAACTGCTGTGGGCCCGGGACGAACTGGTGGCCAACGGCTGGGACGGCTCCCTGCCGGCGGGCCAGGTCTCCGAACTGGTGCGCTGCCTGGCCGGGCTGGAATCATCGGACCTGCCGCTGGACCCGGCGCTGGCCGACGACGTGGCGGCACTGCCGGAGGCGCTGGAATCGCCGCTGCCGCTGGGCATCTCCGTGATCGAACTGCAGCATCCGCGCCCTGCGCTGCCGGGCATCTGGCGGCGGATCCTGGCGAAGCTCGAGTCTCGCGGAGTGCGGATCGTGGAGCCGGAGGACGGGTTCCGGAAAGCCCCGCAGATCACGGTGCTGGAGGCCGAGACCGAGTGGGAGGCGGCCGAGCACGCGGCCCGCTGGCTCGCCGCCGGCGTCGAAAGCCCCGGGAACACCGCGAGCACCGGAGGCACCGCCGTCGTGGCCTCGCAGCCGACCGGCGTGCTGGACCAGTACCTGGCCGGTCGCGGCCTGCCCCGGCTGGGGGTCGGGGGCAAGTCCGCGTGGCGGGCGCAGGACCAGATCATTCCGCTGTTCCTGGAGGTCATCTGGGGTCCGGTGAATGTGCAGTTACTGGGCGAGTTCCTCTCCCTGCCGGTGTTCCCCGGCCCGGTCCGGGCCAAGGCGGCGCGGGCGCTGCAGAAGGCGCTGGCCCAGGAACCGGGCACCGGCGGTCCGGCGTGGCAGCAGGCGCTGGCGGAGATCGCCGCGGACGCCGAGCTCGGGCCGGAGCTGGCCGGGGAGTTGGACGGGCTGTTCTCCACCGGGCTGCTGCTGGAGGACGGCAACGTCTCCGGCGCACACCTGGCGGACAAGTGCCAGTGGCTGGCCGGCCGGCTAAAGGCCCTGGTCCCGTTCAACGAGGCCCTGTCCGCGACGGCGGAACAGCTGCAGACGCTGCTGGCCCTGGTCGCCGGCCTGCCCCGGGTCTCGCGGCGGGACCTGCGGCGGATGGTGTCCTCGGTGGTGGCCGGCAGCTCCAGCCCGCTGGCCGCGGCGGAGGCCGCGCCGTGGCTGCGGCTGAACCACCTGTATGAGCTGATGGACGACGTTTCGGACGTGCTGTGGTGGGGCTTCCAGGCCGGCACCATCTCCCCGGGCCGGCGCTGGGACGACGGCGACCGGCGGGCCTTGGCGGGTATCGGCGTCGAGCTTCCCCCGGCCGAAGCCCTGGCCGCGCTCACCGTGGCGCAGACGCTGGCCGCCGCGCGCCGCTGCCGGAACCTGCTGATCGTCCAGGTCCGCCAGCAGGACGGCGAACGTGTGGACGGCAACCCGCTGCTCGAGGCCCTGGTCGCGGACCAGCCCGAGGGCCCCGGGGACAGCGACAACGACGCGACTCCGCTGCCGATCGCCAAGCGGGTCGAGTCCCGCAAGCGGTGCCCGGAGGACCTGTTCGACGGCGATCTCTGGACGCTGGCGGGCCGGCAGGCCCGGCTGGTCCCGGTCCCGGCGCGCGCGGCCGCGGCGCCGCCGTCGTCATTCGAGCTGGGACCGCGCCACGATCTGGCCCCCGACACGCTGTCCTTCACCCAGCTGTCCACCCTGGTCGGCTGCGCGCTGGCGTGGGTGCTGGAGAAGAAGGTCAGGCTGCGGGTGGCCGAGGCGGACGAGGTGCCCACCGGCAACCGGATGATCGGCACCTTCACGCACAAGGTGGTCGAGGAACTGCACCACGACCTCGCCGCAGTGCACCGGGCGGTGCCGGAGCCCGGAGAAATCGACGCGAAGATCGATGCGCTGCTGCCGCGGATGGCGTCCGAACTGCTGCTGCCCGGTGCGCAGAGCCGGCTCAAGCACCTGCGCGCCGTGGTACAGGAGACCGTGCTGAAGTTCTTCCGCACGCTCAGCCGGGCCGGCGTGGTGATCCAGGAGATGGAGCAGGACTTCGACAAGCCGCTGGTCCTGGACATCGACGGCGCCGCAATGACCGTGCCCGTAAACGGCAAGGCCGACGTCGTGGGGATCGACACCGACGGCCGGCGCGTGGTGGTGGACTTAAAGTGGAGCAACCGGGACAGCTACCGGATCAGGGAAGTGCGCGAAGGCCGGGCGGCGCAGCTGGCGCTGTACCAGTGGGCGCTGGACGACGGCGGCGGACTCGACGCGCCGACGGCCTACTACCTGCTCAAGCAGGGCACCTTCGCCTCGACGCATGCGGCGTTCGGCAACCCGCTGGAGGCGGCCCAGACCCCGGACGAGCTGTGGCAGAAAACCGTGCGGGCGGCGTCGTTCTCGGTGGCCGAGGTGGTCAACGGACGGATTGCTGCCGGCCCCCGGCGCGACGCCGAACTCGAAGCGGCGGGCCAGCCGTCCGGCGAGCAGCTGGCCGAGCAGGCCGGCCGGTTCCATGCGAAGCCGCCGTGCAATTTTTGTAAGTTCGACACGCTCTGCGGGCTCAAGGGGGACTTTTCATGAACGCGCTGGAGAACATCACCATGGTTTCCGCCAGCGCGGGCACCGGCAAAACCTACCGGCTCACCCAGATCATCGCCGAAAAGATCGCCGCGGGCGTGCCGGCGTCGGGCATCATGGCCACCACCTTCACCAAGAAGGCCGCCGGCGAACTGCGCGAGCGCATTGCCGCGAAGCTGCTGGATGCTCCGGACACGGACCAGGACCCGGTCCGGCTGCGCAATGCCGCGCAGCAGCTGTCAGTGAGCCTGATCGGCACGGTCAACGGCGTCTGCGGACGCCTGCTGACCGAATACGCGATCGACGCCGGCCTCTCCCCCGCGCTGGAGGTGATCGCCGAGGAGGAACAGGGCGCCATGTTCCGGCTGGCCACCGACGGAGTGCTCGCCGACTACGCGGACCGCCTGCTGCCGATCGCCCGGCGGCTGGGCCAGCTCGACGACGACGGCGGCTGGGACGCCACCGTGCGCCGGATCTGCGACGCGGCACGGAACAACCTGCTCTCCCCAGCGGACCTGGCCGGCTGCGCCGAGCGGTCCTGGGCGGGGTTCCGGGAACTGCTGGATGACCGGGCCGCGACGGATGACCGGTCCCGCTGGCTGCGGCAGTTCCAGGACCTGCTGCCCGAACTGGTCTCGGCGGCCCGGACCGGCGTCGATGCCGACGGCAAGGCGGTCAAGACCACGGCGGCCAACTTCGCCGGGAAGTGGCCGGGCATCGGCGACCGGATCGCCGCTCTCGGCGCGCCGGAGCACGCCACCTGGGAGCAGTGGCGCGGGATCATCCAGTCGAGCACCAATGCGTGGATCGTCAAGCATTTCCAAGACGCCACGGATGCGGTCAAGGAAGGCCTGCTGGCCAACCCGGCCTTCCACGACGACGCCGAGGGCTTCATCCGGCTGGTGTTCGAGTGCGCCGCCGCCTGCCTGGACACCTACGCGGACTTTAAGCGCCGGCATGGGCTGATGGACTTCGTGGACCAGGAAACCCTGGTGGTCAGCCTGGTCCGGCACAACCAGGCCTTCCGCGACTCCTTCCGACAGCGGGTGAAGTTCCTGGTGGTGGACGAATTCCAGGACACCAGCCCGCTGCAGCTGGAGCTGTTCCTGCAGCTGAGCCGCCTGGTGGACGAGTGTGTCTGGGTGGGCGATCCGAAGCAGGCGATCTACGAGTTCCGCGGCACCGACCCGGACCTGATGCAGGCCGTCGTCGCCAACGTAGCCAAAACCGAACGGCTGCACGAGTCCTGGCGCTCGCAGCAGGCCGTGGTCAACCTGTCCAACGCGGTGTTCGAGCCGGTCTTCGCGGCCGTCGGGATGGCTCGCGAGTCGGTCCACCTGGACCTGCCCGCCGCGCACGCCGGCTGGCCGCAGGGCACGCTCGAGGCCTGGACCAAGGACGTGCCCAAGGGTGCCAGCCCGCATGCCGCCACCGCCGCCGGGGTCGCGGACCTGCTGGCCCGGCTGCCGGAACTGAAGCCTGCCGATGTCGCCGTCCTGGCGCGATCCAACGACGACGTCGCGTCGCTGGCCGCTGCGCTCGGGGACCTGGGCATCCGCACCAGCCTCAATCCGAACTCGCTCTTCGCCGCCCGCGAGATCCAGTTGGTCCGCGCCGCCATGGCGTTCGTGGCCGACGCACGGGACACCGTGGCGCTGGCCGAAATCGTGGCCCTGCATCCCGGGCACGGCGCCCACGCGGATTGGCAGCCTGCGCTGCTGGGATCCGCCGCGCCGGCCGATGTCCTCGAAGCCTGGGCCCTGGACCCGGTCCCTGCCGCGTTGGCCGGGCTGCGCGAACGCGCCGGCCGGGCCACCCCCACCGAAGTGTTCGAGGAGGCCGTCAGCCTGCTCGGCCTGCCGGAGCTGATCAAGTCCTGGTCCGCGCCGGCCACCCGGCTGCGGAACCTGGACGCCTTCCGGGCCTGCCTGAACAACTACTACGAAGCCTGCAAGGTGCTCAAGACGCCCGCCACGCTGCGCGGCTTCCTGCGCTTCCTGGCCGACGAGGAACAGAACGGCGCCGAGAACTCCGGCGACGACGTCGTGCACGTGATGACCTACCACAAGGCCAAGGGGCTGGAATGGCCCGTGGTGGTGATGGAGAGCCTGGACAAGGGCATCCGTGCCGGTGCGTTTGGCACCGCCGTGGAACAGTCCGCCAGCTTCGACGTCGCCAACCCGCTGGCCGGGCGCTGGATCCGGTTCTGGCCCAAACCCTTCCCCCACGGTGGCTCGCCGCTGGATGACCGGGCCAAGACCTCGGACGTGCAGGCCCGCGCGGAGGAGCGCGAGCGCCGCAACCAGTCCCGGCTGATGTACGTGGGTATGACCCGCTCCAAGGAAACCACGGTGCTGGCGGCCAAATCCCCGGCGCCCGCGGCGCTGAACCTGCTGGGTGTCCCGGACCTTCTTGCCTGGTCCGGCTCCGGTGGCGACGGCGCCATCCATGTGGCCGGCAGCGAGCCGCTGCCTGCGTCGGTCCACTCCTACGAGCCCGGCGGGCCGGGCACCCCGGCCGGGGATCCCGCCGTCGTACGCTTCACCGATGCCAGGCCCCGCATGGCGCGCGTGCAGTACCCGGCCGCCCGGATCCAGGCCAGCAAGCAGGCCTCCGGCGCCGCGGACGCCACCGTGCTGGAGAAGGCCAGCCTCGGCGAGCGGCTCCTCGAGCACGGTGCCGCCGGCTGGGACGCCGTCGGCTCCGCCATCCACGCCTACCTCGGCACCGCCTATGAGACCCTCTCCCCCGACGACCGGCTGGGCCTGGCCAAACAGATCATCGACCGCTGGCAGGTGGGCGACCACGTCACCGCGGACGTGCTGGTGAGCTCCGGGGAACGGCTGGCCCGGTTCCTCCACACCACGTATCCCGGCGCCGGTGCGCTCCGGGAAGTACCGATCGGCTGGCGCAACGGGGACAACCAGGTGATGGAAGGCTGGATCGACCTGCTCGTGGAAGCGCCGGCCGGCTACGTGCTGATCGACCACAAGAGCTACCCCGGCACCGACCCCGCCGGGCACATCCAGGAGAAGTACCTCGGCCAACTGGAGGCGTACCGGGAAGCCGTCTTGGCGGCAACCGGACGGCCGGTGCTGGAGACGCTGATCCATTTGCCAGCGCTGGGGAAGGTCTTCGCCGTCGTGTAGTGGTGGGTCACGGGTTTGGTCCAGACGAAGGGCCCGGGTTGTCGTTCCCGTAGGAGGCCTCGCCGGTGTCCCCCATCGACGGTACTCTGGCGCAATGCGGCCCCTTCGGTATTCCATCAACGTCACCTTGGACGGATGCTGCGATCATCGTGCAATACCCGCGGACGAAGACCTGCATCGTCACGCGGTCGAGAACCTCAACCAGGCCGATGCCCTTCTCCTTGGCCGGGTGACCTACGAAATGATGGAATCAGCGTGGCGGCCGCCGGCGCTGCCTGGAGCGCCTGATTGGACGGACCCCTTCGCCCGGACGATCGATGCGGCCAGGAAGTACGTCGTGTCGAGCACCCTGGCGCGGGTCGATTGGAATGCGGAACTCGTGCGCGGGGATCTGGACAGGGCCGTCCGGCAGCTCAAGCGGGAGCCGGGCAAGGGACTGCTCACCGGAGGCGTGAAGCTCCCGCTGGCGTTGACGGAGCTGGGATTGATCGATGAGTACGAGTTCGTGGTGCATCCCAGGCTTGCGGGGCACGGGCCGACGTTGTTCGCGGGGATGTCGAAGCATGTCGACTTGAAGCTCGTGGATCGGCTGGAGTTCGGCTCGGGGGCGGTGGCGATGCGGTACGAGCCGAGACGGTAGCCATCGGGCCTGCTATGCCGGGCCGGCTCGGCGTGCGAACGCGCAAGCCCCTGCAGCTCGGCCCGCCACCGCGTCTTCATCCGGAATTTACCCTCCCGGCATAACGCGGCCTGTGTTCCTGCCGATAAGGACAGTGGAACCGCCGTTCACCGGCTCCTGCCAGCATGCACTGACGGCGGCCAAAACTTGTCGGTACCTTGCCCGGAGATCCAAGCCAGGCGGGGAGAACGTAAGTTTCTGCGCCGCCCGCTGTCATTAGATCCGCACCAATATGGGGTGCCTTGAGCCAAGGCACCTGCACTATCGACCTGCTCCGAGCCAGAGCAGCAGCAAGGGGAATTCATGTCCAATAGCACCACCGGGTTCGACACACCGGCGCCGTCCGCACCGCACCAGCCGTTCCCGCCGGCCCCCGAGGCCAAGCGCGGCAACGGACTCGGCGTCGCGGCCATGGTCGTCGGCATCGTCTCGATTGTCCTGTCCATCATTCCGATCCTGGGCATGATGGCCTTCTTCCTGGGCGCCGTCGCCGTGATCCTCGGCGTCATCGGCGTCATCCTGAAGAACCGCAAGAAGGGCATGGCGATCACCGGCATCATCCTCGGCGTGGTGAGCCTGATCATCGCGGGCATCGTCACGGCGATTGTGGCTGCCGCAGTGCAGGCGGTTGACGACAGCCTGAACGCCGAGCACACCATCGAGTACGTGGTCAAGAGCAACGGCGCGGCATCGGTCAGCTACTGGTCCGGCGACGGGTCCTCCAATGTCGCAATCACCAAGGACTGGAAGAAGACCGTCCAGACCACCGGTTTCGACCTGTCGTCCGTGACCGTCATTGGGGACCTCGAGGGGGCCACCAAGGTCAGCTGCGAGGTCTTCGTTAACGGCGAGAGCGTCTCCACGAACAGCGGTTCCGGCGATATCGCCACGGCTTCCTGCTCCGGCACCACCGCCTCGACCAAGTAGCCAGACGGCCCCACCGGGCCCTCGCAACGGCCCCTGCCCTTCCCTGGGCGGGGGCCATTGCACATTAATGGTCCGTACGGGTGGTGTCGAACAAGGAGCTGTGATGTCCCCTCGCAAAGACGTCGTCCAGTCCTATATCGATGGTTTCCGGCGGACCGATCACGAATTGATCCTGTCCTGCCTCACCGACGACGTCGTCTGGGTGCTGCACGGCTACAAGACGCTGGCCGGTAAGGACGCCTTCGATCAGGAAATCCAGAACGACGCGTTTGTTGGCCGGCCGAAGCTGACCATCGACCGGCTGGTCGAAGAGGGCGATACGGTCGTCGCCCTCGGCAGCGGGCAGGCAGCCCGGCGCGACGGCGGGACGCTGGATTTCGTCTTCAGCGACGCCTTCACCTTCTCCGGTGACAAGATCAGCCGGTTGGAGACGTACCAGGTCAACCTTGGCTGACCTCGACACGTCACCGAATCGCCTGCAGACTTGAAGGACAGGTTCAATCGTGCATTGATACTCGCCGGCCGTATCCGGCGGCCCATCCCCTCACCCCGAAGAGGTGACAATCCGATGCGACCATCCCCCCTCATCAGCACAGCCCTCGCGATCCTCCGCGTTGTCCTCGGTTTCGTCTTCGTGATGCACGGCTGGCAGAAGTTCGAGATGGGCCTTCCCGCAACCCAGAGCGGCTTCGGCCAAATGGGCGTTCCAGCGGCGGAAATTGCCGCCGTCGTCGTCACTTTCCTGGAACTGATCGGCGGCCTCCTGCTGATCGTTGGTCTCTTCTCCCGTGTGATTGCGGCGCTGCTGGCCGTCGAGATGCTCGGCGCCTGGATCCTTGTGCATGCGCCAAACGGCTTCTTTGCGGGCGAAGGCGGGTTCGAGCTGGTACTGATCCTGGCTGCCGCCGCGCTAACGATCGTGCTGGCCGGACCCGGCCGCTTCTCGCTGGACTACGTGCTGTTCGGCCGCAAGCGCGCCAAGCGGAGGATCCAGGCCGAACAGCGCACTGCGCCAGGTGCGGACACTGCGCCCGGCCCAAGCACCGCTCCGGGGCCGAGCACCGCGCCGGGCCCGGGTGCCGGCGGGCCGTCGCCCAGCAGCCCGCAGGTTTAGGGTCCTTCCCACCGATGCCCGCTGCGGGCCGTAGCCCTGCGGTGGGGTTCCTTGAAGCAACTGCAGACAGGGACGGGCATCGAAGCCTTCCGGTCCGAGGACGCCGGTGCCTCCGATCTGGCATGGGAACGGCCCGGGTCAGAAACTGTCCGATGCCCTTGGTAGGATCCTCATAGCTTCACGAGATGTGGCCTGCCATCGCCAACCGCGGCGGCAATGCTCCGACACGGCCATACACCAACCCCAGACTCACGGGTGGTTCGGATGACGAAGCGGCCCGCGGCCAGCCGGTCCGGGCAAGAGTGGCCCGCCGCGCCGGGCCGTGTCGAAGGGAGCTGGCATGCCCAGCAACGAAGGCCGAGCCATTTATCGCCGTATTCTCCGCGAAGATTCCCTTGGCTGTTCCATTTACCATCCCGGGCACCAGACCCACTGGATCCAGGCCCGGAAGGGGCTGCAGGACGAATCCCGCCTGCCGGTCAGCATCCATGTGGAGCCGGAACTGGGGCTGCTTCAGTTCGGTGTCCGGGGCGAACCGCAGCTGTACTGGCATCACAATACCGCCCGCATCGTGGAGGTTTTCGCCGGGCCGGACGGCGAAGGGATCTGGAGCCCGGAGTTCCATCTGCTCACGGTACCGAGCAATCACGGCCACATCCTGTTCAACCTCGCCAAACTGGACGACGTCGGCCGCTGCCTTGGCTGACCTTCCGATCCGGCAAGAATCCCCCGGCGTCCGATCGGCTTATCGACGGCGGCCCGCTGCGCACCCGACTGTTAGCAACGGCAGGTTCCCCCGACAACTCTTCCTCCACAAATATCGAATTTCTCTTCCTACACAACGGCACTTTTCCCATGACACTCGTATAGGTGATCGATAAAATTTCTTCATGGCAGTGGCACTGTACGAACCGACGCAGGAAGCATCCAGCTTCCTGAATGAGGTGCAATCGGCACTGCAGGACTTTGCGCAGCACTTCCGCGACGGCTGCCAACTGCTGTCCCCTCGGGAACTCGCCGAGACGACGACCGCCGTGGAGGAACTGTCCAAGACGGTTGAACAGCTCCAAATTAGCGCAGCCCATGCGCTGGACCAGCAGAAGGTGGCAACAACAGGTGAGAGCGACCACCGCTTCTCCTGGGCTGACCCGGCGTCACTGGAGCCTGACGGCGTCGAACCGGGCAAGCGCACCGAATTCCGGGACACCGCCGACTACCTTCGCGAGCGGCTGAAGATCAGCCGCAGCGAGGCACGTCGGCGGCTGCGGCTGGGTGAAAGCACCCAGCCGGCCACACTCATCACCGGCGAGCAGGCACCTCCGAAACTGCCGATGCTCGGGGCGGCGCTGGCCGGATCCCACATCAGCGGCCGTGCCGCGACCCTCATCCGCGACGCTGTGGAACGGGTCCGGCCGACCGCCCGGGCCGAAGACCTGCAGGCGATGGAGCAGATGCTCACGCGGCAGGCGGCCGAGGCGGATACGGACATCCTCGTCGAGGTCATCAAATGTTGGGAAGCCGGGCTGGACCCGGACGGCAGGGAGCCCAGCGACGAATTCCTGCGGGCCCGCCAGGGCGTCTTCATCCGAGGTCGACGAAACGGACTGCACCGGATCGAAATCGCGGCCACGGACGAGCAGTACGAATACCTGGTCACGGTCATGAACACCAGCACCAACCCGCGTTTGGGCCGGACCTTCGCACCGGAGGACGGAAACGAGGACGCGGGCCAGGCCGCTGCCATGGACAGCGACGGCGTGGTGCAGCCTGCCCCGGCCGAACCCACCCGGGCCCAGAAACTGCTCGCCGGCCTCGTCGATGCCTGCCGGATGGCCTTGGCCGCGGATAAGCTCCCGGCCACCGGAGGCCACCGTCCGCAGGTAATGGTCACCATCGACTACGAAGAGTTGAAAAAGCAGGTCGGCGGTACCGGCCAGGCTGTCTTCGGCGGGCTGACCAGCGCCGGAACGGTCCGCAGGATCGCGTGCGATGCGGACCTGATCCCCGTGGTCCTCGGCGGCCGCGGCGAGGTACTCGACGTCGGACGCGCCCAGCGGCTCTTCACTCCGGCTATGCGCCGGGCCTTGGTCGCCCGCGACGGCGGCTGCGCCTTCCCCGGCTGCACCATCCCGGCACCCTGGACCGAAGCACACCACATCATCTGGTGGGAACACGGCGGCACCACTTCCACGGACAACGGCTGCCTGCTCTGCTCCTTCCACCACCACCTCATCCACCAGGGCCACTGGCAGGTCGAATCCCGCGGCGGCATCCCTTGGTTCATCCCTCCGCCCTGGACCGACCCGGAGCGCAAGCCCCTGCGCAACCGCTACCGCCAAGCCTGCGTGTCCCAGCCAGCCGGGTCTCCGCCTGGAGCTGGCCCGTGACATGCACCGGCCCCGGTGGGAGCATGAAGAGCTATGGGCACTCCCTCGGAACCTGTCCCCCCGGCGTCCGTCGGCACAGACAGCAGGAACCCCAGCGGGAAGACTTTCTTCGGCCAGCCGCGGATGCTGGCCAACCTGTTCAGTGTCGAATTGTGGGAACGCTTTTCCTTCTACGGCATGCAGGTTGTCGTCCTGCTGTACATGTACTTCGAGGTTTCCGAGGGCGGTCTTGGCCTCGACCAAGGTGTGTCCGCCGGCATCATCGGCGCCTACGGCGGATCGGTCTACCTCTTCACGATCCTCGGCGCGTGGGTGGCCGACCGGCTGCTCGGCTCGGAGCGTGTCCTGTTCTACAGCGCCATCATCATCATGCTGGGCCACATCAGCCTGGCCTTGCTGCCTGGATTGGTGGGTTTGGCCGTCGGGTTGATCCTGGTGGGGCTGGGCAGCGGCGGTCTGAAGGCGAACGCAACAACGCTGGTCGGTTCCCTCTATGCCCCGGACGACGACCGTCGCGACGCGGGCTTCTCGATCTTCTACATGGGCATCAACATCGGCGCCCTGCTCGGCCCGCTGCTGACCGGCCTGACCCACAACCTACTGGGCTTCCACTTCGCCTTCGGACTGGCCGCCATCGGCATGGCCATCGGCCTGACCCAGTATGCGCTGACCCGCAAGAACCTGCCGGAGGATGCCCACGACGTCGCCGATCCGCTGCCTCGGCAGAAATTTCTGGTGGTCGGCCTTCTGGCGGCCGCTGCCCTGGCGGTCATCATCGCCGCCATACTGTCCGGGCTGATCACGGCGGCCAACCTGGCCACGGTGGTGGCCGTGGTGGCCATCGCCGCCGCGGTGATCTACTTCATCGTGATCCTCACCAGCAAGCACATCGACCACATCGAGCGGCGAAGGGTGCTGTCCTTCATCCCGATGTTCATCGCCAGTGCGGCATTCTTCTCTATCTTCCAGCAGCAGTTCACCGTCATCACCCTCTATTCGGACAAGCGGCTGAACCGAAGCCTGTTCGGCTGGGTGATGCCGATCGAGTGGGTGCAGTCCATCAACCCGGTCTTCATCATCCTGCTGGCTCCGGTCTTCGCCGCCCTCTGGACCCGGCTGGGCCACCGGCAGCCGATCACTCCGGTGAAGTTCGCTCTGGGCTTGGCCGTGATGGGCCTGGCGGTCCTGGCCTTCATTCCGCTGGCGGGCGGAGGTCCGAACAGCAGTCCGTTGCTGGCCATCGTCGGCATCCTGTTCCTCTTCACCGTGGCCGAACTGCTGATCTCGCCGGTGGGCCTGTCCCTATCCACCAAGCTCGCCCCGCACGCCTTCCACGCCCAGATGGTGGCCTTGAACTTCCTCTCGGTGGCACTGGGCACGGCGATGTCGGGGGTGCTTGCAGGCTTCTACAATCCGGCCAATGAGGTGCCGTATTTCGGGATCATCGGGCTGGTGGCCTTGGTCCTGGCGGCGGCGCTATTCCTGGCTGCCCGGCCAATCAAGAGCCTGATGAGCGGCGTGCGCTGACAGCTGCCTGGCGATCGGCCCGCCCGTGTCACGGAAGGGTGGCGTCCTGGTGCGCCGGCCGCCCCGGGACAGGGAAGGCCCGGGCGGCCGGCACCGGACGGAATGCTCTACCGGCCCAACCGTGCCAGCAGTGCGGCCGCCGCGGCGTTGACACCGGTAGACAGCGTCGGTTCCATCACGGGGGCGAAGTACGGCGAGTGGTTCATCGGGACCTGTCCGCCGCCCTCGAGCAGTTCCGCGGGGTGGCCGCCAAAGGTCCAGTAGACGGCGGGGACGCCGATGGCCGCGGCGAGGTGGCCGAAATCCTCGCTGCCCATGAGCGGCGGAGAAATGGTGACCGCGTCTGCGCCCAGGGCGCTGCGCAGGACCTCGGCCACGTCCTCGGCCTCGGCTGGTTCGTTGTAGCAGGCCGGGAAGGTGTAGAGCTCCTCGATCTCCGGCTCGGGAGCGCCGGAGGCGGCAGCCTCGGCGGCGATGATGCGCCGCACCGCGGCGAGCACGTGGGACCGCACGCCGTCGTCGAAGGTGCGGATATTGAGGGTGAACTCGGCGGAAGCCGGGATGATGTTCTCCTTCAGCCCGCCGTGGAAGGTGCCGATGGTGACGACGGCGGCCTGCCGCGGATCCAGCTCGCGGGAGACGATGGTCTGCAGCCGGACCACCATGTGCGCGCCCAGGACCACGGGGTCGATGGCGTCCTGCGGCTGGGAGCCGTGGGACTGCCGGCCGTGCACGGTGACCTTGAGCGAGTCGGCCATCGCCATGGCGCTGCCCACGGACAAGGACACTGTGCCGGCCAGGCCCGGCATGACGTGCTGGCCGTACACGATTTCCGGCTTCGGAGCGCGGTCCCACAACCCGTCGGCCACCATGGCGGCCGCTCCGGCGGCGGTTTCCTCGCCCGGCTGGAAGATCAGCACCAGGGTGCCGGCCCAGGCGTCCCGGGCCTGGGCGAACATCCGGGCCACCGTCAGCAGCACGGATGTATGGGTGTCATGCCCGCAGCCGTGCATGACCGGGACCTCGGTGCCGTCGGGCAGGGTGCCGGTCGCGGTGCTGGCATAGTCCAGGCCGGTGTCCTCGGCGATCGGCAGGCCGTCAGTGTCGGCGCGGAAGCCGACCACGGGCCCGCTGCCGTTGCGCAGCACCCCCACGACACCGGTTCCGCCGCACCGGAAGTTCTCGATGCCCAGGCCGTCCAGGCGCTGTTCGATCAGCTCGGCTGTGTGGTGCTCCTGCATGGACAGCTCCGGGTGGCTGTGCAGTTGCTTGTACAGCTCATGCAGGTCGGCACGCAGGTCCTCGGTCAGGGCCAGGCGGGTTGAAGTGGCGGCCGAATCGGGGTCAATGGGCGTAGTGCTGGTCATCAAAGTTCCTATCGGTTCCGGACAGTGCGGGTATCGGTTGCTTGGGGTGCTTAGTCCGCAGCGGCGGCCACAGGCTTGCGGTCACGGGCCAGCCAGGAGGCCAGGATCGTCGCGGCCACCGCGATGCCGGTGGTCACGAAGGCGATGCCGGGGGCCACCGGCAGCACCACGAACTGGATCAGCACGGCCACCGCGGCGGCGATGATCGTGACCCGCGGCTGCTTGATGGTGACAATGGACTGCACGATGACGGCGCCCATCACGGCCGGGAGGATGTAGAGGCGGGCCACGTCGATGAGTCCGGCCGGAATGATGCTGATCAGCCAAGTACCCAGGAAGCCGACGAAGATCGCCAGCGAGACCAGGTGCACGGCGGCAGCGCCGCAGATGGCGGCAACGGCGGCGAAGTCACCGCGGCGGGTACCGGGCTTGGCGCCGATCCGGTTCTGGGCAACCAGCGCCGCGGGCAGCAGCTTGCTGGAGATGTTGCCGATCATAAAGGCCTGGTACATGGCGGCCGGGCCGAGGATCGGGAAGTAGGTGGCAGGCTCGACGACCCAGATCACCGCGAACACGGCGGCCACGGCGGCGAAGGCGGTCCACAGCTGTCCGGCGCTGATCTCCAGCCCGGTGAAGAAGACCAGGTAGATCGGGCCGGCCAGGGAGATCAGCAAGCCGGCGAGCATCGTCAGGCGGCCCCAGCGGGAGGTGGTGCGGTCGAACTCGGCCAGTTCCTGCTCGGTGCCGGCCGCCGGAGCGGTGGTGGAAGTTCTGGTGGACGCGGTGGCGGAAGTGCTGATGGTGGTTTGCGACATGGTGCGTTCCTTCTCGGTGCGTTCCGGTGGGCGGCGGATCAGGCGGCGGGGGCGCCGGCGGTGTGGGCCATGAAGGCCACTGCCAGGGCCGCAACGATGGCGAACCCGAGGCCCCATTCGCGCAGCCAGGAGAGCTTCGGGCGCTTGCCGAGGAAGATGCACACGCCCATGACTGCTGCGGACGTGCCCAGTGCGAGGACGTGGATCGAGGACTTGGGCACCTCTGCGGCGCCGAGGGCCATGAAGGCCCCCAGCAGTGCCGCGCCGGGGACAATCGACATGGCTGCGGGGTTGACCTTGGCCAATTTGGTGCCGCCGCGCTTCATCAGCGGGGTCAAGATCAGCGTGGAGAGCATCCACATGGCGCCGCCGATGCTCATGGCAAAGAAGGCGATGGCGAAGATGTTCTGGGTATAGGTGGGTCCGCCGAGTTCGGCGCCGGAGGTCTTGGCGGCGATGCTGGCCGAGCCTGCGTCGTAGGCCGCGGAGCCGATCAGTCCGATGCGGGAAAGCACGGCGGGGGTCCCGAAGACGGCCAGCAGCGCGATGGCCACCATCACTACGGCGAGTGACGGGCCGATGGCGGCAACGGCGCCGGAGCGGAAGGAAACCTTCAGTTCCGACGGTGTCATGCCGGCTGCGGGGGCGGCCTTGCGTGCAGCCTTCATGTAAATCACCGACTGCAGGATGATCACCGCGAAGACGCCCGCCGCGCAGGCCCAGAGCACGGGATTGTTCGCGGCGGCGAGGATGTCCGTCGAGCCTCCGCCGGCGGCGACGGCTTGGGAAACGATAGCTGGCATTCGGTCCTCCGGTGTGGCTGCTCCGCTCGCGCGGCTGGTGATTAGGAAACACCTTGCGCCTTTCGGCCTAGATCGGGCAATAGATGCCGGAATCAGCCACAATTTTGCCGAATTTCGTCAAAACAGGATGTCCACAACCGCCGCCGTGGCCGGAATCGTCGCGCAGGTCACATTCCGTCCGGCCGGCAGTCCCCACACGTCCCGCACGCGTCCCCCGCACGTCCCGGGCACGTCCCGTGCGCTCCCGCATGTCCCGGGCGCGTCGCGCGCTCAGGCTCCGGCGGGCTTGAGCCGGCCGCCGCGCTTGCGGGCGTCCAGCAGTAGGGAGATGCTCAGCTCGGACACGTCCCCGGTCCAGGAGCTGCTGCTGGTGAAGTCGTACAGCGCGCGGGTGTTGGCCACTGTGACGTCCGCGAGGATCTGGTAGTCCCCCGCGATCGCCGCCACATAGCGGGTCTGCGGCAGCTGGGCCAGGCGCTGGCCGAGGGCCTCGGTCTTCGCCGGGGCGGTCTTGATCCAGAGCAGGGCCTCGACCGGCAGTCCCAGCGCTGCCGGTTCGACGACGGCGCGCAGGTGCACGCAGTTGGTCTCCAGCAGCCATTCGGTACGGCGCCGGACGGTGGCTTCGGAGACCCCCACCCTCCGGGCGATGGCTTCGAACGACATCCGGCCGTCTTCGCAGAGGGCATCCACGATCTGCTCGTCCAGTTTGCTTAGCGCCGGGTGTTCGCCAAACACGGCGGCATCCACGGGCGGTGCTGGCTGCAGTACAGCCCGCTGTTCCTCCGAGATGGCACCCGGCTGCCAGGCCCGCAGGGTCTTGAAGTAGCGAAGCACCGGATGGGTGACCACATGCTTCAGGCCGGCGATGCCCGGGAGCTCGTCCGCCAGCACCGAATCCAGCCGCTGCCGGTCGATGACGATCTCGGCCAGGCAGTCTCCGGTACCGGTGGTGGTATAGACGAAGGACGTATCCGGGCGCTGGGCCAGGGCGATGGCGGCGACCCGGGCGGTACCAGGGGTGCAGCGCATTTCCACCAGGACCGGGGCCGGGCGCGGGCGGATGCCGACCACGCCGACGACGCCGGATTCGAGCAGTTCGCTGCCACGGCGGGCGACGGTGCGCTCAGGTTCGCGGAGCACCGCGGCGATCTTCCGCCAAGAACCGCGCGGATCAACCTGCAGTGCGGCCACGATCTGCTGCTCCAGCGCGGTCAATTCATGCACGCGGCACCTCGCTACCCTTTCCCTGCCGTCTGCCCTGCCAGCCGCTCGTTGTGGCGCAGCAGGGTCAGCCCGCTGCGCTGCAGGTGTCCTGCATCGACTTGACGACGCTGCCGGGCACCTTGTCCCCGGCCTGGGCTACTTCCCGCCACTGGGCCACGACGTCGGAGCGGACGCCGGCGGCTTCGGCGCCGGCGAGCAGTCCGGAGATCAGTTCCTGGTCACTGGCGCTGATGGTGCCGTCCTTGACCGGCCTGCAAGCCTGGCGCATGAGCTCATCCGTGCCCGCCTTGGCGATGTCCGAAGCGGCCTGGCCTACGGCGTCCTTGCCGGCCTGGGCGATGTCCGAGGCGGCCTTGTTCGCCGCGTCCGAGGCGGCCTGCTCCACCTGGCCGCAGCCGGAAACCAGCAGCACGGCGGAGACGAGAGGGACAACGGTCAGGGCAGCAAGTCGACGGCGCATCCCTCCAGCCTACCGGCAGGCCAGGTCCGTCCGGCGCCGGCCGCAGGGTTCCTCCGGACGCGTTGCCGGCACCGCAGGCATCGGTCTGATCGTCAACACCATGTGAGCCGAAGGCCGTTCTTCCCGTCCCGGCAGGCCGGTGCCATGATGAAGCCATGAGCCCGGAATCCCTTGAACACCCGGAGCATTCGGAACAGCCGGCGCCGCAGGCCCAGGTCCTGGTCCTGATGGGCGTGACCGGCTGCGGCAAGTCCACCGTCGCCGCGCTGCTGGCCGGAGCCTTGCGCTGGGACTTCGAGGAGGGCGATGCGCTGCATCCGCGGGCCAACGTGGAGAAGATGGCCTCGGGCCACCCGCTGACGGACGAGGACCGCTGGCCGTGGCTGGAGAAGGTTGCGGCCTGGATCGAGGGCCGGCTGGATGCCGGGAAGAACGGGGTCATCACCTGCTCGTCGCTCAAGCGCTCCTACCGGGACGTCCTGAACCGCCGCGGCACCGGCGTCGTCTTCGTCTACCTCCAGGGCAGCCAGGAAACCATCGCCGCCCGGCTGGCCGTGCGCCGGGGGCATTTCATGCCTCCGGCACTGCTGGCCAGCCAGTTCGAGACGCTGGAAGAGCCGCAGCCGGACGAACCGCATCTGACCATCAACGTCGGACCCGCGCCGAAGGAGATCGCACGGGAAATCATCGATGCGCTCAAGCTGAAGGCCTGAGCCGGACCGGAGGGTACTCATGGGCACGCTGACGCAACTGGGGACCGGAGCCATGGTCCTCACCGATGCGGTCTCGGACAAAATGCACGAGCCGTGGACTCCGCACGACACGCAGGTGCTGGTTGTCGCGCTGCTGGGCATCCTCCTGGTGGTGGCGCTGATTGTCTGGGCCAAGATGCACGCGTTCCTCGCCCTGACCATCAGTGCCCTGCTGGTCGGGATTTTCTCCGGCATCCCGCTGACCGACGTGTCCAAGTCCTTCCAGACCGGGGTGGGCGGGGTGCTCGGCTATGTTGGCGTGCTGATCGCGCTGGGGGCCATGCTGGGCAAGCTGCTGGCGGACTCGGGCGGTGCCGACAAGATCGTCAATACCTTGCTGCACGGCCGGCCTGCCGTACTGCCCTGGAAGATGGCGCTGATTGCCGGAATCATCGGCATCCCGATGTTCTTCGAAGTGGGCCTGGTGCTGCTGGTGCCGGTGGTGATGCTGGCCGTCTACCGGATGCGCGGGCCGGCGATGCTGCTGGGGATTCCGGCCCTGGCCGGGCTGTCCGTGCTGCACGGCTTCGTCCCGCCGCATCCGGGCCCGGTGGCCGCGGTGGGCATCCTCAAGGCCGACATCGGCATTACGCTGGCGCTGGGCCTGCTGATCGCGATCCCGACGGTGGCCATCGCCGGTCCGCTCTTCGGCCGGCTGGCCGCGCGCTGGGTGCCGATCGGGGTGGCCGGCGCGGGCCTGGCCTTCGTGGGCGCGGCGGCCCCGGGCACGACGACGTCGGGCGACCGGGCCGGCGGCGCACCGCCGAGCGGCGGGACAGCGGCCCGTGCCGGCGGGACGGCGATGCCGGGCGGCGGCACGGCGATGCCGGGCGGCGGCACGGCGACGTCGGGCGGCGGTGCCGCCCCGACCGGAGCCACGCCGGGCAGTGCGCCGGCCGTCAGCGGAGCCCAGGACCCGGACGCCAAGCGCACGCCGTCGTTCGGCATCACGCTGGCCACGGTGCTCTCGCCCGTGATCCTGATGCTCCTGCGCGCCGCGGCGGACCTCTGGCTGGCTCCGGACAGCGTCGGCTACCAGATCCTGAACTTTATCGGCGATCCACTGGTGGCGCTGCTGATCGCCGTGCTGCTGGCCATGGTGACCCTCGGGACGTCGGTGGGTTTCGGCCCCGCCAGGCTGGCCAAGAAGATCGGCGACAGCCTGCTGCCGATCGTGGGCGTGATGCTGATCGTCGGTGCCGGCGGCGGCTTCAAACAGGTCCTGGTGGATGGCGGTGCCGCCGTCGCGATCGGCAAGCTGGCGCTCGCGATGAGCCTCAGCGCCTTGCTGCTGGGCTGGCTGGTGGCGGTCCTGATCCGGCTGGCCACGGGCTCGGCCACGGTGGCCACGGTGACGGCGGCCGGCATCGTGGCCCCGCTGGCTGCCGGGCTGACGCCGGCCCAGCTGGCGCTGGTGGTGCTGGCGGTGGGGGCGGGTTCGCTGTTCTTCTCGCATGTCAACGACGCCGGGTTCTGGCTGGTGAAGGAGTACTTCGGGCTGAGTGTCGGGCAAACCATCAAGACCTGGTCCGTGATGGAAACGGTGATCTCGGTGGTGGGGCTGGTCTTCGTGCTGCTGCTCTCGACGGTCGTGTGAGGCCATGCGCCGGGGGAACAGGCCGCTGGCCGCGTTGCTTGCCGCCTGGTGCCTGGCCCTCGGCCCGGCCGCCGCCGGGCTGCCTGCCGGCGAGGTGCCGGCGGTAGTCCCGGCCGCGTCGGTGCAGGCGGCAGCGGTGCAGGCAGCAGCGGATCCGGGCGCGCAGTTGGCGAAGCTGACGCTCGAACAGCGGGTGGGCCAGGTGCTGATGGCCGGGGTGCCGGCCGCCGGAGCGGACCAGTCGACGCTGGCGACCATCACCAAATACGAGGTCGGCAACATTTTCCTCAAGGGCCGCAGCAGCAAGGGCACGGCGGCCACCCGCGCGGTGCTGCGCCGGCTGGAGGCTACGGTCAGCGCGACGACCACCGGCGGGATCCGGCGCTTCACCGCCACCGACCAGGAGGGCGGCTACGTCCAGGTGCTCAGCGGCAAGGGATTCTCCAAGATGCCGACGGCGCTTGCGCAGGGCAGGTGGCCCGCGGCCACCATCCGGGCCAAGGCGAAGGCCTGGGCGCGGCAGCTGCGCTCGGCCGGTGTCACCGTCAATCTGGCCCCGGTGGCGGACGTGGTGCCCCAGGCCGGGGCCGCATCGAACGCCCCCATCGGCCGCTTCGAGCGGGAGTTCGGCTACACCGCCGCCAGCGTGGCCACCGACGCCACTGCCTTCGCCCGCGGCATGGCCGACGGCGGCGTGGCGCCGGTGCTCAAGCACTTTCCCGGCCTCGGCCGGGTCACCGGCAATACGGACACCGCCGTCGGGGTGACGGACACCAGGACCACGCGCACGGATGCCAACCTCAAGCCCTTCCGGAGCGGCATCCGGGCGGGCGCGCGCTGGGTGATGGTCTCCAGCGCCTATTACCGCCGGATCGATGCCAAGCGGATCGCCGCCTTCTCCCCCACGGTGCTGAAGACCATGCTGCGCAAGGACCTGGGCTTCACCGGCATCATCGTCTCGGACGACCTGTGCGACGCCGCGCAGCTCTCGCCGTGGAGCTACGCGGAGCGGGCGGTGAAGTTCTTCTCCGCCGGGGGCACCATGCTGCTGTGCGTCAACGCCAAGGCTGTCCCGGCCATGCATAAGGCTCTGGCCGCCCAAGCCAGGAAGGATCCGGCATTCCGGGCCAAGCTCAACGCCGCCGCGCTGGAGGTGCTGCAGACCAAGGCCGGGCAGTAGCCCCGCGGACCCGGCAGCGGCCGGGCGGACCATGCGGTCGGCGGAGTTGGGCTCGGGCGCTCCGCCGGTCTTCGGGGCGCTGCCGGTGAGTCGGTACCGGAGGCTACGCTTAGAGCATGCTCTCCGATGGGCACCTGAACCCGGGCGGCCGGGATGATGCCGCAGATCCGCTCCGACCCGAACGGGTGCTGACGGCTGCGGTGGAGGTGGCGGAACTGTTCTGCCTGGCGTTGGCGGACTGGCGCCGCTTCCGCCTGACGCTGGAATCCCTGGTGGCCCCGGCCTCCAGCCTGGCGCGGGGAGACTTCCACACCCCGGCCCGGATCCTGCAATCGATCCCGGCGTGGCGCGTGACGGATGTCCATTCGCCGCCGGGCAGGCCGGACGTGGCCCACGTGGATCTCGGCTCGGCCACGAACCCGCTGGCGGTCGGGGTGCTGAAGCTGGTCTGGAGCCCGCAGCTGAAGGCCTGGCTGGTGGATTCGCTGCACTGAGATTGGGACGCTCCCGCAGTGTCGGCTCCGCCGCCACAGCGGGCCCCTCGCGTCCCACTCTGAGCGCCCGCAGGAACCCTGCTGCTCTGCCGCCCGGGCCGCCGATTCCGTGACACGCCGACGCGTCGCCTAACATCATATGGTCCCCGCCGGCCATTCATGGGAAGACCCGAGACTCTCCAGCATGCGCTCCACCGAACACGCCGTGTCCAACTGGCACGCCCAGCAGGAGTTCAAGCTCGGGCCGGCGTGGAAGCTGCTCTCCGCGGCGCCCTGGGTGATCGCCTTCTTCCGGGCCGAGTTCACCCCGACCCGGCAGCGGATCCGGCTCGAGCAGTTCCATGCGGCACTGGATGCGTTCCTGAAGGAGCTGCGCCGGCAGGAGGTCCCGCTAAACGCCCAGTGGCAGGCGGCGAACTATGCCGATGCCTGGGTGCGCAGCCAGTTCCTGGCCCGGCCGATGGTGGACGGCCGGTTCGTCTACGAACCCACCGCGGCCGCTGCCCGCGTGATCACGTTCATCGACGCGCTCACCGAGCAGCGCACCAACCTCAACAGCTCGCGGCTGAACACGCTGCTGACCAGCATCGAACTGCTGGCGCATGAGACGGATCCGGACCCTGAAGCGCGGATCCGGCAGCTGGAGGCCGAAATCGCCGAACGCCGGGCGCAGATCCGCGCGCTGGAATCGGGCCAGGCGCCGGAGCTGCTCAGCCATGACTCCGCGGCCGCCGCCGCCCGCAGCGTGCTGGACCTGGCCTCCAGCCTGCCGGCTGACTTCAAGCGGATGCGCGACGGCGTGGAGCAGATGCTGCACACCATCCGGCAGGAGATCATGGAGTCCTCCGTGGCCAAGGGCGTGGCCGTGGGCCAGGTGCTCGAGGGCGACCGGCAGCTGCGCAGCACCGCCGAGGGCGAGACCTTCCGCGGCTTCACCGAGTTCCTGAACAACCCGCAGCAGCAGGCCCGGTTCCGGCAGGCCGTCACCGAGGTGCTGGAGCGGGACTTCGTCCAGGCCCTCTCCGCCGCCGAGCGCAGCACCCTGTCCAACCTGGTCCGGGAGCTGCGCCGGCAGGCCTCGGAGGTGCACGCCATCTACGGCCGGCTCTCCGAAAGCCTGCACACCTACGTCCAGAGCGACGAGTTCCGCGAATCCATGCTGCTGCGCAAGGCCATCCGCACCGCGGAACTGGCGGTGGCCCAGTCCCCCGCGCTGAAGGCCCGCACCCCGGTGGCCCGGCTGGAACTGTTCCGGCCGCGGTTCCGGACCCTAGCCGGGCTGGGCATCTTCGATCCGCAGGAACATGTGCCGCCGCCGAAGCTGGCGGATCCGCCGGCGCTGAGCGAGGCGGACATCCACCGCACGCCGAGCACACCGAAGGCGGACTTCGCCGCGCTGCGCTCCGCCGTCGCCGTCGCCCGCGCCGCGCGCGCCAAGGGTGCCGGTGGCGCGGAGACCGCGGCGCCGACGCTGGGGGACGTGCTGGCGCAGCTGCCGCCGGAGCAGCGGCACATCAACAGCATCCGCGGGCTGGTGCTCACCGCCCGCAATACCGGCCAGGAGCTGGACACCGTGCGCTACGAGGCCGTCACCTTCAGCCAGGTGGACGGCGTGGAGCGTACCGCCTACCTACCGCTGATCACCTTCACCGAGGATGTGCCATGACCACCGGCGAAACCATCGAGACCGCTGAACCCCGCGACCGGCCGGAAGACCTGCAGTCGGACGCTGCCGCCGGCTACCGCGCCGAGCGCAGCCTGTTCGACGGGGACACCGGCAGCTTCCCGCTGAAGATCCGGCAGGCGCTGGTGCGCCTGCTGCGCGGGCCCTATATCGACGGCGTGGCCGATCCACGGCTGTGGGGGCTGATCCTGGACAACCGGGAGGCGATCGCCACCTACCTGTGCGAGGTCTTCCTGGTCCTCACCATCGACCCGGAACGCAAGATCGCCATGCTCACCCCGGCCGAGGTGGATGCCCCGCACACCGCGCCGATCCAGCCGCGCAAGCCGCTGCGGCGGGAGGAAACGCTGCTGGCGCTGCGGCTGCGGCTGCTGCTGGACCGGCATGCGGGCACCGGCACCGAGGCGGTGGTCTCCCGGGCCGGCGCGCGGGAGATCCTGGCCGAGCACCGCCACCCGGGCATGGTCGACGACAAACGGCTGGAGGAGCTGACCGATTCCTCGCTAGCGCGGCTGGCGGCGCTGAAGCTGCTGCTGCCCACCGAACTGCCCGATGAGTACCGGGTCTCCAGCGCGCTGGCCCTGGCCCTGCCGTTCGACACGATCGACGAGATCCCGGCCTACCTCGACGCGCTGGACCGCACCGCGGACAGCCTCGAGGAGGAACTGCCCTTCGAGGGCCTCGGCGGGGCGGACACCGGCCCGGACGGGTCCGGCCCTGTTCCGCCCGGCACCATAGCGCCCGGCGCTGCGGGCCTTGACGCTGCAAGCTTCGACGACGGGGAGGACGAGCTGTGAGCATTGCCCTCACGCTCCCGCTGGGGGACGCCATCAATCCGGGCCAGCACCGGCTCACCGCCATCCAGGTGTTCAACTGGGGCACCTTCCACGGCCGGCACACCATGTACGTGGACCGGGCCGGCACGCTGCTGACCGGGCACCCGGGCGTGGGCAAGTCCACCCTGTTCGACGGCATCCAGCACATCTTCGCCGCCGCGCCGCGGCTGAACGAGTCCGCGCACGATGCCAGCAACCGCAAGGACCGGCGCACCACTTACAGCTACATGCGCGGGCGCAAGTTCAAGATCGCCGAGGGCACCAAGTACCAGCGCCCGGGCGCCAGCTGGTCCGCGATCGCGCTGGTGTACGACGACGGCCTGGGCCGCCAGACCTGCATCGCCGCGCTGTTCGACCTGCCGGTGAACGGGCTCGAAGGCTCGGTCGGCAAGCACTACGTGATCCATGACCGGCCGCTGGACTCCGAGGCCCTGCAGGCCCACGGCAGCCGGCGCTTCTCCCCCAGTTCGCTGCACAAGGCGCTGCCCGGCTGCGAGGCGTTCGACACGCACAAGACCTTCGCCGAGCGGTTCCGGCGCCGGCTGGGCATCGACAACGACAAGGCGTTCAGCCTGCTGCGCACGCTGCAGAACGGCAAGGGCCTGGACAAGGGCGTCAACCAGTTCTTCCGCTATGAGGTGCTGGAAATCCCCTCCACGCTCAAGGCCGCCGCCGGCGCGGTGGAGGACTTCAGCCACCTGCGCGGGATCTACCGGCAGATGGAGGACGCCCGCGGCCAGCGCGATGCCCTGGCCCGGGTACCGGAGCAGTACCGCCGCTACCGCGAGCTGCGCGAACTGCTCGGCCGCAACTCCGAGCTGGCCCGGGAGCAGCTGCCGCTGATCCGCCAGCAGCGTGCCGCCGTCCTGCTGGGCAGCGAGGTGGACCGGCTCGAAGCGGTGCGGGCCGCGACCGCGGAGCAGCTCGGCGCGGAGACCGCAGCCAAGGAAGGACTCGCTGCCCGGGTCCGGCAGCTGGAGGAGCGGCACGAGAGCCAGGGCGGCAAGGCGATCGACGCGTTGGAGCGGGACATCCGCGCCGCCCGGCTCGAGCTGGACGGGCGCGAGCGGGTGGCCCAGCGGCTGCGCAAGGACCTGGACGACGCCGGCCTGGCGCTGGACTGGTCCGCCGAGGGCCTGGCCCGGGCCCGCCGCGAGGCGGCCGACGCCGTCGGACGCCTCGCCGAGGAAGCCGCCGCGGCCCGCAGCCTCGAATACGAGGCCGTGGCCGCCAGCATGAATGCCCGCAAGCAGGAGCAGAAGCTGCGGGCCGAGATCGAGTCCTACGCACGCCGCGGCAGCAATATCGACGGCGCCAGCGCCGCCGCCCGGCGCGAAATCAGCGCCGCCACCGGGATCGACGCCGAGGACATGCCGTTCGCCGGGGAACTGGCCGACATTGCGCCCGAGAACCTGCCCTGGCGGCCGGCCGCGGAAAAGGCCCTGCGAACGCTGGCCACCACGCTGCTGATCCGTCCCGAGCACCTGCGCGCCGTCACCGCCGCCATTGACGGGCTGGACGGCTACGGCAAGCTGCGCTGGGTCAACATCGGCAACCCCGGTGCCGGGAAGAAGCGTGCCGAGGCCGGGGAATCGGACCTGGTCACCAAGTTGGAGTTCAAGAACTCCGAGGCCGGGCACTGGCTGCGGGCCAAGATCACCGCCGACTACGCCTTCACCTGCGTGGACTCGGACGCACAGCTGCACGGACACGACCGGGCCATCAGCCTGGCCGGCACGATCAAGCTCAACGCCGGCACCTTCGAGCGCGACACCCGCCGGGTCAGCCCCGGGGACTACCTGCTCGGCTTCAGCAATACCGAGAAGATCGCCCAGCTCGAGGCCCAGGCGGACCGGATCCGGGCCGAACACGAACAGGCCAGTGAACTGGCGGACGAACGCAGCAAGGCCAAGGACATGCTCGCCGGCCGGCTGGACGCACTGCACCGGGTCGCCGCCGATACCCGGCCCTTCGCCGAACTGGATTCGGCGCCCCAGCGCAACGCCGTCGACCAGCTGGAGCAGCAGCTGCGCCAGCTGATGGAGAACAGCGCCACGCTGGCGCAGATCCGCGGCGAGCTCGAGACCGCCAAGTCCTCGCTGGAAGCGGCGGTGGGCCGGCTGGCGGTGCTGCGTAACGACCTCGAGGCCGCGGACCGGCAGGCGGCCAAGCTGGCCGCAGAGCTGGCCGCCACCCAGCGGCGCACGGCCGAGAACCCGCCGGCCGAATGGGCGGTGGAAGCGCTGGCGGAGTTCCTCGGCGCGGAGACCGGCGACGGCGAGGCCGCTGCGCTGGAGCGGCTGGAGTCGGCGTTCCATACCGCCCAGCTGAAGCTGGGCGAGGCCGCGGCGGAGCTGAAGGACGAGCTGCACCGGACCGAGACCGCGCTGACCGACACCTTCAAGTTTTTCGCCCGGGACTGGGGCCCGCAGCTGAACGCCTCCTTCGGCACCGGCGTCGAAAGCGCCCCGCACTACGAGGCGCTCTACCGCAGCATCATCGACGAGGGCCTGCCGCAGCGCGAGGACGAGTTCCGCGAGTACTTCAACAACCGCTCCTACGAGCGATTCTCCGACCTGCTGCAGCTGCTGGAGGAGGAACGGCGGGCCATCGAGGAGCGCATCCTGCCGCTGAACCAGATCCTGGACGAAGTCCCGTTCGACAACGGCAGCCGGCTGCGCCTGGAGGTCAAGACCACGGTTCCGGAGGAGGCCCGCGCCTTCCGGAACAACCTCAAGAACGCCCTGGGCAACGCCTACGTGAAGCAGACCGCCGAGCAGATGTCGGCCAGCTACAAGGCGCTCGAGCGGCTGGTGGACGACCTGAACGACCAGTCCAAGCTGCCGTGGCGCAACACGGTGCTGGACGTGCGCCAGCACGTGACGATCAGCTGCAACGAGCACCGGCCCAACGGCGAGGTGGAACCCGGGCTGGAACCGGGCACGCTTTCCGGTGGCGAGGGCCAGCGCTTTACCTCCTTCATCATGGGGGCGGCGCTGGCCTACCAGCTCGGCTTCGAGACGCAGGGCTTCTCCACCTACGGCACGGTGATGATCGATGAGGCGTTCATCCAGGCCAACTCGGAGTACGCCGGGGCGGGCATCAACGCGCTGCAGGAATTCGGCTTCCAGCTGCTGCTGGCGGCCCCGGAGGACAAGGTGGACCTGGCCCGGCATCTGGGCTCGATCACGGACATCATCAAGCACCCGGATTCGAATGTCTCCGGTTTCGTGGAGAGCGGCATCTCCCCCGCGACCGCCACCGAGATCGTGCTGCGCTAGATCCCTGCCGGCACAGCAGATCGTGTCCCTCCCGCGGCGGGGAGGGACACGATCTGCTGTGTCCGTTGCCGGAGGGGTCCTCCGACTGGATCGGCTAGGCCGGGTTGTTCGCCTTCGGCGCGCCCATTCCCGGGTTGATCTGGTGCGGGCCGGAGGCCGAGGGGCGGACGTCGAAGTCGAAGATCGCCGTCGGCAGGTACACCGTCGAGCAGGAGTTCGGGATGTCCACCACGCCCGACAGCCTGCCTTCGATCGGAGCGGCGCCGAGGAGCAGGTAGGCCTGCTCCGGGCTGTAGCCGAACTTGGTCAGGTAGTCGATGGCGTGCAGGCAGGCCCGCTGGTAGGACAGGTGCGAGTCCAGGTACTTCTGCTCGCCGTCGAGGGTCACCGAGGTGCCGGAGAAGGCAAGCCATTCGCTGAAGCGCGGATCCACGATGCCGGGCATGAAGATCGCGTTCTCGCTGACCCCATAGGTGTCCATCCCGCCCTTGATCAGGTCCACCCGCAGGTCCATGAACCCACCCATCTCGATGGCGCCGCAGAAGGTGATTTCGCCGTCGCCCTGGGAGAAGTGCAGGTCGCCCATGGACAGGTTGGCGCCGTCTACGAACACCGGGTAGAAGATCCGCGTACCCTTGGACATGTTCTTGATGTCCTGGTTGCCGCCGTTCTCGCGCGGCGGAGCGGTACGTGCAGCTTCCGCGGCGATGCGGTTGAACTCATCCCCTTCCAACCGGCCCAGGACCGCGTGCTCGGCCTCCGGCGGAAGCGCCAGCGGCGGAACGCGGTTTGGATCCGTGGCGATCAAATCACCTTCGCGTTTGTTCCACTTCGCCAGTAGTGCGGCGGAAGGCGCTGTGCCCATGAGTCCCGGATGGATCAAGCCCGTGAATGAAACCCCCGGTACGTGCCGGGAGGTGGCCACCTGACCGGTGAAGTCCCAGATTGCCTTGTAGGCATCGGGGAACACGTCGGTCAGGAAACCGCCGCCGTTCTTCTTGGCGAAAATACCGGTGTAGCCCCAGCCCTGGCCGGCCAGCGGACCGGAATCCTCCTGCGGGATGGGGCCGACATCGAGAATGTCCACCACGAGGAGGTCTCCCGGCTTAGCGCCCTCGACCGCAAAAGGACCGCTCAGCTTGTGCACGGTCAGCAGCGGCGCGTTCAGGACGTCCTCGGCCGAATCATCATTGACAATCGCGCCGTCGAACCATTCCCGGCAGTGCACCCGGAAGGATTCTCCTGGCTTGACGGTAGCAACGGCCGGAATATCCGGGTGCCACCGATTATGGCCGACGAGTTCCTGGTCCTCAAACTTTTTATTGGAATCCAACGGGAAAATTACATCGGGCATTTTATCTCCTGCAACTAGTCGCCGGGCTTCATCCGATTTTTGAAATCCAATTACGGCCGCGGCAGTTTCTTGTGTAGCGGATTATCCGTGTAAGTCTGGACTTTCCTGCGCCCCGTGGCAGGAGGGCTCGAAACGACCTGTGGTTCATAGGCGCTTCGCTTGGTTGAATCAATGAGCTTGAAGCCGGCGGAGCCGGCGATCGAAAGCCTGGGCGCACTGATCTTGCGCCGGGAAGGGCTCTGGCAGGTGGGGCACGGCACCGAGTCCGGCACCATGGACATCGCATAACTGCCCTCGAAGACTGAGCACTTCGGGCAGCGGAACTCATAAATAGGCACAGCGAAGAATCCTCTCCCCCTGGCTTCCGCAGTGGTATCTCGTTGTTTAGCGACGAACTAGGCAGGCGACGCCGCCGCGGCCGAAGGCCTTCCGTGCTGGCCGGCCTCCGCCGCCGGTCTCCGTCCCAGGTAGAAGGAAAGCCCCAGGAAAACGATGGCGAGCGCTGCCACCAGAAGTGCAATGCCCGGCGACGGCTGGTAATACCCTGTCAGCAGGAAGAACGCCGGGATCGTTCCAGTCAGGTGGCTGATCAGGATGGTGAACCAACCGGTGGTACGGGTTATCGACTCCCGATGCTGCGCCAGCAGCAGGTAGAACATAAACCACAGAACGGCCCACACCAACCAGATAACGCCGAAGACCGGGTCCCCCACCAAGCTGAATTGGAGCACGCCGATGACCGTAGCGCATACCGCCACGAACAGCGAGAACCACCCCAGGCCTTCGCCACTGATACCGGTAAATTGGTTGATCCCCACGTAGAGATAGGTAAAACCAAAAAGGTAGAGCCCCGAAGCGGCGAATATCGTGGCGAGATCATTGTTCGCCTGGAGAATGATGAGCGTGGGGAATATGACCTGCATGCCCCCGACAAAGAAATTCAATATGCCTGCTGATTTGCCCGGAATGAGGCCAATCAACATTAGGCCGTTAATGAATAGAACCGCACCAACATACAACAAACCCACGCTGGCCATGAATGCTCCATTGCGAATCTAATAGCCATTTTTCGAGCGAGCCACCCTTTCGTGCAAAAAGTGCGCGCAAGGGGAAGATACAACATTTTCGGTGGTATATGGGGCCAGCTTAGGCCAACGCATTTTTACTGTCAACGCTAGACGATTCAAGCCAGGCACAGGCCGGCGGCGGCGCTGGCCCGGACTAGCGCAAGGCCAGGGCAAGACCGGCTGCAGCTGCCCCGGCGGCGGCCACGAGAGTGCCGAGCGCGTTCATCAGGGCCAGTGCGGCATGGCGGGTCTGAACCAGCCGCACGGTCTCGACGCTGGCAGTGCTGAACGTGGTGTAGCCGCCGAGGAAGCCGGTCCCGAGCACGAGCCTGAGGTCGGCAGGAATCCCCTGGCGCAGCACGGCCCCGGCCAGCAGGCCGAGCAGGAACGATCCAGTGATATTGATGGCCATGGTGGCCACCGGCAGGGTGCTGTGGATATATGAACGGATGAACCCGTCCACCACGAAGCGCATCCCGGCTCCGGCCCCGCCGGCCAAAGCCAGCAGCAGGGTAGTCATCCTGCATCTCCACGGTCCGCAACGGCTTGGCCGGGCTGCATACGACCCCGAGGCCAACGGGAACCGGCCCAGATACCGGCCAGGCTGGCCAGGAAACCTACCCCGACGGTCAGCGCTGCATAGACAATCGCGGTCCACGATGACCCGGTCGACACCAATTCGTTCAGCTCCAGCGCGAACGTGCTGTAGGTGGTAAATCCGCCGAGGAAACCGGTGCCGGCGGCCAGGCGCACGGCCCGCCGCCCGCCGTCGTCGGCCCCGGCGCGCAGCAGGGACTCCAGCAGCAGGCCCAAGGCGAAGGCCCCGGCCAGATTGACCGCCAGGGTCGGCAGGGGCCAGCCGCCGGGCGCGGGGAGGACCAGTGCCACGCCGTAGCGGGCGAGCGTGCCGAACATCCCGCCCAGGACCACCAGCAGGATGCTGGCAGGCCTGAGGTGCACCGGACGTGACATGGCACCAAGCGTAGCCGCCCGGGGTCCCCGTGCGCGAAGCGTGCGGGGCGGCGGCAAGCGGTAGCCGCCCGGGGTCCCCGTGCGCGAAGCGTGCGGGGCGGCGGCGGCGTCTGGTATGCCTTGACCTGCTTTGTATGGTGGGAGCATGGCAGAGAACAGACCCATCGGTTTCTGGTTGCGGCTGGTCGACGGGCTGATCGGCGAGCAGTTCGAGTCGACCGTCGAGGAACACGGCATCACCCGCCGGCAGTGGCAGATCATGAACGTGCTGGCCGAGCATCCGGCTACCTCGAGCCAGCTGGACGAATCGCTGAAGCCGTATTTCAAGCAGACCGCCGACGAGTCCTCCGCCGAGCATCTGGACGAGCTGATCGAGAGCGGCTGGGTGGCCGAGGACAACGGCGGCTTCGCGCTGACCGATCAGGGCCACCGGAGTCTGGCGGCGCTGGGCGACGTGGTGGAGCGGAACCGGCAGCAGGCCACTGTCGGCATCGCCGAGGAGGAATACGACGCCGCGCTGGATGTGCTGCAGCGGATGGCGCGGAACCTGGGCTGGGAAGGCTAGGGCCGGCAACGGGCTGGCAGACCCATCCGGTCACTCCGGACCGTTTCGAAGATTTCGCCGACGTCGTCAACCCGAACCGCCGGGACACCCACTGTTGGTGCCTCGCGCACCGTCTGAGGGCCAGGGATATCGAGGAGCTGGGCGGCGGGAGCCGCGAACAGGCTATGCGGCGGCTGTGCGGGCTGGAGCATCCGCCGGGGGTGGTCACCTACCGCGACGGCGAGCCGGTCGGGTGGTGCAGCATCAGTCCTCGCGCCGAAAACCAGCGCTTGGCGGCGTCGAAGCTCATCCGCCCCGTGGACGAGGTCCCGGTGTGGAGCATCATCTGCGTGGTCGTGCGCAGCGGCCACCGCAGGCAGGGCGTCACGGGCCACTTGATCGAGGGGGCTGTCGAGTATGCCGCAGCGCGGGGTGCGCCGGCGGTCGAGGCCTACCCGGTGGATCCCGAGGGCCGCATGGACCGCACGATGGCGTTCGTCGGCACCCGCTCGATGTTCGAGCGGGCCGTTGTCCGGGTCATCGGCAGCACCGACGCGGTGGCGGGCAAGTTGCCCCGGCTGATCATGCGCCGCGATCTGCGGTCGTGCTGATCCGGCCGCCGGCCGCTGCGCCGATGCGTCCGCCGTTCTGTGGTTGACTGCCTAGAAGGTACAACCCGGTGACCGACGACGCGGAGGAACAGAATACTCATGGCATACGGCGAGCTCGATCCCTCGTCCGGAGTACCCCTGTATCGGCAGATTAAGGAAATCCTGCGCCGGGAGATCGCCGAGGGCATCGTGGATCCCCGTCGGCCGATGACCGAGGCACAGCTGCTCAGCCGGTTCGACGTCAGCCGGGCACCCATCCGGCAGGCGCTGCAGGAGCTGGCCAGCGAGGGGTACGTCTACCGAAAGCAGGGCAAGGGGACGTTCCCGGTCACGGGCGCCCGGGTACAGCGGCCGGCCGACGTGCGGTCGGGGGCCTTGTACCAATACCTTTCCGACAGCGGACTGCATCCGACGGGGAAGGTCTCCGGCATCGAGCGGGCGGAGCCGCCGGCCCGGATCCGGGACCTGCTGGGGCTCGAAGCGCATGAGCGGCTCCTGCATTTCACCCGCCTGATCTCGGTCGAGGACCAGCCTCTGGTCGAAGCCGACGTCTACATCCGGGCACCTGAGGATTTCAGTCCCACGGCCGCGGAACTGGAAGAGCAGGGCTCCGCCTTCGAGCTTCTGGCCAAAGAGTTCGGCATCATGCCCGTCCGGGCGGAGCACGAGGCCTGGGCGACGGCGGCCACCGCCGAGCAGGCGGCGACCTTCGGCGTAACCGAGGGGAGCCCGCTGCTGGTCATCGAGACGATCTTTTATACGACCGGCGACCTGCCCGCGGGGTGGCGCTCCGCGGTGCACCAGGCCGAGAACTTCAAGTACCGGTTCACCACCAGCCGGTAGATCGCCCGCAGCGCGGCTAGTTCCGCGCCGTCCCGCGCCCGGGGTAATGGTCCGGTCAATACCTCCTTGACTTTGACACAACACCGTGTAAATCTAGTGGACAGGTAATCAAGGTCACATACAGGCAGTGGACTACCGACTGCACCGAGTTCGGCGAGGAATCAATCCAGAGGTCGCGGTGCATGATCCTTCACAGCGCGTGGCGCCAGCGATGGCGTGACGCTGACGAAAGGTTGTGCCATGACGGATACAACGACATCCACCAGCAAAACCGTCAATACGGTCCTTGGCCCCGTCCCCGCCCATGAACTGGGTGTGGTCGCGGTCCACGAGGCCCTGCTCTCGGTGGTTCCCGGCGCCGAGTACGCCTATGACATCACCATCGACCGGGCGGAGATCTTCGAGATCCTGGCGCAGAAGCTGACCGACTTCCGCGAGCACGGCGGGAAGACCATCGTGGACAGCACGGGCATGTTCCACGGCCGCGACCTGAAACTGTACGAGGCACTCTCGCGCTCCACCGGCGTGCATATCGTCGCATCGACGGGCATGGGCCCGGAAGAGATGCTCGGCGGCTACTTCCTGACCCCGCAGACCAACCCGCCGACGCCGTGGCCCGCCGAGAAGTTTGCCGGCCTCTTCGCCCAGGAGGCCACCGAGGGCATGGTGGTCCCCCGCCTGGAGCGCCGCGGCGCCGCCGGCATGGTGACCGTTACCGCCACGCGCGACGGCATGACAGCCACCGACGAAAGCCTGTTCCGCGGCGCGGCCCGCACCGCCCTGGCCACCGGGATCCCGGCCTCCATCCGGTTCGGCAAGGACGCGCTGGTCGAACTGGAGATCGTCCTGGACGAAAAGCTCCCGGCCGACCGGGTCCTCGTCGGCGGACTGGACCGCAGGGACGCCGTCGCCGCCGGCGCGCCGCTGAAGGTGGCCGAGCGCGGCGCCTACGTCGCCCTGGACCACATCGGTCTGGAGGACGACGACGCGTACGTGAACGACCGCGAGCGCGCCACCCTGGTGCTGGACCTGGTCAAGGCCGGCCATGGCGGCCGGATCCTGCTCTCGAGCAACGCGATCGGTGTGGCCAAGGGCCAGCTCGGCCACGACGTGGCGTACAGCTACGTCGCCTCGACGTTCATCCCGCTGCTGAAGTCCCTGGGCCTGTCCGACGCGGACGCCCGGCGCATCCTCGTCGACAATCCGCGCGACCTGCTGACCGTGCGCTGACCGGACGACGTCGACCGAAGCTTTCTAACTTTCCTGGAGTGAAGACCATGTCAAAGGTAAATACCGTCCTCGGGACGATCCCCGCCGAGGAGCTGGGCTTCGTGGCCATCCACGAGCACATCGGGTACGGCATGCCCGGTTCCGAGCTGGACACGAAGTGGTGGAAGACGCCCGAGCAGCGGTACGAGGAGACCGTGCCGAAGCTGCGGCAGTTCCATGAGTACGGCGGCGGCACCTTCGTCGACGCCACCGGCATCTGCAACGGCCGCGACGTGGACTACTACAAGTCCCTGTCCGCCAAGACCGGGGTCCACATCGTGGCCTGCACCGGCTTCGTCGGCGGCGACACCGCACTGCCGCACTTCGCCCGGGCGACCGTGGACTACCTGTCCCGCCAGTTCATCCACGAGATCACCGTGGGCATCGGCGGCACCGGCGCCAAGGCCGGGATCATCAAGGTGGGCGTGAGCCGCGGCGGCCGGATGACCGAACTGGACAAGCGGATCTACCGCGCGGCGGCCCGCGCCGCCGCCGCCACCGGAGTGCCGATCCTCACCCACCTGGCCATCGATCCCGAGCCCGCGGTCGCCATCTTCAACGAAGAGGGCCTGCCGCTGGACCGGGTGCTCTTCGGGCACGTCGACGACGGCGTGAACGCCCCGATCACCCCGGACACCTGGATCGTCCAGCAGGGCGGTCGGCTGGGCTTCGACACCTTCGGCTACGAGACGGAACTGACGGACCCGCCGTTCTGGGCCCGGCCCCGCAAGGACCGCATGGACCACTTCCTCCGCTTCGTCCAGGGCGGCCAGGTGGACCGGGTGCTCGCCTCGGCCGACGCGAACTGCAGCCCGCTGGGCTGGCCGGGCGTCAAGGGCCACACGGTGAACTACATCTTCGAGGTCCTGATCCCCGACCTGCGCAACAACGGCGTCGACGAAGAGACGATCACCAGGATCTTCGTCGACAACCCCGCCGACTTCCTGTCGATCCGCAACTAGCCCCCCATTCCCAGAGCCGGCGCATCGACGCACCGGTGGAGAGAAAGCGAGAGAACCATGCAGACTTCGGAAATCAAGAACCTGAAAATCGCCATCGTCGGCGCGGGCTACGGCGGCGCTGCGGCGGCCAAGGCCCTGAGCCTGCTCGGTGCGGACGTCACGGTGTACGAGCAGGCGCCCGCGCTGGGCGAGGTCGGCGCCGGCATCGGCCTGCGTCCGGCCACCATGGCCCGGTTCCGCCAGTGGGGCATCTTCGACGCGATCGCGAAGGTGAGCTCTCCGAGCGACTACTTCGAGATCCTCACGGCCACCAATGAGCCCATCATGAAGGACACCTGGCCGGAATCCGGCGAGGAGAAGCAGACCTACCTGATCCACCGCGGCGACTTCATCGAGGCGCTGACCGGTGTGCTCCCCGAGGGCATGGTGCAGCTCGACCACAAGCTGGAAAAGATCGAGGACAAGGGCGGGACCTCCGTCCTGACCTTCGCCAACGGCAAGACCGTCGAGGCCGACCTGGTGGTCGCCGCCGACGGCATCCGCTCCACCATCCGCCAGCAGCTGTTCAGCGACAAGGGGCCGGTGTTCTCCGGTGAGCACGCCTACCGCGCGGTCATCTCCATCGATGACGCCCACGGCATGGTCACCGATGACAACCTGCGGATGTACATCGGCAAGGGCACGAAGGTCTACCTGCTGCCGCTGCGCCACCGCAACCAGCTGTCTTTCGACATCACCGCGCTGAACCCGGACAGCTCCTGGGCGCCCGACCTCACGATCGACGACCTGGTGGCAACGGTGGAGGGCTTCGATGAGCGGATCGTGGAGATCACCCGCGGGCTCGACCTGAAGGCGGTCACCATCCGCTCCGTCTGGGACATCGACCCGGTCGACAACTGGCACTCGGACTCCGTCACCCTGATGGGCGACGCGGCCCACTCGATGCTGCACCACCAGGGCCAGGGTGCCAACTCGGCCATCGAGGACGCCGGCGCCCTTGCCGACGCCCTCGCGGAGGCCGGCTCGGTCAAGGAGGCGCTCGCCCTCTTCCAGGCGACCCGGAAGCCGGTGACGGACGAACTGCAGCGCATCTCGCGCCAGGGCTGGACCGAAGACGAGGTCAACGATGTCTTCCCCGGCCAGAAGCCCGCGTCCCAGACCCCCGCAGCCCGCTAGGAGGCGCAGTGCCGATCCATCCCGAAATCGCCAAGATCCTGGCCACCCTGCCGACACCCGACGGTTCCCCGCTGGACCCGGAGGCCATGCGCGCCGGCGAGGCCGCCCAGGTCCCGCCGGTCGAGGACCGGCTGCCGCTGCACGCCGTCGAGGAGGCCACTGCGGTGACGCCGTCGGGCGATGTGCCGGTGCGGATCTACACGCCGGCCGAAGCCGACGCCTATGGCCTGCTGGTGTACTTCCACGGCGGCGCCTTCTTCCTGGGCAGCCTGGACACCCACGATGCCGTCGCGCGGTCCCTGGCCAAGGAGACCGGCCATAAGGTCATCTCGGTCGGCTACCGGCTGGCCCCCGAGGCCGCCTTCCCGGCCGGCCTGGACGACTGCTATGGCGTGGTCCGCTGGGCCGCCGAGCAGGGCGCCGACCTGGGCTGGGACGGGAAGAACCTCGCCATCGCGGGCGACAGTTCGGGCGGGACCTTCGTGGCCGCCGTCGCTGCCAAGGCGCATGATGACGGGTTCGACCGGATCACGCACCAGATTCTGTTCTACCCGTCCCTGGACCTGGACTTCGACGTCGACCGCTACGGCTCGCTGCGGGAGAACGCCGAAGGCTACGGGCTGGAGACCGCGGGCCTGAAGCCGTTCAACGCCTTCTACCTCGACAGCGGGGCGGATCCGGCAGACCCGCTGGTCTCCCCGATCAAACGCGAGGACCTCTCCGGCCTGCCCCGGGCCCTGGTCATCACGGCCGAGTTCGACCCGCTGCGGGACGAGGGTGAACTCTACGGCCAGCGCCTGCAGGACGCCGGCGTCGAGGCGAAGGTCAGCCGCTATGCGGGCGCCAACCACGGCTTCGTCCAGAACTTCTCGTGGATCCCGGAGTTCTACCGGGCCTTCGAGGAGACGGGCCAGTTCCTCAACCGGGACTGAGCCCAGCGGGGAGCCCCTCCCCAACCCCCACACGACGGCGGCACGAGTCTTCCTGGCTCGTGCCGCCGTCGTGCGCTCAGAGCACCTCACCGGTACATGTCCGCTCCCCCGCGGCACCGCAACCATCAGGAACCAACCATGACAACAATCAACATCAGGGACTTCATCAGCAATGCCGGCTTCAGCCGCTTCCACGCCGGCATGCTGTTCTGGGCCTGCTTCATCATCACCTTCGACATGTACGACCTGGTCGTCTACGGCTCGGTCCTGCCCGTCCTCATGAAGGAGTGGGCCCTGGGACCCGTCGAGGCGGCGCCATCGGCAGCTACGGGCTCTTCGGGATGATGGTCGGCGCCATCCTCTTCGGGATCCTGGCGGACCGCTTCGGCCGGAAACGGATGCTCATCATCAGCATCATCCTCTTCAGCGTCGCGACAGCCCTCTGCGCCGCAGCCCCGGGCCCGGTCGCATTCTCGGTCCTCCGCGCGCTGGGCGGCCTCGGCATCGGCGGCATCCTGCCCAGCATCATCGCCATGCTGACGGACTACGCGCCCAAGAACCGCGCCAGCAGCCTGGTGGCGGTCGTGATGTGCTTCTTCTCGGTCGGCGGCATCCTCGCCGCTTTCGTCGCGATGCTCCTGCTGCCCGCATTCGGCTGGCACAGCGTCTACTGGGTCGCCGCGGTTCCGCTGCTCGCCCTGCCGTTCATGACGAAGTACTTCCTCGATTCCCCGGCCATGCTCCTGGAGCAGCAGCGGTTCGAGGACTTGCGGGCCGCGCTATCGAAGGTCAACGGCCAAACGGCCATCCCGGCGGCGGCGGAATTCACCGGGCTCCAGGAAAAGGAACCCGGCAGCCCGGTCGGCGCGCTGTTCAAGAACCGGCGCGCGCTCGGCACGCTGATGATCTGGGCCGCCTTCTTCATGTGCCTGCTCATGGTCAACGGCCTGACCACCTGGCTGCCCAAACTGATGGTCGAAGCGGGCTACGCGATGGGCTCCAGCCTGACCTTCATGATCGTCCTCAACGTGGGCGCCATCATCGGCACCCTGGTGCTGGGCCGGCTGGCCGACAAGTGGGGCGTCAAGAAGGTTCTCGTCCCCATGTTCATCGTCTCCGCGGTATCGCTGGCGCTGCTGGGCTTCGGCAACAACATGGCGGTCCTGCTGCTGCTGGTGGCGATCACGGGCGCCTGCACCATGGGCTCGCAGAACATCTCCTACGCCTTCGTCTCCCAGTACTACCCGTCCTTCATGCGCTCGACGGCGATCGGGCTGGCCTCGGGCGTCGGGCGGATGGGCGCGATCGTCGGCCCGATGTTCGGCGGCGTGCTCCCTCACGCTGAGCCTTCCCGTCCAGATGAACTTCATCTTCTTCGCCATCCCGGGCGTTATCGCGGCGCTGGCCTTCCTCTTCGTGCCGCTGGCCCGGAAGCAGGGGCGGGACGCAGGCAGCGTAGAGGCGGCGGTGGAATCCACGGCTTCCGCTTCGTGACCTGACCACTACGACGGCGGCGCACCTCGCCACACACCACGGCGGCGCGCACCTGGCGAAAGGTGCGCGCCGCCGTCGTACTGTCTCAGCGGGCCGCGCCGGCCTGCCGGCGGTAGCCGTGCATTGTGGTGAAGAACGGGGACGGCTCGAGCGTCGGGTCGCCGGTGTAGCCGAGCTGCTCGGCGACCGCGGCAAACGGCGAGTAGGCCGAGTCCGTCTCCCGCAGCCCGTCCTGCAGGTACTGCCGGGCGGCGCCGGCGATGCGGGCCTCGAGGTCGAGGCTCTGCTGGAGGGCCTGCCGGGCGCTGTCACGGTCCAGCCCGATCTCGTAGGGCTCCCCATCCGGGCCGCGGTACGGATGGCCCAGGAACAGGCGGTTGGGCTGGACCTCATCGCGCAGATGCTCGAGGCTGGCCCGGTAGGCAGCCGGGTCTTCGTAGCCCGGGAAGCCGTTGGCCGCACCGTGGGCCTGCACGGCGTCGCCGACGAAGACGTCGTTCTGCCCATCGATGACGTAGGCCACGGATCCGGCGGTGTGGCCGGGGATGTGGTGCACCGAGACCGAGACGTCCCCACCCAGGGACAGGGTCTCGCCGCCCTTGACCAGCAGGGTCGGCTCCATCTCGCCGGAGATGGCGTGCTCGGCCATCCCGGTCTGCTCCGCCTCGGCGTTCGGATTGTCCAGGTACTGCTGCCGTACGTCCAGGTACTGGTCCACATGCGCCCGCCGGGAGCGCAGCAGGTCGGCGTCGGCCTCGTGGATGACGACCTGGGCACGGCGGCCGGTGAGTTCCCAAAGCGCGTGCGCGCCGCCGAGATGGTCGATGTGGCCGTGCGTCAGCAGGATCCAGCGGACGTCCTCGATCCGACGGCCGAGCTTCCCGAGCGCCGGCGCCATGCCCTCGGCGGGCGACGAGGTGATCCCGGTGTCGACGATGGCGGGCTCGGGGGCGTCGATGAAGAAGCTGTAGAGGCCGAAGCGGCCCCAGGGCGACACCAGCGGATGGACATTCACTTCTTGCGTCATCGTTCTCTCCTCGGCTCCATGACGACCTTGCCAGCGCTGTGCGGGGACCGCAAAAACGCTGTGGCCTTGCCCACAACCACTTTATTATAATAATATGTTCATGTCACGCTCCGGCTGAGTACCAGCGCGACATCCGGCACTCGAACGAAGGAGCTGCACACTCATGACCGATTTCACGACGTGGAATGCCGGCGGAGAAAAGATCGCCATCCGCAAGAACCTGCGGGTTCCCATGCGCGACGGCGTCGAGCTCGCCGCCGACGCCTACCAGGGCACCGAGGACAAGCCGCGCCCGGCGCTGGTGGCGCTGAGCCCGTACGGCAAGGAACTGCAGGCCCTGGCCCTGACCACTCCGCCGCAGCGGCGCCCGAGCCCGATGTGGGACGGCTGCATCGAGGCCGGCGACATCGCCCGGATCGTCAAGGAGGACTACGTCCATGTCATCGGGGACCTGCGCGGCTCCGGCGACTCCGGCGGCGAGCACATCGGCAACTACAACGCCGGCGGCGTGCCGCTGGGCCAGGATGCCTACGATTTCATCGAGTGGGTCGCCGCCCAGCCGTGGTGCGACGGCAATGTCGGCATGGTCGGGATCTCCTACTTCGGCTCCATGCAGGTGCTTGCCGCGGCCGAGCGCCCGCCGCATCTGAAGGCGATCTTCGTCTCCGGCGGCCACTACGACTTCTACGAGACCACCTACCACGGCGGCGTCATGTGGTTCATGCCGCGCGCCGCCCGCGAAGGCCGCGGCGGCGACTCCGGCTGGGCGTTCACCGACCGGGTCAAGTCCCGCATGGTCGAGAAATACTCCCCCGAGGAACTGAAGCTGCTCGTGAAGAAGCGCCTGCAGGACCCGGACATCGCTGCCTGGCCGAACCTGGTCCATGTGCTGAACTACCCCAAGAACCACGAGGCCTGGTTCGACATCGTCATGAACGAGCTGGACGGGGAATGGTACGAGGAGCGCAACCCCATCACGCTGGCCCCGAACATCGACATCCCGGTCTGGCTGCAGATCGACCAGGGCCGCGGCTGGACCATGGACGGCACCATTGAACTGTTCAATTCCCTCAAGGGCCCGAAGAAGCTGGACATCGGCCCCTACCCGCCGATGCAGTCCCGGCCCTTCATCGAGGAACACGAGAAGATGTTCCGCTGGTACGACTACTGGATCAAGGGCATCGACAACGGCGTCATGGACGAACCCGCCGTGAGCGTCTTCGTCGAAGGCTCGCGCGAGCTGGTGACCGGACAGGCGTGGCCGCCGAAGGACGTCGAATACAGGTCCCTCTACCTGCGGCCCCGGCACAAGCTGTCCACCGAGCCCGAGCTGATGGGCGCCGAATATGCCGCCCCGGACGGCTTCTACCAGGCGCCGCTGACAGTCACCGACAAGGTGGAGATCATCAGCTGGTCCACCCCGCCGTTCGAGCAGGACACGGAGATGATCGGCACCGGTGCCGCACACATCTTCGCCGAGATCGACCAGCCGGACAGCAACTTCATCCTGCGGCTGTGGGACTACGCCCCCAACGGGAAGCGCCAGCTCATCACCAGCGGCTACCTCAAGGCCTCGCACCGGGAGCTGGACGAGCGCACCACCGAAGGCAATCCGTACCACCCGCACACCCGCGCGGTACCGGTGGAGCCCGGGCAGATCGAAGAATACGTGCTGCGCCTGTACCCGTTCGCGAACACGTTCAAGCCGGGCCACAAGCTGACGATTGAACTGTCCAACGCCGAACCGCTGGCCGACGAGCACAACGCGCTGCTCCCGCCGGACGCCTTCCACCTGCCGGTGGGCCGGCCCGTCACGCACAAGATCTACCGCGACGCCGACCATCCCTCCCGGCTCGTCCTGCCCTTCACCACCCGCAAGGCTGAAGACCCGGCGGACTGACCCGACCGGGACCAGGCCCCTTCCCAGCGGCGGTGCCGGCTGGGAATACTGGGTTGCAGCCCAGTATTCCCAGCCGACAGAAAGTGGACCCGATGCGTGCGGTCGTGTTCGAGAACTGGAAGACCTTCCCTGCGCTGAAGGAGGTTGACCGGCCGGTTCCCGGTCCGGGCGAGGTGCTGCTCAAGGTCGCCGGGGCCGGTGCCTGCCATTCGGACGTGGCCATCTACAAGGACTTCGATGCCGGTACGCCCGGCGCGGTGCCGCCTCCGTTCATCCTCGGCCATGAAAATTCCGGCTGGATCGAGGAAACCGGCCCAGGGGTCCAGGGCTTCACGGTCGGAGACGCCTACCTGGTCTACGGCCCGATCGGCTGCGGCCGCTGCCGGGCCTGCTCCCGCGGGCAGGACACCTACTGCGAAAACGCCGCCAGCATGCCCTACCTGGGCACCGGGCTCGGGCGCGACGGCGGCATGGCCGAATACGTGACGGTACCGGCCCGCAACCTGGTCCCCCTCGGCGACGCCGATCCGGTGGCTGCCGCTCCGCTGGCCGACGCGGGCCTGACCCCGTACCATGCGGTCAAGCAGGCCCTGCCGCACCTGGACGGCGGGGGCCGGTCCGCGCTGGTGATCGGGCTGGGCGGCCTGGGCCAGATTGCGGTGCAGATCCTCACGGCGCTCACCGGCGCCACCGTCATCGCCACGGATATGAAGCCGGAGGCGATGCGGCGCGCGGAGGCGAACGGCGCCGTCGTCGCCGCCGGCGGTGCCGGGCAGGTGGAACGGATCCGGGAACTCACCGGCGGGCGCGGTGTCGACGCCGCATTCGATTTCGTGGGGGCGGCACCGACCATTGCCACGGCCGCCGCCTCGATGGCGCAGGGGTCCAGGCTGACCGTGGTGGGCATTGCCGGCGGCAGCTATGAGTGGAGCTTCTTCACTACCCCGTACGAGGCCACGATCACCAACACCTACTGGGGCACGATCGAGGACCTGCATGAAGTGGTGGCCATGTACCGGGCCGGCCAGATCACCCCGGAGATCGAACGGTTCAGCCTGGACGACGCGCCCGAGGCCTACCGGCGGCTGGAATCCGGGCAGCTCACCGGCCGCGCCGTGGTGGTGCCGCACGGCTGACGGTCCCGGCCCGCTGTCTTAGCCGGGGCCCGGGTCCTGGTCCTGGCGGCGCAGGACCTCGGCCAGGAACTTCGCGCCTGCCACCGTGGTCTCCTCCTGGGCCGGCCAATCCGGGCCGGGCAGGTAGATGTTGAGCACCCGGAAGGTCCAGTTCAGCTCCCGGGCCAGATCCCGGCCTACCTCGTCGGGAATGGGTGCCTCCCCCGGCAGCCGGTAGCCTGCGGCGTCCATGATCTGCGCCAGCAGCGGCCCGCGGCGGTGCCAGGGCGGCAGGGTGCCGGCCAGCAGCCACCGGGCGAACAGGCCGTTCAGGAAGGATGCCGCGTCCGACCCCGGCCGGGCCAGCCGGTCCGCGAGGTAGTCCCAGAGCTGGTCCACGCCGCCGGCCACTTTCCGGCCGGCCGGGGTCAGGACCAGCCGGCCCTTATACCGGCGCAGCAGCCCCCAGTCCTGCAGCTGGGTCCGCAGCTCCAGCACCGGGCGGGTGTTCGACTCCCGGTTGGCCTTGCCATACAGCGCATCCGCCCAGTCCAGGGCCTCGGCGGTTTCCCGCACGACGGCGGGCTTCAGGTAGCCGTCCTTGGTCAGTTCCAGTCCGTCTTTGCCCACCTTCGCCAGCAGCCAGCGGACCGGCCGGAGCACTTCGGCCTTCTCCTCCGGGCCGGCCTGGGCGCCGGAGAGCTGCACGCTCAGCCGGGCCAGGCGCAGATTGATCAGGTCCAGGTCCAGCGCCGCGGGATCGAAGTCCTGCCCGTAGCTGCCGGTGGTCTCGGTGAGCCACTCCCGCGCGTTCGGATAGTCCGGGTGCGACGGATCGGCCAGGACCGCGCAGAGGTCCTGGTAGCCGCCCGGGCCGCCGGAATCCTCGACCGGCCCGCGGTTGGCTCCGGCCAGGCAGGTCAGCGAGCCGGCGGGCACCACGGCGTGGCCGGCCACGGTGATTTCGTGTTCCCAGCCGTCGCCGAAATCGTACTCGTAGAGCAGGGTGGATTTGTTGCCCTGCAGGGCGTCCGCCAGGGTGGCCTCCGCCGCCAGTTCGGCTTCCAGGTCCAGTGCCAGTTCCTCGTTGCCGGCGAAGATGCGGCGGCCGGTAAAGGCACTGGCAACGCTGAACAGGTGCTCGTGGCGGTCCTCCCAGCCGAACGCGAGCTGGATGGCCCGGTGCAGCAGCGGCAGGCCGATCGTGGCCGGCACGCGCAGGTCCCGCCAGATTGCCGGCTCGGTTTCCAACAGCTTGATATGCAGGTCAAGGGCCTTCTCGGCATCTCCCATGCGCCCATTCTGCCAAGTGCCGGAGGCCGCCGGGCAATTTGTGCCGCAACAAGTCGGCGGCTGCCGGTCCAACCAGCGCGCTATTGCCCGGTTGATTCCGGGCAGGTGCAGGTCCTGCTCACCCTGGGGGCCGGGGGCCCGATGGCCGGCGGCGGGTCAACGGCCGCGGCGGGCAATCCGGCCGACGACGGCCGGGGGCAGGCTGCGGGCGAGCACGGCGAGCGCCTTGTAGCGCCGGGACGGGATGGACACCGCCTTGCCCGCGGCGGCGTCGCGCAGGCCCTCGCGGACCACCTGCGGGGCGTCCAGCCACATCCAGTCCGGGATGCCGCCGGTCTCCATCGCCATCCGCTGGTGGAACTCCGTGTGCGTGTAGCCGGGGCAGACCGCGGTGACCGTGACGCCGTCGGGCCCGTACTGCAGGTTCGCCCAGCGGCTGAAGTGGATCATGGCGGCCTTGGCCGTGGAGTAGCTGCCGCGCGGGGTGAAGCCGGCCATGCTGGCGATGTTGATGATGTGCCCGCGGCCGCGCCGGCGCATGCCCTGCAGCGCGGTGTGGGCCAGCGCCACCGGGACGGTGACATGGATGCGCAGCAGGTCCAGTTCGTCCTGCAGCGGGCTGTCCGCGAAGTCCGCCCGCAGCCCGAATCCGGCATTGTTGATCAGCGTGCCCACCGGGGCCGCCTCGTCGGCCAGCCGCGCCACCACCTGGTCCAGGCCCTCGTCCCGCAGCAGGTCCGCGGCCAGGGTTTCCACCCGGACGCCGGCCCGGGTGCGCAGCCGCGCGGCGGTCTCCTCCAACCGGGCCGCATCCCGGGCCACCAGCACCAGGCTGGCGCCGCGGTCCGCCAACTGCCGGGCGAATTCCGCGCCCAGACCCGCGGTGCCGCCGGTGATCAGGACGCTTTCGGTGCCGGTAGCGGCAGGGGTTGCAGTCATGCCTGCTACCCTGCCGTGGACCGGCGGCGCTGGCAAGGGCCCGCGCCGGTCCGGGAATAACGGCTGCGCCGGCCCGCGTTGCGAGGAACTGTTACCGAACCGTTGAGGAGTAGCTTCGTGAGTTTGTTTTCCCCGCTGGCCCTGGGTGACCTGGACCTGTCCAACCGGCTGGTGATGGCCCCGCTGACCCGTTCGCGTTCCGGCCGGGATGGTGTTCCCGGCGACCTGGTGGTGGAGTACTACCGCCAGCGGGCCTCGCTCGGACTGATTGTCGGCGAGGGGGTCTACCCGTCCTTCGCCGGGCAGGCCTTCGTCCGCCAGCCCGGGCTCGTCAGCAAGGAACAGGTCGAGGGATGGCGCCGCGTGACCGACGCGGTGCACGCCGAGGGCGGCCGGATCGTTGCGCAGGTGATGCATTCGGGCCGGGTGACCCATCCGGAGACCAACGGCGGGCGCGAGGTGGTGGCCCCCAGCGCGGTCGCCATCGACGGAATGACCCGCACCTACACCGGCAAGTACCCGCTGCCGGTGCCGCGCGCGCTGGCCACCGAGGAACTGCCCGGCATCATCAATGAGTTCGTGCAGGCCTCCCGCAACGCGGTCGAAGCGGGCTTTGACGGCGTGGAGCTGCACGGGGCCAACGGCTACCTGCTGCACGAGTTCCTCGCCCCGTCGGCGAACCTGCGCACCGATGCCTACGGCGGCTCGCCCGCCAACCGGGCGCGCTTCGTGGTTGAAACCACCGCCGCAGTGGCCGCGGCCATTGGCGCCGGCAAGGTAGGCCTCCGGATTTCCCCCGAGCACAATGTCCAGGGCGCGCTGGAGACCGACGCCGACGACGTCCTGGCCACCTACCGCGCACTGGTGGACGGGCTGGCGCCGCTGGACCTGGCCTACCTGAGCATCCTGCACAAGGATCCGGCCGGCCGCCTGGTCCAGGACCTGCGCGCCCGGTTCGGTGGCAAGGTCCTGCTGAACACCGGCTTCGCCGAGGTCACCACGCGCGAGGAGGCCTTGGCGCTGCTGGACGGGAACCGGGCGGACGCCGTCGTCGTGGGCCGGCCGGCCCTTGCCAACCCGGACCTGCTGCGCCGCTGGCGGGAAGACCTGCCGCTGAACGCGCCGGATTCCGCCACCTTCTACACCGAGGGAGCCGAGGGCTACACGGATTACCCGTTCTGGCGGAACTGAACCGGTCTCCCGGCGGCTTCGATGTCCCGGTAGTCCGCGTCGATCAGCACCACGTCGCGGCCGGCCCGCTGCAGCAGGCTGGCCGCGACGGACGCCCGGTAGCCTGAGGCGCAGTGCACCCAGAGCCGGCCCGGCGGCAGCTCGTCGAGCCGGGGCAGCAGCTCATGCACCGGGATGTTCAGCGCGCCGTCCAGATGCGACCGGGCGTACTCGTCCGTGCGGCGCACGTCCAGCAGCACCTCGGCTGGCCCCGGCCGGCGCGGCACGGCGTCCCAGCCCACCCGCGGGTAGTCCGCCGTCGCCGCCTCCGGCGCCCAGTCACCAGGCCCGGCGCCCAGGCTCGCGTCCGGTGACTCGAAGCCGATCCGGGCCAGGTCCCGGATCGCGCGCTCGACCTCCGCGTGCGAACCGAGCAGGGTCAGCGGCCGGTTCCAGGGCAGCACCCAGCCCACATAGGCGGTGAACCTGGTGCCCTTGCCATACTCGAAACTGACCGAGCCGCGCAGGTGGCTGCTGGCATAGGCCACCCGGTTGCGCACGTCCACCACCCATTCGCCGGCCCGCAGCCGCCGCTGCAGCTCGGCCGGGTCCAGCGATTCGGGGACCGCCAGGTCCGCCGGGCCCGCGCCGTGGCGGTTCACCGGCGCCATGTGCGCGTAGTAGGACGGGTAGGCGCCGAGGTTGGCGATCAGCTCGCGGACGAAGTGGTCCTGGTCCGGGTCGGTCAGCACGTGGTTGCCCGCCAGCTGCTCGGCAACGGTCGAGGACGCGCTGCGGGTGGCCGGGCCGCTGGAGCAGAAGGACCCGAAGCCATGGGTGGGATACAAGGCGGCCTCCGGTGACGCTTCGGCGGCCAGCCGGCGGGCGGAGGCATACTGCTGGCGGGCCAGCGCCTCGGTGTCCTGGGGCCGGACCAGGTCGGTGCGGCCGACCGAGCCGTAGAGCAGGCTGCCGCCGGAGAAGACCGCCTGCTCGCCGCCGTCCTGCACGATGTAGGACAGGTGCGTATGGGTGTGGCCGGGGGTGGCCAGCACCCTGACCCGCAGCCGGCCGACGGCAATCACGTCCCCGTCCTGCACCGGGGTGCGGTCGAAGGCCACCTCGTCCGCGGCGTTGACCAGGTACTGCGCCCGGTGCGCCTGGGCCAGCTGCAGCCCGCCGCTGAGGTAGTCATTGTGGATGTGGGTCTCGGCTATGTGGGTCAGGCGCACGCCGGCCTCCCGGACCGCCGCTTCCAGCCGGTCCGTGTCCCGCTGCGGGTCCACCACCAGTGCGACGGTACCGTCATGCACCAGGTAGCTGCGGTCCCCCAGCGGCGGGGTTTCGATCACGACGACATCCACGGTGCCTCCTCGGGTCCTGTTTCCATGGTGCGCACGATCGCGCCGTCTGGGAACACCCCGCACCTGGCAATTTGGGCGGGATAGATGCTGTTATCCGTCCGGATTAGTGCAACTATCCCGCCCAAGTTTTGGGAGTGGGAGGGCGGGGGTGGCGCCGGGGCCGGCTACCGGCCGAGGACCCGGTGCAGGAACCGGTCGGTGCGCTCGCGCAGCCCGGCGATCCGTTCGGCGGTGACGGCCTCGGGGTCCGGGTGGATGGGCGTGGCCGGCACCTGCTGCCGGACGTTGGCCGAGCAGACGAAGTCCGCGCAGATCAGCGTGCCGACGCTGTTGCCGTCGCGCCCGGACTGTCCGGCCCGGCGTGCCACGTACAGGTAGACGTCCTCCTCCGAATGCACGTCCTGGCACAGGCCGCAGAGCACCCGCCGGTTGCCCGGCGCGGAGGTTTCCGGTGCCCGGAGCAGGACGCCCACGGGCTTGCCCTCCAGCGGGGTGACGAGGTAGCCGCGCTGCGGCATCTTCGGGTCCCGCCAGCCGAGGTAGTCCAGGTTGTCCCAGTCCAGTTCGGCGAAGCCGGCGGGCAGGTTCAGGGCCGCCACCTCGGAGCGGGTGGCGTTGATGAAGGATTTACGGATGGCAGGGGCGGTGAGTTGTTCCATGGTTTGAGGCTTCCTGGTCGGAGCTGGCAGTGGCTTAGCTGGCCGCCGGCAGATTCCGGGCACACGGAGGCGGCGCGGCACAGGGCTGCGCGGACCGTGCCAAAGCGGGCACGGCCGGGCCGGGCAGGAACCTGGGACGCTTCAGACGGTGGTGTCCCCAGATGCTGGCGCAGGACGGGCCGCACTGCAGGCCATTGCGGCCGCCTCGCTTCCCACAGCAGCGCTACGCATGCTCATCAGTCCTGTCGTCGCCAAGAAACCGCCCACAGAGCGTGGGCGCGGCTAGATTCTAACCGCTTCCGGCGCCGGCCGCCAAGGCAGGCAGGGCATTGGCAGCGTCCGCCTGCGTGGTGCGGGACTCTCGGCTGCGGCCAGGCTCAGCTGAGGCTGCCGGCCACGGCGCCCAGCCCGGCAAGGCAGGAAGCGGCGATGACCGCGGCGAAGCCGCCGAGCCAGACGGCGGCCGGCACGCCGGTGCCCCGGGAAAGGATGAAGGCGTCCGAGCTGGCCAGCTCCTGCCGGCGCCGGGTGTGCACGCCGAAGACCTTGAACCAGTCGCGCACGGCTCCCACGAGCAGCGCGATGCCGATGGCCAGGGTGAAGTAGCCCAGGAACAGCGGCGTGGCGTACCAGACCAGCAGCGCGGCCGCGGCCGCGCAGGCCAGGGCGATGACCACCCCCTGCCAGTTGCGGATGAACAGCAGCGTGGCCAGGAACAGCAGCGCACTGACGGACAGCGCGAGCCCGGACCAGCCGGCATAGGCCGCCCAGACCAGGGCGGCGCCGACGACGGCGGGGGCCGGGTAGCCCCAGAAGCCGGACCATGCCGCACCGGCCCTGCCGTTGCGCCGGCTCAGGCTGTGCATGGCACCGGAGTGGTCGAAGCGCAGGTGGATGCCCTTGACGACCTGCCCGGTCATCAGCGCGGCGAAGGCATGGCCGAGCTCATGGACCACCGTGACAAAGAGCCCGAACCAGCGCCAGGAGACCCGCGGGACGGACACGGCGACGGCGGCGGCCAGGATGGCGGCGAGGACCAGCGCGGAGGGCTCCACCGGGGTGCCCCGTTCGAACCCGGCGAGGACCTTGTCCCACCACTGCGCCGCGATGTCCTGGGCGGTGCCCGCTGCTGCGTCCATGCTCGGCCGGATCTCCTCTTCGGTAGGGTGCGTGTTCGGTCGGGTGTGTGCCTGCGGAACAGTAGCAGGGGAAGCTGTACGGCTGCCGAATCCCGCCAATAGTTGACAGTTCAACTTTAATCCGGCATCATTTAGTTGAAGCGTCAATCATGAATGCTCGTCGCCGGCCCTGGCGGCCAAGCCATTGACCACCACGACCCACAAAACGTGAGGATTACATGAACAACCCCGCCCTGAACACCGCCGCCCGCACCGTACTGCGCATCGTCGTCGGCTTCCTGTTCGCTGCCCACGGCTGGCAGAAGTTCAACCAGTTCACCATCGCCGGCACCCAGGGCGCCTTTGCCCAGATGGGCGTGCCCGCCGCTGACCTGGTCGCCCCGGTCATTGCCACGCTGGAACTGGTTGGCGGCATCGCGCTGATCCTGGGCGTGCTGTCCCGGCCCTTCGCCCTGCTGCTGACCCTGAACATGCTCGGCGCGCTGGTGCTCGTGCACGCCTCGGCCGGCGTCTTCGTCGAGGCCGGCGGCTTCGAACTGGTCCTCATCCTCGCGGCTGCCGCCCTCGCCGTGGCGCTGGTGGGCCCGGGCAAGCTGTCCGTGGACAACGCCCTGTTCGGCCGCAAGCAGTCCAAGCTGGCCATCCTGGCCTAAGCGCCGGGCCTGAAGCCCACGCCTGCACGCAACTCCCAAGCGCGTGCCTTCCTGTGCGGAAGGCACGCGCTTTTTGCCTGCCTGCAGCGGGCGCTGACGGCACCCGGAGCGGCAGGCCGACCGCGGACCGATCCGGTCCCGGCGGCCTCGCGCCCCGGAACGGCCGGGGCTAGAGTCGCAGTGTGGCGCACGACCAACCGCAGGGGCGCGGAGCAGACGACGGCGCAGCCCGGGACCGCTTCGTCGGCGGCCAGGACTTGGCGCGCTGGAAGACGCCGTTCGGCCGGGCGCTGGCCCGGCTGTTCCAGCGGGTCAGCCGCTGGCTGGGACCGTATGCCGCGCTGATCCTGACCCTGCTGCTGGGAGCCACCACCGCGGCGGCGCTCACGGCCGCCACGGGCGAGGTCTATGAGTCGGTGGTGGAGGCCGACGGCGTGGCCGTGCTGGACCACCCGCTGCTGCAGACCGCCATCGGGCTGCGCACTCCGGAGCTCGACGCCGCGGTCACCGGCTTCACGAACCTGGCCGGCGGCGTGGGCATGCCCATCCTGGCCGGCCTCGCCCTGCTGGCGCTCAGCCTGACCCGCCGCAGCTGGCTGCCGGTGCTGCTCATCGGTGCGGCGGCAGGCGGCTCGCTGCTGATGACCGTGGCGGGCAAACAGCTGACCGGACGGGCCCGGCCACCGCTGGCGGATGCGGTCCCGCCCTACGAGTATTCGGCGTCGTTCCCCAGCGGCCACTCGCTGAACTCCATCGTCATCGCCGGGATCGTGGCCTACCTGCTCATCCTGCGCCAGCGCACGCTGAGGTCCCGGGTGCTGACGATCCTGGCGGCCTCGGTGTTTGCGCTGGCCGTCGGGCTGAGCCGGGTGTTCCTGGGCCACCACTGGTTCACCGATGTCCTCGGAGCGTGGACGCTGGGCCTGGCCTGGCTGGCCGTGGTCATCACGGCGCACCGGCTGTACCTGACCGTCCGGAACCGCGGGACCGGGGGTCCGGATCAGGCCGGGCGATGGCCCGCCGGCGGGCCAGACGCTAGGTTGGAGCCGTAACCGCCCTGGCCGCCGGCAGCGAAGGAGCAATACCCCATGGCCGAAGACGAGCGTGGAACCCTCGGCGCGGGCCCAGGACAGTCAATGCGCCGGCTGCTGGACGGTTTCTCCCTGGAGATGACCGGCAAGGACGTGCCGGCCCTGGAGGAAGCCGCCGAGCTGATCCCACCGGGAACCCGCATCAACATAACCTTCCTGGGCAACGAGGATCAGCCGCTGCGCGTCGCGGCCGCCGCGGCGGCCAGGCGGCTGGGCTTCACCCCGGTCCCCCACATCTCGGCGCGGCGGCTGGCGTCGCAGCAGGAGCTGGAGCAGTTCCTCGATGCGCTGGCCGCCGCAGCCGCGCCCAAGGACGTGTTCGCCGTCGCCGGCGACCCGGCACAGCCGCTGGGCCCGTACGAGGATTCGCTCGCCCTGATCCGCTCCGGACTGCTGGGCAGCTACGGGATCGAACACGTCGGCATCAGCGGCTACCCCGAGGGGCACCCCGACATCAGCAACGAAATGCTGTGGCGGGCGCTGGCTGACAAGTACGCGGCGCTGCAGGACCTGGGCCTGGAATCGAGCATCATCACCCAGTTCGGCTTCGACGCGGACCCGGTGCTGGACTGGCTGGCCGAGCTGCGGCTGCGCGGGATCGGCGCACCGGTGCGGATCGGCGTGCCCGGCCCGGCCGGGATCAAGCGGCTGCTGAGCTACGCCCGGCGCTTTGGCGTGGCCAGCTCCGCCGGGATCGTGCACAAGTACGGCTTTTCGCTCACGAACCTGCTGGGCACCGCGGGCCCGGACAAGTACCTCGGCGACGTCGCGGAACGCCAGGACCGGGCCGGGCACGGCCGGGTCCTGGCGCACTTCTACACCTTCGGCGGCCTGAAGCCCACCGCCGAGTGGGTGCGGGACGTCAGGCACGCCGGATAGCGCCGCAGGCGCCGGTCCGGCTCAGGCCCCGGACCGCAGGCGCTGCACGTCGTCCAGGCGCGGATACGCCGCCTGGGTACCCTTCCGGGTGGCGGCGAGGGCGGCAGCAACCGAGGCAAACGCGGCCGCCTCGGCCAGGGTCCCGCCGGCGGCCAGCCGCGCCGCGAGGGCGCCGGTGAAGGCATCGCCGGCCCCGGTGGTGTCCACGGCGTCGACCTTGGTGGGGGCAATCCGCGTGACCCGGCGGCCTTCACCGGCGTCCGAGTCCAGCACCACGGAGCCGTGCGCGCCGAGGGTGACCACGGCCCGGCCCATTCCGTGGGCCGCGAACTGCAGGCGCACCTGCTCCCAGGCAGCAGCATCCGCACCGGGGCCGGGCATGTCGGCGTCGTCCAGGAACTGCGATGCCTCGTGGGAGTTCACCAGCAGGACGTCGCTGGCCTCCGCCAGGCCCTGCGGGATCTGCGCGATCGGCGAAAGGTTGAGCAGCACGGTGGCACCGGCGCCGCGCCCGGCCCGGGCGGCCGCCTGGACGGTTTCAAGGCCGACTTCGAGGCAGAGGCAGACCACGGCGGCGCCGTCGAAAACGTCCCGGGCTGCGGCGACGTCGTCCGGCGCCAGCGTGCCGTTGGCGCCGGCAGAGATCACGATGCTGTTCTCGCCGTGCGCGTCCACCGTGACGACGGCGACGCCCGTCTCCACGTCTTCGGTGCGGCGGACGCGGGACACGTCCACCCCGGCGGCTGCCACCGAGTCGAGCAGCATGTCCCCGTTGGCGTCCCGGCCCACGGCCCCGACGAGGCTGACGCGGCCGCCCAGCCGGCTGGCCGCGACCGCCTGGTTGGCACTCTTGCCGCCCGGGTTCACGGTGAAGCCTTCGCCGTGGAGGGTTTCTCCCGGCCGGGGCAGCCGCTGGGTGTAGATGGTCAGGTCCGCGTTCAGCGAACCAACGACGACGATCCGGCCGGCCCGGGGATTCACTGGCCCACCTCGGCCTCGAGGGGCTTGGGAATCAGCAGCGAGGCGGCGAACGCCGCCACCGTGATGACCAGGCCGACCAGCACCACCGTAAGGTAGGAGGCCTGGTCGCCCAGGGCCGAGGTTCCCACCAGCACCGCCGGCAGCAGCAGGAAGCTCAGCCCGGCGCCGAGATTGAAGGCGCCGGCATTCATGCCGGGCAGGAAACCGGGGTTGCCCGGGGGCGAAAGCACCACGCCGAGCCCGTTGAGCATGATGTTCGCGGTGCCGGCGTAGGTGATGCCGAGAAGCGCGGTGCCAACAACCATCAGCGGCAGGCTGTCCAGGCCGAACAGTACGATGATGCCCAGGGACACGATGCTGCCGATCATGCCGATGCGCAGCACCTTGGTATAGCCCAGCACCGGGGCCAGCCGGCCGCTGACCGGTCCGAACACCCAGCCCAGCAGCGCATACGGGGTCAGGATGAGCAGCGCCGTTTCGGTGGGCCCGATGCCGAAACCGGGCGCGGCGGCCTGCACGTAGGCCGGGACGATCCCGTTGATGACGGCGAAAATGCCGGTCATCGTCAGTACCGTGGTCAGCAGCGGGGCCCAGGTGGAGCGCTGGCGCAGATGGACGATCTCGACCATCGGCTGCTTCGCCCGCTTTTCGGTGGCCCAGAAGGCTGCGAAGGCGGCCACGGCAACGCCGATCAGCACCAGCGACAGGATCAGCGTGCCCGCGGAGAACGCGCCGACCAGTTTCGCAGCCTCGTTCAGGGCAGTCAGCAGGGCACCGACCGCGACGACGATGAAGAACACGCCGGCCCAGTCCATGGTGGTCCCGGCCTGCGGCTTGCTCTCGCGGGCCAGCAGGGCGACGAGGGCCGCGGCGACTACGCCCAGGACCACCATGAACCAGAAGATGCTGCGGAACCCGAAGTGCTCGGCCATGTAGCCGCCGAGGAAGGAATCGACGCCGGCCACGCCGCCGTTCACGGCCAGGATGACGCCCATCAGCGCGCCGTAGGTGCGCGGGTTGGACACGGCGGTCCGCAGCATGATCAGGCACAGCGGCACGGTGGGGCCGCTGACGCCCTGGACGATGCGGCCGACGAACAGCCAGACCACGTCCGGGGCCAGGGCGGCAATCACCGAACCGGCGGCCGTGAGCAGCAGCATCGCGACGAGGACCCGCTTGCGCCCGACGATGTCGCTCAGCCGCGGCAGGAACAGGGAGAACAGCGCGGCGGTGGTGAAGAACCAGGTCTGCGACAGGCCGATCGCGGCCTGGTCGGTCTGCAGCTCCTCGCCCATGGTGACCAGGGCCGGGCTGAGCATCGAGGCATTGAGCTGGAAGGCCACGCAGGCCGTCAGCAGCGCGACCATCAGGGCGGTGGTGCCGCCCTTGGTGGTCGTGGGACGGTCGAGGACAGTGCTCATTTCGCTTCCACCTCGCCGATCCGCACCAGCGCGTCGGTGACCAGCTTCCAGAACTTTCCGTGGTCCAGCTCGACGGCCACGGAGGTGTGGCAGTCCTCCGGCGCCGGGGCGCGGAAGTCGGCGACGGTCATGCCGAGGGTCAGCGTGCCCTGCAGCTCAACGTTCACCGGGACCTTGCGGGTGGTCATCACGGTCGGGTCGATGACGTAGGCCACGGCACAGGGATCGTGGACCGGCGGGTAGTCGAAGCCCTGGGCGTCCTTGTACGTCTGGGCGAAAAAGTCCATCAGCTCGCGGACGAAGCGGGCCGGGCCGGTGCCGACCGCTTCGATCTGCGCCACGACGTCGGGAGTGGCCAGCGCCTGGTGCGTGAGGTCCAGCCCCACCATGACCACCGGCCACTTCTCGTTGAAGACGATGTGCGCGGCCTCGGGGTCGATGATGATGTTGAATTCGGCCACCGCGCTCCAGTTGCCGACGTGGTACCCGCCGCCCATCAGCACGACTTCCTTGACCCGCTCCACGACGCGCGGCTCCTTGCGCACGGCCATCGCGATGTTGGTCAGGCCCGCGGTCGGGACCAGGGTCACGGTACCCGGCTCGTGGGCCATGATCGTGTCGATGATCAGATCGACGGCGTGGCGGGGATCCAGCTCGATGGTGGGCTCGGGCTGGGCCGGGCCGTCCATGCCGGACTCGCCGTGGATATCCGGCGCGGTTTCGATGCTGCGCACCAGCGGGCGGTCGCAGCCGGCGGCGAACGGGACGCCGGTGATGCCGGCGATGGTTCCCACGGCCAGCGCGTTCCTAGTGACCTTTTCCAGGGTCTGGTTGCCGACGACGGTCGTCACCGCGAGCAGCTCGATGTCCGGGTTGCCGTGCGCCAGGAGCAGCGCCACGGCGTCGTCGTGCCCCGGATCGCAGTCGAGGATGATTTTCTTCGGTCCAGGGGTCACGGAGGTGGCGTCCATATTTTCTCTCCACGTCATTGGGGGCCGCCGCGGCGGCAATTCAATCACAGGGAAGTTTGACACCCTCGACCGGTCACGTCAAACGCTTGACGTGAAATACGTCAAGCGCTTGATGCCTTGCGGCGCGGTGAGATGCCTAACATGGGCCTATGACATCGGCATCGGACCTTGGACTACCGCAGCGTCCCGGGCGGCGGGTGACCGCCGCAATGGTTGCCTCGCGGGCCGGCGTCTCCACGGCAACCGTCTCCCTGGTCGCCAACGGCAAGACGCATGGCCGGGTCTCGGAGGACAACATCTCCCGCGTCCGCCAGGCCATCGCCGAGCTCGGCTATGTGGTGGACAGCGTCGGCAGTTCGCTGGCCAAGGGCGTCAGCTCGATCGTGATCCTGGTCGCACCGGACATTTCCAACCCGTTCTTCGCCAAGGTGATCGAGGGCGTGCGCGAATCCCTCGGCTCGGATTTCCAGCTGCTGCTGTCGGTCACCGAGGCCGGGGAACTGCCCCGCGCCGACGACATCCGGCGGCTGTCGGCCCTGCGCCCGGCGGGCCTGCTGGTCGACGCCCCCGATGCCGCGTTCCTGGAAAACCTTTCCAGCACCGGCCCGCTGGTGCTGCTCGACGCGCCCGGCCTGGAGGCCTATGCCCCGTCGGTGAACCTCGACGTCGCCAGCGGCGCCCGCGAACTCGCGGCCCACCTGGCCGGCTCCGGCCACCGGCGCGTGGCCTACCTGGACAGCGTGACCGGAACGGCCACCTTCGCCATCCGCCGCACGGCGTTCCTGCAGGCGGCGGCAGCGCTCGGGATGTCCGTCGATCCGGCGAACCGGATCGGCACCACCATCGACGTCGGCGCAGCGGCCGAGGCGTTTGCCGCGGCCTGGCCGCAGTGGCAGCAGGCAGGTGTCAGCGCCGTCGTCTGCGCCACCGACACGCATGCCTACGGAGTGCTGCAGGAAGCCCGCGTGGCCGGCCTGCGGATCCCCGCCGAGCTCGCCGTCGCTGGCTTCGACGACCTGCCCTACTCGGCCACCAGCAATCCCGGCCTCACCAGCGTCCACCTGCCTGCCGCGCAGCTGGGGCTCAAAGCCGGCGAACAGCTGCGCGGCCTGATCGAAGGACGCACCCTGGAACGGCCCCAGCTGACCCTGGAAAGCACTCTGGTGGTGCGCGGCTCCACCGACCGGGCTGCCGGCGGCCACAGCGGGCTCCGCTGACGGCCACGCCCGTCACTACGCACTGAAGCTACGTGCCGGCAGCCGCCGCCGGCCCAAACCAGGCAGCCAGTGCCTCCTCAAGTCCCGACGGGGTCCCCTCCCCCACCCAGGCCACATACCCGTCGGGCCGGACCAGGACGGCCGTGGGAGCGGTGACTGCACCGATCACCGGCAGCTCCCACCCGCCGTCGTAGGAGGCATCCACCAGCTGCACCCGGTCCCGCCACGGCCCCAGCCCGACGCTGCCCGGCTCACCGAGGTTGAGCAGTACCGCACGGGCCTCGTGCAGGAGGGTGGCTACCCGCAGCGGGCCGTTGGCGCCGGCCAGGTCAAGATCCGGCATCCGGCGTCCGAGCAGCGGGTGTCCCGCACCGAGGTCGTAGTGGACGTCCAGGCCGCAGATGAGCCCGGCGAGCCGTTGCCGGGCCGCATCGATCGACAGCAGGTCGGAGACCAGGTCGGCCAACGCGGTGAGCCGCACGTCGGCCCGCTGCACGGCCGACTGCGCCATCGTGTACTTCAGCGCGCGGGCCCCGGCCGGGTGCCGCTCGGCGTGGTAGGTGTCCAGCAGGCTGTCCGGCGAGCTGCCCCTGACCACCTGGGCGAGCTTCCAGCCGAGGTTCACGGCGTCCTGGATGCCGAGTCCGATCCCCTGCCCGCCCGCCGGATGGTGGATGTGCGCGGCATCCCCGGCGAGCAGCACCCGGCCGCTGCGGTAGGCCGCGGCCTGCCGGGTGGCGTCGGTGAACCGCGAGATCCACGTCGGCTGATGGACCCCGAAGTCCGTGCCGTAGACCGCGGTCAGGGCCTGGCTGAGGTCGGCCAGGGTGGGCTCGGCGGCCGGGCCGAGCTGCTGCTCGGTCACGACCACCCGCACGGTCCGCCCGTCCTCCATCAGGTGCAGCCCGTGGATCCCGGTTTCATCAAGGCGGATGCCCGCCGGCGTTTCCCCGGTCACCTCCACCTCGGCGATCAGGCTGCTCCTGGTCGCCTCCCAGCCGGGGAACTCGATGCCGGCCGCCTTGCGGACCGTGCTGCGCCCGCCGTCGGCCGCGACCAGGTACCGCGCGCGCATCGGCCCGCCGCCGGCGAGGAAGACGTCGACCCCGCCGTCGTCCTGGGCGAAGCCGGCCACCTCGCGCCCTCGATGGACCGGCACGCCCAGCTCCTCGATCCAGCCGGCCAGGATCCGCTCGATGTGGTTCTGCCACAGGCCGAGCGAGTAGGGATGCCGGGTCGGGAAGTCGCTGACGTCCAGCGCCTGGCTCGCGAAAAACGCTGCCTGGACGGTCTGCCCCTCGGCGAGGAACCGGTCGGCGATCCCGCGCTGGTCCAGGATCTCGATCGTGCGGGAGTGGAATCCACCCGCACGGGAGCCCACCAGCTGTGGCGTCGGGCGGCGCTCCACGACGGTCGCCTCGACCCCGGCCAGGGCCAGCTCGCCGGCCAGCATCATCCCGGTCGGACCGCCTCCGGCAACGACCACATCAAGCATCACAATCCCCACTTCCCCAAGCCTCGTCCGGGCACGTCAGTGAAGTTTGCGGCATGCGGGGGGCCTTGCCGCAAGTCCCCCGGTGCGCGGTACGTTGGAAGTGGCAGGGAGCGGCGCTCCCTGCCACCGCGGCTTGGGCGCCACCCGGACGCGCGGTCCTAGCCCTTCCGGCCGGTCCGCCAGCCGCCGTGGTAGTCCTTCCGGACCGTTTCCGCGTAGGGCACCGGGCTGACGACGGCGCGGACCTCGAGCTGCCGGTGCGGCTCGACGGTGGTCTTGCGGGTGCCGCCGTTAGGCTCGCCCCAGACCACCCTGAGCTCCGTACCCTCGGGCACCTGAGGATCGATGGTGGCCAGCGACAGGGCGCACCGCTCGTTGGCGCTGTAGCCGGTGAACAGGGACAGGCCCACCGTGGTGCCGTCCGCGTCCACCACGGCGTCGTAGTTGGATGAGCCGTAGTTGGCCAGCGGCAGGTCGAAATACTTGTACGGCAGGTCCTCGGGATCGAAGAGCGAGCCGAAGATCTTGTCCAGGTCCTCCCCGTGCCAGGCCAGCGTGACCTTCCGGCGCTGGCCGGCCGGGTCGATCTGCTCCAGGGCCTCGCGGCCGATGAAGTCGTGGTCGAACTTCACGAAGGATCCGTAGCCCAGCTCCCACGGGCTCAGGTAGTAGTCCTCGATGTTCCCCGAAACGAAGCTGCCGGCCAGCGCGTTGGTGGCCTCGTAGCTGTCCGCACCCAGCCACTGCCGGTACGGGCGCAGCTCCTCGCCCGTGTAGATGGCCGGCAGCGGCGACGGGATCCAGCCCGACTCGAGCGTGTTGGAGGGGTAGGCCCGGGCACCGACGGCCAGCATGCCGAACTCCTGCCCGGCCTCGAGGATCACGTCGCGCACCCGGTCGTAGGTCTCGTACGGGCCCCACAGCTCCAGTCCCGGGGCTCCGGCCATGCCGTGGCGCAGCGTGCGGACCTGCCGGCCGGCGACGTTCATCCAGCCCATGGTGAAAAACTTCTGCTGCTCGAGTCCGCCGCCGTTGACCTTCTCGATGATCTGCCAGGCGTTGGGGCCCTGGATCTGGAAGCGCCAGTACTTGCGCGAGACCGGCTGGCCCATCGGGCGCGACGGCGAGCGGTCGTCCTTGACCACCTCGACGTCGTAGCCGCCGGTTTCGGCGTGGTACAGCAGCCAGTTCGCCGCCGGGGCACGGCCGACATAGACGAGCTGGTCCTCTTCCTCGTGGAACAGGATGCCGTCGCCGATCACCCGCCCGGAGGGGCTGGTGGGCACGTACTGCTTGGCCTTGTTGACCGCGAAGTCCGCCACGCTGTTGACCGCGGTATCGGAGATGAGCCGGAGCGCGTCCGGGCCCTTGATGAACAGGTTGACCATGTGGTGGGACTGGTCAAACAGCACCGCGGTCCGGCGCCAGGCGCGCTGTTCGCTGCGCCAGTTCGTGAACTCAGGGGCAACCACCGGATAGATGTAGGCGCCGAGCTGGGAATTGCGCAGCAGCTCGACGGTGTTGCCGGAAGCGTCCAGGACTTCCTGCAGGTTCTTTGCGCTCATCGGTATTAGTCCTCCCCGCGGCCGGGGCCGCGCGTGATCCAGTGCACATGTCGGCACTGGCGACTCTATGCCTATGAACGTAGATACGTCGACCGTCCCACCGGGCCTTCCCGGCACCGGCCGGTCAGGACCCTAGAACGCCGTGCGCACGCGCTGGGCGGCGTCCTGCGCGTCCACGAAGATCTCCGGCAATCGTGCCGGCCGGCCGGCCTCGAGCCGTTCCGTCCAGGTATCAAAAGCGGCCCGGGCCAGCCCGGTGCACAGTTCCACAGCCACCCGCAACTGCAGGTCATCCGCCTGGGGTCCGGCAAATTTGGCGGCCAGCGCCTGGAACAGCCGGGCATTGCGCGCGGCGCTGTGCCTGACCAGTGCCGCGCGCAGCAGCGGCTCCCGGCGCAGCAGGCGGCTGACCCGGAGCATCCGCTGCGAGGCGGCCGAGGCATTGTCCGCAAAGGCCTGCAGGGCCCGGCCGTAGACCTTGCCCAGTTCCTCGCACGGGTCAGCCTCCGGATCCGCCTGGCCCAGTCCGGCTTCCACCGCATCCTCGAATTCCCGGTGGGCCGGCAGCGCAGCGTCCTCCTTGGCGGCAAAGTAGCGGAAGAAAGTGCGCTGGGAAATCCCGGCCGCTTCGGCAATGTCGTCCACCGTAGCCGCCTCCAGGCCGCGCTCCTCGAACAATGTCAGGGCGGCCTCGCTGATCTCAGCCATGGTCTGCCGCCGGCGCCGCTCGCGCAAGCCGGGCGCGGCCATGGCCGCCGACGTCGTTGTTCGATCCGCTGCTTCGCCTGCACTGGCCGTCATGGAACCTTCCCCTGTGTTCGCCTTCAGTGATAAAGGCTACCGCACATTTGTAATCAGCCTGCCAATATGGCAGTATCTGCCATATTGGCATGAAAGGGCGATTTTAAGCATGAAACTGAACATTGGCGACACCCTTGTCTACCCCCACCACGGCGCCGTCACCGTCACGGAACTGAAGAAGCGATCCTTCCATTCGACCGAGACCACCTTCGTGCGGTTCCGGGTCCACCACAACGGGCTGATGATCGAACTGCCCGCGGCGAACGCCGACAAGGTCGGCATCCGCCGCGCCATCGGCAGCCGCGGCGTCAAGCAGGTATTCACCATCCTCGGCTCACCCGTCCCGGCCGCCCCCGCCAAGGAAGTCTGGTCCCAGCGGTTCAAGAACAACCAGGCCAAGATCACCACCGGGGACGTCTTCCAGGTCAGCGAAGTGGTCCGCGACCTGACCCGCCGCGCCCAGGCCGGCCACCCCTCGGCCGGCGAGAAGCGCCAGCGCGAGGAAGCCATGCAGATCCTGGTCTCCGAACTGGCCGTCTCACTGAAGACGGACGAGGACGCGGCCCGCGCCATGATCGAGGACGTTTTCGAAGCGGCGGCACACCAGGCCGCCAGCTAGCGCCGAGGGTCCCGCCGCGAGGGCAGCGAGTGGTGGGAAGGCGCGACGCGCTAGCGCCGAGGGTCCCGCCGCGAGGGCAGCGAGTGGTGGGAAGGCGCGACGCGCTAGCGTTCGCCGCCTGCCCCGCACGCTTCGCGCACGGGGACCCCGGGCAGCTCTCTTAGGCCACGGCGCGAGCGCGGACAGTGACCCCGCCGGAAATGCTGTGTTCACTTTTTGGTTTTCTGTGTCCTGCACCATATAGTGGGAGCGCTTCACAAAATGTGATCCATGACACAGCGGATGAAGATGATTAACACAGTCTCAAACGAATACAGCAATCAGACCACACCCGATCGGTCCGCACGGCTGGGGGCCGCGGACAGCCCGTTCGAGGAATGGGTGGATGTCAGCATCCACCTGGAGCCGGCATTGGGCATCATCCAACTCAGCGACCCGGAGCTGCCGGCGGCAGACGCAACGGCGCTGCTGTTGTACTCCGAAGATTTCGACGCCGTCCGCGCAGCCTGCGCCGATGCCGGCGGCCGCGGTTTGTGGTGCGCCAAATACTCGAAGCTGCTGATTCCCAGCAGCCACGCCGGCGCCGGCAACAGGTTCTTCACCCTGTGCCAGTACGAACCCGAGCGGGTCGGCGAACCGGACTAATCCCAAGGTTGGCCGGCTGGCTGCGTCCCGCCGGCGCCTCTTGCCGGGATACCGGGGCCGGAGGATGATGTTGCCTACCTAATCCCCCAGCCGGACGGTGCGGTCGGCTGACCGGGACCTACGGGGAAGGTCAGGGATGAGTTGAGTTCGCGAACGGCTGCCGGCCCCCGGGTCGATCGGCGCAAGTGGCTTCCTCTGGCGTTCGTCTGCCTCGGCAGCTTCGCCGTTGTCCTGGACTTCGCGGTACTCAGCGCCGGCGTCGGCGACATTGTCCGCGGCCTGCGGGTACCGCTGGCCACCGTCCAGCTGGCGTTGGTGACTTACTCCGTGCTGGCAGCGGCCCTGGCCATGGCCGGCGGCAAGCTCAGCTCCCTGCTCTCGCCCATCCGCATCCAGATGCTCGGGCTGAATCTTTACGCCATCGGCATGCTGTTCACGGCGTCGGCGATCAATGGGCCGGTGCTGGTCACCGGCCAGATGGTGGCCGGGGTCGGCGCCGCCCTGCTGGTGCCCAACGGGCTGGCCATCCTCGGTGCCGCCTACAGCGGCAGGCAGCACCGCTCCGCCGTCGTGCTCCAGGCCGGAACCATCGGCTTCGGCGCCAGCCTGGGGCTGCTGCTGGGCGGCCTGCTGATCAGCGCACTGGGTTGGCGCGCACCCTTCCTGCTGCTCGGGCTGTTGTCCGTGGTGGCGCTGATCTGTGGCAGCCGGCTCCGGCTGCCGCTGCCGCAGGAAGCCGAGAGGATCGACGCCGCCAGCGTGCTGCTGCCCTGCCTGGGCGTGGTGCTGATCATCGGCGGCATCAACCAGATGGGCGTGTGGGGGTTCATCACGGCCCGGCAGGAGGCACCGTTCAACCTGCTGGGGCTCTCCCCCGCCCCGCCCATGCTGGTGGCGGGCATGCTGGTGCTGCAGCTGTTCGTGACGCGGCAGCAGGCGCTGCGGCAGGCCGTCCCGCCGGGCTCCAAGGGGCCGGCGACCGGGCCGGCGCATGGCCGGCCGCGGCCCCCGCTGCTGGCGCCGTCCATACTGGGCTCCGGCGAGCGCAAGGCCCTGCTGGTCTGCCTGGTCGCGGTGAACCTGCTGTTCGGTGGTGCCACCTTCCTGCTGCTGCTGTACGCCCAGACGGTGCTCGGCTACGGCGTCGTCGATGCGTCCCTGCTGCTGCTGCCGCTGGCGCTGGCCACCTTTGCCGCGGTGGCCACCGCCGGTGTGGTGGGCCGGATCGTTCCGTCCCGCACGCTGCTGACCTTCGTCTATTTCCTCGGTGCCGGCGGCATGGTGCTGCTGGCCTCGGCCGTCGCGGCGGACTGGGGCGGGCCGGCGCTGGTCGCCGGCCAGATCGCCACCGGGGTGGCCGTCGGCTTGGGCCTCTCGCTCGGCAGCGCGTCGCTGGCCAAGTCCGCGGAACCGGAGCTGGCCGGCGAAATCGGCAGCGTCCGGGGACTGGCCAGCTTCCTCGGCACGGCACTGGGCACCGCGCTCGGCGGCACGGTCCTGCTGGCCGGGCTGGACAATATCGGGAACCTGGTTGCCCGGCAGGGCTTCACGCTGCCCCCGGACGTCGCGCTGGACCCCGCCACCAGCACCGTGGTCCCCAACCACGCGCTGTATGCGTTCTTTTCCGGCTCGGCCTGGCATCTGACGCCGGCGCAGGTGTCCTCCGCCGTCGAGATCAGCGTGCAGGCACGGCTCGACGCGCTGCAGACGAGCCTGGTGGTGCTGGCGCTGGCCTCGCTGGCCGGGGCCGCCACCGCCCGGATGCTCCCGGGCCGGGCGGCCTTTTCGCGCCTTAGTCCGTGACGATGCCCAGCTCGTGCAGCCGCTGGGCAATTCCGGCGCCGTCGGTCGCGTAGATCCAGGGCACGTTCGGGGTATCGCCGGCCGCTCCGGCGGAGCGGCCGCCGGCCAGCACCGCTTCGCTGGCGGAGAGCTGCCGGATGGCGATGGCGGCCACATGATCCGGATAGCGCCGGGCGAATCCGGCATAGATGGCTTCGTCATGCTGGCCGTCGTCGCCGATCAGCAGCCATTTCACCTGCGGGAATTCCTCGGCCAGGCGAATCAGTTCGGATTGCTTGTGCTGCTGGCCGCTGCGGAACCAGCGGTCATGGGTGGGGCCCCAGTCGGTCAGCAGCAGCGGGCCGTCGGGGTACATGTTCCGGGAGAGGAACCGCGTCAGCGTCTGCGCCACGTTCCAGGCCCCGGTGGACAGGTACAGCACGGGACTGCCCCGGTGGCCCCGGGCGATGCGGTCCATCAGTACCGCCATGCCGGGCGTCGGCGTACGGGCGTGCTCGTCCAAAACGAAGGTGTTCCAGGCAGCCAGGAAGGGACGCGGCAGCGCCGTGACCATGACGGTGTCGTCAATGTCGGAGACCACCCCGAAGTGGATGTCCCGCGGCACGATGTAGATCTCGGCCTCGGACGGTTCCGAGTCCTCGCAGGTGAGCACCACGGTGTGCCAGCCCTCGGGCAGCTCCGCCTCGATCCGTGCGTCCAGCACCCCGCCGCGGTCCGCGACGGCTTCGTGGCGCACGCCGTTGACCTCCACCGTGACCTTGGCGCTGGCCACCGGGGGGCTGATGAAATTGCGCCAGCCGCGGATGCCGTCCGCCACCAGCTGCAGCGAGGCCTTGCCGCCCTCGAAGGCGCCGTCGGGGGCCATCACGACGCGGCCCAGGACACGGATCCAACCGTCCGTCCCGTAGCCGGTGAAGGGCAGCACCGTGGCCACGTGGCCGCGCCGGCGGGCCCGGCGTTCCCGAAACGCCTGCCAGCGGTCCTCGATGCGCATGCCAATATGGGCCGCCTTTTCCAGGACCTCGGCGTCTTTTCCTCTGCTGCCTGCCATGGGCCAAGTTTTGCACGCTCCCGGCCGGGCCGGAAACCAGCCGGCCGCGGGCGGCAACCTGGTGGCACGCGGCAGACACAATGGCCCCGCCGCACAGCGTGCGGCGGGGCCATTGTGTTGTCCGGGGCTCAGGCGCCGGCCGGTACCGCTTCCTTGCGGACCGCGGCGAAGCCCTTGGCCCACGGCACCAGCTGGTCCACCATCGGGGCCAGGGTGCCGGCGTTCTGCTCGGTCGGCTTGAACTCGGTGAAGTTCTCGAAGTCGGTGAACAGGCTGAACATCACCTGGTTGCGCACGTGCGCCAGCTGCAGCTCGGACAGCGCCCCGCGCAGGTGCTCAGCGGCGCGGGCCCCGCCCATCGAGCCGTAGGAGACGATCCCGGCAGCCTTGTTGTTGAACTCGACGTTCAGGAAGGACAGTGCGTTGACCAGGGCCGGGCCGGCCGAGTGGTTGTATTCATTGGTCACGAAGATGTAGCCGTCGAACTCGGCGATCCGGACCGAGAAGGCCTTGGTGTGCTCGTTCTGGTAGTTCTGGTACGCGGCGGGGAACGGCTCGTCCAGCAGCGGCAGGTCGAACGTGTTGATGTCCACCAGGTCGAAGCTGGCATCCGTGCGGCCGGCGAGCTGGGCCAGGGTCCACTCTGCCACCGCGTTGTTCACGCGGCCCGGGCGGGTGCTGCCGGTGACGATGGCGATCCGCGGCAGCGAGCTGTCGGCCGGGAGCGCGGCGTGCTTGGGGCCCTGCGCCGGGGCGGCGGTCTCGGCCGGGGCCGGGGCGGGAGCGGCGGGCACCGGGGCCGCACTCCGGGACTTGCGGAAGAGGTTCTTGAACCAGGACATGGCTGCCTTCGGTAGGAAACTTGATCTTTCAACCATCGTAGGGGGCTCTTAGATGATGTGTCAACAACCAGTCCGCCGCCATACCCGCGCCCCGTCCCGGGCGGGGTTGTTGCTACCGGCCGCCGGACCGGTCCGCCTGGTCACGCTCCGCGACGGTGCGCAGCCGCTGCAGGCTTAGTTCCATGCCGTCCCGCATGGTCCTGGCCCGGTTCCGGTCCGTGCCGAAGCCGCTGACGATGATCCACCCGAGCCGGGTGATCGGGCGCACCACCAGATACGACTGAGTCACCCGGGTGCCGCCATCCTCCGGCTCGAACCGGTAGCGCCACTGGAGGGTGCCGCACAACGGCTCGGTGCGGGAGAAGGCAAACTCCCGTCCCGGTTCGGCCACGGTGACCATCGGCTTGTTCGACCAGGAGATCCGGCCCACCCTGTTCCGCGCCTTGAAGCGGACTCCGGGGGCCGGCCCGGTGGCCCCGTCCAGCCAGCGGCATTCGACGATCTCCGGGCTGTACTCGGGTGTGCGGGCCACGTCCGCGACGATCGCATAGACCGTCCCGGGCGGCGCATCAATGTGGATGCTCAGTTCCTCATGGTCCAGCGACTGCATCGGCTGCCTTCCTCCCTGCGGACCGGCCGCGGGGCTGTTGCGGTCACCCGGACGCGGGCCGTTCCGGCCGCGGCTTCGGATGCTTCGTTCCCGGGGGTACCGGGGGCGGTTCGGGCGCGGACCGGCGTGCCGACTGGGGCTTCGGCTCCGGCAGGCCTGCGGGCTTTGCCGCCGTGAACAGCCACTCGTCGAAGAGCAGGTCGAGGTCCTGCCCCGAGATCCGTTCGGCCAGCGCCATGAATTCGCCGGTGGAGACGTTTCGTCCGGCGTAGCGCTTGGCCCAGGTGCGCAGGACGCGGAAGAAGTCATCGTCCCCGATCTTCTGGCGCAGCGCGTGCAGCGCCATCGCTCCGCGGGCATAGACCGCGGTGTCAAAAATCAGGTCGGCGCCCGGATCCCCGACCGTTACGTCCCAGAACGAATCGGTGGCCGGCAGCGACGCCCAGTTCTCGAAATTCTCCTGGGCGGTGTCCTGGCCAAGGTGTTCGCTCCACAGCCATTCGGCGTAGGTGGCAAAACCCTCGTTCAGCCAGATGTCCCGCCAGGAGTCGATCGTCAGGCTGTCGCCGAACCATTGGTGCGCCAGTTCGTGGAGCACCGTGGAGGGGCCCAGGACCGGATCCGCGAAAATCTCCTTGTTGTAGATCGGGCGGGTCTGGTTTTCCAAGGCGAACCCCAGGCCGGCGAGGTCGTCGACGATCCCGCCGGCGTCGCGGAACGGGTAGGGACCGAAGTTCCCGGCCAGGAAGTCGAGAATCTCCGGCTGCCGGTCCAGTGCGGTCCGTGCCTGTTCGCCCAGCGACGCCGGCGGCGCCGAGATGGCAGTCCAGTCATTGGCATTGGCCGGGCTGCCGGCCGGCTCCCCGGCGGCCCGCCAGCCGTCCCAGGTGTCGCCGTCGTCCTCGAAGGAGGTGCTGCCCACCCCGGTGGAGACGGCGATGTCGTCGATGAAGACGCCGGCGCCCTGCACACGCTCGTCGCTGGCATAGGTGATGGCCAGTTCCATGTCCCGGCCGGCATAGGCGGACAGATCCACCGCCCACTGTTCCCAGCCGTCGCTGGCCCCGCTGGCCGCCCACCATTGGCCCGAGGTGCCCGACGCCGTGCAGGGGCCGCCGCCGGCGTCCGTCTGGTAGTGCGCCAGGAAGGGGTGGATCCGGTGCCAGTTGGGGCAGGAGGAACCGGTGGCGGCACTGGTATGGCCGTTGGCGTCGGGCAGGGTGGTCCAGTCCTCGGCACCGGCGGTACGGGCTTCGACGAACATGAAGTCCCGGTCCTGTTCGGTGTCCCGGTCCGTCCAGAAGGACAGCGCCGCACCGCCGGCCGGGACGCTGATGGTGCGTGCCAGCCGTTTGTAGGATCCGTTGCCGGCCTGCGACCAGGCGTAGCTGGTGCCGGTCCGCGGCAGCGCCGGCGGCTCGAAGAGGTCCGGGTCCAGGGCATCCAGGATCCGGATCCGGCCGTCCCGGGCCGTGTCGAACCTGAAGTTCCCCACGCTCGCGGTGGCGAGATAGGGGGCCATCGGCTCCGACGCCTGCCAGGCCCAGGTGGTCCGGCCGTTGCGGGTCTTCCGGGACTGCAGCCGTCCGTTCGCCACCACTTCCAGCCCCTCGGGGACGGTGATCCGGAAAGTGTAGGACGCCTTGTCCCGGGGGTGGTCGTTCACCGGGAACCAGGTGGCGGCAACGTGCGGCTCCCCGACGATCAGGGCGCCGTCGTCGGTGGCGAGGAAGCCGCTGCGGCCGAACTGATCGTTGATGGCCGCCGGCACGCCGTCGTACCTGACCGCGACGGTGAACCGGTTCCCCTTCGGCAGCCCCCGCTTGGGTGTCACCGTCAGCTCGGCACCGTCCCGCGACCAGACGGCAGCTGCGCTGTTCACGTCCACGGACCGGACGGTCAGCCCGTCCAGGTCCAGGTTGAAGGCGGACAGGTTCTGGGTGGCCCGGGCGGTCAGGGTCGCGGTCCCGCTGAGCACATCGGTGGCCGGGTCGTAGGCCAGGTCGAGCAGGTAGCGGTCGACGTCGTAGCCGCCGTTGCCGTCCAGCGGAAAGTAGGGATCGTTCAGCCCCGGCTCCCCGGGCCGGAAGCTGCCGCCGCTGCCCTCCGCGGCCGGGACGGACAGCGCGGTGGCGGCGAGCAGCAGGACGGCAACTGCCGAAACCCGCCGCCGGGCCCGGACGGCCCGCCAGGCATCGATCCGCATTCCCAGCAGCTGCTTGGCGGCCATGGCTCCTCATTCCGACGAACGAAAGGTGCTCTGGTTACCCAGCAGTGTAGGGCCGCCGCCTGCCCGGCGATAGGGCCGCCGGCGGCAGCGGCCTCCGGCGGCCCGGATCGGCTGCGCCGGACGGCAGCCAGTCGGTGGATCAGGGAGCGGGCGAACCGCCGCGGGGACGAACGTAGTCGAAGAGCACGGCGGTGTTCGTCCCGGCCACCTCCGGGCGGACGCTGAGGTTCTGGGCCACCAGGTCCCGCAGCGCCGCGGAGTCCGGCACCGCCACGTGGATCAGGAAGTCCCGGTCCCCCGTGACGAAGAAGATCGCTTCGACCTCGGGCAGCCCGGCAAGGTAGTCCTCGAACTGGCCCAGGTTCGAGCGCGCATGGGCCTGCAGCCGGATTGAGATCAGCGCCTGCAGGCCGCGGCCGACCGCCGCCGGATCCACCTCCGCATGGAACCCGCGGATGATCCCGCGCTCCTGCAGCGACCGGATCCTGCCGTGGCAGGTGGAGGGGGCGATGCCCGCGGCTGCGGCAATGGCGTTGTTCGGGGTGCGGGCGTCGGCCTGCAGGATCCGCAGGATGATCCGGTCGGTATCATCCAGTCCGCCGGCTCGAATTTCCTGCGGTCCACCGGCCTTCCTGCGGACGCTTTCCGAATGATCTGGCATACTGCCGAGCCTACCGAGAATGTTCGGCGAATTCATTGCATTCCCACTGACATATCTTCACCATAGGCTCCAACAGTTCCGTTCGGATTCCGGGCCGCCGCGGCCCGACCAGCAGGAGGACACACCATGCACTATCGGTACCCGGGAGCCACCCCGCCGCGCAGCGCCGTCGTCGTCGGGGCAGGCATGGTGGGACTGGCGACGGCCTGGCACCTGCAGGAACGGGGCGTGGAGGTGACCGTGCTGGACCGCTCCGGCGTGGCCGCCGGCGCGTCCTGGGGCAATGCCGGCTGGCTGACTCCGGGCATGGCGATGCCGCTGGCGGATCCCACGCTCTGGTCCTACGCGCCGAAGGCCCTGCTCGACCCCACCGCCCCGCTGCATATTCCGGCCCGGCTGGATCCGCGGCTCTGGACGTTCCTGGCCCGGTTCGCGCGCCACGCAACGGCCGGGGCGTGGCAGCGGGCGATGGCTGCACTGACCCCGATCGACCGGATGGCCCTGGATGCCTTCGACGAACTGACCGGTTCCGGCGTGGCGGCGTGGACCAAGAAGGGCCCGTTCATCATCGGCTTCGAAAACGAGCAGCAGAGCGGACCGTTCGTCCACGAGATCCAGCAGGTGGAACGGGCCGGCCAGCGCGTGCCGCTGTATCGGATGACGGACCCGCAGCTCAAGGTCCCCCAGCTCTCGGCCGCGGTGGGTGCCGTGTTCGAACTGGAAGGCCAGCGTTTCATCGAGCCCGGGCCGTTCGCCGAGGCCCTGGCCGATGCCGTCCGGTCCCGCGGCGGCCGGATTGTGCCCGGCGCCGAAGTCCGCGGGCTGCGGCACGGCCCGTCCGGGATCGCCGTCGACGCCTACGGGCACGAACCGGTGGCGGCCGACGTCGTGGTGCTGGCCACCGGGGCCTGGCTGCCGGCGCTGGCCAAGCCGCTGGGCGTGCGCACCATGATCCAGGCCGGACGCGGCTACTCCTTCAGCGTGGCGACCGAGGAGCCGGCCGAGTTCCCGATCTACTTCCCCGCCCGCCGGGTGGCCTGCACGCCCTACCAGGGCCGGCTGCGGATCGCCGGCACGATGGAGTTCCGCGGCCCGGACGAGCCGCTGCAGACCGGCCGGATCGACGCGATCCTGGCCTCGGTGCGTCCGTTGTTCACCGGAATGGACCTGGAGGACCTGGCGGACCTCTGGGTGGGCCCGCGGCCGGTCACCCCGGACGGTCTGCCGGTGATCGGGGCGACGCGCGCCCCCGGGGTCTTCGTGGCCGGCGGCCACGGCATGTGGGGCATCGTGCTCGGGCCCGCCACCGGGAAGCTGCTGGCCGAGCAGATCGTCACCGGCACGGTGCCCGAGCAGCTGCGCGGCTTCGACCCGCTGCGCTGAGCCGCCGGCTATCCGGCCGGCTCCGGTGCGGCGTCGCGGATGACCGCGGACTCCCGGTCGAAGCCGGCCAGCAGCAGGTCCAGGCCATAAAGGAACGCCTGCCGGGCCCGGTCCGGGCCGCCGAGGCCCTCGCGCAGCGCATCCTGCAGCGCCGTGCTGGCACCGGGCGCCGCCGCCCACACCTGCTCCGGCGCCGCGGCGTCCAGGGCCGAGCCGAGCACGAAGGAATCCAGCACCGTGATCGCCTCCAGCGTGCGCCTGGGCGCAAATCCGGCTGCGGCGAAGACCTGTGCCAGCACGTCGTACATATGCAGGGTGGCGGGGTCCCGGACCGTGTAGGCGGTGAACAGCGGGATGAGCCGCGGATGGGCGGCGTACGCGCGGCGGTATTCGACGGCGATGGCCCGGACGGTGCCGGTCCAGTCCCCGCCGTCCGCGTTACCGCCGGCGGGTGCGAGGGCCGGATCCGGCAGGGCGATGCCGGCGACCGTCGCCCCGCGCATCAGTTCGATGATGTCCGCCTTGCCGCTGACATGGTTGTACAGCGAGGAGGCGCTGACCTTCAGCCGCGCCGCGAGCGCGGGAATGGTGAATTCGCCGTCCCGGTCCACCATCGCCAGGGCCTCGCGGGCAATGGCCTCGGGCGAAAGCTTGGGCTTGAGCGGGCGCGCCATGGGATCCTCCATCCGGTTTCCAACCACTTTAAACGAATTAAATTCGTTTTACCCCTTGCGCCACTCCCGCGGGCTGCCGAATAATAAACGAACGCTATTCGTTTTATGTGATCCAGCTCCCATCGGGAAGGCCCCCATGCTTGAAATCACGCGGCTGACCGCACCCCACTCCCCCGCCCGCGCCGCCACCGGCACTGCCGCCGGCACCCGCCCGCCGCTGCGCGCCGGACTGGTCCAGCACCGCTGGCAACCGGATCCGGCAGCCGTGGCGGCGGAGCTCGACGAGGGCATCGCCCGCGCCGCCGCACTGGGCGCCGCCGTCGTCTTCCTGCCGGAACTGACGCTCTCGCGCTACCCGGCGGACCGGCTGCCGGCAGGCCGGCCGGCGGACCTGGCCGAAGACCTGGCCACCGGCCCGACCTTCACCTTCGCCGCCGCGGCAGCCCGCCGCCACGGCGTCTGCGTGCATGCCTCGCTCTACCAGCGGGCCGACCGGCCCGATGCCGAGGACGGGCTGGGCCTGAACACCGCGATCCTGGTCTCCCCCGCCGGCGAACTGCTGGCCGCGACACACAAGCTGCACATTCCGGTCACCGCCGGATACTACGAGGACCGGTACTTCCGCGCCGGCCCGTCCGGCGAGGACGCCTACCGCGTCCACGCCCCGGCCGAACTCGGCGGCGCCCGGCTGGGGCTGCCCACCTGCTGGGACGAGTGGTTCCCGGAGCTGGCCCGGCTGTATTCGCTCGGCGGCGCCGAACTGCTGGCCTACCCGACGGCGATCGGCTCCGAGCCGGATTTCCCCGAATTCGACACGCAGCCGCTGTGGCAGCAGGTGATCGTGGGCAACGGCATCGCCAACGGCCTGTTCATGGTGGTGCCCAATCGCTGGGGCGACGAGGGGACCAATTCGTTCTACGGTTCCTCCTTCATCTCGGACCCGTACGGGCGGATCCTGGTCCAGGCCCCGCGCGATGCCTCCGCGGTGCTGGTGGCGGACCTGGACCTGGACCAGCGCCGGGACTGGCTGACGCTCTTCCCCTTCCTGGCCACGCGCCGGCCGGAAACCTACGGCAGGCTGACCGAGCCGGTGCGCGCCGACGAACCGTTCGGCACCCCGGCAGCCGCCGGGACCACCGTGCAGGCCGGAGCCTGAGATGGGCTGGCTGATGCCGGCGGAAACCGCCGTCCACTCCCGGATCTGGATGGCCTTTCCGCCCGGCGGCTACACGCTGGGCGACAGCCCGGAGTCCGCGCACGCGGCGCGCTCCACCTGGGCCGCCGTCGCCAATGCCGCCGTGGAATTCGAACCGGTCACCATGGTCGTGGACCCCGCGGATACGGACGTTGCCCGGCGCTACCTCAGCCCCGCCGTCGAACTGGAAACCGCACCGCTGAACGATGCCTGGATGCGCGACATCGGTCCGACCTTCGTGACCAACGACGACGACGGCCGGCTGGGCGCCGTGGACTGGGTGTTCAATGGCTGGGGCCGGCAGGACTGGGCCCGCTGGGACAAGGACTGCCGGATCGGGGCCGCCGTCGCCGGCTGGGCCGGGGCGGAACGGATTTGCTCCCGGCTGGTGAACGAGGGCGGCGGCATCCAGGTCGACGGCGAGGGCACCGTGCTGGCCACCGAGACCGTCCAGCTGGACCCCGGGCGCAATCCCGGTGCCACGAAAGCCGAGGTGGAGGCCGAACTGGCCCGCACGATCGGTGCGCGGAAGGTCATCTGGCTGCCGCGCGGACTCACCCGCGACTCGCAGCGCTACGGGACCCGCGGGCATGTGGACATCGTGGCCGCAATCCCCGCGCCGGGCACCCTGCTGGTGCATGCGCAGCGCAACCCGGCGCATCCGGACCACGCCGTCAGCCGCATGATCCTCGATTTCCTGGCCGGCACCACGGACGCGGCCGGGCGGCCGTGGCGGATCCTCGAACTGCCCGCGCCCGAGGCCGTGCGCGACGAGGCCGGCTGGGTGGACTACAGCTACATCAACCATCTGGTGCTCAACGGCGGCGTCATCGCCGGCACCTTCGGCGACCCGGCGGACGAGAAGGCACTGGCCATCCTGGCCGACGCCTATCCGGGCCGGCGCATCGTCGGGGTGGATGCCCGCGAACTCTTCGCCCGCGGCGGCGGCATCCACTGCATCACCCAGCAGCAGCCCTACGTTCCGCGAAAGGCACGATCATGAGCCAGCAGACCGCCATCCGGTCCGGCACGGTCCGCAGCAAGGGCCTGGCCGGCGGCCGGCTCGGGCTGACCGCCGCCGTCGTCATCGGCATCTCCACCATCGCCCCTGCCTACGTGCTCACCTCCACGCTGGGCCCGACCGTCCAGGCGGTGGGGACCCACCTGCCGGCGATCTTCCTGGCCGGGTTCGTGCCGATGTTCCTGGTGGCGCTGGGCTACCGCGAACTGAACACGGATTCGCCGGACAGCGGCACCACATTCACCTGGGTCAGCAAGGCCTTCGGCCCGATGGCAGGCTGGCTGGGCGGCTGGGGCCTGCTGGCGGCCAACATCATCGTGCTCTCGAACCTGGCCGGCGTGGCGGTGGACTTCTTCTACCTGTTCCTGGCCCAGCTGACCGGGACGCCGGCGATCGCGGACCTGGCCGCCGACAAGGTGGTCAATGTCGCCACCTGCCTGGTCTTCGTGGCGCTGGCGGTCTGGATTTCCTGCCGCGGCATCCATACCACCCGGGCCGTGCAGTACCTGCTGGTGGCCTTCCAGCTCGGCGTGCTGGCCTGGTTCATCGCCGGCGCCCTGGGCCGGATCGGCACGGTGGCGGGAACGGCGCCGCTGGCCTTCAGCTGGGAATGGTTCAATCCGCTGGGCATCGGCAGCTTCTCCGCCTTCGCCACCGGACTGTCGCTGTCCATCTTCGCCTTCTGGGGCTGGGACGTGTGCCTGACCATGAACGAGGAAACCCGCAACGGCGGACGGACCTCGGGCGTGGCCGCGGCGGTGACCGCCGTCGTCGTGCTGGCGATCTACCTCGCCGGTTCGATCGCCACGCTGATGTTCGCCGGCACCGGCGACACCGGACTGGGGCTGACCAATCCGGAGCATGCGGAGAACATATTCACCGCCATTGCCGGGCCGGTGATGGGGCCGTTTGCGATCCTGCTTTCGCTGGCGGTGCTCTCCAGCTGCGCCGCGTCACTGCAGTCGACGATGATTTCACCGGCGCGCAGCCTGCTGGCCATGGGCTACTACCGGGCGCTGCCGGCACGCTTCGCCCGGGTCCACCCGCGGCTGCAGTCCCCGGTGTTCGCCACCGTGGTCTCCGGGGCAGTCTCGACCGGCTTCTACGCGCTGATGCGCTTCGCCAGCGAGAACGTGCTCAACGATACGATCATGGCCTTGGGCCTGATGATCTGCTTCTACTACGGGCTCACCGCGCTCGCCTGCGTCTGGTACTTCCGCCGGACGGCCTTCACCAGCCTGCGCCACTTCCTGCTGCGCTTCCTGTTCCCGCTGGCCGGCGGCCTGGGGCTGGCGGTGGTCTTCATCCAGACGGCGGTAGACAGCTGGGACCCGGCCTTCGGCAGCGGCTCGGAAGTCTTTGGCGTCGGGCTGGTCTTCGTGATCGGGGTCGGCATCATCGGCCTGGGGGTGGCGGCGATGCTGCTGATGCGCCGGATCCGGCCGGAGTTCTTCCGCGGCCAGGTGCTCGCCAAGGACACCCCGGCACTGGTAGTCCCCGGGTAGCCCCCACCTCCCGATCGACTCGACGGATAACGCCGTTTTGAACGCTGAAAAGGGCGTTATCCGTCGAGTCGATGGGCGGGGGTGGTGGCGAAGCAGGCGGCCGCATAGTCCAGCACCGCCGCGGCACGCGGACTGAGGGCCATCTGCTCCGGCCAGACGGCAATCACCGCGGTCACCCCGGCGCGCGGGGACAGCGGCCGGGCCACCACGGGCCGGCCCTCGGTGCTGGTGTCCTGCGAGTTCGGCCGGGACATCAGCAGGCTGTAGCCGAGGCCGCGGCCGACCAGGGCCCGGACCAGCTCGATCAGCGGCACGGCCATGAGCAGGTTCGGTGCCAGGCCCCGCTCGGCATACATCAGGCGCGTGTTGGCGGTGCTGGGGGTCGAATCGAGCATGATCAGCGGTTCCGGGGCCAGGGCTGCCAGATCCACCGTGGCGTCCCCGGCCAGCCGGTGGCCGGCGGCGAGCATGGCCATTACCTCGGTTTCGTAGATGTTCCGGCGCTGCAGCCCGGCGGGCAGCTGCAGGTCGTAGACCACCGCCGCATCCAGCCGCCCGGCGTCGAGGGCCGCGAGCAGTTCGTCCTGGCTGCCGACCTCGATGCCGAGGTCCACCTCCGGGTGCAACGCGGGGAAGCCCTCCAGGACCGGCGGCAGGACGTTGCTGGCTAGGCCGGTGTAGCAGCCGAGCCGGACCGGGCCCCGGAGCCGGCCGCGCAGGCCGGCCAGTTCGCTGGAGAGCTCGCCGGCCTCCTTGAGCAGCCGGCGGGCGCGTACCGCGAAGAACTGGCCGGCCGGAGTCAGTTGCAGGCCCTTTGCCTTGCGCCGGACGCACAGCTGCTCCCCGACGGACTTCTCCAGTCCGGTCACGGCCTGCGACAGCGCCGGTTCGGAAATGTGCAGCGCCGAGGCCGCCGCGCTGAGCGTGGGGTAGTCCGGCAGCGCGGCGAACAGCTCAAGCTGGCGCAGGGTGAAGTCGGCCATGCATCTTCCATCCGATCAAAGACATTTGGTAATTTTCCGAAGTTTACCCACCATAACCCGGATGTGACACTGGTTACGCTGCACCTTCGACCATGAGCCCCAGGAGCTGACCATGACCGCTTCCCGCACCGGGCAGTGCCCGTTCGCCCCCGCCGCCGACGACGGCGCCCCGCGGCCGGCGCCCCGCGCCGCCGCAGCCTCCACCGCCGTCGTGCCCGGCTCCGCAGCGCCCGTCGCCGACTGGATCGATCCTGCGGAACTGATGGCGGACCCCTACCCCAGCTACGAGCGCCTGCGCGCCGAGGCCCCGGTGGCCTGGGTGCCGGCGCTGAACAAGTACCTGGTCACCAGCTTCGCCGAATGCCAGGCGGTGGAACAGGACCAGGAGGTGTTTTCGGCCAATGTCAGCGGCGCCACCATGAACCGCGCGCTGGGAGCCCGGCCGATGCTGCGCAAGGACGATCCGGACCATGGCGCGGACCGGCAGGCCATCAATCCGACGCTGCGGCCCAGGAACATCAAGGAAACCTGGGCCCCGGTTTTCGAACGCAACGCCCGCACCTACCTGGAGGCACTGGCAGAGCAGGGTCCGGACCGGGCGGACCTGAACCGCGACTACGCCGCCCCCGTGGCCTCGCAAAACCTGATCGACCTGCTCGGCCTCAAGGACGTGGCGGTGGCGGACATGCGCCGCTGGTCCCACGCGTTCATCGCCGGGACCGGGAACCTGCTCGACGACCCCGGCATCTGGGCACGCTGCGACGCCGCACAGGGCGAGCTGGACGGGCTGCTGGCGGAACTGATCCCGCACTACCGGCGGCACCCCGACGGCTCGATGACCTCGGCCCTGGCCAACAGCGGCCTGCCGTACGACAACGTGGCCGCCAATGTGAAGCTGACCATCTCCGGCGGCATGAACGAGCCCCAGCATGTGGCGACCAACATGGTCTGGGCGCTGAGCCGCCATCCGGACCAGCGGGCCCGGGTGCTGGCGGAGCCGTCGCTATGGCCGGCGGTCTTCGACGAAACGGTCCGCTGGCTCTCGCCGATCGGCATGTACCCGCGCGAGACCACGCGGCCGGTGGTGCTGGGCGGCGTCGCACTGCCCGCAGGTGCCCCGCTCGGCATTGTCGTCGGCTCGGCGAACCGGGACGCGGCACGCTTTGACAACCCGGCGGCATTCGACGTCTTCCGGCCCCGGCAGGCCCATCTGGGCTTCGGCAGCGGGGTCCACCTGTGCGCCGGCCACTGGGCGGCGAAGACGTCGATCGGCCAGCTGGCCGTGCCGCTGGCCTACGAGCGGTTTCCCGGACTTCGCACCGACGACCGCCGCGCCGAAAGCTGGGACGGCTGGGTCTTCCGCGGGCTGACCAGCCTGCCCGTGACCTGGGACAGCTGACCGGGCGGCCGGCCCCCGCTCAGCCGCTTCAGTCGCTCGGCGTGGTGTCGGTGGTCAGTCCGCGGTCGTCCGGCTCCTGCTTGTCCTGTTCCTCCGCCGGGCCCGCGGCTTCGTCCGGGGCGGGGACGTCCGCCGGTTGGCCGCCGCCCCGGCCCGCGGCCGGAGCGGCTTCTTCCGGTTCGAAGGTGTTGGGCTCGTTCGTGGCGCCGACGCCCACCCCGTCCGGGGCATCGGGCACGGTGCTGCCGGTTGGTCCGCCGGAGCCCTCCCCGGCAGCGCGCTGGTCCTCGGTGCTCATGGCCTTCTCCCTTTCCTGCGTCGGTCCGGTCAGTGGCGGCGCCCGAAGAGGCGCCAGGGCCAGCGGCGGGGCCGCCGGCCAGATCCACTGTGGGCATGTTCATGCCCCTGCTTTTCGAACGGGTCCGACACGTCATCCGGGACCGCCCCGGTTTCGCCGGCGATGATGTGGGCGGTGCCGGGGCCGGGAATCTGCGCCGCGGCCAGGTTGGGCACCGACGGGGCGGCGGCGGAGCCGTGCACCGGCAGCGGACCCATGCCCTCGGGGCGCCGCCCTTCGGGCGTCCGGGACCCGGGCGGCTCAGGGGTGTCCTGCGGGCGGTTCGGGTCGGCGGCCATGTCCATACTCCCTGCTCCTGGGCCGTTGGCTTGGAACCAACCATATTCCTGCCGCGGCGGAATCGTAAGGGCCGGCGTTGCTGCCGGCCCCGCGGCGCGGCTTGTCGGTGCAGCATGAAAAGATGGGGCGCATGCCCGAACAATCCCTCCCCAGTGTCGATGCCGGAGAGATCATCCGCCGGGTGGGCGGCGGCGCCTTCGCCCGCGGACAGGGATATGCGCGGGCCGCCTCCGTCCTCGAACTGGACTGGGATGCCCAGGCCGGCCTGCTGCTCAGCCGGGTCGACGGCACTGCCGCGGTGCCGTACCGCTGCCGGATCCGGCTGACTCCGGAGGCCGGCCACGGAAGCTATCTGCTGGCAGACAGTTCGTGCAGCTGCCCGGTGGGTTCTTCCTGCAAGCATGTGGCCGCCACCTTGCTCTACGCCAACGTGCTGCGGCTGCGCAGCGCGCCGGAGCTGCAGGCACCCGCCGGCCCGGCGGCCCCGGATACCCTGGACAGCGGCGCCGGCTGGCAGCAATGCCTCGATGAGCTGCTCGGGCCGGCGGCGGACGGCCCGGCCGCGCCCCGGCACCGGCCCCCTGGCCGGGCACGGTCCGGCACCAGGACGCCGCTGGGCCTGCAGTTCGAGCTGCGCGATGAACCCGAACGGTTCCGGCCGGCGGGTCCGGCCAAGCCCTGGCACCCGGCTGCGCAGCCGCGCCGGGACCGGCCGGGGCACATGCCGCGCCTGGGCGTGCGTCCGGTACTGCGCAATGCCAGGGGCCGCTGGGTGAAGAACCAGCTGCGCTGGAACACCATCAGCTACAAGAGCTACGGGCTGGACCTGGATCCGGAGCAGCACCGCTGGTTCGCCCAGTTCGTCCCGCTGCACCGGGCCACCGGCCAGCTCTACTTCGGCGAGGACAATGACTGGCTGTACCTGGAGGAATTCAGCAGTCCGCTGCTGTGGCAGCTGTTCGAGGAGGCCCGCCGGCTCGGCATCGAACTGATCGGCGTCAAGCAGGACACCACCGTGACCGTCGGTGCTGCCGCCGTCCTGGCCCTGGAGGCGCGCGCGGACGGGCCGGCGCCGGGTTTCCGGCTGGAACCGGTGCTGAGAATCGACGGGCAGGAACACCCGGTGGACTCGGCCGGCGCCATCGCCTGGCACGGTCTTTACAGCTGCACCGAGGACGGCCGCCGGATCACCCTGGCGCCGGCGGCCGGCGGACTGAACGACGTCGGACGGCGCCTGCTGCTCGACGGCACCGGCCTGGACATCCCGGCCGCGGACGCGGACAGCTTCTTCGAACGCTACTATCCGGCGCTGAGCCGGACCATCACGGTGGCCAGCAGCGACGGCTCCGTGCCGCTGCCGGAAATCCTGCCGCCGGTGCTGGTCCTGGCCGCCGCCTACGGGCCGGCCAACACGCTGGAATTGCGCTGGGAGTTCGAATACGGCGCCGGCGGCCGGATCACCCGGATGCCGCTGGCACCGGATCCCGGGCCCGGCGGACTGCGCGATGGCGCGGCCGAGGAGCAGTTGCTGGCCGCTGTCCGCGCCGTGCCCGGCATCGGCGGGCTGGCCCCGGATCCGCAGCAGCCGGCCGCCTCGCTGCAGGACCTGGCCACGCTGGATTTCACCCGCAGCATCCTGCCGCAGCTCGAGGCCCTGGACGGGGTCAGGGTGGAGATCTCCGGCGGGCGCCCGGATTACCGGGAGCTGACCGAAGCGCCGGAACTGACCGTCAGCACGGTCGAATCCGAGCAGACGGACTGGTTCGACCTGGGCCTGATGGTCAAGGTGGCCGGCCGCGAAATCCCCTTCGGCAACATCTTCAAGGCCCTGTCCCGGGGGCAGAAGAAACTGCTGCTGGTGGACAAAACGTACCTGTCCCTGGAGCAGCCGGTGTTCGACCGGCTCCGCCGGCTGGTGGACGAGGCACGGCAGCTGCAGGACCGGGACTCCGGGCCGCTGCGGATCAGCCGCTACCAGGCCGGCCTGTGGGAGGAGCTCGAAGAGCTGGCCACCGACACGGACCAGGCCCCCGGCTGGAGCGCGGCCGTCACCGGCCTGCTGGAGCTGGGGTCGACCGGCCCGGCCACGCTGCCGACCGGGCTGCAGGCCCGGCTGCGGCCGTACCAGCAGGAGGGCTTCAACTGGCTGGCGTTCCTGTGGCGGCACCAGCTCGGCGGCATCCTGGCGGACGACATGGGACTGGGCAAGACGCTGCAGACACTGGCGCTGATCTGCCACGCCCGGCAGTGCGGGGCCACCGGTCCCGGCGGAGCGCCGTTCCTCGTCGTCGCCCCGACCTCGGTGGTGCCGAACTGGGTCTCGGAGGCGCACCGCTTCGCTCCGCAGCTGCAGGTGGCCGCGGTCACGGAAACCCGCGGACTCCGCGGGCGGCCGCTGGCAGCGGCCGCGGCTGGCGCCGACGTCGTGGTGACCTCCTACGCCGTCTTCCGCCTGGATGCCGCCGCCTACCAGGAACAGCAGTGGGCCGGGCTCATCCTGGACGAAGCCCAGTTCGTCAAGAACCGGGCCACGAAGGCGCACCAGGCGGCCCGGGCGCTGCGTGCCCCGTTCAAGCTGGCCATCACGGGCACCCCGCTGGAAAACAACCTGATGGAGCTCTGGTCCATCCTGGCCATCGTGGCACCGGGCTTGTTCCCCTCGCCGCTGAAATTCGCCGACCAGTACCAGCGCCCGATCGAGCGCAGCGGCAGCCCCGAACGGCTGGACCGGCTGCGGCGCCGGATCCGGCCGTTGATGATGCGCCGGACCAAGGAAGCGGTGGCCCCCGAACTGCCGTCGAAACAGGAACAGGTGCTGGAGGTGGAGTTGGCACCGCGGCACCGGAAGATCTACGACACCCACCTGCAGCGCGAACGCCAGAAGATCCTGCGCCTGGTTGCGGACCTGGACCGCAACCGGTTCACGATTTTCCAGTCCCTGACCCTGTTGCGCCTGCTCTCGCTCGATGCCGGCCTGGTGGACGACGAATACGACGGCGTGGCTTCGGCAAAGCTGGACGTGCTGTTCGACCAACTCCAGGATGTGCTCGCCGAGGGCCACCGCGCCCTGGTCTTCAGCCAGTTCACCAGCTTCCTCAAGCGCGCCGCCGCCCGACTGGACGCCGCCGGGATCCCCTACGCGTACCTGGACGGAGCCACCCGCAACCGGGCCGACGTCATCGCCTCCTTCAAGGAGGGCGCCGCGCCGGTGTTCTTGATCAGCCTCAAGGCCGGCGGGTTCGGCCTGAACCTGACCGAGGCGGACTACTGCTTCCTGCTGGATCCGTGGTGGAACCCGGCCACCGAGGCCCAGGCGGTGGACCGCACGCACCGGATCGGCCAGACCCGCAACGTGATGGTCTACCGGCTGGTGGCCCGGGGCACCATCGAGGAAAAGGTCATGGCGCTGAAGGAGGGCAAAACAAAGCTGTTCTCCTCGGTGCTCGACGAAGGCACCCCCTTCTCGGCGGCGCTGACGGCCGAGGACATCCGCGGCCTGCTGGACGGCTAGCGCAGGAGGACTGGCTAGCGGGGCAGCAGGACATCCCGATAGACCCAGCGGCCGTCCTCGCGCACGAAAGTGCTGGTCTCGCGCTGCTCGTGCTCGGCGCCGTCGTGACGGAAGCAGGCGCGGAACTCCACCGTGCCGAAGGCGTCCTGTTCTCCGCCGCGCACGGTGCGCAGGATCTCGAGGCCGGTCCACTGCTGCCCCGGATCAAGTTCCAGAGCGGCCGGGCGTGTCTGTTCGGACCAACTGCGCAGCAGGTAATCCGTGTCGCCGAGGCAAAACGCAGCATAGCGCGAGCGCATCAGGGCCTCGGCCGTGGGGGCCTGGGCCTCGCCGCGGTGCAGCGGCGCGCAGCAACTGCCGTAGCTGCCGCCGTGTCCGCAGGGGCAGGGCGACGACAGGCTGGGTCCAGATGCGGTGCTCACCGCCCCATTATTCCTGCTGGATCCCTGAGCGCGCGACCGCGGCTGCCCGTGGCGGACGATAAATATAAGTAAAACTATTTTATTTACCAAGTTTTATCAGTTTTACACAGGATGCGGCTGCGCTCGATGATGGACGGGAAGTGACCAGCAACACAAGGAGCCAGACCAGATGACATCCCCCCACGACCTCCAACCACGGGTGGTCACCCTCGGCACCGCGGGCGGCCCGCGGTGGTGGACCGGCGACGAAGCCGGCCGGCGCGCAGGCATCGCCACCGCCGTCGTCGTTGGCGAGAGCACCTACCTGGTGGACGCCGGCCACGGCGTCGGCCGCCAACTGATGCTGGCCGGCCTGCCGATCAGCTCGCTGCGCGGCATCTTCATCACCCACCTGCACTCGGACCACACCATCGACCTGGGCAGCCTGGCCATTTTCGGCATGTTCACCTTCCAGGCGAACCAGCACCGGATCAAGATCATCGGCCCCGGCGACCGCGGCGAGCTGCCCCCGGTCTCCCCGCGCGCCGTCGTGCCGCCGGCGCCGGTCTTCCCCGACCAGCCGACGCCGGGAACCGCGGGCATGTTCAGGCACCTGATGGCGGCCTATGCCACCGACCTGAACGACCGGATCCTGGACGCGCTGCGGCCCTCCCCGTTCGACTATTTCGACGCCGAGGACATCGCCATCCCCGCAGCTACCGGCTACCACCCGAACGCCAATCCCACGCCGGAGGGCATGGAACCGTTCGAGATCTACCGGGACGAACTGGTCACCGTCACCGCCACCCTGGTCAAGCACCCGCCGATGGCCCCGGCCTTCGCCTTCCGGTTCGACACCGCCGAAGGATCGGTCACCATCTCCGGGGACACCGCCCCGTGCGAAAACCTGGTCCGGCTGGCCCGCGGCACGGACCTGCTGCTGCACGAGGCCATCGATTTCGACTGGGTGCAGCGCGCCTACGGCGGCCCCGGAGCGGACGAGACCGCCCAGGCTTCCATCGACCACCACCGCAAGTCGCACACCAGCCCGGCCGAGGCCGTTGAGCTGGCCAACCGGGCCGGCGCCCGGGCCCTGGCCCTGCACCACCTGGTCCCGGGCACCACCCCGCAACATGTCTGGGAAGCCGCGGCCGATGCCTTCCACGGGGACTTCCACATCCCCGACGACCTGGACGTCATCCCCTTCGGCTCCGCCACCGGCGGCACCCCAGCCCCTACTCTGGAAGAATCGGTTTCGGCACGATGACAAGCACCATGAATCCACAGCAGACCCAGCACCCGGCCCACGAGGCCGGCAGCCTCAACACGAAGTCGATGCGCCGCATCCTGGCCTCGAGCTTCATCGGCAGCGCCATCGAGTTCTACGACTTCATCCTGTATGCGACCGCCGCCAGCATCGTCTTCAACCAGGTGTTCTTCGCCGACGTGCCGCCGGCAGTTGGCCTGTTCGCCTCCTTCGGCACCTTGGCGGTGGGCTACCTGGCCCGGCCGCTGGGCGGGGCCGTCTTCGGCCATTTCGGCGACCGGATCGGACGCAAGGGCGTGCTGATCGTCTCCATGGTCATGATGGGCGCGGCGACGACGGCGATCGGCCTGCTGCCCACGACGGCGCAGATCGGCGTGGCCGCACCTGTCCTGCTCGTGCTGCTGCGCATCATTCAGGGCCTGGCGGTCGGCGGCGAATGGGGCGGCGCCATGCTGGTGGCGCTGGAGCATGCGCCGGCCAAGCGCCGCGGGTTCGCCGCGAGCTTCGCGAACATGGGCGGTCCGGCCGGCGCGGTACTGGCTACCCTGGTCGTCTCCGCATTTTCCACCCTGCCGGACGAGGCGTTCCTGACCTGGGGGTGGCGGATTCCGTTCCTGTTGAGCCTGGCGCTGATCGCCGTCGGCCTGGTGATCCGCCTGCAGGTGTCCGAAACTCCGCTGTTCCTGCAACTGGAAGCCACCGCCGAAAAGAAGAAGATCCCGGTGGTGGAGGTCTTCACCAAGTATCCGAAGAACCTGGTCCTGGGCACCATCGCCGGCATGAGTTCCTACACCGTCCAGGGCCTGATGACCGTCTGGGCCGTCTCCTACGCCGTGGGGATCGGCGTGGACCGCACCGGGGTGCTCAACGTCAAGGCCATCGGCGCCACCTTGACCATCGTGGCCATCTGGTTCGCCGCCCGGTTGAGCGACAAGTACGGCCGCAAGCCGGTGATGCTGGCAGGCATGCTGGCCGGGGCCGTGCTGGCCTACCCGATCATTTGGCTGCTGCAGACCGGGACGCTATGGGGCTTCGCGATCGGCCTGTTCCTGGCCAACGGCATTATCCAGGGTGTGATCTTCGGCCCGTTCGGCGCCTTCGTGGCGGAACTGTTCCCCACCCGGATGCGCTACACCGGCGCATCGCTGACGTACCAGAGTTCCTCCACCCTCGGCGCCGGTTTCACCCCGATGATCGCCAGCGGCCTGGTCCTGGCCGCCGGCGGCGGACTGTGGCTGGTGGCGCTGGTCTGGGCCGCGTCCTTCCTGGTCTGCGCCGCCTGCGTGCTGGCCACGCGGGAGGGCAAGGACCGGGACCTGAACGGCGAGATGCGCTAGGACGTCGACGAGGCCCGGCCCGGCGGACCGCTGCGCCGGGCCTCTTCGACACAGAAGTCCATCAGGGCCTGCAGCCGCATGGTGAGCCGCTGTCCGCCCGGATAGGCGAAACAGATGTCGCTGTGGCCGATCTCGCCGTCGATCTCCACGCAGGCCAGCGGCAGTCCCTCATAGCTGAGATCCAGCGGCGGACGCTGGACCAGGACGGTGTAGCCAAGCCCCCGGGCGACCATGCCGCGGACCGCTTCGAAGCTGGTGGACCGCCAGACAATCTTCGGGTCCAGCCCGGAGGCACGCAGGTTCGGCAGCTGGTTTTCCCGCACGGAGGGGATGTCCAGCAGCACCATGTCCTCTCCGGCCAGCTCCCGCAGCGGTATCTTGCGCCGGGCGGCCAGGGGGTGGTTGGCACCGAGCAGGATGTAGGGCCGGCCTCCGGCGATGACCTGCGTCTGCAGGCCCGCGACCACATGCCGGGTGTGGGTCAGCACGGCATCCAGCCGCCCGTCCAGCAACTGTTCCTGCAGCTCGCCCGGAGCGCCCTCGGTGATGGCCAGGGACAGCCTGGGGTTCGGTGCCGCGAAGCCGGCGGTCATGGCCGGAATCCAAAAGGCCGAGAGCGTAGTGTAGCAGCCAATGGCCAGCGGCCCGGCCAGTTCGCCCTGGCGCTCGGTGATCGTACCCTGCAGTTCCCCGGCCTGCCGCAGCAGGGCCCGGGCATCGGTCAGGAAACGGCGTCCGGCGCTGGTCAGGGTGGCGCCCTTGGCCTTGTGCCGCACCAGCAGCTGGGTGCCCACGGCCTTCTCGAGTTCGGTCACGGCCAGCGACAAACCGGCCTGCGAGACCCGGCAAACATCGGCAGCCGCACTGAGCGAGCCGTGGTCGGCGACCGCAACAAAGTACTCAACCTGGCGAAGAGTGTACCGGAACATAAGGAAATCCTATGTTCCGGCCCGCTCCTCCGCCGCCCAGGGATCGACCGCCGGCACGGTCAGTTTCCGGTAGCTTTCCACGTTCCGTGACACCACCGTCAGGTTCTTGTCCAAGGCCGTGGCGGCGATCAGCGACTGGGCCGCGGAGACCTCCGGACCGCCGTCCAGCTGCCCCCAGCACACCGCCACCCGGTGGTCGACCGGCAGGATGTTGTCTGCGAACCGTTCGTTGAGCTCGGCCAGCCAGCCCTGGACGGACTGCAGCCGCAGGTCCTGCCGGCCCAACCGGTGCAGTTCCCCGATCGACAGGGCCGACAGATAGACACGCAGATGCCGGCGCCGGTGGAGGAAGCCGACGACGGCGGGGTCCGGAGCCGGGCTGCGCAGTTCGGCCAGGACACAGGTATCAAGCAGCAAGCCTGCCGGTGTGCTCATCCGGCGGCCCCCGACCGGCCGACGGACGCGCCGCGGTACTCCACCGCCGGCGCCAGCAGGAAATCCACGAAGGCTTCCCGGCTGGAGGCGAGTTCCTCGTAGTCCTGGATGCTGACCGCCAGGAAATGCCCGTGCTGGCCGGAGGAGGGAACGCTGGGCTGGTATGCAGTCATGACCGGACGGCGGATGCCGCGTCCTTTCGCGAGCTCTTGCCCGTACCGATTACCCCCGAGGGGTGAATACAGGCCGCTTCTTCATCCGAACCACCCTACGAGCGTGGGGTTGGCATGTGGCCAAGTCGGAGCTTAGCGGCCACAGTTCTTGAAGCTGGAACAAGCATAACGAGGCGGCCTTCGCCATGTGCGTGCACGGCGTCAAAAAGTTCCTAATATGTCCATTCCGCGTAACCGGGCGCAAAAAGGCGTAACCTGCATGCTTGCCAAAGTGTCGGTGGCGGCTGGTATGACTGGATCCGACGGCAGCAGGGCGTACCTCAGGAGGCACTGTGTTCCTCGTGGATTCCGACATCCCGGGCGCGGACCCGGACCTGGTCTATACGGCCAGCGACCTGGTGGCGGCCGCGGGCTGCGAGTACCAGGTGCTGCGCAGGCTGGACGAAAAGCTGGGCCGCAGCCCGGTGGCACAGTTCCCGGTGGACGCCCTGCTTGCCCGGGCCGCCGAGCTCGGCGATGTGCACGAACAGCAGGTCCTGCAGCAGTTCCGGGACCGCTTCGGCGCCGGCGTCGTCGAAATCCGGCCGACTCCCGACTACACGCGGCAGGCCCTGGCGGCCCGGCATGACGAATCCCTGGCCGCGCTCCGGGCCGGTGCCGATGTTGTCTTCCAGGCCAGCTTCTTCGACGGGACCTTCCACGGCCGCTCGGACTTCCTGGTCCGGGAGGCCGAGGGCGGGCGCTACACCGTCTACGACACGAAACTGGCCCGCCACGTCAAACCTACCGCGCTGTTGCAGCTGGCCGCCTACGGGCAGCAGCTGATCCAGTCGGGGGTACCTACGTCGCCGACCGTCTGCCTGGTCCTGGGCGATGGGACGCACAGCGAGCACAACCTGGCGGAACTGCTGCCGGATTTCACGGCACGCCGGGACCGGTTCCTGGAGCTCACCACCGAACACCGGAACCAGGAGCAGCCGGTGCGCTGGGGGGATGCCCGGTACACCGCCTGCGGCCGCTGCGACTATTGTGCCGAGCAGGTCCGCGAGCACCGGGACCTGCTGCTGGTAGCCAGGATGAGCCTGGCCCGGCGGCGGAAGCTGAACGAGGCCGGAATCGGCACCATCGACGATCTGGCCGGGATGGAGCTTCCCGCCGGCATGGCAGCGGACCGTGTGCTGGCCGGGCTGCGGGACCAGGCCCGGATGCAGACCGGCCTGCAGCGCCCGGACGGGGCGGCCACGTTCACCGACCGGCACGGGCAGCCGCATACCGTGGGCTACCGGGTCCTGCCGGGCAACACCTTGGCCGCACTGGCGCCGCCCGATCCGGGGGATATCTTCTTCGACATCGAATCGGATCCGCTGTGGCAGGACGAGTCCGGGACCTGGGGCCTGGAGTATCTGTTCGGCGTCGTCGAGAATCCGGCCACCCCCGGCGGCACCGCACCATACACACCGTTCTGGGCGCACAGCCGCGCCGAGGAGGGCCGCGCACTGGCCGGATTCCTGGCCTATGTGGCCCGCCGCCGCCGGAAATTCCCCCGGCTGCGCATCTACCATTACGCGAACTACGAACAGGCGGCCCTGCGCCGGCTGTCCCGGCAGCACGGCATCGGACAGGACGCTGTGGAGGAACTGCTGGGCGAGGGGGTGCTGGTGGACCTGTTCGATACGGTGCGCACCAGCCTGCTGGTCTCGGAGAACTCCTACAGCATCAAGAAGCTTGAGCCGCTGTACATGGGCTCCCGCCTGCGCACCGGGGACGTGACCGACGCCGGTGCCTCCATGGTGGCCTATGCCGGGTATTGCCGGGCCCGGGAGACCGGCAATACCGGGGACGCGGACCGGATCCTGGCCGGGATCCGCAGCTACAACGAGTACGACTGCCACTCCACGCGCCAGCTGCGCAACTGGCTGCTGAAGCTGGCTGCCCGGCCGGAAGGATAATTCCGGGCGGATCTTTGGCACCGGGGCCTTCCCATTGTCCAGTTGGCACTAGAACATGGGAGCCATGATGTTCACCCATGATGACCCGATCCTTGAACTCACCGACAGCCAGTCCTGGCAGCTGCTGGAAAAGACCCAGCATGGCCGCATCGTCCTGACCGCCGCCGGCGAAACGGACATCTTCCCGATCAACTACCTGGCCAGCAACGGGATGCTGCTGATGCGCAGCGCGCCCGGAACCAAGCTGGCGGAGCTGACGATCAACGAGAAGGTCGTGTTCGAAACCGACGGCATCAGCAGCGACGAGGCCTGGAGCGTGGTCGTCAAAGGCACCGCCCGCATCCTGCAATCCGGCGAGGAGATCGCCAAGGCGGAAGCGCTGGGCCTCAAGACCTGGGTACCGACGCTGAAGGACTTCTACATCGAGGTGAAGCCGGAGCGGATCAGCGGCCGGCATTTCAACCTTGGCGAACAGCCCGAGCGGTTCTAGGCAAGTTCCCGACACGATAAGCGGTGCCGGTCCCGGCGGCCGGGACCGGCGGCGCCCTTTAGTGCCCGACTTGGGCCAGGATCTCCTCAAAGCTGAGGGACTCAATGCCGCCGCGGCCTTGCTCGGAGACCGGCCCGTCCCCGGCCAGGGCCGCCAGCTCGCCGGCCGCGCGGTCCGAGCGCCGGGCCAGGACGGCGCTGCCGTCCCCGCCCCAGTCCTCCGGTGCCGCGAAGACGACCGTCTGCACGGTGCGCGCCCGCAGGTAGCTGAACAGCGGCCGGATGGCGTAGTCCAGGGCCAGCGAATGCCGTGCGGAGCCGCCGGTGGCCCCGAGCAGCACGGGCTTGCCGGCCAGTGCGTCCTTGTCCAGCACATCGAAGAAGGACTTGAACAGCCCGCTGTAGGAGGCGCTGAAGACCGGGGTGACGGCAATCAGCGCATCGGCGGCACTGACGGCGTCGAGCAGTTCCTGCAGCCGCGGGGCGGCATAGCCGGTGACCATGTTGTTGGCGATATCCACCGCGTACTCGCGCAGCTCATAGGTCGTTGACTGCACGCCGATGCCGGCGGCGCCGAACTTTTCCACGGCGGACTTGGCCAGCTGGTCGGCCAGCAGCCGGCTTGACGACGGCGTGCCCAGCCCGGCGGACAGGACGACGATCTTGCGGTCAGACACTATGGACTCCTCAATCTGTTCCGGAGCCGGCGGTCCTTTCCCGGCGGCTTCCATGCATATGCATCTATACGGCAAACCGGCACGGGGCACGAATTATTCCGGCCGGTAGCGCAGCCCAGGACCCGGCGGCTTGGGTGGTTATCCACACCCTCCGGTCCGGCCCCTAGCCAGGGCGCAGTACCGCGGTCTACGTTGGGTGCTGTCGGCCCGCTTACACCGCCACCCCGGAGCAATCATCGGGACCGGTGGCAAATGCGGACCGGGTGCACGCCCACCCGGGACAGCAAGTTCACTTGGGGGAATCATGACTGAACTACGACGCATCTACTGGCTCCGGCTGGGCCTGCGCTGGCTGGCGGTGCTGGCCGCCGCCTGGCTGGCTGCGGGCCTGGTGGCGGCACTGGCCACGGGCCAGTCCCCATCGGCATACCGGCCCGCCACCGCTGCCACCCTGGTCCTACCGGCGCTGGTGCTGGCCGGACTCGGCGCCACCGCCCTCAGACAGCGTTCACGGGACCGGCTGCGCCGGGACCCGCGGCGGCAGTTCAGCGCCGAACAGCGCCGCGACGGACTGGCGCGGGCCGGCGGCCGCTGCGAACTCGAAGCCGGCTACCGGAGCCGCTGCGAACGGACGGCAACGAACGGCGCCCATTTCGTTCCTTGGTCCGCGGGCGGATCGACCACCATGGCGAACTTCGTGGCCACCTGCAGCCGCTGCCGGCGCTTCCGCGCACCCCAACTCCCCTCCCCCGGCGCCCGGCGGCGGCTCGAGGAACGCCGCGGCGGCTACTTCCCACCCGGGGCGCCGACAACGGCCGGCGAACGCAATCCGGTCTCCGGCCAGGCGCCGGCCTGGCTCTCCGGATAGCCGCACCGCGGAACCTTAGTGACCAAGAACACCCACGCTGAATTTGTAACGATTCGTGTCGCTTCGGTAAATTTGCTTGCGCTAAGACTCTAAACAGAGTATTGGCCTGGTCCGTTCGCCAAGCCCTGTCAGCGTGCCAGCCCGATAACCACCAGACAGGGGCGGAGGAACCGCCACCGGCGCCATAGGCGCCTTGGGGTGAAGCCCGCCAGCCCGGATCCGGCCCATGCGCCGCCGGCTGGCCTGGCCGAGATGCACTCTCTCTCGAATCCGACAGCTAACTTCGCAGGCGTGCAGAGAGGAAATCCCCCATGCCTACGCACCATTCTGTCCGCGGGTCCGTTCGCGGGCGCCGTGCCGCAGATCGTTCACTGTCCCCGTCCAGCGCGTCCCAGGAACGCAGCGGCCGGCAGCCGAGCGGCCGCCGCCGGGCGGAAAAGCCCGCCTCGCCGCTGGGCCGGCTGGGGAAATTCGCCGGCCTCGCCGCCGCGGCCGCCGGCATGGTCGCCGCGGCAGCCCTTCCGACCGCACCGGCAGGAACCTCCGCCGCGGCCGGTGGACTGTCCGACTCGGCCGCGCGGGCTGCCGCGGTGTCGCGGGTGGACGTCCATGTTGCCGCGGAACAGAAGCTGGACTTCAACCGCTCGTCCGTCACCAGCAAGGCACCGGCCGTCAAAATGGCTCCCGGCGCACGGCTGGCCGCCCCGGTACAGAAAATGCACACCAGCTCGGGATTCGGCCACCGTATCAATCCGGTGACCGGAGCCCCCGGTGAATTCCACAATGGACTGGACTTCGCCCACCCCTGCGGCACCCCCGTGACGGCCGCCAAGGCCGGCAAGGTGGTCGAAGCATCCTCCAGCGCCTACGGCTACGGCAACCGCATCGTGGTGGATCATGGCGACGGGGTCGAAACCACGTACAACCACCTCCAGTCCAAGGGTGTCCGGACCGGCCAGCAGGTCGCCCAGGGTCAGAAGATCGCGGCACTGGGCACCACCGGCAACTCCACCGGCTGCCATCTGCATTTCGAGGTCATGGTCAAGGGCAAAGCCGTTGACCCGAAGGGCTGGCTCTGACCTGTCATACCGCCGGCTCCTAGACTGGGAGCATGGCCGATGTGTTCACCCCCGAGCAGCGCAGCGCGAACATGGCGCGCATCCGGGGGAAGGACACCAAGCCGGAACTGATGGTGCGCAGGCTGCTGCATGCCAAGGGCTACCGTTACCGCCTGCACGGCAGCGCCGCCGGAGCCAAACTGCCGGGCAAACCGGACCTGGTCTTCGCCGGGCGCCGGAAGGTCATCTTCGTCAACGGCTGCTTCTGGCACTCGCATGACTGCCGGGTGGGCCGGCACGGGCCCAAGTCCAACGCCGAGTTCTGGGAGGCCAAGCGCACCCGGACGGTGGAGCGCGATGCCGCCGCCACTGCGGACCTGGCGCAGGCCGGCTGGGACGTGCTCACCGTGTGGGAATGCGAGCTGAAGAAAACGTCCGAACTGGCCGCACTCGAGGAACGGCTGCTGGCCTTCCTCGACGGACGGCCCATCCGCCAAACCACGGGGCACCCGGCAGACTAGTCACTGGCAGGCCAGGACAGCAGGAGGGAAACAACCATGGCACAGCAGGAAAACCGGCGCCGCGGCGTCCTTTTCGACGTCGACGGTACGCTGGTGGATTCGAACTACCTGCACGTCTTGGCCTGGTGGCAGGCCTTCCGCCGCCTCGGCCACGACGTTCCGATGGCCGCCATCCACCGCGCCGTGGGTATGGGCGGCAAGCGGCTGATCGCCCACCTGCTTGGCCAGGACCGGGCGGCGGAGCAAGGCCAGGCACTGGACGACACCCATGCGGCGGTCTTTTCCACCTACTGGCCGGCCCTGCGCCCGCTCGACGGCGCGGCGGATCTGCTCCAGCACTGTGCCGAGGCGGGACTGGCCGCGGTGCTGGCCAGCTCGGCCCGGCAGGATGAGCTGGACGTCCTGCGCGCCGTGGTTGGGGCCGATAACTGGATCACCGCAGCAACCAGTTCCGCGGACGCCGAACAGAGCAAGCCTGCCCCTGACATTTTGGCGGCAGCCTTGGAAGCGGGCGGCATCCAGGCCGACGGTGCGGTCTTTGTCGGTGACGCCGTCTGGGACATCTTCGCCGCCGCCGATCTCGACATTCCGGTCATCGGGCTGACCAGCGGCGGCACCAGCGAAGCGGAACTGCGGGCCGCCGGCGCGGCCGAAATCTATACCGGACCCCGGGACCTGCTGGCCTCCTTCGATACGAGCCTGCTCGGCGGACTCATCCGTGACTGAGGCCGGCGCGGTCGGGAGCGCCGCGCCTATGCCGTTGCCGCTGCCAGCTGCTGGCCAGGCTTCATCTCCTGCAGGGCGGACTCGAGTGAGGCGGTGAGCCGCTGGAGGACCTCCCCCGCAAATCGTGCTTCCGCGTCGGTCCAGTCCGCGAGCACCTGCTGCAGGCTGGCGGAGCGGCGTGCCACCTCGGCGCGCATATGCTCGATGCCCTGTTCGGACAGGGAAATGAGGAAGGCGCGCCCGTCCTCCGGATGCGGCCGGCGCACCACGTAGCCGGCGGTCTCCAGTTCCGCGATGTGGCGGCTCAGCCCGGCCGGACCGATCCCCAGCCGGGCCGCCAGCTCGGTGGCACGCAGCTCCCCGGCTTCGCCGATGATCCGCATCACGCCCTGGAGCGCGAATCCCGGGCCCGCCGGGTCCGCCAGCAGCTGGGTGGCGGAGCGCAGCTGCCGCTGCAGGGCGAAGATGCTGTTGGTCAGTTCGGCGGCGGTCTCATTGTCCACGCCCACGGATGCCTCCAAGAGTTTGTTGCCTACTGCAAATATAGCCCGGCACCGGCAGGCCGCCGCATTGGGGCGCGGGTTATCGCGCGGACTGCCCGGGGCACGATCAGGACCGGTCCTGGTCCTGCTGGTCGCCCAGATCGGCCGAGAGGCATTCGACCCGTCCGTTGCCGGAGTTCTGGGAGATGGGGCGGCCGTCCAGGACGACCTCGCAGCTGGCATGACCGCCTGGAACGTTCACCGTGACCGCACCGATCGGCAGGCCGGTAAAGGTGAAGTCGTCCGCCCAACTGCCGCTGACCTGCCGGTCCACGGTCTCGTGGCCGTTGTAGTACGTGACAGTGGCGGGCTGGCTGGTGGTGACCCGGTAGCTGACCGTGTGGTTGCCCACCGTGCGGGAGACGAAGAAGGCGATGAACGCCGTCACCGCGCCGGCAATGAGGATGCCGAGCAGGCCCAGCACCATGCCGGTCACCGCCATTGGCTTCCGCTGCCGCTGCACCAGCGCGACAATGCCGAAGACCAAGGCAAGCAGCCCGATGATGAAGCTGAGCAGGCCGACCACCGGGATCATCGCGAACACGACCGCAACGATGCCCAGGATCAGCGCGGTCAGGGCCAGGCCCGACTTGGGCCCGGGCGGGTAGCCGTAGCCTTGCTGCGGATAGCCGGACGGCCCGTAGCCAGCCGGCACTGCATAGGCACCCTGCCGGCCGTAGGGCGGCGGGTAGGCGTCCTGCCTGGCCGGCTCCGGCATTCCCGCGGGGCGGTTCCCGTCCCGGGCAGCGTCGTCGGGTTCGCCGGCTCCACCGGGCCGGGGAGAAGGATCGGACATGGGTACCCCTGTCGGGCTGGATGACCGCATTCAGGCAGCGGGAACGCGCCGCCTGAATGCAGTCTAGCGGCCGAGGGCCCCGCCGCAAGCGGAGCTTGTGGCGGGAGGACGCTTGACGCTAGCGGCCGAGGGGCCTCCCGCAAGCGCAGCAGGTGGCCGGAACCGGTCCCTACGGCTGGCTATGCGTGGGGGCGAACATCTTCAGCTGCGCCTCGACGACGACGACGTTCGGCCCGTCCGCGGCGAGGGCTTCGGCCAGTGCCGGGCCCACCGCGTCCGGCGCCACCCGCCGGGCGGGGACGCCGAAGGACTCGGCGAGCCGGACGAAGTCAGGCCGTGCCAGTTCCGTCGCGGTGGCTTTGCCGAACGCCTCCACCATGTACTCGCGGAGGATGCCGTAGCCGCCGTCGTCGACAATCAGCCAGGTAACCGGCAGGTTGTGCTGGCGGACGGTGGCCAGCTCGCTGATCGAATACATGGCCGAGCCGTCGCCGGACACCGCCAGCACCCGCGCCGGCCGGCCCTGCACGGACAGGCCGACGGCGCCGCCGATGGCGCCGGGAAAGCCGAAGCCGAGGCCGCCGGCGCCCTGGGCGGAATGGAACCGGCCGCTGCGGGCGTCCCAGCAGCTCCAGGCCCAGTACGCCGAGATGGTCATGTCCCAGAAGGTCTGCATGTCGTCCGGCACCGCCGCACGGAGGTCGGCCATGAACCGGCGTTCGACACCCAGGTCCTGGGCGTCCAGACGCGCCTGGATCCTGGCCAAGGTCTGCTTGACCAGCACTTCCGGGGGCATCCCGTGCCAGTCGGGCGCGGCCGCGGATACGGCCAGGGCTGCATCCAGCGCAGTGTCCAGCGCCTGCAGCGCCTGGCCGGCGTCAGCCCTGATCCCCAGCGCCGGCCGGTTGGATTCAAGCACCCGCGGCTCGGCGTCGATCTGGATGATGCGTCCGCGCGGCTCCATCGTGAAGTAGTTGCTGGTGACCTCCCCGAGCGAGGAACCGACCACCAGCAGCACGTCGGCGTCTTCCAGCACCTCGGTGGTGTAGCGGTCCTCGATCCACGACTGCAGCGACAGCTCATGGTGCCAAGGGAAGGCGCCATTGCCGCCCGGGGTGCAGACCACCGGGGCACGCAGCTTCTCCGCCAGCGAGAGCAGCGCCGGCTCGGCTGCGCCCCGCCGCGTCCCGCCGCCGGCAATGATGGCCGGACGCTCGGCCGCGGCGAGCCACTTCACCGCTTCCTTGACCAGCTCGGTGCGCGGCGGATTGTCGGCGGCCTCGGCGAGGGCATCCTCGACCGGCGGCACAATCACCGGATCCAGCAGCACATTCTGCGGGATCTCGAGCCATACCGGGCCGGCCGGGGAGGAGATGGCCTCGGTCCAGGCGTCCTGGATGGCCGAGGGGATGCCGGAAGCGTGCTGGATCAGCCGCTGGCTCTTGGTGACGTTGGCCGCGGAGGCCTTTTGGTCATCGAGCTGGTGCAGCATCCCCTTGCGCCGGGCCCCCAGGCCCTCCAGCGGAACCTGGCTGGCTACCACCACCATCGGCACGCCGGTGGCATAGGCCTCCTGCAGCCCGGCCAGCGCGGTCAGTGCCCCGGGCCCGGTGGACAGGAACAACACGCCGACCTCGCCGGTGGCCCGGGAGAAGCCGTCCGCGGCAAAGGCCGAGTTGTTCTCGACGCGGGACGAGACGAAATGCAGGTCGGAGCGGGACAGCGCATCAAAGAGCCCCAGCGCGTGCTGGCCGGGGATGCCGAACACCGTCGTCGCGCCCAGGGCGCTCAGGGTTTCGACGACAAGGTCCCCACCGTTGCGCCGGGGCAGGGCGGCGTCCACGGCGGTCACTCGAAGCTCTCCTGGGTTTCCTGGGATCCGGCCACCGGCGCGGTGGTGCGGATGCGGTCGAGCGACTGGCGGGCGTAGCCGGTATCCTGGCCGTGGCGGTCGCCGGGGGCGGCGTTGTCGGCCAGCAGGGTGACCAGCTCGAAGGCGGTGTGGCTGGCGGCCACCCCGGTGATCTCGGCGTGGTCGTATGCCGGGGCGACCTCGACTACGTCCGCGCCGGCGAGGTTCAACCCGCGCAGGCCGCGGATGATCTCGAGCAGTTCCCGGCTGGTGATCCCGCCGGCCTCGGGGGTGCCGGTGCCCGGGGCATGGGCCGGATCCAGCACGTCGATGTCCACGGATACGTACAGGGGCCGGTCCCCGATCCGCTCCCGCAGGGCCGCGACCGTCTCGGCCACGCCCTTGTAGTAGACGTCGGCGCTGGTGACGATGCCGAAGCCGAAGCGGTGGTCGTCGTCCAGGTCGCGCCTGCCGTACAGCGGCCCGCGGGTGCCCACGTGGCAGATCGCCTCGGTGTCCAGGATGCCCTCCTCCACTGCCCGGCGGAACGGGGTGCCGTGGGTGTACTCGGCGCCGAAGTAGGTGTCCCAGGTGTCCAGGTGCGCGTCGAAGTGCAGCATCGCCACCGGCTCGCCGGCCCGGGCCGCGGCCGCGCGCAGCAGCGGCAGCGCGATCGTGTGGTCTCCGCCCAGGGTCACCAGCTTCGTCCCGGCGGAGGTCAGCTCCAGCGCGTTGGCCTGGATGGTCTCGATGGCCTCGCCGATATTGAACGGGTTCACCGCCATGTCCCCGGCATCCGCGACCTGGACCTCCTCGAACGGGGAGACGTCCCAGGCCGGGTTGTAGGGACGCAGCAGCCGGGACGCCTCCCGGACGTGGTTGCCGCCGAAACGTGCCCCGGGCCGGTAGGAGACCCCGGCGTCGAAGGGCACCCCGACCACGGCCACATCCGCATGCCCAACCTGGTCCAGCCGCGGCAGCCGGGCGAACGTCGCCGCCCCCGCATACCGGGGCACCCGCGAGGAATCAATGGGCCCGAGGTTTCCGTTGGCCTCGATCCGAAGCTCTTCCATGAACGGCCTTCCTGTCAAAAGTTGTCAAATATGCATCAACTGTTGCACTTCAGGCTAAATGCGCCCCGTTCGGCCGTCAAGGCTGCACCCCCACCGGGGTCGGCGGCGCAGCCGGACCGGCGCCTCAGCGGGAAGCGGCAGGGACCAGGGTCCACACCACCACGGCCTTCTGGTCCGTTTCGTTGGCCCAGGTATGCGGCTCGCGGCCGGGAAAGGTCAGGGTGTCCCCGGCGTCGAGCTCGTAGCGCTCGGAGGAAAACACCACGGTGATCCGGCCGGAGACCACGTGCAAGACATCCACGTCGCAGTCCACCGCATACAGTTCGGATTCGCCGTGGCCGCGTGGCTCGATCACGGCGCGAATAATCTGCAGCCGGCGTTCGTGGCGCGGGGTCAGCAGTTTCTCGTGGATGCCCTCGCCGCCCAGGCTGACCCGCGGGCCCTCGCCGCGGCGGGTGAGGTAGGTTTCGGGGTCCACGAACAGGTTCCCGATGGGAACCGCCAGCACCTGGCACAACGTGACCAGCGAGGCCACCGAGGGCGAGGTCAGGTCCCGCTCCACCCGGCTGAGGAAACCCTTGGTCAGCCCGGTCGACTCGGCGACCTGCTCGATCGTCAGCCGCTGGCCCTGGCGGGCGGCCCGAATCCGCGAGCCAATGGCCAGCGGCGCATTGCTCGGCTCGATCGGCAGTGCCTTCACAATAAATCCCCATTCCTCGCTGCTTGACCGCGGCCCCCGGCACGCGCCTTTCGAGCTTATGGGAAGTTGACGTGTGCCGCGCGACACATTTAGCCTATCACTCAACAGTTGTTGCCTGTCAGGCAAATTTCCTTCCTGAAGCGCGAAAGCAGGAACCCCATGGATGGACAAATTCTCAATGCCGGGATCGTGGTGGCGTACCTGGTCTCGATGCTGCTGTTCGGCTGGTGGGGCAAGTCCCGCACCAAGAACAACAGCGACTATCTGGTAGCCGGCCGGCGGCTGGGCGGCGTGCTGTACACCGGCACGATGGCCGCCGTCGTCCTGGGCGGGGCCTCCACCGTCGGCGGCGTCGGGCTGGGCTATAAGTTCGGCTTCTCCGGCATGTGGCTGGTGGTGGCGATCGGCACCGGCGTGCTGGTGCTGAGCCTGTTCTTCGCCCCCACGCTGCAGCGGCTGAAGATCTACACGGTGGCGCAAATGCTGACCCTTCGCTATGGCGTCAGCGCTACCAAGGTCTCCGGCATCGTCATGCTGGCCTACACGCTGATGCTCTGCGCCACCTCCACCGGCGCCTACGCCACGATCCTGGTGGTGCTCTTCGGCTGGGAGCGCTGGGTGGCCATCGCCATCGGCGGCGCGATCGTGCTGGCCTACTCCACCATCGGCGGCATGTGGTCCATCACGCTGGCGGACATGGCCCAGTTCGTGATCAAGACCATCGGCGTGTTCCTGCTGATGCTGCCGTTCACCTGGAACCAGGCCGGCGGGCTCGAGGGGATCCGCGAGCGCGTTGATGCCTCCTTCTTCGACATCGGCGGCATCGGTGCGCAGACCATCATCACCTACTTCGTGGTCTATACCCTCGGCCTGCTGATCGGGCAGGACATCTGGCAGCGGGTCTTCACCGCCCGCACCCCGAAGGTGGCGCGCTGGGGCGGTACCACCGCAGGTGTGTACTGCATTCTCTACGGTGTGGCCGGCGCGCTGATCGGGATGGCGGCCTCGGTGGCGCTGCCCAACATCGAGGTCAAGGACGATGTGTACGCGGACGTGGCGATGAATATCCTGCCGATCGGCATCGGCGGCATCGTGCTGGCCGCCGCCGTGGCGGCCATGATGTCCACCGCCTCGGGCACCTTGATTGCCGCCGCGACCGTGGCCAAGGCCGACGTCGTGCCGTTCGTGCGCTCCTGGTTCGGCAAGCCGGCACACCACGGACATGCCGGGAACCCGGAGCACGATGTCCAGGGCAGCCGCTGGTATGTGCTGGGCCTGGGCGTGGTCGCGATCGTGCTGGCCATCGTGGTCCACGATGTGGTCGCCGCCCTGACCATTGCCTACGACATCCTGGTCGGCGGGCTGCTGATCCCGATCATCGGCGGCCTGCTGTGGAAGCGCGGGACCGGCCTCGGCGCTGCGGCCGCGATGGCGGCCGGCACTGTGGTCACACTAACCACCATGATCGTGCTGGAAGCCAATGCCAAGAACCAGTACGACGGCATCTACGCCAACGAACCGATCTACTACGGCCTCATCGCCGCGCTGGTGGCGTACGTCGCCGTCTCGCTGCTCAGCCGGCCGACGGATCCGGCCGTCGTGGCCGCCTGGAACCGCCGGGTGGCCGGCGCCGTCGCCGAGGAGGTTCCGGTGGAGGGCCCCGAAGGCGCACCCGTACGGTAGGACGCCCCGCTCCCTCAGCCGTCCAGCGGCAGGAACAGCACCGCGTAGATCCCCAGCGCCCCCAGCAGGACCACGCTGGCCGACGTCCACAGCACGGCCGCGGCGTCGGCGTGCACGGTTTCGGCGGCGATGCCCCGTACCGCGCGGTGGTGGCGCCGCTTCTGGGTCAGGTTGATGGCCAGCGCCGCGCAGAGGGTGGCCCCCACCAGGATGCCGGTAAACCAGCCGTGGTGCGGCGTCCAGCGCAGGAAGATGGCTGCCGCCACCACCATCGAGAGCATGGTGCGCCCCCAGGCCAGCGTGGTGCGCTCGGGTTGCAGGCCGGCGTCGTGGTGTTCCGGGACGGTGCCGTTGCCCATCGGCTCAGGCGGGCCGGGAGAGGACGAAAATGACCAGGATGCCCGCCACGATCCCCCCGCCGATGGCCAGGATCGGGGCAATCAGCGGCAGCGGCAGCGGCGCCTTCTGCCGCATGGCGCGTTCCACGCCGAGCCAGCGGAAGAACGCACCGCCGCCGATGATCATGGCCAGCAGCAGCAGCAGCACCGCCACGGTCTTGCGGACCTCCGGAATGATCAGGTCGGTGGTGAAGGCCTCGACCGCGATCCCGCCGGCCAGGAACGCCAGGGAGGTGCGGATCCAGGCCAGGAAGGTGCGTTCGTTGGCGAGGGTGAACCGTGGGTCCGGCTCGATGCCGCCGCGCAGCAGACGGGACGCGAACTTGCCGCGGGCAGGGTCGGAGGGAGGAGTTGCTTCAGAGGCCACCAGACCATCCTAGTGGCAGTGACACCAGCCTCGTCCGGCCGTCGTGCGGAGCACCGTCAGGTACAATTGATGCAGCGAAGGGGAGTAGCTCCACCGCCATCAGACCGCAGAACCGGCGGCAGGCGTGGAGGCCTGTCGACATACTGGCCGGATAGTTCCGGCCCGGCAGTCCACCCGGCACCGTCCGGGCGAGCGAGACCTTCGGTCAGTTGAGATACGCTGACCGGAGCCGGCACCTACGCGCCTCCGGTCCCCAACCAGGAGCACCGTGGACCGCACACCCCATTCCCCCGGCCCTTCCGGCCCGCTGACGGATGAGCCGTCGGCCGCCGACATCAGGAAATGGCGCCGCTACCTCGCGGATGAACGCGCGGAGGCCGCCATCTACCGCGATCTGGCCCGCCGCCGCACGGGCGAGGAACGGGAAATCCTGCTCGAGCTGGCCGAGGCCGAAGGCCGCCACGAACAACACTGGGTGGACCTGCTGGGCGGGCACGCGGCCAAGTCCGTCCGCCCCTCCCCCCGGCGCATCCTGCTGCGTTTCCTGGCCCGCAGCTTCGGCTCCGTGTTTGTCATGGCGCTGGCCCAGCGGGCCGAGGGCCGCTCCCCCTACAGCTCGGAGCCGGCCGCCACCAGCGCGATGGCCGCAGACGAACTGATCCACGAGGAAGTCATCCGCGGGCTGGCCACCCGGGGCCGGGCCCGGCTCTCGGGCAATTTCCGGGCCGCCGTCTTCGGCGCCAATGACGGGCTCGTCTCCAACCTGGCCCTGATCATGGGCATCGGCGCCACCGGCGCCTCCGCCAGCTTCGTGCTGTTCAGCGGCATTGCCGGGCTGCTGGCCGGTGCCCTCTCGATGGGGGCCGGCGAATATGTCTCGGTCCGCTCGCAGCGTGAGCTGCTGAACGCCACCAAGCCCACCCAGATCTCGCTGGCCGCGGCACCGGACCTGGACCTGAACGCCAACGAACTGGTGCTGCTCTACCGTGCACGCGGCATGAGCCAGGAGGCCGCCGAACACCGCGCCGCCGAACGCATGGGGCATCTGGACTGCGACTGCGATCCGAGCCTGTCCCTGCAGGCGCCCGAATTCTACGAAAACGAATACGAGGAGATCGGCACCGGCTGGAACGCGGCCATCTCCAGCTTCTGCTTCTTCGCCACCGGCGCCCTGGTCCCCATCCTGCCTTACCTGTTCGGCCTGCAGGGGCTGGCCGCCGTCCTGGTGTCGCTGCTGCTGGTGGGCCTGGCCCTGCTGTGCACCGGCGCCGTTGTCGGCCTGCTCTCGGGAGCATCCCCGGCCAAGCGCGCCTTCCGCCAGCTGGCCATCGGTTTCGGCGCGGCATTGGCCACCTACCTGCTGGGCCTGGCGTTCGGGACCAGCGTGGGCTGAGTGCGGCAGGCGCTTACCTGAGGCGGCGGGGACCGCTACGCTTGAGCCACCTACTCACCGGGGAGGGGCCCATGCGCAGTCGGCCGCCGGCTCTTGCCGCCCGGCTCCTCGCCGGCGCGGTGCTGCTGGTGCTGGCGGCCGCGGCGGGGTTCTGGTTCGCCCATCCCGACGGCGCCTCCCGTTCCCCTTCCCAGCACAGCGGCGCGGCCGGTTCCTTTCCGTTCAGCGACCCGGCCACCGCGGGCCCGGCCGGCCGGAACTATCCGCCGCCGGGCCTGGGCAGTTCCACCTCCAGGCTGGCCTCGCCGGCGCCGCTGCGCAGCCACAGCCAGAGCTACCGGCTGCTGGACAGCGGCGTGCGGGGCCAGTCCTTCGTGGCCTACGACCCGTGCCGGGCGATCCGCTACGTTGTCCGGGACCAGGACGCTCCGCCTGGCGCGGACGCACTCATCCAGCGGGCCGTGCACCGGGTGTCCGGCGCAACCGGGCTGCAATTCGTCTACGAGGGCCACACCACCGAAGCACCCAGCCCGGACCGGCCGGCCTACCAGCCGGGGCGCTACGGGGACCGTTGGGCCCCGGTTCTGATCGCCTGGGCCACCCCCGCGGAGAGCCCGGTGCTGCGCGGGGATACGATCGGGATGGGCGGCAGCGCCTGGGCCTCGCACGGCGGCACCGCGGCGTACGTGTCCGGCCAAGTGGAACTGGATTCCCCGCAGTTCCGCACGCTGCTGGGCACGGCCGACGGCCAGGCGGCCGCGGCGTCGATCATCATGCACGAACTGGCGCATTTGGTTGGCCTGGACCATGTCGAGGACCCGGCACAGCTGATGAACAGCGAGGCCCGCACCGGGGTGACGGATTTCGGCGACGGCGACCTGACCGGGCTCGACTTGCTCGGCCGGGGGCCCTGCGTCCCCGATCTGTAGCCCCGTTTGTCTCCGGCTGCGGTGCTGCCGGGTTCAGGAAAGCAGCTTGGCTTTCGCGGCCGCGAACTCTTCCTCCGACAGGATGCCCTGGGAGTGCAGGGCCGCAAGCTGCTGCAGCTGCGAGGTCAGGTCGCTGCCGCCCTCGGCTGCCGGCTCAGGCGGCGGCGGAGCGTAGGCAGCCTGCGGCGGCGGTGGAGCGTAGGCGGCCTGCGGTGGCGGGGCGTAGGCCGGCGCCGGCGGCGCGGCGTCGGCGGCTGCCTGCTGGGCCTCGTACTGCTGGGCCGCGTATTTCTCCTCGGCCTTGGCCTCCTGGTGCCTGGCAACCCGGCCGGAAACTGCCGTGGCCGTCCCGGCCACAACGGCGGTCCGGGCGGCCATGCCGATGAGCCCGGGACGCCCTCCTCGACGCATGAGTGGCATGACGTACTCCTTTTATTCCACAGGTTGTTCAGTGGTGGATTCGGCGGGGGCTTCGGCGGCGGCTTCGGCCATGACCGCGTTGACGGCGGGGGCCGGGATGCGGTCGCTGAACAGGACGCTTCCGCCAGCCTGGTACAGGGCGTTGGCCAGCCGCTTCGCCCAGACATGTTCGATCACCAGGAGCGCACCGGAGACGCCGGGCTCGATGGCTTCCGCGATGGCCTCGATGTCCTCGTCACCGGCGATGCCGCTGGCCGCAAGCTCGATGCTGCCGAAGCCGTACCGGTCACCGACGGCTTCCAGTTCGTCGACCGTCAGGTTGCCGTCCGCGGCGCGGGAGACGAAGAGGAGGTCGAGCAGCCGCACCGTTCCGGCGTTCACCAGCTCGAGAATGGCCTCCACGATCTGCGGATCCGGGCCGTCACCGGTGTAGCCGGCGACGAACATTTCGACGGGACCGTACTCCAACTCATCCACGTGAAGCTCCTCACGATTGGTGCACACCACGGACCACGCCGTGACCTACGCCACACAGCGTAGCAGCGGGGATGCAGCCCCGTACAGCAACCGCCGGCCCCGGCAGCGCCTGGCCCGGCACCCTGCGGCCTACCGTTCGATGGCGTCCACCGGCAGCCCGGACCCCCTGCGTCCGGCACGGTCGCCGGCCAGGGCGGTGGTGGCCGGGCCGTCCCCCGCGGTCCCGGCGGTGATGCGCCCAGTGCCCTCCGAAACGGCACCGGGCACGGCCGCGGGCAGAACCTCGTGCTCCAGGCTGGTGGCCAGCGGCCGTTCGGTGACGAACAGGCACAGCACGGTGGCCAGCACCGCCAGCGGGATCATCAGCAGGAACAGCGGCATCATCGACTCGTTGTAGGACTGGACGATCACGGCCCGGACCGGTTCCGGCAGCGTGTGCAGCAGGTCGGGGGTGAGCGAATTGCCGCCGCCGGTGGAGGACGCCGCGGCCCCGGGCAGCCGCTGGCCCAGCAGGTCGGTCAACCGGTGGGCGAACAGGCTGCCCACCAGCGCCGATCCCAGCGTCGCGCCGATCTGCCGGAAGAAATTGTGCGCGGCGGTAGCGGTCCCCACCTGGCGCAGCGGGAAGGAATTCTGCACGATCAGGACCAAAATCTGGATGTTCAGCCCGAGGCCCAGGCCCAGCAGCGCCAGGTCCAGGCACAGCCGCCACAGCGGGGTGTCCGGGTGGACCGACCCGAGCATCGCCAGCCCCACGGCCGTGACGGCCGACCCGGCCACCGGCATCCACTTGTACCGCCCGGTCCGCGCGACCAGCATGCCGGCAACCAGCGAAGCGAGCAGCATCGCCGACATCATGGGGATCATCAGCAGGCCGGCGCTGGTGGCGGTGGCCCCGTGTGCCATCTGCAGGTAGGTGGGCATATAGCCCAGGGCGCCGAACATGGCCACGGACACCAGCAGGCCGGCCAGCGTGGCGAGGATGAAGTTCCGGTCCCGCAGCAGCTGCAGCGGGATGATCGGCTCGGCCGTGCGCCGTTCCACCAGCACAAAGACCGCACCGGCCAGGACCGTAGCGCCCAGCAGGGCCAGGATCACCGGGTGGCTCCAGGCAAAGCTGCTGCCGCCCCAGCTGGAGGCCAGCACCAGGCAGGTGGTGGCCATGGCCAGCAGCACCATGCCCCAGAGATCCAGCCGCGGCCGCACCGTGACGGCACGGGGTTTGAGGAACAGCAGCGCCCCGAGCAGCGCCAGCGCACCCACGGGCAGGTTGAACCAGAAGGTCCAGCGCCAGCCCGGCCCTTCGGTGAGCCAGCCGCCGATCAGCGGCCCGACCACCGAGGAAAAGGCGAACACCCCGCCCATCGCACCCATGTACTTGCCCCGCTCGCGGGCCGGAACCACGTCCGCGATGATCGCCTGGGAGAGGATCATCAAGCCGCCGCCGCCGATGCCCTGGAGCGCCCTGGCGGCGATCAGCCAGCCCATGTCCGGAGCCAGCGCCCCGGCCACCGAACCGGCCAGGAAGACCGCGATGGCGGCCACCAGCAGGTATTTGCGCCCGATCAGGTCCCCGAGCTTGCCGTAAATGGGCATCATCACGGTGGAGGCCAGGATATAGGCGGTGACTATCCAGAGCATCAGGCTCGCGCCGTTGAGTTCGCCCACGATGGTGGGCAGCGCGGTGACGAGCATGGTCTGGTTCAGGGAGGCCAGCAGCATGGCCAGGACCAGGGCCACAAACACCAGCGCCAGGTTGGGCCGGCGGTCGGTCTGCGTCATTGGAGCTCCTTCAGGACGCCGCGCATCAGCCGCAGCCCGTCATCGAGGGCGGCGAACTGGGCTTCGCGGGTGGGGCGGGTGGCGGTTTTCTGCATGACGTAGCGCATGCCGGCGGCAACAACCATCACGAGCATCCGGGCGGTTTCGCCGGCATCGAATTCGTGCTCCCGGCCCTGCCAGCGGGCCGAGGCCTGCAGCCGCTCGGCCACCAGGCCGGCCAGCAGCTGCTCCACCTTGGTGACGTACTGGAAGCGCCGGTGCAGCAGGTGGGGGTACTTCGCAAACAGCTCGGGCCGGTGGCTCGATTCCTCGTCGCCGCCCTGGATGGAACGCATGACGCTGAGCATGAGCCGGCCGGTTTCCTCCAGCAGGTCCCCGTCGACGTCGTAGCCGGCCAGCACCGCTTCGTCCACCGTGGGTTCCCGCAGCCCGAGCACGGCGTCTTCCTTGGTGGCGAAATAATTGAAGAAAGTGCGGCAGGAGACGCCGGCCGCCGCGGCGACCGCCTCCACCGTCACCTGTTCCAAACCACCGGAGACGGCAGTATCGACCGCGGCCTGGTGCAGGGCGTTCCAGGTTTCCGCGCGCTTGCGGTCCCGCAGCGAAGTTGGTTGACTCACCGAACCATAATTGCAGCCATAGGAAAATTACACAACTGCAAATTTTCACTTGCGCATTTTTCCCGCCCTTCGTTCCGGGGCCGGGCGGCTGCGGACAGCACGACGGCGGCCGGCGCCCTTCGTACGGAAGGGCGCCGGCCGCCGTCGTTCAGTGACAGTCGTGCCGGAGCTGTCAGCGTGACCGGCGGGTCAGCGCAGGACCACGGTCCGGTTCCCGTGCAGCATGACCCGGCCCTCGCAGTGCCACCTGACCGCGTTGGAAAGCGCCTTGCGCTCGGTGTCCCGGCCGGCTGCGACCAGGTCCTCCGGGCCGTAGGTGTGGTCCACCTCCACGGTCTGCTGGGCGATGATCGGGCCCTCGTCAAGCTCGGCGTTGACGTAATGCGCGGTGGCGCCCACCGTCTTCACGCCCTTCTCGTAGGCCTGGTGGTAGGGCTTGGCGCCCTTGAAGGAAGGCAGGAACGAGTGGTGGATGTTGATCACCCGTCCCTCCATCTTCGTGGCCAGCGAGTCGCTGAGCACCTGCATGTAGCGGGCCAGCACCACCAGCTCCACCTCGAACCGGTCCACCAGCTCCAGCAGCTTCACCTCGGCCTCCGGCTTGTTCGCCGCGGTGACCGGGATGTGGAAGAACGGGATGCCGTGCCATTCCACCAGGCGCTGGTGGTCCAGGTGGTTGGACACCACGGCCACGATGTCCACCGGCAGCTCGCCGGTGCGCTCCCGGAAGAGCAGGTCGTTGAGGCAATGCTCGAACTTGGACACCATGACCAGCACCCGGCGCTTGGCCCCGTGCACATCCAGCTTCCAGTTCATCGCGAATTCCAGCCCCAGCGGCTCGAAGGCCTCGCGCAGCTTCTCGGTCAGCCCGGGGGCATCGGGGGACGCGAAATGCACCCGCATGAAGAAATGCCCCGTGCGCCGGTCGCCGAACTGCTTGATGTCCAGGATGTTGCCGCCGTGGTCGAGCAGGAACCCCGAGACTGCGTGGACAATTCCAGGCCGTTCCGGGCAGTCCAGGGTCAGCACATGCTCGGCGCCGTTCTCCTCAGGCATATGGTTCTTCTCCCTTAACATTCGATGACATTGACGGCCAGACCTCCGCGGGAGGTCTCCTTGTATTTAACCTTCATATCCCGTCCGGTGTCGCGCATGGTCTTGATCGCCATGTCCAGCGTGACCTTGTGCGTCCCGTCGCCCTGCAGGCACAGCCGGGCCGCGTTGATCGCTTTCACGCTGGCGATCGCGTTGCGCTCGATGCAGGGAATCTGCACCAGCCCGCCCACCGGGTCGCAGGTGAGCCCGAGGTTGTGCTCGATGCCCACCTCGGCGGCGTTCTCCACCTGTTCCGGGGTCCCGCCGAGCACCGCGCACAGTGCGCCGGCGGCCATCGAGCAGGCCGAGCCCACCTCGCCCTGGCAGCCCATCTCGGCACCGGAGATCGAGGCGTTCTCCTTGAACAGGATCCCGATCGCCGCCGCGGTGAGCAGGAAGTCCACCACGCCGTCCTCGTTGGCACCGGGCACGAATCGGGTGTAGAAGTGCAGCACGGCGGGAATGATGCCGGCAGCACCGTTGGTCGGGGCGGTGACGATCCGGCCGCCGGAGGCGTTCTCCTCGTTCACGGCCAGCGCGTAGAGGTTGACCCATTCCATCGCCCAGAGCGGGTCCGAGACCGGCTTGCCGTCCGCGGTGGCTTCGGCCTCGGCGGCACGCAGCTTGCGGCGCAGCCCGGGTGCCCGGCGGCGGACCTTCATGCCCCCGGGCAGGGTTTCCTCGGTGCGGGTGCAGCCGTTCTCCACGCACTGCTGCATCACGTTCCAGATGTGCAGCAGCCTCGTGCGCAGTTCGTCCTCGGAGCGCCAGGACAGCTCGTTGGCGAGCATGATCTGGGCGATCGACTTGCCCTCGGCCCGGCAGTGCGCCAGCAGCTGCGCGCCGGTGGTGAAGGGGTAGGGCAGTTCGGTGGCGTCCGGGACGATCCGGTCCGCCCCGGCAGCGTCCTCGTCCACCACGAAGCCGCCGCCCACCGAATAGTAGGTCCGCTCGCGCAGCAGGGCCCCGGCGTCGTCGTACGCGAAGAAGGTCATCCCGTTCGGGTGCGCGGGCAGGGTCTTGCGCCGGTGCAGGATGACGTCGGCATCGAAGTCGAAGCGCACCGGCCTGGCTCCAGCGAGTACCAGCTTGCCGCCGGTGGCGGCTTCGCGGACCTGGTCGTCAGCGGTGTCCGTGTCAACCGTCTCCGGGTCCTCGCCGGCCAGGCCCAGCACCACTGCCTTGTCCGAGCCGTGGCCCCAGCCCGTGGCGCCGAGCGAGCCGAACAATTCGGCCCGCACCCGCGCCACGGACTCAAGCACGCCGTCCGCGGCCAGCCCGGCGGTGAACCGCCGGGCCGCCCGCATCGGGCCCACCGTATGGGAGGAGGAGGGCCCGATGCCAACGGAAAACAGATCCAGCGCGCTCAGCGCCATTACGGTACCTCGGGAGCCGCGAACTCGGTCATGGCGTCCACCAGCCAGCGCGCGGTGTAGTCCGCGAAGGACGCACGCGGCAGGATCCGGTAGGTCTGGCCTGCGCCCTGGTCCGCCGTCCGCCACACCAGCACCGGGACCAGCCCCAGCGTGGTGGCCACGGCGGTGCCGGGACCGAAGACGCGCGGGTGCAGGTCCGCCGGGCAGCCCTTCTGCAGGACCGCGCGGGCCGAGGGCCCGGTCAGTTCCAGCGTGGTGCGGTTGGCGGACAGGTCGACGACGGCACCCGGCTCGGCGTCGAGGGCGGCGGTCAGCCGCGCTGCCACATCGGAGCCCTCCGGCGCGATGAGCAGGTACTCGTCGGGGCCGATCCAGAGCACCGCGGTGTCGTCGGCTGCCCCGGTGGTCTCACCCACGCGGGTGGGCAGGGGCACGCCGGCCGCGGCCTCGAGGGCCGCCGCGGCGGCCGAGCCGGGCTCTGCGCGCAGTCCCACCTGGGTCAGGAACGGGATTTCACGCACGGCCACACCGCGTTCGCCTGCCACGGCGCTTTCCCGGAGGATGTCCTCCAAGTGGGCCAGCGGGCTGCGGCGCAGGTGGGAAATATCAGTCATTACTTGCTCAGCCATCACGACGGCTCCCTTCAGGGTCGAAAAGTACAGGATCGGCGATGAGAACGTCCACGAGCTGCCCGTCCAGCGGGGCCTGCAGCGTCTCACCGATGCGGTTGCGGCCGTTCTTGACCAGTGCCAGGCCGAAGGTCCGGCCCAGCGCGGCGCTTTGGTAGCTGGAGGTCACGTAGCCCTCCATCGGCACCGGTGCCTCGGCCGGGGCAATCCGGGTGCCCTGGTTGACCAGCTGTGCACCCTCCGGCAGCCGGAAGGACTTGTCCACCGGCAGCACCCCGACCAGCTGCTTGCGGTCCTCGCGGACGTTGTCGATCCGGGAGTAGGAGCGCTTGCCCACGAAGTCCTTGGCCTTGGAGACGATCCACTCCATGTTGGCGTCCTGCGGGGTCACCGTGCCGTCGGTGTCCTGTCCGACGATGATGAAGCCCTTCTCGGCGCGCAGCACGTGCATGGTCTCGGTGCCGTACGGGGTGATGTTGAATTCAGCCCCGGCCTCGGCCACGGACTCCCAGACGTGCAGGCCGTACCAGGCGGGGACATTGATCTCGAAGGCCAGTTCGCCGGAGAAGGAAATCCGGGCGATCCGGGCCGGGACCCCGGAAGCCAGCGTGGCGTCGCGGAACGCCATGAACCCGAAAGCCTCGTTGGAGACATCCAGCTCCGGGGCCAGCTTGGCCAGCACCGCGCGGGACTTCGGGCCGACGACGGCGATGGTGGACCACTGCTCGGTGACCGAGGTGAAGACCACGTCCAGCTCGGGCCACTCGGTCTGCTGCCACTCCTCGAACCAGTCCAGCACCTTGGCGGCGCCGCTGGTGGTGGTGGTCAGCAGGAAGCGGTCCTCGGCCAGGCGCATCACGGTGCCGTCATCGAAGACCATGCCGTCCGGGGTGCACATGACACCGTACCGGCACATGCCGACCGCGAGCTTTTTGTAGGCGTTGGTGTAGATGCGGTTGAGGAACTCGGCCGCATCCTTGCCGCGGACCTCGATCTTGCCCAGCGTGGTGGCGTCCATGAAGCCCACGGACTCGCGCACGGCCGCGCATTCGCGCAGCACGGCGGCGTCCATGTCCTCGCCCGGCTTCGGGAAGTACCAGGGACGCTTCCACTGTCCGACGTCCTCGAAAAGGGCGCCGTGCGCGACATGCCAGGGGTGGATGGAAGTGAGGCGGGCCGGGTCGAACAGCACCCCGCGCTGACGCCCCGCCAGCGCCACGAAGGCCACCGGGGTGTAGGGCGCGCGGTACGTCGTGGTGCCGATGCCGGCGATGTCGCCGCTCTTGAGCGCGTGCCCGATCACGCCGATCACGTTCACGCCCGAGGTCTTGCCCTGCTCGTCGCCGGTGGAAATGGAGGTGTAGCGCTTGACGTGCTCCACGGAGCGCATGCCGGCACCGGTGGCGCGCAGCACGTCCTTGACGGTCTGGTCCCGGTGCAGGTCCACGAAGTGGGTGCCGAAGTCCTCGGCTGCCGTGCCGGCGCCGGGCACCAGCCAGACCTCGCGGAACTCTCCGGCTGCGGCGCGGCGCACCTCGGCGGAGGGGGCAACGATTTCCTCGCCGCCCGGGACCGGGAAGCCGGCGGTCTTGGCCGCGGTACGGCCGGCAGCCGCGCCTTCGAGCACGCTGTGCGCGGTGTCGAAGGTGCCGTTGAGCGCGCCGGCCACGTGCTGGCCGGCCACCGCGGCCACCGGCACGAAGGCGGCGAGGGACTCGTCCCAGCGGGACTTGCCCTGGCGCTGGCTGTGCAGGTGGATGGTCGGGGTCCAGCCGCCGGAGACGGCCAGCAGGTCGGCCTCGATCCGGCGGGTTTCGCCCGCCGGGTTGCCGGCGTCGTCGAGCGCGCTGACGGTGACGGCGCTGATCCGGCCGGCCTGCCCTGCGCCCTCGGTGTCCACCACGGCCGAGCCGGTGATGACCTCCACGCCTGCTGCGCGTACTGCCGCCGCACGGGCGGACAGCTGCTCACGGGCGTCGACGACGGCGGCGACCTTCACACCGGCGGCGGCCAGCTCCTGGACGGCGTCGTAGACGCTGTCATTGGTGGTGAAGAAGACAGCGTTGCGGCCCGGAGCCACCGCGTAGCGGTTGACGTAGCTGCGCACGGCGTTGGCGAGCATGACGCCGGGACGGTCGTTGTTGGCGAAGGTGATGGGCCGCTCCAGCGCACCCGGGGCGAGCACGACCTGCTTGGCGCGGATGTGCCACAGCCGGCTGCGGGAAACGCCTGCCGCAGCCTGGCCTGCGTGGCCGGTGCGGTTCTGGCTGGCCAGCAGGTAGTTCGAGTCGTAGCTGCCGAACGCCACGGTCTGCTTCAGCAGCGTGGCCTCCTCGGCCGCTTCCAGTTCGGCGAGCACCTCGGCCACCCACTGGCCGGCAGGCTTGCCCTCGATCTCTTCCCCGGGAGCCGACAGCAGCGAGCCGCCGAACTCGGTGTCCTGCTCGATCAGGATCACGCGTCCGCCGCCGCGCACGGCTTCGCGGGCCGCGGCCAGGCCGGCCGGGCCGGAACCGACGACGACGACGTCGGCGTGCACGTACTTCTTGTCGTAGCGGGCGGTGTCTTCGCGGGGGTCCAGGGTGCCCAGGCCGGACAGGAAGCGCGCGGCCAGACCCTCGTGCAGCGCCACAGTGGTGGCGGTGAGCATGGACTCGTCCACCGGGTTGGCTTCGCCGGTGGCCGAAACGTGGACCAGCGCGTTGGTTTCCTCAACGCCTGCGCTCATGATGCCGCGCGGGCGGTTCAGGTACATGGAGTGGCCGCAGGCGATGACGCCGTTGGCCAGCAGGGCGCTGGCGAGGGTGTCCCCCTGGTAACCGGTGTAGGACGTGCCGTCCACGGTGAAGGACAGGGCTGCACCGCGGTCGATGCGGCCGCCTTCAGCCAGGCGGTGGGTCTGGGTGGTGCTCACTTCGCGGCTCCTTCCTGGATGGCGCTTGCGGAGGTCAGGGAGGCGAAATCGGGGCGGGGTTCGCCGGCCCGGTAGACGGCCTTGATTTCGTAGGTGACGGTGTCGCGGACGGCGTTGAACCACTTGCGGCAGCCGCCGGAGTGGACCCAGCGCTCGGCGAACAGGCCCTTGGGGTTGCTCCGGTAGAACAGGTACTCGGCCCACTCACGGTCGGAGAGCTGGTTGGGGTCCTCGGGGTAGGCCACATGGGCCTCGCCGCCGTAGTGGTATTCGGTTTCGTCGCGCGGCCCGCAGAAGGGGCATTCAATGAGGATCATCTAAGGAGTCCTTCCTAGTGGGCCACGGCGGCGGCGCCGTGCTCGTCGATCAGGTGGCCGGTCTCGAAGCGCTCCAGCGCGAATGGTGCATTCAGCGGGTGCGCCTCGCCGGTGGCGATGGTGTGGGCGAAGGTGTAGCCGGCGCCCGGGGTGCCCTTGAAGCCACCGGTACCCCAGCCACAGTTCACGAAGACGCCGTCCACCGGCGTCGTGCTCACGATCGGCGAGGCATCCAGGGTGGTGTCCACGATGCCGCCCCAGGTGCGCAGCAGGTGCGCCCGGGCGAAGATCGGGAAGAGCTCGACGGCGGCAGCCATCTGCTCCTCGATCACGTGGAACGCGCCGCGCTGCCCGTAGCCGTTGTAGGAGTCGATGCCGGCGCCCATGACCAGTTCGCCCTTGTGCGCCTGGGAGACGTAGACGTGCACATGGTTGGACATGACGACCGTCGGGTGGACCGGCTCGAACAGCTCGGAGACCAGGGCCTGCAGCGGGTGGGACTGGATCGGCAGCCGGAACCCGGCCAGTTCGGCCAGCACGGACGAGTGGCCGGCGGCGGACAGGCCCACCTTGTCGGTGAGGATCCGGCCGCGGGTGGTCTCGACTCCGACCACACGGTTGCCGTCCTTGATGAAGCCGGTCACCTCGCAGTTCTGGATGATGTCCACGCCCATCTCGTCGCACTTACGGGCGAAGGCCCAGGCCACATGGTCGTGCTTGGCGATGCCGGCGCGCGGCTGGTAGGTGGCGCCCATGACCGGGTAGCGGATGTCGTCGCCGATGTTGACGATCGGGCAGACTTCCTTGACTTCCTCGGGGGTCAGCCACTCGGCATCCACGCCGTTGAGCTTGTTGGCGTTGACCCGGCGCACGGACTCGCGCACGTCGCCCAGGGTGTGGGCCAGGTTCAGCACGCCGCGCTGGCTGAACAGGAAGTCGTACTCGAGTTCCTCAGGCAGCTGCTCCCAGAGCTTCAGCGAGTGCTCGTAGATCGCGGCGGACTCGTCCCAGAGGTAGTTGGAGCGGATGATGGTGGTGTTGCGGGCCATGTTGCCGCCGGCCAGCCAGCCGCGCTCCAGGATGGCGATGTTGGTCATCCCGTGGTTCTTGGCCAGGTAGTAGGCGGTGGCAATGCCGTGGCCGCCGCCGCCGACAATCACGGCGTCGTAGGAGGATTTCGGCTCCGGATTCCGCCAAAGGAATTCCGGGTGCTCGGGCAGCAGGTCAGCCATTACTGGGCTCCATTCTGGTCTGCGGTGGTCGGGTACAGGGGGAACTTGCCGGCCAGGACTTCCACGCGGGAGCGCAGTTCCCGGGCCAGCTCGTCGGTCAGGTCCCGGATCAGGGCGGTGGCGATGATGTCGGCGACCTCGGCGAACTCGGCAGGGCCGAAGCCTCGGGTGGCCAGTGCGGGGGTGCCGATGCGCAGGCCGGAGGAGACCATCGGCGGGCGCGGGTCGAACGGGACCGCGTTGCGGTTGACCGTGATGCCGACCCGGTGCAGCCGGTCCTCGGCCTGCTGTCCGTCCAGCTCCGAGTCGCGCAGGTCCACCAGGACCAGGTGCACGTCGGTGCCGCCGTTGACCAGGCTGATGCCGGCCGCCTTGACGTCGTCGGCCAGCAGGCGCTCGGCCAGCAGCTTCGCGCCTTCCAGGGTGCGCCGCTGGCGGTCCTTGAAGTCCTCGGAGGCGGCGACCTTCAGGGCCACGGCCTTGGCCGCGACCACGTGCATCAGCGGGCCGCCCTGCTGGCCGGGGAAGACGGCCGAGTTGATCTTCTTGGCGATCTCCGGGGTGTTGCTCAGGATGATGCCGCCGCGCGGGCCGCCCAGGGTCTTGTGCGTGGTGGTGGTGACGACGTCGGCGAACGGCACCGGGTTCGGGTGCAGGCCGGCGGCGACCAGGCCGGCGAAGTGGGCCATGTCCACCATCAGGTAGGCACCGACCGAGTCGGCGATGCGGCGGAACTCGGCGAAGTCCAGCTGGCGGGAGTAGGCGGACCAGCCGGCCACGATCAGCTTCGGCTTGTGCTCCTCGGCCAGGCGGGCTACTTCGGCCATGTCGATGCTGTGGGTTTCCTCCGAGACGCCGTAGGAGACCACGTTGTAGAGCTTGCCGGAGAAGTTGATCTTCATCCCGTGGGTCAGGTGCCCGCCGTGGGCCAGGTTCAGGCCCAGGATGGTATCCCCGGGGGTCAGCAGCGCGAACATGGCGGCCGCGTTGGCCTGGGCACCGGAGTGCGGCTGGACGTTGGCGAAGCCGGCACCGAAGAGCTCCTTCGCCCGGTCGATGGCCAGCTGCTCGACCACATCAACGTGCTCGCAGCCGCCGTAGTAGCGGCGTCCCGGGTAGCCCTCGGCATACTTGTTGGTCAGGACCGAGCCCTGCGCTTCCATCACCGCTGCCGGGGCGAAGTTCTCGGAGGCAATCATCTCCAAGGTGGACTGCTGGCGGTGCAGTTCACGCTCCACGGCGGCGGAGACATCGGGGTCGAGGGCGGCCAGCGAAGCGGCCATGACGTCAACCATGCGGATTCTCCTTGGGTATTGGAAATCGGTATCGGGGGGCCGATATCGAAAACTTCGGTATCAGAGTCGGAAAACTAAAATTTCTTTTCTCCGATTCTGATATATCAGTACGAGAACGATGATATGATGGTCATCACACAGGAGTCAATAGCCCTGGTGAAATTGACCACACATCCCTGATCCACCGGCAGCAGCGGAGGAACCCATGAGCTTGGAACTCATCCCCCTCGATACCGCCCGCGAACCCCTCTCGTTGGCCGAACAGGCCTACCGCGAGCTGCGGGACCGGCTCATCATGCTCGAGATCCGCCCCGGCGACCCGATCAATGACGGCCAGCTGGCCGCGGAGCTGGGCATCGGGCGCACCCCCGTGCGCGAAGCGCTGAAGCGGCTGGAGACCGACCACCTGGTCATCTCGTATCCGCGCCGCGGCACCTTCGCCACCATCGTGGACATCACCGAACTGGCCGACGTCTCCGAGCTGCGCCAGCTGCTCGAACCGCTGGCCGCGCGCAAGGCCGCGCGCAACACCAGCCCGGTGGTCAAGGCGGAACTGGACTCGGTGGCCCGCACCATCGAGGAGCTGGCCGCATCCGGCGACAAGCCGGACAAGAAGGCCCTGATGCGCTACGACCTGACCGTGCACCGGCTGATCTACAAGGCCTCCGGCAACCGGCACCTGGAGGATTCGCTGATCCGCTACGACAACCTGGCCACGCGCATCTGGTGCCTGGTGCTGGACAAGGTCCCCTCCGTGACCGGGCACATCACCGAGCACGTGCAGCTGCTCGACGCCATCGCAGCCGGCGAGGAGGAGCTTGCCGCCCGGCTGGCGCTGGCGCACGTGACCAGCTTCGAGAAGACCATCCGGACCGTATTGTGACGGACTGTATTGCACCGGCGGCGGGCCGCAGCTGCCATCTGGGACGATGAAGCATGACCTCGCACAGTTCCCCGGCCGCTGATACCGACGTCGAAGGCGTCCAGCACGGCGGCGTCCAGTCCGTGGACCGCGCCATCGCGGTCCTGGAAATCCTCGCCCGCGAAGGCGACGCCGGTGTCAGCGAAATTGCCGACAAAGTGGGGATCCACAAGTCCACGGCCTCGCGCCTGCTGGGCGCACTGATGGCCCGGGACCTGGTCCACCAGAACAGCGAGCGCGGCAAGTACCAGCTGGGCTTCGGCATCCTGCGGCTGGCCGCCTCCATTCCCGGCCGGCTCAGCCTGGTGCACGAGGCCCGGCCGGTACTGGAGGCCCTGGCCGCCGAGTTCAAGGAGACCGTCAACCTGGCGGTACTGCGCTCGAACTACGCGGTCAACGTGGACCAGGCCATGGGCCCCTCCACGCTGGCCAGCCACGACTGGATCGGCAGCCTCACCCCGCTGCACGCCACCTCCAGCGGCAAGGTGCTGCTCGCGGGCCTGGGCACCGAGGAGCGGGAGCGGATCCTGAAGGAGACCGGGCTGCCGGAGAAGACCTCGCGGACCATCACCTCGCGCCGGAAGCTGGAGGAGCAGTTGCTCCAAGTCGCGCGGGACGGCGTGGCGATCACGGAAGAGGAGCTGGAAATCGGCCTTAACGCCGTCGCGGTTCCGGTATTCAACCACAGCGGCACCGTCGTCGGAGCCGTGAGCATTTCCGGACCGGCCTTCCGGTTCAACGCCGAAACGCAGCCCGGCCTGCTTGAGTCGCTCAAGCAGGCCGGGCTGGAAATCAGCAGGAAGATGGGTTATTCGGGGGCCTGAGCCCGCTCGACCGTCCGGGCCCGGTCTTCCAGCGGAGGCGTCGAGGCGGTGAGGCCCAGCAGGTCCTCGCCGGAGGGCTGTACGTCCCCTACCTTGGCATTCACCCAGTCGTGGAAGGCGCCGATGTGGTGCTCGCTGGGCACCAGCACGCCGCCGTTGGCGTAGACCTTCGAGGCCATGGCCGGCTGGCAGCGCTCACAGGCGTCGAAGTCCTGCATGTTCACCCGGTGGAACAGCTCCACCGAGGCGGTGACGTCCTTGCCGGACTCGACCACGCTGGGCAGGTAGAGCCAGTCGCATTCGACGATGGTGTGGTCGGCCGCCAGCGGGAACATGCGGTGGATGATCACGTGGTCCGGCACCAGGTTCACGAAGACCGTGGGCTTGATGGTGATGGCGTAGTAGCGCCGGTCCTGGTCCTCGCCGACGCCGGGAATGACGTCCAGCCCCTCGGAGCCGTCGATGGTGAAACCCTTGATCTCGCTGCCGAACTCCGCGCCGTGGCCGACGAAGTACTGTGCGGCCAGTCCGTCGGCAAACTCGGGCAGCACCTCGGTCAGCTCCGGGTGGATGGTGGCGCAGTGGTAGCACTCCATGAAGTTCTCGATGATGAGCTTCCAGTTGGCCTTCACGTCGTACCGGATCCGCCGGCCGACCTTCAGGTTCGCCACGTCGTAGCCGGAGATGGCGTCGAGGTTGCCCAGGCGCTCCTCGATGGCGCCCATGACATCCTGCTCGAACGACGGCGGCTCCTCGGCCAGGCAGACCCAGACATAGCCCAGGTACTCGCGGATGTGCACCTTGGCCAGACCGTACTCATTGCGGTCGATGTCCGGCATCTTGGTCAGGTTCGGCGCGGCGATGAGCTTGCCCTCGAAGTCGTAGGTCCAGGCGTGGTAGGGGCACTGGAACGAGCGGGCAGCCTCGCCGGACTCCTCCATGCACAGCTTCACGCCGCGGTGCCGGCAGATGTTGTAGAAGCCCCGGATCTCGCCCTTGCGGGTACGGCTGATCAGCACCGATTCGCGGCCGATCTGGACGGTCTTCCACGCGCCGGCCTTGTCCAGGTCGGATGAGCGGATGGCACAGAACCACATCTGCTCGAAGATCCGCTCCTGCTCGGCGCGGAAGATGCCGGCGTCCGTGTAGGTGTGGCCGGGCAGGGTGGCAATCAGGCTGGGGGAAGTGGTTTCGGCGGTCATTGGGTGCTCCTCGGCTGGGGATGGATGGTGGTCTGGTCAGGATGCGGCGGTCAGGCGGGGACGGCTGCGGCAGCCGGCAGCGCGTTGAGGGTGCGCCGCCACTTGGTGAACAGCCGCGGCTGGTTCAGGCCCAGCACCGCCACCGGATCCTCGCCGCGGTAGTAGAGGGCCAGGACGTTGTGTTCCTGCAGGTCGCCGGCCTCAATGGCCACGCGGTCGGCCTGCGCGGCGTTGCCGGCAAACTGCAGTTTCACGCCGTACTGGTCGGACCAGAAGTAGGGCACCTTCACGGACTGGGGCGCCGGCTGGTCCAGAAGGGCGGCCACGGCAGCCTCCGGGTGCTCCAGGGCGGTGGTCCAGTGTTCCACCCGGCGGTGTGCGTTCAACCGGGGGTCGAACCAGGCTGCGCAGTCGCCGACCGCCACGATGCCGGGCAGGTTGGTCCGGCCGGACGCATCGCAGACGACGCCGTTACCGGCCGCCACGCCGGAGCCGGCCAGCCAGCCGGTGTTCGGGACGGCGCCGATGCCCACCAGCACCAGGTCTGCCGGCAGGTAGCGGCCGTCGGCCAGCCGCAGGCCCGTGACGACGCCTTCGCCGCTGTAGAAGAGGTCGATGCCGGTGCCGCAGATCAGTTCGACCCCATTGAGGCCGTGCAGCCGTCCGACGACGGCACCCATCTGCGCACCCAAGGGTCCGCTGAGCGGAACCGGCCGGGCCTCGAGGACCGTGACCTCCAGCCCCAGGGCCTTGGCCGTGGACGCCACCTCGGCACCGATGAAGCCGGCACCCACCACGACCAGCCGGCGGCCCGGCTGCAGCTCGGTGGACAGCGCCCGGGCGTCCGCCAGGGTACGCAGGCTGAAGACATTGTCCAGCCCGGCCAGTTCCGGCAGCGTCCGGGCAGAGGCGCCGGTAGCCAGCACGATGCCGTCGGCTGCCACGGTCCGGCCGTCCGCCAGGGTGAGGGTCCGGGCCGGGCCGTCCAACCGTGTGGCCCGGCTGCCCAGCAGCCATTCGGCCTGCAGGTCCTCCTCGGCGGCCTCCAGCGCCAGATCCGCGGCCGTGATCCGGCCCTGCAGAAATTCCTTCGACAGCGGGGGCCGGTCATAGGGCCGCTCGTCCTCGTCCCCGATGATCACCAGGTTCCCGTCGAAGCCCTGGGCCCGGGCCGCCCGCGCAGCCGAAAGGCCGGCGAGCGACGCTCCCACGATTGCCAGTGTCCGCATGAGCACCTCCTTCTCGAATTGCGTGGTGCGCAACTAAACGCGCAATACGAAACAGAGTGACGCCAGTCACGGTGGCTGTCAAGCGTTTCGGCATTTTCGGGCCAACCCTTGACAACCCTTTGTGACAGCCGTCACTGTGTTTCGTATCGCGGTCAATGTTGATCCATACGGAACAAATTGCCTCCCGCCCCACCGGGAGGCGCCGGAAAGGGGTCCATCCCATGCACAAGGCCTGTCCACTGAAGCAACTGGCGCCCGGTGACGCTCTGAGGCTCGATACGAAGCCACCGATCGCCGTGTTCCATACCGAGGACGGGGAGCTGTTCGCCATCGACGACACCTGCACCCACCAGGACGCCTCGCTGGCCGACGGCTGGGTCGAAGGCTGCGAAGTCGAATGTCCGCTGCACGCCTCCAAGTTCAACCTGCGCACGGGCGCCGTCGATGCCCCGCCGGCCAAACTGCCGGTCCGCGTGCACGAGGTGAAGGTCGTTGACGGCGACATCATGGTCATCGAGTCGGACGAGGCGCCGAACCTGCCGCCCGGCCTGACCGTCGACGGCCACGTCTAAGCCCTCGTCCGCCGACGCAAAGGAACCGATCATGGCAATCAACAGCGACGTCAGGGTTGACGAAAGCAACGAACTTCCCCTGACCCCGGACGCGGAACCGGAACAGGTTCCGACCGAAGAGGACCGGGAGATTCTCCAGGCCCTGCGCGAGACTGAATCCGAGCATGCCGCCGCCCGCCGCCGGCTGTTTGGCAGGGACGGGCTGGACAAGGTGGTCTTCGGGATCACCGGGCTGCTGACCGTGGCCTTTGTCATCTGGGGCTTCGCCGGCCGCGCGAACCTCGCGGCCGTTTCGCAGGCGGCTCTGGACTGGGTCATGAAGAACACCGGCTGGCTGTTCATCGGCCTGGCCTCGCTCTTTGTGATCTACGTGCTCTGGCTGGCCCTGAGCCGCTTCGGCAACATTCCGCTGGGCAAGGACGGCGAAAAGCCCGAGTACTCCATGGTCTCCTGGATCTCGATGATGTTTGCCGCGGGCATGGGCATCGGTCTGATGTTCTACGGCGTGGCCGAGCCGCTCTACCACTACATCTCCCCGCCACCGGGCACCGTCAACGGCCAGACGCCCGAAGCCGTCCAAACGGCCATGGCCACCTCCATCTTCCACTGGACCCTGCATCCCTGGGCCATGTACGCCGTCGTGGGCGTTGCCATGGCCTACGGGACCTACAGGCTGGGCCGCAAGCAGCTCATTGCCACGGCCTTCACATCCATCTTTGGGATCCGGAGGGTGGAGGGCCCGGTCGGCAAGCTGATCAACATGCTGGCGATTTTCGCCACGCTGTTCGGCACGGCAGCATCCCTCGGCCTGGGCGCCCTGCAGATCGGCAGCGGCATGGCCTCCAACGGGTGGATCAGCGGCCAGCTGGCCACACCGGTGCTGGTGGTGATCGTTGCGGTGCTCACCGCCTGCTTCATCGCCTCCGCGGTTTCGGGCATCAGCCGCGGCATCCAGTGGCTCTCCAACATCAACATGGTTCTGGCCGTGGTGCTGGCGCTGATCGTCTTTGTGGCCGGCCCGACGCTGTTCATCCTGAACCTGGTCCCGTCCGCCGTCGGGGACTACGTCCGCGACCTGGCCACAATGTCCTCACGGACCGAGGCCGTCGGCGACGATGCGCTGCGCCAGTGGATGTCCAGCTGGACTATCTTCTACTGGGCCTGGTGGGTGTCCTGGACACCCTTCGTGGGCCTGTTCATCGCCCGGATCAGCCGCGGCCGCACCATCCGCCAGTTCGTCACCGGCGTGCTGCTAGTGCCCAGCATCGTCAGCGTCATCTGGTTCGCCATCTTTGGCGGCGCGGCCATCCATATCCAGTCCGCCGCCAACCAGACAGCGGACACCGCCGACGGGCTGGCCACGGTGGTCGACGGCACGCCCACCATCTCCTTCGACGGAGCGCTCTTCGACCTGCTGCACCACCTGCCGCTGCCCAACGCCATCGCCGGCGCCGTTTCCATCCTGGCCATGGTCCTGGTCGCCATCTTCTTCATCACGGGTGCCGACGCCGCTTCCATCGTGATGGGCTCGCTCAGCTCGCACGGCGCGGAGGAACCGCGCCGCGGCGTGGTCATTTTCTGGGGTGCCCTCACCGGCGCCGTGGCCGCGGTCATGCTGCTGGCAGGCGGCAACCAGCCTGCCGAAGCGCTCTCGGGCCTGCAGCGGATCACCATCGTTGCCGCCCTGCCGTTCGTGGTGGTGATGTTCCTAATGTGCATCGCCCTGGCCAAGGACCTGCGCCGGGACCCGATCGCGCTGCGCAAACGCCTGGCGAATTCGGTGGTGGAGCGAGCCATCCGCGCCGGCGTGGACCAGCATGGCGGCGTGCGCTTCGACCTGGTCACCAAGCATGAGTGCGACGGCGGATGCCCGGACGGCGGGCCCTGCCCGTCCACCGGAGCAATCGACGTACAGCAGCCAACCCGGAAGGAACCATGAGCACCGTAGTTGACCTTGCCCCGGCCAGACCGGGCACCGGGGACCAGGCCACCGGCTTCGTCCTGACCCTGTCCTGCCCGGAACGTCCCGGCATCGTCCGGGCCGTGGCCTCCTTCCTGGCGGACCGGGGTTTCGACATCACCGAGCACCAGCAGTTCGACGACCACACGGACGGCCAATTGTTCCTGCGCACGGCCTTCCGCGGCTCCCCCGCCGGCGCCACCACTGCGTGGCTGACGGCCGATTTCGAGCCCCTGGCCGAAGAATTCGGGATGTCCTTCACGTTCCACGACGGCCGTCCGCAGCAGCTGCTGGTCATGGTATCCAAGTTCGGCCACTGCCTGAACGACCTGATCTACCGGTGGCGGGCCGGCAGCCTGGGCGCCGAGATCGCCGTCGTCGTCTCCAACCACGAGGACCTGCGGCCGATGGCCGAGGCCGCGGGCCTGCCCTTCGTCCACGTGCCGGTCACGGCCGGCACCAAGGCGTCCGCCGAGCGCCGGCTGCTGGAACTGGCCGCCGAATACCACGCGGACCTGGTGGTGCTGGCCCGCTACATGCAGGTGCTCTCGGACGGATTGTCCAGGACCCTGGCGGGCAGGGCCATCAATATCCACCATTCCTTCCTGCCCGGCTTCAAGGGTGCCAAACCCTACCACCAGGCCCATGAACGCGGCGTGAAGCTGATCGGTGCCACCGCCCACTACGTCACCGCCGAACTGGACGAGGGGCCGATCATCGAACAGGAGGTCCTGCGGGTGGACCATGCCCTGGACCCGGAGGCCCTGGCCACCGTGGGCCGGGACGCCGAAGCCCAGGCGCTGGCCCGGGCCGTGAAATGGCACTGCCAGCACCGCGTGATGCTCAACCGAACCCGTACCGTCGTCTTCCGCTAACGCTTCCTAGGAGAAACAAATGACCCCACCGCGCGTAGTCATCATCGGGGCCGGCATCGTCGGCGCCAACCTGGCCGACGAACTGGCCAGCAGAGGCTGGACCAATGTCACCGTGATCGAGCAGGGTCCGCTGCAGCTGGCCGGCGGATCCACCTCGCACGCCCCGGGCCTGGTCTTCCAGACGAATGCGTCCAAGACCCTCACCGAGTTCGCCGGCTACACGGTGGACAAGCTGCTGTCCCTGCGGGCGGACGGCGTCTCCTGTTTCAACCAGGTGGGCGGCCTCGAGGTCGCCACCACCGAGGAGCGGCTGGCGGACCTGCACCGCAAGCTCGGCTGGGCCACCGCATGGGGAGTCGAGGGCCGGATCATCGATCCGGACGAGTGCGAGAAGCTGTACCCGCTGCTGGGCCGGGGCACGGTGCGCGGCGGCCTGCTGGTGGCCACCGACGGCCTGGCCTCCGCCGCCCGCGCGGTGCAGCTGCTGATTTCGCGGGCCGGCGAAGCCGGAGTCAAGTTCATCGGCTCCACACCGGTGACCGGCATCGAGCAGGCCGGCGGGAAGGTCACCGGGGTCCGGACGCCGGACGGCGTGGTGCCGGCCGACATCGTCGTTTCCTGCGCCGGATTCTGGGGGCCGAAAATCGGCCAGCTGGCCGGCGTGGCCGTGCCGCTGCTGCCGCTGGCGCACCAGTATGCCAAGACCACGGCGGTGCCGGAACTGGCCGGCCGCAACGAACTGCCCAATGGTGCGCGGCTGCCCATCCTGCGCCACCAGGACCGGGACCTGTACTTCCGCGAGCACGGGGACCGGATCGGCATCGGCTCCTACGCCCACCGGCCGATGCCGGCCGACCTCGACCGCCTGCCGCAGGTGGCCCCGGAACAGATGTCCGAACACCTGATGCCGTCCCGGCTGGATTTCACCCTCGAGGACTTCCTGCCCGCCTGGGCGGACAGCCGCGAGCTGCTGCCGGCGCTGCGCGGCGCCGAGATTACCGAAGGGTTCAACGGCATCTTCTCCTTCACTCCCGACGGCGGCCCGCTGGTGGGCAGCACCCCGGAGCTGGCAGGGTTCTACCTGGCCGAGGCCGTCTGGGTGACCCACTCGGCCGGCGTCGCCAGGGCGGTGGCCGAGCTGCTGGTCGAGGGACAGTCCCGCACCGACCTGCACGACTGCGACATCAACCGCTTCGAGGAAGTCCAGCTCGGCGAGGACTATGTCAGCGAGACCTCGCAGCAGAACTTCGTGGAGATCTACGACGTGCTCCACCCGCTGCAGCCCAAGGAATCCCCGCGCAACCTGCGCGTCAGCCCGTTCCATGCCCGGCAGCAGGAACTGGGCGCCTTCTTCCTCGAGTCCGGCGGCTGGGAGCGGCCGCACTGGTTCGAGGCCAACAAGCATCTGCTCAGCGAACTGCCGGCCCAGTGGCAGGCGCCGGAGCGGGAACGCTGGGCCGGGATGTTCCACTCCCCCATTTCCGCCGCCGAGGCCTGGAAGACGCGCACCGCCGTCGCGCTCTACGACATGACGCCGCTGAAGCGGCTGGAAGTCACGGGCCCCGGCGCCCGGACCCTGCTGCAGCGGCTGAGCACCGGCAACGTGGCCAAGAAGCCGGGCGCCGTCACCTACTGCCTGCTGCTGGCCGGCGACGGCGGCGTGCGCAGCGACGTGACCGTGGCGCGGCTGGGCGAGGAAGAGTTCCAGGTCGGCGTCAACGGCAACCTGGACCTGGCCTACCTGCTCACCGAGGCCCGGCAGCAGTCCGCGGCGGATCCGGCACAGTGGGTCCACGTCCGGGATATCACCGGAGCCACCTGCTGCATCGGGCTGTGGGGGCCGCTGGCCCGCGAGGTCGTGGCCAAGGTCAGCGCCGACGACTTCGGCAACGATGCCCTGCGCTACTTTAGGGCCAAGCGGGTGCACATCGGCGGCGTCCCGGTAACCGCGATGCGCCTGTCCTACGTGGGCGAGCTCGGCTGGGAGCTGTACACCTCCGCCGAGCACGGCGCCAGGCTCTGGGATGCGCTCTTCGAAGCCGGTGCCGAACATGGCATCATCGCCGCCGGGCGCGGGGCGTTCAACAGCCTGCGGCTGGAGAAGGGCTACCGGCTCTGGGGTACCGATGTCACGGCCGAGCACGGCCCGGACGAAGCCGGCCTCGGCTTCGCCATCCGCCGCGACCACCAGGACTTCACCGGCGCCGCCGCGCTGGCCGCCCGCCGCACCCAGGCCCCGGTCCGGCGGCTGCGCTGCCTGACCATCGACGACGGCACCTCGGTGGTGCTGGGCAAGGAACCGGTGTACGCGGACGGCCAGCCGTCCGGCTACGTCACCAGTGCCGCCTACGGCTACACGATCGGCAGGCCGATCGCCTACGCCTGGCTGCCGGCCGCGGTGCAGGAGGGCGACGCCGTCGAGATCGAATACTTCGGCCGGCGGATCGCCGCCACGGTCGCGGCCGAACCGCTGTTCGACCCGGAAATGTCGCGCCTGCGCGGCTGAGGCCAGCAGCCTCCCGGCATCGACTGGCCGGATAACGCCCTTCTCGGCTTTGAAAAGGGCGTTATCCGGCCACTCGTTTGTCGGGGCTGCGCTGCGGACCGGACTCTTGCGGTGCCGGGTCCGGCCCTATGCCTGCGGCTGGCCTAGTCGGGCGGACACTTCGGCCGCGGCTTTGCGCACGGCGGCCACCAGCTGGTCCGCGCTCTGGAGCTTCTGCACCCGCGAGCGCGGCGCCGACGCGGTGATGCAGCCGACCACCACGCCCCGGTAGTCGCGCACCGGCGCGGAGACCCCGAACTCCTCGTCGGTGGTGTAGCCGTCGTTGACCGCGTACTCCTGGTCCCGCAGTTCGGCCAGATGGGCCGCATAGTCCTGCGGCAACCCGTCGGCGGAACTGCGCACGACGAGTCCGGACTCGATCAGTTCGGCCACCCGCGCCGGCGGCAGTCCGGCCAGGAACACGCGCACCGACGAGCTTTCGAACCTGTTGTACCGGGTACCGATGGCGGCGGTGTGCTTGACCTGGTGCGGGCTGCGCACCTGTTCGACGACGATAGCCTCCTGCCCGTTCCAGACCGCGATGGCGCTGGTCTCGCTGGTCTGCGTGGTCAGTGCCTCCAGGAACGGCAGCGCCGCCCGACGCACGTCGAGGTCCGCCAGCAGCGGACCGGACAGCCCGATCACACCCAGACCCAGTCGGTAGCGGCCGGTCTCCTCGTCCCGCTGGACATAGCCGGCTTCGGTCAGCCCGGCCAGGATCCGCGACACCGTGCTCTTGTGCAGGTTCACCCGGCCGGCGACCTCGGTCACGCCCAGCACCGGCTGGGCGATGGAGAACGCTTCGAGCACCGCCAGCCCGTTAAGCAGCGACGCCGCCGCGCCCTGGGTCTGTTCGCTGCCTTGCCGCGGCCTGCCCACCATGTGCCACCCCTAATCCCTTAACTTCCTAATGTCCGTTGTTTCCGCTGTGCGCTTTCCTGCGCCCTGTCCGTCGGAACCGGCGGCTGCCTGCCGCCATCACTAATTTTCCACCAAAACCTTGCGCGTTGCTAGGTGAGCAACTAAATTGTTGTCTGTCGAACCGCTGAAGAACATGGTCAACTACCTGGACAACCTGCCGAAGTTCAGCGAACCACCACCCCGTAACGGCTGCCAGCCAGCCACGCACACCGCACGACGGCGGCCCCGGAACCTCCGGCGGCCGCCGCCCCATGGCAGTATCCGAACAAGGCGCACCGCGCCGCTTTCCTCCAAGGGAGCAGGATGCAACTGGATAATTCCCGTACCTCGCAAGCTGGCCCCGAAGACGCACCGGCCGTACCCCAGGTTTCCCGCGCAACCCTGCGCAAGGTCACAATTGCCGCCGGCGCCGGCACCGTCGTCGAATGGTTCGACTTCGCCGTCTACGGCTTCCTGGCCCCGGTGCTGGCCCGGACCTTCTTCCCCGAGGGCGATCCCGTCGTGGCCCTGCTGCAGACCTTCGCAGTCTTCGCCGTCGCGTTCGCCCTGCGCCCGGTCGGCGGCGCCTTCTTCGGCACGCTCGGGGACCGCATCGGCCGCAAGCGGGTGCTGGCCCTGACCGTGCTGCTGATGTCCGGCGCCACCATGGCCATCGGCCTGCTGCCCAGCTACCAGGCGATCGGGATCTGGGCGGCGGTCCTGCTGACGCTGGCCCGCAGCGTGCAGGGCCTCTCGGCCGGCGGCGAGTATGCCGGCGCGGTCGCCTACGTGATCGAACACTCCCCGGACGGCGAGCGCTCGCGGCATTCGAGCTGGATGCCCGCGGCGACCTTCGGCTCCTTTGCCGCCGCCGCCCTGCTGTGCTGGGCGCTGACCGCCGGCCTGAGCACCGAGGCAATGGACGCCTGGGGCTGGCGGATCCCGTTCCTGGTCGCCGCCCCGCTGGGCCTGGTGGCCTTCTACATCCGCCGGAAGCTGGATGAAAGCCCCATCTTCCGCGAGGTGATGGAGTCCAACGCCAAAACCGAGCACTCGCCGCTGCGCCGGACCCTGGCCACCCAGTGGCGGCCCATGCTGACCCTGGGCGGCTACATCTCGCTGACCGCGCTGTCCTTCTACACCTTCTCCACCTACATGACCACGTTCCTGCGCGAGGTGGTCCATCTGCCCTCGGACGCGGTGCTGTTCAGCAATGTGGTTGCGCTGACCTTTGCCGCGGTCCTGGCGCCGGTGATCGGGCGGATCTGCGACCGGGTCGGCCGCAAACCGACCATGCTCGCCTCCGCCATACTGCTGGGCGGCCTGGCGGTGCCGGCCTACCTGCTGGCCTCCGGCGGCAGCATCTACAACGCCCTGGCCGGCCAGCTGCTGCTCGCCGTCGGCGCGGTGACCGCCAACGTGGTCACCGCGGTGCTGCTGTCCGAGGTGTTCCCGACGGCGGTGCGCTACACCGCCTCGGCGGTCACCTACAACGTCAGCTACGCGGTCTTCGGCGGCACCGCTCCCTTCGTGGCGACCTGGCTGATCTCGCTGACCGGCAACACGATGGCACCGGCCATCTACCTGACCGCCATCGCCGCCGGGGCGCTGGTCGCCGTCGTCCTGATGCCTGAAACCTCCGGCCGGTCCTTCCGCGAGCCGGACCGTCCGGCCCGTGCCGAGGCAGCCCCAAGGCGGCACCGGTAACCTCCCGGCGGCCACGGCCGCCGACGTTGCGTGGCATCGGCCCGCGCCCTGTCGAGGGTGCGGGCCGATGCCACGATTAAGCGCCGCGGTCCGTGCTAAGCGTCCAACCGCCCGGCGCTGCGATTTGACATTTTGCCTATAGCACACATGACATCGAACACATAATCTTGCCTCAGTCATCAACGCCCTTGGAGGATTCAATGACTCAGCAGGAACATGACCACCTGGCCGGCAGTGCGGACGCAACCCATGCCGATGTCGAGCAACAGCTTCAACCCATCCCGGAAAGCGCGCGCACGCGGAAAGTCTCAGGTCAGTTCTGGATCTGGGCGGGCGCGAACCTCGCACCGATCAACTGGGTCCTCGGCGCCCTGGGCATCAACATCGGGCTGGGGTTTGCCGATACGGTCACGGTGCTCGTCGCCGGCAACCTGATCGGCATGGTCCTGTTCGGTTTCTTCGTCCTGCTGGGCCAGCGAACCGGGGCGACCGGCATGGTCCTGGGCCGGGCCGCCTTCGGACGCCGGGGCAATTATGTGCCGGCCGCCATCCAGGCCGTGCTGGGCATCGGATGGTGCGCGGTCAACACCTGGATCATCCTCGACCTGGTCATGGCCCTCTTCGGCCGCCTCGGCTGGGTGGATCCCACGCAGGAGAACTACGGCTGGAAGATCGGGGTCGCCGCCTTCCTCATGGCCCTGCAGGTGCTCATCTCATTCTTCGGCTACAAGGCCATCGCCGCGTTCGAGAAGTGGACGGTGCCGCCGACCATCCTGGTCCTGACCGCCATGTCCGCCGTGGCGTGGTTCGGCCTGGACATCGACTGGAGCTACGCCGGACCTCCCGGCGCCATCCTCACCGGCGCCGAGCGCCTCGCCGCCATGAGCGCCGTCATGACGGCGATCGGCATCGGCTGGGGAATCACCTGGTTCACCTACGCCGCAGACTATTCACGCTTTGTCAGCAAGGCCATCCCCCGCCCGCGCCTGTACCTGGCCTCGGTCCTGGGGCAGTTCCTTCCCGTGGTCTGGCTCGGCGTCCTCGGAGCCAGCCTGGCCACCAAGAGCGGGGAGATCGACCCGGGCCAGCTGATCGTGCAAAACTACGGCGCGCTCGCCATACCCGTTCTGCTCATGGTGCTGCACGGTCCCATCGCGACCAATATCCTCAACATCTACACCTTCTCGGTAGCCACCCAGGCACTGGATGTGCGGGTCAAGCGCCAGGTCCTGAACGTGCTGGTCGGGTTCTTTGCCCTGGCTGCCGTCGTTTTCTTCGTCTACCAGCAGGACTTCGCCTCGGTCCTCGACGCCTGGCTGATCGGACTGGTGGCCTGGGTCGCCTCCTGGGGCGGCATCATGCTCGTGCACTACTACCTGTTCGAGCGGCGCCTTCCCACCGGGCCGGAGCGGCTCTTCGACCCCATCGGCACGCAGCGGCTGCCGGTCCTGAACTGGGCCGGCCTCGGCGCCCTGGCCTGCGGCATCTTCGCCACCTGGCTGTTCATGTACGGCCTCCTGCCGGCGACCCAGGGGCCCATCGCCCTGGCCATGAACGGACTCGACCTTTCCTGGCTGGCCGGAGGCATCACCAGCGCCGCCGTCTACGCCGTCTTCGGACGCCGCATCCACCAACGTTACGCCACCCGCCTGGAGCCCGCGGCCCGTACGGCGCCTGCCGAACCCGAAGCCGGCACCCGAAACGGCTAGCGGGCAACCGACGCCGGCTGCCCGCCCGGCCCGCTCCACCAAACCCATGATGGCGGCCCCGCCTCCGGGCGGGGCCGCCATCACGTCCACGGCCGTCCCCTCGGGAAACTACGTTGCTGAATCCGCAACAGCCGGGGCGGTTCTCCATCGCGCCGCTCCGCGATGCCACCTTCGTCCGTAGCAGCTGAAATCATTGGCAAAACCCTTGACCGGTGATCTGCGCCACTTCTACCATGGTGCAACCAGGTTGCATTCAACGCAACAACCAACAACGTGGTGGTTTCCCAGTGACTCAGAACTTCCTCCCCCCGGACCACGGGTCAGACACTTCATCCAAGGCCGGTAGCATGGTCCACAGTTCCCCCGATTCCTCCCCCGCCGGCCAGCCGCTCTCCCCCGGAGCCGGCGTCGACAAACAGGCCCGCCGCCGCGTGATCGCGGCCAGCTTTATCGGCAACTTCGTCGAGTGGTTCGACTACGCCGTATACGGCTACCTCGCCGCAACGATCGCCGTGGTCTTCTTCCCTGAGGCGGATCCGCAGACCGCCCTGCTGTCCACCTTCGCACTGTTCGCGATCTCTTTCCTGGTCCGCCCGATGGGCGGGTTCATCTGGGGCCATATCGGCGACCGCGTCGGCCGGCGGACGGCCCTTTCGCTCTCGATCCTGATCATGTCCCTGTCCACCTTCTGCATTGCGCTCATCCCCGGCTACGCCGCCATCGGCCTCTGGGCCCCGCTGCTGCTGCTGATCGTGCGCGTCGTGCAGGGCTTCTCCGCGTCCGGCGAATACGCCGGAGCCTCGGCCTTCCTGGTCGAATACGCCCCGCCGAACCGCCGCGGCCTGTATGCGGCGGTGGTCCCGGCCAGCACGGCCACCGGCCTGCTGTTCGGCTCCCTGCTGGCGGCCGGGCTGACCGGCCTGCTCACCGCGGACCAGCTGCACTCCTGGGGCTGGCGGCTGCCGTTCCTGCTCGCCGCCCCGATGGGCCTGATCGGACGGTACATCCGGACCAAGCTCGAAGACACCCCGGTGTTCCGCGAGCTGGCCGCCGAGGAACATGCCGAGAAGGCGCCGGTAAAGAGCCTGTTCGCCAACCACTGGCGGCAGCTGCTGCAGGCGGTCGGCGCGGTGCTGCTGAACGCCGTCGGCTTCTACGTGATCCTCAGCTACATGCCCACCTACCTCTCCACGGAGCTGGGCCTGGGCGCCACCGAGTCCTACCTCGCCACCACGATCGCGCTGCTGACCTACATCGGCTTCATCTTCGGCACCGGCATGCTCTCGGACCGCTTCGGGCGCAAGAAGGTGCTGATCAGCGCCTCGGTGCTCTTCCTGCTGCTGACCGTCCCGGCGTTCATGCTGCTGGACACCGGCAACTTCGTGGTGATCGTGCTGGTGCAGATCCTGCTCGGCGGCATGCTGACGCTCAACGACGGCACACTGCCCAGCTTCCTGGCCGAAATGTTCCCGACGAAGGTGCGCTACAGCGGCTTCGCCGTCAGCTTCAACCTCTCCAACGCCCTGTTCGGCGGCACCGCCCCGTTCGTCGCCACCCTGCTCATCGCGGCCACCGGCAGCACCCTGGCCCCGGCCTGGTACCTGGCGGCCGCCGCTGCCGTCTCGCTGGTCGCGGTGGCCCTGTCCCGGGAAACCAGCAAGATGCCGCTGCGCCACGAATAGCCGGGCGCCGACCGGCCGGCCGCATCCGCAACAATCGATCCAGGACCTGCCGGCCGACCGCCCTCCGGTCTTCCACCTCTACACAACCACAACAGCGCGCATGCCGGCCCACGGACAATGCGCCGAAGAATGGAGCACATCATGCGTCAGTCCGTGTACATCGAGGATCTCGATGCCTTCAGCTACCGGGAAGCCGTCGCCCAGGATTCGGCCCTGGTCCTGATCCCGGTGGGGTCCATTGAACAGCACGGCCCCCACATGCCGCTGAACGTCGACGTCCTGCTGTCGCGGGCGATGGCAGGACAGGTCGCCGAGGAGCTGAAGGCCCTGGTGGCGGCCCCGGTGGTCTACGGCTACAAGTCCCAGCAGCGTTCGGGCGGCGGCAACCACCTGCCCGGGACCACCAGCCTGGACGCGTCGACGGTGATTTCCATCGCCAAGACGCTGACCCTCGAGTTCGCCCGCCACGGCGTACGCAAACTCGCCTTCCTCAACGGCCACTTCGAGAACTACCAGTTCCTCTACGAGGGCGTGGACCTGGCCCTGCGCGAGCTGCGGCTGGCGGGCATCGAGGACCTGAAGGTGGTCCTGCTTTCCTACTGGGACTTCATCGACGATGCCACCATTGCCGAGCTGTACCCGGACGGTTTCACCGGCTGGGACCTTGAGCACGGCGGTGTCCTGGAGACCTCGCTGATGCTGCACCTGTACCCGGAGAAGGTGGACATGGCCGAGGTCGTGGATGCTCCCCCGGCCGTGATGCCCACCTACGACGTGCTGCCGGTCCGCCCCGAGCTCACCCCTGCTTCCGGCTGCCTGTCCTCGGCCGCGGCAGCCACGGCGGAGAAGGGCGTCACCCTGCTCAAGCGCGCCCGGGCCGGCATGTCCGCCGCACTGACGTCCGAGTTCGGACTGGCGGAACGGTAACCGGCAGACAGGCCTGCCTGGTGCCGGACGGTCCGCTGCCGCGGGCCGTCCGGCCTGGCTTAAACCACCGAAAGAACCTATATGGGCAACACAGTTGCAGCATTCGTCAGCTATGAGACGGAAGCCACAAAAAACTCTTGACAGTGAACGGCACCACACATAATCTGGTGCAACAACGTTGCGGTGAACGCAACGAAAGGCTTCCAGCCCCCATTCGAAAACGCATCCCCCACAGAAAAGGAATGACGATGACCATCGCCAACGCATCGGCCAGCAGCATTTCCGAGCTCGAGCGCCTGAAGGTGCTGCACAACGGCGAGAAGGTGCAGCTGACCTTCTCCGATGCCGAGTTCGAGCGCCGGCTGTCCGGCCTGCGGCAGATCATGGCCGAGAAGGACCTGGACGCCGTCGTCCTGACCTCCTACCACAACATCAAGTACTACTCGGACTTCCTGTTCACCTACTTCGGCCGCTCCTACGCCCTGGTGGTCACCCCCACCGACTCGGTGTCCGTGACCGCGAACATCGACGCCGGCATGCCCTGGCGGCGCAGCTACGGCGAGAACATCGTCTACACCGACTGGCGCCGGGACAACTACTACTACGGCCTGCAGGAAGCCCTGCGCCAGCGCGGCATCACCGCCAAGCGCCTGGGCGTCGAGGACGACAGCCTGCCGCTAATGCTGCGCGAGCGCATCCAGGCCGCCTTCGGCGGTGCCGAGCTGGTGGACGTGTCCCAGGCCGCCATGCGCCAGCGCATGATCAAGTCCGCCGAGGAAATCGAGGTCATCAAGCACGGTGCCCGGATCGGCGACCTCGGCGGCGAGGCCATCAAGGCCGCCATCCGCGAGGGCATCACCGAGTACGAGGTTGCCCTGATCGGCACCGAGGCCATGACCCACGAGATCGCCCGGACCTTCCCGAACAGCGAAATCCGCGACACCTGGGTTTGGTTCCAGTCCGGCATCAACACCGACGGCGCCCACAACTGGGCCACCACCCGCAAGCTGCAGCGCGGGGACATCCTGTCCCTGAACTGCTTCCCGATGACCTCCGGCTACTACACCGCCCTGGAGCGCACCATGTTCCTCGGCCAGCCGGACGAGCGCAGCCTGGAACTGTGGAACATCAACGTCGAGGTGCACCGCCGCGGCCTGGAGCTGATCAAGCCCGGCGCCGTCTGCAAGGACATCGCCGCGGAGCTGAACGAAATCTACGTCGGCTACGGCCTGCTGCCCAACCGCACCTTCGGCTACGGCCACTCCTTCGGCGTGCTGAGCCACTACTACGGCCGCGAGGCCGGCCTGGAGCTGCGCGAGGACATCGATACCGTGCTCGAGCCGGGCATGGTGGTCTCGATGGAGCCGATGATCACGGTCCTGGACGGCCAGCCGGGCGCCGGCGGCTACCGCGAGCACGACATCCTGGTGGTCGGCGAGGACGGGGCCGAGAACATCACCAAGTTCGGATTCGGTCCGGAAAACAACATCATCGACGCCTAAAGATTGGGGCAGGCCCTATCGTGTCGCTGACGCGCCACGCCGGGACCCTGCTGCCCCACTCCAGGGCAAGCCCTGCGGGTTGCGGCACAGCCACAGGCTGTGCCGCAACCCGCAGGCATATCCGGGAAGATAGTAGACATTATGAATCCTCTTCCAGCTTCCGCAGCCGACAACGGCACCGACTCGGCCAACGGCGATTCGCGCGGAGCCTCCGTGCTGGTCAACGCCGTCGCGGTGCTGCGTTGCTTCAGCGTGGACGAGCCGCTGCTGGGCGTCACCGAGATCGCCTCACGCGTCGGCCTGCACAAGAGCACCGTCTCGCGCATCCTGGCCACCTTGGAGCAGGAGGACCTGGTGGAGCGGGACGAGACGTCCCGGCGGTTCCGGCTGGGGCTGGGCCTGATCGCCGTCGCCGGACCGCTGCTGGCGGAACTGGACGAGCGCCGCGTGGCCTACCCGGTGCTGCGTGAGCTGACCGAGCGTACCCAGGAAACCAGCGCGCTGCTGACCTGGACCGGGTCCAGCGCGGTCTGCGTCGAGCAGATTCCCAGCCCGCAGCAGGTCAAGCACACCTCCCCGCTGGGCACCCGGTACAGCACCGCGCTCAGTGCCAGCGTGCAGGTGTTCCTCGCCGCGGCAGGCCCGGAGCGCGCCCGCGCCCTGCTGGCCAGCGGCGTCATCGAGTACCCCTCCGCCACGCCGGTGCGGATCGACGAGTTCGTCGAACGGCTCAAGACGGTGGCTTCGGAGGGTTACGCCATGAACTACGGCGAGACCAGCGTGGACGAGGTGGGGGTGGCCGCGCCGGTGCACGACCACCGCGGCAGCGTCGTCGCCACCGTCATGCTCGCCGCCCCCCGCTACCGGATCTCCGCCGAGCACCTGCAGCTGCTGGCCGAAGCCTGCACGGCCGCGGCCGCACAGGTAACCAGCCGGCTGGGCGGCCTGCCACCGCAGTAACCGTCCGGCCCGCAGCGCTATTCGGCGATATCCTCGGCCCAGAGCTGCGGGTGCTCCTGCTGGAAGGAGCGCATCATTTCGATGCAGCGTGCATCGTGCAGGACGGTGACTTCCACCCCGCGGGAGCGCAGCAGGTCGAATTCGCCGGGAAAGGTCTCGGCCTCCCCCACCACCACGCGCGGGATCTTGAACTGGATGATCGTTCCGGTGCACATCGCGCACGGCGCCAGGGTGGAGTAGAGGGTGGTGTCCCGGTAGGTCCGCTGCCGGCCCGCGGCGCGCAGGGCGGCCATTTCCCCGTGCGCGATGGGGTCCCCACGCTGCACCCGTTCATTGTGGCCGGTGGCAACGATGCTGCCGTCCCGGACCAGGGCGGCGCCAATGGGAATGCCGCCTTCGCGCAGGCTCTTCTGCGCGGCCTGGAACGCTGCTTCAAATCCCGGATCAGTCATCGAATACCCTTCTTTCCGCCCGGTCCGCTGGCTGCCGTGTCGATCATTACATGAGTTCAGGCCGGAGCGAAGTCCGGGCCAGCCGGACGGCCAGGTGCAGCCCGGCCATCTTGCCGGTACCCCGCGGATCGCCGCCGAGCAGGTCGAAAACCCTGACCAGCCGGTTGTGCATGGTCTGGCGCTCCAGGAACAGAGCCCGGGCCGCCTCGGTGGAATTGCAGCCAAAGGTCAGCCACTGGTCCAGGGTCTCCAGCAGGCTGGTACCGCGCCGGCGGTCGTAAGCCAGCAGCTCGCCCACCACCTCCTGGGTCAGGCGTTCAACCGCCGGTGCCGAAAGTTCCCGCGCCCCGAGACGTTCCACGACGAGGTTTTCACTGTCCTGGATGCTGCCGCTGAATTCGGTGGCCGGCCCCAGCGTCAGCGCCAGTTTCGCCTCCGCCAGGGACCAGTGCGCCTCCACCGGCGAGGATACCGTCGGCCCCATCACCCCGGCCACCGGAACCTCGATCAGGGCCGCGCGCAGGTCGGCCAGGATGGTGGAGCGCTTGGTCATGGTCCCGTTCGGCCGCAGCGGCACCATGGCGCACAGGTTTTCGCCGTCCAAGTGGGTGCGAACCCCGGGACAGCAGCGGCGCAGGGCCTGCTCGGTGACGCCCTGCACGTGGGCCAGCCCGAAGCTGCGGAAGACCAGCATAAACACCGGATGGCCCACCGGCAGCCCCACGGCCTGGCACAGCTCCTGGATCTGGGCCGGACCGGCGCCGGAGACGACGGCACGCATCAGGGCCGTGTCCGCAATCTGCGCCAGCGTAGGCCGGTGCCGCTGGGACAGGGCCAGGCCCAGAATGTTCGTCAACCGCTCCCCGACGGTCTTCAGGTACTCGGTGTCCACTGCCTCACGGCCCTGCATCCTCAGTTTGGCCGCGACCATGCCTCCGACGGCGACGTCGATGTCCACGAACTCGGCGGTGGAATCGTCGGGAAAACTGCCGGCCGTTTCCAGCACCTCCCCGTTCGCGTCGGCCAGCTCCACCTGGACGTGGAGAGCATCCACGATCAGCTCCAGCAGGGGCAGCAGGACGGGCCCGGAGGAGGCCAGCCGTTCGGCAATGCGCTGCGAAATCGAATCAGCCACCTGCAAGGCCATGATCTGCTGCGAAACGATACGGCGGTTGATGTCTTCGGCCACGTCCACGAACGGCACGACCCGCTGCAGTTCGATCAGCGGCAGGCCCGCCTCCTCGGCGGCCTGGACCAGGTCCGCCGACAGCGGCCGGCCCAGCCCCGCCGTTTCGATGGCCAGCGCGCTCACCCGGCGCTCGGCCAGGCTGCGGATGTAGTCGTGCTGGGCTGCAGGTTTCAGCGCGAGCAGGGCGCTGCCGCCGGAAAGCAGCAGTTCCTCGCCACGCAGCAGCGGCGCGATCTGGAGCACCTCGCTGGAGTGCACCCAGCGCACCTGCGCCGAGGCAATCAGGCCCGCCCCGGCCCGGATGCGCGGGCTGCCCTGCTGCAGAAGTTCGCTCTCAAGCACCTCGGCCAGGCTGATCACCATGGCGTTTCCTCCGTGGTTCGACGATAATTCGCCCCCGGATCGAGGGTCTTTTGACACTTCGTACAATCAGAATCGCGAATTATGCTCACTCTGTCTATGCTATATGGCCCACGTCACATCTACACTTGATCCAAGCGTTCAGCTCCCCTGACCTCCCATAGAGAGAGAAGCAATGAGCACTAGATCTTCGAGCAACTCCGAAGCGGCCACGCACGACGTCGAAGACGTCCTGCAGCCGGTTCCGGAGTCCGCCCGCACCACCAAGCTGTCCGGCCAGTTCTGGATCTGGGCGGGTGCCAACGTCGCCCCGATCAACTGGATCCTGGGCGCACTGGGCATCAACCTGGGCCTGGGCCTGGTCGACACGATGATCGTGCTGGTCCTCGGCAACGTGATCGGCATGCTCGGCTTCGGCTTCTTCGTCCTGCTCGGCCAGAAGACCGGCGCGACCGGCATGCTGCTGGCCCGCGGCGCGTTCGGCCGCCGCGGCGCGTACCTCCCAGCGGCCATCCAGGCGATAGTCGCCGTCGGCTGGTCCGCGGTCAACACCTGGGTCATCCTCGACCTCGTCATGGCCCTGTTCGGCATGATCGGCTGGGTCGATCCGGCCCAGCCGAACCTCGTCTGGAAGATCGCGGTGGCGGCCATCATCATGGGCGTCCAGGTCGGCATCTGCTACCGCGGCTACAGCGCGATCGCCAAGTTCGAGCGCGTCACCATGCCGCCCACGATCCTGGTCCTGGTCGCGATGTCCATCATCGCCTGGACGCAACTGCCGATCGACTGGAGCTATGTCGGCCCGGAAGGCGCAGTCCTCGCCGGCGGCGAGCGCTTCGCCGTCATGTCCGGCATCATGACTGCCATCGGCATCGGCTGGGGCATCGGCTGGTTCACCTACGCCCCCGACTACTCGCGCTTCGTCTCGAAGAAGATCGCCCCGCGCAAGCTGTACCTCACCTCCGTGCTCGGCCAGTTCCTCCCGGTCGTGTGGCTGGGCCTGCTCGGCGCGAGCCTCGCAACGATGAACGGCAGCGCTGACCCGGGTGAACTCGTGGTCAAGAGCTTCGGCGCCCTGGCCATTCCGGTCATCCTGCTGGTCATCCACGGCCCGATCGCCACGAACATCATCAACCTCTACACCTTCGGCGTCGCGACCCAGGCCCTCGACGTGCGGATCTCCCGGAAGAAGATCTCGCTCATCGTCGGATGCTTCTCGATGGCCGCAGTGATCCTGTTCCTCTTCGCGGAGGACTTCGCGACTCTCCTGGACAGCTGGGTTATCGCGATCGCGGCCTGGGTCTCGACTTGGGGCGGCATCATGGCGGTGCACTACTTCGTCTTCGAACGCAAGCACAAGAACTTCAGCTACCTGTTCGTGTCGCCGCGGGACACGAAGTTGAAGGCGGTCAACCCGTCGGCAATCATTGCCTTCTTCGCCGGCATCATCATGACGTGGATGTTCATGTACGGAGCTCTGCCGGTCTTCCAAGGACCCATCGCGACGGCAATGGGCGGGGTCGACCTCTCCTGGCTGGCCGGCTCAATCACCGCGGGCGGACTGTACTTCGCCCTGGGCTACCCGCGCTTCCGCTCCCGGATCGCCGCCGGCGTGCCGCTGGGCATCAACTCCGATTGCTCGGACGAACAGTTCCTGGCCGAGCATGGCGACTGCGAGATCGCCCGGAGCGAGGAGTACAGCGAAGCCGGCTCCGGCGAGACGGGCCGGGAGGCCAGCAAGGTGACTGCCGGGTCCTGACCGGCCGCATCACCGCTGATTCCCGAACAACAACGACGGCGGCCGGGTACCTTCCCAAGGTACCCGGCCGCCGTCGTCGAGCTGGGATGGCTACTTCGCAACCATCCCGTGCGGATCGATCACGTACTTCCTGGCCGCGCCCTGGTCGAACTCTCGGTAGCCCTGCGGCGCCTCATCCAGGCTGATGGTGGTGGCATTGACGGCCTTGGCGATGTTGGCCTTGCCGGCCAGGATCAGGTTCATCAGCTTCCGGTTGTAGCGCTTCACCGGGCACTGCCCCGTGGTGAACGAGAGGGATTTCGCCCAGCCCGTGCCCAGCTGCACGCCGATCTGGCCCACCTTGGCGTTTTCGTCGACGGCGCCCGGGTCCCCGGTCACATAGAGGCCCGGGATGCCCAAGGCACCGCCCACCTGGGTCACCGACATGATGTCGTTGAGCACCGTGGCCGGCGCCTCGGCGGCGTTGGCCCCGTGCCCGCGGGCCTCGAAACCGACGGCGTCCACCGCGGCATCGACCAGGGGGACGCCGAGGATCTGCTCGATCTTGTCCGGCAGCGAGCCTTCCTGGCTCAGGTCGATCGTCTCGCAGCCGAAGCTGGCGGCCTGCTTCAGCCGGTCGGCCTGCATGTCGCCGACGATGACGGCGGAGGCTCCGAGCACCTGCGCGGAGAAGGCCGCGGCCAGTCCCACCGGCCCCGCCCCGGCGACATATACCGTCGATCCGGTGGTGACGCCGGCGGTGTACGCACCGTGGTAGCCGGTGGGGAAGATGTCGGAGAGCATGGTCAGGTCCAGGATCTTCTCCAGGGCCTGGTCCCGGTCCGGGAACTTGAGCAGGTTGAAGTCCGCGTAGGGCACCATCACGTACTCGGCCTGGCCGCCGATCCAGCCGCCCATGTCCACATAGCCGTAGGCTGCGCCGGGCCGGGCCGGGTTCACGTTGAGGCAGACGCCGGTTTTGCCCTCGTTGCACATCCGGCAGCGGCCGCAGGCGATGTTGAAGGGAACCGAGCAAATGTCCCCTTCCTTCACGAACAGCACGTCGTCGCCGATCTCGACCACCTCGCCCGTGATCTCGTGGCCGAGCGACTGCCCCACCGGTGCGGTGGTCCGGCCGCGCACCATGTGCTGGTCGCTGCCGCAGATGTTGGTCGTGACGAGCTTGAGGATCGCCGCGTGCGGCGCATTCTGCTTGATACCCATTTTGCTGGAAACTTCGGAAGGAATTTCCAGTTTCGGATAATCAATGGTTTCGACGGCAACTTCTCCCGGGCCTTTATAGACGACGACACGGTTTCCCGACATGCTGTTCCTCTCCTTTTTACCTTCACTAAGAAAAACCTTGGTACTGGGTCCGGCCGTGGTTTATGCCGGCCCTGTTCTTCTGCTATTCGTCATTCCCTGCCCGCGGGATTCCCGCCCGCCCGGCGCCCCGACGACGGTTCATCCGCACGGCCGTGGGCCTCGACCGCCTCGCGGGGGCTGACCACCAGGTCGTAGGTAAAGGCCGCGGCAATGCTGCCGATGAACGGGCCGATGATGTAGAGCGGGAACTGGGACCACTGGACGGCGCCGCCGAAAATGGCCTGCACGAGATCCGGGCCGAAGGTCCGGGCCGGGTTCAGCGAACCGCCGGTCAGCGGCCCAATGACCAGGATGGCGCAGGCGACGGCCAGGCCGATGACCAGCCCTGCCCACCCCTTGGGCGCCCGCTTGTCCACCGCGACCGCCATGACCGCGAGCATCAGCAGGAACGTCCCGACGGCCTCTGCGACAATTCCCTGGCCGTAGGAAACCTCCGGGCCCAGGACGGTGGCCCCGCCGCCAAAATCCACGGCCCGGGAACCGAAGACCGCCACCAGCAGCAGGCTGCCGACGACAGCGCCCATCAACTGGGCGGCCAAATACGGGAGCAGCCCGCCCCAGGGGAAACGCCGGGTCGCGGCCAGGGCAATGGTCACCGCCGGATTGATGTGCGCCCCGGAGACCGCAAGGAACGCATAGATGGCCACGGCGATAGCAATGGCGAAGGACAGGGCAATGAACCCCACCCCGGGGTAGGTCAGTTCACCGCGGCCGGCGGTCAGGGCGGCCAGCACCGAGCCGGCCCCGAAAAGCACCAGGACTGCGGTGCCTATGAATTCTGCTGCCAGCCGACGCGTCAAATCCGGAGACATATCTCACCGATCCATGTGGCAATAAACCCATGTGGCAATAAGCCATTGTTTCCAAGAACATGGCAGATGCCGACGAGTCTAGGCAGGCCCACGAAGATAGTCAACGGCGATAAATGGCGGCCCGGGATTGAATCGACAATTCGGCGACAACCGTCGGCTCCCCGGAAATATGGCCCGGCACGCCCGGGCAACAGTACTGAACGGCACAAGTCCGGGGTGTCCCGCAGCCATCGGCTGCGGGGCACCCCGGACCGGAAAGCAGCCCGGCTCAGCCGGCGGCAGCGCCCAGCAGCGGCACGAGCAGGGACGTCAGGAAGAGCACCAGGGCCCCGCCGACCCGGTTGGTCAGCGCAGCGAAGGGCATCAGGTGCATGCGGTTGGCGGCGCTGAGCACCGAGACGTCGCCGCTGCCGCCGGTATCGGCCATAACCAGGCCGGGGGTGATCGCGGCCTCCACGAAGTGGAACTTGACCAGCCAGCCCAGCAGGCCCGAGCTCACCGTGGCGATGATCACCGTGCACACGGTCAGCAGGATGAACATCGGGTTGCCCAGCGAGGCCAGGACGTCGTCGATCTTGATGAAGGTGATGCTGACCCCCACCAGCAGCGCCGGGACCATGATGTTGCTGATCATGTCGCCCCACTCCGAGCTGGCCTCTTCGAGTTCCTTCGGGAACAGGCCGAAAATCTTGATCAGGGCAGCGGCGATGATTGTCCAGGCATAGGGGTGCAGCGCCGGCAGGAAGGCTCCGGCCAGATTGCCCAGGACAAAGAGGCAGCCGGCGATGGCCAGGCCCTTGCCCAGCGCGATGAACGAAGAGATTTCCTTCTTCGGCGGCATGGTGAGTTCGCTGGACTTGCCCTGGACGCGCAGCAGTTCGCCGTGGCCGTTGAAGCCGACGAACAGCTGGGTGCCGCGCTTGCTGAGCCCGTTGTACAGCCCGGCGATCAGGATGCACACGATGTTCGCCACGACGACGGCGGACAGCAGGTCGCCCATGAAGGCTTCGGAGGTGCCGCCGGTCCGCGCCGCGTACATTTCGGACATCGGCACCGCCCCGATCCCCAGTCCGCCGGCCATGATCGGCGCGGCGATCATCAGGATGCCTTCGATGAAGCCGAATCCCGTCACCGCCCCGAGCAGGCCGACCAGCAGGAAGGTGGCAACCAGGCAGCCGACCACCGGCACGGCGAAACGGGGGCCCGCCTTGAGCAGCAGTGCCCGGGGCATGCCCAGGATGGACCCGGCAATGATGGTGACCACAAAGAAGTCCAGGAAGCCGTAGCCGGAGACAAAGTTCTGCACCACGGTCACGAGGTTTTCGGGCAGCAGGCCCAGGAACAGCAGGGTGGCGGGCACGAAGGTGCACAGGATCGTGGGCAGCCCATAGTCCCGGACGACCGGGAAGAGGTTGCCGATCCAGATCAGCAGCCCGCCGAGCAGGATGGTCACGGCGAAGCCGGCGATCATCGAGTCGGGCAGGTTCCCGGTCAGCGCGGCCAGCAGCAGCAGCGCCGCGAGGACAAAGTAGACCGCCCCGGGCATGCTCGCGATCCGGAATCCGCGCGGGTAGGAGTGGTGGACGGCCCGGGAGCCGGCGACGGGCGTGGCCGGACCGCTCCCGGCCGGTTGCCCGGCCACGGTGGCCGGATCGGTGGTGCGGGGGGTAAGTGACATCGTTGTCTCCCAACGGTTTGGGCGCGGCCGTCCCGGAACTGTGTCCTGGACACTGTGGACGGCCGCTGGAGGATAGGGTAGGCAGTTTTCCCGGCGCTGCTTAGCCGGACACGGCCTCGCGGGCCAGTGCCGGGGACTGTGCGACGACGCGGCGGGCCAGGCGGACCGCTTCGGCCAGGCGGTCCTCGTCGACCCCGGTGTCATGGCCGGTGGCGTGCAGGTGGCGGACGATGTCCTCGGTAGCGATGTTGCCGTGCGCGCCCGGCGCGAAGGGACAGCCGCCATAGCCGGCCAGGGCGGCATCGAAGCGGGTGATCCCGGCGTCGACGGCGGCACTGACCGTCTGAAGTGCCTGGCCCCGGGCGTTGTGCAGGTGCAGCGAGTATTCCAAGTCCGGTTCGGCTTCCAGCACGTAGCGGACGCTGGCCATGACCTCCGCCGGGTCCGTGGTGCCCAAGGTGTCGGCCAGGCCGATGCTCCGCACGCCCATGTCCTTGAAGGCACGGACGATGCGCAGCAGCCGCTCCGGTTCGATCCGGCCTGCGAACGGGCAGGTGAAGGCCGTGGAGATACCGGCGGCGAAGCCCGCCTCCGGGTGCCGGGCGACCTCGGCGGCCAGCTCCGCCAGGGCATCCTCAATGCTGCGGCCGGCGTTGGCGGAACTATGTGCCTGGCTGGCGGAGGTGACGATGCCGATCTGCCGTGCGCCGGCCGCAATGGCACGGTCGATGCCGCGGCCGTTGAGCGTCAGCACCGTCAGCTCCGCCGTCGTCGCGGTGCGCAGTCCGGCCAGGACCTCCTCGGCGCCGGCCATCTGGGGCACACGCTTCGGATTGACGAAGGAGGCGACCTCCAGCCGGGGCACGCCGGCGGCGGCAATGGCCCGGCCGACGGCGATCCTGTCCCCGACGGAGACGATGACAGCCTCGTCCTGCAGTCCGTCGCGCAGGAAGACATCGGTGATCTGCACCGTCATCTAGCGCACCTCCTGCAGAGCGAAGCCGGCGATCTGCTCCGGGGTCAGGCCGGCCAGGTCGCGCAGGACCTGCTCGGTGTGCTCGCCCAATTCCGGACCAACCCACTGGACCCGGCCCTCGTGCCCCGGGATCTTCGGCACCACGCCGGGGAAGCGGATGAGCTCTGGCTTGTCCTCGATGACCACTTCGTGCGTCTGGATCATGCCGCGGGCCAGGTAGTGCCGGTCCTCGGCGATGCTCGGCGCGTCGTAGACCGGTCCGGCGGGCACGCCCGCGGCGTCGAGCAGCTCCAGCACCTCGGCCAGCGTGTGGCTTCCGGTCCAGGCCGAGATGGCCCCGTTGAGTTCCTCCTCCCGGGCACCACGCGCCTCGGTGGTCAGCAGCGAGGCGTCAGCGGCCAAATCCTCGCGGCCGATGGCCCGCATCAGGCGGATGAAGACCGAGTTGGAGTTGCCGCCGATCACCACCTCCAGGCCGTCGCCGCACAGGTAGGAGCCGGTGGGCACCACACCCGGCAGCGCCCCGCCGGTGCGCTTGCGGACCATGCCGTAGGCGTCATAGTCAGGGACCAGGGACTCCAGCAGGCTGAACACGCCCTCGTAGAGCGCGACGTCGACCGTCTGCGGACCGGTGTGGCGCACGCCCCGGGCTTTCTGCAGCATCAGCATCAGGGCGCCGATGACCCCGTAGAGCCCGGCCACGGTATCGCCCATGCTCGCCGCGGCGCGGCCCGCGGGGCGGTCCGGCTCGCCGGTGATGTAGCGCAGGCCGGCGAAGGACTCAGCCGAACTGCCGAAGCCGGCACGGTCCTTATACGGGCCGGTCTGGCCGTAACCGGAGATGCGCACCATGACGATCTCCGGGTTGATTTCGGTCAGGACGTCCGGTCCCAGTCCCCATTTCTCCAAGGTGCCGGGACGGAAGTTCTCGATCACCACGTCGCACTGCGCGGCGATCTTCTTCACCGCCTCCCGGCCCACGTCCGAGCGCAGGTCCAGCGCCACGGACTTCTTGTTCCGGCCCAGGGTGCGGAACAGCATCGAGGTCGCGCCACGCGTCTTGCGCCAGTCGCGCAGTTCGTCGCCGCCATTGGGGCGCTCGATCTTGATCACTTCGGCCCCAAAGTCGCCGAACAGCCGCGCGGCGAACGGCGCGGCGATGAAGCTGCCCAGTTCCAGCACCCGGATGCCGTCAAGCGGGAGGGAGTCGCCCTCGATCCGCAGATTCTCTGTCACAAATTCCTGCTTTCATCGTCCACAGCTGGCAGATTCCCATCTAATGGGATCTCACTGCCGTTTGGCGGGAAGACATTAGCAGTGACCCATGACACACACAACCCCCTGGGCCAAAACCGCGATACCCGTCGACGCCGGCGTCCCACCGACGCGGGAACGCTTGCCCGGCGCGGCCGCCGCCGATACACTCGGCTGGAAATAGGAAATGCATCCCGCACCGTGGGAAGCGCGCCACCACTGCAGATATAGGTTCCCTGATGACCGCAGCCGATTCTTCCGGCAACCGGATGCTCTCCCGGGTTGCCGCCCTGCTCGATGCCGTGGACGGTTCGCCCGCTTCCGCCGTCGAGCTGGCACGCCGGTCCGGCCTCTCGGTCTCGACCGCCCACCGGCTCGCACTGTCCATGACCGACTACGGGTTCCTGGCCAGGAACGAGCGGGGAGAATTCCATCCGGGGGCCCGCTTTACCCGGTCGGCCCTGGAAAGTGCGGCCCTGCCGGTCCTGACCCAGCTGCGCGACAGCACCGGGGAAACCGCCCAGCTGTGGCTGCGGCGCGGCTACGCCAGGGTCTGCACCGTGTCGGTGGACAGCCTGGCCGAACTGCGGGTCACACTGCCCGAAGGCGCCCGGCTGCAGCTGCCGGCCGGCTCCAGCGGACGGCTGCTGGCCGGGGAACCGGACGCGCTGAAAGACATTGAACTGCAGGGCTGGACCCAGTCCATCGCCAGCCGCACCCCCGGGCTGGGGTCGGTCAGTGCCCCGGTGCAGCAGCACGGCCGGGTGGTGGCAGCCATTTGCCTGGCCATGCCGCTGGCGCGCGTCAGCAAAACCCCCGGCGACGATTTCGGCGCCGCCGTCGCGGCCGCGGCCCAGCGGATTTCCGCCGACCTCGAAACTACCTGATCATCTCCCCCCCCCGCCGCAGACAGAACGCGAACCCTGCATGAGCACCGTTTCCGAACGCCTGGCCGCGGCCGTTGCCGCCCACGTCACGGAGGTCTTCGCCCTGATGGGCAACGGCAACGCGTATTTCCTCGACGCCCTGGCCGGCACGCCGGTGCGCATCACCGCGGTGCGGCACGAGGCCGCGACCGTGGCCGCGGCCGATGCCTGCCACCGGGTCTCGGGCCGGCTGGCGGTGGCCACCACCACCTACGGGCCCGGGTTCACCAACGCCCTCACCCCGCTCGCGGAGGCGGCCCAGGCCCGCACTCCGCTGCTGCTCGTCACCGGCGACGCCCCGGCCACGGGGCCCCGGCCGTGGGATGTGGACCAGGCCGGCATCGCCGCCGCCCTCGGCGTGCCCACCTTCGTCGTGGACGCCGCGGCCCCGGCCCGCACCGCCGTCGAGGCGATCCACCACGCGCTCGCCCACCGCACCCCGGTGATCCTGGCCATCCCCTATGACGTGGCCAACCGGCCCGCCGGCGACGAGTCCGTTCCTCGGCTGCCCGCGCTGCCGGCACCCCTGGCGCCTGATGCGGCAGCCATCGCCAATGCGGCCGCGATCCTGGCCGCCGCCCGGCGGCCGCTGGTCCTCGGCGGCCGCGGCGCCAAGGCCGCCGCCGGCCCGCTGGGCGAACTGGCCGGAAAACTCGGCGCGCTGACCGCTGCCAGCGCCCCGGCCCGCGGCCTGTTCGCCGGCCGGGCCTACGATCTGGGCGTCGCCGGGGGCTTCGCCTCGGAACCCTCGGCCGCCCTGATCCGGACCGCCGACGTCGTGCTGGTGGTCGGCGCCGGGCTGAACCAGTTCACCACCGCCTTCGGGCAGGCCTTTGCCGCCGCAGCGAGGATCATCCAGGTCGACATCACCGAGGCACCCACGAACCGGCTGGTCACGGACTTCGTCCGGGCCGATGCAGCCCTCGGGTGCAGGCGCTCGCCGACGCTCTGGCAGACCACACCGCGCCGGCCGAACCCTGGGACGGGGCCGCGGCCGAAGCCAAGAACAGCCGGTACCAGTTCGAGCGCGATCCCGGTACGGACACCGGTCCGGACGGGCGGCTGGATCCGCGCAGCCTGATGCGCCGGCTCAACGAAATCCTGCCGGCCGACCGCGTGGTCGCCTCCGACGGCGGGCACTTCATCGGCTGGGCCAACACCTACTTCGAGCTGCCGTGCTGCGACAGCATTACCCTGGTCGGCACGGCCTTCCAGTCCATCGGCCTAGGCCTGCCCTCGGCGGTCGGCGTGGCCGCCGCCCGCCCGGAGGCCACGGTCATCGCCGTCACCGGCGACGGCGGCGGGCTGATGGGCCTGCCGGACCTGGACTCGCTCATCCGCACCGCCACCAGCGCGATCGTGCTGGTCTTCAACGACGCCGCCTACGGCGCCGAAATCCACCAGTACGGCTCGCAGGGCCTGGACCAGCAGGTGATGATGATCGAGCAGGCCGACTTCGCCCTGCTCGGCCAGGCCCTCGGCGCCCGCTCGGCTGTGATCGAATCCCCCGGGGATCTTGCCGCCGTCGAGGCCTGGGTCGCCGACGGCGCGCGGGGCACCTTCGTGCCGGACCTGCGGATCTCCCGCGAGGTCGTGGCCCCTACATCCTGGAAATCATCGAGGCGACGATCAAGAAGGCCTGACCCCGGAGCCCGGGCGGCTCAGGGTCGCAGCAGCACCTTGACCGCCCGGCGCTCGTCCATCGCCCGGTAGGCTTCCGGCGCGTCCTCCAGCGGCATTTCGACGTCGAACACCCGTCCCGGATTGATTCTGCCGGCCAGCACGTCCTCGAGCAGTTCGGGAATGTAGGTGCGGGCCGGGGCCATGCCGCCGCCGATGGTGATGTTCTTGTTGAACAGCTGGCGGACGTTCAGCTCCGAGCCGCCGGTGGGGGAACCGACAAAGCCGATGTTCCCGCCGGGCCGCACGCATGCCACCGCCTGGTCCATGGCTTCCTTGGTGCCCACACACTCGAGCACCGAATCGGCCAGCACTCCCCCGAGCAGCGCGCGCACCTGGTCCGCCGCTTCCGGGCCGCGCTCCTCGACCACGTCGGTGGCGCCGAATTCGCGGGCCAGCGCCTGCCGCTCCGCGTGCCGGGACATCGCGATGATCCGGTCCGCGCCCAGCCGCTTCGCCGCCAGCACCCCGCAGAGCCCGACGGCGCCGTCGCCCACCACCACGACACTGCGCCCGGTGCCGGCCTTCGCCGCCACGGCGGCATGGTGGCCGGTGGCCATGACGTCGGAGAGGGTCAGCAGGCTCGCGGTCAGTTCCCGGTCCGGCTCGGTGGCACCCGGGACCTTGACCAGCGTGCCCTCGGCGCGCGGCACGCGCACGTACTGGCCCTGGCCGCCGTCGATCGCAAAGCCGGAATCGTCGGTGCCGCCCCAGGAGGCCAGGTAGTCGCAGGCCACGGTGACGCCGTTGCGGCACTGCGGGCACTGCCCGCAGCTGTCCACGAACGGCGCGATCACGAAATCGCCGGGAGCCAGCGCGGTCACCTCGGCGCCCACACTTTGCACCACACCGACAAATTCATGCCCGATGGCGCGCGGCTGCGGGGTCTGGAAGGCCCCGCGGTAGGGCCACAGGTCCGAGCCGCACACGCAGGAGGCGGTCACCTTCACCACGGCATCCGCGGGCAGCTTGACCTCCGGTTCGGGCCGGTCCTCCACGCGGATGTCGCCGGGGCCGTGGATGATGGTGGCGCGCATGGTGCTCCTGGACTGATCGAGGGTGGGGCCAGGGACCAGCCTATCCGGCGGCGGCCCGTTGCGGGGGCACGTCCTCCTGGACCAGGCCCTGCAGCCACCGGCTGGCCCACTCCAGCACGCCGTCCGGGCTGGACGCCGCCCCGACGAGCGGTTCGCCGCCGGTGGCCGGGCCGAGGTAGAGCCGGGCGCGGAAGCCCTGGGCGTGGTCCTGCTCCTGCCAGACCCGGACCACGAGGGTGCTGAAGGAGGCCTGCGGGTTCACATCTGTAGTCATGGATCCACCATGGCGGCCGCGGATGTGCATCGGATGAGAACCGCATGGGTGGTTCTTAAGAGCAACGAACGACGCCGGCCGGTTGCCTCCGCAGGGAAGGCAACCGGCCGGCCGTTCGCGGTCTGCCCCGCACGCTCCGCGCACGGGGACCCCTGACCGCTCTCTTATGGCGATTAGAGGTTCGAGGCCTCTTCGTGCTCGGGGTAGACCTCGCGCAGCAGGTGGGCGGTCTCGGACGGGGTCTTCCCGACCTTGACACCGGCGGCCTCGAGGGCCTCCTTCTTGGCCTGCGCAGTGCCGGAGGAACCGGAGACGATGGCGCCGGCGTGGCCCATGGTCTTGCCCTCCGGAGCGGTGAAGCCGGCCACGTAGCCGACCACCGGCTTGGTGACGTTGTTCTTGATGAACTCGGCCGCACGCTCCTCGGCGTCGCCGCCGATCTCGCCGATCATCACGATGGCCTTGGTGTCCGGGTCGGCCTCGAACGCGGCCAGGGCGTCGATGTGGGTGGTGCCGATGACCGGGTCGCCGCCGATGCCGATGGCGGTGGAGAAGCCCAGGTCGCGCAGTTCGTACATCATCTGGTAGGTCAGGGTGCCGGACTTGGAGACCAGGCCCACGCCGCCCTTGCCGGTGATGTTCGCCGGGGTGATGCCCACCAGGGACTCGCCCGGGGTGATGATGCCGGGGCAGTTCGGGCCGATGATGCGGGTGATCTGCTTGCCGTCGGCGTCAACCTTGGACTGAGCCAGGGCCCAGAACTCGGCCGAATCCTGCACCGGCACGCCCTCGGTGATCACCACAACGAGGCCGATCTCGGCCTCGATGGCCTCGACCACGGCGTCCTTGGTGAAAGCCGGCGGCACGAAGACGATTGACACGTCGGCGCCGGTCTCGGCGATGGCTTCCTTGACCGTGCCGAACACCGGCAGTTCGACACCGGCGCCGTGCTGGTCCTTATGCGTGACGGTGGTGCCGGCCTTGCGCGCGTTCACGCCGCCGACAATGTTGGTCCCGGCGTGCAGCATGCGGGCGGTGTGCTTGGAGCCTTCGCCGCCGGTGATGCCCTGGACGATGACCTTGGAGTCCTTGTTGATGAAGATAGACATGTTCTTTTTCCTCGATCCTTAGGCGTTCGCCAGCTCGGCGGCCTTGTCGGCGCCTTCGTCCATACCGACGGCCAGGGTCACCAGCGGGTGGTTGGCCTCGCGCAGGATGCGGCGGCCTTCCTCGACGCTGTTGCCGTCCAGGCGGACCACCAAGGGCTTGGTAGCCTTCGCGCCCAGGATCTCCAGGGCCTTGACGATGCCGTTGGCCACGGCGTCGCAGGCGGTGATGCCGCCGAAGACGTTCACGAACACGCTCTTGACCTGCGCGTCGTTGAGGATGATGTCCAGGCCGTTGGCCATGACCTCGGCGGAGGCACCGCCGCCGATGTCCAGGAAGTTTGCCGGCTTGACGTTGCCGTGCTTCTCGCCGGCGTAGGCGACGACGTCCAGGGTGGACATGACCAGACCGGCACCGTTGCCGATGATGCCCACTTCGCCGTCAAGCTTGACGTAGTTCAGGTCCAGCTCCTTGGCCTTGGCCTCGAGCGGGTCGGCGGCGTCCTTGTCCTCGAGCTCGCTGTGCCCGGGGTGGCGGAAGCCGGCGTTCTCATCCAGGGAGACCTTGCCGTCGATCGCCAGCAGCTCACCGCTTCCGGACTTGACCAGCGGGTTGACCTCGACCAGGGTGGCGTCTTCGGCCTTGAAGACGTCCCAGAGCTTGATGAAGGTGTCCACCAGCTTCGCGTGCAGCTCCTCGGGGAAGCCGGCTGCCTCGGCGATCTCGCGGGCCTTGGCCTCGTCGATGCCCACGGCCGGATCCACAGCCACGCGGGCCAGGGCCTCGGGGCGCTCGACGGCGAGCTGCTCGATCTCCATGCCGCCCTCCTTGGAGCACATGGCGAGGTAATTCCGGTTGGCACGGTCCAGCAGGATGGAGAAGTAGTACTCCTCGGCAATGTCAGCACCCTGGGCGATCATCACGCGCTTGACGGTGTGGCCCTTGATGTCCATCCCGAGGATGTTGGAAGCGTATTCGAAGGCTTCCTCCGGGGTCTTGGCGACCTTGACGCCGCCGGCCTTGCCGCGGCCACCGACCTTGACCTGTGCCTTGACGACGACGACGCCGCCGATCTTTTCTGCTGCGGCCTTAGCTTCTTCGGGGGTGTAAGCCACGATCCCGGCGAGCACGGGTACACCGTGCGCCTCAAAAAGATCGCGTGCCTGGTATTCAAACAGGTCCACGGGCTGTGTCCTTCTACGTCGAAGTCGTTGCTGACGCGGAGCAGGAACCGCGCCAAACCTGCCCGCCCGGGGGCTGTGGCAGGAGCGTGGTCCGCATCTGCTCCACCGGGAACTTTAGTCCCTTGGCGTTTGACGCCGGTCCCAGACTACCCGTTTCGTGACCAAGGGCACAGTTCTACGGATTGTCGAAAAGTCACGGTTTGCGCTAGCTATTGCGGCAGACGGTCCCGTTTCGAGGGGAAAGCCAGGCCGCACGGTACCGCGCCCAGGCTAACTGCGCGTGATACCGCCGGCACATGACGACCAAGGCCGCCCTGCCCTGCCTCAGAACGGTGGGGGTGCGTGGGGGTCCGGTTTCGGCGGCTCGGGCCGTTGGGCACGGTGCGGGGTCCAGCTGCCGTCCGGGTCGCTGGTGTAGCAGTGGCCGGTGCGGGAGCTCCAGTGGAGCCGGCCATGGCCTTCCTGGCTGAGGGACCACCCGCCGCGGTGCTTGGCGGTGTGGTCGCGCCGGCAGAGCAGCTCGAGGTTCCCGAGGGTGGTCTTGCCGCCGTCTTCCCAAGCGATGGTGTGGTCGATGTCGCAGAACCTGGCGTCGGTGCGGCAGCCGGGGCCGCGGCAGTGCCTGTCGCGCAGGCGGACCAGACGTTTGAGCCATTCGGGCGGGTGGCGCAGGTCCCTGGCGGCGGCGAGCGCCCGGCCGTGTTCGTCGGTGAGGACCGGCAGCCAGGTCCTGGCCAGCGCTGCGAGGTTGCGGGCCATTTCGGCGGGGATCGGACCGTAGCCGGCGAGATCGCCGGGGTCATCAGCGAGCCGGGCTGCAGTTTCCAGGGACAACGTCACCGCGACGCCGGCGGTGATGTTTCCCGCCGGCCCGCGGCCGCAGGATGTGCAGGGCTGCCCGGGGGAAACCGGGACCGTTCGGAAGCCGGCTCCGGGACCACGTGTTCCCGGCGCCTCCGGGCTGCCGCCGTCAGCGTTCTCCGGCAAGGCATGAGCGGGCGTGGCCAGCAGCAGGTCGGTGAAAACGTCGGCACGCAACTGGGGAAGCGTCCTGGCCTCGGCCGGTCCCTGGAGGCTCTTGGCGTGGGCCTGGATCAGGTTGTAGGCCAGCAGCGCCTTGTCCGCACTGGTCCGGATGGACAGCTCTGCCATCCCGTCATCCTGCGGGATGAAGGTGACGTTGCGGGATTCCACGGCCCTGCGGTGCCGGGCTTCGAGGGGTTCGGGGTGCAGTCGCTGCCGGGCGCCGCGGACGCGCTCCTAGACGCTGTCTTTGGTGATGGTCCCCGCGCCCGGCAGTACCGCGGCTTCGAATTCGGGCAGCAGGTCCGGAGGCAGGTCGGCGGAGCCTCGGGCCAGGGCCGCCGCCCGCGGCAGGTCCAGATCCCCTGCGGCCATGGCCTCCACGGTGACAGGCAGCCCGCGGCAGAGCCGGACGGCGTCGGCCAGGTCCCTGCGGGCCGACTCCACGGGCTGGGCCAGGGCCGCGGCGACTTCCTGGGCGGCGAACCGGGAAAACCCATCAGGTTCGGAAGGGCCGGTGTCTTCGGCCGGGCGCAACTCGGCCAGCCGGCACAGGGCCCTCACCCGGACCGACTGTATCCAGGCGGTGACCTTCGCCGTGGCCCTCAGGCAGCCGATGGCTTCCCAGTCATCCAGGCCGTCCGGATCGATGTGCCCGAGTGCCGCGGCCAGCACCGTCGGGGACAGTTGCTGCCAGCCTGCGGGCAAACCGGCCCGTCCGGGCCCCGGTCCCGCAGCGGCAGGATCGGCGGCGGTCAGATCGGCAGCGGCAGAATCTCCGGCGTCCGCTGCAATGGCGGGCAGGGAAGCAGCAGGAGATTCCGGAACGGGCGGAGCGGGCGGAACCGCCGGCCCGGGCCGCTCCGCAGCACCGGCAGACGCACCGGCGCCGGCTCCAGGCCCGTCCACAGCGTCGATGGAGGTGCCGGCAGCGGTTTCGATACCGGCCTCACCGGCAGGGTTCCACGGCCACGGCTGGCCGAGGCGCCCGGCCCATTCTCCGAGCAGAAGCCTGTACAGATGGAACTCCAGCAAGGACGTACTCCCGACCGGCACCGCCTGGCGGCTCGCCGGAACCGGAGGCTCGAAACCGTGCCGGTACCTGTCCATAACCCAACGGTACGATCCGCTACTGACAATCCTGCGCGGGGGTTCCGCGCAGGACCTACCTGGCTTGGGAGGGACTGCGGCAGGATGGGGAAGGTGTGGCCGGCGGGCGCTATGCCAGCTTCGTCAGCGGGGCATAGCGCAGCAGCAGCCGCTTTTCACCGATGTCGAATTTCACCTTGGCCACCGTCTTGTCCCCGGCCCCTTCCAGCGACAGCACCGTGCCGTTGCCGAAGCTGGTGTGGCTGACCTTGTCCCCCACCGTGAGGGCGATGATTTCCTTCTGCGGCTGCACCCGTCCGGCGCGGACCGCCGCCGGGGCGCTGCTGGTGGCGGGCCGCTGGGCTTCCGACGCACCGGCACCCCAGAACGAACCCGAGTACCGGCTGGAGCCGAAGCCTCCGGAGGTGAACGCCGGGCGCTCGGCCCCCTCGCGCTTCCAGTCGATCAGCTCGGCCGGGACCTCCTGGATAAACTGGCTGGCCGGGTTGTACTGGCTCTGGCCCCACATGCTGCGCGATTCCGACCGGGTGATGTAAAGCCGCTTGCGTGCCCGGGTGAGGCCTACGTACGCCAGCCGGCGCTCCTCGGCCAGTTCCTTGGGGTCCGTCATCGAGCGTTGGTGCGGGAAGATGCCGTGCTCCATGCCGGTCAGGAACACCACCGGGAATTCCAGGCCCTTGGCGGTGTGCAGGGTCATCAGCGTGACGACGCCCTGGTTCTTCGCCAGCGCGGCGCCCTCCTCGTCCGGGGCATCCGGGATCTGGTCGGCATCCGCCACCAGCGCCACCTGTTCCAGGAATTCACCGAGCGAGCCCTCCGGGTTGTCCCGCTCGTATTCACGCACGACGGCGAGCAGTTCGGCGAGGTTTTCCACCCGGGACTCGTCCTGCGGATCGTTGCTCTGGCGCAGTGCGGCCAGGTACCCGGTCTGCTCCAGCACCGCTTCCAGGGCGGCCGCGGCGCCGGAACCGGTAGCCACCTCGGCCAGGTCCTCGATGAGCTTGACGAAGGCCGCCACGGCGTTGACCGAGCGCGTGGCCATGGCCGGAGCCTCGCCCGCCCGGCGCAGCGCGTCGAAAAAGGAAATCCGCTCCCGTTCGGCCAGGGCCGCCACGGCATACTCGGCCCGGTCCCCGATCCCGCGCTTAGGTTCGTTGAGAATGCGACGCAGGTTCACGACGTCGTCGGGGTTCACCAGCACGCGCAGGTATGCCAGGGCGTCCTTGATCTCCTTGCGTTCGTAGAACCGGGTGCCACCGACCACCTTGTAGGGCAGGCCGACCCGGACCAGCAGGTCCTCGATGGAGCGGGACTGGGCGTTGGTGCGGTAGAAAATGGCCACGTCGCCGGGGCGCAGGCCCTCGCTGTCCTGCAGCCGGTCGATCTCGTCGGCGATGAACCGGGCCTCGTCGTGCTCGTTCTCGCCCACATAGCCGATGATCCGCTCGCCATCCCCCTGCGCGGTCCACAGCCGCTTCTGCGGCCGGTCCGGGTTGCGCGAGATCACCGCGTTGGCGGCGCTGAGGATGGTCTGCGTGGAGCGGTAGTTCTGCTCGAGCAGGATGGTCCGGGCCTGCGGGTAGTCCTTCTCGAATTCGACGATGTTGCGCACGTCGGCACCGCGGAAGGCGTAGATGGACTGGTCCGAGTCCCCCACCACGGTCAGCTCGCCGGGCGGGACCAGTGCGTCGCCGCCGGCCGAGGCTCCGGTCAGTTCGCGCACCAGCACGTACTGGGCGTGGTTGGTGTCCTGGTATTCGTCCACCAGGATGTGCCGGAACCGGCGCCGATAGGAGTCCGCCACGGCCGGGAAGGCCTGGAACATAAAGACCACTTGGGCGATCAGGTCGTCGAAGTCCATCGCGTTGGCCTGGCGCATGCGCTGGGTGTAGCCGGTGTACACCGAGGCCACCGCCTGTTCGAAGGGGTCCGAGTAGTTGGCGGTGGCGGCGAAGCTCTCGTCGTCGATCAGTTCGTTTTTCAGCGCCGAGATTTTGTGCTGGATCGCCTTGGGCGCGAACCGCTTCGGATCCAGGTCCAGCCCCTTGGCCACCAGTGTGATCAGCCGGAGCGTGTCGGCCGAATCGTAGATGGAAAAGTTCGAGTTCAGGCCCACGTTCTTGGCCTCGCGGCGCAGGATCTTCACACAGGAGGAGTGGAAGGTGGAGATCCACATGTTCTTCGCCGGGTCCCCTACCAGGGCTTCGATCCGCTCGCGCATTTCCGCTGCGGCCTTGTTGGTGAAGGTGATGGCCAGGATCTCCCCCGGCCGGGCCCGCCCGGTAGCCAGCAGGTAGGCGATCCGGTGGCTGAGCACCCGGGTCTTGCCCGAGCCGGCCCCGGCCACGATCAGCAGCGGCGAACCGGCGTGCTTGACCGCTTCCTCCTGCTGCGGGTTCAGGCCCGCCAGCAGTTCCTGTGCCCCGGGCAGCACCGGGGCGGTGTCGGCAGGCAGGTCAAAGGCCGGGTCAGTGAGAAAATCCATGGTCCATCAATTCTAGAGGCTAAGCCTGACACCCGCCGCGGCCCGCGGCAGCATGGGGCGCCCAGCGTCCGCGGCGAGGCCGCCCCGCCGCGCGGCGGCATAATGGAACCATGTCCAAAACCCCCGCCCAGCGCGCCCGCAAGCACGGACCGAACGCGGCCACCGCCGCCGGCGGCCCGTCCTCCACAGGTGCCGCCGGCCGCTCCGGCAGCCAAGGCCAACAGCCGGAGGGCAATCCCAACCTCATCGTGATTGCCGGGATCGGGGCCTCGGTCTTCCTCTTGGGCTATTCCTTCCTGCTGGCCCTGCCGGGCTTCCAAGACCTGGCCGGCGGCCTGGCCATGCCGGACACACTGGTCGGCGGCTACAGCACCGAATACGTCCAGCAGGTCCGCACTGCCTTCGGCGCCGACGGCGCGGGCCAGTACAACTTCTGGCACAAGACGGCGGACACCATCTTTCCGCTGCTGTTCGCGCTCAGCTGGATGCTGCTGATCGGCACGCAGGTGCGGCGCGGATTGCTGCGCTGGTTCTACTGGGCCCCGGTGCTGCTCTACGTGATCGCTGATCTGGGCGAGAACCTGGCCATCGACGCCGCGCTGGCTACCGACCCGGTGGGCAGCGCCGCCCTGGCCAGCTTCCTGACCGTGGCCAAGTCCGTGCTGTTCGTGCTCAGCCTGGCCGCCGGGGCGCTGGCCGTGTTCCGGAAGCGGCGCGCAACGCCGCGTCAAACAACCGGAGCGGGGAGAGGGTAAGCTTTTAAGTGTTCCGGGACTGCGCGAGCAGAACCCGGACCCGCCTCTGTAGCTCAGTAGGATAGAGCGACCCTCTCCTAAAGGGTAGGCCATCGGTTCGATTCCGGTCAGGGGCACATATTGGGTAGGAGAAGCGTCTTCCCCGGTCCTGCTGTTTCCCCGCCCGTGCCGGGCCGCCAAGCATCAACAGGGCGTTAACCGGGGAAGCCGCCGCCCGTGCATCCCCCCACGGGTGCACGGGCGGCGGCTTCCACTGGTTAAGGCTTGCGGACCGGGCCCCTGAGTGGGCCACATGGTGCCAGCAGTTCTTCCCGTTCGACCGAACCATGGATAAATCCGGGCCCCAAGCCTTGTGACGGCCCGTTCCTCCCCGTGGCAGTATGGTGGCTCTTGAACCGTTCACTTCAAGAGAACTCCTGCCGGACGAGGCCGTCCATACCAGTAAATCCATTCGATTTACTAAAAGCAAGCCCGCCGGCTGAACTTTCGGTAAACGCTTTAATATTTCGGCAAATGCTTTAACATTTCGCCCGCTGCGTGCGACCCGCAACGCTCAAGTGCGGCTGCCCAGCAGCAGGCCGCTCGCCTTCGGCGACAGCGCGTGGTCCAGCACCAGGCAGGCCCCTCCCAGCGCACCAACCTGATGGCCCAGCCCCGAGCCTTCGACCACTACCCCGTGGATGGCATGCGCCACGAAACGGTCCTGAATCTCCCGGCGCAGCCTGGGCAGGGCAAAATCGACGAGGCCGTCCCACAGGGGGCCACCGAAGATGATCCGTTCCACATCCAGCAGGTTGGCCACATGCGCCACGGCCGCACCCAGCTGTCCGGCCGCCCGGTCACAGATCTGCACCGCCTCGGGCCGGCCGTCCTTGGCCATCATGCACAACCGGGATACCGCCGCGGTGGTCTCCGCCAGCCCACTGAGGTCCTGGTCCTGCGGGAACAGTCCGGCGTCGATCCCCTGCTGGATCAGCGTCCGGAAGGCCAGGGCCATGCCCACGCAGTTGCGGCGGCCGCAGTAGCACTCGGGCACTTCCAGCTGGGTCGGGTAGTGCCCGATCTCGCCGATATTGTTCGAGGACCCGCGCAGCACCTCACCCTGCAGCACCACCCCGGCACCCAGGCCAGTGCCCAGGTAGATGAAGGCAAAGTTCTCCGGCGTGGTCCGCTCGCTGGCCCAAAGTTCGGCCACGGCAGCGGCCGTGACGTCCTTGTCCAGCAGCACCGGCAGCCCGGTCAGCTTGTGCAGCGGCTCGCGCAGGGACACCCTCTCCCAGCCGTGCAGCATGGGCGGGCCCACTACAATGCCCCGCGGCTCATCGATGGGGCCGGGCGCCGCCACACCAATGCCGAGGATCTTCTCCCGGGCCACGCCGGTCTCCGCGATCAACTCACGGACCCGGTCCGCCATGGCTTCGACGGTACGGTCCGGCTGCCCGACCACGGGCATCTCATGCCGGGCGGAAGCGACCACCTCCCCATCCAGCCTGAGCATCACCAGCGTCATCAGCGCCGGGTCCAGATGGATCCCGATCGCGAACCGGCTGGAAACTTCCAGCTTCAGCAGCGTGCGCGGCTTGCCCGGCCCGGAAACCGCCTTGCGGTCCTCCCGCACCAGCCCCTCGTCGACGAGCCGGCGGACCACGTTGCTGATGGTCTGCGGCGACAGTCCGGTCAGTTCCACCAGCTCAACCCGGGCCACACCCTCGTGGGCGCGACGGATCGCGTCCAGGATAACCGCCTGGTTGTAGCCTCCCAGACGGCCAAGGTTGGTACCACGCTGCATTTATGGGCCCTTGCTTCGACACTTTGCCAAGTTAGGTAAACCTAGGACACTCTACCCAATCACCGCGAACTTGTGCCGGTGGCTAGGCCCCGGCCGGCTGAGTTTGGAACTGGGTGCGGTGCAGTTCGGCGTAGCGTCCGTCCCGGACCAGCAGCTGGGTATGTGTGCCGCGTTCGACGATCCGTCCGCCTTCGACCACCAGGATCTGGTCGGCGGACCTGATGGTGGACAGCCGGTGGGCAATGACGACGGCGGTGCGCCCGGCCAGCGCCTCGGTCAGGGCCGCCTGGACGGCCGCCTCGTTCGTCGAATCCAGGGCCGCGGTGGCCTCGTCCAGGATCACCACGCGCGGCTGGGCCAGCAGCAGCCGGGCAATCGTCATCCGCTGGCGTTCCCCGCCGGAGAGCCGGTAGCCGCGCTCGCCCACCATCGTGTCCAGCCCGTCGGGCAGCGAGGCGACCAGTTCCTCGAGCCTGGCCCGGCGCAGCACCTCCCAGATCTGCTCGTCCCCGGCCCCGGGCCGGGCCAGCAGCAGGTTGGAGCGGATGGTTTCGTGGAAGAGGTGCCCGTCCTGGGTCACCATGCCCACCGCCGAGCGCATGGCGGCGAAGCTCAGGTCCCGCACGTCGGTGCCCGACAGCTCCACCGCACCGGAATCGACGTCGTAGAGCCTGGCCAGCAGCTGGGCGATGGTGGACTTCCCGGCGCCGGAGGACCCGACCAGGGCCACCGTCTGGCCCGGCTCGACCCGGAAGCTGATCCCGTGCAGCACCTCTTCACCGCCCCGGGTATCGAGCGTGGCCACTTCCTCCAGCGAGGCCAGCGAGACTTTCTCGGCCGAGGGGTAGGCGAAGTGCACGTCCTTGAATTCCACCGATACCGGCCCCGGGGCGATCTCTCCGGCGTCGGGCTTTTCCTTGATCAGCGGGTCCAGGTCCAGCACCTCGAAGACCCGTTCAAAGCTCACCAGCGCACTGGCGATCTCCACGCGGGCATTCGCGAGTGCGGTCAGCGGCGCATACAGCCGGGTCAGCAGCAGCGCCAGCACCACGACGTCGCCCGCGGCCAACTGCCCGACGATGGCATAGTAGCCGCCCAGCCCGTAGACCAGCGCCAGCGCCAGCGCGGAAACCAGGGTCAGCGCGGTCACGAAGACCCACTGCAGCATCGCCGAGCGCACGCCGATGTCCCGCACCCGCTGGGCCCGGAGCTTGAACTCGCGGGACTCTTCCGCCGGCCGGCCAAACAGCTTCACCAGCGTGGCGCCCGGTGCGGAGAACCGCTCGGTCATCTGGGTGCTCATCGACGAGTTGTAGTTGGCCGCCTCGCGGCGCAGGGCCGCCAGCCGCGAGCCCATATGCCGGGCCGGGAACAGGAAGACCGGCAGCAGGACCAGGGCCAGCAGCGTGACCTGCCAGGACGTATTGAGCATGACGACCAGGGTCAGGACCAGGGCCACCACATTGCTGACGACGCCGGAGAGCGTGCCGGCGAAGGCCCGCTGGGCGCCGATCACGTCGTTGTTCAGCCGGCTGACGAGCGCGCCGGTGCGGGTACGGGTGAAGAAGGCGATCGGCATCTTCTGCACGTGGTCGAACACCGCGGTGCGCAGGTCCAGGATTACGTCCTCGCCCAGTCCGGAGGAGAGCCAGCGGGTGACCATGCTCAGCCCGGCGTCGGCGATGGCCACCGCGGCAATGACGACGGCGAGCCAGACCACGGTGCTGATGCTGGACTTGGCCACGATGGCGTCGACCACCTGGCCGGCCAGCACCGGCGTGGCCACGGCCAGCGTGGCCGAAACGACCGAAACCAGCACAAAGACCAGCAGCTTGGCCTTGTAGGGTGCTGCGAAGGCCAGCGTCCGCCGGATGGTTTCCCGGGAGAAGGACTTCTTCGCGCCGTCGGCCATGGAGAGCCTCCACAGCGAACTATAGGCTGCGCCTTCCATCGACATCGTGTGTGGCTCCTTCGGTCAGGCCCGCCGCCGGGGTCATGCGGCGGTGCACTGTTTTAGCTTTTAACTTCTCCTGCTCTTATCCAAGCCTAGGCCCTTGCCGGCGCTGGCAAGGCGGCCGCTCCAGGCCCCGGTACGACGCCCCGCTGCCGTTGCAGGCCTGCCGGAGGCTGGTTAGCGTGGGCACCAGCGGCCTGCAGCAGGATCCGCGGGCCGCGTGACCTGGCACCAACAGTTGCAGGAGGAAGAATCTATGGCACGCGTTGAAGAAACCATCGACGTCGCAGCCCCCGTCCGCACTGCCTACAATCAGTGGACCCAGTTCGAGTCCTTTCCCGAATTCATGTCGGGCGTCGAGTCGGTCACACAACTGACTGATACCACCAACCACTGGAAGGCCCGGATCGGCGGCGTAGAGCGCGAGTTCGATACCGAGATCAGCGAGCAGCACCCGGACGAGCGGGTGGCCTGGCGCAGCGTCGACGGCACGACGCACGCCGGCGTCGTGACCTTCCACCGGCTGGACGACATCACTACCCGCATTGCCGTCCAACTCGAGTGGGCTCCGGAGACGTTCGCGGAGAAGGCCGGGGCCGCCTTCGGCATTGACGACGCCCAGGTCAAGTCCGACCTGCGCAAGTTCAAGGACTTCATCGAGAGCCACGGCGCCGAGACCGGCGGCTGGCGTGGCGACGTGGACGCCCCGGGAACCGGAAACGCCGGGCTGTAGCAGTCCCGGGGCGCACGTAGAGGCAGGGGGCGGTCCCGGCTTCCGGCCCGGGACCGCCCCCTGCTGTAGTGGGAACCGCCGCAGCTCAGCGCGCCGGGACCCTCGGCCCTAGCTGAGCTGCGGCTCCCCGTGCGGAACGAACCGCACGGTCATGGCCTTGTAGCCCGGGGTGTTGGATTCGCGTGCCACCAGTTCCCGGTGCACCAGGGCATTGGCCTCCGGGAAGTAGGCCGCCGCGCAGCCGCGCGCCGTCGGGTAGGCGACCAGGCGGAACTTGTCCGCGCGCCGTTCGGTGCCCTTGAAGGTGCTGATGACGTCGACCAGGTCCCGGTCCGCGTAGCCCAGTTCGGCCAGGTCCTCGGGGTGGACCAGGACCACGCGGCGGCCGTTGGAGATGCCGCGGTAGCGGTCGTCCAGGCCGTAGAAGGTGGTGTTGTACTGGTCGTGGCTGCGCATGGTCTGCAGGATCAGGTGCCCTTCGGGCGCCTGCAGGTATTCCAGCGGGCTGACCGAGAAGCGCCCCTTGCCGATGTCCGTGGCGAAGGAGCGGGTGTCGCGCGGCGGATTGGGCAGCACGAAGCCGTTCTTGTGCCGGATCCGCTCGTTGAAGTTCTCGAACCCGGGCAGGACGCGGGAAATATGGTCGCGGACCACGTCGTAGTCCTCGGCCATGGCCTTCCAGTCCACCGGGTGGCCGTCCCCGAAGGTGGCCTGCGCCATCCGGGCGATGATCACCGGTTCGGCCAGCAGGTGCTCGGAGACCGGGGCCAGCCGGCCCTGGGTGGAATGGACTACCGACATGGAGTCCTCCACCGAGAGGAACTGCGTACCCCCGGGGTGCTTGTCGTCCCTGTCCGTGCGGCCCAGCGTGGGCAGGATCAGCGAGGTGCGGCCGTGGACGATGTGCGAGCGGTTGGGCTTGGTGGAGATGTGGACGGTCAGCCCGGCGCGCTTCATGCCCGCCTCCAGGGCCTCGGTGTCCGAGCAGGCGAGCGCGAAGTTGCCGCCCATCGAGACGAAGACATCCACGTCGTCGTTTTCGAACGCTTCGAGCGTTTCGGTGGAGTCCACCCCGTGGTGGCGCGGGCTGCTGATGCCGAATTCCCGGTCGATCGCCTCGAGCAGCCATTCCTTCGGCTTCTCCCAGATGCCCATCGTGCGGTCGCCCTGGACGTTGGAGTGGCCGCGGACCGGGCAGGCGCCGGCGCCGGGCTTGCCGAAGTTGCCCTGCAGCAGGAGCAGGTTGATGATTTCGCGCAGGGTGTTCACCGAGTGCGGCTGCTGGGTCAGGCCCAGCGCCCAGCAGATGATGGTGGCCTTGGACTTGGCCAGCATGCCGGCGATCCTGGCGATTTCCAGCCGGGACAGCCCGGTGGCCGTCTCGGTTTCCTCCCAGCTGATCCGGCGGCGGGCCTCGCGGTACTCCTCGAAGCCGTCGGTCTGCGCGGCGATGAAGTCGTGGTCCACCACGGAGCCGGGAACGCGTTCCTCTTCCTCCAGCAGCAGGTGGCCCAGGGCCTGGAACAGGGCCAGGTCCCCGCCGACCTTGATCTGCAGGAACTCGTCGGCGATCTGGGCGCCGCCGCGCAGCAGGTTGCCCGGGTCCTGCGGGTCCTTGAACTTCATCAGCCCGGCCTCGGGCAGCGGATTGACCGCCACCACCCTGCCGCCGTTCTCACGGCATTCGGCCAGCGCCGAGAGCATGCGCGGGTGGTTGGTGCCGGGGTTCTGGCCGACCACCAGGATCAGCTCGGCCCGGTGCATGTCCTCGAGCGAGACGGTGCCCTTGCCGATGCCGATGGTCGGGTTCAGCGCCGAGCCGGAGGACTCATGGCACATGTTGGAGCAGTCCGGCAGGTTGTTGGTACCCACCGAGCGGGCGAACAGCTGGTACATGAACGCCGTCTCGTTGGCGGTACGCCCGGAGGTATAGAAGACGCAGCGGTCCGGCGTCGTGGCGCGGATGTGCTCGCCGATCAGGTCGAAGGCGTCAGTCCAGGAAATCGGCGAATAGTGCGTCTCGCCCTCGCGGATAACCACCGGTTCGGTGATCCGGCCCTGGTTGCCCAGCCAGTACTCGGTCTTTCCGGCCAGCTCCTCGATGGAATGCCGGGCCCAGAATTCGGGGGTCACGGTGCGCAGGGTATTTTCCTCCGCGATGGCCTTGGCCCCGTTCTCGCAGAACTCGGCCGGCTTGCGCGCCCCGGTGATGGACTCGGGCCAGGCGCAGCCGGGACAGTCGAACCCGCCGCGCTGGTTCACCCGCAGCATGGAGCGGACGGTGCGGCCCACCCCGGCCTGGGAAATGCCGCGGTCCATGGAGACCATCACGGCCTTTACCCCTGCGGCGGCAGTCTTCGGGTCGTGGACCTCAAGCTCGTTTTCATCAATGTCACGTACCGGTGGCTGGCGTCTCATGCCCCCTAATGTAACCCGGAATGTAGCCGCAATCACACCGAATTGCCGACCCGTGACGCAATAATGCGCTCCGGGTGGGCGTAGACATTCAGGCTGCGGCCGCGGCTGAAACCAGCCAGGGTCAGACCTGTCTCCTGGGCCAGTTCGACGGCGAGCGACGACGGCGCGCTGACCGCCGAGAGCACCGGGATTCCGGCCAGGTACGCCTTCTGCGCCAGTTCGAAGGAGGCCCGGCCTGAGACCTGCAGCACCGTGTTGCGCAGCGGCAGCCGGCCTTCGCGCAGGGCCCAGCCGACCACTTTGTCCACCGCATTGTGCCGGCCCACGTCCTCGCGCAGGCACAGCAGCGAACCGTCGAAGCCGAACAGCCCGGCCGCGTGCACGCCGCCGGTGCGCTCGAACACCTGCTGGTGCTCGCGCAGCCGGTCCGGCAGGGACAGCAGGATTTCCAGCGGCAGCTCCGGCAGGTCGCCGGGCTGCTCCCCCGCGAGGCCGAAATGCGAACTCTTGGTGACGGCATCGATCGAGGCCGTGCCGCAGATGCCGCACGAACTGGAGGTGTACACGTGGCGTTCCAGGGAGGTCTCCGGCAGTGCCACGCCGGGGGCCAGCTGTGCCTCGACCACGTTGTAGGTCTGCCGGCCCTGCTCATCCTCGCCGGCGCAGAAACGCATGGCGCCCAGCTGGCCGGCGTCCCAGACCACCCCCTCGGACACCAGGAAGCCGGCGACCAGGTCGAAGTCATCCCCCGGGGTACGCATCGTGACGCTGAAGGAGCGTCCGCCCAGCCGGATTTCCAGCGGTTCCTCGGCGGCCAGCACGTCCTCGCGGCGGCGCGGTTCGCCGTCCAGGCTCAGCTTCAGCACCCGGCGGCGCTGCATGAGGCGTCCCATCGGTCCTCCTCTAATCTTTAAACACGTTTAGGCCAGCTTAAGTCACCACGGCAGCGGCAGCGTGCGCAGCACGTCGCCCGCAGCGGCGCCGTCGGCGGGTACGACGGCCACGCCGCCGGCCCCGGCGAGCCCGCGCATCATGGCCGATCCGGTACGTTCGGCCGGCACGGCGCCGGCCGCGGTGAGCGCGTACGGGATGAGCCGGTCCCGGCCCGCCAAGGGCGGCAGCCGCACGCCTGCGGCGACGGTACCCAGCGGCGGCAGCGGCAGGGCGTTGAGTCCGGCCAGCAGCGGGGCACCGAGGGTCAGCAGCGCCATGACGGCCGCCAGCGGGTTGCCCGGAAGCCCCACCAGCAGCCGGCCGCCGGGCAGCCTGGCCAGTAGGGCCGGATGCCCGGGCCGCATCCGGATGGACGGGACCAGGATCCGGGCTCCCAGCTCGGCCAGCACCGGCCGCAGCTGGTCCGCCCGCGAGTGGCCGGTCCCGCCGGTGGTGACAACGACGTCGGCGCCGCAGCCGCGGACGGCGTCCAACTGGGTGGCGAAGTCGTCCGGCAGCCGCAGGGGCTGGGCCGGAACCCCGCCGAGCCGGGCGATGATGGCCGGCAGCGCCGGGCCGAAGGTGTCCCGGACCGTGCCCGGGGCCGGAATGCCGGACGTGACCACTTCGTCCCCGGTGAGCAGCAGTGCCACCTGCGGCCGCCGGATCACGGGCAGCATGTCGTGGCCGCAGACGGCGGCGATGGCCAGGTGGGCGGGATTGAGCACCGTGCCGGCGGTGATCATGGTTTCGCCGGCCCGCGCCTCTTCCCCGGCCGGGCGGATGTGCCGGCCGGCCGGGGGCTCGCCGGCGGCCACTCCCGGCACCAGCTCCAGGACGCCGCCATCCACGCTGCCGTACTCGCTGCGCAGCACGGCCGATGCGCCGTCGGGCATCAGTCCGCCGGTGACCACCGGCACGGCCCGGCCCGGGGACAGCGGGCCGGCGGCAGCCAGCAACCGCCAGGGGCCGTCCCCGGCGACGGCCCAGCCGTCCATGGCCGAGGAGGCATAGTGCGGGACCGGGTTCTTCGCCAGCACGTCCGCCGCCAGGGTCAGTCCGGCGCAGGCCTCCAGCGGCAGGAGCGACGCCGGGGCCACTGCCGCGCTGCCTGCCGCGTGGGCCGTGCTGCGTGCCTCGTCCCAGCCGGTGCCATGGTCATGCACCGGCCTGCGGCCGTTATCCGTCGCCCCGCCGCGGAGCGGAGCGCTCACGCCTCGGATTCCCCGGGGACGGCCTGATGACGGCTGATGACTTTTTCGGCCACCCGGGAAGCGGCGCGCATGGCCACCTCGGGAGAGGCCTGCCCGGTGGCCGCAGCCAGTCCGGCGGCGTAGCCGACCACGAAGGTGGTGACCGGCGCGGCGGGCCGGACCACACTGTGCGCGGCCACCCCGGCGAGGCCCAGCACGGCCCCGATGTCCACCGGGGTGTCCTCGATTTCCAAGGCCGCCAACAACTCGGCCACGAAGGGGGACAGGATTTCTTCGGCAGAGGCCACGTTTGCACTCCGTTGTTCTCGCGGCTGTCCTCCCGGCGGGCGCCGGGGGCCAGTCTGGCAGGTCTTCCGGGCCCGCTGCCGGACCCGCTTCGTAGCTAGGCTACGGTGCGGGCCGGGCGATGCCAAAGCGGGCGGCGTCCGCCCAGGTGTCAATGTCTTCGGTGGTTCCGGCGGCCGGCAGCGGCACGTGCACCGCCGCCAGCGGTGCGAGCAGCTTCCGCACCGACAGTCCGCCGGCGCCTGCCGCTCCCCCGGCCGCAGCGACCGCCGCCGCCAGCGCACTGGTGCGAGCGCAGCAGGCCAACTGCTGCTCCCGCCCGGTGGCATCCACCGGCAGCCACAGGCCGGCTTCGGGATGGTGCCGGACGGCTGCCAGCAGGTGCTGCGGCAGCCCGGCCAGGCCGGGCATGTCGCAGGCCAGCAACAGCGTCAGCGGCGCCTGCCCGCCGTCGTCCGCGCCCGCAGGAGCCGGCGCAGCCAGGGCCGCCACACCGGCGGCGATCCCGGCGGCCGGACCGGCGAAGGGAGGGTCCTCCCGGGTCAGCAGCAGGCGCCCTTCGGCAGCAGGCCGCCGGGCCAGGACGGCGGCCAGTTCCGGCGGGCCGACGACGGCGATCCGCCGGGCGCCGTCGAGGACGTCAAGGGTGCGCTCCAGCAAGGTCCGCCCGGCAATCTCCAGCAGCGCCTTGGGCACCCCGCCCAGCCGGGCTGACCGGCCGCCGGCCAGCACCACCGCGTCAAAGGCTTCGGCCGGACCGGGTCCCGGGCCGTTCACGCGGCGGAATCGCTGTCCAGGAATTCGCTCCAGGCCGGTGCCGGGCGCTCCAGCTCCCGGATCCGCCAGTGCGCGCCGCGCGGGGCCCTGGGCGTAAAGTGCAGCTGCCAGCCCATCTGGGCCAGGGTGCGGTCCCCCTTGGCGTTGTTGCAGCGCAGGCAGCAGGCGACCAGGTTTTCCCAGCTGTCCTCGCCGCCGCGCGAGCGTGGCCGGACGTGGTCCACGGTGGTGGCCGTCTTGCCACAGTAGGCGCAGACATGGTTGTCCCGGCGCAGCACGCCCCGGCGGGTCACGGTGGTGTCCTGCCGGTAGGGAATCTTGATGTAGCGGTTGAGCAGGATCACCGAGGGCCTGCCCAGGATGTCGTTCGGTCCGATGACGGGTTCCCCGTCCTCTGCGATGACGCTTGCCTTGCCGGCGAGCACAAGCAGCAGCGCCCGGCGGAAGGTGACCACCGCCAGCGGTTCGTATCCAGCGTTCAGGACGAGTGTGCGCATGCACATTCCTCTTCGTCTGACCATGCCCGAGGCTCCCACGTGGATCGCAGGTCCGGTGCATGGTTGTTCGGACTGACAGACACAGAGTAAATCCACAAATACCCGTCGCGCCAACATTTCGTGCCGCCCGGGGACTTGCGGCCGGGCCACGGCGGATGCGCCGCACGCAGGCAAGGCCGCTGCCTGGGTGCTTAAAGCGGAACGGGGATCCGCCTCCCGGACCGGGAGGCGGATCCCCGTGCAGTGCACTGGATCCTTAGCGGGAGGGCCGGATGAAGACCGGGCCGGAACCGATGTAGGCGTTGCCCAGCACCGTGGTATAGCCGGTCCAGCCACCGTGGATGGCCTGGCCGTTGCCCACGTAGATGGCGATGTGCGGAACGCCGGCACCGGCGTCGTCGTAGTAGATCAGGTCGCCCGGCTGCGGGCTGGAAACCTGGGTGCCGTAGGCGAAGAACTGGGCGGGGGCGAGGTCGCCGACGGAGAAACCGACCTGGCGCAGGGCGTTCTCGACCATGGCGGTGCAGTCCTGGGAGACGCCGATCTGACCGTAGGCGGCGGCGACGATGGACGCGCCGAGACCGCTGGCGGCAGCGGCTTCGGGCTTGGCCTCGGCCTTTTCGACCGACGCGGCCTGGACCTGGGCGCCTGCTTCAGCCTCTGCCTGCACCGGGGCGGCCTGCTCGGCGGCCTCGGCGGCGGCTTCGGCCTCGACCACGGGCTCGGCCACGGGAGCCGGGGTGGAGGTCACGCCGGCACGCTCGAACTTGAGCTGGATGTTGGACGCCTTGACGGTCTCGACCTGGACCCGGGTGGGGGCGGAGGAGCCGGCCTGCACGGCTGCGTCGCGCTGGGCGCCGCCGGCCTGTGCGGGAGCACCGACGGTCAGGACCAGCCCGGTAGCGGCGGCGATAACGACGGCCTGGCGGCCAACGGACCCGGCGCTGGAGGAGACAGCCTTGGACATGGTCTCCAGCGGATTGGTGTGGACGGGGGCAGCCCTGTGGCGGCCCGCGGTGGTGCTCTTGGACACGGTGGTTTACCTCTCCCCATGCCTACGAGGTGAGCTGTCGGGTTCGGATGGGAGTCATCCGGCCGCTGGTCTCCTTCGGAAGGAATCCGAAGGCCCTGGCGGCTTAACCCCTAGGGCTTCAAGGAAGCCCGGTTGAGTGGGTCCCCCGCCTCTGCCATGCGTTGGTTGCGAACGGACTTCGGATAGTGGCAGAGCTCGGCATTCCACCCGAAGGTGCCAGGCCTGTTTCGGCCTGGCACGAGTTAGACGGTATACGATTTCTTACCGCAAGTCACATTCCGATCACAGATCGGCGTGTCTTTGATAACGGACTTCACAGCCAGGACTTCGGATCGACCATTTTGCCGCCGACGACGACCTCGAAATGCAGGTGGCAGCCGGTGGAATTGCCGGTGGTGCCGCTCTCGGCGATCAGGTCCCCGCGCGACACCTTGGCCCCCTGGTGGGTGCCGATGCTGGTCAGGTGGTTGTAGGTGGTTTCCAGGCCGTTGCCGTGGTCGATGACCACGCGATTGCCATACATGTCCACCCAGCCGGCTGACTTAATCGTTCCACCGGCGGCCGCATGAACCGGCGTGCCGCAGGGCACACCGTAGTCCTGACCGGTGTGCATTTCCCCGGCAGCGCCTGTGACGGGATTGATCCGCATCCCGAACGGGGAGGTCATCTTCATGGCATCCATCGGCTGGGACAGCGTGCCCTTGCTGCTGGTGGCCTCGACCTCGGCACCGGAGGCCACCATCAGCTGCTCGAGCTTGGTGTCCGGATCGAAACCGCTGGTCAGCCCGGAGCGCTGGTAGTCCACCTTTGCCTGGGCTGCGGCGGTGACCGCTGTGGAGGGGGCTGCCGCCCCGGACCCGCCCGCTGCCCCGGCCGTCGTCGGCAGGACGACGGTCAGTGCCATGCCGGAAACCGCGGCCACGAGGGCCGCCTTGTGGCCCAGTCCGTGGACGGCCGCCGCGAACGGGGAGCGGACCGGCTCGGCCGCGCGGCGCCGGCCGGGCTGGCCGGTGTGCGGCCGCACGCTGGCTGCCGGGGCGCTGGAACGGCGGCGCCCCGAGGCTTTGTGTTCTGACAAACGTCTTCCCTCTCCTGCGTGCCTGCGAAGTTAGCTGTCGGATTCGAGTCAGAAGAAGAACTCGGCCGCGCCCATGCGCCATCGGCCCGAAAAAGGGGAACTTCGCAGGACCGATGCCGTACCGGCGCGGCTTCACCCCAAGGCAGCCAACCGCTGCTGTGCGCAGCTGCCGATTGTGGGTCCTCCGCCCCTGCCACCACGGAACCTGTTGTTCCGCTGGCAGGGTTCGGCTGCGGAACTAGGTAACGCCGATGTCTCGGCGCCGGAACCCACTATATGGGCTAGTGGGAGGACAGTAATAATCCCGTTATGTTAAAGATTCGTTTCCCGCCATCCGGCCGCGGCAGACCGGCCCAAACGGGCCACGCCGGCCCTCGGCCCGGCGTGTCGCAGCAGCTCAGCCGAAGCTGACGAAGATATGGGCGGCCACTTCCGGCGGCAGCTCCAGGGCGCCTTCCACGCCGGGAACGCGCACGGAGATGTACTCCCCCACCGCTTCGAGCGCCAGCTCGGCCCCGGGCTTGAGCCCGCCTTCTTCCAGCTGCAGCAGCAGTTCGGGCTCGACCTGGATGGGTTCGGCCAGCCGCGCGATCACCACCCGCTGGCCGGGAGCGTACTGCCGCATCGCGTCCGTGAGATTAACCACACCTTCGCCGAAGCCCGCCGACGGCTGGCCGCCAAGCGCCTCAAGGCCGGGAATGGGGTTGCCGTACGGGGACACCTCCGGTTTGCCCAGCAGTTCGTAGAGCCGCTGCTCCACCCGCTCGCTCATCACGTGCTCCCAGCGGCAGGCCTCGTCGTGCACGTAGGCCCAGTCCAGGCCGATCACATCGGAGAGCAGCCGCTCGGCCAGCCGGTGCTTGCGCATCACTTCGGTGGCGCGCCGGCGGCCGTGCTCGGTCAGTTCCAGATGCCGGTCCCCGGTGACCACCACGAGTCCGTCGCGTTCCATCCGGCCGATTGTCTGCGAAACGGTGGGGCCGGAGTGGCGCAGGCGCTCGGCAATCCGGGCCCGCAGTGCGACGATGTTCTCTTCTTCCAATTCGAGGATGGTACGCAGGTACATCTCGGTGGTGTCGATGAGGTCGGTCACGGAATCCTTACTCCTTGGTCTTGCCCGTCCGGTGTCGTTCCGGTTCGTCTCTGAGGTGCCGGCAAAGCCGGGCGGTGGCCGTCAGGGCAGCAGCGTTATCCCCGCCCCAAGCGTAGCCGCTCGGCGCTACCGGCGCGGAATCGCGCCGCACAGGGCCTCGAGGGCCGGGCCGGCACGCCAACTAACAGCCCGGCAGGCAACTGAGGCAGAATTAACGAGGTTCGAGGGCGGATCAGTGCCTCGGACCACCGCAGCGATCCGACGAGCCAGCAGCGCCCCCTGCTAGGAAGAGTTACTCATGAGCGATCCCCAATCCATCCGCATCCCCGCCGACCTGCTGCCCGAGGACGGCCGCTTCGGCGCCGGTCCGTCCAAGGTCCGCCCGGAGCAGATCGACGCCCTCGTCGCCGCCGGCAGGAACCTGCTGGGCACCTCCCACCGGCAGGCACCGGTGAAGAACCTCGTGGGCAGCGTGCGCGAGGGGCTGAAGGCGTTCTTCAAGGCACCCGAAGGCTACGAGGTCATCCTCGGCGTCGGCGGTTCCACGGCCTTCTGGGATGTGGCCACGTTCGGCCTGGTGGAGCGCAAGGCCCAGCACCTGTCCTTCGGCGAGTTCAGCTCCAAGTTCGCCAAGGCCACCAACAATGCCCCGTTCCTGGACGAGTCCACCATTATCAAGTCGGAGACCGGCAGCCGTCCGGAACCGCAGGCCGAAGCCGGCGTGGACGTCTACGCCTGGGCCCAGAACGAGACCTCCACCGGTGTGGCCGCGCCGGTCAAGCGGGTGGCCGGGGCCGACGACGGCGCCCTGCTGCTGATCGATGCGACCTCCGCGGCCGGCGGCCTGGATGTGGACGTGGCCGAGTCCGACGTCTACTACTTCGCCCCGCAGAAGAACTTCGCCTCCGACGGCGGGCTGTGGCTGGGCATGTTCTCCCCGGCCGCGCTGGAGCGTGCCGCACGGATCGCCGCGACCGGCCGCTGGATCCCGGACTTCCTGGACCTGCAGACCGCCATCGACAATTCGCTGAAGAACCAGACCTACAACACCCCGGCGCTGGCCACCCTGGTCACCCTGAACAACCAGATCGAGTGGCTCAACACCAACGGCGGCCTGGACTTCGCGGCCAAGCGCACCGCCGATTCGGCCGGCCGGGTCTACAGCTGGGCCGAGTCTTCGGCCGTGGCCACCCCTTATGTGGCCAATCCGGAGCACCGTTCCAATGTCATCGCCACCATCGACTTCGACGACACGGTGGACGCCGCCGCGGTAGCCAAGGCGCTGCGCGCCAACGGCATCGTCGACGTCGAGCCGTACCGCAAGCTCGGCCGCAACCAGCTGCGCATCGCCACTTTCGTGGCGATCGAGCCCGACGACGTCAGCAGGCTGCTCTCCTGCATCGACTACGTGCTGCGGGAACTGCCGGGCCAGGGGGCGTAGCACCTTAAGGCATCAGGAAGTCTTCAGGGGCTCCGGCCCGTCTGCGTGCCGGGCCGGAGCCCCTGAAGACTTAAAAGTGCCTATTCGGAGTCCCGGGCGGACTCCTGGCCCGGGTCACCGCCGGAATCTTCCGCGGAATCCGCGGCGGGGTCCGGCTCCGCGCCGGCCAGCGGTTCGGCGTCGGATTCATCGACTTCGGACTCCTCGGCCCCGGACTGGACTACGTCCTCGGGCCGGACCCGGTCCGCCCACGGCACCCATTCGGGCGCCAGCAGCGAATCGTCCGACGGAAGCAGGCCCACCTCGCAGACCGTGGCCTGCTTGCCGCGCGGGACCCGGGCCACGGTGGCGTACCACTGCCAGCCACGGTAGCCGGGCAGCATGGCCTCGAAGCGGTGCAGCACCAGCCGCTCGCCTTCGGCCCAGGCGCCCACATGCGCGCCGACCTGGCCGGCCGGGGCGACCCCGAGCACCCCCGCCCGGGCACTGTCCACGGCCGCGGCCAGCACCGCATCCAGCTTGGCCGTCCGCCGGGCCGCCGGACGCCGCGGGACAGCCGGCGCAGTGCCGGCTTCGAGGTCGGTGGGATTCTCAGTCATGGATCCGCCTATGCGTCCAGATCGTCGGCGACCCGGCGGAGCACCGCGGCCACCTTTGCGGCATGGGACTTATCCGGGTAGCGGCCCTTGCGCAGCCCGTTGGAGATCCCGTCGAGGAGCTTGATCAGGTCCTCGGTAATAACCGCCATGTCCTCGGCCGGCTTGCGCGTAGCCCTGACGATCGACGGCGCCGCCTCCAGGATCCGCACGGACAGCGCCTGGGCGCCGCGCTTGCCGGTGGCGATGCCGAATTCCATCCGGGTCCCGGCCTTGACCTCCTTGACCCCTGCCGGCAGCGCCGAGGCGTGCAGGAACACTTCCTGTCCGTCATCCGCCGCCAGGAAACCGAACCCTTTGTCCGCGTCGAACCACTTCACCTTGCCGATGGGCACTTCATTTACCTCGTTCTACAGTCCTATAGTTTTGCAGTTCCCCAGCCCTGCATGCCAACACGTTCCGTGTGCCGGTCCCGTTCCCGGGCCTGGCCGGTCTGCTTCGCCTACCGCCCCCTCCGCAGCGGCCGGCTGCCAACAGCACGGGAACGCCCGGGGGCGGGGAAGTCCGTATCTAGATTAGCCTGTCCGGGCAGGGCTTTGCCTTTAGTTCCACCTTTGCGGCCCCCTAATCCGCTGTTAGCGTTATTGCCATGCCCGTTGCCGATCCTTCGCCCCATCCTGCCCAGCCTCCGGAGTCCTCCCGCGCTGCCACCGCGGCCGCGGTGGCAGCGGTGCTGCTGTGCGTGGCAGGCCTGGTGAGCCTGGCGGCGATCCTGGCCACGGCCTGGGCCGGATCGCAAGCCTGGACCGGATTCACCTGGATCGCGTTCACCGCACTGCCGCTGGCGTTCCTCCTGCTCGCCGGCCTGGTGGTGCGCAGCATCCTGCGCCGGCGCGCACTTTAACAGCACCGGCAGCCGGGCCGGGGCCGCCCCACCAAGGGAGTACCGTTTAATCCGATGTCCTCCATCCGCGCCCTGGCCCTGGATCTGGCCGCCCGCAGCGACCGGCAGCTGCGGACACTGCTGGCCACCCGGCCTGACTTGTGCCATCCTGCGGTGCCGGATTTTCCCGCGCTGGCCGCCCGTGCCTGCACCCGGATCAGCCTCCAGCGGGCCCTGGAAAACCTCACCCGCCCCCAGCTGGACATGCTGGCGGCGGTGGTGCTGTCCACCAATGTGGACTCCGGCACGGCCGCGGACGCGGCCACCCTGCAGCCGCTGCTGCGCCCGGCGTCCGGCCGCGCCACGCTCAAGGAGCTGGACGGGTATCTGGCCGGCCTGCACGCGCTCGCCCTGCTGGTGCGCACCCCGCCGGCACCCTCCCGCCGCCACCGGGCCTACCTGCCGGTGACCAACCTGGACGAGGTGCTCGGACCGTATCCGGCCGGCTTGGGCCGCCCCTACCAGGTCCTGGCCAGCTCCAACCCGCAGACCGCCGACCGCCTCACGGCTGCCACCGCCGCCCTGCACCGGGCCGGCTACCCGGTAGAACCCATGGCCACCGGCACGGACGCCGCCGCGGAGCTGGAACGCTGGCTCGCCGACCCGCGGACCTGGCCGGCGCTGCTGTCCGAGGCCCCGGAAGCCACCGGGGCGCTGCTGCGGCAGTTCCGCCGCTCGCCGGTGGGCGCGGTACCGCACGCCGGCCGGATGCCGGAGCCCGGGTCCGGCGCCACCCCGGTGGACTGGCTGCTGGCCCGCGGCCTGCTGGTGCCGCTGGATGCCGCCCACGTTGAGCTGCCGCGCAGCGTCGGCCTGGCCGCCCGGCAGGGGGCCGTCGCCGAACCGTGGCTGACTGCACCGCCGCAGCCGGACGCACCCCGGGAGATCCGGGACAGCATCCGCGACAACGCGGCCTATTCGGCCGTGGCCGATACCCTGCGCATGGTCACCGGGCTGCTCGACCAGGTGCGCAGCAGCCCCGTCGCCACGCTGCGGGCCGGCGGCGTCGGCGTGCGCGAAGCCAGGCGGCTGGCCGAGGCGCTGCGCACCGACCCGGCCGACGCCGGCTGGCTGCTGGAGCTCGCAGCCGCCGCCGGACTCATCCGGCTGGACGTGGATACCTCCCGCTGGGTTGCCGCAGAGACGGACTTCGGGGCGCTGCCCCGCCACCTGCAGTGGCAGCTGCTGGCGGCGGCCTGGCTGGCGCTGCACCGTGCCCCGGCGCTGCTGGGCGAGGAACTGCCCTCCGGCAGCAGCATCAACCCGCTGGCCGCCGAGGCCTCGCGCCCGGATGCCCCCGCCGTCCGCCGCCGGCTGCTGGAATGCCTCGGGCAGCTGCAGCAGAGCTGGCGGCAGCCGGCTGCCGCCCGGTCCGGAACGAGCCCGGCCATCTCCGCCGCCGACGCCGTGGCCTACCTGGCCTGGCACCAGCCCCGGCTGCAGCGGCGGTTCGAGCGCCTGGTGCCGGGCATCCTGGCCGAAGCGGCGCGGCTGGGCCTGGTCGGCTCCGGCGCCCTCACCGAGCTGGGCGCGGCGCTGGCCGGCGGCGGGGTGGAGGAGGCTGCCGCGGTGCTCGAACGCGACCTGCCGGCACCGCTGGCCCATTTCCTGCTCCAGGCGGACCTGACCGCGGTGGCCCCGGGCTATCTCGAACCGGAGGTCGCCCGGGAGCTGGCCCTGCTCTCCGATGCCGAGGGGCAGGGCCCGGCGGCCATCTACCGCTTCTCCGCTGGCTCGCTCCGGCGCGCCCTCGATGCCGGCCGCGACGGGACCGGCATCCTGGACTTCCTGACCCGGCATGCGGCCACCGAGGTGCCGCAGCCGCTGCGCTACCTGGTCGAGGACACAGCCGCCCGGCACGGGACGCTGCGGGCCGGACCGGCCGGATCCTACCTGCGCAGCGATGACGAATCCGCCCTGGAGCAGCTGCTGGCGGATCCGCGCACCGCGCCGCTGGGACTGCGGCGGCTGGCCCCGACCGTGCTGGTCGCCCGGGCCGGCGGCCGCGAACTGCTGCAGACCCTGCGCGGGCTGGGCTACAGTCCGGCGCCTGAAGCGCACGACGGCGCGGAGGCCGGCAGCGCGGCGCATCCGGACATGGTGTTTTCCGGACCTGCGCGTACCGGCGCGGCGCTTCCGGGCACGGCCGCCGGCCGGGAGGCGGGCAGCGCGCCAGCCGGCACCGGCGCGGCGTCGTTCCCGGTCCGGACGAACCCCTGGGCGCCGACCGGTGAACAGCTGGACCAGCAGCTGGCCCTGCTGCGCGGCTCCGCCGCGGCCGGCAGCGCCGCCGGGGTGGAGGACGGACCGCTGCTGGGGCTGGAGACGCTGCGCACTGCCATCCGGCAGAAGCGGCCGGTGCGGATCGGCATCGTCGAACCGGGCGGTGACGAGCACCGCGAGGTGCTGCTGCCGCTGTCGGTGGGCGGGGGCCGGGTGCGCGTCTACGATCCGGACCGGCAAACCGAACGGGTAGTCCCCATCCACCGCGTGATGGACATCGAACTGGCCGAGCCCGCTGCTCCCGCGGGCGCGCAAACCACCAAGGAAAGGGCTGCAGATGGCTGACGGGCCGCTGATCGTGCAGAGCGACAAGACGATCCTGCTGGAGGTGGACCATGCCCAGGCAGACGAGGCCCGGCATGCCATCGCCGCCTTCGCCGAGCTGGAGCGCGCCCCCGAGCACATGCACTCCTACCGGATCACCCCGCTGGGGCTGTGGAACGCGCGTGCGGCCGGCCTCGATGCCGAACAGGTGCTGGACACGCTGCTGAGCTATTCACGGTTCCCGGTCCCGCACGCACTGCTGGTGGACATCGAGGAGACCATGTCCCGGTACGGCCGGCTGCGGCTGGAGAAGGACCCGCAGCACGGGCTGGTGCTGCGCACCAGCGACTATCCGGTACTCGAGGAAGTCATGCATGCGAAGAAGATCAAGCCGCTGCTGGGGCCGCGGATCGACGCCGAAACCACGGTGGTGCATTCCTCCCAGCGCGGCGCGCTGAAGCAGCTGCTGCTCAAGCTCGGCTGGCCCGCCGAGGACCTGGCCGGGTACGTGGACGGCACGCCGCACCCGATCGCACTGACCGAATCGCCGGGCACCGGCGAGGACGCCGTCCCCGGCCGGGACGGCTGGCGGCTGCGCCCGTACCAGAAGATGGCGGCGGAAAACTTCTGGGCCGGCGGCAGCGGCGTCGTCGTGCTGCCCTGCGGCGCCGGCAAGACGCTGGTGGGCGCCGCGGCCATGGCCACCTCGTCGACCACCACGCTCATCCTGGTCACGAACACCGTCTCCGCCCGGCAGTGGAAGGATGAACTGCTGCGCCGCACCAGCCTGACGGAGGACGAAATCGGCGAATATTCGGGGGCGCTCAAGGAGGTCCGGCCGGTCACCATCGCCACCTACCAGGTGCTCACCATGCGCCGCGGCGGACTGTACCCGCACCTGGAGCTGCTGGACGGGAACGACTGGGGGCTGATCATCTACGACGAGGTCCACCTGCTGCCGGCGCCGATCTTCCGGATGACCGCTGACCTGCAGGCACGCCGGCGGCTTGGGCTGACCGCCACGCTGGTGCGCGAGGACGGGCGCGAGGGCGAGGTCTTCTCGCTGATCGGGCCCAAGCGCTACGACGCCCCGTGGAAGGACATCGAGGCGCAGGGCTACATCGCGCCGGCGGACTGCGTGGAGGTCCGGGTGGACCTGCCGCGGGACGAGCGGGTGGCCTACGCGATGGCCGAGGACGCCGACAAATACCGGCTGTGCGCCGCCTCGGAGACCAAGTCCGCGGTGGTGGAGCAGCTGGCCGCCCGGCACCGCGGCGAGCAGCTGCTGGTGATCGGGCAGTACATCGACCAGCTGGACGAGCTGGCCGCGCGCCTGGACGCGCCGGTGATCAAGGGCGACACCTCCGTGAAGGAACGCCAGCGGCTCTTCGGCGAATTCCGCAGCGGAGCGCTGCAGACGCTGGTGGTGTCCAAGGTGGCCAACTTTTCCATCGACCTGCCCGAGGCCTCGGTGGCCATCCAGGTCTCCGGCTCCTTCGGCTCGCGGCAGGAAGAGGCCCAGCGGCTCGGCCGGCTGCTGCGGCCCAAGGCCGACGGCCGGGCCGCCCGGTTCTACACCGTGGTCGCCCGGGACACGCTGGATCAGGACTACGCAGCCAAACGCCAGCGCTTCCTGGCCGAGCAGGGCTACGCGTATACGATCCTGGACGCCAAGGACATCAGCAAGGCCTGAACCGGCGGTCGTGGAGTACCAAGCTGACTGTAGGGTTGCTCCCAATCAGCTTGCAGAAAACTCCCAGAAACTGAGAGGACACTAGGAATCGTGAAAAAGACCGGATCTGAAGCGAAGCTGCTGGTAGTCGACGACGAGCCGAACATCCGCGAACTGCTCTCGACTTCGCTGCGGTTTGCCGGGTTCGACGTCGTCGCCGCGGCCAACGGCCGCGAAGCCCTCGCCGCGGCCGAGGAGCACAATCCGGATCTGGCGGTGCTGGACGTGATGCTGCCCGACATGGACGGCTTCACCGTCACCCGGCGCCTGCGAGCCGCCGGCCGGCATTTCCCGGTGGTCTTCCTCACCGCCCGCGACGACACCGAGGACAAGGTCACCGGCCTGACCGTGGGCGGGGACGACTACGTCACCAAGCCCTTCAGCCTCGATGAGGTGGTGGCCCGCATCCGGGCCGTACTGCGCCGGACCCAGCCGCTGCTCGAGGACGATGCGGTCATCCAGGTCGACGACCTGGAACTGGACGACGACGCGCACGAAGTGCGCCGCAACGGCGAGGTCATCGACCTCTCCCCCACCGAATTCAAGCTGCTGCGCTACCTGATGCTCAACCCCAACCGCGTGCTGTCCAAGGCCCAGATCCTGGACCACGTGTGGGAATACGATTTCAACGGGGACGCGTCCATTGTGGAGTCCTATATTTCCTACCTGCGGCGCAAGATCGATGCGAACCCTGACCTGCCGGCCCTGATCCAGACCAAAAGGGGTGTCGGGTACCTGCTTCGCTCCTCCGAGAGACGCTGACTGTGGTCCACGTGTGGAAGTCGATCTCGCTGCGCACCCAGTTGGTGGCGATCCTGTGCATCCTGATGATCGCCACGATCGGCATGACCTCGCTGCTGACCATCACCTTCCTGCGCGACAGCATGGTCCAGCGGATGGACGACGATATCTGGAACAACGCGCGGAATGTCTCGTCCTGGCTCATCCAGAACCAGACGGCAGGCACCCCGACCTCCACCCAAAACAGCTATTACGGCGTGCTCATGGATGCGTCCGGGACGCGGCTGCGCGAGTCCCGGGTGGAAGACGGCGACGTCGACACCCCGATCATCTCCGGAATGACCATCCAGCAGGTGCTGGCCCTGGACCACAGGCCCTTCGATGTGCACGGCACCAGCCCCAGCAGCGAAGGGTGGCGGGTGCGCGTGTTCGCGATCGCCGGCGGCGCCAGCGTCGCCGTCGCCCTGCCCTTCGCGCCCGTGAACAATACCGTGGACGCCCTCGCCGCGCTCAGCCTGAGCATCGGCCTGATCTTCACGTTCGTGGCCTGCGCGATCGCCTGGCTGGCCGTCACCCGGGCGTTCCAGCCGCTGAGCACGGTGGAGAAGACCGCGGCGGCCATCGCCGCCGGCGACCTGTCCCGACGGGTGGAGGTGGTCAATCCGACCACCGAAATCGGCCGGCTCTCCGGCTCGCTGAACGCGATGCTGGCCCACATCGAAACCGCCTTCGCCGTCCGCGGGGCCTCCGAACAAAAGATGCGCCGGTTCGTGGCCGATGCCTCACACGAACTGCGGACCCCGCTGGTGACCATCCGCGGTTTCTCCGAACTGTACCGCCACGGCGCCCTGCGGACCGAGGAGGACGTGGCCGCCGCCATGGGGCGGATCGAGGCAGAGGCCAAGCGGATGGGCCAGCTCGTGGAGGACCTGCTCACACTCGCCCGCGTGGACGAGCAGCGGCCGCTGGAATCGAAGCCGCTGGACCTGCTGATGCTGGGCAACGACGCCGTGATGGACGCCAAGGCCAGCGCCCCGGACCGCCGGATCAGCGTGATCGGGCTCGACGGCGGTGCGCCGGAGCGGGCCCCGATTGTCGGCGACGAGGCGCGGCTGCGCCAGGTCATGGCGAACCTGCTCACCAACGCGCTGCGCTACACCCCGCCCGGCTCGCCGATCGAGGTTGCCACCGGCGTCGTCTCGGTGATCGACGACCGCAGGGACTCGGTGATCGAGGTCCGCGACCACGGTCCCGGGATCTCGGAAGATGAAGCCGCCCGGGTGTTCGAACGCTTCTACCGCGCCGACTCCTCCCGGCACCGCGAAACCGGCGGGACCGGACTCGGCCTGGCCATCGTCGCGGCCCTGGTGGCCCAGCATGACGGCTCGGTCCGGCTGCAGGAGACCGAGGGCGGCGGGGCGACCATGAGCATCAGGATCCCCTACCAGCCGCTGCCGGAGGATCAGGAAGCCGTCCTCGCCGGCTGACCGCACTCGTCCTCCACCGGGGCCGCCGGCGCGGGCTGCTCCACAGCGGCCGGGCCGCCCGTGGCCGCGGACCGCACCGGCCCGTAGCCTCGAAGCAGCTGGCCGGAAGGTGGCCGGTACCGACTACCGCGGAGGCAGGCCATGGCCGTTTTCCATGTCGACAGCGAAGCCCTGCAGGCCAAGAGCACGGCCGTCCAAGGCACCATCGGCCGGCTGCAGGCCGAGGTGGACACCATGCAGGCAGGCCTGCGCGAGCTGGAATCGCTCTGGAGCGGTCCGGCCTCGGCCAACTTCCAGCTGCTCATCACGCAGTGGCGGGCAACCCAGCTGAAAGTGGAGGAGTCGCTGGCGAGCATCAACACGGCGCTGGCCCATGCGTCGCAGCAGTATGCGCAGGCGGAGGCCGCCAATGCCCGGCTCTTCCTCGGCTGAGGCCCGGGCTACGCGCGTTCCGGGGTGCCCTGGTGGAAACGCAGCCGCCAGTGGCCCTCCTCCCGCAGCCACAGCGAGCTGCGCAGCGACGAGCCGGCGCGGCCGCGGCTGCGGTAGGTGACCAGGATGCTCTCCTCGCCGAGCCGCTCCACGGCCAGCAGATCCAGCTCGCTGCCGGCCGCAGGGGCCGTCTGCAGGGCGTTGATGATCTCCTCGCGCGTCCACATCCGCCCGCTCTCCCCGATTTCGGCGAAGTCCCGGTGCAGCAGCACGGCCATCCGGCCGAAGTCGGAGCGGGTTTCGGGCCGCAGCAGTTCCTCCTCCAGCGCCAGCACGAGGTGCTCGGGCTTGCCGTCCTCCTCGGGCCGGTCGGCATCGGGCAGTTCGGAGAACAGGTCGGGTTCGGCGGCCCCGGTTGCCGGCGGGACCGGTTCCGGCCGGGCCGGCCGGCCCGGCAATGCGGAGGCCGGCCCGGCGGCCGCGTTGGCACCGGTAAATCCCGGCCCGGCGGGCACCACGGTCCCCTGCTGATAGGCCGAGGCAACGGCCCGGGCGCGCACGTCGGCGGCCTCGTTCAGCTCATGGCCGGCATGCCCGCGGACCCACTCGAACTCGTAGCTGCGTCCCTTGACCGCCTCGTCGATCTGCTGCAGCAGGTCCACGTTCAGCACCGGCTTGCCATCGGCCTTCCGCCAGCCCTTCCGCTTCCAGCCGGGCATCCACTTCGACACGCAATTAATCACGTACTGGCTGTCGCACAGGATCCGCAGATGCTCTTCGGGAAGATGCGCGGTGGAACGGAGCAGGTCCAGCACGGCCATCAACTCGCCCTGGTTGTTCGTACCATGCGGCCAGCCGCCCGCTGCCCAGCAGTCGTCGTCGATATACCAAGCCCAGCCGGCCGGACCGGGATTGCCGAGCGCGGATCCGTCGGCGGCAGCAGTAATTGTCATGCTGTCCATCTTTTCAGATCGCCAGGCCGGGAAAGGGACATACGCTTGGTCCGTGGCCATACTGATCGATCCACCGCGCTGGCCGGCCCACGGCACGCTCTTCTCGCATCTGGTCTCGGACTCGTCGCTGGCCGAGCTGCACGAGTTCGCCGCCGCCGCCGGCATCCCGGAGCGCGCCTTCGACCTGGACCACTACGATGTGCCGGCCCGGCGCTACCAGGACCTGGTGGCCCGCGGGGCCAGCGAAGTCCCGGGCGGGGAGCTGGTGCGCAGGCTCGCCGCCAGCGGGCTGCGGATTCCGGCCCGCCGGCGCGGCAGCAAGCTGGAAACCGTGCTCCTGGACCATTGGGACCGCCTGCTGCCCGGCCACCCGGAGCTCGGCGGGCAGCTCGTGGCCCGCTGGGGCGAGGCCCACCGCTGCTACCACGACCGGACCCACCTGCTGGCGGTGCTCGAGGCCCTGCGGGCCCTGATCGGCGCCGGCGAAGATCCCGGACCGCAGCCGCGGGCCGTCTGGCTGGCGGCCTGGTTCCACGACGCCGTGTACAACGGCGCCGCCGGCCGGGACGAACAGGACTCGGCCCGGCTGGCCGCGGACCTGCTGGCGCGCGGCGGCTGCCCGGGCCGGGAAATCGAGGAAACGGTCCGCCTCGTCCTGCTCACCGCCACCCACCGGCCTCAGGAGCGGGACCTGGCCGGGGCGCTGCTGTGCGATGCGGACCTGTCGGTCCTGGGCCGCCCGCCGGCCGAATACCGGGAGTATGTGCAGGCGGTGAGGAAGGAGTACGCGCACGTTGGCGACGCCGATTTCGCCGCCGGCCGCGCCGCCGTCGTCCGCCACCTGCTGGAACTGGACCCGCTGTTCCGGACCGGGACGGCCCGCCGGCTCTGGCTGGCGCAGGCCAGGCAGAACCTGGCCGCCGAGCAGCGGCACTGGCACCGCGCCGGTTAACGCCGGAAGCACGGCCCCCGCAAGGGAACCGTGCTTCCGGCGTGGTGATCCGATGGACCGGGAGGCTTAGAAGCCGCCCATGCCACCCATCTCGTCGCCGCCCGGCATGGCCGGGGCAGCCTTCTCGGGCTTGTCGGCGACAACAGCCTCGGTGGTGAGGAACAGGCCGGCAATGGACGCCGCGTTCTGCAGGGCAGAGCGGGTCACCTTGACCGGGTCGTTCACACCGGCAGCCAGCAGGTCCTCGTACTCGCCGGTGGCAGCGTTCAGGCCGTGGCCGGCGGGCAGGCCGCGGACCTTGTCGGCCACAACGCCCGGCTCCATGCCGGCGTTGAAGGCGATCTGCTTCAGCGGAGCGTCGATGGCGACCTTGACGATGTTGGCGCCCGTTGCTTCGTCACCGATAAGGTTCAGGTTCGCGAACGCCTTGGCGCCAGCCTGGATCAGGGCAACGCCACCACCGGCGACGATGCCTTCCTCGACAGCAGCCTTGGCGTTGCGCACGGCATCTTCGATGCGGTGCTTGCGCTCCTTGAGCTCCACCTCGGTAGCGGCACCGGCCTTGATGACTGCAACGCCGCCGGCCAGCTTGGCCAGGCGCTCCTGCAGCTTCTCGCGGTCGTAGTCCGAATCGGAGTTCTCGATCTCGGCGCGGATCTGGTTGACGCGGCCTGCGATCTCCTCGGCGTCGCCGGCACCCTCGACGATGGTGGTCTCGTCTTTGGTGACAACAACCTTGCGGGCCTTGCCCAGCAGGTCCAGGGTCGCGTTCTCCAGCTTCAGGCCGACCTCTTCGGCGATGACCTGGCCGCCGGTCAGGATGGCGATGTCGGCCAGCTGGGCCTTGCGGCGGTCACCGAAGCCCGGAGCCTTGACGGCGACGGACTTGAAGGTGCCGCGGATCTTGTTGACAACCAGGGTGGCCAGAGCCTCGCCCTCGATGTCTTCGGCGATGATCAGCAGCGGCTTGCCCGACTGCATGACCTTTTCCAGAACGGCAACCAGATCCTTCACGCTGGAGATCTTGGAGTTGACGATCAGGATGTAGGGATCCTCCAGGACGGTCTCCTGGCGCTCCGCGTCGGTGACGAAGTAGCCGGAGATGAAGCCCTTGTCGAAGCGCATGCCCTCGGTGAGCTCGAGTTCGAGCCCGAAGGTGTTGGACTCCTCGACGGTGATGACGCCTTCCTTGCCGACCTTGTCCAGAGCCTCGGAGATCAGCTGGCCGATCTGGGTATCCCCGGCGGAGATGGACGCAGTAGCGGCGATCTCTTCCTTGGTCTCGATCTCCTTGGCGGAGGCGAGCAGCTCGGCGGTCACGGCGTCCACGGCCTTCTCGATGCCGCGCTTGAGGCTCAGCGGGTCGGCGCCGGCAGCAACGTTGCGCAGGCCTTCCTTGACCAGGGCCTGGGCCAGCACGGTCGCGGTGGTGGTACCGTCACCGGCGACGTCGTCGGTCTTCTTGGCAACTTCCTTGACGAGCTCGGCGCCGATCTTCTCGAACGGATCGTCCAGCTCGATTTCCTTGGCGATGGAGACACCGTCGTTGGTGATCGTGGGGGCGCCCCACTTCTTCTCGAGCACCACGTTGCGGCCACGCGGGCCGAGGGTGACCTTCACGGCGTCGGCGAGGATGTTCAGTCCACGCTCAAGGCCGCGGCGGGCCTCTTCATCAAAGCTAATGATCTTTGCCATAGCGGCTTAGGTCCCTTCTGGACAGTAGACTGCAGGCGCAATGCTGGACGGATCCAGACTGCATGGCCAGCTGCGGTGCCCGCGACGGCCGGACAGCGGCGGCGGCGATCTCTTTACGCCACACCCCTGTCCTCACCACAGTGACCAGGTGGTTCGCTCCTCCCCGCTTCCTGCCGACCCCCGCCTGGCGGGTTTCTTAGCAGTCGACCGGGAAGAGTGCTAAGTCAATAATTAGCACTCACCGGGGAGGAGTGCAACCAACAGCCACGCTTCCGCGCATGTGTGAAGCCACGGCGGTCCTGCCCCCGGGCCCGCCGGCAAAAGGGGGCCGCCGCCGGCGGGTCGAGGCCGGCTGCCGGCAGCACTTCGCTCTGCGCTTAACTGCTCCGCCGCGCAGCCGCCGGGCTTCAGGGTCCCCCGCCGCCGAATCAGGGCGTTCCCCCATGGTTTCCGCTGCCCGCCGGCCGTAGATTGATAGTCAGGACAGGAATCCCAGATCAAACCAAGGAGCCAGAGAATGTCCGAAAATCCGGACGCCAGCGATGCCCGCCAGGAACGTCCCGCGAATCCCACGGAGCCGGTTCCTCCTCAGGCCGCGAATCCCACCCTGCCGCTGTCCAAGCCCGAGGCCGGCGGCGCTGCAGGAACGGACCGCCCGCCCGTCCTGCCGGCCGGACCGCAGTCCCCCGGCGCCCAGCAGCAGCCCCCGTATGCCCAGCCCTACGGACAGCAGGATGCCTATGGCGCCCAGAACCCCTATGCCCCGCCGGCCGGGCCGCAGGACGGGCCGTACGCCCAGCCGTACCCGCAGCAGCCGTACTCCCAGCAGCCGTACTACGGCATTCCCGGACAGCCCTACAACGTGACCGGCTACGTGGAGCAGAAGTCCCGGCTGGTCGGCGGCCTGCTCGGCATCCTGCTGGGCGGCCTGGGCATCCACCGGTTCTACCTCGGCTACACGGCGATCGGCGTCCTGCAGATCGTGGTGACCTTCCTGACCTTTGGCTTCGGCGCCATCTGGGGCTTCATCGAGGGCATCATGATCCTGGTCGGCGCCGAGCCCTTCCGGCGCGACGCGCGCGGAGTCCCGTTGAAGGAGTAGCCGGCCGCGGCACCTCAACCGGCAGCCTGCCCGCACATGGGAGGCTGCCGGTGTTAAAGCTGCAGTGGCGGATGCAATCTCAGGAAGCGACCCGGACTTCTTCGGCCTGCGGGCCCTTCTGGCCCTCGCCGATCTCGAATTCGACCCGCTGGCCCTCTTCCAGGGCCCGGTAGCCCTCCATCTGGATCGCGGACCAGTGGACAAACACGTCCGTATCGGCCCCGTCCACGGTGATGAAGCCGTAGCCCTTCTCAGCGTTGAACCATTTAACCGTGCCTTGCGCCATCTTTCCCCCATAAATCGGTGTTTCCAGCCCAACCGGCCGGCTCCAGCCGGAAGGGGATGCTGACACTCTATCGACGGCGGCTTCCGGTGGCGCCGGGAGCGAAGGGAAAGTTATTGAGACGTAACCGGGCCGGCACCGGCCGGAGTGCCCGAGGTCCGGCTACTGGAATCCGGGACCCAGCACCACGGTCAGGCCGTCGGAGATCTCCCCCGGACCGGTCTGGCGGACGTCCCCGATGTTCAGCAACGCGGACAGTTCCTGCGCGTTCGCTTCCTGTCCGGGGTTGTAGAAGATCACCGAGCTCGCCAGTGTGGTGCCGGTCCAGTTGTCGACCCCGGCGATCTGCCAGCCCTTGGCCGAAACCGTGGCGGAGACGTCCGCACCCAGGCCGGCGGTCCCGGTGCCGTTGAGCACCAGCACCGGATCGCTCATGTCCGCCCCGGCCGGTTCTTCGGATTCGGCGGGGTCGGAACCCGCTTCCTCAGTGGGTTCCGAACTTGCTTCCTCGGTTGGGTCGGCGCTGGGGGCCGCCGTTTCCGCGGGGGTGGTTTCCGGCGCTGCCGTGGTGGCAGGCGCTGCTGTAGTGGCAGGCGCTGCCGTGGTGGCAGGCGCCGTCGGCTCGGCCGCCACCGATTCCGCGGTGCTGCCCGTGCCGAGCAGGGGCAGCACGAAGAATGAGAGCACGCCGACGGCCAGGGCCAGCCCCGCGGCAAGAATGACCAGGCCCAGCCTGCCGGCCTTCGGCGCTGCCATGGCGGCCCGGTGCACACCCTGGCGGTCGGAGGTTTCCGGGATCCGGTCAAACTCGTCTTGGGAGTAGTTGGTCATCGAAAGGTGCGTTCCTTGTGATCGGCGGGCGAGGGACGTCGAGCGGACTACGAATCCGAGCCCAGGCGGCGGGCGGTGCGGGCGCGCTGGCGGGAGGTGCGGAGCCTGCGCAGCCGCTTGACCAGCATCGGATCGTGCGCCAGGGCGTCCTCGGTATCAATCAGCGCATTGAGGACCTGGTAGTACTGCGTGGCGGACATATCGAACAGTTCGCGAATGGCCTGCTCCTTGGCACCGGAGTACTTCCACCACTGCCGTTCCAGCGCCAGCATTTTCTGGTCGCGCTCGCCGAGCTTGCTGGAGGAGTCCAGTTCCGCATCAAGGGCGAACTTGCGCGCTTCCGCGGATCCTGCCACGACTCACCATCACTTCCGTCTTGCCTCGCCTGCTGCTGCCCGGCTTCCGGCAGCCGCCCCAGGCCTGCCTTGCGGCCGGTGCTTGGGCGGCCCTGCAGGGAAACCGCCCTTCCCATGTTAGTTGCCGCGCTGCGGCCTGTCATTTGTGCCGGTCGCAACGGAGTGTTGCCCCGCGGGTGCTGCCGTGGCCCGGATGTCGGCGAAGATGTTGGGTATGGATAACGACGACGGCGCACTTTTTCCACTGCCGGACTTGCCTCCGGACCCGGACCCGGCGGAACCGTTTCCCTTCGCCTCCCCCGCAGCCCTGAGCGATGTGATGGACCCCGGCTGGGCCGACGCGCTGGCACCCGCCGAGCCGCTGCTCTGGGAAATTGCGGCCTTCCTGGAGTCCGAACGCTCGGCCGGAAAGCGGATCCTGCCTGCCCCCGCAAACATCCTGCGCGCCTTCCAGCGCCCGCTGTCCAAGGTCAAGGTACTGATCGTGGGCCAGGATCCCTACCCCACCCCCGGCCATCCCATCGGCCTGTCGTTCGCCGTCGAACGCCATGTCAGGCCCGTGCCGCGCAGCCTGGCCAATATCTTCCGCGAACTGCAGATGGACCTGGGCATCACCCCGCCGCTGCACGGGGACCTCTCGGCCTGGGCGGACCAGGGCGTGCTGCTGCTGAACCGGGTGCTCACCGTGCAGGCCGGCAAGTCCGGTTCCCACCGGAACAAGGGCTGGGAACCGGTCACGGAGCTGGCGGTCCGGGCGCTGGCCCGGCGTGGCGGGCCCCTGGTGGCCCTGCTGTGGGGGCGGGACGCCCAGCTGGTTGCCCCGCTGCTTGGCGCGGTGCCGCGGATTGAATCGGTGCATCCCAGCCCGCTGTCGGCCGGCCGCGGATTCTTCGGCTCCAAGCCGTTCAGCCGCGCCAATGAACTGCTCGCAAAACAGGGTGCCGGCCCGGTGGACTGGCGCCTGCCGCGCTGAGCACCGCTTCGCGGCGCCCGGCCCTGGCACCGGGAAGGGCTTAGGCTGGGATAGGACCATTTCCGACCGCAGGAGCCCAGCCCCATGACAGCACAGCCTGCCCCGCAGCCCGGGGCGCCGGCCCGTCCGCGCAAGCCCCAGACCAGCCTGCAGGTGCTGCGCACCGAACGGATTTCGGCGGACATGGTGCGGATCCATGCCGGCGGCCCGGAATTCGAGGCCTTCGCGGACAGGTACGCGGCCAAGGACGCCACCGACCAGTACATCAAGCTGTGGTTCGTGGACCCGGCACTCGGAGTACAGCTGCCGGTGGACGTTGCCGCACTCAAGGACGAGCTGACCGCCCAGGGCAGGACGGAGCAGCTGCCGGTCAGCCGGACCTATACCGTGCGCCGGGTAGACCGTGGGACCGGAGAGCTGGCCATTGACTTCGTGGTGCATGGGGACGAGGGGCTGGCCGGACCCTGGGCCGCCGCCGCCCAGCCCGGCGACTGGCTGATGTTCACCGGGCCCGGCGGCGCCTACGCACCCAGCCCCGAGGCCGACTGGTACCTGCTGGCCGGGGATGAATCGGCGCTGCCGGCCATCGGCGCGGCCGTGGACGCCCTGGCCCCGGAAGCTACCGGCCATGCCTTCATCGAGGTGGACTCGGCAGCCGATGTGCAGGACCTTGGCGGCCCGGCCGGACTCCAGCTGCACTGGCTCTTCCGCCACGGGACACCGGCCGGCACCACCACGCTGCTGCGCGAGGCCGTGGCCGGCCTGGACTGGCCCCAGGGCCGTGTCCAGGCCTTCGTCCACGGGGAGCGGGAAATGGTCAAGTCGCTGCGGGACGTGCTGTTCGTGGAGCACGGACTGGACCGCAAGCAGGTCTCCATCTCCGGCTACTGGGCGCTCGGCCGGGCCGAGGACGCCTTCCAGGCGGAAAAGCGGACCGAGATCGGCCAGATCATCCCCGCCGGCTACCCCGCCTGAGCGTTCAGCGGCCGCCGGCGCAAAAGGCCGGTAGGACGGTCAGCGCCGCCGGTTGCGCCGGCCCTCGTTGGAGCCCCAGCCGCGGGTGAGCGGGCGGGCAAGGTTGTCGCCCAGCACGGCCCCGCCGGCCATCGCCAGGATCACCGTCAGCGCGCTGAACAGCCCGAACAGGCCGGTAGTCGGATCATCCGGATGGACCGTCAGGATGTACATGGCCCGGAAAATGGCGAATCCGGGCAACAGGAAAAGCAGCGCGGGCACCGCCACGACCAGCTGCGGCGAGCCCATCTTCAGCGCCACCAGCCGGGCCGCGAAGCCAATGAACACTGCGGCCACGGCCGGGCTGAGCCGGTTCCCGAGGCCGCCCGCCTGGACCAGCGAATACATGACGAAGCCGAGCAGCGCCACCAGCGCAGTGGGCAGGATCATCGCCGGCCGGGTCTGCTCGGTGATGCAGACCAGCGCCGTGGCCAGCATCACCAGCACCGCCTGGACCATGACCGGGTACGCCCCTTGGCCGGGGTCCAGGACATCCGGCACACCGATCCCGACCAGCGAGCCGGCCACCAGGCCCACGGAGATGCCCGCGACCAGGGCGCCGAAAGTCAGGAAGGCCGAGAGGAAGCGCCCGGCCGCGGTGACCGGGAAGCCATTGATCGCATCCTGTACCGCCGATACCAGCCGCCCGGTGGGCAGCAGCATGATGATCCCGCCGGCGATCACGATCGCCGGACTGAGCGGGACGCTCAGCTGCCAGAAGGCCAGCGCCAGGAAGGTCACCAGGCAGGAGGCTGCCGCCGTCGTAAAGAAATCGGGAATGCGCCACTTGCCGAGCGTGCGCGAGGCCAGTTCCACCAGCACGCTGGTGAAGACGGCAACCAGCGAGGCCGCGACGCTGCCGCCGATGAAGGCCACGATGGTGCCGGCGAACGCGGCGCTGGCGGTCATCGCCATCCACCGGGCGTAGGGCTTGGGCCGGCGGGTGATCGATTTCAGCCGCTGCCGGGCCTCGGTGCGGTCGGCGTGGCCGCGGACGATGTCCGTCACCAGTTGGTGGACCTGGGACAGCCCGGCGTAGTTGCTGGTCCATGAGCGGACCACACGCATCACGGTCACGGGCACGGCGTCCGGCTTGGCGTAGTTGATCACGACGGACTGGTTGGTGATGTCCACTTCCACATCGCGCAGCCCGAACGCGGCGGTCACCGCGATGATGCTGGCCTCCACCTCCAGGGCCCCGGCCCCGTAGCGGAACATCGTCTCGGCCAGTTCCAGCGACAGGTCCAGGGTCTGCCGGGCGGACGCGTCCACTCCGCCGGCCTGGATCATGGGGTTCGCATAGGGGCTGCCGGCAAGCCGGTCCACGATGCTCAGCGGTGCGGTTGGCGGCGCCTCGCTCTGGACCAGCCGGCGCAGCATCCGCCGTGCGGCGGCGTTGTGCCGGGGCGGAGTGCGGGGGGCCTGGAGCGGGACGGTGCCGGCGGGCACCGGCTTCGTCTGCTTGGGCACGGGCCGGCGATTCTGGCGGGGCGGCTGCGGGGTCACGATCGGCAGCATGCCTACCGCCGGAGGCAGCGGCGGCTTGGATTTTCCGCTGCCCGTGTTCTCCTGCACTGTGCCTCCGCTCTGCTCATGGCTCTGCCGGCTATTTAATGGTCCCACACCGGCGGCCGCACGCCGACACCGCCCTCCCGGCGGCCACAGCCGCTAGACTTGATGCAAATGCATGGAAATGCACCAGAACCGCCGACCGGAAGGCACCATGGCACGCAAGATCGAACTCGGCCTCGACACGTTCGGGGATGTCACCTACGGCCCGGACGGGAAGCTGCTGCCGCCGGACCAGGTGCTGCGCAACGTCGTCGAGGAAGCCGTCCTGGCCGACGAACTGGGGTTGGACTTCATCGGCATCGGCGAACACCACCGCCAGGACTTCGCCGTGTCGGCCCCGGAGGTGGTCCTGGCCGCCATCGCCGGCAGGACCAGCCGCATCCGCCTGGGCTCGGCCGTAACGGTGCTCAGCTCGGACGACCCGGTCCGGGTGTTCCAGCGCTTCGCCACGCTCGACGCCGTCTCCAGCGGCCGCGCCGAGGTGATCCTGGGCCGCGGCTCCTTCACCGAGTCCTTCCCGCTGTTCGGTTTCGAACTGGACCAGTACGAGGAACTGTTCGAGGAAAAGCTGCACCTGTTCACCGAACTGCGCAAGGAGCAGCCGGTCAGCTGGGCCGGCAGCACCCGGCCGGCCCTGCGCGGACAGCAGGTCCAGCCGACCACTGCCTCGGGGTCCCTGCCGACCTGGATCGCCGTCGGCGGCACGCCGCAGTCGGTGGTCCGCGCCGCGCACTACGGGCTGCCGCTGATGCTGGCGATCATCGGCGGGGCACCGCTGAACTTCGCCCCGTTCGTGGACCTGTACAAGCGGGCCCTGGCCGAGTTCGGCCAGCCTGCGCTGCCCGTCGGCGCGCACTCCCCCGGCTATATCGCCGCCACCGACGAACAGGCCCGGGAAGAGATGTGGCCGCACTATGTCGAGATGCAGGAGCGCATCGGACGGGAGCGCGGCTGGGGACGGATGAGCCGCGCGCAGTTCGAGGCCGAGGCAGGCCCGGACGGCGCGCTGTTCGTCGGATCGCCTCAGACCGTGGCCAGCAAAATCGTCACGGTGGCCAAGGGCCTGGGGCTGTCCCGCTTCGACCTGAAGTACAGCCTGGGCACGCTGCCGCACGAACAACTGATGACCAGCATCGGCCTCTACGGCCGCGAGGTGGCCCCGGCGGTGCGTGAACAACTGGCCTGAAACGGGCCGTCAGCAACCGGCCGCAGGCCGCCCTTGACACCCCCGGGCACCGTTCTAACGTTGGAATTGCCATGGACTGGTTCAGCGCGGACGGGTTTGAACTGGCGCGGCAGGTGCTCCAGCGCGGCATCGCCGCGGTATACCTGATTGCGTTCCTGTCGGCCGCCGCACAGTTCCCGGCCCTGCTCGGCGAGCACGGACTGCTGCCGGTGCCGCGGTACCTGGGCTGGTCCAGGGCACGCGGGCCCACGCTGTTCAGCCGCCGCTACTCGGACCGGCGGCTGCTGGCGGTGGCATGGACCGGGGCGGCGGTGGCGGCGCTGCTGGTGGCCGGGCTGCCGCAGGCCGGAGCCGCCTGGCTTCCGCTGCTGGCGTTCCTGCTGCTGTGGGGCCTGTACATGTCGATCGTCAACGTCGGGCAGACATTCTATTCCTTCGGCTGGGAGACCCTGCTGCTGGAGGCCGGCTTCATGGCCGCCTTCCTGGGTTCCAACCGGGTCGCCCCGCCGGCGCCGATGCTCTGGCTGTTCATCTGGCTGGCCTTCCGGCTGGAGTTCGGCGCCGGCATGATCAAGATGCGCGGGGACCGCTGCTGGCGGGACTTCACCGCGCTCTACTACCACCATGAGACCCAGCCGATGCCCGGCCCGCTCAGCTGGTACTTCCACCACCTGCCCAAGCCGCTGCACCGGGTCGAAGTGCTCGGCAACCACATCGCCCAGCTGGTGATGCCGTTCCTGCTCTTTGCGCCCCAGCCGGTGGGCAGCATCGCCGCCGCCGTCGTCATTGGCACGCAGCTGTGGCTGGTGATCTCGGGCAATTTCGCCTGGCTGAACTGGCTGACCATCATCATCGCGTTCGCCGCTGTCAGCGACCGCGCGGTCGAAGCCGTGCTGCCGGGGCCGGACAGCCTCACCCCGGGCTACGGCCCGACGCCGGTCTGGTTCACCGCCGTCGTGCTGGCCGCCGCAGCGCTGCTGGTGGTGCTCAGCTGGTGGCCGGCACGCAACCTCTTCTCCCACCACCAGCTGATGAACACCAGTTTCAACCGCTGGCATCTGGGCAATGCCTACGGTGCGTTCGGGTCAATCACCCGCCAACGCTATGAAATCATCGTCGAGGGCTCGCTGGACGGCACCGCGTGGCGCGAGTACGAGTTCAAGGGAAAGCCCGGGGACCCCGGCCGGATGCCCCGGCAGTTCGCCCCCTACCATCTGCGGCTGGACTGGCTGATGTGGTTCCTGGCGCTCGGTGCCCGCGGGGAGAACTGGTTTGTTCCGTTCCTGCACCGGCTGCTCGAGGCGGACCGGCCGACCCTGCGCCTGCTGGCCCGGGACCCGTTCGACGGCGCGGCGCCGACATACGTGAGGGCCAGGGTCTTCCACTACCGGTATTCGACCTGGGCGGAGAAGCGCCGGACCGGCCTGTGGTGGATCCGCCGGCCGGCGGGGGTGCTGATCCAGCCGCTGACGCTGGCGGACAGCACCCGCCGCCGGTCCTGGCTGGGCGGATGGGACTGATGCCCCTAGACGGTGGCCGGTTCGCGCAGGCCCAACTGCGGGGTCGGCACCTTGTAGGTCTCCCGGGCCGTCAGGGCCGACACCGCAGCGATGGCGCAGATGATGGCGGTGAAGATGCTGGTGGCCACCCAGCCGCCGGGCTGGAGGCCGCCCATCGCGGCGACGATCGAAGGCGCGAAGCCTGCCATCAGGAAGCCAAGCTGGGTGCCGATCGCCAGCCCGGAGAAGCGGACGTGGGTGGTGAACATTTCGGCGTAGAAGGAGGGCCACACGGCGTTGGCCGCGGCGTAGGCGCAGGAGAAGACCAGCAAGGACAGCGCGAACTGCAGCAGGGTGTTGCCCGACTCCATCGACAGCAGGTACAGCGGCATAAAGAGGGCGCTGCCGACGGCACCGTAGATGAACACCGGCTTGCGCCCGATCCGGTCCGCAAGGCTGCCGAAGAACGGCTGGGTGAACAGGGCGCCGACGTTGCCGGCGACCACCAGCCAGAGGGTGATGCCCTCGTCCACGTTGCCGACTTCGGCACCGTACTTGATGGCCAGGGTGCCGTAGACGGTGGAGACGGCCGCGATGAAGGCGCAGCAGATCACGCGCAGCACGTCGCGCCAGTGGTCCCGCAGCAGCACGCTGACCGGCAGCTTGGCGACCTCGTTCCTGGCCTTGGCCTCCTCGAAGGCCGGGGTCTCGTGCAGCGAGCGGCGGATGAAGTAGGTGACGATCACCACGACGGCGCTGAGCCAGAACGGAATGCGCCAGCCGATGCTGTACTTGATCTCGTCGGGCAGGGCGACGACGGGGATGAAGATCATGGCCGCCAGGATCTGGCCGCCCTGGGTTCCGCTCAGGGTCCAGGAAGTAAAGAAGGACCGGCGGTTGTCCGGCGCGTGCTCCAAGGTCAGGGAGCTGGCACCGGCCTGCTCGCCGGCTGCGGAGAGGCCCTGCATCAACCGGCAGACCACCAGGATGGCGGGGGCCCACCAGCCGATCACGTCAAAGCTCGGAATGCAGCCGATCAGGAAGGTGGCCGCCCCCATCAACACCAGGGTGAACATCAGGACCTTCTGCCGGCCGATGCGGTCGCCGAAGTGGCCTACGAACACGGCACCGATGGGGCGGGCAATGTAGGCAAAGCCGAACGTCGCCAGCGACATGATGCCAGCCTGGGCGCCGGCGTCGGGGAAGAAGACGTGCGGAAAGATCAGTGCCGCGGCCGACCCGAAGATGAAGAAGTCGTAGTACTCGACCGCGCTGCCCATGAAGCTGGCCAGTGCGGCCTTGGCCGGCGTTTTCTGGTGTTCAGCGCTGGTGCCGCCCGTGGGCGCCGATGCTTTCATGACGTCTCCTTAGCTGGTTTGGGAGGGGGAATCCCAGGGCCTGGCTTCCGGCGCGGAATACCGGGCGGCCATCTGATGATTGTGCGCTATCCGAACACATGTGCATGTTTCGAACGACAAACCAATGTAGTCCAGCGCACACCTGTCACGCAAGGCCCTTTCGCCGATTCGTGCGATATGCGTACAATCGTGCAGAAATCGAACAAACGGAGGGACAACCGTGAGCACCGTGTCGGAATCGTATTTGGTCGGACTGATCGGCGAAGGGATCACCATTTCGCTGACCCCGCCGATGCACGAACGCGAGGCCGACCGGCAGGGAATCCGCTACCTGTACCGGCCGATCGACCTCTCCGTGATCAACCGCCCCGGCGAGGCCGTCGGGGACCTGCTGCGCCAGGGCCGCGACCTGGGCTACAACGCCTTCAACATCACGCACCCGTGCAAGCAACTGGTGCTGGAGCACCTCGATGAGATTTCCGACGACGCCCGCCGGCTGGACGCGGTCAACACGGTGCTGGTCCAGGACGGCAAGCTGATGGGGCACAACACCGACTTCTCCGGTTTCGGCACCGCCCTGGCCCACGGCCTGCCCGGCGCCGGGCTCGGGTCGGTGGTGCAGGTCGGCACCGGCGGCGCCGGGTCCGCCGTCGCCTACGCCCTGCTCAAGTCCGGGGTCCGTACGCTCACCCTCACGGACCTGGACGCCGGGCGGGCCGCCGCCCGCGCCGCCGCCCTGGCCGTGCTCTTCCCGGACCGGCAGGTAGGCTCCGTGCCGGCCGGCCAGCTCGCGGACGTCCTGGCCGCCGCCGACGGCGTGGTCAACGCTACGCCGGTAGGCATGCACACGCACCCCGGCCTGCCGCTGGACACGGACCTGCTCGAGCCCCGGCACTGGGTGGCCGACGTCATCTACCGCCCGGTGGAAACCGAACTCATCAAGGTTGCCGCGGCCAAAGGCTGCCGCGTGCTCGACGGCGGCCATATGGCCGTGGGCCAGGCCGTGGACGCGTTCCGGCTGATCACCGGCCTGGCACCGGACCCGGCACGGATGCGTGCCCACTTCCTCGAACTGCTGGCCGAGGGCCGCTGACCCCCTGACCCGGAAAGGTACCGCCCCGATGCGCACCTCCATTGCCACCGTCTGCCTCAGCGGCACACTGGAAGAGAAGCTGCACGCCTGTGCCCAGGCCGGCTTCGACGGCGTCGAAATCTTCGAGCAGGACCTGCTGGTCTCCCCGCACAGCCCGGCCGAGATCCGCGCACTGGCGGCCGAACTCGGCCTGAGCCTGGACCTGTACCAGCCCTTCCGCGACTTCGAGGGTGTGGACGAGGAACTGCTGGCCGACAACCTGTACCGTGCCGAGGCCAAGTTCAGGCTGATGCGCGAGCTGGGCATGGACCTGATGCTGCTGTGCAGCAATGTCGGCACGGCGACCATCGACGACGACGAAACGGCCGCGGCCCAGCTGCGCACCCTGGGCGATCTGGCCGCCCGGTACGGCATCCGGATCGCCTACGAGGCGCTGGCCTGGGGCAAGTTCGTCAACGACTTCGAACATGCCTGCCGGCTGGTCGAACTGGCCGACCATCCCAACGTCGGCACCTGCCTGGACAGCTTCCACATCCTCTCGCGCGGCTGGGACCCGGCCGGCATCGAAAAGATCCCGGCGGAAAAGATCTTCTTCGTCCAGCTGGCCGATGCCCCGCAGCTGAGCATGGACATCCTGTCCTGGAGCCGGCACTACCGGGTCTTCCCCGGCGAGGGCGCCTGGGAGCTGGACAAGTTCCTGGGCCACCTGGTGCGCAGCGGCTACACCGGGCCGGTGTCGCTGGAGATCTTCAACGACGTCTTCCGCCAGGCGGACGAGGTGCGCACCGCCGTCGACGCCATGCGCTCGCTCATCTGGCTGGCCGAACGCACCTGGGTGCACCTTCAGCAGACCGACGGTCCGGATGCGCACTACCCGATGGAGCTGGCCACGCTGCCGCAGGTCCCCGAGCCCACCGGCTTCAACTTCGCCGAAGTCAAGGCCGAAAGCACCAAAAAGCTCCAGACCCTGCTGGGCCAGCTCGGCTTTGCCTGCCGGGGCCGGCACCGCACCAAGCCCGTGCAGCTGTGGACCCAGGGCCGGGCCCGGATCATCATCAACGGGCAGCAGGCCCGCAACCAGGAGCCGGCCATTGCCGCGCTCGGCTTCGATGTCGCCGACCCGGTCCGGGCCGCCTCCCGCGCCATGCAGCTGAAGGCGGCCCCGGTGCCGCGCCAAAGCCAGGCCGACGAGGAGGTCCTGCAGGCGGTCAGCGCGCCGGACACCACCGAAGTCTTCCTGTGCCAGGGCACCCCCGACGGCACCGCGGCCTGGACCCGGGAATTCGGCCGACCCGCGGACGCCGCGGCGCCGGCCGGCCGGGAACTGATCAGCCACGTGGACCATGTGAACCTGGCCCAGCCCTGGCAGCACTTCGACGAGAGCGTGCTCTTCTACGAGAGCACGCTGGCACTGTCCCCCAGCCCCTCCACCGAGGTCCCCAGCCCGGTAGGCCTGGTCCGCAGCCAGGTCATGCGCACCCGGGACGGCGCGGTGCGCCTGGCCCTGAACATCGCACCGCTGGTCATGGAGAAACCCGGCCCGTCCTCGGAGTCGGCCTATCCGCAGCACATCGCCTTCGCCTGCACGGACGTGATCGCGCTGGCCCGCGACGCCGTCGGGCGCGGACTGGAATTCCTCAAGATCCCGGCCAACTACTATGCGGACCTGCAGGCACGCTTCCGGCTCGCGCCGGAACTGCTGGCCACGCTGCAGGAGCTGAACCTGCTCTACGACCGGGACCAGCACGGCGAGTTCCTGCACTTCTACACCGCCACCGTGGGCAGCGTGTTCTTCGAGGTCGTTGAACGCCGGAACGGCTATGACGGCTACGGCGCCCCGAACGCCCCGGTGCGGCTGGCGGCACAGTACCTGCTGACCAAACAAGGCTAGAATCGCTGGGTACGCCCGGCGCAGTTCGGCCCGGCCCGGGAGGAGAGATGGAAAGCATGACACCTCAGACCGATATGGAAAACGGCGGACATCCCGCCTACTGGGTGAAGTCCGTGGAGAAGACCTTCTCGGTCCTGCTGGCTTTCAGCGCCGATGAACCGCGGCTGACCATCACGCGGGCGGCGGCCAAGGCCGACCTCAGCCGTGCCGCGGCCCGGCGGTTCCTGCTGACCCTGGTCGACCTGGGCTACCTCCGGATGGACGGCAGCCACTTCGAACTCACCCCGCGCTGCCTGGATATCGGGGCGTCCTTCCTGGCCAACCTGTCACTGCCGCAGATCGCCGAGCCGCACCTGAAGGAGCTCGCCGTCGACCTCAACGAGACGGCCTCGCTGTGCGTCCTGGACGGCGCCGAGATCGTCTACCTCGCCCGGGTAGCTGCCCCGCGGCTGCTCAGCGTCTCGGTCAACGTCGGCACCCGCTTTCCGGCCTGGGCCACGTCCATGGGCCGGGTGCTGCTGGCCGGGCTGCCGGAACGGGCGCGGGAGGAGTACTTTGCCTCGTTGAGCCTGCAGCCGTTCACGCACCACTCGGTCAGCAGCATCGACCGGCTGCGTGCCGAGGTGGACCGGGCCGGCGCGCAGGGCTTCTCGATGGTCTCCCAGGAGCTCGACGACGGCCTGCGCGGCGTGGCGGTGCCGGTGCGCCGGGGCAACGACCTGATTGCCGCCATCAATGTCTCGCTGCAGACCCACCGGGTGCCCGAAGACGAAATCGCCCGGACCGTGGTGCCGCAGCTGATCCAGGCGGCGCAGAGCATTGCCGATGATTTCGGCGGCCGCCGCGCCGCTGCCAGCTGAGGCCCCCTCCCCTCCCCGGCCAGCCCCTGCAAGAATTGGCCGGTAAACGTCCGGCGGGTCCTTGTGACCCATCCGTGAGGGAGGGGCGTCTGGAGACGAAGCCGAGCACCCGGCTGGCGGACGGCCGGGAGCTGTTCTATTTCGACGACGGCGGGACCGGTCCGGTGCCGCACGGGGCACCGGACCGGCGCCGGCTGCCGGCGCGGCCGCCGGCCGGCGAACTGCGTTACGACGTGCTCACCGGCGAGTGGGTGGCCGTCGCGGCCCATCGGCAGGACCGCACCCACCTGCCGCCGGCGGACGAATGCCCGCTCTGCCCCAGCATCAACGGCCGCCGCTCCGAAATCCCGGCCGCGGACTACCACGTAGCGGTCTTCGAAAACCGCTTTCCCTCGCTGGGTCCTCAGCCCGTGCCCGCCCCCACCGCCCCGGGCTGGGGCAGCGCGGCCCCGGCCGGCGGCCGCTGCGAGGTGGTGGCCTTCACCTCCAGCCACACCGGCAGCTTCGCCGGGCTCGGCCACCGCCGGGTGCGGACGGTGATCGATGCCCTGGCCCACCGGACCCAGGCCCTGGGCGCGCTGCCCGGGGTACAGCAGGTCTTCTGCTTCGAGAACCGCGGACCGGAAATCGGCGTCACCCTGCACCATCCGCACGGCCAGATCTACGCCTACCCATTCCTTCCTCCGCGCGCCGCGGCCATGGCGGCCGCCGCCCGGCGCCATTACGACGACGCCGGGGGCCGGGGCACCCTCACCGCCTCGGTGCTGCAGCGCGAACGCGAGGACGGCAGCCGGATGGTGCTCGAGGGCCGGCTGTTCAGCGCCTACGTGCCCTTCGCCGCGCGCTGGCCGCTGGAGATCCATCTGGTCCCGCACCGCCAGGTGGCGGACCTGGCCGGGCTGGACGGTGCCGAACGGGAGGAACTGGCGGTGCTGTTCCCTCAGCTGCTCGGCCGGCTCGACGCCCTCTACGGCACTCCCACCCCGTACATCGCCGCCTGGCACCAGGCCCCGGTGGACGGCTACTACCGCCGGGCCAGCCACCTGCACCTGCAGATCACCTCGCCCCGCCGGGCCGCCGACAAGCTTAAGTACCTGGCCGGCTCGGAGGCGGCGATGGGCACGTTCATCAACGACACCACGCCCGAGCAGGCCGCCGCCCGGCTGCGGACGGCGGTACCCCGTGGCTGATCCGGGACCCCGCCCGGCCGGGCTGGCCGATGGTTTCGCCCGCCTGTTCGGCTACCCGCCGGAAGGCATCTGGGCCGGCCCCGGACGGGTCAACCTGATCGGCGAACATACCGACTACAACGCCGGCTGCGTGCTGCCCTTCGCCATCGACCGGCAGAGCCGCGCCGCCCTGGCCCGCCGCACCGACCGTACCGTCCGGCTGGCCACCATGCTGGCCCCGCGGCAGATGGTGGTCACCGACCTGGACGCCGTCGGAACCGGCCGGGCGGGCGGCTGGGCCGGCTATCCGCTCGGGGTGGCCTGGGCGCTCGGGAGGGCAGGCGTGGACGTGCCCGGGTTCGACCTGCTGGTCGATTCCACCGTCCCCGTCGGCGCGGGGCTCGCGTCCTCCGCGGCACTGGAGTGCGCCGTGGCCGTCGCCCTCGCCGAACTGACCGGTGCCGGACTCAGCCGGCAGCAACTGGCCGCCGCGGGCCAGCGGGCCGAGAACGACGTCGTCGGCGCCCCCACCGGCATCATGGACCAGGCCGCGTCGCTGCTGGGCCGCGAGGGCGCGGCCATATTCCTGGACTGCCGCACGGGCGCGGCGGAGCCTGTCCCGCTGGACCTGGCGGCGGCGGACCTGGGCTGCCTGGTCATCGACACCAAGGTCGCACATGCGCACGCCGCCGGCGGCTACGCGAACCGGCGGGCCGCCTGCGAGCGTGCGGCATCGCTGCTGGGGGTGGCCTCGCTGCGCGAACTGGCGCCGGCGGACCTGCCTGCGGCCCGGCGGCGGCTGGACGAGGCCGGCTTCCGGCGGGTGCGCCACGTGGTCACCGAAAACGACCGGGTGCGCCAGGCCGTCGGGCTGCTGCGCGGCCCGGGCCCGCTGGCCGTCGGCGGTCTGCTGGATGCCAGCCATGCCTCGCTGCGGGACGACTTCGAGGTGTCCTGTCCCGAGCTGGACCTGGCGGTGGCATGCGCCCGCGCGGCCGGCGCCGCCGGAGCCCGGATGACAGGCGGCGGATTCGGCGGCTCGGCCATCGCGCTGGTGCCGCGGCCGCTACTGGCGGCGGTCCGGCAGTCGCTGGCGGAAGCCTTCGCGGCACGCGGCTATACCGCGCCGGACACCTTCACGGTCAGTCCCTCCGCCGGAGCCCGTCGGCTAAGCTAACGTTCGCCGCTCCTGCCCCGGTGGACATGGGCAGCGCCCACAAGTTCGGCCAGGCCCTCCACCGCATCGGCCAGGGACAGTCCCGGCGCGGCAGCCAGCAGCGGCAGCAACAGCCGGTCCTCCTTGTCCAGGTGCAGCGCGAAGATCCTGTCCATGACCCCGGCGGCTACCGCGCCGGCCACGCCGTCCGCGCCTCGCAGCTCCTCCAGCAGGCCGACGATGGCCCGGTGCTCGGCCAGCATGCCCTCGACCAGGAGCCGGCCCTCGGCCAGGTCCGCCGCCGGGCCGTAGAGCCGGTCCTCCTCGGCGAGGGCGTGCGGGAGCAGCTCGGTCTCGCACCATTCCACCAGCACCGCGTGGGCGTCATGTTCCGCCACCGTATCCCGGGCGGCCACGGCCTTCGCCAGCGCGTCGGCCAGGGACTTCAGCCGGTGCCGCATCTGTTCGTGGTGGTGCCGCATGGCTGCCCTGGCGGCCTCGCCGTTGTTCGTTTCCCCGGACTGTGCATTCATCGCCTGCTCCTATCTGTGCGTGCTGCTGTCCATGGTGCGTTCGCCCGCTTCCATGCCAGGATCGGCCCGGACGATCAACACCGGGCAGGGCGCATGGGCGGCGCAGGCGGTGCTGACCGAGCCCAGCAGCCGGCCGGCGAAACCGCCGCGGCCGCGGCTGCCAAGGACCAGCATCCGGGCGCCGCGGCCGGCGTCGATCAGTACTTGGGCCGGGTGACCATGGACGGCATGGGAAACGATCTGAGCCGGCGGCCGGTCGCCAAAGGCGCGGCCGAGGGCGTCCCGGAGCACCTTCTCGGCTTCCTCGGCAGGATTCCAGAGCACCGGGGTGAAGGTCCCCGGAGCCGCCTGGTAGTTCCAGGCTGCGATGGCCTCCACCGGGCTGTCCAGCGCGTCCGCGAAGACGCGGGCGTGGCGCAGCGCCGCCACGGACAGATCGGAGCCGTCAACGCCGACGATGATCGGTTGCCGTCCTTGGTCAGTCATCCCCTACATCCCACCTTGCCTCCGGGCAGTGCAGCCCCAGACCAGTGTCTTCCCCCTGCTGGGCCGGCACAAGGCCTCCGGGAAGCGGGCCGCACCGCCGCCGGATTCCCGCCGGTGCGGCCCGCTGCCTGCAGCCGGCACCTTGTCCGCCGCCGGATCCCGGTGTAGCGTCCGGGCATGAGCCTTGACCCTGTCGAAACGAATCCGGAACAGTACCGCGTGGTCCTGGAGAACGACAAGGTCCGGGTGCTCGAATTCACCGACCGGCCCGGGGACAAAACCAGCCCGCACCGGCACCCGGACAGCGTGATGATCACCCTGGGCCCCCTCCGTCGGCGCGTATCCGGTGACGGCCGGGAGGCTGACGTGGTCCTGCAGGCCGGACAGTCCTGGTGGCTCCCCGCGCAGGAGCACACCGGCGAGAACACCGGGGATTGGCCCAGTCACGTGATCTTCGTCGAACTCAAGGAGCCGGCTGCGGAACCGGAGCCTCCCGGCGGGACGCCATCACGGTGAGGGGTGTGGCAGTTCGCAGTCGATTTTCGGATTGACCCCGGTGTAGTTCAGCGGACCGACGGCAATCGCCGCGGCGACAGTGCCGGCCTCGGCGCAGTTTTCCGGAGCGGAGCCGAAGTACCCGCGCTGTGCCGCCGCCAGCACGCCGATGGCCAGCCAGACCACCACCAGCAGTCCCAGTACCGATCCCACGCGCATCGTGTCCTCCCGCCCCGGGCAACGAGTGGCGGCTGCGGACGCCTCCACTTGTTGCCGCTGTGCAGCAGATTATCCGCCCGGTGGCTTCGGCGGTCCAGCCTTGCGGGGCTTACATCCTGCCGTACCGGGCACGGATCATCGCGAAGATTCCGTAGCAGATGAATCCGGCCGCCACCGCGGTTAGGACATAGACACCGTAGGGGTGGTCCCGCAGGGCCTTCAGGCTGCCGTCCAGTCCGGTGGACTCGGCCGGATCGTGCTTGACCGAGGCAATGACGATCAGCAGCCCGACCAGTCCCAACGCCACACCCTTGGCAATGTGCCCGAACACGCCCAGGACCGTGAGCAGCTTGCCGCGTTTGGAGTCCCCGAAGTGCAGCTCCTGCTTGAACCCCCGCCGCAGCGCTTTGACGACGAAGTATGCCCCGATCCCGATCACCAGGACGCCGATACCGATCAGCAGCGGCAGTCCGAAGGGTGCCGCCAGCAGCGAGGCGGTAATATCCCGGGCGGATTCGCCGGAATCCGAACGGCGGCCCAGCGCGAAGCCGGCAAAGGTCAGCGCCAGGCCCGCGTAACCGATGCTCAGCCCACCGGAGGAAATGGCCTTCTCCACCCGCACGCGCCGCCGCCGGCGCCGCACACGCAGCGTCGCCTCGCTCAGCTGCCACAGCGACAGGCCGGCGCAGCCGATGAATCCGGCCCACATCAGCACCGGCCCCAGGGCGCTGTCGGCTAAGAGCTCGACGGCGCCGGCCGGGTCTGCGTCTCCGTGGCCGCCGAAGGCAATGGCCAGCGCGATCCCCCCGACGAGGATGTGGAGCAGCCCGGTGACGCCGAAGCCGAAACGTGCCAACACATCCAGTGTCCGGGTGTTGGACAGCTCTTCGGCAGCATCGGCGGCCTGGGCGCCGGCCTCCCGGGCACTGTCGGGTAGACCGAAGTCCGCCATGTCGCCTCCTGCCGCAGCGCTGCTGAATCCAGTTTCGTCCCTCCCGCCGCGCAGACGGTAGGCACTGGTAGGAACGGAGCTCTCAGGCGTCGCAGCCGACGCCGTCGCCGTCGCGGTCAAACTTGCTGTCCCAGCCCGGATCGCCGGCCCGGATGGGCGCGGCGCCGGCAGCCTTGACCGCCGCGCAGTTCTGGTAGACCACGGTGGACGGTGCCGGCTCCGCCGCAGCCGTCCCCGGTGTCGACGAAGACCCGGCGGTGGTGCGCTTGGCCGCATCCGCCGCCGAGGGCACCGGCTCCGCCGGGCACGAGGAGAGCACCTCGGCGATCGCCGTGCGTTCAGCCTTGGTCATCCACAGCCCGTACTTGGCCTTGACTGCCGTCTGCCGGGCGACGTACCGGCAGCGGAACTTCTTGTTCGGCGGCAGCCAGGAGGCTGCGTCGGAATCGGACTTGGCGCCGTTGGTCGGCCCGTCGGCAGCAATCAGGTTCAGCGGATCGTTGGCCAGCGCCTCCCGCTTCGCGGCAGGCAACTGCTGGGCGCCCTTCTGCCAGGCATCGGAGAGGGCGACGACATGGTCGATCTGCACCGCCGTGCTGGTGGCATTGCCGCGGACAAAGCTGATCGTCGCAGCCGTATACGGATCCTTCAGCGTGCCGGTGGTGACAATGCAGCCGTGGGTGCCGGGCTTGTGGCCGGTTTTGAGCAGGTCCCGGTTCAGGACGTCGTTGCGCGCGTCGCAACCGTTGCCGTCCGGGTCCTGCCAGCCGTTGCCGAACTGTTCGCGCGTGTAGCCGGTCTTGGGCGCCCGGCCCTTGACCGCCACGGTCTTCAGCAGCGCCAGGGCCGTACCGGCCCGGGCGGGCTGCGTTAGGTTCGTGGCCGCTGCCGTGTTTTCGGCCGGCGCGGCTCCGGCGGCCCCGGGCTGTCCGCAGCCGGCGGCGCCCGCGGCGATCAGGACGGCCGCGAGAAGGGACAGGATCTTCGTCTGTGGCTTAACGTTCATGGTCCTCGGATGCTCGAATTGGAACGTTTAATAGTACGGGAAGACCGGCCGTTGCCCGGGCACTGGCGCCCGCCCGGCAGCAGCAGCCGGAACGGCAGGAAGGGCCCCGCGCAGCGCGGGACCCTTCCTGAGGTGTTTCGGGCCCTCAGGCCCGGGTGGCGGCCGGGGTTACCGTGTGCTCCCGGCAGCGGCGGCTGCGCGGGCCTCGGCC
>NZ_JAKLTQ010000010.1 GCF_022012395.1 Arthrobacter hankyongi
CCAGCGGGCATGACAACGTCCACCGCTCCACCCTGCGACAGTTCAAACCCCAACACAGGCGACGGCCAAGGCCCGTTCATGAACCGGCCACCGGCCCGGTGCTTCCCGCCCGAAGCGGAAGCACCAATGCCGGACGCCGCCCCAGCAACAACACCAAGCCTGGCCGTCCGGGGAACGCTCGGCGTGCGCCTGCGCGGGCAGGCCTACGCGGCTTCACACGCCAATAGACGGTCTGCGGCACGGATAGCCGCATGCCACCTCCCCTGCATCGTCCGCATCGGACGTGCCAAGGACCGGATCCGGACGTAATCACGGTTATCGGCTCTTGCTGCTGCGTTCCAGCCGTTTCACTGCGGTTGTCGGGCGCGGAAGAAACGGCCGCCGTTACAGGTGTGCCTCTTTGACGCGTGACCTAAGCAAGTGGACTCGCAGTCGTCGGTTCCGGCGGACCGACGTCGGCCGATACCGCCCGAGGTTGATGTAGTTGTGCGGAGTATCCAATAGATGGTGCGTTATCTGGCACTTGGGCATAAGTTTTCCGTGAGGCGCCCGTGAGTCTCCTAACATGGCGCACAGTGATGGCCATCACCGTCTTTTACTGCTCCATATTCTTCAGCTCAAACCTTCAGGAGACTCCCCCTTGTGCGACATCCTCACTAACGCTATGCGTAGCGGTGCAACCCGGCGACAGGCCATCACGGGCGTGCTTGCAGGCGCTACGGCCGTCGGTCTCAGCGCCGTTTTAGCGGTACCAGCTCAAGCGTCCCAGGTCCGAAAGCCATTTCAAGCCAAGAACCACCGTACGAAGCTCGTGCTACTCGGTACCGCTGGTGGTCCGCCTTGGTGGCCGGGGACGGACCGCATGGGAATCGCGTCGGCCGTCGTCGTTGGCGACCGTTACTACCTTGTGGACGCCGGCGAGGGTGTCGGTCCCCGCCTTCGGCGATCGGGGCTCGGCGACCCCCTTGGGGTGGTACAGAACGGGCCTTTGCGGGACCTCCGGGCGATCTTCCTGACTCACCTGCACTCGGACCATATCTCGGACCTGAACAACATCCTCTCCTCCGGCCTGCACAACGGGCTTCAGCGGGCACCGGAGAAGATCCAGGTCTGGGGTCCGGGCAACCGCGGGGCGCTGCCCGCATTGTTCGGCGAGGGCCAGGAGCCGCCCGTTGTGGCTCCCGATAACCCGACCCCGGGGACACGGGAGATGGTGGCGTTGATGGTCCGGACTTTCGCCACTGACTACAACGATCGGTCCCGGGACAACCGGTTCCCGGTGCCAGAGCAGTTGTTCGAGGGCTTCGATGTCCCGATTCCCGAGCGCTACCTCGCTGACCCGAATGGCAACCCTCATCCACGGATGAGCCCGGTACCGTTCTACGAGGACGATCGCGTGCGCGTGTCGGCTACCCTCGTTATGCATGCACCCGTTTTCCCTGCGTTGGCCTTCCGCTTCGATACCGAAGACGGTGCGATCGTCATCTCCGGAGACACCGGCGTCAGCGAGAACCTTGTCGAACTCGCCGAAGGCGCGGATATCCTCGCCCACGAGGTCATGGACCGTCAGTGGGCCGAGAGCCTGTTCCCGCAGCCGCGCGATGCTGGCTCCGAGGGGCTCTTCCAGCACATGATCCGGTCACACACCCTGGCCGAGGAACTCGGACCGCTGGCGGAGCGCGCCGGGGTGAAGACGCTGGTGCTGCACCATCTGGTGCCGGGCAACGGTGCGCCGAACTCATGGAACGAAGCCAAGCGCGGCTTCTCCGGCCGCATGATCGTAGGCCAGGATCTCGACGAGATCGGCATCGGCCGGCCGGCCCGGACATAGAACCGGAAAGGCGATGGCCGGAGCAGAATATGCTCCGGCCACCACCTTTGGTGCCGAGACTCGTTCTGGTCAATCAGTGCGGAAATGGCGACGGCGGAGCGGGCACCCCCGTGCCGCCCCGCCGTTGCCGGCTTTAGCGGTATCCGGCCCCTCGGCGCGCCTGGTCGATAGCCACGGCCACCAGCAGGAGGACGCCCCCGGCGACCGTCTGGTAGTAGGACGGGACGGCGAGCAGCGTCATGCCGTTGTTGATGACACCGATGATCAGCACCCCGACCAATGTCCGGGTCACGCGTCCTTCGCCACCGGCCAGGCTGGTGCCGCCCAGCAGGACCGCGGTGAGGACCTGCAGCTCGTAGCCGGTGCCCGCCGAAGGAACGGCGATGCCGCCCTGGGCCAGCATGAGCAGACCGGCCACGGACGCCGCAAGGCCGCTGGTGGCGAGGATGATGACGCGGGCGCGGTCCACCGGGATTCCGGCGAGGCGGGATGCACGTGGATTGGAACCGACCGAGTAGACAGTCCGTCCCCACACGCTGTACTTCGCAATCCACCAGGCCACCGCGAAAACGCCGAGCATCACCCACACCGGAACGGGCAGCAGAATCCAGCGGTCGAAGCCGATGGCGTCGAAGAAGGGGTCGCGGACAGCGATTTCACGCCCGTCGCTAAGGATGAAGGCGGCACCACGGAAAAGCGCCAGGGTACCGATTGTCACTATAATCGGATTGATCCGCAAGCGGACCACGCAGAAGGCATTGACCAGCCCGCAGACGACGCCGAGGGCCAGGGCGGCTGCTGATGCCGTAAGCGGTCCTGCCCCGAACGAGGACATCATGACGGCTGCTAGGACGCCGGTGATGCCTACGATGGAACCGACCGACAGGTCCAGGGCTCCGGAAATGAGCACGAGGGTCATGACGGCCGACATGGTGCCGATGATGGCCACGGAGCGCAGGACGTTGATGAGGTTGGCTTCCGTGAGGAAGTGGGAGCTGGCGATCGCGAAACCGATGCACAGGACAACAAGGGCGCCGATAAGGGCCAGGTCCTGTCCCCCGGGCAGGGTTCGACGGAGGCGGGAAGCGCCGTGCTTGGGGGGCTGGATTGCCGCCTGCCCAGGTTCGACGGCGGGAGCTGCGGTTCCGGCGTCAGCGGCTGTTTCCTCGACGGAGGAGATCTTGTTCGACGGGTTCATGGTCTTTCCCCTAAAGTGCGGCTGCAGTCAGGTCCGATGCGGTCAAAGCATTGGAGTCGAGTTGGGTCAGGATGCGGCCACGACTGAGCACGTAGACGCGGTCGCAGAGTGCGGCAACTTCCTCCGCGTCGGAGGACGTGACGAGGCAGGTACCGCCGGCGTCGACGTATTCCCCCATGAGCCTGTGGATTTCGGCCTTGGCGCCGATGTCGACGCCGCGGGTCGGCTCGCTCAGCAGCAGCGCCCTGGGCGTTTCACCACCGGAGAACTGCCGGGCGAGGACCACTTTCTGCTGGTTGCCGCCGCTCAGCGAGGACACCTGGGCCTCGAGTGATCCTGCTTTGACGGCATGGCGGCTGGCCAGCCTTGCTGCCCGTTCGGTTTCCATGCCTTGCCGCCTGATGCCGGCGCGGGCGAGCCTGCTCCAGTTCGCAAGCAGGATGTTGTCCCTGACGGACAGTCCCAACGCCAGGCCTGCTCCCTTGCGGTCGGCCGGCACGTAGCCGATACCGCGCTGCCGGGCCTCGATCGGCGATGCAGGCAAGGGCTCTCCGCAGAATGTGGCATGCCCGGCGGTGTGCTCCTCTGAGCCGTACAGGCAGTCCGCGATGGTCTCGTGGCCGCTGCCGGCGAGCCCGAAGAAGCCAACGATTTCTCCGGCAGCCACGCGGAATGACACGCCGCCGAGCGAACGCCCGCTGCGCAGATCCTGGACTTCAAAGACAGATGTCCCCTTCCCGGCAGCTGGGGCCGGCCGCGCTTGCGAGCCAAGCGGGTCGGCGCCGAGCATGGCGCGCACAATGCTCGGCCGGTCCGTGTCGGACACTTCGGTTGCCAGAACGACGGCACCATCCCGCAGCACCGTCACATCGTCGGCGACGGCGAGGACCTCTTCGAGGTGATGACTGATGTAGAGGATCGCCACCCCCTGCGCGGCGAGACCACGCAGTCGTTCGAGAAGCCCGTCTGCCTCGGGTGGGGTCAGGGCGGCCGTCGGCTCGTCGAGGAACAACACCTTCGGCCGGGCGGCCAACCCCCGGGCGATCTCCACGAGCTGTTGCTCCGCCAAGGGCAGGGATCCGACGATGGCTTCCGGATCGATACCGGCGCCAAGCTCGGACAGGACCGCTCCGGCTTGCCGCATCGCCTTGGCGGAGTCGACTATGCCGAAGCGCCGCGGCAGCTGCCCCATGAGCACGTTCTCGGCCACGGTGAGCGTGGGCGCGAGTTCGAGTTCCTGGTGAACAGTGCGGATGCCTTCGCGTTGGGCGTCGGCCGGGGTCCGGAAGCGCGCCGGACGGCCGTCCACCATGATCGTTCCTTCGTCAGGTTCGATCATCCCGGACATCATATTGACCAAGGTGGACTTTCCCGCCCCGTTCTCTCCGAGCAGTGCGTGGATCCGGCCGTGCCGGAGAGAAAGCTCGACGTCGCGGACGGCGTGGGTTCCGCCAAAGCGCTTGTGCACACCTTCCAGGTGCAGCGCGGGGTGCGTCACCTGGTTCACTCATTCCCGTTGATGTCGTCTGCGTTCTTGGCAGTTACGACGCGGGTCTGGCCCGGGTGCGTGACCTTCGGGACGTCTTCTCCGGCAGCGATCCGTGTGGCGAGGTTGACAATCTCCTTGCCCCACTGTTCTGGGAAGAGGCCTACGGTGGCCACGAGGGGCGAGCCCTCGCGCTTGAGCTCGTCAACCACCATGGGATCACCGGACGTTCCGACGACCAGCACGTCGTCCTCCCGACCTGCTGCCTTGGCGGCGGCCACCGCCACCATGGCCATCGAATCCAGATGGGCCCAGACAGCGATTTTTTCGCCCGGATGCGCGGAGAGAAAGTCTGCGGAGACCTGCCGGGCGACGCTGGGGTCGAGCCTGGTGTCGCCGACTGTCACGTCGATGGCGCCGAGTTTGCCCTTGAGCGCGGCCTGTGCGGCGTCACTGCGCTCAAGCTGCACGTCGCCGCCGGCGGGCAGGGCCAGCATCAAGGCACTGTCGACCTTGCCCTTGCCCCATTTCTTCAGGGCGGCATCGGCCAGGGCATCGCCCCCGAGCCGGCCTACCTCCGCATTGTCAATGGCGAACAGCGGCGCGTCACCGACCGGGTACTGGACGGCGAGCACCGGTACGCCGGCCTCGCCCATAATCCGAGCCACCCGGTCGTTGGCATCGGCTACCGAACTGTACTCGACGAATACGGAGGGAGTCTGGGTAGCAGCATCGCGTGCGTTGTTGACGACCTTGGCGGCATCGGTGTGGTTGTCGAAGACGGAAAAATTGTTGCCGACGGCGCCAGCCGCCTTCTCCACCCCCTTGGTGACGGTGGCAACAAACGGGGTCTGCTGGTCGCCTGCGTAGGCGATGGAAACGGTACCGGTGCTGCCGCTGGCAGAACCGCCCGTGGCCGGGCCGCCGCATGCTGTCAGGGTGGCAAGGCCGGCGAAGACCGTGATGGCGGCGATGGTTTGCTGGATGGTGCGCATGAATGTTCCTTTGCTGTGGTGTGTGACCGGGTGCCGCGCCGCATGGTGCGGAGCGGGCAGGGGCGTAATCCGCCCCTGCCCGCTCCGGAACCCGATTCCCTACTGTGGGCCGAAGAGCTGGATGAATCCTTCGGCGCCGGAGCGCAGGGCCTGGCCGTAGTCCTGGTCGAAGGACGCGTACATCAGCGGCCTGCCGAGACGGCCGGCGGTGCCGGAGCGCTGGACGGCCCCGGCGTAGTAGGCCACGCGGTCCTGCAGTTGATCGGCGGGGACGGCCTCGTCGATGATGCCGAGCTGTTCGGCACGCTGGGCGGTGAACGGTTCGCCGGTGAGGATGTTGGTGATCGCGGCCTTGGCCGGAACCCGGCGCAGGGCCGGGCTCTGGGCGACTGCGGGCCAGGTCCCCAGGGTCGCTTCGATGGTTCCCAGTTTGGCGGTGTCGACGGCGATGACGATGTCGGCACTGCAGACCAGGCCGAAGCCGCCGGCGAGGGCGTCGCCGTTGACGGCCGCGACCACGGGGGTGCGCAGGGCCGGGAACGTTTCGAACAGTTCGACGACGGCGTCTGCGAACGGCCGGGCGGTCCCGGTGGCGCGGATGTGCGGCCCGTCCGCGCCGCCGCAGAAGGTGTCCCCGGCGCCGGTCAGGACGATGGCACCGGCTGTCTCGTCGTCGTCCAGGGTGCGCAGCGCCGTTGTGAGTTCCCTGGCCATGCCGGCATCCAGCATGTTCCGTTCCCCGCGTTCGAGAGTCAGGTAGGCGGTGGTCCCTTCGGTGCGGACGCGCACGGTGGTGAGGTCCTCAAGCACGGCCATGGTCGGCTCCTTCGGTGGTGGTGGTGCCAGGCTGCAGGGCGGCGAGGGCGAGCATGTCCTCGTCCCCGTGGCCCTGCCCGCCGGCAATGGCGGCAAGCTGTTCGACGGCGGCGGCCAGCGGCAGCGGGACGCCGAGTTCCCGGGCTGCGCCGGTACCGAGCGCCAGGTCCTTGCGCATCATGTCCAGGGTGAAGGTGGGCGTGAAGTCCTTTGCCGCCAGTGAGGCGGCGCGGGCCCGGATCCAGCCGGAGCCGAGCACGGTGTTGCCGAGGAACTCCAGGAAGTCCTCCCGGCGGACGCCGCCGTGCTCGGCCAGGCTGGTCACTTCCACCAGTGCCTGGGCCATGATGCCGAGGTAGAGGTTGTGGGCCAGCTTCACGAGCCGCGCCCCTTCGGCCTCGCCCGCGGCGACGACGGTCCCGGCCAGTTCCTGCAGGAGGGGGTGCACCGCGGCGTAGGCTGCGGCCGGGCCGGAGGCGACGATGCAGGCGCCTCCGGCCGTGACGACGCCGGGGTTGCCGCTGACCGGTGCCGCCAGGAAGGCGCTCCCGCTGCCTTCCACGGCCCGGCGCACGGCGGCGGAGGCCTCGGCGGAGACGGTGGAGCAGTCGACGACGATGTCCGGGCGGTCCTCGCCGGCCAGCAGGCCGCCGGGGCCGGTAACGACCTGCTCAAGGTCCTGGTCAGCCCCGACCGTGGTGAACACGATCCGGCAGGCGGCCAGGTCGCTCGGCTTCTCGACGCGCTCGGCGCCCCGTTCCACGAGCGGCTCGGCCTTGGCCGGGGTGCGGTTCCAGACGGCCAGGGTGTGCCCGGCGTCGAGCAGGCGCGAGGCCAGGGCGGTCCCCATCCTGCCGGTGCCGATCCAGCCGATGTCGGCGGTGGTCACGCCGTCACCTCGGCGAAGTCGGCGGCCGGTGCGGCCGGCTGCAGGTCGACGCCGGTGTAGTAGCGGGTGCCGGCCACGTAGAGTTGGTCCGCCGGGAAGCGGGTGAGCAGCTGGCAGCCGTCCTTGGTGACCACCAGTTCCTCCTCGATGCGGGCAGCGGCGGAGCCGTCCGGGGTGGGCCAGTAGGTCTCCATGGCGAAGACCATGCCCTCCTGCAGCTCGATGGGGTGATCGAAGGAGTGGTAGCGGCTCATCAGCGGCCGTTCCCACAGGCCCAGGCCGATGCCGTGGCAGTACTGCAGCCCGAAGGCCTGTTCCTCGGTTTCGAAGCCGAAGTCCTTGGCGGCCGGGAAGTGCTGGACGATGTCCGCGCTGGAGGCGCCGGGGCGGACCTCGGCCATGGCCAGGTCCATGAACTCGCGGGCCTGCTTGTAGGCGTCGCGCTGGGCCATCGTGGCGGAGCCGACGTTCAGGGTCCGGTAGTAGCAGGTGCGGTAGCCCATGTAGGAGTGGATGATGTCGAAGTACGCGGTGTCCCCGGGGCGGATGAACCGGTTGGAGAACACGTGCGGGTGCGGGCTGCAGCGTTCCCCGGAGATGGCATTGACTGCCTCGACTTCCTCCGAGCCGTTCTCGTAGAGGAACTTGTTCACCAGCGCGACGGCGTCGTTCTCCTTCACGCCCGGGCGCAGGAAGCGGTACAGCTCCTCGTACGCCCCGTCTACGAGTGCGGCGGAGTGGTTAAGCAGGGCGACCTCGTCCGGGGTCTTGATGGTGCGCGCCTCGAGCATCAGGTGGTTGCCGTCCTCGACGGTCAGGCCCTCGGCCTCGAGCGCGCGCAGCACGGGCAGTTCGACGACGTCGACGCCGACGGGCTCTCCGGCCAGGCCGTGCTCGCGCAGGATGTCGGCGATGCGCTTGGCGTTGGCGGCTTCGATGCCGACCTCGGTGGGGATGGCGCCGCGCCAGGTGGAGACACCGGCGCGCCAGTTCTCCTCCGGCAGCCACGGGGCGAAGCTCTGGTGGGTCTTGGCCGCGGATCCGATGTCCCACAGGATCGGGGCCTGGCCGCGCATCAGCAGGGCGCAGCGGAAGTACTTGTCCCGGGCCCAGTTCCCGATGTGGGTGGCGGTGGTGTAGCGGATGTTGTTCATGTCGAACAGCACCAGCGCCCCGAGGTGGGACCGTTCCAGCTGTTCCATGGCCTTGGCCAGGCGCTCGGTGCGCAGCCGGTCCATGTTGACGCGGTTCTCCCAATCGGAGGCGGTGGCGTCGCCGGGCGAGGCGATCGGGTACGCGCCGTGGGTGGCCTGGTAGAAGTTCGGAATGCTGCGGCGCTGGCCGTTGTTGGGGGTGCACATGGTTTCTGCTCCTTACGTGGATCGGGGGTTAGACGGGGGCGTATTCGCCGGTCGCGGCCGGCGCGACCGGGGCCTGCGGGGGATTGTCCCCGCGGCCCATGGCCGACCAGGCGGCGTCGATCAGGGCCTGGGTGCCCAGCCCGTACTTTTCGAAGAGGTAGGGCGCGTTCAGGGATCCCTCGCCGAAGGTGTCGGCGACCCCGACGCGGCGCATGGGCCGGCCCAGGCCGGCTTCGGCGAGGACCTCCGCGACGGCCGAGCCGAGCCCGCCGATGATCGAGTGGTTTTCGGCGCTGACGACGGCGGCGGCCTGGCCGGCAGCGGCCAGCACACCGTCGCGGTCCAGCGGCTTGATCACCGGCACGTTGACCACCGAGGCGGCAACGCCGGCTTCCGCCAGCGCCTTCGCCGCGCCCAGGGCGGCGGCGAGCATCATGCCGCTGGCAAAGATCGCCACGTCGTCGCCCTCGACCAGGGTTTGGGCCTTGGTGAGGGAGAGTTCATGGGCCTCGGGGAAGATCACCGGGATTTCGCCGCGCTTCAGGCGGACGTAGACCGGCCCGTCGATGTCGGCGATGGCGGGCACCACCTGGGCGACCTCGACGGCGTCGGCCACGTCGATCACGGTCATGTTCGGCAGCACGCGCATCAGTGCGACGTCGTCGATCGCCTGGTGGCTGGGACCGCCTGGCGTGGACAGCCCCGGCATGAACCCGATGATTTTCACGGGCAGGTTCGGGTAGGCGATCGCGTTGGCGATCTGGTCGTAGGGGCGGCGGGTGGCGAAGACGCCGAAGGTGTGGACGAACGGGGTGAAGCCGGAGCGGGCGAGGGTGCCGGCCATCGACATCATGTTCGCCTCGGCCATGCCGGCGTGGATGAAGCGGTCCGGGAAGCGGTCCTGGAACAGGTCAATCTCGCACTGGCGGGTCAGGTCGCCGGTCACACAGAGCACGTCCGGGCGTTCTTCGGCGAGCTTTGTCAGGGCCTGGCCGTAGGGCTTGAGCGTGGTGGGGTACGGGGCGGTGCGGAAGCGCGCGGCTTCCGGTGCTTGCATGGTCACAGGGTCTCCAGGGTCCGGGTCAGTTCCGCTTCGGCGGCGGCGGCCAGCTGGGGCGGGAGTTTGATGAAGTGGCCGTCGGCATCCTCGGGCAGGCAGTCCAGGCCGTGGACGGTAGAGGTGCGGCAGATCAGCACGGACGGTTTGCACCTCTCCGAGTCGGCCTCGTGCAGCGCCGCGACGACAGTGTCGACGTCGTGGCCGTCAATGTCGGCGACGTGCCAGCCGAAGGACTCCCATTTCTGCCGCATCGGCTCGAGCGTGGTGATGCTGGAGATCGGGCCGTCGACCTGGGAGTCGTTGGCGTCGAGGATGACGATGAGCCGGTCCAGGCCGTGGTGGGCGGCGAAGATGGCGGCCTCCCAGGTCTGTCCCTCCTCGAGTTCGCCGTCGCTGATCAGCGCGTAGACCCGGCCGGCGTGCCCGCCCCGCAGCTTGTCGGCAAGCGCGAAGCCGGCGGCGGCGGACAGCCCCTGGCCCAGGGAGCCGCAGGTGTAGTCGACGATCGGCGAGCTTTCGGTGCCGATGGCTTCAAGGGGCGAGCCGTTCTTGCCGTAGCTGTCCAGCTGTTCGCGGGTCAGCAGTCCGAGCGCGCCGGCCGCGGCGTAGGGGGCGATGATGTAGTGGCCGGGCGAGCAGATGAAGCGGTCGCGGTTCCAGTCGAGATCGGCGAAGACCGCGGCGACCTGTTCGGCGCTGGAGAGGGCCTGGCCGAGGTAGCCGAAGCCCTGCGGCGCGACCATGCGGGTGGCTTCCAGCCGGATCTGTGCGGCCAGTCGCCGGGGGTCGATGTCTGCCGGCGGTTGCCGGCGGACCGGTGACTCGAGGTCGATGTTCACCGGGTGCTCCTTGTCGTGGTGGGTTGCAGATTCTCTGTTGCGGACCCTGCCGTGGTGCCGCTGTAGTGGTCCATGGCGAAGCGTTCGCTGCACAACTCGTCGAGTTGGCCGAGCAGGCGCTGGTGGGCCTGATGGTCCCAGTACTGGGACAGGCCGTCGTCGGCCAGCCGGGCCAGGCAGCCGTGGGTGAATCCGCGTTGCAGTCCGGAGGGGTTGATGTTGCGGCCCCAGCTGATCTCGTGCAGGGCGGCGCAGTCCCCGGCGATGGCGTCGCTGAATTCGGTCAGCGCCGTTTCCAGGTCGGTTTCGCGGCCCTCGGCGGCGGCAAAAAGTACATAGTGTTCCAGCATGGGGTGTTCCTAGTCCTGGTTCCGTGGCATGCGGTTGAAGGAGCCGAAGCCGCCCTTGAAGAAGAGCAGGGGCTCGCCGGGTCCCTTCTCGCCGAGATCGCGTACCCGGCCGAGGACCATGTAGTGGTCGCCGGCCTCGTAGACGTGCTCGATGCTGCACTCAATGAAGGCGAGAGCGCCGTCGAGCACCGGTGCTGCGGTCAGCCCGGGCTGCCAGTCGACGCCGGCGAACTTGTCGGTGCCGCTCCTGGCGAAGCGCAGCCCCAGGTCGCGCCGGTCGGCGGGCAGGATGTTCGCGCAGAAGCTTCCGGTGCGCTGGATTGCCGGCCAGGTCTTGGAGGTCTTCTGCGGGCTGAACATGATCAGCGGGGGATCCAGCGAGATGCTGACCAGGGACTGGACCGTCATGCCCAGCGGGCCGTCGGCCGAATCCGAGGTAATGACGGCGACGCCGGTGCAGAAGTTGCCCAGCACAGAGCGCATGGCCGAGGCCATCTCCTGGGAGTCGGCGATCCGGGCGGGGTGTTCCTTAAGAAGAGTGCTGTTCATGGTGTCCTCCTTGCGGGGATCTGTGGTGAACCGGTTGTTAGACGTGGACGGTGACGCCGCCGTCGGCCCCGAGCAGCAGGCGCCCGTAGACTTCCTTGCCCACCTGCGGGGTGGCGTGGGCGTGGCTGCCGCCGGTGAGGGCATCCTGGTAGATACGGTGCAGCGGGCTGGAGGCGAGGTAGCTGCCGGAGCCGGCGGCCTTCATGAGCTGGTCGAGCGCGTCGCCGATCAGGGTGACGATGGTGCCGGTGTCGTTGCGCACCCGGGCGCGGATGACCTCGTCCAGCAGTTCGCCGGAGGCGGCGGACCCGTCGATGTCCCGGCACGCGCGGTGCATCAGCAGTTCGGCGAGGTCGATCTTGGTCTGCGCGTCGGCGGCGGCCAGCTGGTGCACCGGTGAATTGCGGGCTTCGGTGTAGACGGTGCCGGTGACGCCCTTGGTGCGCAGGCGTGCCATGGCCAGGTCGGCCGCGGCCTTGCCCAGGCCGATCTGGATGGCTCCGAAGATAATGGTGCCCTTGGGCAGGAACGGCGCGCGGGCGGCCGGCTCCATGTCGCGCAATTCGGTGCACAGTTCGCCGTTGACCATGTCCTCGAAGTACTGGACGCGGTGCTCCGGGATGAACACGTCGTTGACAACGACGGTGTCGCTGCCCGAGCCCTTCAGGCCCATGGGGTACCAGCTGCGTTCGACCTTCCAGTCGCCCGGGTGCACGATCGCCAGGGCGTGTCGCAGGCTGCCGTCCGGCTGCGGAGCCAGGAACCCGAGCATCGCGTGCGTGGCCAGGTAGGAGCCGGAGGCGAAGGCCCACGTGCCGGACATCCGGAAGCCGCCTTCGGCGCGCTCGGCCGTGGTCATCGGGTTCAGGATGACGCACAGCTTGGCCGACGGGTTGCCTGCCCAGACCTCGTCCTGGGCGCGCACGGGCCAGGTGGTTGCAAACCAGTTGCCGATGTTGATCAGCATGGCCGACCACGCCGCGGAGCCGTCGCCGCGGGCGAGTTCGACCAGCACGTCGGCGACCGTCCGGGTGTTCGCCTCGAAGCCGTCGTAGCGGCGCGGGACGGTCAGCCGCAGCAGCCCTTCGGCTTCCATGCGTTCGACGGCGGCGGCAGCGGCCTGCCCCTTATCGCCTTCAGCCGCGTGCTCGCGCAGCACTTCCCGAATGGAAGAAGCACGGGCAACAAGGTCAGGCGCCGGTCCCAGCAGGTCGGTGGCGGCGCCAGCGGTGGGAATATCGGTCGTGGTCATGGGATCTCCTGGTGGTCGGAGGGTGTCCGGGGGTCGGTGTCAGTCACTCCATGCTCCGAAAAGCCGCACCGCCCGACTACGTGCCGGCAGATCAACGTTGCGCCGGTCACTGTGCGGCCGTCACGAGCCATGTATAGGTCCGCAAACAAACTGTGCTGGCAGCACAAACGCGGCGTCGTCCCTTGGCGGCGCGGGACAAACCGTTTGCCGGCAGAAGTGACATGGATCAAACTCAAAAGACCGCGATGACGCCAGTTCCGGAGGGTTGATGAAACATACGTGGGTTTCCCTGCTGACAGCCGCAGAGCCGGCCCGCTTCTACAGTTCGCTCGGCTGCCGCAAGCGGGCCGAAGCGGCAGTAGGTCGAAGCGCTGTCATGTGGGCGGTCCGTGCGGGACAGCGGATGGCCGACAACATCCTCCAGGAGCTCACGGACTGGACCGGCGACCGGGACGACGAGGAGTTCGAAAGCCTTCGCAGGGCGACGGAAGCGAGCACCATCGACACTGTCGCCGCCTTGTACACGGGAGACAAGAACTGGCTGGCCCGGTCGACGGAGCCCAGCGAAAACGTCGCCTTCTATGTGGCACGCAGCATTCCCCTCGACCAGGTCGTGAGGAATGTCCATGCCGGCCAGACCTTCGTTACCGATGAGCTGATGAACGCCCTGGAACAGGCCGTTCCCGAGCATGAGCGCCTGGCGACCGCAAAGCAGCTAACCCGGGATGTATCGGCCTGTTGGTCCAGCTTCGTACAGGCGCTCTCGAAGCGTTATGCAGAGGAAGCCGCACGCCGTCTCACCAGCCAGAGCGGCCTCACTGCAGAGGCCGTCCGGACCATTCTTCGCGACGAGGGCCCCGTCCCTGACGATGTCGTTGCCCAGCTTCCCTACCAACTCAGGCAGTCGCATACAGCCTTGGTGGTATGGCTCGAAGATGCCGAGCCTGACACTTTCCGGCACTTTGCCTGGGAGCAGGTCACCGCCCAGTTGGCCCGGCTGACCCAGGCCAAGGGCGGAACGCTGATACATAACGAGGGAGTCCGGCACGTCTTAATCTGGCTCGGCTCGCGTGGGCCCCTCGACACGTCCGGGCTGGAGCTTTCGGGAACGTGGCCCTCCCCCTTGAGGATCGCCGTCGGCACTACGGGACAGGGATTGGCTGGATTCCGGCAAAGCCACCGGGAAGCACTCGCTGCGGAACGGGTCGCCCGGCTCGTGGGCCGGTCCGGCACGGTCACCCGCTACGAGGAGGTCGAACTGCTCTCGCTCCTTCTGGCCGACACCCGGCAGAGCGCCGCCTTCGTCCGCCGAACCCTCGGTCCCAAGCTTGCCGTTCCCGACGACCGCGCCCGCGAGCTGCGGCGCACTCTCCTGCACTACCTCGACAACAAAGGCAGCCTCGCCCTCACCGCCGCAGCCCTGCACACCCACCGCAACACCGTGGCCTACCGTATCCGGCAAATCAACGAGGTCCTCCCGCCGGCTGCTCCTTCATACCAGGTACGGTGCGCCCTGGAGCTCGCGGAGACAGTCCCCGGCACCGTCCTGAGTGATGGGACCGAGAGCCCTTTTAGCCAAGGTGGACCAGTACATGGCGTCCTCCGTCCACAGCCCGCCACCAAGCGGGGCCGGGATCCCCAGGACAAGCTCCGGCAAAGTACCTCCCCGATGACTGTCTTGGGTTCGGGTGGAGCAATAGGGTGATCCTGGGCCAAGGACATGCGACTTCCACGGAGGGTAGCCGTACTGGGATACAACCGAAATGACCGGCAATGGGAAATCCAGCCCGTCGGGCTGCGATTTCTCGGTCAATCCTGCCGGAAGTCACCGATCCCAACCTGGATAGCCTGCTCGATAGGCCCATCCCCGCGCGGCCCTAACACTTGAGAATTCATGCATGCGGGGGTGTCCGTTATTCAGACGCTCCCCACTCGGCCCCCAAGCGCCCCGGCGGAATATCCGCCGGAGCGCGTAGGGGCCGTTATTGGCGTGCAGAGTCTGGTGGCCATGCTTCGAGGGAGGACGTACAACGGCCCGGGAACGGCATGTCCTGTGCGTGTCCCCGGGCCGTTGTGCTTGTCCGCTTGCGGTTAGCCGGCGGTCGCCGGGACGGCTTCCACGTCGACGTGCCGGGCCAGGTGCCGTCGGCTGTAGGACAGGCCGGTGCAGATTCCCAGACAGAGGATTGCCGCCAGCGCGTAGAGGGCGAAGAGCCCGCCGGCTCCCTGGGCGGCGAAGGCGAGCCCGCCGACGAAGGGGCCGGCGAACGAACCGATGAAGGCCATGGTGTTGGTGATGCCCAGGATCGTTCCGCGGGAGTGGGGTTCGACGGCGCCGGTGGCGGTGGCGTTGATGAGGTTCTGGGCCGAGTGCCCGCCGATGCCCATGAGCGCCACGCAGATCAGGGCGAAGCCCAGCGATGGCGGCCCCCAGAGCAGTCCGCCGAGCCCGGCGAGGGTAAGGGCGGCGCAGACGATGGTGACCTTGGCTGAACCGGCCTTATCGGCCGCAATGGCTGTGAACCACGAGCCGAGGACCGCTGCGCCGGTCAGCGAGAAAGCGAACAGCAGTGCCTGGGTCAGGCTGAATCCGCGGGACTTCATGGCCTCGGCCAGCCAGACGTTCAGGCCGAGCCAGGTGGCCATGTTGGTGATGGCGGCCAGTGCGACCAGGCCGACGAAGACTGCCACGCGGCCGCGGAAGAGGCCGGCGAACTTCTGCAGGGGGGTGAGTGTGGTGTCGTGGACCTCGGCGGGTTCGCTGATCCGTGAGGAGAGCAGGACGGACAGGATGACCAGGGTCATGGCCGTGCCAAGCCAGAACATGGCCCGCCAGCCCCACAGCGGCATGAGGAAGATGCCCGACAGTGCGGCGACGGTCCCGCCGAGGGGAACGCCTGCCATCGCGATGGTGATCACCAGGCTTCCGCGCCCCTGGGGTGCGTGGTTCCGGGCGAGGGTCATGGCCGTGGTGAGGGCCGCCCCCACGCCGATTCCGGTGACGAAGCGTGCCCCACCGAGGAACCCGGGCGTGGCAGCCAGGGCGGCCAGGGCGGAGCCGAACCCGAAGATCGCGGCGGCCACTGCCATGACACGGGGCCGTCCAATCCGGTCGGCGAGCATGGTCCCGCCGATGACCCCGGTCAGGGCGCCGGCGTAGACAATCCCGCCGACGAGTCCGGCGGTCCGCTCGTCGATCCGCAGCGAGGGGTCCTCCAGCAGGAGGGGGACCACGGAGCCGAAGACGATCAGGTTGTAGCCCTCCATCAGGGTGACGGTGAGGCAGATGGCGATGACGGCGTTGTTCGACAGGTAGGGCCGGGGGCCGCGGCGGTTTGGGCGCGCAGGAGTCGAGGTCATGGGAGTCCTTTGGGAGGGAGGCACACGGGGCCGGGATAGTTGACATACTCTTCAGTTCTGAGCAGTAAACCAAGTGTGAGATTAAGGTCATAAAATTGCAAGGGAATTTTTGGAGGACCGATGCGTGGGGCGCCGGGGTGCACAAAGGGCCCCCGCCAAAACGGCAGGGGGCCCTTTGTGTGAGGGGTGAGGCTACGGTTCGAGGCGCAGGGCCGGCAGCGGCCGGGCGGCGATTTCCTTGGCCTCCTGTGCGTCGATGCCGACCATCGCCAGCATGGTGCGGGCGAACAGTTGGTCGGTTTCCGCCGGCGGTTCCGTGGAGAGCACCAGGTGCAGCGCAGAGATGAGCGAGCCGAACGTGCACGAGGTCGCGATGTCGGTGTTCGGGATGGTGAAGCGCCCGGCGTCCACGCCCCGGCGGAGGTCGCGGGCGGCCCGGGGGCCGAGAATGGCAATCAAGGTCGGATGTGCGGCTCCCATGCGGACGATGAACCATCCCCACACCGGATCGCTGGTGGCCCGGAGCACCAGGTGGCGCAGGGAGGAGGCGAACACCTCGGCGGGATCCTCCATGTCCGCGGTCATCCGGTCCAGGGCGGCGCCGACGGATTCGATGGAGGCCTCGGCCACCGCCTCGACGATCTCGTCGCGGGACTGGAAGTAGTTGTAGAAGGTCCCGGCCCCGAGGTCTGCGGCGTCGGTGATCTCCGAGATCCCGACGGACTCGACGCCGCGTTCGGCCATGAGGGTCTTCGCAGCCTCGATCAGCCGGGCGCGGGTCTGCTCCCGGCGCCGCTGCTGGCGTCCGACGGTCGCCGCACCTGTCGCCTTCGTTTCTGTTCCCACCCTAAAACCGTACGCCACCGAGGACGCCGGCGCACGGAGGCATGCCCGGACCGCTCAATTCTGAGGTATTGCTCAAAGTTGAGAGATGTGTCAGTATTGGTCCGCAAGCATGACGAGCATCACACCGGAAGGACCAGCAATGGCCACCACCACCCCCACAACCCGGCGGCGGACGCCGGCACCCCCGGCCGTTGGCGCGGACGCGCACTTCGATGCCGATGTCGCGGTCGTCGGCGGCGGGCCGGTCGGCACCCTCCTGGCCGTCCTCCTCGGCCGGCGCGGCCACCGCGTCACCATCGTCGAGAAGTGGCCGGCCTTCTACGAGCAGCCGCGCGCCATCACGTTCGATCATGAGATTGCCCGGATCCTGGCCATCCTCGGGATCGACTCGGACAATGATCCGGCGATCGACTACCACAACGACATCTACTACTGGAAGAACGCCGAGGGCCGCACCCTGCTGGAGGTCGACTGGGCCAGCACCGCGGCCTCCGGCTGGCATACCCGGTACTGGTTCTCCCAGCCGGCCCTCGAGAAGCGCCTGCGCGGGCTCGCCGCCGAACTGCCCGGGGTCTCCACGCGCTGCGGCTGGCAGGCCACCGGACTCCAGCAGGACGACGACGGCGTGGTCCTGACCGGAACGGTGACCTCCGCGGACGGCACGGTGAGCACCGAGACCCTGCGCGCGAAGTACGTGGTGGGGGCCGACGGCGCCAACAGCTTTGTGCGGCAGGCCCTGGACCTGGGCTTCGAGGACCACGGATTCTTCTTCGACTGGCTGATCCTGGACATCATCCCCAACGAGCCGATGCCCTCCGAACCGACCCACTGGCAGCTGTGCGACCCTGCCCGGCCCACGACCATCGTCCCCGGGGGTCCCAGCCGCCGCCGCTGGGAGTTCATGGTGCTGCCCGGGGAAAACCCGGCCGAGCTCGCCTCCACGGAGTCCGCGTGGAACCTGCTCGAACCGTGGGGCGCCACCCCGGAGAACTCGGTGCTGGAGCGCTCGGCCGTCTACCGCTTCCAGGCCCGCTGGGCCTCGGCCTGGCGGAACGGCCGCGGCCTGATCGCCGGGGACGCGGCCCACCTCATGCCCCCCTTCGCCGGCGAGGGCATGTGCGCGGGACTGCGCGACTCCCTGGCCCTGGCGTGGCGGCTGGACCTGGTGCTCTCCGGCAAGGCCGGCGAGGCGCTGCTGGACTCCTACGGCACCGAACGGGCCGGGCACGTGCAGCACTACATCAACTTCTCCATGGACCTGGGCAAGATCATCTGCATCACCGACCCGGAAGAGGCCGCCGAACGCGACCGCCGGATGATCACCGAACTCGAGGCCTCCGACGGCACCCCGGTGGACACCGACATCGCCACCCTCGGCCCCGGCCTCTGGATCGAGGGCACAGCCCACGCCGGCGAACTCTCCGTGCAGGGCGTCGTCGAGGCCAACGGCCGCACCGGACGGTTCGACGACGTCGTCGGCCGCGGCTGGACCATCATCGGACGCGGAGCCAACCCCGCCGCCCTGCTCACCGGGGAACAGCGCCGGCTGCTGGATTGCCTCGGCGGACGCTGCGCCGGCATCGGCCCCGCAGACGATCACAGCGACGTCGTCGACGTCGACGGCACCTACGGGACCTGGTTCGACGCCCTCGGCGCCGAATTCGCCATCCTGCGCCCCGACTTCTACGTAGCAGCCACCGCCTCCACACCGGAGGAACTGCGCGCCCACCTCAACACGATCCTCGCCGGCCTCCGGCTCCCCGCCCCGGCCCCCACCGCCGCCAAGTGAAGGAAAAGAACGCGATGCTGACTTTTGAACACACCACCCTGGGCCAGCGGGTCCTGTTCGGCTCCGGCAAGGCCGCGGAAAACCTCGCGGCAGAGACCGCCCGGCTGGGCGCCAGACGGGTCATGGTCATTGCCTCCGACTTGGAGGCCGAGATGGCCCGCACAGTCGCCGCGGACATCGACGTGGCCCTGTGGCACCATGAGGTCGTCATGCACGTGCCCCTCGAGGTCGCCGACCGCGCCCGCGCCGCCGCCACGGAGGCCGGCATCGACCTGGTCGTCTGCGTGGGCGGCGGGTCCACGACAGGCCTGGCTAAGGCCGTGGCGATGACCACCGGAATCCCGATCGTCGCGGTCCCGACCACGTACGCGGGCTCGGAGGCCACCAACGTGTGGGGGCTGACCGAGGCCGCCCGCAAAACCACCGGCATCGACGACAAGGTGCTGCCGGTAACAGTCATCTATGACGCCCAGCTGACGCTCTCGCTGCCCGTGGACATGTCCGTGGCATCCGGCCTGAATGGTATGGCCCACTGTGTCGACTCGCTGTGGGGACCGCGGGCGGACCCGATCAACGCCGCGCTGGCCGCGGAAGGAATCCGGGCGCTGGCGGCCGGACTGCCGGCGATCGCCACGGACCCGTCCGAGCTGGGAGGGAGGGAACAGGCGCTCTACGGGGCGTACCTGGCCGCGGTATCCTTCGCATCGGCCGGTTCCGGGATGCACCACAAGATCTGCCACGTCCTCGGGGGCACGTTCAACCTGCCGCACGCGCAGACCCACGCAACGGTCCTGCCCTACGTGCTGGCGTTCAATGCGCCGCACGCGCCGCAGGCCGAGGCCCGGATGGCCGCCGCGTTCGGCGCGCCCACCGCGCTCGAAGGTCTGCAGGCGCTGCGGGCGACGCTGGACGCGCCGAAGGCTCTGGCCGACTACGGGTTCACCGCCGGCGGGATCCCCGAGGCGGTGCAGGTGGCCCTGCCGGCCATCCCCGCGAACAACCCCAGACCGGTTACGGAAGCCAATGTGACCGCCCTGCTGGAGGCCGCGCTGACCGGCGCGGATCCCGCCACCGTCTCTGATGAGGCCCTGGAAGGAGCCGCACGATGAACACCGAAACCACCAGCACCGGCGCCTACCGGGTCAGCGCAGAGCAGGCCGCCGTCGAGGATGACGTCGTCAACCGCGTGCTCGCCTCCTTCGACTGCTGCGAAGACCCCCGGCTGAAGCAGGTCATGCGGTCGTTGACCACACACCTGCACGCGTTCATCCGCGACGTGCGGCTCACCGAGGAGGAATGGAACACCGCGATCGAATTCCTTACCGCCGCCGGGCACATCACCGACGACAAACGCCAGGAATTCGTGCTGCTCTCCGACGTGCTCGGCGCGTCGATGCAGACCATCGCGGTCAACAACCAGGCCTACAAGGGAGCCACCGAGGCCACGGTCTTCGGACCGTTCTTCACCGAGGACGCCCCGGAGATCCCGCACGGCGGAGACATCGCCGGCGGCGCCAAGGGCCAGCCCTGCTGGGTCGAGGGCAAGGTGACCGACACCGACGGAAATCCCGTGGCCGGGGCGCGGATCGAGGTCTGGGAGGCCGATGACGACGGATTCTACGACGTCCAGTACACCGACGGGCGGATCGCCGGCCGGGCGCACCTCTACACCGATGCCGAGGGCAAGTACGCGTTCTGGGGCCTGACCCCGACCCCCTACCCGATCCCGCATGACGGGCCGGTCGGCCAGATGCTCGAGAAGGTGGGCCGGTCCCCGGTACGGGCCGCACACCTGCACTTCATGGTCACCGCAGAAAACCTGCGCACCCTCGTCACGCACATCTTCGTCACCGGCGACCCGCAACTGGAAATCGGCGACTCCGTCTTCGGAGTCAAGGACTCCCTCATCAAGGACTTCCTCCAGCAGCCGGCCGGCACACCGACCCCGGACGGACGCGATCTGAACGGACAGGACTGGGCCCGCACCCGCTTCGACATCGTCCTCGCCCCCGCCAACACCTGACCCAACTGGCTACCAGGTGCAGGCCGGTTTCCACCGTCACCATACGCCCGGAAACCGGCCTGCAGCCTATGGAAGGAAAATGCATATGACCACCGGCCTTGAAAATTCCAGCCGTATTGATTTGACCACCGAGGAGATCTTCGCCGCGCATGAGGGCGGCAAGCTGTCGATCGGGCTGACGGCCCCGCTGGATGACAAGCGGGATCTGTCCATCGCCTACACCCCGGGGGTGGCCCAGGTCTCCCGGGCGATCAACGCGGACCCCGAACTGGCCCAAAAGTACACCTGGGCCGCGCGCCTGGTGGCGGTGGTCTCAGACGGGACCGCGGTGCTGGGGCTGGGCAACATCGGCGCGGCCGCCTCGCTGCCGGTGATGGAGGGCAAAGCGGCGCTGTTCAAGCGCTTCGCGGGCCTGGATTCGATCCCGCTGGTGCTGGAGACCACGGACGTGGACGAGATCGTCGAAACCCTGGTCCGGCTGCGCTCCAGCTTCGGGGCGGTGAACCTGGAGGACGTGTCGGCCCCGCGCTGCTTCGAGCTGGAGGCGAAGCTGATCGAGGCCCTGGACATGCCGGTGATGCACGACGACCAGCACGGCACCGCCGTGGTGGCCCTGGCCGCGCTGACCAATGCCGCGAAGCTGTCCGGGCGGGAGCTGGGCTCGCTGAAGACGGTGATCTCCGGCGCCGGGGCGGCCGGGATCGCGGTGGCCGAGATCCTGCTGGCCGCCGGGGTGTCCGACGTGGTCCTGCTGGATTCGCGCGGGATCATCCACCAGGACCGCGGGGACCTGACCGAGATCAAGGCCGCCTACGCCGCGCGCACCAACCCGCGCGGGCTCACCGGCGGCACCGCCCAGGCCCTGGACGGGGCGGACGTGTTCATCGGCGTCTCCTCGGGCACCATCCCGGAAGAAACGCTGGCCAAGATGTCCGCGGACGCGGTGATCTTCGCGCTGTCCAACCCGGACCCGGAAATCCACCCGGAGGTCGCCCACAAATACGCCAAGGTCGTGGCGACCGGCCGGTCCGACTTCGCCAACCAGATCAACAACGTGCTGGCGTTCCCCGGCATCTTCCGCGGCGCCCTGGACGCCGGGGCGAAGCGGATCACCCCGGCGATGAAGGTTGCCGCGGCCGAAGCGATCGCCGGCATTGCCGCGCAGGACGGGCTGCGCCCGGACTACATCATCCCCAGCCCACTGGACGAGCGCGTCGCCCCCGCCGTCACCGCCGCCGTCACAGGCGCAGTCCTGTCCCGGAACGGAAGCGGAGGTTAAAAGGACCTTCCGGTAATAACTGGAGGCAAGGCGTTGCCCGGTACAAGATGTGCTGCAGGAGGAACGTATGCAACTGATTGACGGGGATCTGCACGGCAGGGATGAAGAGATCCGCCATGTGATGAAACTGATTGGCCAGCGGGCCCGGCTTGTGACGTTGACAGGCCTTGGCGGAGTGGGAAAAACAGTCCTCGCACGCCAAGTACTGCGGGAAGTCCTGGGCACACACGAAATTGGACGGTTCTGGTTCGACTTCGAAGACGGCCTGCCCTGGGACGATGCCGTGCTGCATCTCCGGGGGAAGGTACGTGGGATCATGGATGATTTCTCCCCGGACGACCCGGCTGGCCTGCAGCTGATCATCGTCGACTCTTCTCCCGACCATGAACACGTGCCCGACCTGGTCCGTTCCCTGCTTGAAGAACACCCGAAGCTGCAGATCCTGGCGACCGGCCGGGGCCGGCTGCGCATTTCACTGGAACGTCCGGTTGAAGTGAAGCCCCTTTCCCTGCCCGCCGAAGCCCTGCCCGCAGACGTGACCCAGCTGGTTCCATTCATCCGGGAGCACTCGGCCTTGGAATTCTTCGTGGACCGGGTGCTTGCCGTGGTTCCCGGCCTGACACTGGACCGGAATACGGTCGCCGGCCTGCTGGCTGTTTGCCGCAGGCTGGGAGGACTTCCGCTCGCCCTAGGGATGGCCGCCCTCAAGAGCAACATCCTCACGCCGGACGCGCTGCTTGCGGAACTGGACCAGTCCCTGGCCTTCCTCGAGGACTTTGAACCGAGCGCCCCGGCCCGGCACCGGTCCATGCGCGCCTGCCTGGCACCGAGTCTCGACCATCTCTCGGCGGCGGAGCAGGAGGTATTGTCTGTCGTCGCCGAATTCGAAGGCGGAGCCTCCCTCCGCACCCTCCAGTCCCTTGAACTTGGCCACGACAGCTCCGGGAACCGGGTCCAGCTGCTGTCGGTCGTGTCCATTCTGGTGGAAAAGCAGGTGCTGCAGGCCGTCCCGGCCCAGCCGGAAGGCACCAGGATCGTGGTGATGCCGCTGGTCCGCGACTATCTGGTGCTGGGCCGGGAGGCGGCCATTGGGCCGGAGCAGCGGCAACGCCTGGCCCATGTCCTGCTTGACCAGTCGCAGGCCATGGCCGCCGTCCGCGGCCCCGCCTGCGACCGCGCCCGGGAGTGGTTCGATGACGAATACGCCAACCTCACCCAAATCTTCGGCTGGTTGCTGGAGACCGGCGACATGGCGGCCGCGGCAGAACTGGTGCATTCCCTCTACCTGTACTGGCTCCACCGGGGCCTGTTCGAGGAAGGGCTTTCCACGGCGGAACGCGTGCTGGCTGCCGGAGGACTGGACGCCTGCGGACAAGCCCGGCTGCTGGGCACCATGGGAGGACTGCGGGCGCACATCTCTTCCTTCACGCGCGCCCATGACGAACTGTCCCAGACCGTGGCCCTGTGGCAGCAGGTCGGTTCACCGGCGGAGCTGGCAGCCTCTCTCGTGGCATTCTCCACTGCCGCACTGGAGGTCAACGGTTACCCCGCAGCGGAAGCGGCTCTCAAAGAGGCCCTGACGATCTTCGAGCAGCTCGACGACGGCTGGGCACACGCCAGGGCGCTGGCCCTGCTCGGAGCTGCGGCAGCCGGAGAACCCGGCAAGGTGGAATTTGCCCGGACCTGCCTTGAGGACGCTTCCGCCGCCCTGCTCACCTTTGGCGATCAGGTGGCAGCCAGCCTGCCCCTGGAGCAGCTTGGCCGGCTCCTGCTCGATGACGGCGACTATGACCAGGCGCGCCTGGTGCTCGAACACGGCCTGAAGGAAAGCACCGGCGTCGGAGACCAGGTACAGACCTCCGCGTTCCTGAACCTGCTGGCACATGCCGACACCCTGACGGGACGTCCGGCCGGTGCGGCAGCCCGCTATCTGGAAAGCCTGGAGATCGCGGTCCGGCTCGGGCTGAAGGCGCGGGCCGTGTGGTGCCTCGAAGGCCTGGCCGAATCCCTGGCCAATCTGACAGAGCCTGACCTGGCTTCCGCAGCGGCGGCCTCTGCGGCGGTGATCCGCGAGGAGCTGGGCTTGGAATACTGGGTGGAATTCTGCTGTCCCCGCAGGCCCAACAGCCCCCAGCCGACACCGCGCTCCACCCGCCTGGCCGCCGTCGGCGGGAGCGCGTGGCCGCCGCGGCTGGTCCTGGGGCAGGTTCCGGCTCTGCTGTCCAAGTTCACCGGGGATGAATCATCCGTGGCAACGGCCCGGGAACAGACCTGTGACGGCCTGACGCGGCGGGAATCCGAAGTGCTGCGGCTGGTCGCCGGCGGTTTCACCAACCAGGACATTGCGGAGCGGCTGGTGATCAGCATCGACACGGTCAAGCGCCATATCAGCAACATTTACCGTAAGATCGGCGCACGCGGCCGGGCAGATGCCACCGCATACGCCTGGCAGAACAACCTTGTGTCCTAGGCGCGACCTGTCCGGCCTGACGTCCTCGACGCCGTCGACCGGGGCGCTATGCGGCGGATCGAAAGATAACACTCCCGTGTGATGTGACACACCTCTCACAAATCTGATGATGGATCCACTCCCCAGGGAACCCGCAGACGAATGAGAGAAGGACGCCATGACTGCCACAACCACTCCCGCCATCACCGCCACCGGCTGGCCGGGCGACCCGGCCGCACGGCGCCGGCACGCTCTGGCCCAGGTTGAACGTATCCGTGACACGCTCGAGGCAGGTGTGGGCGAATCCCAGCAGCTGGGCCATCTGGTCCCCGAGTCCGTCGAGGCGATGCGGGGGGCCGGAATCCTGGGCATTATGACCCCGGACGACCTGGGCGGCAACGAGGTCGACCCCGTCACGGCCTTCGAAATCATCGAAGCCGTGGGAACCATCGATCCCAGCCTGGCGTGGACGGCGGCCATCCTTCTCGAGGGCGCCGGCCAGCTCGCCACGCACCTGTCCCCCGAGCAGGCGGCCATTGTCTTCGCACCGAAGCTGCCGCTGCAGGCCGTCTCGCTCCGGCCCGGCTCCGCGGAACGGGCCGAAGGCGGTTACATCGTCAACGGCCGCTGGGACTTCACCAGCGGCATCCACCACGCCGACTACGTGTCGGCAACCTTCTGGACCGACGCGGCCGACGGCAAAACGGAACGGCGCATGGCCCTGATCCCGGCCGGGCAGTTCGAAATCCTGGATGCCTGGGATGTGCTGGGCATGAAGGCCACCGGATCCACGGCCTTCCAGGTTGATTCGGTCTTCGTGCCCGATGAGATGATTTACGACCCGATGGGCACCCCGCGCCGTACGGACACCCCGCTGGCCCGGCTGGGCATGGTCCCGTACATCCTGCAGATGCACCCCGGGATGGTCCTCGGCGCGGCACGCCGCGCGCTGGACGAAATCATTGCCATGGCCCCGACCAAGCGCCGCGGCAGCCGGATCAACATCGGAGCCTCGAAGTCCCTGGCCGAGTCCTCCTGGTTCCAGCGCGAACTCGGCGAGCTCGACGCCCAGATCCGCGCCGCCCGGGCACTGGCCCTCGAAGCCAACCAGCGCGTCGGAGACACCCTGGCCGCCGGCGGCGAGATCAGCCTGGAACTGCTGGACTCCATGCAGACGGCCTCCTCCTTTGCCGGCAAGACGGCGCACCACGTGATCACCCGGGCGTTCCGGCAGGCCGGCGCACAGGCCATCGCCGATGATTCCGTGCTGTCGCGGCTGCTGCGGGACATTAATACCATCCTGGCGCACGGCGTCCTGGGCGAAGTGGGCTTCGAGCTCCACGGCGAGTTCACCCTCGGCCTGCAGACCGCCGACAACCGGCGGATGATCTGAGCGCGCCGGCATGACTCTCACCCTCGAAAACCAAACCGATCCACGGCATTTCCGCCGGGTCCTGGGCAACTATCCCACCGGCGTCTGCGTCATCACGGCACTCGACCCGGAACTGGGACCCATCGGCATGACAGTCGGTTCCTTCACCTCCGTGTCCCTGGACCCCGCCCTGGTCGCGTTCCTGCCCATCCGGGAATCCGGCACCTACCAGCGGATCCGAAGCATCGGGAAGTTCTGCGTCAACGTGCTGGCCTCGGACCAGGACGAGCTGTGCCGGCTCTTCGCGCGGCGCGGGAACGACAAGTTCGCCGGCAGCCCGTGGCATCCGGCTCCCTCCGGCGCCCCGGTCCTGGACGGGACCATCGCCTGGATCGACTGCGAACTCGCCGCCGTGCACGAAGCCGGGGATCATGACATCGTCATCGGTGCGGTCACGGGCCTGGATGTTGCCGAGAACCCGCTGCCGCCGCTGCTCTTCTTCCAAGGCGGCTACGGGCGGTTCTCCACGCTGTCCCTGCTGGCCGGCTCCGACGACGGGCTGTCCGCGCAACTGCAGCTGGCGAACCGTGCCCGGCCCTACATCGCATCGCTGGCCGAAAAATACGACGTCGACTGCCATGCCTCGGCCGTGGTCGACGATGACCTGGTGCAGCTGGCCTATGCCGGCGGCGGCGGAACCGACACCGGCCTGAGTAAGGTGGGCCTGCGGCTGCCGTTCGTCCCACCAATGGGATCGCTCTTCGTGGCATGGGCAGGCGGCGGCGCCGTTGATGCCTGGCTTGCCAAGTCCGGCAAAGGCGATGATGCCGTGTTCCGGGCGCGTTTCGATGAACACCTCGCCCTGATCCGCCGGCAGGGTTGGATTGCCGCCCCCGATGACGACCGGCTGTACGCCATGGAGTCCGTGGTCGAGCAGCTGGCCACCAGCGGTGTTTTGCCGGCCAGGCAGCGGCAGCTGCAGAACCTCCTCCAGGAGGTCGCGGAGGACTACGCCGCGGATGTGGATCCGGCCACTGACCGGGCGCACAGCATCTCGGCTCCGGTCTTCGACCGCAACCGGGACGTGGTGCTCACGCTCACCCTGTACGAACGGCTGCGCCGGACCGGTGCGCCCCGGGCCGAATACCAGGCCGCGCTCCTGGACGCGGCCGCCCAAGTCACCCGGGACATCGGCGGCAGCAGCCCCGCATAAGGCGGTGCCTGCACGGCACTAATGCCGCACACCATCATCACCGACACTCAGGAATGGACACACCATGCTCAAAATCCACCGCACGGTCCTGGCCGGCGTCATTACCCTGGCCGTGGCCCTGACCGGAACGGCCTGCTCCGCCGGCACCACGTCGGCTGCCGGCATCAAATCCGAAGACGGCACCACCGCCGTCACCGTGAGCCTGCCGCCGATCGTCGACACCGCGCCCGTCTACATCGCCCTGGAAAAGGGCCTCTTCAAGAAACACGGCCTCGACGTCAAGGTTGCCGCCACGCCCTCGATGGCCGCAAGCATCCCGGCCGTAGTTTCCGGCGCCTCGCAGTTCGGCATCCTGGGCGCCGTCGACGTCATGCAGGCCTCGGCAGCCGGACTGCCGCTCAAGATGATCGGCAACACCACCGTAACCACGGACAAGCCGCTGGAAAGCCCGGAAAAGGTGTACGTCGCCAAGGACAGCAGCATCAAGGCGCCCACTGACCTCAACGGCAAGACCATTGCGGTTAGCGGCCTGGGCGGCGCGGGCGAACTGTCGCTGCGGGCGGCACTGGACAAATCCGGTGCCGACAGCGACAAGATCAAGTTCCTCGAAGTCCCCCTCGACAGCATGCTCGACTCCTTGAAGCGCGGCCAGGTCGACGCCATCAACACCATCTCCCCCTTCACCAATGCGGCCGAGAAATCCGGTGCCCGCTACCTGTTCTCCGCCGGCGCCGAAGCCGTTCCGAACGCGCTGCAGTTTGTGCTGACAACCAGCGCGAAATTCATGGAACAGAACCCAAAGACCGTCGAGGACTTCAGAGCCGCCCTCGACGAGGCGACCACCTACGCCGCCGAAAATCCCGATGCCGTCCGCAAGATCCTGCCGACCTTCAGCGGCACGCCGAAGGAACTCGCCGAGGTCATGCAGCTGCCGGTATTCAGCACCGACTTCTCGGTGAAGCGTGCGCGCATCTGGTCGGACCTCATGACGGACTACGGCTTCGTGAAGGGCAACATCGACATCAACTCCCTCGTAGTGCCGAAGGGATAACCATGGCCACGCAGATGGCCCGTTACGGGCAAATAGGCAGCAGGGTCACCACGCTGGCCCGCTACGGACGGGAAGGCACGGGCCTGGCCGTGATTGCGGCCGCCCTCGGACTGTGGGAACTGAGCAGCGTCACCGGGCTCCTGCCCGGCTCGGCATTCCCGAGCATGTCCGCCACCCTCCCCGCCCTGGCCACCCTGCTGGGCAGTGCCGGGTTCTGGCAGGCGTTCGGCCTGACCCTGGGCAGCTGGGCGCTCGGCGTCCTGATCGCGGCCGCGGCCGCCATCCCGGCCGGCATGCTCCTGGGCCGGATCAGGTTCCTGTACCGCTCGACCCGGCTGGCCGTGGATTTCCTCAGCACCATTCCCTCGGTCGCGATGATCCCGGTCATCGTCCTGCTGTTCGGGGCCACCATGGAAATGAAGCTGGTGCTCATCGTCTATGGAGCTTTCTGGCCCATCCTGGTCCAGACCGCGTACGGGGTCCGGGACACGGACCGGGTGCTGCTGGACACCGCCAGGTCATACTCGCTCTCACGCCTGACCGCGGCCGTCTTCATCCTGGTCCCGACAGCGTTGCCCTACGTGGTCACCGGCCTGCGGATCTCGGCGGTGATCGGGCTGCTGCTGGGAGTTTCAGGCGAGGTCCTGGGGTCGGCCCCCGGCCTGGGACTGGAGATGAACATGGCACAGTCCGGCGGCGACCTGCCGGTCACTTATGCCTATGTGATCCTGATCGGTTTGATCGGCATTGCCGTGGACCGCGGATTGAACCAGGTATCGCGCCGGGTGCTCTACTGGCACCCCTCGGTGAGAGGAGCAGCCACGTGAAGGCCATCGTGAACAGATCAGCCGGACTGCTGACGGAAATCTGGCTGCCCGTCGCGGCCTTCGCCGCCTGGTGGATCTTCAGCCTCAACAGCACGTCCATGTACTTCCCGCCTTTGGCCCGCATTGCCTCCGAACTGGGCAACATCCTCACTACACGCTTTGCCACCGATGTCCTGCCCAGCCTGCAGAACCTTGGCACCGGCCTGCTGGTCTCCGTGGCCCTGGGCATCTCGGCCGGACTCGTACTGGGGCTGGTACCGGCCCTGTATGCCGCCGCCAGCCCGCTGCTGGAGTTCATGCGGGCCATCCCCGGCGTCGCACTGCTGCCAATTGCGCTGTTCATGTTCGGCATCGGGCCGGATATGAAGGTCGCCATCATCGTCTTCGGCGCCGTCTGGCCGGTCCTGATGAACACCGTCGACGGAGTCCGCGGCATCGACGTGCTGGTCAAAGACGTCGCACGCAGCTACGGCCTTGGACCTTGGAACCACCTGTGGCGGATCATCCTGCCCGCCGCATCACCCCAAATCATCGCCGGCATCCGGGTCAGCGTAGCCCTGGGCGTCATCCTGATCGTGGCCAGCGAATACATTGCCTCGACCGAAGGCATCGGCTTCATCGAACTACAGTCCGCGCGCCAGTACCACATGGACGTGATGTGGGCGGCGCTGCTGCTGCTGGGCATCCTCGGCTACGCCGCCAATGTGCTGTTTCGGGTAGTCGAGCACCGTCTGCTCCGCTGGCATCGCGGCCTGCGCGGAACGGAACAAGGAGAATCGAAATGACTGACACCACGCTCAAGCACAGCCTGACCCAGGCCCCCGCCCTGTCGGTGCAGGGGCTTTCCAAGACCTATAACAGCGGTGCCGCGGCACGGCAGATCCTGGGCAATGTCAGCTTCGACATTTACAAAGGCGAGACGGCGAGCATTGTCGGCCCGTCCGGGGCAGGCAAGACCACCCTGCTGCGCTGCCTGGCCGGATTGCAGCCCTCGACGTCAGGAGCGGTCTACCTCGGTAACGAGAAGGTGACCGCCCCACCCCGGCAGCTTGCTGTCGTCTTCCAGGACTACAGCCGCTCGCTAATGCCATGGCTGACCGTCGGGGCCAATGTCGAACTGCCGCTGCGCGGCCGGGGGCTCACGGCGGCCCACCGCCATGAGCGGGCGCAGAGTGCGCTGGCCAGCGTCGGCCTGCCCAACCATGCCTCGCTGCACCCCTGGCAGCTCTCCGGCGGCATGCAGCAGCGGGTGGCGATCGCCAGGGCCCTCGCCTTCGAGCCGGACGTTCTGCTGATGGACGAGCCCTTTGCCTCGGTGGATGCGCAGACCCGTGCCGACCTCGAGGACCTGACGCATACGATCAAGGAAAAATACGGGATGACGATCCTGGTGGTCACCCATGACATCGAAGAGTCGGTGTATTTGGCCGACCGGGTCATCGTCCTGTCAGGATCACCGACGAGCGTAGCTGAGATTGTTCCTGTGGACCTGGCCTATCCACGGGATCAGGTGCAGACCAAGTCGACACGCGAGTTTGCCGATCTGCGCGCTCACATCCTCGGACTCGTCCGCCGGCCGGCTGCCTGACCACCATCCCCAAAGAGGAAAGACACACCTTATGAATGCCCGTCTTCTCGCCGACACCTACCCCGTTCTCGATCAAGCGGCCCTTGACCTCCTCTTTTCAGAGGCCCGGACGGCCAATGCCTTCACCGATGAACCGGTCTCCCCCGGACAGCTCCGGATGATCTACGAATTGACCAAGTTCGGTCCTACCGCCTTCAACAACCAGCCCCTTCGGATCACTTATGTGTCGGCAGGGGAATCCCGGGAACGGCTGGTCGCCCATCTGAACGAAAACAACAAGCAGAAAACGCTTGACGCCCCGATGACCGCGGTCCTCGCCTTCGATGCCCATTGGCACGACCAACTACCGGCGGTCTTTCCTCACCGGCCCCAGCTGCGCGAGGGATTCGTGGAGAATCTGGACCTGCGGTACGGCATCGGCCGGGACAACGCACACCTGCAGGCGGGATACTTCATCCTCGCCGCCCGTGCCCTGGGCCTCGCGGCAGGGCCGATGACCGGATTCAACAAGGCGTCCTTGGACGCAGACTTCTTCCCGGACGGGAGCCAAAGGAGCATTCTCGTAGCGAATATCGGCTACGCAGCGGAAAAGGCCTGCTCCGAAACTCGCTTACCGCGGCTCCCCTATGAAGAAGCGGTCACCGTCCTCTAGACAGCACCATCGGCGGAATGCGTCACATAGCCGGGATAGCCGCGCCTATAAAAAAGACGAAGGAACATACGGAATGAATCTGGTTTTTGAGCATGTGACCCTGGGGCAGCGGGTGCTGTTCGGCTCCGGGAAGGCCGCGGAGCACCTGGCCGCGGAGGTTTCCCGGCTGGGCGCGCAGCGGGTGATGGTGATCGCCAGCGAGTTCGAGCGGCCGATGGCCGGGCAGGTGGCCGCGGGAATCGACCCGGTCCTGTGGCAAACGGACGTGGTGATGCACGTGCCGGTGGAGACGGCGGAGAAGGCCCGGGCCGCGGCCGCCGGCCACAACGTGGACCTGCTGGTCTGCGTGGGCGGCGGGTCGACCACGGGCCTGGCCAAGGCCGTGGCCCTGACCAGCGGGATCCCCATTGTGGCGGTGCCGACCACCTACGCCGGATCCGAGGCGACCAACGTGTGGGGACTGACCGAGGCGGCCCGGAAAACCACCGGGGTGGATGACCGGGTGCTGCCGGCCACGGTCATCTACGACGCGGAGCTGACCCTCTCGCTGCCGGTGGACCTCTCCGTGGCATCGGGGCTGAACGGGATGGCGCACTGCATCGACTCGCTCTGGGCCCCGCGGGCGGACCCGATCAACGCCGCCCTGGCCGCCGAAGGCATCAGGGCCCTGAGCCAGGGTCTGCCGGCGGTGAAGGCCGACCCGGCCGGGCTGGACGGCCGGGAGCAGGCGCTCTACGGCTGCTACCTGGCCGCGGTCGCCTTCGCCTCGGCCGGGTCCGGGATCCACCACAAGATCTGCCACGTGCTCGGAGGCACCTTCAACCTGCCCCACGCCCAGACCCATGCCACCGTGCTGCCCTACGTGCTGGCGTTCAACGCCCCGGCCGCCCCGCAGGCGGCGGCCCGGATCGCCGCCGCGTTCGGTGCCGCGGACGCCCTGGAAGGCCTGCAGCACCTGCGCCAGGTCCTGGACGCGCCGCGGGCACTGGCCGATTACGGATTCACCGCAGAGGACATCCCCGAAGCGGTGCGCATCGCGCTGGACGCCATCCCGGCATCGAACCCGCGCCCGGTCACCGCCGAGAACCTCACCGCCCTCCTCACCGCCGCCCTGACCGGCGAGGATCCCAAAACCCTCACCGACCTCTAAGGACCCGCCATGACCGACTCCCCGGAAACGACCATCAACGGGATCAGCGCCGAGCAGGCCGCGATCGAGCAGCAGCTGACCGACACCGTGCTCGCGTCCTTCGCCAACACGCCCGATCCGCGGCTAAAGACCCTGATGCAGGCCTTGGTCAAGCACCTGCACGCCTTCATCCGCGAGGTCCGCCTCACCGAGGCCGAATGGAACGCCGCCATCGAATGCCTCACCGCCGCCGGGCACATCACCGACGACAAGCGCCAGGAATTCATCCTGCTCTCGGACGTGCTCGGGGCCTCCATGCAGACCATCGCGGTAAACAACCAGGCGGTCGGCAACGCTACCGAGGCCACCGTCTTCGGGCCCTTCTTCACCCAGGACGCCCCCGAAATCCCCCTCGGCGGGGACATCGCCGGCGGCGCGCACGGGCAACCCTGCTGGGTCGAAGGCATCGTTACCGACACCGAGGGCCGCCCCGTCCCGCACGCGAGGATCGAGGTCTGGGAGGCCGACGAGGACGGCTTCTACGACGTGCAGTACGCCGACTCCCGCACCGCCGGCCGCGCCTGGCTGACCTCGCAGGCGGACGGGTCCTTCCGGTTCTGGGCCCTGACCCCCACCCCCTACCCCATCCCCCACGACGGGCCGGTCGGGAAAATGCTCGAAGCGACCAACCGCTCCCCGGTCCGGGCCTCGCACCTGCACTTCATGGTCACCGCCCAGAACCTGCGCACCCTGGTCACCCACATCTTCGTCGAAGGCGACCCCCAGATCGAGATCGGCGACAGCGTCTTCGGGGTCAAGGACTCCCTCATCAAGCGCTTCGACCGGCAGGAACCCGGCACCCCCGCCCCCGACGGCCGCGACCTGGGCAACCAGGCCTGGGCCCGCACCCGCTTCGACATCGTCCTCGCCCCCGCAGGCACCTGAGCCGCTGCCCTGCCAATGGCTTGCCCTGCTGGAAGCAGGAGCTCTGAGCCCGAAGTACACCGCCTTGCCGAAGTCATCCTCAAGGCAACTGCCGGAACCGTATGGAGCGCCCTCCAGGAACAGCCCACCGCCCATACCGAAGTCCGCTCCTTGGCCATGTCTGGCAGACGATAGGAAGTAATCACCCCCGGGACTGCCGCGACGCCTCCGTCGCGGCAAGCCCCGGGGTAAAGGTATGGCCTATGAGCGAGAAGACCCGCGAACACCATAAGGAATACCTTCCCGCCCTGCCTCATCGAGACCTGGCGGCGTCTGAATGGCGCCGCCGGAGACGGACGCCTCCGCCACGGGCCACGCCGGCTTTGCCCCCTGCCTGCCCTCCCAGGGCGTCCGTTCCGCCGGTCGCTACCGGCAGCCGCGCCGGATCCAGACTCTATCCCCAGCCAGATCCGGATCCGGCGCCGGCCAAAGCATAGTTTTCAAGGGAAGCCCAGCTCCCGTCACGCCTCCCCTGCTGTCGCGTAAGCCGGTCCTTCACCGCGACGCGGTCTCGTCATGGCTCGTAGGCCAAGATCACGCACAGATACTGCGATTGCTGATTGGCGTATGCCCCGCCCACAATAAAGCCCGGCGAGGTACCCTAACCGCGACAGTCACCTCCATGGCTGGTCAGGCCGCTCCAGGCCACATGCCAAACTTGGGAATTACACAGGGAACGCCGAAAGAAACTGTGTTCCGGCTTTTCGCGACATGTTGGCCGACGTGCTTCCTCCGGCACGTGGCTGGAATCCGACAAGGTACTACGCTGATAGCCTTGCGGCGTGGTGAACCAATGGCACAAAGAAGAAGCTGGCGTGCTGGCCGTTCAGATGGCGGCGCACACCGCCGGCCTGATCAGTCGAGACCAGACCAAACACGACTTCGGCATCGACCTTCAATTCGAACTGACGGACGATCGAGGCGACGGGACAGGCCGACTCTTGGCAGTCCAGATCAAGACGGGAAAGTCCTACTTCAGTAATCCGACGACGGATGGCTGGTGGTTCTACATCAGCGAGCGACACGCACGGTATTGGCTCAACCACTCGCTCCCCGTGATTCTCGCCTTGCATGATGATCGGAACGAGGCTACATACTGGGTTCGCGTTGCGAGCGACACGATTGAGAGCACAGAAACGGGCGGATCGAAAGTCCTGGTACCGTCCGGACAGGTTCTAGACGAGAGCGCGTTCGCGCACATAGCTCGGTTCGCGGAACGTCGGAGATCGATTTCGACAGGAACATTTGTCGATACGCCAGGACGTCACCGCGTTGTCATGAAGGAGGCGATGGAAGCTGCGGCTCGCGATGACGCCCGCATCGCCTTTGAGCTGGCGCAAGGGACGGGCACATTAATGGTCACCGACGCTACTTACCATATGGGTGATCCGATGGGACGCTATGTCCTTACGGCGTATCGTGAGTTCGACGAGTTTTTAGCGCTGGTTCTGGTAGTTAACCACCTCACGTCGCTAAACAAACTATTGGAATCGGTAAATGAACCGTGTGTGAGATTGCAGGCCCTTCTCAAGGGCTTTGCTATGGCGATGCCAAACGATGCCCATCTCGACGAAGTTGAGCACTTGAAGCAATACATCGCGTTAAACGCCGCCACGTACTGGGGCGGGGCCATATAGATTGGTGAAGCTCCACATACGCCGTACTCGGCTCAGCTGTCCACAACGCTCATCTCGAACGCCCGGAAATCGCTGCCGCACCAGCGAAAGATTGGGCCCAGTTTGGAAATTTTCTCGCAAGTTCCCTGGACGCAATGCTTATTGCGTGACCGGGTTCTAGCCTTCGGAGCAGCGAAACGAATGTTGGGCCTACCCCACAGCAGGAACTCGACCAGTCAGCGGCAACGTTGATGGTTGGGCGCTCCGACCTTGGACAACGGTTCCGGCTGATACCGGCAGACCGCCGGCCGAGACTCCGATCCGGGCCTGATGGTGTTCCGGGTTCGATCTGTCCTTTTGATGATCCTCGGGTTGTCAGAGCTCAGAGGGTCAACGGGCTATTCGAGGTTGAGGAACTTCAACAGGAAGCTTCCGGCCACTGTGGTGACGGCAAATGCCGCTACGGCACTAACCACCTTGAGTGTTTTTGTCATGAGTGGCTGCGGGGCATCAGTAAACCTGAATGCTGGGACGAGCAAGTTGGAAACTCCGGATGCCGTCAGCAGAACAAGGGCGGCGATAGTCGCCCACCACATGATCGCTGCTACGGCAGTATTGTGATCGTTCTGGCCGGCGTAAGAGAGGCCGGCGAGGACTGTGAACGCCCAGGCTGCCGCTACGAAGGTCCCTCTGCGGAAGATGGACCACCAGCGGGAAACTCCTCGTATTCCCATTTCAACGACGGCCGTGACAGTGCTTAGCCAATGTTCATCGTCGGACGACAACGTGATCACGAGCCCGCTGGACGCGTCCAGATTGAGCACAACGTTTGAACCGAAGTCAACACGGATCGACTTAGCGCCCTCTAGGTTGCCCTGAGCGAGTAGGTCATCGACGTCGCCTTTGACGGAAACCGAACGGCCGGCACCCAAGCTGGCATCGAGCCGGGGAAGAAGACGCTCCTTGACCACAGCTGCTTGTTCGTTGAGGGAGATTTCCGTCCTGGCCAGAAGGTCCTGGGCGTATGCATCCTGCGGACGCTCGGCCAAGGCCCGCCGCGCATCAGACACCTGACTGTGCCAGAAGACCAACTGCTCATCGAGGTTTTTCTGCCTGGTCTGCGTCAGGTGAGCGTCGATCGCACGTAGAAGTTCCCTCAGCTGGGCCATCGATAGCCGGACGGTTTTCCGTCGAATTTCTTGTCTAATGAGCATGCCGGTCACCCTATCCATGATATGTACCCATGATCGTGTCGGCCGACATGTGCTTCTGGCTGCCGAAGGTGTGTACTTGCCAGCGTAGGATCCTCCAAGGATTACCTCGCACCCTGCGACCCGCTAGCGACTAGGGCAGGTAAATTGCCGTGGTATCGGCGCGGCAGACAGCTACAAACATCTGCGGAAGGTAGGGCACTGTATCTCCCGCGGTGGATTACGCGCACCGGCTACCGTCTCAGGCAAACCGGAAGCAATAACCAGGGACACCACATCTGAAGCTCGATAATGAATCCATGACAACGGACTCCTCCATAGACCAGACCGCGCCATGGGACCCACACTTGCCGCCATATCTCCGTGGAGGAGACCCTGAAGCTTTTGGAGTCCGTGTTGCATCAGTTGCCTTTGAGGGCGGTGAGAGCATCAAACTTCCCGAGGTTGGTGTTACGGCCGTAGTCGGCGGCAATAATGTCGGTAAGTCCACGCTGCTCAAGCAAGTAAAGTCCTTGTTGGAACACGGCGGCGAACAAGGCTTCCCCTTTCTTGTTCAGGGAATCGAACTGAATCGACGCGGTACCTCATCCGACATGATCGCTTGGCTAGGACGTCACGGAAGTTACCAAGTTCAGAACCAGTCGGCCGTGCAGTTCATGAGACACTCCGAGGCGCCTCAAAATGTCGAGATGCTGAGCAATGCTCACGACGGGCATTATGGACAGCACAGCCTCGCGTATGCTTATCCTTTGCTGGGAAGGTTTTCAGATGCCCAAGACCGGCTCTATTGGACGGAACCAACGCAACGCCGCAGCGACTTCTCGGCACCGCCAACCCATCCAGTGCATGTTTTGGAAGACGACCCTGACGCGTTGGGACGAATCCAGAGGCACGCACGGGACATCTTCAATCAAGAACTGACACTAGACAGGTTGAGCGGAAGCTCGATGCTCCGGGTTGGCACCCCCGGCATTGAGGCACCTCCTGTTGATCAGGTAACCCACGAGTATCGAAATGCCCTGGCGAGTCTGCCACCGCTGAATGAACAAGGGGATGGTGTTCGGAACGCGCTCGGGATACTCATGCCCTTGGTTACCCCCTACCAGATCATCCTGATCGATGAGCCGGAAGCCTTCCTCCATCCTCCGCAGGCGAGGTTCCTAGGCCAGGCTTTGTCGGAAATGGCCTTGGAGTATCAAGTCCAAATCATTCTTGCGACGCACGACCGCAACCTCCTTGCAGGCCTGCTCGACGCGCCGGAGACAGACGTCTCCGTAGTGCTTCTCAACCGCAATAAGAACCAAACCCAGGTACGCCAACTACCGGCTGAATCTGTCCGAGAGCTGTGGGAGGACCCGGCGCTTAAGTACACCAATATGCTGGACGGACTCTTTCACCGACTCGTGGTCATCGCGGAAAACGAACGGGACTGCCAGTTCTACGCGGCGGCCCTTGAGGCAGCGTACGAGGACGGCAAGGCCAACGTTTCTCCATACGATGTCCTTTTCGTTCCCAGCAGCGGCAAGGCAGCGATTGCCCGGCTCGCGGGCCATCTCAAGAAGCTCGGCGTAAACGTCGTCGTCTCCCCCGACCTTGACGTTCTCAACGATCAACGGGTTATCAAGGCACTGGTCGCCGCGCTGGGCGGCGACTGGGACAAGATCGAAAAAGTCTACAACGCAGCAATCGGTGAGTTCGTGGGACCCCGAACCCCGAGGAAAAACAGAGACGTCCTGAACGCGATACAAGCAGTCCTGGGCGCTGCCCCAGATGGCCCATTCACGGGTGAGAGCAAGCGAGCTGTGAATGCCATGCTGTCCGTACAGAGCCCGTGGACAGCGCTCAAGGATTACGGAACAGCTGCGTTCAAGAGCGGAGCGGCAGCCGCAGAACAATTGCTCCAGTGGCTCGACGACTTGGGCATCTGTTGCGTCCGCGTAGGCGAACTCGAAGGATTCGGACGGGAAATCCAACGCCGGAAGGGCTTGGATTGGCTAACCGATGCGCTCACCGCCCAGACCCATAAGAAAGCCGCGGTGCAGGAGCATGTAGCACGGCTGGTTGCAACCCGTGAACCGCAGACCACAGAGACACGCGCTGAAGCCGGCACTGAGGACTTCATACCCTCAGAACAGCAGGGCTAGCAAAGGAGGGGACGATGCCACGAGCTAAGCGCATCCGCCCCAAGCCTGACAGCCGTAGCGCCCTCACCGTAGCGGGTACGAGCGCTGCCCCGGGAGGTTGGTTGTTGGCCTGGCTAATCGCCCGATTGTCGGTGAAACGGAGAGCTCCCTAAATATAAGGTGTAAAAACCGGGATCCGGCCTACGCCAGCGCCCGTGCCACGTCGTAGCCGGCGGACTTTGCCAGCTTGTGCCGGGACCGGTCGTACCGCCGCGTGGTGCGCGGATCGGCCTGCCCGAGGCTGTCCTGCACATCGTGCAGGGGCACCCCGTTGTCCAGGGCGATCGTGGCGAAGGTGTGCCGCAGGCTGTGCGGGCTGATCCGTCCCTCGATGCCGGCCCTGCGGGCCAGCCGCTGAACGGTGCGGAACGCCTCGGTGCGGTGCCATGACTTCCCGGTGGCCGTGGTGAAGAGCGGCCGGCTCGTGCCCTGCCCGAGCACCAGGTCGGCCCCGGTGGTGCCCAGGTAAAGGTTCAGCGCTTCGACCGCGGGGGCGGGCACCGCGACCTTGGCGATCTTGCCGCCCTTGCGCCGGACGGTCAGGGTGCGGTGGCCGGCGTCGTGGCCGTAGTCGGCCGTCGTGGCGCCCAGGGCCTCGCTGATCCGGACGCCGGTGAACAGCAGCACGTTGACCAGGGCGTTGGACCGGTCGCCGGCGGCCCGGGCGGTGCGCAGCAGCTCCTTCGCCTGGTCGCGGCTGAGCCCCTGCGTCGAACTGTGGTCGGCGTCCACCCGCGGCCGGGTGACCGCCTGCACCGGATTGAAATGGGCGGCATCCACGGCAATGGCGTACCGGTAGAAGCTCGACAGCGCCGCCAGCGTCCTCGCCACGGTCGACGGAGCCCCCGCGAGGGTGTGCCGGTAGCCGTCCACATGCACCCGGCGCGCCGTGAAAAGGTCCAGGCCCAGGCCGTCGAGCCAGGCGCAGTAGTCGAGCAGGTTCCGGCTGTAGGCGGCCAGCGTATGGTGCGACATCTGCGCCAGCTGCCACGCGGCAATAATGCTTGCGTGTCGTGCGGCGTTTCCGGCAGGCGCGGTGTTATAAGCGAGGTCCACGCCTCACTCTCCCACAACATAAGGGACATTATGTTGTGGATTGGCGCGTGTCGGAAATTTTCCGCGGAAGCGGAAATTTTCCCCGATCCGGCCCGAAATCGCTTGACCTGCGACCAAAGCCTGTTGTAAGGGGACTTCGATGCACAAAAAAGGAAGCCGGAAAGTCTTGTGCTTTCCGGCGTCCGTGGTTAGTAATCCGCGGCCAGGTCAGAGGGCGGCGGGGATCGCCGCCCTCTCGTCGTCGGTGGCCCCGTCCAAGGCCCAGCCGATGCCGTTCCTGATCTGCTCCCAGTCAACGGTGTCCGCCCCCAGCTGCCTCGCCCGGGCGTTGTAGCCGTCCCGGTACGCCCTGACCGCGGAGTTCACCGCCTCCGTCCCGTGGCTGCGGTAGGCATCAAGCACCAGGCGCCCCGTGTCCTCCCCCGGATTGTGGATGCTGGTGCCGGCCACAACCACCGTGCCGCCCCGCAGGTCCTGCGCCGCCATCTCCGCGGCATGGCGTCCTGTCTCTTCGGCGCTGACAATCAACTCGTTGACCGATTTCATCGGGATCCCCCTTTTCCTTGTTTCCCCTGCTTGAATCCTATCGGCAGGCCAAAGGTTTTTCGGGATGGCTGGCTGTGTTTTTCATATGTGACTGTCTGTGAATTTCTGTTCGCTGTTCTCGTTCGCATTGGTGCTGCACGGCAGTACCGGGAACACGTTTGAGCAGCGAAAATCAATAGAAGCGGATGCGGTCTCGTCTCTTACAGAATGCGCAGGTTTTTGGGGCTGCCCGCGCCCTATGCAATCAGGGTCATGATGCACGCCTTCGATAATGCCATGCGGCATACCGCCTATGAGCGGCTGACCAACCGCTCTCAACGTCCTCGTCCTGGCGCCTTTGGGAATAGGGGTGTCTTCGCAATTCGGCCGGGTAGATGCGGCCGGCTATTTGTGAGTTGACAAGCTTATTCATTCATTGAGCGGGCCGCCGGGAAGTCCATCCACGGGTGTGGAGCATGACGGCAAACACCAGGGTCGACGATGCTCCATGCAGAAGCACTGAAACCGCACTCCCGCTGACCGTCACGGCTCCGGCCTCGACTGCCTGCTTCTACTCCGGCGAGGCGGCCGGCCCGGGCCCGGCTCCATCAGCCTGGGCAGCACTGGAACGATGGAACTGCCTGACGAGCGGCGGCAGGGTCAAGCCGTCCAGAAGCTTCACCTGCGATGCACAGCGACGGGATCCAAGACCCCGATGGCCCCGAACTCATCACTATCATCGACAACGGCCTGATCGAGATCGAACCGGGCATGGCGACAGCACGCCTCTACCTGGTCCGCACCGCTGCACGACTGCCCTAAGCACGTCGGACAGGGGCGCCTGACGCCCGGTACCGTTTTTGGCAGGCTGCGCCGGTACTGGGTCCGAAGCCCCTTCGATGCCGCTAAAACCCCTAGCTTGAGCGGGAATTCCGCTGTTCAGGAGGTCGGCCGCGGCCGGAGTGGGTACCGGCGCAAAAAGGCGAAAAGGTACGCATATTTCTCGTTATTTCAGGGCGAACGGCCAAAAGTACCGTATGTACCGGCGCAATTAGAAAAACCCTATGCGCATGCGCGCACGTGTGTGTACTTTCTAAAATAAATTGGTACATGCGGTACTTTTCCCTCTCTGTTTGTTGATTTTTCAGGGTAAAACGGCCAAAAGGGCGTACCGTATCAGCAAAACCACGAGGAAAAATACGGTACGCGCCGCACCCTTCCTGTGCGCCCAAAAACCCCGTCGTACAAGGCGAAGAGCCGTCTGCGGGCATGCCGCGGCCGCCGGAAAAATACGGTACCTAATACGGTACTTTCGGCGGTTTTGGCCCCAAAACCCCTCAAAATCGCCCCCTGCATCCCCTCGAACGCCTTCGAAAGAAGGAGGAAAAGCCGTGCAATCTTCCGGGCATACCCTGACCGCCATCAACAACTCAGCCTTCTGCGCCCGGAGCAACCGGCCACGTTTGAGGATCTGGTCGCACTGAACATCGCACGCGAATGCATCGACATCCACAACTCACGCCAGCTGGAGTTGGACGTGCCCCCGACGGGCTCTTCCAGGCCGACGATGCCACGTAGCTGATGGCTTTCACCGTGTCCTGTGCATCAGCGAACCGACCGGGCTGAGCGCGACTCACCTGCACCGTGAACGGTGGAACGCTCTCGCGCTACCCTGTAGCCATGAGCAGCAGGAACCGGCGCGACATCGGGCGCGTGCTCAGGGGTGAGACACCATACGACGACCTCGATGAGCGTGATCAGGCGAGAGTGCGGGCAAACTGGGATGAGCAGATCGCCGAGCGTCGGGCGCGCCTGGATCTCGCTGCCGAATTCACGCAGGCGGGGCGTTCCTGGACAGAGGCGGACAAGCAGGGCTCTGCCGTCGTGCACCGCAACAGATAAAAGAGTGCGCGTAAAGCCACCATACCAAAGGCTAACCACATAGCTTTTGGCATGATGGAGTGATGATCACGGATAGACGGCAGCCCGGCACCTGGCCGGCGACCGGCTACGAAGCCCGCCCGTGGGTGCGCTCCGGTGACGAAACCGCCTCCCGCCGGGCCCTGCTCCAGGTCCGCGGCGACTACCGGGCCGCCCTCCCGCCGTTGATCGCCGCGGTCCCGGCGCTACCGGACCCCGAGACGATTGCCCTGGCCGATGATGCGAGCCGGGAACTTGCCCGGTTCGACGCCGAGGTCGGAATGATCGCTGTCCCGTTCGCGCTGATCCTGCTGCGTAGTGAGTCCGCCTCCAGCTCCGAGATCGAGAACCTCACCTCCAGCGCCCAGCAAGTGGCCCTTGCGGAAATCGGCCGGTCGAAGTCCGACAACGCGCGCCTGGTCGCCGCGAACGTCCGCGCCACGACCGCGGCCATCGAGCTGTCCGATCGGCTGGACGGGAACTCGATCCTCGCCATGCACGATGCGCTGTTGCGGGACACCGCGCCGGAATACACCGGCCGCTGGCGCAGCGAACAGGTCTGGCTCGGCGGCGGGGGCATCTCGCCGCACGACGCAACGTTCGTGCCGCCCCACCACACGCGCGTACCCGGGCTCATGGCCGACCTGGTCGCATTCGCCGGGCGCACAGACGTGCCCGTGCTCATCCAGGCGGCGATCGCACACGCTCAGTTTGAGGCCATCCATCCCTTCCCCGACGGCAACGGTCGGACCGGGCGGGCTCTCCTGCAGGGCATGCTCCGCCACGGCGGCCTGACCCGCCAGGTTGCCGTGCCCGTATCGGCAGGGCTCCTGCACGACACCAATGCCTACTTCCGCGCGCTGACCGAGTACCGGGCCGGGAAAGCCGAGGCCATCGTCACCGCCGTGGCCGAGGCAACCTTCGCTGCAATCCGCAACGGCCGTGCACTCGTGAGGGACATCCAGGCTGCGGCTGCCCGCTGGGACAGCCTGGTCGTCGCCAGAAGCGACTCCTCCGTGCACCGGGTCAAGGAATACCTGCTCCGCCAACCGGTCGTGAACACCAGGACCATCGCGGCAGAGCTGCAGATCAGCGAGGTTGCCGCGCAGAACGCGATCGACAAGCTGGTCGACGCCGAGGTACTCACACAGAGCAGCGCCGGCCGCCGGAACCGCATCTGGCAGGCGCCGGAGATCCTCGCAGCACTCGATGCGTTCGGCGCACGGGCCAGACGCCACCATGGCTGAAAGCCGCAAGGCGGTCACCGACGACGCTAGAATTGATACCGGAGATGAGGAGGCCCGACATGCTCAGCAGCGAGCAAAAACGCGAGTTGACCATCGACACCATGGCCAGCTGGGCACTGGACGGCATGCAGCCCGACCGTGAGACCGTCGAGGACATCAACGCATACCTCGATGGCCACAAGACGCTTCACGAGTTAATCGAGAAGCCGAAGAAGCTCTGATGCCTGCGGGTAGTGCCGAACCGTTCGCCGATCCGTACGTCTACTCAGGTACGAGCGTCCTCCGCGCGCTCGAGACCCCTTTTTCCGGCCCGGCCCCTGCAAGCGATGAAGTACGTCCACCCTTCACCTAGCTCCTTACTGGCGTCAACGCCGTCGTATTTCCGGGCCGTCTCGTAGGGCCGGCCCAGATCCGATGCGCAGCCTTTGGCGCAAGCAAAACAGACAAGTGATAACGAGTTGGACCGGTCTCTTGCGCTCTACTGCCCTTCCACATATCGTCTGTCGATAACATCGAAATTTGATAAGGGGGCATCATGGACAAGGCAGTCTGGAAGCGCCGCGGAGCCACTACGGCCGCCATTACCGGAGTCACGATCCTGGGCGGCGTCATGATTGCCGGCTCGGTTCTGCCGCCCTGGCCGCTGATCTCCAACCAGTATTTCGGCCAGAACTCACCGATCGGCAACTTCGTCCAGGCGGTCTTCGAGTACCCCATCGTTGGTCCAGCCGCCTGGCTGTTTGTCGATCAAGAACCGTGGTACGTGAGCGTGCTGGAACTCGCACCGATCATCCTGCAGGCCATCATCCTGGCGGTGCTGACGTTCGCGATAGCCCGGCTGCTGGCCGGCATCCCCGGCGGCGACTCGTTCGCCCCCTCCGTCCGCAAATCGTTGACGCTGCTGAGCGTGGCGGCGCTGGCGGGCGCCATAATCCAGTTCAGCGTAGGGTTGCTGGCCTGGACCATCTGCAAGGGATGGCACGACGCCAACTTCGGGCCGGTGAATGACCTCGTCTACGGCCGGCCGCCGTTCCCGGACTGGCCGGTGACCCTCCTGATCATCGGGATCCTGGCGGCAGCCCTCCGGGCCGCATTCCGCGATGGCGCACAGCTGCGGGAGGAGGTCGCCGGAATTGTCTGACCGGAAAGAGGAACAGCACCGCATCACCTGCCATCTCGACGAGGTGCTCCAGACCCACGACGTGACCCTGACCGAGCTGTCGCGCCGCACCGGGATCACGATGGCCAACCTGTCGATCCTCAAGACCAACAAGGCCAAAGCGATCCGCTTCTCGACCCTTACGGCGATCTGCGAAGCGCTCGACACCAGCCCGGCGGAGCTTTTCAGCTTCTCCCCGGACCAGAGCTTTCCGGCAGGTACGCAAAAGGCGACCGCCCGGATCCGGCACTGACCCAAACAGTGACGACGGTCCCATCTGCATCCGTATCCCGGCCAGCCGGCGTAAATCGCTCAGGCCGTGCCGGGCTTCCGAAAGGATAACGATCCCGGTCTTGTCATTGTCGAAGGCCGGCTCTGCTGCTTGGCTGGAACCGGCACGTATCACGATGATGAATGTGGGGGCCGGGTGGAAGCGTCGAAACTGTCAGCGATGACTATGCGCGCCGGGGCCGGGCTGGGAGCAGCTGCCGTCCTGCTTGTACTTCTGAACCCTCTGATCATCGGCACCTTCGGCACGACCACATTCGTTGAGCACGCGCCCGTGGCCATGGTGGTCACTGCGGTTTACCTGCTGGCAACAGCCGCCTGTGTCATATTTTCCGCTGTCCTGGTTGCCGCTTCCCTGATCATGCGCCATGCAGAATTGCTGAAGTCAGAGTCCCGCTGACCGTCATGGCTTTAGGCTCAACCGTCGGCTTCTATTCCGGCGAGGCGGCCGGCCCGCCTTCATCAGTCTGGGCGTTACGGGAACGGTGGGACTGCCTGACGAGTGGCGGCAAGGTCAGCCCGACCAGAAGCTTCACCTGCGGCGAGGTCTCACGGCCCAGTTTCCTGTCCAGCGTGACCTTGAGCCGTGCCGCGCGGATTTCCTTGCGCAGCACAGCGGCAACCTGGTCCCGGTCAGCCGGGTCGTAGCTCCTGCGGTACGTCATGTGATGTCCCGATCCTTCGCCCTGGTAATTGGCGGCAGTTCCATCTCGGACAGAAGCTTCACCTTCTCCGAGGTCTCGCGCCCGAGCGCCTTGTCGAGCTCGACTTGCAATTGAGCAGCGAGGATCTCGCGGCGCAGGGTGGAGAGCACCCGGTCCCTGTCCGTCGGGTCGTAGGTTCTGCGGGCGGTCACTTCATCGACGCGCTGGTGCCGCCCGGCGATCGGCGCCAGCTTCATTCGGGACAGGCGTGTCACCTTTGGCGAGGGTTCCCGTCCCAGCAGTTCGTCCAAGGTCACTTTCAGGCGGGCTGCGAGGATCTCGCGACGCCGTGTACCGCAGCCCGGGTCCTTGGTCGCCGGGTCGCCGCTGCCGCGGCCGGTTGCATTTTCGGCGGGATGGTCCAATCTGACGATCCGCGGCAGGTCCATGGCCGCCAGAGCCTTCACTTCCGGGGAGGTTGTGCGGCCGAGCTCTTCGTCGAGAATAACCTTCAGCCGTGCAGCCCGGATCTCGCGGCGCAGCACGTTGAACACATAGCCCTTGCCGTACTGGCGGTATTTCGTCGGCTTCGTCATGAGCGTCCTCCTGCTGCAAGGCGTTTCCATCATCGCCCGTTACTGGCCGATGGTCTATGCCACCGGGATACTGAAAGGCCACCAAACCATCGTGTGGCAGGTCTTTGAACGACGTAACAGAGTGCTGACGCCTTTGATAGGGTGACCATCCGTTATAAAGAACCCCCGGTCTGCTCGACCGGGTACGCACCGATGGGCAGCTTGCCCGGCTCCGTCAGCCGGGCACATCGTAGGGGGCGCGCCATGCGGATTCTTCCCGGCTGATCCGCCTGACCCAGGTGGCCGGGATCCAGCGGGTTTCGATGCCGAGGTCATCGTCCTGCCGATCGCGCCGGTGGCCCGCGGCCCGGGCAATCTATCTTCCCGTCCGTGAAGGCCTTTAGACGGATCGCCGGTCATGTCATCTCCTTCCGGACCGCAGCGGCCAGGGTTGCCGCAGAGTTCATTGCGGCACCTTAACGCCGGGGGCCGGGGCCGAGCAGCCAGTCCACAATCGCCTTGACCTCATTGGGGCTGGAGAGGAACCATTCGGCGCCGGGGGCATCGGCCAGCTGCAGGCCCCTGAGGGAGAGGATGGCATGCAGTGTCTGTTCCAGCTTGCGGGGTGTGTCCGTCAGCCAGGCATAGGCGACCACGGGGGCCTCGGGCATGGCGGTGCCCTGCTGGTTCGCCACCCGGACACGGGAATCGCGTGCAGACGTCATCCCGACTTTCACCGGCCACCGTGCTTCCTTCCTGAGGCCGGCCAGTTCCTTGTAGCTGGGGAAGTAGTAAACGTAGACACATCCGGACCCCTCTCCCTCGTTGGTTTCTTCACCGGCCACGTCGACACTGGCCACTTCGAGTTCCCCTGCAGGTTCCGTCCCGGGAGCAAAGGCAGGCTTTAGGCTGGCCGGGACGCCCGGCCTTTCCCGCCAGCGCCACCAGCCGTGTACGCCGGCCGGTTCGATCAGCTGCGCACGAGCCAGGAAGATCACGGCCTTCCGGACCAGCAACGTGAATGCCGTTTTCGCGGGCGCCCCGCCTCGGGCCAGATGGTACTCCTGTACTTTCTCCAATGCGCGGCGCCGGAACACCGGCTCGTCCAGGACGCTCCGGGCAAGAGAGGCCATGAGCTTGGGAGTGAGGGGCACGCCCTCGAACCTGTATCGGGACGACACGCCGCCGATGTCAGCCTGCCCCATGGCACCGCCTTCCCGAAGCAGCCTTCCCTGCTGTCACGACGGTTCTTTTGCGGAGATCAGCGGACCGGCCACGGCAGCCGGTGCAGCCGCGGACTGCCGGCGGAGCGGCCACCCGGGAGACAAGCCCGCGGGGAGTTGCAGGGCCGTTCATTGGCCCGGATCGCGGGTTGATTGCCCAATCCTGCCCGGCTGCGGCCAAAGCTGCGCGATGCTGGTTCTGCGTGTGGGATCCAGATGGACGATGAGCGGTCCCATGGCCGACCTCCAGGCTGCGGTGGTGGCGTTCACCATTCTGGGATGAGCGTCACGTCCACAGCCGAAAGAATCCTTATATATAGGGTCGATTGTATTAGGCCATATTGACATGTTCAATGTATGCCTTGGACCAAGCAGCACTCAATCCAACTTGGATTACGCATCCGGGAGTTGAGACGGCTGAAGGGTCTAACGCAGGAATCTCTGGCGCACCGTGCAGGGATCACCAAGAACCAGATGCAGCTCATCGAGGCGGGCAGGGGCTCGCCTGGAGACCCCCTGCCCGGTTCCAACCCCAGGGCATCCACTCTTGTCGGGATCGCCGAAGTGCTGAGCGTCAGGCCGGGAGATCTTCTCAATGAAGCGGTAGCACCACCGGAGTAAGACATGGCATATGCAGAGGTTTGCGGATTCCTTGCTCCCTCACCGCAGACACTCAAAACCATGCAGGTGGCAGACCACGAAAGACCCCACGACGTTGCGCTGCGCGCATCACGAACCGGGTGGGAACCGACAGGAAGCACCTTAGCTCGGGCCCATACCGGTGCGGGGTGTGCGACAAGCAGGTGAAGTCGCACGGGCAGCGGTATGGATGCGCAGGTCACGTCGTGCGTTCACGGAGCAGACCGATGAATTCATTGGCGCGGTCGTCCGGCGGCAACTCTCGCTTCCGGATCTCCGCGACCTGCTGCCGCCTGCAGATGAGCCGCGTCTGCGGGAGATCAAAGAGGACATCAACAAGCACCGGGCCAGGATTCACAGGGCACAGCGGGATTACGATGACGAGTTCATCGAAGGCTTAGATCCAAAGCGCGTTCGCGACCGTGAGAACGCCGCGATTGACACCCTGGAAGTCGAGCGCCTGCGGCTCTCGCTGAGAGGACGCACTCCAGCGTGCTGGGAGCACGTGATCCAGTCGCTGCCTTCGACGCCGGCAATCTTGCTAATCGGCGGAGGGTTGAAGACATCCTTCGTGAGGTGCGTCTCTACCCGCATCCACGTGGAGTCAAATCGTTCGAGCCCGATTCGGTAACCGTTCCGTGGCGGTGAGCCATATCGACGCGCGACTCACCGTCGTTCGACATGACGCGAAATCGTCGCTCATGAGCACTACAGTGATGGTTGTCTGACTACCCGGTCAGATGCACCCGACGGGACAACGGGGATGGGATCCCGCCGTCGAAACAGGTTCCCACGCTCCAGGCTAGTGCGATCACCAGCGCATGATGAGCCTACGAGTCAATCGTCTGGTGAGGTCGGATCGGCCAAAAGCGATCCTGGCAGGGTAAAGCGCGGTAGCGTCCTGCGAGACGTACAGGTGCTCACTCCTCATGAGAGGAGCGGCCCTTGCCTGCTGCCCTTGCTCCCCCTGTCCCCGTTACTCTTGCCCCCCCTTATCCCTCCCCTTGCTCCCGCTCCGCGCCTGACGCTTCCGGAAGCTGTTGCAAGAGGCTTCGGCGGGTATTCCACGCTGCGCAAGAAGACCGCTTCTGGCGAACTCCCCGCCGAGCGCGTCGGCCGGCGCTACCTCATCCGCGAAGCCGGCTTAGAGGTTATGGTCGCATCCGTCGTCGGCCGTTGCACCGAGCAGGCCTCCGTCAACGCTGCGATCGATTGTCTCGTCGCCGCACCACAGCTCTCGCGGGAGCAGCGCGAACGCCTCTCCGGCATCCTCGGCGGAGGTGCGGCGTGAGCGCCCCGGCACCGGCCGGATGTTGCCGGACCGTCGCCGCCCGGCGTTCCGTGTTCATGGGCATCGTCATGGCGCACCGCCACGGCATCGTGGGTATTCCCGCGCTGACTGACCGTGCCTCGGCGGTCAGCGACAAACTCGCCTGGCTCGCACAGCGGGGCCTCGGAACGGTTTCCGGGGGCGATTGGAAGAACGCGTGCAGGCTTGAGCGGACCTCCCGGATGCTCCCCCTCGGCACGCTGAAGCCCTGCCTCGACCGCATGCTCGCGATGCCCGTCGGTGTCAGCTCCGGCGAGGCTGACCGCCTGCGGTATTGATCAAGACCCGGACCACCCGGCGTGGTCGCCGCAAAGCGGGATCGGCTCCGCGCATCACCCTGAACGAAAGGTCGTCACCATGAACACCATCACTGCCCACCTCGACGCCGAGATCGCGAAGGCGAAGAAGCAGGCAGCCCAACGCATCGCCAAACTCAAGCGGGAGGCCGCCGCCGAACAGAAAAAGATCGATGCGAAGGTCATCGAGCTGCTCCGCCAGCAGTACCCCGACCAGTATGAGGGGCTCGTCCGGGAGGCCATGGACGCTCTTGCCGCTGCCAGGGCGAAGAACTCGAAAGGTGCCCGCCGCCCTGCCCCGACAAAGCCAGTGGAGCCGCAGCTGTGGAACAACGACGCCGATGGCGCGTACGGGGAAGGGACACGATGAACGACGAGTTCAGCAGCCGTTCCCGGGGGATCGAAGGGGGCGCAGCCCCTTCGCAAGCAGTACCGGACGACACGGGCGCCAGCGACATGTCTGACGGGGCTACTGCTTGCCCCTATGCCGTACAGGTGGAACAGCAGCCCGGCACCCGAGGCAACGCCGGTCCGGATGCTCTGGAGGTTGGGCGGCAGAGCCATGGCGCGAAGCGTCGCGGAAGTCGGGCAAAGCTCGACGTGGACTTCGGCCACGCGACGCTTCCGGCGGTGCGCGCCCGCGCGGACCGCCTCGGGCTCCAGCCCGGCGTATGGGTGAAGGCCGTCGTCCGGGACGCGCTCCATGCGTCGCGGACGGAAGAACTCGATGCCGCCATCGCGGCTGCCCTCGTCGGTGGCGAGCAGCGGGCCCAGGTATCAGCGGACGTTCGGGCATTGGCAGCGCAGATCCGTCCGCTGGCGATCAACGTTCACGATCTCGGCCGTCGTGCCCGTGCAGGTGAGCCCGTGTCGCTCGGCGTCGATGTGCCCGAGCTGATCGATCTGCTCCGCGAGGTACGTGAGCTGTTGGGTGATCGGAGGGCTGGATGAGCACCACGCACTACAGCCCGAGCAACAGCGCTGCCGACACCGAGCGGTACGTCAGGGGCAAGGACAACTCGCGGGGTGTGGCGATCACGTGCGACGTGCCCGGTCCGCCGGGCACGTTCGCCGCCCGGGCTCGTGCCCTGACCCAGAACACCCGCCGTGAGGTTGAGGTGCTGCACTACCGGCAGTCGTTCGGCGAGGACTTCGACCCGAAGGATCCCAACCACGTGCAGCGCGCGAACGACCTGGGGTATCTGCTTGGGAAGAAGATGCATCCACACGCGGATGTCCTCGTCGTCACGCACACCGACGGCCGCGGCGGGAAGGTCCACAACCACATCCTCGTAATTAACCATGACGACTCGACCGGCAAGGCGCTCTCGGACTACCGGACGTTCCACGACCGGAAGGCAGGTAACCAGCACGGTGTGCAGTCGGCCAACGACGAACTGATGGCCGAGCACGGCCTCTCGGTGGTCAAGCGCATCGAGCATCAGCCGAAGGACTGGGAGCTTCGCCGCGAGGACTTCGCAGAAGGCTCTCTCGACCGCCAGATGGGCGATCGCATGACGGCCGCTCTCGAAGACCCCCGTTCGACGAGCAAAGCAGCACTCATCGCAGTGCTCGACGAACAGAATCAGCTGCCCGGTGATGACGGCCGGGCCGTGCCGCGGATGCGGCTGCACACCTCGATCGCCAAGAAGGGCAAGCGCCAAGGTCTTGAGACCTGGACGCTCTACATCGAAGACCAACGCGGTGAGACCGGCCGCGCCGAGCGGCGCAAGCGTACCTCGGTGCTCTCGGCGGACTTCACGCCCGAGGGCACACAGGCGTTCTTCGACTACCACCAGCAGAACCACATTCAGAAGGAACAGGACAATGAGCGCAGCGCTCGAACGGATGAAGCAGCGCGACGTGCCGCAAGTGCAGCGCGACACGCCGCAAGTGCAGCCTGTGGTGCAGGCGGACAAGACGATGGAGATATTGACCTCGATCCTCACCGCCGTCGAAACACAGAACAGCCGTCTCGCAGGATTGGAGCAGCGGCAGCAGAAGCTCGCCTCGTACGTGAAGGTCATGGACGAGGCGACGAGCAGGCAGATCGAGGGCATGGAGCAGCGGCTCCGGCAATCGATCACGCAGGCATCCGTGCCCGCACCCGGCGCCTCCTCGACGAACGAGAGCATGAGGAGCGAGCTGCGCGAGATCGGGCGGACGCTGAGCTCGCTCGCCAACGCGCTCGACGGGAAGCAGATCGCCGGCGCAGTTTCATCGCTGATGTCCGCGAAGACACAGATCGAGAAGACGACGGAATGGAACTCTAAACAGGCCAACGAGTTCGTGAACAAGTACCGGCAGGCTCTCAACGCTGCCGGACGGGCGATCAACACTACGGCGGACCAGGCTGTAACAGCGATCAAGGAGTCGGCTTCCACAGCAGCCGGAGCGGCAACACAACAGATCGACGCTGCCATCGACCGCGTCAATGCTGCTCGTGAAAGCGCAGAGCACCTCGTGGAAGTTGCCGAGCGCCTCCAAAAACCCCTGGCATGGGCCACGGCGGCCCGAATGGCGCTTACTCTGCTCCCAGTAGCCGTGGTGCTGCTCATGGGCGTGCAGAGCGTCTGGACCCTCGTGGTCGGCATCCGGTGGGCGCTGGCACAGGACTGGGCCCTTTGGCTGAACATCACCGCCGGGATCGGCCTCGCCGGTCTCGTCACCGGTGCCGGGTTCGGATTATGGCGACTGACTGTATGGGTGAAGGCTGCACTCGACGAGGCTGCGACGCAACCGAGGAGGAACAGGCGATGAAGTACGGCTGCACCCGCACGTCGGCGAAGGACAAGCAGGACGACGAACTTCAGCGCCACGCCCTGGTCGCTGAAGGAGCCGCCGCCCGGACCGTTGGGTGGTCGAACGCGACCTACTACCGGCACCGTTCGATAGCCGGAGTCTCGTAAACCCCAGCCCGAGGCTGAAACTTCTAAGACAACATTCCGAGGCCCGTTCGCCGGCGCTTTGCCGGTGAACGGGCCTCGTCTCATTTTGGAGATGACTCTGGGACTTAATTGTGATGACTGATGGACAGCAGCGCCCGTCCCGGTTGCAGGAGAAGGCGCTGCTGTGATGTCGAGGGCATCGATGGGTTCATCTCGATGCTTGGCGACGTGCGCGTCATACGAAAGGACCTAATACACGCGCTGCCGGCGAAGCACGGCCTGCACCGCCGCCTGACGAAGGACCTCGGTTACACCGGTGCCACCGGCTGGCGACATCGGCGACACGATTTAAATTAACAGTTTCTAATATTCGCTGTGGCGGGGATCGCGGTGCTAGATTCCACTTATGACCGGGAGCGCATTCCGCATCCGGCGCCCGTCGGCCACCCGGCCGGTCCGGGAATCCGCTCGACCCAGGTACGACCACCGCGGTGCCGCACTTTGGCCCCGCAAAATTCGAAGGACAGTGAGTGATATGGCTGCTACAGAACAGCGTCGGCGCGGCCGGCCAGCTATGGGCGACCGCAAATTCATTGGGTTCCGGACGGCTACGTCCCGGGCCGAAGTCCTGGAGGAGGCAGCAAAGGCCGAGGGCATCACGATGAACAAGCTCGTCGAAGAGCTCCTGGACATCGGCTACAGGCACTGGGCACCCGGTCACCACGAACGCCTCAACGGTCAGGAGGAGCTGCCCATCAGCCGCATCGCCTGACAACGCAGAAGGCCCGCACTGAGGCGGGCCTTCGAAGCATGATACTTCTACCTGACATTGCTTGCCGGCTTTCCAGGTAGAAGCCGATTACCAGTCGCTTCTCAGCGATTGGCCTCTTTCGCTCCTTCGAAAGAAATCCTCCGAGGGGAGTGCCCTCTTCGCATCCTCTGAAAGGAATGCCCTCATCGTACAACAGCATGCCCTTTTGCTGCCAGACACGCAGGTCAACGGCGCGTCGGACCCGGAAAACCCCGCAACCACGTGGGCGGCCCTGGCTCCGTTGCTTGCCGGCCAGCCGCGCGTCCGGCTTTCCCGTGACGGCGGACGGTCCTACCCGCAGAAGCACGAACGGGACCTGACCGCAGCCCTGCCGTCCGTTCCCGCCGCCGTGCGCATTTTCGGCAAGGACGGCACCTGCGCCGCCATCTGCCTGGACTTCGACTCCTCGCTGGCCGGGCCCGACTGGGTGGAGGCCGACGTGCGCGCCATCCAGTCCTGGCTGCACCGCTGCGGCGCCCGCTGGATCGAGGACTACTCCCCCAGCGGCGGCCGCCACCTCTACGTTCCGCTGGAGCGCCGTGCCACCTTCACCGAAGCCCGCGACCTTGTCGAGGCCCTGGGCGCCAGGCATCGGAGCCTGGACAAGACCCCGCACCAGAACCTGCTCCACGGTTGTATCCGTACCCCGGGCAGCCGGCACAAGCGCGGCGGCCACCAGCAGCTGGCCATGAGCCTGTCCCTGGCCTACGACGTCGCCCGCCGGCCCAACAGCTACGCGGTATGGACCGCCATGACCGCCGACCTGGCCGACGAGATCGCCGCCGTGCGTGACCTCCGGCTCGAGCAGGAGTACCGCCCCGCATTGCCCGCCGACCCGGATCCGGCGGAGCTGGGCAACAACGGAAGGATGTCGAGGGCCATGCAGCGCCTGGCGGTCTCGGGCATGTACGAGGCCGGACGGTACGGTTCCGACTCGGAGGCCCGCCAGGGCGTGATCACCGGCGCTGCCGCGGCCGGCCTGTCGCTGCTGGAGGTGGACCGGCGGATGAAGCAGGGTCTGTGGCCCGGGCTCGCCTCCTTCTACGCCCGCTACCCAGCCCGGCACCGTATGCCTGCACTGCGTAGGGACTGGAACAACGCCGTCCGTCACCTGCGACAACACGCGGGCGAAGCGCCAAGGAAGAAAGATGTAAATAAATACCCCACAAGCCAGCTACCTTCACAGGCGCGGGTCGGACAGGGTTCTGAAAATACGATGACCGACGAGAACGAGCATCGGTTCATCAGGACCTGGCGCAACGCCCTTGCCTTGGCTGAAAAGCGGTACGGGGATACCCGGGCGGGTCTGGCCAGGAAGATGGTGCTCAGGTCCTTGGGTGAGGCGGCGCATAAGTCAGCGAGCCGGTTCGTGGAATTCGGGGTCCGCTCACTGGCCGTTGCCACCGGGCTGGACCACACCACGGTCAGCTCCCACCTGCGGGCACTGCGGGCCGAACCGGATCCCTTGCTGGTCCTGATCGAGGCCGGGCGTGGAACCCGCGGGGATCTCTACCAGCTGCAGATCCCCGAACAGCTTCGGGAGCACAGCGAGGCGGCAGCGTGGCGGCGCGGCAAACTCCACGCGCTGCGGCCGGTGTTCCGGGAGCTGGGCCTGCCGGCGGCGTTTGTGTACGAGGCACTGGAACACTCCCCCACTTCCCTGTCGACAGCGGAGCTGATGCGGATTACCGGTCTGTCCCGGCCCGCGGTGGCCCAAGCCCTGGAGTCGATGGCGGCCTGGAACCTGGTCCAGCGTGACGACAACTGGTCGGTGGTGGCCGCAACGAGCCTGCGGGCCGTGGCCGAACTGCTCGGCGTCCTCGAAGCGGTGGCTGAGCAGCTGGCCCGGTACCGGGCCGAGCGGGCCGCCTGGCGGGAGTGGCTGGCCCGGCACGTCGTGGTCAGTCCGCTGCTCCCCTCTCCCGACGACGACTACCCCTGGGAGAACTTCGAGGGCCCGCCCGACGAGTGGACACTATCCGACATGTCATTCGGTCTGGCTGGATGAGGAACCCGCCGCGACACGCCGTAAAGATAACGATTTCCTGAATACGTTTCCCTCTGAGTGCCCTCTGCATGGCGGGAAGACAGTCGGCAGACCAGCTCCTGCGTGACAAAAGGAGGAAATGGTTCCGTTGGTTCCGTTGGAATCCGACCCTTTTGACCCTGATTGCATATCGTTCGGGGGACTGAAAACCGGTTCGGCGAAATTGGTTCCATTTCTGGCGTTGGAACTATGGGTTCGCAGCTTGACCCTGCTCTGTCAACGAACGCCGGGCACAGTCTGCTGCCGGCTTTCCCGCAGAATCACGGGCCAAAAAGCCTGTAACAGCTTGCCGCGGCGTAGGCGCACCCGGTGGTAGGTTCGGGAACAGTTGGAAAAAGTTACAGCCTCGCTGGCGGCAACCGGTGGAGGCTGAACCCAGGCCACCCGGCCGCAACCAGCTGATCGGTCCGCCGGATCCCGGTGGAACCGGAGCGTCTGCCAAACCGGACTCCGGAATGGCCCAGGCACCCGCGTGGGATAAGTAGGACAGGGGCCACATGGCTGCGCCAGGAAACCGCGGATGCGGCCAGCGAAGCAAAGGCGAACGCCGCTTCGTTGGAACCCGTGTGCCCGTAGCGGACCACGACCTGTTGGTCGCCGCCGCGGCCGTGCACGGCTTGACTGTCAGCGAGTACGTGGCAGCTGTCCTGACCGAGAAGCTCCGGAGCGAACACGTGGATCAGACTCAGGAGGGGCTGCCTATCGGGCCCAAGGCCACTTAAGCACGGGAAGGCCTGCACGAGGCAGGCCTTCCGATGACGCCTCCAGCTCTACACCTACTGCTTCCCGGCTACCAGGTGAAGAGCTTCCAAGCAGCTCCCGGCCGGGAGCTGCTCTATAGCTGACCCCGTGGAGGGTCCCTCTGCTATGCCCCCAACTCTACACACGGGTGTGGGCGTATCAAGGGGAGATGACCGGCGCGTCGGTTTTGTCATGCCCCTAAAGGGGGTGTGTCCCCGCTGTGCACCGATACTGTCGCCCGGACCATTGGTGCCCGGCACGGCCTTGGCCTGCTAGAGCCGGCAGCAGGAAGGATGCAGCACACGCCAACTTCGGCACGCCATCACGCCATGCGGGAGTGCCGGGTCATTCAGGCTAGCCTAAACCGCCGGCATCCACTGTGGCTGCTTCACCGTGCTTACCCTGCTCACATCCGATCATGGAGAACACTGCCAAGTCACGTGGGGCCGCTCCGACGTCCGATTCTGTCCCAGTCTCACCCAGGGCACCACCCATCCTGCTTCTATGTGGATCTCGTGTGGCTACCCTCGGACCGGTTCGCCTGGCAATGACAGCGCCTTGCCAGGCTCCCCCTTGAGGTTCCGTTGGCGCACTCCCCTACCGGATTGGTCCGGTTCGGCAACCGGTGGTATCCATCGGTTATGGCCAGCTGCGGCGGTGCCGGCAGGAGTACCAGCATTTGTTCGAACCGGAGCACCCGGTATCGTCAGCCGGAGCGGGATCCCCTATCCGCACAGCAGTTGCTTCGCCGCGGACGATGCAGCAGCACACCGTCTAAACCTTCGGTCTATACGTCCGGCTTTTTGGTCCGGCGGCACTACGACGGGGCAAGGCTCCAGATCGGCATCGAAGATGCCTGCCAGTTCCTCCGAGGAAGGGTATCGTTTAGCCGCGCCGGCTGTCCGCCGAAGCTGCTGAGTGCCCCGAGCGCAGCCGATCCGGACAGAGCTCGGAGTGGTTGGAGACATTGAGTTGGGCGGGAAGCCCGGGACAAATCTGGACGCGTCACGTAAAGAGAGAATGCCCGTAAAGCTGCGGGTGCCCCGGAGACACCCGGTCGTACTTCCGATCCGGCTAAGTCGTGCACGCATTCGAACGTGCCACAAGCGACTTCTCGGGAGCCACGGGGCTAAGCAAGCATGTGCGCCACAGCAGCAGCTCACTGTCGCGTCCGAACCGGCGAGGCCACCCAAGCCCCCCGCGCACTACCTGTCCTGCCCGGAATATAAGGGTCCCACTCACCACTCCCCTACCGTCTGGCCGCTGATGCCGGCGTCCGGGCAGATCGTTCAGACCCGGCCGGCGGAACGGCACGCTCACCTGGCACTGAAAGTCGTGGCTGGCAGGCTTGCGTCCCCGACACCGCTATTGCCCCTGAACGCACGGACTGCAGAAGGTGACGGAATTTCCTCAGAGCGAACGGCAGTAATGAAATCAATAGAACCATTGGATCCGGCTATCCGTCGCGGAAAAATGGAACCATTGAAGGCAATACGGGCAAAGCTGGGAATGATTCGGGCGTCTTAGACCCTTGGCAGCATCCGCCACAACCGCTGGCGCCAGTGGCAGTAATGGTTCCATTATCTTCGTTGGAAGCGGGCCCGCCGTCCGACGGCCTGGACGCGTGCACTCCTGAAACGGAATCACACAACAGTCGGGTCGGGTAGGAACCAGCCAAGGAAGTAATGGTGCCATTACTGGCTTTTGGTTCTTGGCCGGCCGCTACACGCGCGCCTATGGGTGGAGGCCTTGGAAGAATAGCTGTTAATGCTGGAATGCTGTCATTACCGGTTTTGCCTCCAATGGTTCCATTGCGTCCGCGAGGCAGCCCCGAGGTGCCACGCCTGGCTGGTAATGGAAGTATTGACTCCATTGCTTCCAGGGATGACGATACAGCGTGACGTTTACGCCTTACCCCAAGGTCACAAAATAGATCCATTGATTCCTTGAGACGCAAAGCCAGTAAGGGAACCGTTAGTTTCAATTCAGGTAATGCATGCCACGGGGTCGGCCGACAGCAGTGGATCGGGCAGGGAGGAACTTAAGGAACCTTTACCTCCAGAGCCCGCAACCGAGCCGAGTAGCTGAACCCAGGTGACTTGCGCGGCCGGGCTTGTGTTGGCGGAACGGACACCATGGAAACAATGACAGCATTGGAGGTGTTGCCTTAAAAGCTTCCTTTAATGGACTTACTGCCATATCGGTCTGCGTTGTCCTTGCTCCTCTTCGCCGAGGCGTCGCTGGCAATGTCCCTAATGCTTCCATTGCTTCCATCCATAAGTCTTTGGAGTTTCTGCGGTCACAACGGCAATGGAAGCATTTACTCCTTTGCTTCTTCGCGGCAGTTGATTCGGTCGGACGAACTGGATGCCCACATGATCCTAGGCCTGGAAATTGATCCGTTAGTTCCAATACGCGCAGTGCGGGCATTGGAGCCATTGCTTCCAATGCCCGCAATGCATCCTATACCGTTGCCCGACAGCGAGCCGGCCGGGCGGGAAGCAAAGGAACCGTTGCCGCCATTGCCGGCAACGACACTGGAGCCGGTCGGGCCCTCGGCACAACCAGACGCGAGCTGCTGTCGATGCAGTCCGAGCCAAGGATGCATCACCGAGCTGGGCTGTGTTGCCTCCAATGGTTCCTTTAATGGCTTTGCTGCCCCGTCCGCCGGGACCACCGGCGTCAATGGTTCCATTTCTTCCAACGCATTCACCAGAGGGTTGGGAAGTAATGGAGGAAACGGAGGCAATGGAGCCACAGGCGGTTCGCCGCCAGAGGCGACGGGCGACATGCCCGCCTTGTCGCCAGCCCATGTGTGGAAGCAACACCGCCAATGGATGTAATGCCATTAAAGGAAGCATTTACACCATTGGAAGAAAAGGGGTGTGTCGCAGGCGTGTCTTCCGGGCATGCGCGGGGAGCACAGCTAGGGTTAAGGGCAGTCGGTGCTGGCTCGACGCTCTCTCGGCAGAGGTGAGCTTTCCGCACCCTGAAACCAGAATTTGGCTATGGAAGGTACTGAAACCATGCCGGCAAAAATCGTCGCCATCTGCAACCAGAAGGGCGGGGTCGGGAAGACCACGCTAGTGACCGGACTGGCCGAAATGTTCTCCCAAGTGCTCGAGCTGCGCGTCCTGGTGGTCGATGCTGATCCGCAGTACAACGTAACCTCGGCCTTGGGGGTCGAGCAGCCGGAGTTCACCCTGAACGATGTCCTGGCGGGCGACCCGGACAACAACCAGAAGATCATGCCCGGAGTGGCCGCTGAGGCCGTCATGCTTGCCGGCGACGCCTGGCAGCCCCGGTTGGCCCGGGATGAGTCCTTCCCGGCCCTGCACCTGATCGCCGCGGAACGAAACCTCGCAACGCGCGAACGGGATTCGATGATCGCCCGAGAGCGGCGCCTGCGCACTGCGCTGAAGGGCATGGTTGACGAATTCGACATTGTCCTGATCGACTGCCCGCCGTCGCTGGGCCTGTTGACCGTGAACGCCCTGACCGCAGCCACGCACGCGCTGCTGGTGACCGAACCTCGCGTGTCCTCCGTGGAAGGCCTCAACGAAATCGCGACCACCATCGGCGAGGTCCAGGAGAACCTGAACGAGGACCTGGTCCCCGCCGGTGTGGTCATTAACAAGGTGCGCAGGGGCCGCAGCGACCAGATGCACTGGATCGAACAGGTCCACGAAAAGTGGGGCGATTTGGTATTGGACCCGCCACTGCCGGACAGGGAGTTGTTCTCCAAGGCACAGGCGGCCGCAGTACCGCTGAGCAGCTACGGCTTTGCAGCCAATGCGTTGCGTAACGACCTGGAGAAGCTGGCCCGGACGATCTGGGATGGAGTCCAGCTGTGAGCCCGGCCCAACCGCCTGTGGCCCGCGGCGGCAGTGACAACCCGCTGGCCAAGTTCAAACGCGGCGGCCTGAAGAAGGCTGCCGGATCCAGCGTGGTCGCCGAGATGATCAGCTCCCCGCAGCCCGAGCAGCCTGCCGCCGTCGTACCTGCCCCGCAGCCGCCCGTCCAGGCCGCCGACGCGGCACCCGCTGCGGCACCGGCATCCAATGCTGCCCCTGCCTCCGAACCGGCGCCCTCCGTCTCCGCTACGGTCCTTGCCGAGAGCCCACCGGTCCCGGGCCCAGAGGCGCTGCGTCCGGGACCGGAAACCCCCCAGGCCCGCGAGGAACAGGCTCCAACGCGACCGTCGCCGCAGCCGGTCCAGGCCCCGCCGCACTCCCAGGTCGACGTCCCGGCCAAAGTGTCTCCGAGCGGACAGTACGACGCTGCGGCAATTGCCGGAGCACACCTGCCGCCGGCCCAGCCCATCCAGCCAGCGGCTGCGGGATACCTGCAGCCGGTCCAGGCCCCGGTCCCGCAGTATGCCCCGCCCGTGGCCGCGCCGGTTCAGCAGCCCTTCCCGGCAGCTGTCCCGCAGTACGAACAGCCGGTGACCGCCCAGGCGCCGGCGGCCGTCCCGGAACAGCCGGCACCCCCGAAGTCGAAGAAGACCAGCTTCCACCAGCCCGTGGGCTCCGGGGACAGGATGCGCTCGACCTACAACGCCACACGGCACCTGACGAAGTACCTGACCATGTCGGAGTTCATCTGCGCCGCCGTGGACAAGATGTGCGCCGAGCTGGAAGAGAAGTACAACGACGGCGAACGCTTCGACGCGGACCCCGGCGCTGTCCCCAAGGGACGTCCGGTCGGTTCTTGAGACGGACTCCGAATGCAGCAGGCCCCGGCAGCCGTCATGGTTGCAGGGGCCTGCTTATCGGTTCCGACAATACGCTTGCGGCAGGAGAGCGGATCGACACCTGCACCGGATCCCGGGTGGTATGCATGACCGGATGATGCTAGAAGTCCATTTACTCGGCGGCCAGGCCGGCAAGCTCGGCCCACTGCAAGATACCGGGCTTCGGAATACGAAACCGTTCCTGTTCATTTTTGAAGACGGCAACTTATCTACGACAATCGGCGGTCGGTCCCGGCCCTTCCGTGTTGGCGGGCTCAGGCGGTGGGAGACACCCCCTGTTTCCGTCCACAAGCGTAGGTCAGGAGTCCGAGGATGCGGACTGCGTCCGAGCGTGTACACATGTGTAGCAGATCAAATAGATCGAGCCCGACAGCGTGCCAGTGGTGCATCGAAGACACGGCCAAGAATCACCCGCGTGGTGGGACGCCTAAGCATCTGTCTCCCTGAACAGCCCCTGGCCGCTGTGGACGCGCAGTTGGGAATTTCGGCCGCGATGGGTTCAACGGCCTCCGGATGGATTTATCTGCATTGCGGGGAACCATCTTTCCGGAGATGAGATGAGCAGGCAGAGCCTGTTAGGAGCGTTGGTGACACATATGGAAGTGTTCTGCATGGCTGGAAGCATGAGCCCGGTCAGCGCGTGGCCGTTGTCCCGGAGGAGTCGGAGTGGGCAGACAATGAGTGGATTTTTCGTGGATTTCCTGTTCCGCGGCGCGTAGGGTGGAGATGACGGAGAAGGGGAGCGTGAGGACCGTGAGTATTTCCACCGGGATCGGTGCCGCCCATGCGGGCACCGCGCGGTTGGGCATCCGGGAGATCGTCCGCCAGCTGAACGGTGCCCTTGGTGCCACCCTGGTTGCGGCCCTGGCCGGGGCCAGGGACCCGAAGATCAGCTACAAGTGGGCCCGGACCGACGGGCCCGAACCCAAGCCCGAGGCCCAGGCGCGCCTGATGCTTGCCCACCGGGCCTGGACTGCGGTCTCGAGCGTGGAGGGGGAGCACGTGGCCCGTTTGTGGTTTGTCGGGGCCAACCCGTGGCTGGGGGAGATCTCCCCGATCGAGGCCATCAGCCGGCTCGAGGCCAAAAAGGTCATGGACGCCGCCGCGGCCATGACCGATGACCGGTTCGCCGGTTGAGGCGCACCTGCACCGCGACGGGACTGGCCCTGGTCGACACCCGGCTGGAGGGGTACCGGATCGCCAAGAGCTCCTACGGGCCGGTCAGCCCGCGGCCGAGGCCCGCTTCCCCGGGCGCCGACCGGTCCGGCTGGTCGCGCTTCGACACCCCGGGCAGCACCATCTATCTGGCTGGGGATAGGCGCACCGCGTATGCCGAGACCCTGTCCATCACCCGGGTCGGGAACCGGTTCCGCTCCGCGGTATCCTTCGCCGCCGCCCAGTTCGGCATCCCCGAGGCCGAGGCGCAGGCGCTGGTCGAGGAGGACTGGACCCGCAACGGCAACATGGTGCCTGGCTGGCTGCCGGCCAGCTGGCGCGAGGGGCGGCTGATGTACCGGCTGCGCATGGACGGCCCCGCTTCCTGGGTTGACCTGACGGCGGCCGAGTCCGTCGCGGCCCTGAACCGCCACCTCGGACCGGCCTTCGACGAGGAACTGAACATCCCGCAGATCACCCTGGGTGCCCTGACCGGGGAGAACCGTGAAGCCACCACGCTCATCGCCCAATGGATCCGCGAACAGGTCCTGGACGACGGCAGCTATGCCGCCGGCGTCCGGTTCCACTCCAAATTCGGCGGCGGCACCTGCTGGGCCTGGTGGATGCGCCGCACCGACGACGGCCTCGGCCCCGAACTCGTGGAGATCATCGCCGAGGACGAAATCCACCCCCGCGACCCGGATCTGGACTACGTCCTCAAGCTCTACGGCGCCTCCTGCCGCTGACCGCGCATTGTCGAGGGCCAAGGCGTCCGGTCCCGACGCAGACGGTCTTTCTGTGCCCGTCCGGGGCTGAGGACCGTAGGGTCTACCGGGCTGTGGTCGAGACCGGGGTGAGGGAGAACCAGCACTGGCCGGGGCTATACTCGCCGACTTCAGCGGTCACCCGGAATTTGTCGCCTGCGCCCACGTAGGACGGGATGTTCTTGCCGGTGAAGTTGAGGTCGAACATGCTCACGTCCTCGTACCTGAACGCTGGGCCCACGGCGGTTTCCGGCCCCGCGTTGCCCGGGCCGAGAAGGATGTCATACCGGGTCTTGTATTCCGCGTGATTTTGCATGTTCACGATGGAACCGTCGAACTTGATTTCCCGGCCCTCGTACTTAGCCGCGAAATCCGCCATCGAGGGATCGCAGGAGTCGGCCTTCAAGAGCGCCGCGAACTCCTTGCTGTTCTTGGCGGTGATGACCTGGTCGGTTCCTTCAGACGGGGTCGGAGTAGGCGACGGGGCGGGTGCCTCGTCCACGGTCACCGCCTCGGTCGACTTAGCCTCGGCCGACTCAGTAGCGGTGCTCTCGGCACTGGTCTCGCCCCTGTTCTGGGCGGCGGCGATTCCGATGCCGCCGGCAGCCAAGAGCAAGAGAACGGCCGCCGCTCCCGCGAGGGTCCGTTGCTTCGCGGGGGCGAGACCCCGGAACACGTACCATGCCTTCGACAGGAACGTCTCGGGCTTTACGCGCCGGAAGTTCAGCGTGGTCTGCAGAGTGCCCTGGGCCTGGTCTACGAGTTCCCAGCCGCTCTCTTTCTGCGCCTTGGCAATCGCGCGGTTCTCCATGCCGCGCACTGCCCGGACGGACATGTACTCGTATTTAATGTCGCCCGACATCCGGCTCCCCGACCCCTTAACTGAATTCACTGAAGCGCCCTGGGCCTGATGGAGACTCTCGCTATGTGGTTCCTACCTCCAGGTCGCAGTTGGCTTGATCAGCATAGAACGTGTTCCCGACCTCTCCAGGCAAGACCCGTCGAGGTAGCCGAAGAGCCGCAAACGGCAAAAGCCGGCAGGAAACCTCGGGAATACTTGTCATATGCGCTGTTATCGGCGTTCCAGGTCTGATCGCATGTCCGGGCGGTGTTCAGATGGGATAGTCGTGGGCGGGCGCGGTGACAACAGGGCTCAGGCAGAGGGCTTCGCTGCTCCGGACTGGCTTCGGAAGCAGGGCGGCTGCATGTGGCAAAGCCCGGTCAGGAGGTTGGTGAGCCGGGAGCGGAGGGGATGTCTTGTGACAGGACCTGGACCAGGGTCGGATAGGAGGTCTGGGTGCCTTCACGGGTTGCGGCGAGGGCGGCGGCCCTGACGGCGAAGACGGCGGCCTCCTGCAGTGTCGTGCCGGCGGCGAGCCGGCTGGCGATTGCTCCGAAAAATGCGTCTCCGCAGCCTGTGGTATCGATGGCTTCGACGGGTACCGGTTCGACGATGACCGGTCGGCCTTCTCCGGTGGAATCAAGCACGGCGGCACCTTGGGGGCCGAGGGTGACGATGGCCCGGGGCAGGCCCAGCCGGCGGAATTCCTGCTGCACGGTGTTCCAGTCGGGGTGTTCGGGGAGCGGATGTTTGAGCAGGTTGGATGCCTCGTGGCGGTTCACGAGCAGGATGTCGGTGTCCCGGAGCAGATCCTGCGGGACTTCGGTGTAGGGCGAGAGGTTCAGGATGACCGTTGTGCCCTGGGTTTTGCCCGTCCGGGCCGCTGCCTGGACGGTGGGCATGGGAATCTCCAGGGACAGGCACAGCACTGCCGCATCCGCGAAGAGGTCTTCGGCCTTGAGGACATGGGAGGGGAGCAGCCGGGCGTTGGCGCCCGGGGAGACAATGATGGTGTTTTCGCCGCGGTCATCGATGGCGATCAGCGCGGATCCGGTGGCGGTTTCCGGCATGATGCTCACATGGGAGGTATCGATACCGTGCCTTTGGGCTGCGGCGGTCAGGGATGCCCCGTGGTCGTCGTCCCCGACTGCTCCGACAATTGAGACCGGGCAGCCCAGGAGCCGGGCGGCGGTTGCCTGGTTTGCGCCCTTTCCGCCCGGGGCCATCCTCAGCTGCCCGCCCTGCACTGTCTCACCCGGGCTGGGGAGCCTGGACGTACGGACCGACAGGTCCATGTTGAGGGATCCGATGACCAGCACGGCTGGCGGGATGGCTGCCTCGTGCATTTGTACTCCGTATTCGTCGTGGGGCGGTGGTTTCCGGTCAGGAGGAGCGGAGCGCGGGCTGTTCCGGGGCGTGTTCTTGCATTCCGCCGTCCCGGGGCCTGTCGGGGAAAGGTACTGTTTTTGTATTTCCGATGGTTTGGGCGGTGAGCCGCCGGGCGGACAGGAACTGCCAGATGCCCGCGGCCATCATGGCGGCCAGCGCCAGGGCCGTGAAGATGCCTCCGGCGGCTGCCACGGTCGGCGTTACGTTGAACGTGAGGCCTTCCCACATCTGCACCGGAAGGGTCTTGAGCCGGACGTCGCTCATGAAGAAGGCGAAGACGAATTCGGTGAACGAGGTCAGGAACGAGAACAGGAAGGCCGAAAACATGGCGGGCCTGAGCAGCGGGATGTAGATGTCGATGATCCGCCGGCCCAGGGACGCCCCACTCATCCGTGCCGCAAGGTCAAGGCGCCAGTCGAATCCCCGCAGTGCGGTGCTGATGACCAGGGTGCTGTAGGGCAGGGCGAGCACGACGTGGCCGATGGAGATTCCCGCGTAGGTAAAGGCCACGCCCAGCGACACGCTTTCGAAGTACAGGCCCAGGGCCGGGACGATCCAGGGAATGACCAGCGGCGCGATGAGCAGCGCGAACAGTGCGCCCTTGCCTTTGAACTTTCCGCGGGTGAGGGCCGCCGCGGCGAGGGCGCCGAACACTACCGACACGACTGCGCTGATGAGCGCGATGAGCAGGCTGTTCAGGGCGCTGGTGGTCCACACCTGGTCGGAGAGGAAGGTCTTGTACCAGCGCAGGGAGAAGCCCTGCGGCGGGAACGTCAGCAGTTCGGTGGTGGTGAAGCTGGCCCCCAGGGAGATCACGAGCGGGATGGTGAGGAACACCAGCAGCAGCACGACGGTGGTGCGGGAGAGCACGTAGCCGGCCCAGGTGAAGGCCCTGGTGCCGCTGATGAACGAGGTTACCCGCTGAACGGGGGAGGAACAGACCAGCGTGCACCAGTACAGGCTCAGGCGGGACTGGCCGGTCCTGGCGGCATCCCGGTGGGCGGGAGCGCCGTAGAGGCTTTGCATGACGCCGAGTCTGTTCAGGGCGAAGAGGAACAGCAGGATCACTCCCAGCAGCAGCATGCCCAGCGCGGCGGCCTGGCCGTAATCTCCCAGCAGCTTGATCTGGTTGGCAATCAGCACCGGCAGCACCGTGTCCTGGGGGTTTCCCAGCAGGGCGGGCGTGGCGTAGTAGCCCAGTGTCATCATGAACGCGAGCAGCATGCCCGCCAGAATCCCCGGCACCGCGGCCGGCAGAACGGCGTAGAGGAATGCCTGGAACCGGTTGGCGCCCATGAGCACGGCGGCCTGTTCGATCCTGGCATCGGAGCCCCGGGTGGTCGAATACACGACGAACACGAAGAATGGCAGGAGTATGTGGACCAGGCCGAGCACCACGGCCCCCAGACCGGGGGCCAGTCCCTGGCCCGGGTCAAGGAAGCCGAGGAATCTGGCGCCGGCGGTGATGGGGCCGGTCGGGCTGAGGCCGATCATCCAGGCCAGGACCCTGACCAGTTCGCCGTTGGTGACCAGTGGAATGAGCAGGAAGATGCTGATCACGGCCTGCCATTTCTTTCCCCAGCGGTCCATGGCATAGACCAGGAACAGGCCCAGCACGGTCGTGTAGAGCGTGGCGTACAGGGCGAGCACGAGGGAGTTCTTCAACCCGCCGGTGTAGGCGGGGTTGGTGACGGACTCGGCGTATTTTTCGGCGGTGAGCTCCGGCAGCCACAGGCTCTGCCGGACCATGTAGAACAGCGGCAGGATGAAGAACAGGAGCAGGAAGAGCGTCGGTGGGATGGCCGCCCATCCCACCGACGGCTTTTTGGGTGTGCGCATCACTTGGCCGAGTACCACTTCTGCCAGCGGTCATAGACGGCGTCATAGTTTGCTGCCCACCACTGGGCATCCATGTTGCCGGCCACTACGTCTTTATTGGCCGGGTTTGATTCCAGGTTCTTCGCGATGTTTTCCGGGATCATCGGGTAGGCCTTGTCATTGGCCGGCGACATGCCGGGGAAGGCCTCGGCCAGGGCGGCCCCGGCCTGGGCGCTGGCGGCGTAGTTCATGAACTTCATGGCATTTTCCTGGTTCGGTGCCGTCTTCAGCACCGCCCAGGCCGTTCCGCCCGAGAGGGCTCCCTTGATGGTGTAGTCCACCGGCTGGCCCTGCTTCCGGGAGGAGGCGATGCGTCCGTTCCATCCCTCGCCGATGACGGAGGTGCCGCTGGAGAAGTTCTGGGTCTGCTGGGCGCCGGAGTCGTACCAGACGATGTTGGTCTTTGCCTTGAGTTCGTCGAGTTTTTTGAAGGCACGGTCCACGTCCAGCGGGTACATCTTGTCCCAGCTGACCCCGTCGGCCAGCAGGGCGATCTCCAGCACGGACTGGGGGCTGTTCCACAGGCCGCGGGGACCGGGGAACTTCGCGGTGTCCCAGAGATCGGCCCATGAGGTGGGGGCGGTCTTGATCGACTCGGTGTTCCAGGCCAGCACGTTGGCGGAGTACACCGACCAGAGGAAGTATTTGGAGGCGTCGGCCTCGGAGAAGCCGTTCTTGTCCACGACGGTGTAGTCGATCGGCTGGTAGAGATCGGCGGCTGCATTATCGGCCAGTGCGGTGGAGGTCGAGACGACGTCCCACTGCTTGGCTCCCTGGACCTGGGCCTTGATGGCGCCCTGGGAGTAGTCGTAGCTCTGGGAAACGACCTTGATGCCGGTTTCCTTCTCAAAGGGTTCGTACACGGCCTTGGCCATGGCGTCGTGGTAGGCGCCGCCGCCGTCGACCACGGTGACCGTCTGGGTCTCGGTGGAGCCGCTGCCGGAGGCGGGGGCGCCGCATCCGGCCAGGACCAGGCCGGCGGAGGCGGCGATGGCGATGCTCGCCCATGTCATTCGTTTCATAACCATTCCTTCTGTGAGGGAACCGGAGCCTAGGCGGCTACGAGTCGCAGTGAATCAAGGTCAAGGGTCAGTCCGATCTCCTGCCCGGGCCGGTAGCCCAGGGCCCTTCCGGAGGGGGCCGTGGCGATGAGGGTTTCGTCCCCGATGCGTACCTCGCACCGCCAGATGCCGCCCATGAACGCGACTGCCGTGAGCGAGCCGAGCAGGTGCCGATGCGGATCGTCCGGGCCGGTGACGGCGGCCATTTCCGGCCGGACGGCCAGGAAACCGTCACCGTCGGTGCAGGTGTGGTCGGGCGTGGCGGGCAGGCGCAGGGCCTGTCCGCCGTGCGCCAGCTTCGCCTCGAGCCAGCCGGCCCCGGGGAGCACGGTGCATTCGAGCAGGCTGGTTTCACCGAACGCGGCGGCCACGTAGGCGTTGCGGGGATTGCGGTACAGCTCCGGCGGGGCGGCCACCTGCACGATCCTGCCGCCGTTGAGCAGCGCCACCTTGTCGCTCATGGACAGGGCCTCGTCATGGTCGTGGGTGACGTAGATGACCGTTGACCCGGCTTCGAGCTGCAGCTTGCGGATTTCGAACTGCAGGGCTTGGCGCAGGTTCCGGTCCAGGGCGCCGAGGGGTTCGTCCATCAGCAGGACACGGGGTTCGAAGACCATGGCCCGGGCCAGGGAGACCCGCTGCTGCTGTCCGCCGCTGAGCTGGGACGGCAGCCGGTCGGCCACATGGTCCAGGGCGACCAGCTGCAGGTACTTCTCGACCCGGGCGCGCCGGTTCCGGGTGTTCAGGTGCCGGATCCGCAGCGGATAGCCCACGTTTTCGGCCACCGTGAGGTGGGGGAAGAGGGCGTAGGACTGGAAGACCATGCCAAAGCCCCGCCGGTGGGCGGGCACGTGGGTGAGGTCCCGGCCGTCGACCTCGATGGTGCCGCCGGTGAGGTTCTCCAGCCCGGCGATCGCGTTGAGCAGGGTTGATTTTCCGGATCCGCTGGGACCGAGCAGGGTGACGAACTCGCCGGCCTCGATGTCCAGATCCAGGTGCTCCAGCACGGTTGTCGTGCCGTAGCTTTTCCGGGCATTCCGGATCCGGATGGAGGCACCGGCGGGTCGCCGGGAGGTGGCTGCCCGTTCGGCCATGACCTGGGCCATCACAGGACCTGCTTATCGATCGGCAGGTCGATCAGGGGTTCGCACCCGTCCCCGGTGATGGCCACGGCCATGCTGCGGTTGACGAATCCGACGTCGGGGACGCACAGGCACGGGACGATGTGGAAGGTCATGCCGGGTTCAAGGACCAGGTCGCTGCCCGGGCGTATCTGGGCGATCTCGTTCTCCCACCAGCCCGGCGGGTAGGCGATGCCGATGGAATAGCCGAGCCGGCAGACCCGGTACTGTTCCAGGCCCCGGGCCTCGTAGAGCTTTTTGGCAAAGTGGTCCGCCTCGGAGGAGACGACGCCCGGCTTCAGGAAGCCCAGGATCTCCGACTGGACCTCAACCACGGCATCAATCACGCCCTGGGACCGGCCGCGGTCCTGCCCGTAGACGAAGGTCCGTTCCACCGGGCACTGGTAGCGCCCGTAGCTGCCGGCCATGAAGAAGGTGACCACGTCGCCGTCGGCCGGCTGCTTGCCGTCCCAGTGGCTGTGGGCCCGGGCCGACCCGGGTCCCACCGGCAGCGACGGGGGGTCGGCCAGCAGGGACGCGCCGGCCTCGAGCATGGCCGCAAACGCTGCCGACACCGCCTGGGTGTCCGTGGCCCCGTTCCGGACGGCGTCGGCCTGGGCGTAGACGCCGGACGCGGCGATCTTCCCGGCTTCCTTCATGAACCCGATCTCGGTGGCGGATTTGATCCGGCGCATGCCCTCGATGGTCTCGGTAATCGAGTCAAAGGCCTCGGGCCTGATGGCCGAGAGCAGTTTCTGCACGGTGTCATAGCTCATGGTGGGCCGGTTCAGCTCCAGCCCGAGCCGGCGCACCCCGGTTCCGATCAGCCGTTTGGCCGTTTCGCCGATGATCAGGTGGGCATCCTGGTCGTCCCGGTAGGAGGACCAGGCCTTGCACCAGGACCGCTGCGCCCAGTGCTCCTGCCAGGTCATTTCGATTTCCCGCACGACCAGGACCGGTTCCTTTTCGGCACAGAAGATCAGCGCCTGCGGCGAGAGGAAGCCGCCCAGATCCACCCCGGTCAGGTAGTGGATGCTCAGGGGCGAGGAGATGATCGCCGCGTCAAAGCCGGCCCGAAGCATGCGCTCCCGGAACCGGTCCCTGCGCCCGGCCAGTTCCGAAACCGCGGTGATGGCCTCATACATGGGAGGTCTCCTTCTGTGCCGCAGCCTCCCGGACCGGCGTGCCGTGGCCGCCGGCCAGCCAGGTGATCAGCGAGGTGAAGATCGTGCGGTAACCGTGCCAGTCGGAAAAGTCCTGAGGACACCAGTGCGGTGAAATATCGCTGGTCCATGCCGCCGAGCGCCCCCGCCCGGCCCCGCCGACGACCAGCAGCGGGTCTCCGTCAATTTCGGCCAGCACCTCGGTCCCGGCCTTGGCGGCCACCTTGTTGTACCCGAGCAGATGCGGCCACGGGCCTGCGGGCAGCACGGACAGATCCAGGCCCAGCGCCTGTTCCCGGAGCAGGACCGGACGGACCCCGGCAGGGCGTTCGGCCCGGTCATCGAACCGCGAGATTTCCACTGGAAGGACCCGCTCAACCGCCGATCCGGCGTAGAAGGCCTTGGCCTCGATGCCCTGAAAGCTGAGGTACCCGCCCATCATGGCCAGCCCGCCGCCGTTGAGGGTCCAGTCCGCCAGCAGCTCCAGCCGGTCCGGATGCCGCTGCGATGACAGCCAGGTATTCAGGGGAAGGAGCAGGCTGTTGGCGCCGATATCCGAAAGAATCACGACATCGAACCGGTTCAGGGCGTCCATGTCCCGGGGAAAGCTTTCGGGCACCTCGTGGCCGGGCATGAACGTCAGGTCAATGTCCGATCCTTCCAGGGCCTTCGCCAGCGGCGCATGCCCGGTGTGATAGGTGACGCTGGTAAACGAATCGAAGCCTTTGTAGTGGGTCGAATTGCTGATCCACGACTCACCGGCCAGCAGAGCTTTAATCATCATCATCCTTGAATCGTTGCGGTGTTCCGGGGAGAACCCGGAGGTCTTGCAGGTCGTTGGGGGCTACGCTACGTTTATGCAAAGCGCTTTGGCAAGAGGTTTTGCAAAGCGGTTTGCAAACAGCCTGCAACCGAAAGGAGGGGGACCCGGATGGTGTCGATTGCCGATGTTGCCTCCTTGGCCGGAGTGAGCCCCACCACGGTTTCCCATGCCATCAGCGGCAAGCGGAAGGTCAGCGACAAGGTCCGCCGGCGTGTGGAAGCTGCCATGGCAGAGCTGGGCTACCTGCCGCACCGTGCCGCGCAGAACCTCGCCCTGGGCACCACGCGCATCATTGCGCTGCTCGTGCCCGATATCGGCAACGAGTTTTTCGCGGTGCTCGCCAAGGGAGCCGAAGAGATAGCCAGTTCGCGCGGCTACAACATCCTGCTGTGCAACACCGGATTTAACCACGAACGCGAGGTCCTCTACCTGGAGATGCTCCGGGGCAGGGCCGTGGACGGGGTTATCTACGCCGCCGGGGCCGAGATGACGGGCCGGGAACTGACGCGCCTGCTCGGAGCCATCCCGCTGGTCCATGTGGACGAGGAGATCGAGGACTCCCAGACCGTCGCGGTCGTCTCGGACAACACCGCCGGCGGACGCCTCGTGGCCGACCATCTGCTGGCTCACGGTCACCGCCGGGCCCTGATCCTGGCCGGGGAAGCCCATTTGATCAGCAGCACCCAGCGGGTGGAGGGTTTCCTGTCCGTCTGGAACCGGGCCGGCGGGTCGGCAGAAATCAGCCGCGGCACGATGACCATCGAGGGAGGAACCGCAGCCTTCCGGCAGCATAGCCGCGACATCCTGGACAAGGACATGACGGCTGTTTTCGCCATCAACGACCTGATGGCCCACGCAGCCATCCAGGAACTGCGCTCCCTCGGTCTGCGCGTCCCCGAGGACGTATCCGTTGTCGGGTTCGACGACATCTCCCTGGCCGCGCGTTCGCATCCGTCCATCACCTCCGTCCGTCAGGACATCACGGGACTGGGAGCGGCCGCAGTCGAAGTCCTCCTGGATTCGCTCGAGCACAAATCAGCGATGGAGCCCCACCGGGAAGTCCTGCCCGTCACGCTGGTCATGCGGGAATCGTCCGGCCGGTCACGCACCGGGCCCGGCACCGTGGCAGCGGCCGCCGGAACCGCCGACGCCTGAGCGTCATCCCCGGCGGTCCGCAGTCCGCCGTTCACCGCCGCCAACCATAGGAGAAAACCCGTGAGTGTAAAGATCCAGCACATCGTGACCGGGGAGCTGGAAAGCTCCCTGCCCGTGTCCCTGCTCAACGCGGGAGCGCACCCGGACCTGCCCGTGGAGGAACGGCGCCCCTTCGGCTGGCGCACCGACATCCGGCGCCGCAACGGCGACATCACCGAAGGCGTCATGGTGCCCGTTCCCGTCTGGCTGATCCAGGGAACCGACCAGGTGATCCTCGTCGATACCGGACTCGGGGACATCGACGAGGTCTCCGAGATGCAGAGCCGCTACGGCGTCGACTTCGTCGCCTCCCGCAGTGACGGCCAGGACCTCGTCCAGGGACTGTCCCGGCACGGGGTTACACCGGAGGACGTCGACACCGTCATCCTCACCCACCTGCACTTCGACCACGTCGGCAACAACGAACTGTTCCCCAACGCCACCTTCATCGTCCAAAAGGACGAACTGCCCCAGGCCGAGGAACCCCCGTCCTTCTGCATGTTCTACTACCCCGAATACAGCTACAAGATCGACGCGGTCCGCGACCGGCTGCAGATCGTCGACGGAGACCACCGCATCAACAATTCGGTCCGGCTGGTCAAGATCGGCGGCCACACCCCCGGCTGCATGGTCGTGATGGTCGAAACCGACGCCGGGACCGTGTGCCTGACCAGCGACGTCATGTACAACTACCGGAACCTGGAACTCAACTGGCCCATGGGATCATTCTGGGACCTGCCCGAACTCATGAACGGATACGACCGCATCCGCAAAGAAGCGGACATCATCATCCCGGAACACGACTGGAAATTCCGCGAACTTTACCCCACCGGCGAAATCGGATAGCAGCCGCTCCACCCCGCGGATTACTGGGACTGCCCGCAATAGTATGCGCATGCGAATGCGGGCAGGTCCAGACCCCGGGGAATTACTGTCATATGCGCCGTTATCGTTTGAGAGCCGCTGCCGTTGTTCTGACCTGCGTTGACCACGAGCCCCATCCCCAGCGCTGTTCCTAAGCGGTAATGCTATGGAAGGTGATTGGCAGGCAGCCGAGGTGCAATGATGCCTGTTTAGTGCCGGGCGGGTCGAGCATGGATGGAAATGCCTGTAGCGGTACTAATGTCCGCCAGCTTCTTCCGGGTCCTCGCCGAAAGCTTCTCCCCTTCCCTTTTTCAGTCGAAGTTTGCCGGCGCTGATCGCCCGGTGAATCTGGTTTGCAGTCCGGTATTTGGCGGCATCGAATTGGCCTTCCACCAGGTCTCTCATGAACCGGAACCGGGTGCGGGACCAGAGCGTGATGACCTGTTCGAAGCCAAACGCCGGGAAACCGGATTCGTCGGTGGGATCGGGGGATCCGCTGGGGTCTCCTCCGAGCGATTGCAGAAGTCCCCGAAGCTCCCGCATATCCTGGGCCGAAGAGCGAAGACGCCGGACCGCGCGTTCTGCTTCCTTGGCTTGATCGGGGGCTGCTTTCGACACTTTCACTACGAACCCCTCAAGGGCACTAGCGGATTCGATATCCGTCAGGTCGCGCACTTCGTCCATGAGACGCAGGTGCTCACTGGAGCTCGGTTCCCAGCCGAAGTGCCCGGTCCTGACATACCAGGCGAAGTCGCGGGTCAATTGGGCATGCTTTTCGGTTGCGGTCCGAAGCTGGCGCCCTACGGTCAGGAGCCTGACGGCATCCCATCCGCTTTCACCGTACGTGGCTTCCAGGATCATTCCGGTCATTGGCATGACCGCCGGCCCGTTCTCGGCAAGCTCAGCCTCCATGCTTGCCCGGTCATCACTCCATTGGCTCGGCGCATCCAGCCCGGCTACCCAGTCAATAACATCAATGGCTCGGGGGCGAAGCACCTGCTCCTCCCCGGTGTTGGAGGCAGGAACCGGGGACATCGGCTTGGTGACGTCGAAAAGGATCGCGACGGGTGGGACACGCAGCGCCCGGGAAATGGCCAGAAGCTCGGTAACAGTGAGGTCATCACGGCGGCCGTTCTCGATGTTCGCAATGACCGACCGGGACATCCCCGTATCCTCTGCCAGTTCTTGCGCCGACAGCCCTTCCCGCTTGCGGAATGCAGCAATCCGGCGCCCTACACCCTGCACTTTTTGTGTCATGAAAACACAATATACCAGCTTTTGTGTCTAAATATACACAATATGCTAGAGTGCTCCAGTGAAGTGCTGGGAAGCAGGAAGGGCAAGGATCGTGCACGGCGAAGGTCCGCACGTATCGCATCGTGCAGGTAAGTGGAGGGCATGAAGGACAGGATTGCCGCCCCCGGGGCCATAGGTGCCTGGGGAGATGAAAGCATGCGGACCAGCAAAGTCTCTGAGCCCATGTACCTGCTGGGAGCAGCTCTGGCAGATGAGGCAACGGCCGCCGAAGCCCGCGAGGCTATGCGCATGATCCATAGGTCCGGCCCGAAACTGCACTGGAGGGACCTCGACCACAAGGCCAAGCTTCAGTCCGTCGAGACCATAGCCTCGTTGAGTCTGGACCACCTCGTGGTCGTCGCCACTCCCTTGGACCCAAAACGGCAGGAGCGCGCTCGTGCCAAGTGCATCGAACGGCTTTGCTGGGAGGTCGAAGACCTGGGAGGATCACAGGTGATCCTCGAGGCTCGCACACCATCCCTAAATGCCCGCGATCGCAATCTGATTCCGAAACTGCGCGGCAAGAGTGCCTTGCCGGTGAATCTGCGCGTTGACTGGCTGCGCGGGTCGGAGGATCCCATGCTTTGGGTCGCTGACCAGGTGCTCGGCGCTTACGGAGATGCCGAGACAGGAGATGAGCGGTACATGTCAGTCATCATCCAGGATGTCCTGGTGTCACGCATAAAGCTCTAGGCAGCGCGAAGGCCAGGTCCCGTCATTACCGCGCGGGGGTCCTGGCCTCACTTCTTCCATCCCGCAGGAAGGAAGCTCGGTAGTAAGCATAGATGTCTGCCATCCAAATAGCAATCCTTCCGGTAACAGGCCCTGCTTGAGGCCGTTCCGTAAAGCCGCATTTCTACACCGGACGTTGATGGACGGCCGCCCGTCCATAATCGGATACCCAACTCGATGGAATAGCTTCGAGCCCCCGGGTGGTGGAGGGCACCTGGTGCGCCTTCCACGGGCAACTGGGGGAACGAGCGCCAGACATATGCGCGGTTACCAGCGAGGCTGCAGGCTTACACTGTAGCTTTTCTGTCCAGCAGACATGAGCTACGGGAGTTCGCTGCAGCATCTGGACGGCGCCGGCGCCTTGTCCTGCCAGCCTAACCCGATGGCACGGCGCTTCGGATGCCGTAGCGGCATGATCCGCCATCCCACCGCCGGTCGAGTTGGCCTGACCGATGTGCTTTTGCGGCAGGTTACGCGGCGGACCGGAGCCTGCTGCGGCACCCGATAACCTGACAGGAACGGCCGGAGGGCCGGGGTGAAGGAGACGGGGAATGAACAGGCAGGGCCTGCCGGACCGGGTGGTGATGGGGCTGCCGGTCCTGGTGTGCGGGGACTACCCGGATGGTGCGAGCCTGGAGGCGGGCCACTACTACGCCGACGGCGGCAACAGGTTCTGGGACCTGCTCTACGATTCGGGCCTGACCACCGAGGCGCTGGGCTGGGAGGATGACGGGGTTCTTCCGGAGCTGGGGATCGGCCTGACCGACCTGAACAAAGCCGACGCACACGGCGCCGGCCACGTGCGCCTGGCTGCCCTGGTACGGGCGGGCCGGCCCGGGTGCGTGGCCTTCAACGGCAGGAACGTTGCCGAAGACTTCATCCGCCAGGCAGGCACCGGCCGGCGGGTCGAGATGGGCCTGCAGGACTGGGGCATTGCCGGGGCCAGGGTGTACGTTCTGCCCGGCAGCTCGGGTGCGGACACCCACACGCGCCTGGTCGGCAGGGACGGGCTGGTGCTGGACCGGCCCGGGTGGTGGGCCCGGCTGGCAGAGCATCTGGGCAGGCGCAGCGACGGACAACGGGAGTAATCCGCCCGGCATCGACAGCAACGGCCGGCCGCGGGAGGCGGCCTGGAAAACCCGGCTGGCCGGTTCCTGCCGTCAGGGTGCAAAAACGGTCAGGAGCACGGTGGCTGCTGCCGGGATCAGTGTGGCCAGCAAGGCGGCCAGGGCGCCCAGAGCCCAGGCGATGCGCCGGCGCCGGGCCGAATCCACCAGCTGCTGCAGTCCGGCGAAGCCGCGGTGCAGGGCGGCGGTTTCGGCAGGGACAGGCGGGTTCCGGTGCCAGGTTCCCGGCAGGCAGGCCGCCGCACCGATCCGGGCCACCTGTACGGGGTCGAGGACGGGTTTGCGCCGGGTGAGCCAGCGCAGCAATTGCCGGTCCGTCACCACGGCCACCCCGGCCGGCTGTTCGCGGACCGTTAGGGTCTTGGCCCCAACAATGACCAGCACCCCGGTAACCGCAACCGGTTCACCGGCGGCGGCAGTCAGGAGCCTGGCTGCGCGGCTGGCCTCGTGTGCGGCGTTGGGGATGTGGCGCTGGCGGTGGCCGGCCACCATTAGCGTGTTGCCGGCGACCCAGACGGACTGGTTGGCATGGTTTTTGGTATTGAGGGTAAACACCCCGGCCGGACCGATCACTACATGGTCGATATCGGAGGTGCCGGCACCGACCGGCACGGCGTGCAGCACCGTCCAGTCCGGACCCAGCCGGGCCAGGATTTTGCCGACCCGGATTTCTCCCAGCGCGCCCAGGTACCAGGGGCGGCTGTCCGGGCCAAGCGGATCAGCGCCGAAGACCCGTCCCAGCCGGGACTGGGGCCGGTCCCGTTCGTGGACGGCCAGCAGCTCGCTGATGACCGACTGCCCGGGTATCCGCTCCTGCAGCGGCGTACTCCCTCCGCTGGCATCCGCTTGAGGTCCTCCATCTCGACCCGCAAAGGCCGGGTCATCTCCCGGGGCAGGGTTGAAGGTCATCGATTGCCGCCTGATCGCTGATGCACACGACCGATCCTAGGCCAGCCTCAAGCACACCCCGCCGAACACGGTGCCGAAACCGAATCTCCGGCAGCGTTAGAGCCTTGGCGTTGGCATTCACCTGCCGGATCGGCAGACTAATCGGCGAGGGACATATGTGCTGTTATCAGCGTTCCTTACATCCTCCCGTACCTTCAATGGCGTGAGGGGCGGGAATAGAGGGGGCGTACAAGTGGCGGGGATTGCCTAGTTTGGTGACGACCGATTCATGGTCAACGCTTCCGAGGCTGGCGTTTTTTCCTCTTGCCGCCGGGAGCTCGTGAAGTTGGCCTCCGTGCCGATGGTGGTACTGCCCTGGTTCTGCCTTCAGCCCGCCTCAGGCCTAAGGCGGTCACAGCTTCATCGAGTGCTGGGTCATCCTGCTCAGGCCCGTTCAGATAAAACACGCCCATGACGTCGCCGTTCTCGTCGAGGTGGACGCCCAACGCTCGGTCTGCCTTGAGCTGATATTTCTTCAGACGCATGTACACGTCGAGACGCTCCAAGGACTCGTCGTGGCCGCCGGCCGATGCGCTGACAAAGAGTAGGGCGTGTCCCCAGTGGCCGACGAATTCCTGGACAACCGAGTGAAACCTACGATCCTGTCTGGCGTCGTTCACTATCTTGGAAACGTTTGCAGTGAGGGTTGCCTGTCCCTCGCCGGAGAGGTTGAGCAAATCGGCGCCGAACCGAAGCCAACCGGGTTTATGGTCCTCATCCAGAAACTCAACCAGCTCCTGAACTTGGGAAGCGTCGCGGCGCTGAGGCTTGGGAGCCGGCGTAGTCGAAGTACCGTCAGTGTAGTAAGCCCAGGCATCGAGAGGGTCCGTAAAAGTTCCTACGCGGCTTGGCTTCTGGCTACGGTAGCGCGCCCGGTCCTTGCCGGAGGGGCGTCCGGACAACGGGTATCGGGCGTGGATCTCGTCCGGGTCGGGTTCAAAGTACAAGCCGCCTTGGAGGAACCACATCAACAGGTCGAGTTCGTCTGACGCAACGAACAAGCGTGCGGTGGCGGGATCAGTTCGACGCCGCAGGTAGAGCAGGAACTGCGCGGGGAAATCCAGCAGTTCGCGGATGAGGATCAAATCATGCATGGATACAATCCACGGCATTGTCGGGCCTGTGAGGATTCCGCCCCGGACGAGGGTATCGGCAGCGATGGCCAAGGGCCCGAAGTCTTCCAAGCAGACAACGACTGTATGAACTTCCCGGACCGTCGATAAATCCAGCCACTTGCCGTTGGCCCGCCATATTCCGCCGTTGGTAAGGATCAGCTCCTCAAGCCGCTGGGCCTGTTCCGTTGCGGCACCGATTGTTTTCCTGATGTCTTCGGTAACGCGCTGGACATTTCCGGTTCGCGCTTTCTCGGACAAGGCCCCGGCTTTGACCTCCAGGCACACTGCCACATCGTCGAGGACCAGAAGCCCGTCGCTTTCCACGAGCTGCCCTGCATTTTTGGGGTCGGTAGCATCTGCGGACAAGGTGCTGACGTCCGAGCCGGCAGGTGCGGTCAGGTACTTCAGGGATTCATAGGTGGGTGAGGCCAGCCCGAATAACTGTGCCAACTCTCTGGCTGCCAGTTTCTCGACCAGATTGTCCCGCTGCCGGCCGTAGCTCTGCCAAGAGTTTTGCTTGGTCCTGAGGCCCGCCTCGAGACGAGGCCTTACCATCTCGGCGCTGATGCCGGACTGGAGTATCGTGTGGTTCCCGTCGGCGTCTCGCAAAGCGGCGATCTGGCTTAAACTCGTCACCCCGTGGATCAGCTTAAGGATCTCTTGCGCGGGATCGGCAGTGGCAAAGGGCCTGCTAAACGTGCGGAGGATCTTGTCGATCTTCTCCACGGGTACGCTGCAGTAGTGGGTCAGGTCTCCGGCTGTGAAAGTTGATGATTCAGCGGGGCTGTTCAGGGCAGCGTGGAGTGATTTTGCAAGTTCCTCGCGTTCTTGTTCGGTCGGATCGGTCTTCGATTCCATCAGATCGTGGATCCGACCCAGCGAATGGCGCAACGGGTCAAGTGATTTCTGGTAACACTGCTGAATCGCTTCGGCCACCTGCTCGACGTCCGATAGATCGAAGCCAAACTCCCGGTTGAGAAGTATTTGGATGCCGCTTGCTCCGAGAATCTCTCGGTTGATTACCCGGCTGACTCTTTCATAATGTCGCCCCCGGACGACGAGGTCATGGGATACCAACTGGCCGGCGAGATCGCGCAACGGTCCAAGCTCAGGCTTATCTCGCATCGCCTTCGACAGCATTATTCCAACGAGCACTATGTCGCGGGCATGACGGGCCAGTTGGGAAACCAGCGCCTCCGTGGGCTTCTCCGGCTTGGTGTCCGGACTGAGACGCTGGCCCAGGCTGAGGGCCACTATGGCCACAACGTCAATCACAGCCGGAAGCTGTTCCGACTCACTTTCTCTGTAGTCATCAACTGTCATCGGAATTTCATGCCTGCGGACAAGCTCAATGACATTCAGCAGGTCCTGTCCGGCCAGTAGCCGGACCATTGCCTCTACAGATTCCCCAACCACTATCGGTGCTTGGGCTATAAACTCCTCCCAAGAATCGGCGGGGGTGAAGTGTCCGGCCAACCTCTCCACCCGGGCCATGAATGCATCCGCACCGGCAGGTCCCGGGACAACGACCTGCCGTGGTTGTCTGGGTCCGTCTTGTGTCATTTGGTGACACCTAGCGGTGGCAAGTCAGCGATGATCCGGGTGGTCTCCATACTTACTGTGACGACTTTCCTGAGTAAATCGATGATGTACCGGGGATTGCCCACCTCATCACGCCAGTCGTTCGGGTCGTTGACGATGCCCGAGGCCTTGTCCGTTTTAACCTGATAGCGTTCCATGATCCATTCGATGGCTGACCGAGATCCGAGCATGTACCTGTAAGCCTCCTCAGGGATGCCGGAAAGGGTGATGTGCTCGTTGTAGACGATCCGGCTGCGGTCTTTGCCCCTGCCGAAGCTCATCTTCCTGACACGATACGGGTCCTGCACCTTGGCCCCTACCGGCGTTTCGTCTAGTGGATACGGTTCAGCCTCTTCGTAGCCGATGTGCAGGGCTGCAAGCTCGCGACCGGCAGCGGTGAAAGCTTTGAAATCAGTGTTCGTGCCGACTTTGGGGATGCGGGGTAACATTTTCTTCAGATCTGCGGCGAAGTTGCTTCGATAGTCCGGGGAATGCAGGATTCCATAGACGTAGTAGAAGATGTCGTCCTTGGTGACAGCAGAGCCATAGCTTTCGCGGTAATCGGTGAGTGCCCAATCGGAAATATTATCCAGTCGCCGGTATCCGCGGTGGAAACCCTCGGAGCCTGACAGTTCGCTCAATAGATCGTGTTCGTCTACTGGCACCGCGATGTATGTATAGCGTGAGAAGAGCTGTGCCGCATCCATGAACATACCAACATCCGGGAGTGCGTCCACGGCGATGACTGAAAACGGCGTCCTTGGTGTAGGAGCAATGACGTAAAGTCCAATGTTCTCTAGGTCGGAAACGGGAAAATTGCTGGGCAATTTGTATACCATGTCGTTGAATTGCCGGTCGAAGTAGACGCGCTGCTTGTTGAATGGGCGGTACATCGAGGTCCGCATGGCGTCCTGCCGGAACTCGTATCGGGTGCCGCGGCCGATCTGTACCTTGTCCGCCCGGTTCCAACTGAAGTTGGCGGGGTCGAGGTTGATGAACGCGTCAACGGTGAGCGAGGGATCCGCGGCCCGGGCGGACTGGTAGTCACGAGACTGGGTATTGAAGAACTCGATGGACTGGCGGACGTTCTCTTCGAGCTTTGATTTGGAAGAGTTGTAGACCCAGGCATCACGCGCCGTTGCCAGACCGCGCGAGTAGGTAGCAAAGATGCCGCTGTTGCCTGCTGTCTTATCCCCAATCGGGGTGAAGGTTTCAAAGGAGGTGTTGCGCTGGTTGATCCAATCGCCGTCGGCGTTGGGTGCAATGGTCTGCCAGTCGATGGAGGCGATGGTGCTGTTGTCGATCATGGCGAGCTTGTCTTCGCGGGTGAGGTAGTCGCCGATGTCCCTGTAGCGGATGGCTGCTCCGGTGCTGGTGCCAGGTTTCTTCACGAGCAGCATGATGGCGACGGTGTTGCGGCTGCCCGAGGCGAAGATCTTGCCGCCTTCTTTACGGGAGAGTTCGCCGGCGGTGCGCTGGTTGCCGCGGAGATTGTAGATGTAGATGGAATGGAATTCGTCGGCGAGGGTTTTGCGGAGGCCGTCGGCGGTGTTGGAGTCGATGTAGCCGCCGTTGGAGACGTAGCAGATGATGCCGCCGTGTTCGGAGCCTTCGATCCGGTTGGAGGCCCAGCGGATGGCGCGGATGTAGGAGTCGTAGAGCGAGTTTTTGTTGACCGCCGTCGACCGGGCGGCGTAGGTGCGGCTGATGGATTCGTCCAGACTCGGGTATTTCAGGTTGGCGTTCCCGTCATTGCCGCTGGTCTGTCCCACGGAGTAGGGCGGATTGCCCATAATCACGCGGATGTCGAGGGCTTTCTGGTGGGCGGCGCGTTCGTTGTTCTGCGGGAAGATGGCCTCGTCCATGGTGTCACCGTCTTCGGACATCTGGAACGTGTCGGTCAGGACGATCCCTTGGAAGGGGACGTAGCCGGCGTCGGGGTCTTGTTCGCGGGTGATGCCGTGGAAGGTGGCTTCGATGTTGATTGCGGCGATGTAGTAGGCCAGCAGCAGGATTTCGTTGGCGTGCAGTTCGTTGGTGTACTTGTACAGCAGGTCTTCGGGCCGGATCAGGCCGGACTGCAGGAGCCGGACGATGAAGGTGCCGGTGCCGGTGAACGGGTCCAGCACGTGCACGCCCTTATCGGACAGGGAGGCGCCGAATTCGGCACGGAGCACGTCGTCGACGGACCGGATGATGAAGTCCACGACCTCGACCGGGGTGTAGACGATGCCCAGGGACTCGGCGGCGCGGGGGAAGGCGTACTTGAAGAACTTCTCGTAAAGTTCGGTGATGATCTGCTGCTTGCCCTCGGCGTTGTCGATGCCCTCGGCCCGCATCCTCACCGAGGCGTAGAACTTCTCCAGGGACCCGGTCTCGGTCTCCAGGGACCTGCCCCGGAGCACGTCGAGCATCCGTTCCATCACCTGCGAGACCGGGTTGTGGGCCGCGAAGGAGTAGTCCTGGAAGAGGGCGTCGAAGACCGGCTTGGTGATCAGATGCTGCGAGAGCATGTCGACCGCGTCATTGCGGGTGATGCCGTCGTTGAGGTTCCCGCGCAGGCCTTCGAGGAACTTCTCGAACTCGTCCTGGACTCCGGAGCCGGGATCGTCGAGGATGCCGCGGATGCGCAGGGTGTGGCGTTCGGCAATGTCCTTGACGTCTTTGGCCCAGTCTTCCCAGTAGCGGCGGTCGCCGACCTTCTGGACGATGCGGGCGTAGATGGCGTTGCGCCAGTCTTCCAGGTTCGGGAAATTCAGGCGCGTCTGCTCGCCGGACTGCAGGTCTGTCTTGCCCGGCTCGTCCCCGGCGTCTCCAGTGCCGCCGACGCCGATGATCTGGAGCTTGTCGTCTTTGGCCTTGTTCAGTTCGAGCTTGTTGACCATGGCGTTGAAGCGGTCATCGTGGGCGCGCAGCGCCTGCAGAACGTCCCAGACGACCTTGTACTTCCGGTTGTCCTTCAGCGCCTCCTCCGGCGCTATGTCGGTGGGCACCGCGATGGGCAGGATGATGTAGCCGTACTCTTTGCCGGGGGCCTTGCGCATAACGCGGCCGACGGACTGGACGACGTCGACCTGGGAGTTGCGCGGGTTCAGGAACAGCACTGCGTCCAGGGCTGGCACGTCCACGCCTTCGGAGAGGCAGCGGGCGTTGGAGAGGATCCGGCAGACTTCGCCGTCTTCGGCGGTGTCGGACTTGAGCCAGTCGAGCTTTTCGTTGCGTTCGAGCACGTTGTAGGTGCCGTCGACGTGTTCGCCCTCGCAGCGCAGTGAGCCTTCGTGTTCGCGGGCGAGCTGGTCGGTGACGTCGGCGAACATGCCGGCGATCTTTTTGGATTCTTTGATGTTCTGGGCGAAGGCGACGGCCCGGCGCATGGGGGCGCCGGTGACCTCGAGCCGGTTTTGGTCGATGCCGCGTTTGGCGAGCCCGTTCCAGCAGCCGACGATCTTGGCCACATCGTCCAGGGTCAGTTCGTTGTTTTCGTCGGTGAGCAGTTGCTGGAAGGTCTTGTTGACCGATTCCTCGTTCACGGCCAGGACGAGGACCTTGTAGTCGGCCAGCAGGTTCTTCTCGACGGCCTCGCCGAAGCCGAGGTGGTGGAACTCGGGGCCGTAGGTGGCTTCGTCGTCCATGGAGAAGACCTTCACGTCGTTCTCCGCGGCCTTGGCCTTGGAGTCCTGGACGTAGATCCGCGGGGTGGCGGTCATGTAGAGGCGCTTCCGGGCCTTGATGAAGTCTTGGTCGTGGACCCGGACGAACGCCGAGTCATCGTCGTCGCCCTGGGTGAGGCCGGTGGTGCGGTGCGCCTCGTCGCAGATGATCAGGTCGAACTCGGGCAGCCCCAGAGCCTGGGCCTGGGCGACGACGTCGATGGACTGGTAGGTGGAGAAGACCACGGTGACCGCGTCCTGGCCGGAGCTGATCCGGGAACGGGCATAGAGCTTCTGCGGATCGGTGGAGGCAGGGAACGCCAGGTCGTGGACACTCAGGTCCTCATGTTTTTTCCCGACCTTGGTGTCCGAGCAGACGGCCAACGGGCGCAGCGGCAACTCGGCCTCGGCCGTCCACTCGCTCAGGGTCTGCTGCAGCAGGGAAATGGAGGGAACCAGGAACAGCACGCTGCCGCCGACCGGGACCTGGTCCTCGACGATCCGCAGGGAGGTATAGGTCTTGCCGGTGCCGCAGGCCATGATCAGTTTGCCCCGGTCCCGGGTTCGGAAGCCGTCGCGGACCTTCTCGATGGCGGTGCGCTGGTGCGGGCGGGGCCGCTTCTTGTCCTTGCGCTCCATCTCCTCGGGCTGGTCCGGATCAAAGGTGGACCAGTCCACGACCGAGTTCTCCAGGTCCTGGAACCGCAGCCGGGTCACCGGCTTGGACTGGTTCCGCAGCGCGTCCTCGGCGTGCTTGCTCCAGTTATCCGTGGTCGAAATGATCATGCCGTAGCTGAAATCGGCCTTGCCGGCGGCCGTGAAGAAGGAGTCGATCTGTTTCTTCTCCAGCCTGCGGGCCGGATCGTAGAACTTGCATTGGATCGCCACGAGATCACCGGTGCCGCGTTCCCGGGCCACCAGGTCGATTCCGGTATCGACCTGCCCGTTGCGGCCGGGCCACTCGCGCCACAGCCACACGTCGCTGTACTGGTCCGCGTACTGCGGATCCAGCTTCAGGTAGGACTGAATCAGGCGCTCAAACTTGCTTCCCTTGTCATGCTCATCGGATGCGGCGAAGTACAGCTTGTCCAAAAGAGCAGCAAAAGAAGATGAGGCCATGCATTTATCTTGCCGCACCTTGAGAGCTGTTCCGTTTACGGCCACCCGGGCGAGCGTGTCACCTGACTTGTGTTTGCTTTCTGCGAGGGGCTGGACAAAAGGATGGCCGGCCGGGAAGTGTCCAAACCTTGAACCTCGGCGCTGCCGCTGCGTTGCCGCCACCCGTTATGCGTTCGTCGGTGGCGGCTTCTGGCCAGGGGATGCATCATGTTCGAGTGTCTTACGATAGTGTTATACTGTATTGCAGGTATGACCGTATTATCTCTCGATGGGTATGGGCCCAGAAAGGACGACTTCAATGGCAACGGTAACTATTAGGCTGGAGGATGAGGCGCGGGATCGGATCGCCGAAGCCGCAGAGGAACGCGGTGTCACGCTCAGCAATTACATTCGCGAAGCGCTCGAACTGCACCTGGCGGTCGAGCAGCCGGATGAATTGGGGAGCTCCCGTCCCGGTGGCGAAGAGGCGGTGTCTTTGACGTTGTTCCAGCGCAAGGTACTCCAGCTGCTTCACCGCAACCTTCTCGCCACTCAGGGCGGCCTCACGGAGTCTTACTACGACCACGATCAGGAAGTGCGGTCGCTAAAGGTCCTCGAGAACGGTTTCGCAGGAGAGTATGCCGAGGAATTTGCAGATATCAGCGAGCCGATGACACGGGCCGAATGCGAGCTGGTCTGGGACATTCTGGATATGTTCCGCATCATCCAGGGCAGCGTGTACGAGCTTGGTGAGGGCGGCTGGGACCATATCGGCGTGGAGAACGCTGAGCGTTACGGGACATTCCGCGGATTCGACCTCAATGATTCCCTGGAATCCCGCCTTCTCGCTTATGCCAAGTACCTGATCAAGACGGACCGGTGGACCGAACAGAGTAGCGCTTTCAGCCGCGAGAACAAGGGGGGCAACTCCCACACGCCAAGGCTTCCCACCTACCGCGCCATGCTGCGGGTCTTCAAACCTCTTTGGCGTCAGGCCGTCCGGGGCGGCAGCCGTTTTCACCTCTCCGCAGAGGATCTCCGGCAGGTCCTGCTGGCGGCCCCCGGCGCGCAGCCGACAGGGGAGTAGGCATGCACGAAGGCAGTATCAACTGGAAGCACATCAGCGAAGAGGACTTTAACCGCGTGGTTGAAGCGTTGCTGTTGCGCATGTATCACCGGCCGCCTGAATCTACAGCCGCGGCGCTGGACGGGCGGGGCGGAGACGGGGGCATTGATGTTGCCGTCTACGACGAAACCGGCAAGATCAAGCACATCTTCCAGCTCAAGCACTTTCCCGAGGGTTTTTCCGGTGGATTCCGGGACACCCGGCGGCGGCAGATCAAGGAATCGTTTGACGCCGCATGGACGAACCACGCACCGCCCGTGTGGACGTTGGTAGTGCCATGCAATCCGACGGACAAGGAAAGCATTTATGTGAGTGGCTTGGGCAAGGGCAAGGAGGTGACTCCGGCCATCTGGGGAGAACGGCTTCTGGACATCCATCTTGCCCGGCGTGAGAACCGCGACATCCTGGACGCGGCCACGCGAAATCCCTTGCTGGACGCCCTGAAGTTCATTGGGCAGGAGAATGCCGCCCTGGCTGGAGCTGGAGACCTATCGACCAGGCTTTCCAACCTTCACGGGCTGGCTGCGGGGCGCAGCTTGTACTGGGACACGGATTTCCACGTGTCCAGGGACGGGGTAACCGAAGCGTATCGGGCGAAGCATCCGCGCGCCGGGGAGCTGGAACCGCTCGGATTCAAATTCGCAGTGAAGAAGAACGCCTTTGGTGTCGAAGACATCCAGCGCGTGCTCGACTACGGAGTCCGTAGACGGGTCACGATTCCGGGAGCAGCCGTCGAGGGGTTCAAAACGGTTGGCCCGGAATGGTTCCAGCACGAAGGTACCGTTGACCGGATCGAGATCAGTCCGGCCCATCCGCTGCCGGCAGATCAGCGGATTTCAGTGACGCTGGAGTTCCTGGATGAGGACGGTTTTACCCGTGCCAGCCACCAGGGCATGATGCACGCTAAGAGTGACGGTGGCCGCGGAGTGGCATTCGTTGCGCGTTTCTACGGAATTTTGGAGCTTGACGCCGAGATTCCATACGCCCTGTCGGCTCCGGGGAACTTTGGCTTGAACATGGAGTTCGCCAATGCCCGTGTAACCGATGCCCAGGGCGTTTTGCGGCTTCTTCGGGACTTCGACTCCGGATCCGTCATCCAGGTGCTGTTCGAAGACAAGAAGCTACTGAAGGGGTTCACCAACGGGGGTGCGCAGTTGATGGACCCTGCCACAGAGCTGTTGGTCGAGGACCTTGCAGTGCTCGAGGATAAAATGAACGCCACGTTCAGATTTCCTGTTTCGCTGACTAACCGACAACGCGTGATGATACGTGTCGCTCGCCTGTTGGCGGAAGGCCAGGCTACCTGGATGCCGCCCGAAACCTCGCTCACAGGCATTCTCTCCGGGGAACCCTACGCAGGCCTGAACACCTTGCTCTCAGGGTCATGCGCGATCACTATGCCCATCCCGGCCTTTCCCGTCGAGATTCAGGGCAGTCGGTTCAACCTCGGGCCTGCCGTCCTCTATCATCCCCATACGGCAGTACGCGACGTCGACGACCTGAAGAAGGCGTTCCGAAAAGGTACGGCGGCCGGCCGGGAAGTAATCTTTGCTCCGCAGGGAGAAAAACTCATTTGGGTCATGCCGGGGAAATATGAGGGCGGGGAGAGGGTCCCTGATACCGTGCCGTGGGATTTGCCCGGTATCCCGATGCCCGATTTCGGAGATCAGGAGTTGCCGTCAGGTCCGTCAGCCCTGAAGGGGCTTTCTTAGCCAAGACCTTCCTGGAGTAGTGGAACCGCTGCGTCTCGCTAATTGGACTCGACCATGACCGCTGCCTCCTAAGCGTCGGTCCTTGCCTCGTTCGATGCAGAGACTCCCGGGCCAGCGGGCAGTCTGAAAAGATGTCGCATCAAGGACCGTCTCTTGAGGCAGCAGGTGCTCCCGGGTTCCCGTCGCCCGGAGTGTAAATCGAAGCGGTAAGCGGAGGTGTTTTCGTAGCGCTAAACGTCACCCCTGGTGCCCGTAAGCCGATCGCCTTCCGTCACACCGTCCGCCTGGACAGGTTTCCGCTCTGACCTCGCCCCTGCGTCCGTCAGGGCCGGGCGTCGCTGACGGCGCTCACCCCTTATTGGTCAGCAGGACGGCAAAATCCGCTCGGAGACTCGGGAGCGCCTCACTCGCATCCTCGTCGAGGAGGTCGTCCAGGGTCCAGGCCGCGAAGTAGGGCTGTCTGGGGAGCAGGATGCCGACCCTGCGGATGCCCAGCGAATCGTCGAGGTCGAGGAGTGCGTAGCCAAGCAGCTGGAATAGAGTGTCCCTGATCCAGGAGCTGGTGATCTCTTCCCTCGTCTTTAGGTCCACGAGCATGTCTCCGACAGCCCAATCAGCGTCTGCCCCTCCTACTGCCACGCTTCCAAGGAAGCGCGGGTTGGGCACGTAGTCACCGCCTGCCTCGATGCCCCGGTTCCACGCATCCAGGAGCGGCTCAACCGCGTCTCGCATGACGGCGATGTCGACGAGCAGCGAGTCGTCGATACTCAGCATGAGATCGACGGCGTCTTTCGCTTGTTTGATCCGTCGGCCCAGTTCACCCGAGAGCGCCTCGTACGGTCCTGTCCGCGCGATACTCTCGCACCATGCGAGAGGAACCGACGCCCTGGCGAGGTTCAGCGGGTGGCTGTCCCGCTTCTGCAAGGTGAGATAGGCGAAGTTGAAGGCATCATTCAGCACCTTGTGAATGTGCTTTCCCCTGTGAACCACGCCCGGATCCGCGGCAAGGATGTCGAGTCCTCTCTGTGCCACCGTCTCCACGAAGTTGAAGCCGGGCAGGTCCATCCGGAGGCGATAGTCGAGAGCCATGCCCGCCACAACGGCGTGGCTCTTGCGATCCTTCACCTCTTCAGGGATGGGGAGCTGCGTTCTAAGCGCAAGGAGCTCGTCGAAGCCGAAAGACGAGGCCACCACGTGGCCCCGGCGACCACGGGTTCCAGCCAGTGCGAGCTGCGGAGCGCACTCGTAGATGAATTGCCGAATCGGCGATTCCTTGCTGCTGAGGTGGTTCGTGAGGGACATGGTGCGACCCTACCGCGGACGTCCGACAGGCGATTCTTCACCGGGCGCTTCCGGGAACGAGCCGCAGTCAAGCAGCAAGCGTCGCCCAAATGAGACCAGCAGTGCATACGACCAAGGCGACTGTCGCGGCGACTAGGGCCCAAGAGGTGATGCGGATTCGCTCGGACATCCGCTGATCGAGTCTGGCACGCTGCTCTATTACCCAGACGTCAAGGGATTCCTTTGCACCCCAAATCACTTGCTGTCCGCCGATGTGACGCAATAGTTTGCCAATTCTTTCCAGGTCCTCGACCGTGGGCTCGGGAATCTGGTGATCTATCTGTGGTCGTCGCACATGCTCAAGGATCGCATTAAACCGATGTTCACATTTCACATAACCATCGGTCTAACGCTTCGTTGCTGCACCGACAGTCATGCCCGATCGGCTTTGGCCTGGTCGATCCAACAGGCAAGCAAGTTGAAGGCTGCTAGGCGACATCCCAACCGAGGCTCCACAACAGACCATTCCGTTCCCGGGCGGATGTCGGCGGTGACCGATGCACAGCCTTCGTCGCAGCAGAACCGGCAGAACAGCAGGCATGCCCGGTTCCGGTACTGGTGGGGGAGGCGACCGAGCAGTCGCTCGATCTGCTCGACGGCCAGGTCCGGGCAGTCCGAGGCGAGAAAGAAGACCTCCCCGGGAGGGGTGTCCGTGACTTCCCACTCCTGGATCCAGTCCTGTGGGGGGCCTGCCGTCGATGACGAAATCGAGGTGGACGTCATCGGTCTGCACCATGCGCTGGAAGAAGAGCCGATGCCGCTTCCAAGCTGTGGAGATCACATGCTGCTCAACGAGGGCCAGCACATTGGCCGGGGTCATGCAGCCATTATCCCGAGGAACACCGCCGACTTTGGCAATGCACCTTAGGTGGTAGGCGTGCGCTGCACGATGCGGTACACCGTGGAGCGGGCGACGTTGAACAGGGAAGCGATCTCGGTTGTGGTGTGCTGGCCTCCCTTATATAGGGAGACGAGGTGGGCTTCCTGGGCCTTGGTGAGCTTGGGCTGCTTGCCGCGCAGCCTTCCCTTGGCCTTGGCCACCTGCATGCCTTCCCGGGTGCGGGCGCGGATGAGGTCGGCTTCGAACTCGGCGACCATGGCCAGGACGTTGAAGAGCAGCCGGCCGACCGGGTCGGTCGGGTCGTGGACGGATCCGCCGATGCTCAGCTTCACATTCTTCTTTGTCAGTTCTTCGACGATGTTGCGGGCGTCGGGCAGGGACCGGGCGAGCCGGTCGAGCTTGGTGACCACCAGGGTGTCGCCGGCGCGGACGGCGGCCAGGGCCTCGCGCAGGCCGGGCCGGTCGCGGCTGGTACCGGTGAGCCCGTGGTCGGTATAGATCCTGTCGTCGGGCACTCCGAGGGCGGCCAGCCCGTTCCGTTGCGCGGTGAGGTCCTGGTCATTGGTCGAGACGCGGGCGTAGCCGACGATGTGGGCCGTCATAGCTTCAACTGTAGCGTTTAGGGTACCTTCACCGGGCTTTTTTGCGGGCGGGGTATACGCGAATCTGACAAGCCCGAAAATCCGCTCCTTATTAACTGTCGGCAACTGACGGGGGAGTGGTGCGCTGAAGGACCGGCTTGTGCGACAGTGGGGGTCTGTCAGGAAGCACGCCTTAGTTGAGGGAATGGTTTGGCCGGTGCCGGATCCGGACCTGGCAGGGGATGAGGTCCGGACCCGGCACGGCCGCCGGCAGTAACCGGCCGAACGGACGCCCGGGGAGCACCGTCAGGCCTCAGGGAGGTGTGGCGCCTGGCAGGGCGGGTATTCCTTAGGGCATTCCCCGGTCTTCCCGTTCATGGGTCATGCCGTAGGGGACCTCGGCACTGACGGTGACGGTATACGTATCGTGGCTGTGCCGGGTGACGAGTAGTCCGTGTCGTCGGCCGGTTATGGCCAGGGACCGGACTTCTTCATGTGCGGTGTCCAGCTGCTCCTGGAGGGCCTTCCAGCCGGTTCCGGCAGCTACTTTGAGGGTGACTTTGTGTGTCATGGATCGATATTTCCGGGTCAGAGGGGCTGGGGGACCGGATGAGGTCCCGTGAAGTGCTTTGGTGCCGTTGACCGCGTGCCGGTAAACAGCGATATGAAATTCAGGCTCATATTTCAATCACAGCCGTACCGAGCATTGTGCGAATCTTGACCGCGAGGGGTCGGATCGGAGTGCCGTGCCGGAGGACCGGCTTATGCAGCAACGTGACGACTCCTGCGGGAGCCGGCTCTTCGTGGGAAACAGTGCTTTAGCCAGAGCCGGATCCGGACCCTATAGGGGAGTCCGGATCCGGCGCGCCTACCGGTAGTAACCGGCGGAACGGATGCCCGGGGAGCACCGGCAGGGGTTAATCTGCGCGTTGCCCTTAGCGGCGGCATCCGTCTCCGACGGCGCTGTTCCAAGCGCCGCCAAGTCTCGGTGAGGTGCGGGCTGTGGCAGGGGCAGCGGTCCTTATGGCGTTTCCGGTATTTCCGCTCATAGGTCGTGTGATAGGGAGTGCTTGCAGGGACCAGGCATCGTGGCGGTGCCGGGTGATGACTACTCCGCGTCGTCCGTCGGGCACGGCCAAAGGCAGGGCTTCTTCACGGGCGATGTCCAGCTGTTCCTGGCAGACCTTTAACCGGTTCCGGCGGTTGCTTTGTATTTGTCTAAGGATGCATCAGGCTGCGAGCTCTACGTGCGTTCCGAGGCCCGCATTATGTGCGGCGTCGACCATGATTCCTCCTATGGCGAGGTCAAGCATGCCGATGCCCACGGAATTGAACAGCGTGATTTCCTGAGGGCTCGTCCGACCTAACGCTTTTCCAACTATGACGTGTCCGAGTTCTGCACGGATAGCAGAGGCGTCTATGTATCTTTCGGATACTGCGCAGAGAAAGTCGCCGGATTTGGTTGACGCCGTCTCAAGACTGTCGACGAATACGGCTGCCTTTTGCATGGCGTGTCCGTCCACTTCCCGGTGCGTGGGTCTGGGACGCGCACCGACGACATTTAGGTGCTGTCCCTCCCTTAGCCATTCTCCCCGCACTATAGGGTCCTCCGAGGGGGTGAGTGTGCACACCACGTCGCTGGCGTCAACAATGTCCCTGGGGTTTGCAGCGATGGACACCGCGACGGGCAGGTGGCTGACCTGTTCCCGGAACTTCCGCAGGGTTGATGCTGTTCTTGACCATACGACCACGTTTTTGATGGGGAGTACATGGCTGATTGATTCGACGTGTGCCACAGCCAACGCCCCCGCTCCGACAAGGCCGAGTGTTGCGGCGTCCTTTCTTGCCAGATAGCGGCTGGCAACCGCAGATGCTGCCGCAGTGCGGATGCGGGTCGGTACACGGCCGTCAAGCAGGGCTCGCAGTTCGCCGGTAACACGATCCACAAGAACGATGGCCGAACGCTGGGATGGCAGGCCGGCTGAGGCATTAGCCGGCAGATCGGCCAAGAGCTTGGTCACGGCCAGTTCGGGGCCTGTGGCGAGACCGGCCATGACGATGAAGCAGGCGTCATCGCCGGATAATTGCATGGAGGTGGGCTGTGGTTGGACGGCGGTTCCGGAGCCAATCGCTTTGAAAGCCTTCTCGACCGCCGCGATGGTTTTGGGCATGTCCGAGATGGTTTCCAGTTCGGACGCGGTCAGGATCAGGGTCATCAACACTCCTTGAGATATTGGTTGCTGGGAATCAGCCGGTTAAGCGGCCATCAGCGCGGGCTGACTGGCCCGTAGTTCGAGTGTGCTTTGGTCCTAATAGGCCGGGAGGGAACGCGGTGACAGGCGACATGAAGGTCCCAGGCAAGAGGTTAGGGACGAAGACTGCGCCCTACCGAATGACCGTGCTGCGGCTGGCCAAGTAGGCGTCGAGGAAGGCCATGGTCCGCTCCCAAGCTAACTTGGTGGCCAGACTGTCGAACGAGTCCCTTTCATAGGTGGCGAAGGCGTGTCCCATGCCCGGATACAAATACATTTCGGTATTGCGCCTTCCCCTGAACGCCTGCCTGATCAGTTCCCGCGCCGGTTCCGGGCAGTAGTGGTCGTGCTCGGCGAAATGGAACAGCACCGGTATGTCGATATGCTCCGCAAGCCCGATTCGGTCCTGGACGCCCACGCCGTAGTAGCTCACCGCGCAGTCGAGGTCCAGTTCCCTGGCGGCCATGAAGGCCAGCCCGCCGCCGAGGCAGTAGCCTAGGGCGCCGGTGCGGCCGGTGGAACGTTCTCCGGCATGGGTCCAGCCGATCGCGGCGGCAATGTCCTCGAGCACCAGGGCGAAGTCCAGATTGTCGCGCAACTCGATGGCATGGTCGAAGTCCGCTCCGGTGTAGGCCAGTTCCACGTCCTTTTCCTGCCGGGCGAACAGGTCCGGAACGATCGCCAGGTAGCCGGCCTCGGCGAATTCGCGGGCCATGGTCCGCATGTACTTGTTGATGCCGAAAATCTCGTGCAGCAGCACGATGGCGTCCACCGGTTCCGCGCCGTCTGGGGCGGACGTGTAGGCGCGGAACGTGTGCCCGTCGGTGGCGGTGAGGGTGACGAACTGTTCGTGGGTCATGAGGGATCCTTCCGGCAGTCAAGGTGGACTTCCCTGGCGGCGGCCAGGGGCACATACTCCGAGACGGTCAGCCCGTCTCCGGCTTGCAGGGCGGCGTCGAGGGAGAATGGGAGCATCCGCACGCCGGGGTTGGGGCCGGAGAGCCGGTCCAGCTCCGCGGACCGTAGGGCGTAGACCACCCGGCTGATCCCGGCGAGGTACAGGGCACCGGTGCACATGATGCACGGTTCGGTGCTGGAGTAGAGGGTGTGGCCGGCCAGCGGGATTCCGGTCGCCGGGGTGCCGGCTTGGGCGAGGGCGGCCCGCACGGCGTTGGTCTCGGAGTGCCCGGTGACGTCGCCGCTGGTCACCGCCGTGTTCAGGCCGGTGGCGACCAGGGTTCCGGCCGGATCGACGACGGCGGAGCCGAACGGCCGGTTCCCGGCGCGCCGGGCCTGCCAGGCCAGGTCGACGGCGAGCTCGAGGAAGACGGTGTCGCTCATCCAAGCACCTCCACCACGTCGTCGTAGCCGAGCCGCGGCAGCCGCGGCTCGCGCCATGCACCGGGAAGCGGGTGGCCGAGGTTCACCACCAGGAAGCTCTCCCGCGTGCCTGCGGGGAAGAACTCCCGGTCCACCCCGGCCCGGTCGAAGCCGCCCATCGGGCCCACCGCCAGCCCGGCGGCCCGGGCGGCCAGCAGGTAGTAACCGGCCTGCACGTGCGCGTTCTCCCAGCCGGTGCGCCGCCGTTCCGCCGGGTCGGCGGCGAGGCGATCGCGCACCGCGGGGGCATGGGCGAAGACCTCGGCCAGCCGCTCGTGCCAGGCCGTGTCCACGGACAGGATGGCGGTCAGCGGCGCGGCCAGCGCCTTGTCCCGGTTACGCTCGGTCAGGTGGCCGGCCAAGCGTTCCCGTGCCGCACCCTGGCGCAGGTAGCTCACCCGCAGCGGCTGGCCGTTGAACGCCGTCGGGCCGAAGCGCGCCAGCTCGTGCAGCCGGCGCAGCTGCGCCTCGGTGACCGGCCCGTCGCCGAAGGCCAACGCGGTGCGTGCCTCGATGAAGACCGCGGCGAGCGGCGCCGCCAGGCCGGTTTCAGTCCGGGCTACCAGGCTCATGCTGTCTCCTCCGGCTTCCGGATCAGGCCCATCACGTGGGTGCGCAGGGCGGCGAAGGCCGGGGTGGACTTGGTGTGCACCTGGTCGCGCGGGTAGGGCAGGTCCACCGGCACGATTTCCGAGACGCTGGTCGGGGTGCCGGACAGGACGATGACCCGGTCCGCCAGGTACACCGATTCCTCGATGTCGTGGGTCACCAGCAGGATCGTCATGTTGTAACGCTCCTTAATGGTGTGGGTGAGGTCTTCCAGGTCGGCGCGGGTCTGCGCGTCCACGGAGGCGAAGGGCTCGTCCATCAGCAGCACCGCGGGTTCGTAGGCCAGCGCCCGGGCGATCGCCACACGCTGCTGCATGCCGCCGGAGAGCTGCCACGGGTACTGGTGGCCGCAGCCGTCCAGCCCCACGCTGGCCAGCGCCGTCAACGCCCGCTCCCGGCGGCCGGCCTTGGACAGCCCGGGCGTCCCGCGCAGCGGCAGTTCCACGTTGGCGCGCACCGTCATCCAGGGCATCAGCGAGCGGCTGTAGTCCTGGAAGACGACGGCGAGCCCGGCCGGCGGCTCGGTGACCGTCTCGTCCCGCAGCCGCACGGTGCCGCCGGAGGCCGGCATGAGGCCGGAGAGGCAGCGCAGCAGCGTGGTCTTGCCGGCGCCGGACGGGCCGACGATGCACACCGTTTCGCCGTCGTACACCTCGAAGGAGATGTCGCCGAGCACTTGGCGGGCCGCCTGTCCGGTGCCGTAGGTCTTGGCCAGGCCGTTGGCGGACAGCACCGGGGTGCCCAGGCCCGCCTGCTGGGTTTGGATGGTGGATTCGGTCATGACCGGCCTCCTTGGTTGTTGCCCCGGGCCCCGCGGTGCCAGCGCAGGACCACGTGTTCGACGTAGCGGAAAAGAATATTGACGAGGTAACCCAGCACGCCCAGCAGCAGCAGCGCCGCCCACATCAGATCCATCTGGAACAGCCGCGCGGACTGCAGCTGGACGTAGCCGATGCCCTCGGTGGAGGCGATGTATTCGCTGGCCACGATGAGTACGACTGCCAGCGAGACGCTGATCCGGATGCCCGAGATGATCTGGGGCGAGGCCGCCGGCAGCACCACCCGCCACAGGTAGTCCGCCAGGCGCAGGCGGTAGCTGCGGGAGACCTCCCGCACCAGCCCATCCACGCTCCGCACGCCGTCGACGGTGTTCAGCAGCACCGGCCACAGCGCGCCGAAGGCGATCACCGCCACCTTCATTTCGGTACCGATGCCGAAGATGAATAGCATCACCGGCAGGATCGCCACGCCGGGGATGGCCCGCAGGAATTCCAGCAGGGGCTGCAGCGGCCGATACAGGGCCGGGACCAGGCCCAGCAGCATCCCGAGGCCAATGCCCAGGACGACGGCGATGAGCAGTCCCAGCCCGAAGTTCTGCAGGCTGGGCAACACGTCGGAGGCGAAGCGCGAGGCCAGCAGCTCGCCCAACTGGCTGACGATGCGTGGCAGCGGCGGGAAGTATAGCGACTGGCTGCCGGCGCTGGCCGCCCACCACAGGGCGAACACGAGCACGGGCATCCAGATTTCGATCAGCAGCGTCCGGCTGCGGGCGAGCACGGCGTTCATGCTGCATCACCGCGCACCGAGGCATGCCAGAACAGGACTCTTCGTGACGAAGCGTTCAGCACCAGGTTCAAGGCGACTCCCAACAGTCCGATGAAGACGATGTAGGCGTAGGTCAGGCTCAGGTCGCCGCCGGTCTGCGCCAGGGCGAGCTCCAGGCCCAGGCCGGGCGCCGAGCCGAGGATCTCGCTGGAGATCGTCAGCAGCAGGCCCGTCACCGCCGCGATCCGCAGGCCGGTGACCGCGAACGGCAGCGCGGACGGGGAGAACACGTACCACGCCGCGCGGCCGGTGGAGAGCCGGAATGAGCGGACCGTGTCCACGAGCACCTTGTCGGTGTCCTGCACCCCGTAGGCGACTTGGAGCATAAACGGCCAGAACGAGCCGAAGGCCACGAGCATGACCTTCATCTCCAGGGTCGCCCCGAAGAGCAGGGTGACCAGCGGAATGACGGCCACCGACGGGATGGTGCGCAGGAAGTCGACCATCAGGCGGGAGGAGCGGTAGAGCAGACCGATCCGTCCCAGCAGCATCCCCACCGGCAGGCCGAGGCCGACGGCGATCAGCACGCCGAGGATCCAGCCGGCCATAGTCTGCCCGAACGCGGCCCAGAATCCCGCCTCGCCCAGCAGCTGCCCGAGCCGGGCAAATGTCTGGGACATGGCGGGGAACACGCTTGCCGGCAGCAACCCGGTCCGGATCCCGGCTTCCCAGCACACGAGCGCACCGGCTACCGCGGCGGCGCCCTTCCACCAGCCGGCGCCGGTTCCCCGGTTCCTGGGGCGGGCCCCGGCCGTCCCCGCGGGAGCGGCCGGGCGGCCCGGCCTGGGCACTACCGGAGGTGCGGCGTGCGGGGACGCCGCAGACTCAGCCACGCTACCGGACCTCTGCCACAAGCTCATCGACGTTCACTTCCTTCTTGACGAAGCCGTACCTGAGCATCAGGTCGGACCAGATCCTGACCCGCTCCACCGTCAGGTCCGGGTCGAAGACCGGCAGCTGCATGGTGTCGGCCACCTTCTGCGGCGTCTTGCTGAAGGTCGGCAGGATCTTGCGCACGGCCTGGGGATTCTCGGCCGCATACTCGGTGGCTTCCGCCATGGCGTCGACGAAGTCCTTGGCCGCCTCCGGGTCCTTGCCCAGGTAGTCCTGCGTGGTCACCAGGATCTGCTGGGTGGCACCGGGCACGGCCAGGGCGCCCGGGGACATGATCTCGCGCGCCCCGCTGGCCTTCGCGGCGTCGGTGAACGGGGCGACGGTGCTGATTGCATCCACCTGCCCGGTTTCCAGGGAGTTGAGCATGCTGTCGAACGGCACCTCCAGGAATTTCACCTTGGAGCTGTCCGCGCCCGCCTCGTCCAGGGCCGCGCGCAGCGAGAGCTCGCCGCCGCCGCCCAGCCCGCCGACGGCAACGGCGCGCCCGTTCAGGTCGGCAGGGTCCTTCACGTCGCTGTCGGCGGCGACGAAGACCTTGCCGGTGTCCCGGGCCGGATCCTTGGTGGTCACCGAGGTGGTGCCCACGGCGCGCAGCGGGATGCCGGCGGAGGCGGCCTGCAGCACGTCGGCCGATCCCACCAGGCCGAACTGGGCGGCCCCGGAGACCAGGGCCGGGATGCGCGCCCCGGCGGTCGGGGCCACGCTGATGGTCACCTCTAGGTTCTTCTTCTTGAACAGCCCCTGCTGCTGCGCGAGGTAGACGGGGCTGGTATCTACCACGGGGGCCACTGTCACATTGATCTTCCGGGTTTCCCCGGCGTCGGCACTATTGGACGTGGAGGCGGCCGTCCCGCCGCAGGCGGTCAGGGCGAGCAGGCCGGCTCCGAGCAGGCCCGCTGTGAGGAGGTTCCGGGTCTTGGTCATGGTGATTCCTTTGTTCGGGGCCGCAGCGCGGCCTGCGCGCCCGGTGACCGGACGCGTGGTAGAGGACAAATGGTGCTTAGTGGTGGTGCAGGTTCTGTTGCCGGGACGCCGGAACTGTGCCGCCGATGGCTGCAGTGATGGCCGCCGCGGCCCGGCGCAGCCCGGCCAGCCGGCAGGGGTGCCCGGCCGAGTCCTGGCCGTCCAGTGAGTTCAGGGTCAGCAGCAGTGCCACCTGGCCGTCCGGGCCGAAGACCGGCACGGTCAGCGAATGCAGTGGGCCCGCCAACGGATCCGCTTCCACGGGGTGGCTGTGCGGCAGGCCACCGAGCAGCTGCGTCAGTTCCCGTTCGGCCGCCGGCAGCGGGCCGTGCGCCGCGAGCCGGTCCACGATCCCTTCCACGACCTGCCGCCGTTCGTCCGCCGGGACCGCCAGCCAGCCGCGCTCCCGGATACCGGCGAGCATCCGCGCCAAGGCTGCCCGGCTGCTGGCCGTGCCGTCTGTTCCGGCTTGGTGCTCCCCGCCGGCCATCCAGCGCTCGACCGCCGGCGGGTCCGCCCAGGCCACGAACCCTGCGCCCATCGGCGGCAGGAAGGGCAGCCGCAGTCCCACCTTGGTGACGTGGGCCGACGGGCCGCTGAAGGCCAGCTGGATCAGGTTCCCGCCGGCCCTGCCGGTGGCATGGCACTCGACGCCGAAGCGCCGGGACAGCTCCTCGATGTGCGGCCGGGCCAGGTCGGCCAGCAGCAGGTTCCCGGCCAGGACGTCCTCGCCGCCGGCGGTCAGCGTCAGGTTGCTGAAGCGGCCGTAGCCGCCTTGGAAGAACAGCAGAGGGACCCCTCCTCCGCCGTCGGCGTCAAGTCCGTCGACGGCGCCGACGGCGATGTAGTGGTCCCCGGCCGGGTGCACGTCGGTGAGCGTGCAGTCGATCCAGGCCAGCGAACCGTCGATCACCGGTGCACCCGACGGCGCGGGGTGCCAGGCCAGGTCGGCGAAGCGTTCGCCGTCGTGCCGGGCGAACCGGCGGCAGGTTTCGGCCTGCCCTGCGGACAGGACGTTGACGCAGAACCGGCCCAGGCTGCGGATCCGCTCGAAGGTGCCAGAGTTCCGCATCGGCATAAAGGACACCAGCGGCGGGTCCAGCGACACCGAGGCGAAGGAGCCCACTGTCATCCCGATGGGACCGCGCTCCGGGTCCAGCGCCGTGACGATGCAGACCCCGGTGGGATAGTTGCCCAGCACGCGCCGGAAGTGCAGCGGATCGGCAGTCGGCGGCGCGGCGGTGTGTTGTTCGGTGATCATGGCCCCTCCGCTAGATCATCCGGCGGTTCTCGGGCGTCTGCAGCCCCAGGATGAATTCGCCGTGGAGCTCGAAGCCGACCTCGCCGAGCACCCCGTGGGCCAGGATCGTGTTGATGTCGCGCAGTAGGCGGGGCAGCACGCCGGTTTCCATGATGGCCTCCGCGCCGGCATGCCGGAAGGCCCGGGTGATCACCCGCTGGGCCGTCTGACCGGCGTGGGAGGAGGCGGTCTGCATGTAGTCCTGCAGCTCCAGGTCCATGGCACCGCCGGCGGCGAGCTGGTCTCGGACCCGCCCAGTGGCCTCCAGCCCGAGGGCGCGGGCCGCGCGCAGGGCGGCATCCAGCTCCCCCAGTTCGCGCTGGAACCAGGACGAGTCGGCCAGGCTGGTGGCCGCGCCGATGTTAATGCGGCTGCCGCGGCGCTTGGTCGGTGCCATCCGGGTGATTTCGTCCAGGGCCCGGCGTCCGGCTCCCAGGACCATGCCCATGTGCATCTGCAGTACGTAGGGCACCATGCCCAGGCGCGCCAGCGGGGTGTCGCTGCGCTTGACCGGACCCAGCGGGTTGAACACCATCGCATCGGAGACGAAGACCTCGTCGGCACGGAAGGTCGTGGATCCGGTGGCCTTCATGCCCAGGACGTGCCAGGTGTCCAGCACCTCGACCTCGGCGACGGGGATCAGGGCCATCCGCCGCTCAGTGCCGCCGTCCGCGTCGTCGACCAGGAACGACGCCGAAACGAAGTCGGCGTGATGGATGCCGCTGACGAAGTCCCACTGGCCGGCCACCCGGTAGCCGCCGTCGACGCGCTGCGCAGAGCCGGGGCGGAGGGAACCTGCCTTCAGCGGCAGCCGGTCGCGGAAGACGACGGCGGCCTGGGCCGGCTCCAGCTGGGTGGCCAGCTGGCCGGCGCCCTCGAGCAGGATCGTGGTGGTCCAGGCGGTGCTCGGATCGATGTAGCCGATGGCCTCGATGATTTCGAACGCCGTGGGCGGATCGACCACGTTGCCGCCCAGGTCATCCGGGGTCATGATGCCCAGGATGCCGCTCTCCCGCAGGGCGGCGACAGCGTCGTCGGCCAGCCGGCCCTCCCGCTGGCCCTGCTCCACGCCCGCCGCGAGGCGTTCGCTGATCTTCTGCACCTGGGCCAGGGCGTGGGCCCGCCGTTCCAGCGGCGCTTGCGGCCAGTTCGATGTCTGCTTCACTGCGACTGTGGTCACGGAACTTCTCCTTGGAAAGGGTGGATCGGGTTACTCCATGGTTCGGCAAATGTGACGCGCTCCACATCACTGGAACTCCGTATCTTTGGCGTACCCCTGCGCAGACACCCATCATGATAGGGACCATGATGGGTGCTGGGCCGCCGGGTGGCCCCGACTGAAGGCGGTGAACGGACATGGAGTGGCCCGTGCGGGGACGTGGCGTGGAGGCGGACGAGGTTCTGGCCCTGCTGGAGTCGGCGCGGCTGGTGACCGTGACAGGTCCGGCCGGCGTGGGTAAGACGGTGCTGGCCCGCCGGGTGCTCTCCCGCGCCGGCGGGACCGAACAGGACTGGTTCACGCCCGACGGCGTGCCCGGGGACGCGCTGCGCGAACGCATTGGTGTGCGCCTGGACGCGCAGGGTGCCGGGGCGCGGCCGCTGATCGTCCTGGACACGGCCCCCGGGGATGCCGCCGTGCCCGCGCTGGTGTCCGCGCTGCTGGATGACCGGCCGGCCCTGCGGATCCTGGCCACCTCCCGCGGCCGCCTGGCCCTGCCGACCGAACGCCAGTTCTGCCTGCGTCCGTTCGACGTGCCGGAGCTTCCGCGCCACGGCATGCCGGACGACGAGTGGTTCGAGCGCGCGCCTGCCGTGGCCCTGTACCTGGACCGCGCGGCCTCCGCCGCCCGCAGCCTCACCCCGGACAGGGAAACCTGCGCGGCCGCCATCGCCGTCTGCCGCCGGCTCGGCGGCCTGCCCCTGGCCATCCACCTCGCCGCGCTGCGCGCCAATGTGCTCTCCGCCGAGGCACAGCTGCGGGAGCTGGAACGGCCGCTGGACTTCCTCACGGTCCGGGGTCCTGCCTCCGCAGATCCCGAGGGTTCCTCCCGCCACAGTTCGCTGCGGCGGAGCCTGGAGGCCGGGCTGGACGGACTGCCGGCCGGCGCCCTTGAGGTGCTCTCCGTGCTGGCCCGCTTCCCCGAGGGCTGCTCGCTGCGGACCCTGCGCTGCGCACAGCTACCCGGCGGCGGGGACCCGCTGGACGAGCTTTCCGTCCTGGCCGACGCGGCCCTCGTGACCCCCGAAGCCGAGCCCGCGGGCGGGACCCGCTTCCGCACGGACCTCTTCTACCAGGAGCTGTTCCGGGAGGCGGCAGCATCCGAGAGGGTCTGTGCCGCCGTACAGCGGATCCGGCAGGCGGTGCTCGCTAGGTGTAGCACCGCCGCTGCTGCCCGCGGCCCCGCCTGGGAAGAGGCCTCGCGCTGGTTCACCGCAGAATACGGGAACCTCCTGGAGCACTTCGCGGACTGCCTGCGCCGGCAGGACATCGTCGAGGCGATCGGGATCGTGGACCTGCTCTGCCGGTTCTGGGTCCATTCCGGCCGGATCGAGGAGGGCATACACACCGTGGAAGCTCTCGGGGAGCCGGACGGCCTGGATTTCCCCGCCCGGGCCAAGCTGGCAGGCACCCGCGGCCGGCTCCTGGCCCACCACGCCTCGTATACCAGTGCCTATTCGGACCTGGCCGACGCCGTCGCCTTCTGGCGGCAGGCGGGGGACGCACCCAGGATTGCCGAGGCGCTGGCGGCCTTCGCCGCGGCGGCGCTGGAGGTCGACGGCTGGCCCGCCGCCCGGCAGGCCGCCGAAGAGGCGGTGCGGCTGTTCCGCGGACTGGGCGACGAGTGGTCGGTGGCCCGCACCCTCGGCCAGCTCGGCGCCTTCGCCGCGGACGTGCCCGGCGAGGAGGAGTTCGCCCGGCGCTGCCTGGAATCCTCGGCCGCGGACCTGCAGACGCTGGGCGACGCCGGGGCGGCGAGCCTGCCGCTGGAACAGCTGGGCCGGCTGCTGCTCGACGACGGCAACTACCAGCAGGCACAGCTGGTGCTTGAGCACGGGCTGCGGGAAATGCGCACCGTCGCCGACCACTTCCGGGTCTCGGCGCACCTGAACCTGTTAGCCCTGGTGGACATGGCCTCCGGCCGCGCGACCGATGCCACCGGCAGGTACTTCGAGAGCCTGCAGCTCACCGTGGAGCTGGGCCTCAAGGGCAGGGCGGTCTGGTGCCTGGAGGGACTGCACGACTCCCTGACGGCCCTGGGCTGTACGGAGGCGGCGGCCGCTGCCGCGGCGTGTGCGGTCTCGTTGCGGGAGGAACTGGACCTGCACGATTGGGTGGAGGCCTGTTCCCCGAAACGGTCCACGGCACACGGCGGGCCGGACCTGCCACGGGCGGTACGGATGGTGCTCACGGGCCGGACGGTGTGGCCGCCGGCGGCGGTCCTGGACCAGGTCCCGGCGGTGTTGTCCGGGCTGGCGGAAGCGGCCGCCGCGGAGGAGGCGCCCATCCGCTCCGGGCCGCGCCCGGACGGCCTGACCCCGCGGGAGATCGAAATCCTCGGGCTGATCGGCAGCGGCATGACCAGCCGGGCCATCGCGGCCCGGCTGGTCATCAGCATCGACACCGTCGGCCGGCACATCACCAACCTGTACCGGAAGATCGGCGCCCGTGGCCGGGCCGACGCCACCGCCTACGCCCTGCACATGGGGCTGGTGCCCGAACCCACTGGCGGACCCAGACCTTAGGCCTTGGGCCGGGCGAACACCTGCCGGGACTCCCGGGCCGCGATCCGCCACACGCCGTCCTCGCGGCGGTAGGTGTCGATGTACTCGCCCACTGCGGCGGGATCCGCCGGCTTGGGCCCTTCCTGCGGCCCCATGAACAGGATGTAGTCGAGCCTGCCGGTGATCTCATCGGCCGAGACCAACTGGAGCCGGTGGATGCCCAGGATGGTCCGGGAGACCTTGTCCTGCGCGGTCCGGTTGTCTGCGAAACACTGCAACTGCTCGGTGCCCTGATGGGTTTTGCCTGCTGCGGTAAAGCTGCCGTCCCGCGTAAACAGGCTGGCGAACCCCTCTGGAATCCCGTGGTCCAGCCGCCAGTTGAACTCGCCCACGAGATCCTCGATGCTGGTCCGGGTCTCTGTGTTGATGCCGGCGCCAAAGGCCATGGTTCCTCCTCCTTCGATACTTCGGACGCCCCGGCGGCGCCCAGCATCAAACTACGCCCAATGGAAGGCGCGCCGCTTCACAGGAAATCGGGATTCTTTTGGCCAATGGCTGCTCCCTTTCGGCAGATCCTGTCCAACAGAAGTCCCTTCCCGGAAAAGCGGGCGTGTCCTTGCTGTTGCGGTACGGACGCAGCTCGAAGTGCTTGGGCCGGGGACGCCCGCAGCGGCGTCCGCTGAGCAGGCCCGAGCGCCAGCGGCTGTTTGGGCACACGGACGACGAGGTGGTCAGGCTGCGGCAGAAAGGAAAGGGCTGGTTGTCCCGGCGCCGGTCCGTGCCCACCGCCATTCCCCTGTAGTCAGTTCGATAAACGGGCGGGGAAACGCGTCCTGGCCTAGCTAGGAGGCTTCCTGCGTTTCGGCGAGGGATTCGACGAGCCCGGATTCCAGCACCACGCGTACCGTTGCCTCGTAGTGCGACCGTAGCAGTTCGGCAAGCTTCCCGGCATCGCGTGCCAGGGCTGCGTTGAGGATGTCCCGGTGTTCGCCCTCCACGTCGCGGGCATTCGGCTTCACGTACGGTGCGGCCCAGCAGCGGTAGAGCTCAGTCGAGTCGGCTAGATCGGAGGCCAGCTTGACCATGGGCGGGCACCCGCAGGCCTCGAGCAGCTTGAGGTGGAATGCCTTGTGTGCCTTCTGCCAGTCTGCGTCGACGTGAGCCGGATCCTCGGGGCTGCGGCGCGGCGTGCGGGCCAGCTGGTGGTGGGCTGCAGTGAGCTCGGACTCCCAGACGACGTCCCCCCGTTCCAGCGCCAGCCGGGTGGCGAGCTCCTCGGTGACGCAACGCAGTTCGGTGAGGTCGGCCAACTCACGGAGATTCAGCTCGCGGACAAAAAACCCGCGGTTCGGCCTTGTGACGACCAGCCCGTCGCCGGCCAGCCGGGTCAGGGCCTCGCGCACCACGGTGCTGCTGGTGCCCAGGCGCTCCGCCATCGCCACCGGCTGGAGCTTCTCGCCCGGCCGCCAGTCACCTCGAAGGATTCCGGCGCGGATCTTATCCACGATCCGCGGTCCCGCTTTCACCATCGGTCCTCCCTCTGTGCCGTTCTTTTCCTGGGCGCTTCCCTCTATAGTCTACAAAATTACAAATAGTATTTTTTTCCTTGACTAGTATTCTATTTTGAGTTTAGGGTTGTGGCCAGCCCCACAGCGTAGGCAATCGTGCCGGCGCAGCTGGCAAACCCAATCCCGGTCCTGCAGCGGGCATCCGCCGTGACGAAAGGAAACACCATCATGAAATACGCATCTTTCACTGCCGCGGACGGGTCCGCCACCTGGGGCGTCATCGAGGAGGGGCGGGCGTTTGACCTCGGCCCGTCGGGCGCCGGCCTGGCCCCGAGCCTGCGGGCGGCCGTGGAGCAGGGCCTGTTCGGCGCCGTCACCGCCGGGCAGTACCAGGCCGCCCCGGCGCGGCCGGAGGACGGGATCGGGTTCCTGCCGGCGATCACCGATCCGGGCAAGATCATCTGCATCGGGGTGAACTACAGGACCCACCAGGAGGAGTCGGGCAAGACCGGGCAGACCGCGCCCACGGTCTTCACCCGGTTTGCCGATACCCAGATGGGCCACCGGGCCCCGGCGGTGATGCCGGCCAGCACCACGAAGTTCGACTACGAGGGCGAAATGGCCCTGGTCATCGGCCGGGAGGCCTGGCACGTGGCCGAGGAGGAGGCCTGGGACTACATCGCCGGCTACGGGGCCTACAACGACTTCTCGGTCCGGGACTGGCAGAAGGCCGCCAGCCAGTGGATCCCGGGCAAGAACTTCCCCTCCACCGGCGCCTTCGGCCCCTACCTGGTCCCGGCCGCGGACCTGGGCGGCGTTAACAGGCTCACCCTGGAGACCCGGGTCAACGGCGAAACCCGGCAGAAGGCCTCGGTGGCCGACCTGTACTTCCCCATCCCGCAGCTGATCGCCTACGTCACCGGCTTCACCCGGCTCTCCCCGGGCGACGTGATCGTCACCGGCACCCCCGGCGGCGTGGGCCTGTTCTGGGGCGAGGGCGGCCTGCTGGCCGACGGCGACGTCGTCGAGGTCGAAATCACCGGCCTGGGCACCCTGGCCAACACCGTCGAACGCGAACGCTAAGCGCGGCCGGAAGAGCCCAGGAAGGACTGGTTGATGGACAACCTCATCGAGACCGACGTACTGGTGGTCGGGGCCGGGCCCGTCGGCCTGGCCGCGGCCTGCCTGCTGGCCGACCAGGGCGTGCGCGTCACCGTGGTCGAGAAGCGCGCCGGCACCTCCGACGAACCGCGCGCGATCAGCATCACCGACGAATCGCTGCGGATCCTGGCCCAGATCGGCATCCTGGAGGAGTTCCTCCAGGACGTGCTGCCGGACACCGGCGCCCGCTACTACGGGCGCCGCGGCCAGCTGCTGGCCCAGGTCCGCCCCGGCGGCCGGCGGCTGGGCCAGCCCGGCAAGTCCCAGTTCGACCAGCCGGTCCTCGAAGCCCTGCTGCTGGCAGCGGCCCGGGAACGGGACCTGATCGACCTCCGCTTCAACACCGAGGCCTTCGGCATCAGCGACGCACCCGAGCACGCGGACACCGTGGTCATCGACGCAGCCGGCCGGCACACGGTCCGCGCCCGGTGGGTGATCGCCTGCGACGGCGGGCGCAGCCCGGTCCGGGCCCAGCTGGGCATCCCGATGGAAGGCTCCACCCAGGTGCAGAAGTGGATCGTGGTGGACATTGTCAACACGCCGGGCGAGCCGGAAAAGTTCGCCGAGTTCCACTGCAACGCCACCCGCCCGGCGGTCGTGGTGCCCGGGGTCAAGGGCCGGCGCCGCTACGAGTTCATGCTGCTGCCCGGCGAGGACGCCCGCACCGTCACCGCCCCGGACTCGATCATCGCCCTGACCGCCCCGTTCCAGAGGATCACCGCCGCCGACATCCGCCGCTCCGCGGTCTACGTGGCCCACCAGCGGGTGGCACTGAACTACCGGGCCGGGCACGTGCTGCTGGCCGGGGACGCCGCGCACATGATGCCCCCGTTCGCCGGCCAGGCCCTGAACGCCGGGATGCGCGACGTGGCCAACCTGGCCTGGAAAATCGCCGCCAACGTCAATGGCACCGGCACCGAGGCCCTGGTGGACACCTACCAGGCCGAACGGCGCCCGCACGCGGTGGACATGGTGCGCCTGTCCCAGCGCATCGGCACCGTCGTCATGGGCACCAACCCGACCCTGACCGCCCTGCGCGACACCGCGGTCACCGCCCTGGGCATCATGCCCGCGGCCAAGAACTGGCTCACCGCCATGAAATTCCTCAAACAGCCCCACTACACCCACGGCTGCGTGCTCAAACCTGCAGCCAGTGTCCCTGCGGCTGCCGCCGGCCTCGTCGGCGCTTCGCTGCCGCAGCCGAACGTCCGGACCGGCGACGGCGGTGTCCTGCCGCTGGACCGGATCCTGGGCGCGGGTTGGGCGATGCTACGGTTCCAGGCAGGGGGACGGTTGAGCATCGTTCCCTTCGGCTCCGCCCCCGATTCCGGCGGCCAGGTCCACGTGACGGACGCCGACGGAGCCTTCGCGGCGATCCCGCCAGGCAGCTCCCTGGTGGTACGTCCGGACCGATACGTCGCCGCCGCGGCGGACACCACGGACGAGCACGCTGTGCTGGCCCGGTTGGGGACGCTGCTGCCCGACCTTCCGCGGCAGGCGGCCGCCCAGCTCGTGGGGGCCTGAGCATGCGCGCCGTACGCTTCCGCCACGCCGGCGGCCCGGAGACCCTGGCCGTTGAAGAACTACCCGATCCCGTCGCCGGACCCGGTGAAGTGCTCATCGACGTCACGGCGGCCGGACTGAACCGTGCCGACGCCCTGCAACGCCGGGGACGGTACAACCTCCCGCCCGGTGCCAGCGACATTTTCGGCATGGAGGTCTCCGGGACGGTAGCGCAGCTTGGACCAGGGACCGGCGGCTTCACCATCGGTGATAAGGTCGTGGCGCTGTTGGCTTCCGGCGGATACGCGACGAAAGTCGCGGTACCTGCCGGGCAGGTCCTGCCCGCACCGCAGGCCACCGGCCTTCTCGAAGCCGGGGGGATCCCCGAGGTCGCGGCGACCTTGGTCGCCAACATCTGCATGCTCGGGCAGTTCCGTCCGGGAGAAACCGTCCTTATCCACGGCGCGACCGGAGGAATCGGAACCTTCGGCATCCAGTTAATCAAGGCCCTGGGCGGCCGGGTCGCGGTCACCGCCTCCACGCCGGAGAAACTCGACACCGCGCGGCAGCTGGGCGCGGACATCCTGATCAACTACCGGGAGCAGGACTTCGGGGAAATCCTGGAGGCCGCCGGGGGAGCCGACATCGTCCTGGACACGGTGGCGGGCCCCTACCTGCCGGCCAACCTCCGGGCACTGGCACCGTTCGGACGGATCATCACCATCGGCCGGCAGGGCGGAGCCGAAGGCACACTGGACTTTGCCGCCCTCATGAAGAAGAAGGCCACGATCACGGGCACGCTGCTCCGCGACCGGCCAGCCGGGCAGAAGGCGGAGATCATGCACGAAACGCACACCACCGTCTGGCCGCTGCTCGAAGCCGGGGCCATCAGAACACCCACCGACCGGGTCTTCGGGCTCTCCGACGTGGCCGCGGCCCACGAGTACTTCGAGGCCGGGGGACACATCGGCAAGATCCTGCTCGACTGCCGGACCTGACCCGCCATCCACCACAACACCCGCTAAACAGCACACGACGACGAACAGGAGACTCCCATGTCTTGGGGACTGATCAGCGAAATGGGCCATGTCGGCCTCCAGACCACCAACCTCCAGGGCTCGGTGTTCGACGCCACCCAAATCCTGGGCCTGCGCGAAACAGAACGCACCGACGGAACGGTCTACCTGTCCGCCGGCGACGTGCACCACGAACTGGTGTACGTGGAATCGGACATCGACGGCGTCGACAGCTTCGGCCTCGTGGCCCGGGACGGCGATGCCCTGCGGGAAATCCGCAGGCGCGTCGACGCCGAAGGATTCCACATCGTCAGCAACACCCCGCGCGGGGCCGGAATCCAGGACGGATTCTCCTTTGTCGGCCCCGAGGACTTCGTCTTCGAAATCTACATTGGCATGCAGACCGACACCGCCGCACTGAAGTCCTTCGGCCCGGACCGCTACGGCCACATCAACATCCACCCCCGCGACGTGACCGGGATGATGAAGTTCCTCCACCGGGTGCTGGACTTCCGGCTCTCGGACGTGATCGGGGACGACTTCGCCTACTTCATGCGCTGCAACCCTGACCACCACGGCATCGCCCTGGTCAAGGGCCGAGGCACGCTGCACCACCACGCCTGGCAGGCCCAGTCCATCGCGGACCTGGGCAAGCTCGGCGACCGACTGCACAAGCTGGGGCGCGACCTGATCTGGGGCCCGGTACGCCACGGGGCCGGCCACAACATCGCCGCCTACTACGTCGAGACCTCCGGCGCGGTCGTTGAGCTCTACACCGACCTGGAGCAGATCTACGACGACAACCGCGACCCGGTCATCTGGGGTGCCGACGAGAACTGGTGGAACATGTGGAGCTCCTACCGCCCCGAGGAATTCCGCCAGCACGGCATCGCCCCCGTGGTGCGCCGGCCGCAAAACCTGCTCCGCTGATTCCTGAAGGTGTTGCCTGCCGGCTGTCCGCCGGCAGCAACACCTTCAGGAAGGCACCGCGGAATCCCGCCAAGGAAAACTTTTACGGCCCCGAGGACTGAATCCGCCAAGCTGTCGTCCCAGGCTGCACCGGCGGTGACGGATGACCGCCCGCCCGGCCGGCGACTAGTAAGCCCCCCGGACTGTCCGGCCCGCAGCTGCCCTCCGGGGCTCGGGCCTTTCAGCCTCGGGCAGGAGTCCGGCGTCAAGAATCAGTTTCACCGAGGCCTCGTAGTGCCTGCGGAGCAAGCCCACGGCGCGGTCCGCATCCTTGGCCACCACGGCCTGGACAATCCCGTCGTGCTCGTCAGCCAGGTTGCGGGTAACCGTATCGGCCGATTCCCTCGACCAGAGCCTGTAGAGCGATGTGGCGTCCTCCAAGGCATCGGCAAGATCGGTCAGGATGGTTACGCCGCAGGCCGAAATCAGGGTCCGGTGAAAATCCTTAGCCCCTTCCAGCCAGGCATCCGATATGCCACGGTGGTCGCCCGCACCCCACCGCGGGGTCTGCTGCAGCCGGTGGTGTGCGGCGACAACGTCGGATTCCCACATCAGATCGCCGCGTTCGAAAGACATGCGCAGCGCAAGGTCCTCGCAATGACAGCGCACCCTGTTCAGGTCCGCCAGGTTCCCGATCGAGAGGTAGGGGACCGAAAAACCATGATTGGCCTCGTTGGCCACCAGATACTTGCTCGACATCTGCATGAGGGACTCCCGTACGACAGTGGTGCTGGTGTCGTACTTTTTCGCCAAGGGGACCAACGGCAGCCGTTCCCCGGGCTTCCAGATGCCCACCAGAATGTCGTGGCGGATCGCTGCAATGGCCTGCGAAACCCGGGATTCGTCATTGTGATGGGGCATAGCAGTGAGCATACCGCTCAAAACATTGTATTGTTTCGTTGACGTTGTAACGTTTGTCGTTTATTGTGTTGAACATGTCACAAAGCAATGACGCGTACAGGCTGCGATGGATGGACGGGGTTTCTCCCGCGCAAAACCTCTCCCGGCCGGCGGTCTCTACTGAAGCCAATCCATTTGCCTCCACCCGTGGAATCGGGGCAGGGAAATGAGCCGGCGTTTGGAAGGGCGGACCATTATCGTGACCGGGGCCGGCTCCGGTATTGGGGCCTGTTTCGCCGCAGGATTCGCGGCCGAAGGGGCTTCGGTTGGAGTCCTGGACCGGGACCTTGAACCAGCACAACAGGTCGCCTCCGACATAGCTGAAGCTGGCGGCTCCTGCATCGCGGTGCCGGCTGACGTGACCGACCAATTGGCGGTCAGGGATGCGTTTTCGACAGTGCGCGATTCCTTCGGCCGGTTGGATGCCGTGTTCAATAACGCCGGAATCACGTTCAACAGCCCGTTCTTGGAAACCAGCGCCGAGGATTTCCGCAGGCTGCACGAAGTGAACGTGCTGGGAGTCGTCATCGGCATGCAGGAGGCGGCCCGGATATTCATGCAGGACGGGCGGAGCGGCAAGATCGTCAATACGTGCTCTGTTGCTTCCCGTCGGGCAAATGCGAACTTCGCAGCGTACGCTGCCTCCAAGTTCGCCGTCCACGCGCTCGTCCAATCAGGGGCGCGGTCCTTGGCAGAACATCGCATCACGGTCAATGGATTCGCTCCCGGCATCGTGGATACCGCCTTGTGGGACGCCCAGGCATCCACCCGGGCCGCACGTAGTGCGCTGTTTGACAAGTACGGCGAAACCATCCCCATAGGCCGCACCGCGGTGCCGGCCGATCTCTTGCCCACCGGGATTTACCTCGCCGGCAATGATTCCGACTACATGACCGGGCAGGTCGTCATGATCGACGGCGGGATCGAGATGGTCTAACTCCCACGCAGCCCCGCTCCCATTCCCGCCGGCAGATTTCGAAGGGTTCCATCGGCAATCTCCGTACTGCAGACAGCCGCAGAGCGGCAATAAGTCCCAAAGGTAAACGCCCATGAACCGGAACTTATCAGCGAGACGGAACACCGCAGAGGCCGCGGGTCTGGGAACGCTGTCAATCATCGCCGAGCGGAAAAGGCGTAGGTGCGGCCAATTGCCGCTGGCCGCCGCAACCAAACTACGAAGCCGATTTGGGACCAGTGGCTGGTCACAAATCAGAGCCCCTCGTCCCTTCCCTCCTACACCGGCTTCCAACGCCAACCTCATCACGTCACGAAGGAGTGATCATGGCTAGAACAAGTGAAGCACTAACCACACAGGCCGTATCATCGGCCTCACCGCGGAGCAAGGCCCGCCGCACCGCACTCGGCAGCCTCGTCGGCACCACGATCGAGTATTACGATTTCATGCTTTACGGGCTGACCGCGGCGCTCGTTTTCCCGAAAGTCTTCTTCCCGGCCCAAACCCCCCTGGTCGCGGCACTGCTGGCCTTTGCGACCTTCGGCATCGGGTTTCTGGCCCGCCCGCTGGGAGGCATCGTCTTCGGCCACTTCGGGGACAGAGTAGGGCGAAAGAAGATGCTCGTCATCACCCTGATCGGCATGGGATCCTGCACTTTCCTGATGGGCCTGCTGCCCGGGTACAGCCTGCTCGGCGAGACGGCAGTCGTGCTGCTGGTCGTCCTGCGCTTCATCCAGGGATTCATGGTCGGCGGCGAATGGGGCGGGGCTACGCTGATGAGCGTCGAGCACGCACCGCCCGGCCGCAAGGGGCTGTATGGAACATTCGCGCAGATGGGCGCACCGTCCGGAGTGACCCTCGCGGCAGTGGTGTTCATGGCCACGTCATCCCTGCCCGATGCAGACTACTTCTCGTGGGGCTGGCGGGTGCCGTTCCTGCTTAGCATCCTGCTGGTAGGCGTCGGACTCATCGTGCGGACCACACTCGACGAGAGCCCTGAATTCGCTGCCGCAGTCAAGAAGGAAGCTGTTGTCAAGGTGCCATTCATTGAAGCATGGCGGACTCATTGGAAGCAGATCCTGCTGGTCGCAGGAACCTACCTAAGCCAGGGTGTCATGGCTTACGTGGCCCTCACCTATCTGGTCAGCTACGGCGCGAACACTGCCCACCTCGACCGCACAATGACGCTGCTGGGCGTCGCGATAGCTTCTGCGATCTGCGCCGCAGTCCACCCCGTTTTTGGCCTGCTCTCCGACTACATCGGACGCAAGACGGTATATATGATCGGCGCGGTCCTGCTGCTCGTCATGATTGTCCCGGCCTTCCTGCTCGTCAACACGGGCATGAGCGTGGCCTTCATTATTGCGATCGTCCTCATCCAGGGCATCGCCATGCCGCTCACCTCGGCCGTGACCGGCCCATTGTTCACGACGCTCTTCCCGGAACGCATCCGCTACACCGGCAGCTCTGTCGGATACACCATCGCACAGATCGCCGGCCCGGCGTTCGCCCCAATGATTGCGACGGCTATCTATGGTGCGACCGGCCAGTGGACGAGCGTCGCAGGCTACTTGGCCGTTATCTGCCTGATCTCGATCGTCTGCGTAACCTTGCTCGGAGGAGCCTGGGGCAAGAAGGAAGCGGAACTGCAACGGCGAAACGGCTGAGCCGACTTCCGTCTGCCTAATCCGAAAATGAGGTGACCTGCCGGTTGGTGGGCAGGGGTGGATGGCCGGCGGGGTGGGTTGGTGTGCCGGTCGGGATGCCTATGGGATTAGGCGGCCGGGGTGAGGGTGACGGCGTAGCCGAGGGCTTCGAGCTGGCGCACGTGGTTGCGTTTTTTGGTGTCGGGGTCGGTGCTGCGGGTGAAGTGGTCGGGACCGAGGTCGCGGTAGCGGGTTTCGGGATTGGCCAGCAGGTGCCAGACGATGACGAGGATGGAGCGTCCCACGGCCACGATGGCGCGTTGTTTGCCCCGCCGTCTGGCCAGGCGCCGGGAGCGTTCGCCGAGGAAGGTATTGGTTTTGCCGGCCCCGGCCGCGGCTTCGCCCAGGGTTCGGGCCAGGTAGCGGTTGCCGTGCCCGGTGGAGCCGTTGCCCTTGTTCCGCCCGGCGGAGGACTTGATCCCCGGGGAGAACTTCGCCCAGGAGCATAGGTGTCCGGGGCTCGGGAACCGGGACATGTCGGTGCCGACCTCGGCGATGATGGCCGCGGCGGCGACCGGCCCGATGCCGGGTATCTCATCCAGGCGTGCCGCCGCTGCCGAGAAAGGGGCCAGCTGGGCCCCGATCCGGTCGCCCACGGCGGCGATGTCGGCGTCGATGCCGTCGATCCGGGCCAGCATGCGCCCCAGCAGGAACGCGTGGTGGTCATCGAAGTGCCCGGTGAAGGCTTCCTCCAGGGCACCGATCCTGGTGCGCATCCTCGACCTGGCCAGCTGTGCGAGCACCGTCGGGTTCCTCTCCCCGGCGATCAGCGCGGCCATCATCTCCCGTCCGGAGACTCCGAAGATGTCCGAGGCCACGGATGAGAGCTTGATGCAGGCGTCCTCGAGCAGCTTTTCGACCCGGTTCTTCTCCGCGGTGCGTTCCCCGACCAGGTCGGCCCGGTAGCGGGTCAGGTCCCGCAGCCGGCGGACCGGGGCCGGCGGGACGAAGCTGGGCCGGAGCATCTGCCGCTCGGCGACCTTGCAGAGCCAGACCGCGTCCAGCACGTCGGTCTTGGGCCGGCCCGGCAGGTGCTTCACGTCCCGGGCGTTGACCAGCCAGGGCTGCAGCCCGTGGGCCTCCAGCAGGTAGAACACCGGCTTCCAGTAGTCGCTGGTCGCCTCCATCACCACCCGCTCGATGCCCAGGTCCACCAAATGGTTGGCCAGTTCCGCCAGGGACCGGGTCATCGTCGAGTGCGTGCTCACCTCCTGCAAACGTCGTCGCGTGTTCCCCGGGCCGGGAATCCGGACGCAGCACACCAGTTCGGCCTTGCCGATATCGATGGCGGCGACCCGGGCGATGAGCCGTTCCTCATCCTGGGATTCGGCCAGCATGGTCCTGTCCCTCTCCTCACTGCCTGCATCATGGGTTTACGGCGTGGCCGCCCCAGGGGGCCGGAGGGGAAAACGGAATCTAATCCGCGTGCTCGGCAACGGGTGCCGCAACAATGAAGGGCCCGCAGGCGGCTCCCGGCGCCCGGCTAGATGACGGCCTCAGGAAGACCATAGGTGGACGGCGTCGGCAGGCGGCCACAGGCACATTTTCAACCCGGAACGGGCGTCCGACAAGGACAAATAGGCTAGATGTAAAGACCACCGGACTGGTACCGCACAGGGTCCTCCGGGATGAACGAACGATTTACGGTGTGCCCCCGACGTTTACGCGTCGGGGCACGCCAATGTCCGGCATCAAACGGGTGCGTCGACCGCTTGTCACGCCTTCACCGGAGTTCACGATGCCTCGTGCCATCCGTGGACCACGGCCCTGAGGCCGGTGGGAACGCCCACCGGGGCCGAACCCGGCGCTGACTGGGCACAACTACCGCTGGCTAGTGCGGTGACCGCGAAGGTTCACAGGGTTTGAGGCCGGTGCCACGCTGGTGGCATGGCTGAACGTGTGAAGGTCCGGCGCCTGACGCCGGAGGAAGGCCGGCGGCTGCAGCGGATCGTGCGCCGCGGCGGCCCGGGCCAGGGCGGGAACGTGGTGCGGTGGCGGCGGGCCACGATGATCCTGGCCTCGGCCGGCGGGAACACGGTGCCGGTGATCGCCCGACTGCTGGCCGCCGACGAGGACACGGTGCGCCAGGTGATCCGCCGCTTCAACGAGATCGGGCTGGACTGCCTGGACCCTGAGTGGGCGGGAGGCCGTCCCCGCCTGCTCACCGACGGCGACGAGGAGTTCATCGCCGCGACGGCCGCCATCCGTCCCGGTGCCCTGGGGCTGCCGTTCACCCGCTGGTCGCTGCGCAAGCTGGCCGGCTGGCTGGCCGCCTGCCCGCACCCGGTCCGGATCGGGCGGGAGGCCCTGCGGGCCCTGCTGCACCGGCACGGGATCAGCTTCCAACGCACCGCCACCTGGAAGGAATCGCCGGACCCCGAGTACGAGGCCAAACTTCAGGTGATCGAGGACGTGGTGGAAAACCACCCGGACCGCACCTTCGCGTTCGATGAGTTCGGACCCCTGGGCATCCGCCCCACGGCCGGGTCCGGCTGGGCTCCGGCAGGCAAACCGCAGCGGATCCCGGCAAATTACCACCGCACCGCGGGCGTGAGGTACTTCCACGGCTGCTACTCGGTCGGCTCAGACACCCTGTGGGGCGTCAACCGCTGCCGCAAGGGCACCGGGAACAGCCTCGCCGCGCTCAAGAGCATCCGGGCCTCGGTCCCGGACGGGCAGCCGGTCTTCGTGATCCTGGACAACCTCTCGGCGCACAAGGCCCCGGCCATCCGGCACTGGGCGGAATCCCACGCCGTGCGGCTGTGCTTCACCCCGACCTACGCGTCCTGGGCCAACCCGATCGAGGCCCACTTCGGGGTGCTGCGCCAGTTCACCCTGGCCAACTCCGTCCACCCCAACCACACGGTGCAGACCCGCAAACTTCACGAGTACCTGAACTGGCGCAACACCCACGCCCGGACTCCCGAGATCCTCGAGGCCGAACGCCGCGAACGCACCCGGGTCCGCAGCGAAAAACACCACCGCTGGGGCCGGCACGAGGCCACAGCAGCATGAAACACCGCCAACCTATCCGGCCACCGCACTAGCTGGTATGCACGGGTATTGATGGGACGGGAGTATGTGACTTCGGCTACTTCTACCCCCGTTGTTTAGGCGCCGATAACCGCGACTATGTCGCCCGGGCGGTCCGTCGGAACCTGTTACCGGGAGGAAACTGTGACAACAGCTGTAGTGGTTGCCGCTGCCAACATCTGTCGGTACCTGCTGGACGTACGGTGCAGGTGTTGGAACTGGCGCAGGGGACAGGCCCGGACCTGGGCGGAATCCTGAGCAGTTTCACCGCACCGTGCAGCAGACCGCCGAACAGGTCAACCCTGAGGTCGAAGCCTGCATCTGACTGAATCAGGTCACGTTCCGGATGATGCGGCACTCGTTGGTGAAGAGCATTCTGCGTTCCCCTGTCCGCAGGTCGCGGACCCACACAACGTTGAATTGCGGCAGGGTGTCCTCCACGTAGCCGCTGCAGTAAATATATCCATTCCCGTGGACGTCGACACGGTCGCCGTGTTGGAGGGCGGCGGAGTCGGCAGCGCTGCCGGTGATGTCTGTCATGGTGCCATGGCCTTTCTGCGGGTTGCCGGGGGTGCCCCGGTGAAGGATGTACGTTTTGACGGCATTTGTCGGAGGGCGTGGGCCGCCCGGGGCAGAGGTGGGGGCGGCTCCGGGCAGCCCATGCCCTCCAGGTGCTGGGATGCCGGGGCCATGGTGCTGTCCGGGCCGGAACGCACCCCGAAGGGTCCGGTGACGGACAGGCTGGCGCGGCAGCGGGGCGCCGCATCTTCGTGAAAACAGCGTGTTGGTCGCACCGGATCCGCACCCTGCAGGGGGGGGTCCGGATCCGGCGCGGCTGCCGGTGATAACCGGCGGAACGGACGTCTGGGGGCACCGGGCAGGGGGCAGTGCCGGCGTTGCCCTTGGCGGAGGCATCCGTCTCCGGCGGCGCCGTTCAGGAGCCGCCAGGTCTTCGAGTGCGAGGTGTGGCAGGGCGGGTATTCCTTAGTGGGTACCCGCCTCGTCTCGCTCATAGGTCATACCGTAGGGAACCTCGGGACTGACGGAGACGGTATACGTATCGCGGCTGTGCCGGGTGACGAGTATCCCGTGCCGTCTGCCGGATACGGCCAGGGACCGGACTTCTTCATAGGCGGTGTCCAGCTGTTCCTGGAAGGCATTCCAGCCGGTTCCGGCAGCTGCTTTGAGGGTGACTATGCGAAGGGGGTGTGTCATGGAACGTTGTTTCTGCGTCAGAGGAGTTCAGTGCCGGATCAGATCCCGTGAAGGTACCTTGGGTACGGTGACCGCATGCCGATGGCATGGATACGTCCGGCTCGATACCAGGCGTGTCCGTTGCCAAGTGCGTGCAGCAGCCGATCATGGGGACCGGCCCCTTGGAACCGGCATCGGCCCGCACGAGACGGCCCGCTGCGGTAAGAACCGGTTCAAGAGCCGGCTTTCGGGCGTCCGCTTGCGTCGAGATTCGGGCGGCCGCCGGGAGGAGTGCCCGCGGCGGCGAATTCGTGCTTCAAGGGGCAGGCCTTGCCATGGTGTCGCCGGATGGCAGGAACGGGAGCCTGCCGCGGCAGGCTCCCGCCTGGTGGGAGCTAGTTCGTGTGCCTGTCGGCGGCGTCCAAGGCGGCGTCGAGGATTTCCAGGCCGTGGAGGACGTCCGCATCGGAGGTGTTGAGCGGGGGGACGACGTGGATCCGGTTGAAGTTGGCGAACGGCATCAGGCCTCCGGCCTTCAGTTCCGCGACCAACTCGTTCATCGCGGGGGAGGATCCTCCGTAGGCTGCCAGCGGCTCGCGGGTGGCACGGTCCTTGACCAGTTCTACGGACCAGAAGCAGCCCAGGCCGCGGACTTCGCCGACCGAGGGGTGGCGCGCGGCGATTTCGCGCAGCCGGGGTCCGATCACTTCTTCGCCGAGCCTGGCTGCGTTTTCCACCATCTTGTCGTCACGCATCGCGTTGATGGTTGCCACCGCGGCCGCGCAGGCCAGCGGGTGGCCGGAGTAGGTCAGTCCGCCCGGATACACCCGCTCGCGGAAGGTGTCGAAGATGGCCTCGCTGACGGCCACCCCGCCCAGGGGCACGTAGCCGGAGTTCACGCCCTTGGCAAAGGTGAGCAGATCCGGGACCACGTCCCAGTGCTCGACGGCGAACCACCGGCCGGTGCGGCCGAACCCGGCCATGACCTCGTCGGCAATGTAGACGATCCCGTATTTTCGGGTCAGTTCCCGCACGCCCTGCAGGTAGCCGGCCGGCGGGACGTAGATGCCGGCGGTGCCCGGGACGGTTTCCAGGATCAGCGCGGCGATGTTCTGCGGTCCCTCGAGCACGATCATGTCCTCGAGGTGCCGCAGGGCCCGCTCGGTCTCCTCTGCCTCGGTGGTCGAGCCGAAGTAGGAGCGGTACGGGTACGCAGGCATGAAGTGCACGACACCCTCGGAGGAGTAGTCGTTGGGGAAGCGCCGCGGGTCGCCGGTGACGTTGACCGCCAGCTGGGTACCGCCGTGGTAGCTGCGGTACGCGGAGAGGACCTTCTGCCGGCCGGTGTGCAGCCGGGCCATCCGGATCGCGTGCTCCACCGCGTCCGCGCCCCCGTTGGTGAAGAAGACGTGGTTCAGGTCCCCGGGGGTGATGCCGGCGATCAGGCGGGCGGCCTCGGAGCGGGCGTCGTTGACGTGCTGCGGGGCGATGGTGCACAGCTTCGCCGCCTGCTCCTGGATCGCGGCCACCACCTTCGGATGCTGGTGGCCGATGTTGGTGTTCACCAGCTGCGAGGAGAAGTCCAGCAGCCGGTTGCCCTCCCCGTCCCAGATGTGGGAGCCCTCGGCGCGCAGCACGGTCATCGGTTTGATCTGGTCCTGGGCCGACCAGGAGTGGAACACGTGGGCACGGTCGAGCAGCCAGGCCTGCCGGCCTGCCTCGATCTCGGCATCGGTGACGAGGGGGGTGGTCGTTTCGGTGGTCATGGTGGGTCCTTTCGCGGCGGTGGCAGTCCGTGCCTAGGCGTTGGTCGGGAAGCCGAGGTTGATGCCGCCGTGGCTGGGGTCCAGCCAGCGGGAGGTGACGACCTTGCCGCGGGTGAAGAAGTGCACGCCCTCGGCGCCGTGGGCGTGGGTGTCGCCGAAGAGCGAGTTCTTCCAGCCGCCGAAGGAGTAGTAGGCCATCGGGACCGGGATGGGCACGTTGATGCCGACCATGCCGACCTGGATCTCGTTCTCGAAGCGGCGGGCGGCGCCGCCGTCGTTGGTGAAGATGGCGGTGCCGTTGCCGTACGGGTTGGCGTTGATCAGGGACACGGCCTCGTCGTAGCCGGCCACCCGCACCACGGCCAGGACGGGTCCGAAGATCTCGTCGGTGTAGATCGACATGTCGGGGGTGACGTGGTCGAAGAGGGTGGGGCCGAGGAAGAAGCCGTCGCCCTCGGCGTCCGGGGAGACCTGCCGGCCGTCCAGGACCATGGTCGCGCCGGCGGCCTCGCCGGCGTCGATGTAGCCGGCGACCTTGTCCCGGTGCGCCCGGGTGACCAGCGGGCCCATGTCGGCACCGCGGGTGCCGTCGCCCACGCGCAGCGTGCGGGTGCGCTCGGCGATCTTGGCGACCAGCTCGTCGGCGATGGATTCGACGGCGACGACGGCGGAGATCGCCATGCAGCGTTCCCCGGCGGCACCGTAGCCGGCGTTCACCGCGGCATCGGCGGCCAGGTCCAGGTCGGCATCGGGCAGGACGAGCATGTGGTTCTTGGCCCCGCCCAGGGCCTGGACGCGCTTGCCGGCCGCGGTGCCGCGCTGGTACACGTACTTGGCGATCGGGGTGGAGCCGACGAAGGACACGGAGGCGACGTCCGGACTATCCAGCAGCGTGTCGACGGCCTCCTTGTCCCCGTGGACCACATTGAAGACCCCGTCCGGCAGGCCTGCTTCCTGCCACAGCTCGGCCATCCAGTTCGCGGCGCTGGGGTCCTTCTCGGAGGGCTTGATCACCACGGTGTTCCCGGCGGCGATGGCGACCGGGAAGAACCACATCGGCACCATGGCCGGGAAGTTGAACGGGGAGATGACCGCGGTCACGCCCAGCGGCTGGCGCAGCGAGTGCACGTCAACCTTGGTGGAGGCATTCTCGGTGTAGCCGCCCTTGAGCAGGTGCGGGATCCCGCAGGCGAACTCCACGACTTCCTGGCCCCGGCTGACCTCGCCCAGGGCATCGGCGAGGACCTTGCCGTGCTCCTCGGTAATGATGGCGGCGAGCTCGCCCTTGCGGGCGTTGAGCAGCTCGCGGAAGGCGAACAGGATCTGGGTGCGCCGGGCGATCGAGGTGTCCCGCCAGGCGGGGAAGGCGGCGGCCGCCGCGGCCACCGCGTCGTTGACCGTGGCGGCCGGGGCCAGGGCGACCCGGGAAGTGGTCTTGCCCGTGGCCGGATTGGTCACCTCGCCGAAGCGGGAGTCGTTGCCGGGCCGGGTGTACTTGCCGTTGATCCAGTGGGTGATGGTCTGCATGTGCGGTCCTCTCGGTCGCTGGTCCTGCATGGGGATCCGGCGGGGCTGCCGGCTGATGAAAACCATCCTGACGGCGGCAGGCAGGTTCCGGTAGCGACAAAATGTATGTTCTTTCCACATCGGCTATACAGTTCGTCTATGACGATTTTGTGGGAGGAGAGCAGTGCCCGCCTTGGCGGTCGACCCGAGGCCCCTGGCGTGACCGTGCGGGGGATTCTCACCTTGGACGAGGTGCGCTCGGGCTGGCCGGAGTTGCTGAGCGGGGAAGATGCCCTGGGATCGGCCGTGCGCTGGGTCCACATTGCCGACTCGGAGCGCGTGGGACCGCTGCTCGAGGGCGGCGAGCTCGTGCTCAGCACCGGCCTGTCGTTCCGCGCCTCAGCAGCCGCGGCGGGCCGGTTCCTCGACGACCTCGAAAACGCCGGGGCGGCCGGTGCCATCATCGAACTGGTGGATGCCCAAGGCCGGCCCGACGCGGCCGCGGTCGAGGTGCTGCGCGGCGCCGCTGCCGGGCGTGCGCTGCCCGTGGTGGTGCTCACCCGGACGATCAAGTTCGTCCGGGTGACGCAGGTGGCCCACCGGCTGCTGGTCGGCGAGCAGCTGGCCCGGGTGGAGCGTGCCCGCCGGGTCCACGAGGTCTTCACCCAGCTCAGCCTCGAGGGCGCCAGTGAGCAGCGCATCGTGGACCGCACTGCGGAGCTTCTGGGGGCCGCGGTCGTGCTCGAGGACGTCGCGCACCGGGTCCTGGCGTTCAACCCCGCCGGAACGGACGCCGGGGAGCTGCTCCATGACTGGGCCGGGCGGGCCCGCCACGTCGGATACCGGGAGGACACCGGCCGCCGCGCCGGCACGGCGGACTGGCTGCAGACCCCCGTCGGCGTGCACGGCCGCCGGTGGGGCCGGCTGGTGGTCCCGGGCGATCTGCCCAACGATGCGGATGCCGCCCAGGTCCTGGAACGGGCGGGGCAGGCCCTGACCCTGGCCCGGATGGCCGGCCGGGACGAGCAGGACCTGCTGCAGCAGGCGCAGGCCGGGCTGATGCACGATCTGCGCCAGCCGCACGCGTTGGACGAGCGGGAGGCCGTCACCCGCGCCCAAGCCTTGGGACTCGAGCCCAGCGCCCTGTACGTCCCGATCGTCGTGCGGCTGGACCGGCTGCCGGGGGAGAACCCCACCGGCCTGCAGCTGCGCGAACGGGCGCTGCTGGAGCAGTTCGCGGCCCTGGTCCGGCAGGCACGCCGTTCCCTGCTGGCCACCGGCCTCCAATCCGGGTCATTCGGTGTCCTGCTGGGGGCGCCGGCGCGGCAGTTGGAGGACGGCATCCTGGAAAGGATCTTCGGACAGCTTGCCGAGGAACAGGCGCCGGACGTCAGTGATGGCCGGACGAACCCGGAGGAGGGCACCCCGGACTGGACCGCGGGCGTGGGCCGGACCAGCAGTTCGCTGCTGGAGGCCGCAGCGGGTCTGGACGGGGCCACCCAGGTGGCCGATATCGCCGCGACCCTGGAGGTCCGCCAGCGCCGCTACTACCGCTTTGCGGACATCCGGCTTCGGGGACTGATGGCCGCCCTGCACAGCGATGCCAGGGTCAAGGCGTTCGCCGAGGCCGAACTGGGGCCCCTGCTGGCAGAACAGGACGCCGGAACCCTGGACTTCCTCGAGCTCTACCTGCGCCACGGCGGCAACAAGACCTCGGTCGCGCGCACCGGGTACCTGAGCCGCGCCGCGCTCTACGCCCGGGTAGCGAACCTGCAGGAACGGCTAGGTGTCTCCCTGGACGATGCGGAGTCCCGTGCCGCCCTGCACGTGGCACTGCTGTGGCACCGGATGCGCGGGCAGGTGCCGGACGGGGACGCTCTTCACGGTCCGGCCCGAAATTATGGACCACGGGTAAGCGGCACCGAACCGGCGCCATGAAGCGCCAACAGGCCAGGCAACGGCGCCCATGAAGACTATGGTTCCAGCAGGATTGGCCCCGTCACCGCCGCCATCGTCCTCGTTAACTTTCTCATAAGCATCTATGGCGGCTACTTCGGGGCTGCGCGGGGAATCCTGTTAATCGGGCGGCTCGGAGTGCTCTCGCGGCTTGACCTCCAGGAGTTCAACGCGGTCAAGAACCTGGTGATCCTGCCTTATTGCCGGGGTTGTGTTCGCCATCGTTGCGCCGGGGATGATCGACTGGGCGCCGGTGGGGCTCATCGCCGCCGGAGCGGCCTGCGGCGGGCTGGTGGGCGGGCGGTTCGCCAAACGGCTGTCCCGCCGGTTCCTGCGCACCTTGACCGTGGGCGCGACCACGATCACATTCATGATTGCCGCCCGCCGAACGGCAGGCTTGGCGCCGGGAATGCCGTGTGGTTCCTAATCTGCTTCACGTGCCCGTAGAGGATGCAATTGCCGTCGGAGTAACGCACCATCGACACTGAAGTTCCCTCTTTTCAGGCTTTCAGCCCGGTCCTCGAGACCGGCCACTTGAAACTGGGAATTCCGCCAGCCGTTGAGTACCTTGTCACGCCAGCACCCCGCAGGGGCGTTTCTATGAATGGCCGTCTCACCGGTGAAAATCCAGGCCAATGGATTCATCGGCCAGAATTTTGACAGTCCGCTCGGCCGGCAATAGGCGGCAGCCAGCAGCGAGTGTGTCGTTACGGATGAGGCTTCGTTCGAGGCGGGAGATGATCGAGGGCCGTTGGCCGGGGTGCCAGCCGGCGGTTGTGATGGTGCAACCGGGAGAGGCACGTACCTTCGGCTCCTATGATGAAGAATCAAAGCTTGTGTAAACATTTAGGCAACCTTGAAGGAAGCATCGTGGATCGATTGGTCACCATACGCGACGCGGCGGCGGAATCGGGAGCTTCTGCCTGGAGGTTGCGCGCATGGGAAGCTGCAGGACTTCTCCACCCTTCGCGGTCGTCCGCCGGTTACCGGCTCTACAGCGATGAGGACATTCAGCTGGCTTCGTCCTTGCGTGAAGCCGAAGATCAAGGTGACCGGGTGCGCCTGCGGGCCGCGGCTCCGGTGACCACTGGGGCTTCGGGCCGGGAGCAGGATTTTGCTGCGCTGGCATACGTCTCCCCTTCCCCGGGACGCGGGATGGACTTGGGGCACGGGGTCGGGCGGCCCCTGCGCAGGCTGGCCCACGGAATTTCCCATAGGGAAGAGGAATCCGCGGTGCTGCATGTCGCCCTGGACAGCGCGTTGGAGGTTGCAGGCGCCACGGTCGGGGCGCTTTCCCTGGCCGACATGGCAACCCAGCGGTACGGCCTTGTCGCGAGCAGGGGCCTGTCGGAAGCGTACGTCAAGGGAATCACGACCTGGAGGCTCCACGAGGGCCTTGCCGGAGAGTCTTTCGGGCTGCGCGAGCCGCTGGCCATCCCGGATCTGAGCGTCAGCCCCGGGGTGGCGCGCGCGATCGTACACCAGGAGGGATTGCGGGGATACATCTGTTTGCCGCTCCTGCGGGGGCAGCGGCGGCTGGGAATTCTGGAAGTCTTTTCGAAGTCGCCCCGCGATTTCGGCCATGAAGAGCTGGCGCCGCTCGAGGTCGTCGCCTCGATCGCGGCGGCTTTGCTGGAAACCTTCGTCATCAAGCGTGACGCCCAGCAGCTGCGCAGTGAGCGGTACCGGGTGATCAGCGACTGGACTTCCCAGTCGACAAGGGTGCTGCAGGAGGAGCGCCGGACGTTGGCGGCGGACATCCGGGGCGAGGCAATCTTGGCAGCACGGGAGGGAAGGAACAACGCCGCGGCGCACCGTCTCAGTGCCCTCGCGGACCGTTTGGAGAGCGGTGGGGCCGCTGAAGTCGACGTAGTTCCGGCGATCCGAAACGAGCTCTTGCCCAGGCTCGCGGCGGGTACGGCCAAGGAGATCGAACTGCGGGTCGACGGGTGGCCTGCCCGAATCGGGGTCGACCTTTCCACCCGGATCTACCAGGTCGTCGATGCGCTGGCCGGCCCCGCGGCGGGGGCGGCCAAGTCAGCGGTTCTGGTGGTGTTGGGCGAGCGGAACGGGCAGTTGGTACTTGAGGTCCATGACGACCGGTTGGCTCCCGACGACATCAACCGCCTGGCCACAGTGGCCACAGAAGCACGGCTGGCCGTGCGGGGGATGGAAGGGAAGCTGGAACGTGCCATCGAAGCACCATGGAACTGCGGGGTGAAGGCGATTCTCCCGTTCGTTCCCGCTGATTCCCGGCTGGCCGCGCTCACCCCCCGGGAGCGGGCTGTCCTGGAGAGCATGGACCTGGGGCAGCCGAATCGGGAGCTGGCCGCCGCCTTGGGCATCTCAACGAAGACTCTCCAGAACCACCTGACCGCCATCTACCGCAAGTTGATGGTGAGCAACCGCGGCCAGGCGATGCGACTTCTGCGCGGTGACTAGCGGACGGTTTTTGGTCTAGGAGGGGTCCTGACTGGAAGCATGGACAGAAATCCCATAGAGACGCAGATCACGGAATATTAGCGTCTTCTCTAGGTACAACGGCCTGCCTCTTGTGACACCGGGCAGGATGATCGGACGGAGAAACGTTATGCACATGCTTGTCGACGGACAGTGGGTAGCCGCCTCGAACGGGGCTACGATCGACGTGGTCAACCCGGCGACTGGAGAGATTATCGGCACGGTCCCCGAGGCCAGCGAGGCCGACGTGGATCGCGCCGTTGAAGCCGCGGTGAGAGCGCAACGGGTGTGGGAGCAGACCTCCGCGCTGGCCCGGGCGGCCGTGATGCACGAATTCGCGGCCAAGGTCCGTGCGAACCAGCGCGAACTCGCCGAACTGCTCACCCGCGAGGGCGGGTCATCCCTGGCCGAGAACATGGATGAGATCCGCTGGGTTGCAGAGGCGACGGAATACTACGCGGAGATGGGCCGCAACATCGGGGGCCGCGTAGTCCCGTCCCAGGAGCCGACACTGACGAACCTTGTGCTCAAGCGCCCTGTCGGGGTCGTTGCAGCCATCGCGCCCTGGAACTATCCGGCCCTGCTCCTGTCGTGGAAGCTGGCACCGGCCCTGGCCGCCGGCAACGCCGTTGTCATCAAGCCACCGGCGGAGACTCCGCTGACCGTGCTGCGGCTCATCGAAATGCTCAATACGCCGGCCGGCGTGGTCCAGGTGGTTACCGGCGGCATCCCCGTCGGGAAGCATCTGGCCGAACACCCCCAGACGGACATGGTGGCCTTCACCGGATCCCTGTCCGCCGGCCAGGCGATCATCAGCTCCACCGCCCAGCAGGTCAAACGCCTCTCCCTGGAACTCTCGGGCCAGGACCCGATGATTGTCTGCGACGATGTCGACATCGACGACGCGGTCGAGGCGGTGCTCTGGGCAGGCTTCACCAATGCCGGGCAGGTGTGCACGTCCTCAGAACGCATCTACGTCATGCGCAACATCTACGACGAGTTCTCCAGAAAGCTGGCGCGTCGTGCCGACGAACTGATCGTCGGCGACCCGATGGACACCAGCACGGACGTCGGGGCTCTCGGCACTCCGGCGCAGCTGGAGAAGACCCGGACCTACGTCGAGACCGCCCGCGCGCTCGGCGCCACGGTCCTCGCCGGCGGGCAAGCGGCGGAGGGTGTGGGAACATTCTACCGGCCCACCGTCCTCGAGGGCCTGAGCCACGAACAACTCACCGAACTCGGTGAGATCTTCGGCCCGATCGTGCCGCTGGTGCCGGTCGACTCCTTTGACGAGGCGCTCACCGTGGCCAACGACAGCCAGTTCGGTCTCGGCGCCAACGTCCTGACCACCAACATGGAGCGCGCCTGGCGCGCCGCCAAGGAGCTGCGCTTCGGCCAGGTCTGGATCAACAACCCCCTGGTGGACAACGACGCCGGCCCGTTCGGCGGCCAGCGCCGCAGCGGGCTCGGCCGCGAGCTCGGTGAAGAAGGCCTGCAGGCCTTCATGGAAACTAGCCACGTGAGCTTCGACTACCAGCTCGAGCGCAAGTACTGGTGGTACCCGTACTCCCGGTACTCCGAGACCATGGGCCTGACCGACGGCCGCTCCAGCGGATTCCTGGGAGGACACGCGGGCGCCGTCGCCGTTCCCGCCGCTGCGGGCAGCGTGGAGGCCTGAGATGCACTTCAAGGCCGCCGTCTTCGACGGCCCCGGAACACCCCTGGCCATCGAGGAGCTCTCGGTCGAAAGCCCCCGCTTCGGCGAAGTCCTGGTACGTATGACCGCCAGCGGGGTCTGCCACAGCGACTACCATGTGGTTCTGGGCGAATGGGGAGCGAAGTTCCCGCTGGTGCTGGGACACGAGGGCGCCGGAGTCATCGTCGAAACCGGCCCGGGGGTGAGCGGCCTGCAGATCGGGGACGCCGTTGCCCTGTCCTGGACCCCCTCCTGCCGCCGCTGCCGTTACTGCGTCTCCGGCCGCCCCCAGCTTTGCTCCAACGCGGTCGCCAACGCCTACCGCAACGTCCTACCCGACGGGACCACCCGCCTCCGCCGCAACGACGACCAGGTCTACAGCTACCTCTCCGTAGGCTCCTTCGCCGAATACGCCGTGGTCCCCGAAAGCGGAGCCGTCCGCATCGCCGACGGAGTGGACCCCGCGATCGCAGCCCTCGTCGGATGCGCCGTCACGACCGGGGTGGGCGCGGCCATCAACACCGCGCCCGTCGCCCCGGGATCCACGGTTGCAGTCATCGGCGCCGGGGGAGTGGGCCTGTCCACGATCATGGGGGCCGCGCTCCAGGCACCGGAACGGATCATCGCCGTCGATCTCTCCGACGAGAAGCTGGATCTGGCGCGGCGCGCCGGGGCCACGCACACCGTCCACGCGCGGGACACCGACGTCGTCGAGGCCATCAAGGACCTGACCGGCGGGGACGGCGTCGACCACGCCTTCGAGGCCATCGGCAGGGCGGAGACCATCGAGCAGGCCTACGCCTCCCTGGCCCCGGGCGGCACGGCCGTGGTGGTGGGCCAGGTGCCCACGGGCGTGAAGATCAGCATCGACCCCATGGTAATGTCCGGCCGCGAGCTGACCCTGACCGGCAGCAACTACGGGTCCTCCCGGCCATCAATCGACTTCGCGCGCATCCTCGGACTGCACAGCCGCGGGCTGCTTCCGCTGGACCTGCTCGTGGACCGGCGCATCCAGCTGCAGGACATCAACACCGCCTTCGACGCAATGGGCCAGGGCACGGCCGCACGCACCGTCATCGAATTCCCCTGATCCCCCGGCAGGCCCGCGATACCGGGGCCCGACCGGCCCGGCAAGGAGACACTATTATGCACAGAAAGAACGAGTACGACGTGATAGTCGTCGGCGCCGGCTTCGCCGGACTCACGGCGGCCCGCGACCTTACTGCGCAGGGCCTTCGCGTCCTTGTCCTCGAGGGCCGGGACCGCCTCGGAGGGCGCACCTGGTACCGTGAGTTCCCCGGCACCGACCGCCGCGTCGAGTACGGCGGAACCTGGGTGTCCCTGCAGGACATGCACGCCCTCGCCGCCGAGGTCCGGCGGTACGGCGTCGGCATCGTCGACCAGCCGGCCCCGCGTTCCTTCATCTGGGACACCGGCGGAACCAGACGCGCCCACGCCCCGATCCCGGCCGGGGAGCTCGGCGCCGCCGAACAGTTCCTCGCCGAGCTGCACCGGCTGATGGAGTCTACGCCGGGCGGCGCCGTCGTCGCGGGCAACGACGTCTCCGCGGGGGAGGTGTCCGTCGCGGACTGGGAGCCGACGAAGCGGCTTCCGGCAGCGACCCGCGAATTCGTCCTCGCCTGGGCGGCGATGTACGGCGGATGCGCGCCGGAGGAGGTCAGCGTGCTGCACTACGCCCGCATGATGGCCGAGTTCGGGAACCGGGCCACCTCCCTCTACGACGGGCTGGCCCAGAAGTTCACCCACGGCACCGCGGAACTGGCCGAGGCGCTGTGGGCCGACAGCGGTGCCGAGATCCGCCTGTCCACCACGGTCACCGCCGTGGTCCAGAACGATGGCGGCGTCACGGTCACCACCGGGGCGGGCACCCACAGCGCGCGGCGTGTTGTGTGCACCGTGCCGCTGAACGCGCTCTCCCGGATCCGGTTCGACCCGCCGCTGCCGGCGGCGAAGACCGCTGCGGCCGCCGTCGGGCACCCCTGCCGGTCGCGCAAGGTCTGGGCCCGGACCACCGGCGTCCCGGAGGGACTGTTCGCCCTGGGCTGGGGCGGCCCGATCCAGTGGCTCAGCAACGAGTACACGCTCGAAGACGGCACCAGCCTGGTGGTCGGCTTCGGCTACGACGGCGATGAACTGCCGCTCGAGGACCCCGCCCGCGTCCAGGCGGCCATCCGGCAGTTCGCCCCCGGGGCCGAGGTGCTCGCCTGCGACGGGCACGATTGGGAAGCCGACCCGCACTCGGACGGTGCCTGGAGCGTCTGGGGTCCCGGCGGGGTGTCCGCCGGGCATGTGCATGCCTTCGACGACCCCCACGGGCTGGTCTACTTCGCCTCCTCCGACCTGGCCAGGAGCTGGCCCGGATGGATCGACGGGGCCATCCACTCGGGCTCCGAACAGGCCCGTAAAGTCGCCGAAACGCTCGGCGCGGACAGCAGAGAGGCAATAACGCGATGACGACAGCACACCAGCAGCAGGCTTCGGTGATGCGGCGGACGGACGTTCCCGCCGTGTTTGAGGACTGGCCGGGCGTCCGCTCCCGGTGGATTACCCCGCCTCCCAGCACCGGCGGCTGGATCGGCGGCCTGCTCGCCGAATGGGAACTCGAGGGCGCCGGCTGGGCCGACACCCACCCGCACGACGAATACGCGTTCGTCATCGAAGGCGAGCTCCACGTCTCGTGCGCGGGCGTCGAGCACGTGCTGGGGCGCGGGGACACCATCTGCGTTCCGGCCGGCCAGACCGGCCGCTACTGGGCGCCGAAATATGCGCGCATGCTCGGTGTCTGGGGCCCGAACCCCGAGGGCGAAACCACGGAGCACGGTGAGTGCTTCTCCCTGGAAGGAATGGAACCATGACCGAACTGGAACGGCGCCTGGACCTGCTCGAGGCGCCTGAAAACCAAGGACAGCCGCTGGACCGCACCGGGTTTTCCCTTCTGGCCGTGCTCACGCTGGTCCTGCCCGTGATGATGCTGCTGGTCGGGCAGGTGCTTCCGGGATGAGCGAGTCCAACACCTCCTCCGTGATCGCCGAGGACTCGCTGCCGATGCTCCCCGGCCAGCGCTCTTGGGGGCCGCTGGCTCTGTTCGGCAACTCGGCGTCCGCGGCCGTGGCAACCTGGTGTTTTATTACCGGCGGATACGTGGGCTACTGGCTGCCCGCCGGCAAGGGAGCCATCGCCATCACCGCCGGAACGCTGCTGGGCCTGTTCATTATGGTCCTGGCCGCGGTGCCCGCTTCGACCCGCTACGGCATCGAAGCAGTCCGTTCTACCCGGCCCCAACTGGGCGTGCGCGGATCCAACGTGGCCCTGGTGCTGGTCATGCTCATCATGGCCGGATGGAACGCAGTCCTCACCATCTTCCTGGGACGGGCCGCCGCCTCCGCGCTCGTGACCATGGGGTTCCTTGGCGAGGGCGCCCGGGGCGCCGCCGAAACCGGCTTCGGGATCCTCGGCTGCGCCGTCGTCTACGTCCTGCTGCGCAGGGGACCCGACACGCTGCGGAACGTGGGGCCGGCCATCGCGATCAGCGTCATCGCGCTCTCGGCCGCCATCATGGTGATCCTCGTGGCCAACGTCGGGCTCGACGCGATTTTCGCCGCCCGTCCGCTCGAACCCTACCCGAGCGGGGGCCTGAACTACGCGCTTGTTGTCGAACTCGGGATCGCGGGAGCGATCGCCTGGTGGCCATACGTGGGCGGGCTGACGCGCTTCAGCACCTCCACACGCAAGTCGATCGTTCCGGTGGTCCTGGGCCTTGGAGTCACGATGAGCCTGGTGATCATTATCGGGCTGTTCGCCAGCCTCGCCGTCCCCGAATCCGGAGGCGACCCGACGGCGTTCCTCATTAAGATCGGCGGGCCGGTGTTCGGCGTCGTCGCCCTTGGCTTCATCATCCTGGCCAACGTCGGAACGACCATGATTGGCGTCTACGTCTGCGCCCTGGCCCTCAAGCAGGTTCCGGCCGTCGACCGCAGGGTCAGCTGGAAGGGTTCGACGGCGTTGTCCATCCTTCCGGTGCTCGTGATCCTGGTCTTCTTCGCCACCCCGTTCATGGACAACTACGGCACGTTCCTGGCCTTCGCGGGAGTCACCCTGGGACCGGTCTGCGGCATCCAGATCGCCGACTACTACTTCATCCGCCGCCAGCGGCTGGACGTGCGTGGCCTGTTCTCGGACAAGCCGGGCGGCGCGTACTGGTACTTCGGCGGGTTCAACCCGGCCGGCTTCATCGGTGTCGTCGTGGGTGTTGCCGCCTACCTGGCGTTCCTGGACCCCGTGCACTTCATCGCCCAGGCGGGATTCGAGTTCCTCACGGCATCGATCCCGGCCACCGCCGCGGCGGGCATCGCCTACTGGATCGCGATGCGTGCCATCCCGGGCCTGCGCCGGCACCAAAACGAACAGGCCCTCCGGCAGCCGGCCTAGGAAGCCCCGGGGCGGACGGCCGGCACGCGGCTGTCCGCTCCGCTCCGCGGATCCAGCAGCCATCCCGCCTACCAACCATCCCGCACCAACAAGGAGCAGACCCTTCTATGAGTTCCGCCACCGCCCTACCGCTCAACGGGAAGCTTGGCTTCTGGATGACCAGTCTTGGAGCCGAGCGCCGGACCTTCGCGCCGCTGCAGGGAGACGACACGGTCGACGTGGCCATCGTCGGCGGAGGCTACACCGGTCTCTGGGCAGCCTACTTCGCCAAGCAGCTGGAACCTTCCCTGTCCGTCGCCGTCTTCGAAGCCGAAACCCTCGGATACGGCGCCTCCGGGCGGAACGGCGGCTGGGTCTCGGCCCTGGTCCCCGGCAACAGGGCAACCTTCGCCCGCAACTCGCCCGGCGGGAAGGCCGCCAGCACGGCCCTCCAGCGCGAGTTCGTGACATCGGTCGACGACATCCTCGCCATCCTCGAACGGGAAGGCATCGACGCCGACCAGCACAAGGGCGGAACCCTGTCCGCCGCCCACACCCGGGCCGGCATGGCCCGGCTGCTCGCCAAACGTGAGGCGGACCTCTCCTACGGCTTGACGGCCGACGAGGTCCAGGTGCTGGACCGGGACGCATTCCGGGCCCGGATAGACATCGATAAGGTCCACGGCGGCTTGTTCTACCGGGACGTCGCCCGCGTCCACCCCGCCAAGCTGGTACGCGGCCTGGCCGACGCAGCGACCCGCCTCGGGGTGGGCATTCACGAGCACAGCCCCGTCTTGTCCATCAACAGCGGGATGCTGACCCTGCCCGGGGGGACAGTACGGGCCGGACGCGTCCTTGTCTGCACCGAGGGCTACTCGGGCCCGCTGATGGGCCGCCGCCGGCTGGTTCCCATCAATTCCTCGATGATCGTCACCCGGCGCCTGGACCCCGACGCGTGGGAACGGATCGGCTGGGAAGGACGGGAATGCCTCAACGACTCGGCGCACACCTTCATCTACGCCCAGCGCACGGCCGACGACAGGATCGCGATCGGCGGCCGCGGCGTTCCCTACCGGTTCGCCTCCGGGACAGGCGGCGAGGGCGAGACGGCACAGGTGACCGTCCGGCAGCTGCTGGGCAAGCTCGGTTCGTTCTTCCCCGGCATCGAGTTCCGTGCCGAGCACGCGTGGTCCGGCATCCTGGGTGTTTCCCGCGACTGGAACGGAAGTGTGACCTGGGACCGCGGAGCAGGCATCGGCTTCTCCGGCGGCTACGCCGGGCACGGTGTAACCGCGGCCTACGTCGGCGGGCGGACCCTCGCGGAGCTGGCCCTGGAACGGGAGAGCCCGCGCACGGCACTTCCCTGGGTCGGATACCATGCCCGCGCCTGGGAACCGGAACCCCTCCGCTGGCTGGGGGTCCACGCCATGTACCGGCTGTTCGGCGTCGCCGATGCTTGGGAAGAACGCCGGGGATCCTCCCAGACCTCGCTGTTGGCACGCCTGGGCAGCCGGCTGGCCGGACTGCACGAATAGACGGCACAACCAGGCCGGTTCAAGTACTGCGATCCCGGTTCCAGCCTGCAACGATCCACTTCAAGAAAGGAACATCACCATGACGGCGACACCAACGACGAGCACGGCCACCGGCTACCGGGTAGTCAACCCCGCCACCGGCCAGGTCGTGGAGGAATTCCCGACCGCCACCGACGAGCAGATCCAGGAAGCCCTGGCCGCTGCCGAGCAGGCATACCGGTCCTGGCAGGACGTGCCGATGGCCGAGCGGGCGAAGGTGGTGGCCCGGATCGGCGAACTGTTCACCGAACGCGCCGACGAGCTGGCCGCGATCATCACCGAGGAAATGGGCAAGCCGCTGTCCCAGGCCAAGGGCGAGGCCGAGTTCTGCACCGACATCTTCAACTACTTCGCCACCGAGGGCCCGGCCCTGGCCGCGGACCAGGAGATCAAGGCGATCGGCGGCGGCCGGGCCGTGATCCAGAAGCGCCCGGTCGGGGTGCTGCTGGGCATCATGCCGTGGAACTACCCCTACTACCAGGTGGCCCGCTTCGCGGCCCCGAACCTGATGCTGGGCAACACCATCATCCTCAAGCACGCCGAAACCTGCCCGCGCTCGGCGCTGGCCATCCAGCAGATCATGGACGACGCCGGACTGCCTGCGGGCGCGTATGTGAACGTCTTTGCCTCGCATGCCCAGATCGCGGACATCATCGCCGATCCCCGGGTGCAGGGCGTGTCCCTGACCGGCTCCGAGCGCGCCGGCGCCATCATCGGCGAGATTGCCGGGCGCAACCTGAAGAAGGCCGTGCTGGAGCTGGGCGGCTCGGACCCGTACGTGGTGCTCGACGCCGCGGACGTCAAGGCCGCCGCGGCCGCCGCGTGGGAAACCCGGATGGAGAACACCGGCCAGGCCTGCAACTCCAACAAGCGCATGATCGTCATGGAGGATATCTACGACGAGTTCGTCGCCGAACTGACCGAGCAGGCCAGGAACCTCACGCCCGGCGACCCGGCCGAGGAGGCGGCGGGCACCTACGCGCCGCTGTCCTCCCGGGCCGCGGCCGAGTCCCTGGCCGAGCAGCTGCGCGACGCGGTGAACAAGGGCGCCACCCTGCACGCCGGCGGCACCTTGGTGGAGGGCCCCGCGGCCTACCTGGCCCCCGCGGTGCTCACCGGCGTCACCCCGGACATGCGCGCCTACCGCGAGGAGCTCTTCGGCCCGGTGGCCGTGGTCTACAAGGTCGGCTCCGACGAGGAAGCCCTGGCCCTGGCCAACGACACCGACTACGGGCTCGGCGGCGCCGTGTTCTCCACCGACGAGGACCGCGCCCGGGCCATCGCCGAACGGCTCGAGACAGGCATGACCAACGTTAACGCCGCCTCGGCCGAAGTCGCCGAGCTGCCCTTTGGCGGGGTCAAGCGCTCCGGCTTCGGCCGCGAACTCGGCCCGCTGGGCATGGACGAATTCGTCAACAAGCGCCTGCTCTACATCGCAGACACGGACCTCGTTCAATGAGAGGGACGGCCGAAACGCCGCTTCCTTTGGGATTTATGGGACGCATCGTTACGGGGGAGCAGCTCATCCTCCGCCGGCTCGACGGACACTCAATCAAGGGAACGGTGGACGAGATCGCCGAGGAACACGGTGTCTTCTGGATCATCGACCACCTTGGGACCCGCCAACTCGTCCTTGCCAACGACCTGGCTTCCATGATCCGCGAGTAAGAGGGGAGTCCGGACGCCCCCGCATTTTCCTCCCGGGAAGCGTTGCTGAATGATGACCCGGTTCCGGGAGGCGTGCGGCTGTGCCGGCACAGCTACCGGCAAGGAGACCTCGCCGACGTACCGCGGTGTCCGCGGTACGTCGGCGGCCGGTTTCCGATTCATGAACTCACGATGCTTGCGTCAGCCCAAGGCGGCCGCCTTGAAGCAAGGACCGCAGCCACGGTAGAGGAGTTCTGCCACCTGGACTGAAGCGCTGGATGGCTTCCATCCCCGGAGTTTGTGGACGTCGGATCGATGCGGTGAACGTACAGGGCGCGGTCCTCGACGTCGAGGCAAACAGCACCAAGTAGTCCCTGAGCCGGACGGGGCGTAGACCGGGGTCTCGTCCGTGAGGGCCTTGCTCAACAGAGAGGGCGTCGGACAGAGCGCCGGTGGCGAGTTCGACGATCGCGGCTGCTGCCTTCTCTGACAGGCGCCGGAAACCCTTCAGCGCAGGGCAGGTGACCTCGACTCTCTAGGGTCCGGAGCCGGAATCGGCCGCGCCACTGCGGGCGGTCAAGCAGAGGGGATCCCCGGCAGGGCGCCGGCGACCCGTAGTTGCCGGAGTTCCGGCAGGGGATTTGACGTGCCGGGCGTGCTGTTGCAGATCCGCCGCCTCAATGTCATCGCTGTCTGGACCGAGGAGGAAGGATTCCGCTTCGGTAGCGACATGCTCGGTTCCGCCGTGGCCGCCGGCCGGCTCCCCCAGGACTACGCCTACAAACCTCGCTGACAGCGCCGGGCTGCGCTTCGGTGACGAGCTGGAACGCATCGGCTTCAAGGGTCAGCCCCGGTACACCTCGACCGGCAGCACGCCTACGTCGAATGCGACATCGAGCAGGGCCCGGTCCTGGAAAGGGCTGCGCCGTCGGCGTCGCCACCGACGTGCGTCCGCCTCCCGGCAGAAAGCCGCGCTGCATGGCCGCGCCGCACATGCCGGCACCACCCTGACCGAACTCCGCATCGATGCCGGGCTGCCCAGCGTTGTTCCCGATCTGGCCGAAATCACCGTCGACCTGCGCAACCCCGACGACAGACTGACGGCGCAGGCCGAAGCCGACCTGGACGCCTTCGTTCAGGACCTGCCGCAGACCCGGCCCGGCCTGCGGGTCGAAACCAGCGCATGGCCAGGATCACGGCCGTTCCGTTCAGCGAGGACATCCAGAAAACCATCGCCTCCGCCGCCCGGGAGCTTGGCTATGACACCATGCGCGTCATGTCCGGGGCGGGGCACGATGCCCGGGAGATGGCTGCCATCACCCCGACCGCGATGATCTTCGTCAGGCCGGTACGACGGCAGCCGCAACCCGCGCGAATACTCAATCTGGGAAGACTGCGCCGCAGGCCTCCCTGTGTTGGCCCGGACAATCATAAAGCCGACCGGCTAACATGCTGCCGGACCCTCAGATCCTGCTGCCCGTGCCTGCGGGGCGCCTGCATGAAGTGCGAATGGGCAAGGGTGCCCTGTCCCGCGGCTTTGCATGACCCGGGACAGGGCATATGGCTGTGTACATAACGGCCTATTCGGCTTGAGACGCCCTGGCCGTCACCGGCGGTGCAGGTTACCGGTTGCTGAGGTCGACTCCGCGGCCTTCGCGCAGCGAAAGCGCCGTCGCCGCGCCGACGAGCAGCAGGGCCACCGTGTACAGCGCGAAAGCGGTGGGGCCGGCGTCGCCGAACCAGACGCCGAACCCGGCCTGCAGGTAGGCAGCGGTGCCGCCGAAGGCTGCCACGCAGAGGGCGTACGGGATGGCCACGCCGATGGTGCGGACGGCGGTGGGGAAGAGTTCCGAGTACACCGCCGGCATGATCGAGGCGGATCCGGCGATGAAGACCAGCATGGCGGACATGGCCAGGCCCACCTGCAGGGCCGAATCGTGGACGAACCAGGTGGCGGGGAAGAAGAGGAAGGCGCTGCCAATGCCGCTGATGAGCAGGACCGGTTTGCGGCCGATCCGGTCCGAGAGCCGGCCCCACAGCGGCAGGGCCACGATAAACACCAGGTTGGCGGCAACTCCGGCCCAGAGAGCCTCCGCTGCGTCAATCTTCAGCACGTTGATGGCGTAGGCGGGGGTGGAGACGCCCCAGACGTAGTAGGCGACGGTCAGGCCGACGGTCAGGCCGATGACCTGCAGGGCCTGGCGCCAGTGCCGGGCCAGGTCGGCGAACAGGCCGCCGCGGGCAGGTGCGGGGTGGCCGGGGATGACGGCGTCATGGGCGGCCGCCTCGGATTCGAAGAGTTCGGACTCTTCCATGCGGGAACGCATGACCAGAGCGACCAGCCCGAAGACTGCGCCGAGGAGGAACGGGATGCGCCAGCCGTAGGCGGCCATGGCGGATTCGGGCATGGCGCTGGAGAGGACGGCGCCCAGCAGGGTGCCGAACAGGATGCCGACCGTACCCGAAGCATAGATCAGCGATGCCCAGTAGCCGCGGCGGGAGGGCGGGGCCATTTCCGACAGGTAGGTCTGGGCGCTCGGCAGCTCGCCGCCGTGCGCGAGGCCCTGGACGAGCCGGGCAATGAGCAGCATGAGGGATGCGCCGGCGCCGATGGAGTCGTACGTGGGGGTCAGGCCGATCGCCAGGGAACCGAGCGAGGCCAGACCGACACAGAGCGTCAGTGATACCTTCCGGCCGGCCTTGTCGCCGATCCAGCCGAAGATGAAACCGCCGAGCGGCCGGGCCACGAAGCCGACGGCAAAGATCGCCAGGGTTGCTAAAAAGGCGCTGGAGGGGTCCTGCTTGCTGAACAGTTGGGAAGCGATGAAGGAGGCGAAGGTGGCGTAGATGGCCCAGTCGTACCATTCGACGGCGTTTCCGGCACCGGTGCCAATCAGCGTCTTGACGATCTTGGACCGGGGCGGCCGAGTCCCGGGGGCGGAACCGTTGGCCTGCGTGGCGGTGTGGGGGCGGGGGGTGGACATCGAAGTCTCCTGGAGGCAGGGGGAGGGGAAGTCGTGGTTAGGCCGACGCGAGGCGTTCGAGCGCCAGGCGTGCGTAAAGCGCGGCGCCGTCGGCCAGCACGGCGTCGTCGAAGACGGCGAACGGCGAGTGGTTGTAGGCGGCCTCGGCGTAGGCGGTGCCTTCAGGCACGGCGGAGAGGAACAGGAATGCGCCGGGCACTTCGGCCAGGACACGGGAGAAGTCCTCCGAGCCGGCCAGGGGATTGGCAAGCTCCCGGTAGCGCTGCGGGCCGAACAGTTCCTCGACGGCGCGCCGCGCGAAGGCGGACTCGGCGCCGTCGTTGAGGGTCAGCGGGTACTCCTCGATGTAGTCGACCGTGACCTCCAGCCCGTGGCCGGCGGCGATGGCGCCCAGCAGCCGCGGAATCGAGGTCTTCAGCCGCTCCTTGGCCTGCGCGGAGAAGGAACGGATGGTCGCTTCGAAGCGGGCCGTGTCGGGGATGACATTGCGCTTGGTACCCGCTTGCAGCATGCCGACGGAAATCACGACCGGGTCGAACACGTCGAACTGGCGGGTGACCATGGACTGCAGGGCCATGACCATTTCGGCGCAGACCGTGACCGGGTCCTTGGCGGCGAAGGGCGCAGAGCCGTGCCCGCCTGCGCCGTGGACGGTCACGACCAGCCCGTCCGAAGAGCTCATCACGGCGCCCGGACGGGACAGGAAGGCCCCGCCATCGCCGAGGGCACTCATGACATGCAGCGCATAGGCGGCATCCGGGCGGCGTCCGGCGGCGTCCAGGACGCCTTCGCGGATCATGACACCGGCCCCGTCGAAGCCCTCTTCGCCGGGCTGGAACATCAGGACGACATCGCCGGCCAGCTGATCCCGCCGGGACGCGAGCAGGTTCGCCGCACCGACGAGCATCGCCGTGTGCAGGTCGTGGCCGCACCCGTGCATGGCCCCGGGAATCTCGGAAGCGTACTCGAGACCCGTCTTCTCCTGTACCGGCAGGGCGTCCATGTCGCCGCGCAGCAGCACCACCGGACGCCCCGTTCCGCCGGCCGGTGTTCCCGCCGTTCCCCGCAGCACTGCCGTCACGGACGTGGTGTCCGTGCCCGTGGAGATCTCATAGCCCAGACCGTCGAGAGCGGTGAGAACCTTCTCCTGGGTGCGCGGAAGGTCCAGTCCGACCTCCGGCTCGCGGTGCAGACGGTGGCGCAGGTCGGCAATATCGCCGGCCAAGGCCGCGGCGTCTTCGCGCAGGGCGACCGAAAGGTCGGCGGAGGAAGCGGGCAGTGCCAAGGCGGTCCCTTTCGCTGGAAAACAGATCCCTTGAGTGTGACGTGCTTCCAGTCATTTGACCCCAATAAAATGAGAAAATTGCATCACGGCCTCTTCAAACCGAAGGATCCTGCATGGAGCTGCCCGCCGAGGAGCTTGAACTGATTCACGCCCTCCAGCTCTCTCCCCGCGCCACCTGGACCCAGCTTGGATCCGTACTGGGTCGGCATCCCGCGACCCTCGCCGCCCGCTGGGACCGGCTGCGCGCGGACGGGCGGGCCTGGGTCACCTGCCATATCGGAACCGCCGAAGGCCAGGGGTGCGTCACCTTCATCGGCATCCAATGCCGCCCCGGACACCGGACGGAAGTACTGGAACGCCTGTGCGCTGTCCCCGAGATCGGAACCGTCGAGGAAGCGGCCCGGGCCTGGGACCTCCGGCTGACCGTCCTGACGCGCAGCTGGGAGCAAGTCGCCAGGGACGTGCTGCCCCTGGTACGCACCGATCCGGACATCCTGCGCAGCCAGGTGACGCTGGCAACCAGACTTTACTCAGCCGGGAACAACTGGCGCCTGGATGTCCTGTCCCCCGAGCAGCAACGGCGCATTGCCGCCTTGCATCCCGGCGTGGTACGTCCACCCGGAGCCACGCCTCCGACACTGCCCCAGCTGATGACCGGGCTGGCCCGGGATGGGCGGGCCTCCGCAGCCGAGATCGCGGCCGAAACCGGTACCCATCCGACGACGGTCGCCCGGCACCTGCGCCAAGCCCTTGAGACCGGCCTGGTGGCGTTGCGCTGCGAACTCGCCCAGGATTACTCGGGCTACCCCATTGGTTGCCAGTGGTATGTGCGCGTTCCGCCCTCGCAGTTGGAGGCCGCGGTCAGCTATCTGCAGTCCCACCGCACGCTGCGGCTGTGCGCAGCCACCACGGGAGACGCCAACCTGACGTTCTATCTCTGGCTGCGTACCCCCGGCGCCATTGCCGACGTGGAGGCAGGGCTCCAGCAAGCCGCACCTGGAGTGCAGATCATCGAGTCCGACGTCGGGGTCCGGACCCACAAGCGCACGGGATGGATGCTGAACGAGGATTCCACAGCCACCGGTGAAGTGGTTGTCGGCACCCCTGCGGCCTAAACGCTTCAGGACAGGCCCACCATGTGGAACCTGCGGGCCGACGAAGCGACGCCCATCACGGCCGAAATCCCCAACGTCGCCGTGGGGACCGGAGAAACCCTGGTGCGGCAGCAGTGCGTTCGCGGACGGCCACGGTGGACCGCATACTCAACGCCGGAACAGCTACGCCGTACGGTCCGCCCGACGTCAATGACACCATAGGCGCTACCGGCAAAGGGCACACGTTCAACCGCTACGACGGATCGCTGCGCGAGGACCGCTTCGCCTCCAGCCAGACCGCCGGTGACGGTTCGGTCGACCTCCAGGTCAGCAGGCCGGGCTCCCTCAGCATCTCCGAAGAGCTCACCACCAGCCGAGAGACTAAGGAGCCGTTTTGTCCTGCCGACCACCGTGACTGTGCCCGGACTTGGTTCTGGATTCCGCCGCGGGTTGTCTGTTAGAGGAGGAGGATCTCACGTGCTAAAGGGCGCCGGGCTGCGGCATCTGCCTTGTCTCAAACGCACGGATTCAAGGCACGGCGCCGGGGCCGCACGCGCGGCACCGGCGCCGTGCGTTTAACGGACCTGCCGGCCGGTGCTCAGCGCGGGTGCAGCGCCAGCTTCAGGCCGAAGCCCACCAGCACCGTGCCGGTGATCCGGTCCACGATCCTGATCGTCTTGAGGCTGCCCAGCCACTTCCCGGCCAGCCCGGTGCCGAAGATGATCAGGGCGAACCAGGCCAGGCTGAGCAGGCCGTGGACGCCGGCCAGCAGTATGCCCATGGCCAGGGGCGAGGCCCCGAGCGGGATGAACTGCGGGATGGTGGCGACATAGAACACGCCCACCTTGGGGTTGAGCAGGTTGGTGCCCGCCCCGACCAGCCACCCCTTGGCCAGGTCCCGCGGTGTTGTCCGCGGGGCCGCGGCCGGCAGGCCCGAGGATTCCTCCGCCACCGGCCGGCGGGCGAAGCTGCGCCACAGCATCGAGCCCCCGAGCCACATCATGTACGCCGCCCCCGCGTAGACCAGCACCCGGTAGGCCAGTTCCGAGGCAGCCAGCAGCGCCGAGACGCCGACGGCGGCCGCCACGCCCCAGACCAGGGCCCCGGTAATGATCCCCAGGGCCGTGGCGAAGGCATAGCCGCGGTGGCGCGAGATCGCCGAGCGCAGCACCAATGCGGTGTCGAGTCCGGGGATGATCGTCAGCAGTCCGGCGACGACGGCGAAGGAGAGCAGGGCCTGGGGAACACTCACCGTTCAAGGATAGGGGAGCGGCTCAGCCGCGGTGC
>NZ_JAKLTQ010000011.1 GCF_022012395.1 Arthrobacter hankyongi
GGCCAAGGGCTTCAAACTCGGCAACCAGGTCTAAGACCCGCACCCCCGGCGGGGGGGTGCGGCACCCCGGTGCCACACCCCGCCGTCGTCGTACCCGCCCGCGCCATTCAGCGTCCCGCGCGGCCACCCGGCGTCGGACTCCGCCGCAGCCGCCTCCGCCGGGCCTGCCACCGACCGGAGACCGACACCGGCAGGGGTCATGGGACCGCCGGGACGGGACATGCGCCGCGACGAGCAGCCGGCCCGGCGCCGGAGCGAGTTACCCGGCAGCCTCGGCGATGGCTTTGGCCGCGGTGAGGACATCTGCCTCGGTGCTCCACCGGCCCAGAGACAGGCGCAGGGCCGCCAGCCCCCGCTCCTCATCCACGCCCATGGCGGCGAGCACCGGGGAGGGCCGGTGTTCGCCGGCGTGGCAGGCCGAGCCGGTCGAGGCCGCAAGATCCGGGCAGGCGGCCAGCACGGCGTGGCCGCGGGTTCCATCGATGCTGATGTTGAGGGTCTGGGGCAGGCGCGGGGCGTCCGAGCCGTTGGTGTGCATGCGCCCGGGCAGTCGCATCTGCAGTTCCCGTTGCAGCCGGTCCCGCAGCCCCGCCAGCCGGTCGGCTGAGCCGGCGGCCAGATCTGCCATCGCCAGTTCCGCGGCGGCCCCAAGGGCGACGGTGTACGGGACATTCTCGGTTCCGGCCCGCCGCCCCTGCTCCTGGCCGCCACCGCCGATCAGCGCCTCCAGCGCCACTCCCTCGCGGATGTAGAGGGCGCCGACGCCCTTGGGCGCATAGAACTTGTGGCCGACCAGGGTCAGCAGATCCACCCCGAGTCCGCTGACGTCCACCGGGATCTTGCCTACGGCCTGGGCCGCGTCCGTGTGGAACAAAGCGCCGTGGCCGCGGGTGATGCCCGCCAGTTCGGCTATCGGCTGGAGGACGCCGGTCTCGTTATTGGCGTGCATGATCGACACCAGCACGGTCTCCGGGCGCAGGGCGGCCGCCAGCTCCCGGGGATCGACCAGCCCCCGGGCGTCGACCCCCAGCACGGTCACCTCCGCCCCGTGATGGTCCCGGACGTAGCCGCAGGCGGCCAGAACGGCAGGGTGTTCGGTGGCCTGGGTGACGACGTGGGGCCGCCCGACCCCGCCGCGGACCGCCATAGTAACCACTCCGCGAATCGCCGTCGCATCGGCCTCGGAACCGCTGCCGGTGAACAGGATCTCCGCCGGCGCGGCACCAATCAACGCCGCCACCTGCGCACGGGCCCGCGCCAGGGCGGCGCGGGGCCGCTGCCCGTAGGAATGGGCGCTGGAGGGATTGCCGAAATGCGCGCCGAAATACGGGAGCATAGCCTCCACGACCTGCGGGTCCACGGGCGTGGTGGCGTTGTAGTCCAGGTACACAGGCGGTCCCGCCAGTCCCGCCGGCTCCCCACCCGTCGCGGCATCCGCGGTTTCTCCGGTGTTCATGGGAATACCGTAACGCCGAAGCATGCCTGCCGAATGTCCTGCGTCCGGGGAACGGGCGACGACGGAGGCCGGATCGTGGGAGAGGGCCCCGGTTTCATTGTTGTGCCTGATCGGTGGTGGGAAGATAGTCGGAGAGTTGGGCTTGTCCCGACCAGGGATACCGGCAGTACGAGCGGCACATGCCCAGCCTGAAGACCGAGGCGGCGGTGACAGCTATGACAGAGCACCATCTGCAGCAGCGGCGGCTGCGTATATCCGACATCATCGTTGTCGACCACCGCACCCTGCGAAAGGCGCTCGGCGGGACCATTGTGGGCAACACGATGGAATGGTACGACGTCGGCGTGTTCGGCTACCTCATCACCACGATGGGTCCGGTGTTCCTGCCCGAGTCGGACCGGGCCGTGCAGAACCTGTTCCTGCTGGGTACCTTCGCCGCCACGTTCATCGCCCGGCCGTTGGGCGGCATCTTCTTCGGCTGGCTGGGTGACAAGATCGGCCGGCAGAAGGTCCTGGCTATGACCCTGCTGCTGATGGCGGCGGCGACGTTCGTCGTGGGCCTGCTGCCCGGGTACAGGGTGCTCGGCATCTGGTCCGCGGTGCTGCTGGTGGCCACCAAGCTGGTCCAGGGCTTTTCCACCGGCGGCGAGTACTCCGGCGCCACCACGTTCGTGTGCGAGCACGCGCCGGACCGCCGCCGCGGCTTCTTCGTCAGCTTCCTGGACATGGGCAGCTACCTCGGCTTTGCACTGGGCGCGGCGCTGGTGTCCGTCCTCCAACTGCTCCTAGGGGAGGCGCAGATGGAGGCGTGGGGGTGGCGCATCCCGTTCCTGATCGCGGGTCCGCTGGGCGCGGTCGCCATCTACTTCCGGATGAAGATCGAGGAGTCACCCGCCTTCAAGGCAACCCTGGAGGCCGAAGCCGTGGCCGCCGCCCACCACGAGACCGGGGACGAGCTCCGCCCGGTGGGCCCGGTGGGGATCTTCAAGGACCACTGGCGCAGGATCGTACTGGCCATGATTCTCGTGGCGGCCGGCAACTCGGTAGGCTACGCGCTCACGTCCTACATGCCTACATATTTGACGAGCACCAAGGGATACGACGAGATCCACGGGACGCTGCTGACCGTGCCCGTCCTGGTGGTCATGGCTGTGTGCATCCCGCTGGCGGGACGCCTCGCCGACCGGATTGGGCGGCGCCCCGTGCTCTGGATCGGGGCCATCAGCACGGTGGCACTGTCGCTTCCGGCGTTCCTGCTGATTGCAATCGGAACCGTTCCGGCGACGCTCGCCGGCTTGGCCCTGGTCGCGTTCCCCGTGACCTTCTTCGTGCCCAACCTGGCCTCGGCGCTGCCTGCGCTGTTCCCCACGGCCCACCGCTATGCGGCCATGGGTATCGCGTACAACTTCGCGGTGGCGATCTTCGGCGGCACCACGCCGTTCATCATCGCCTCGCTCATCCAGGCGACGGGCAACGACCTGATGCCTGCCTTCTACCTGATGGCGACGTCGGCTATCGCCGCCGTCACGATCTACTTCCTGCCGGAATCCGCCCGCCGGCACCTGCCCGGTTCCATGCCCAGCGTGGACTCGGAGGACGCGGCCCGGGAGTTGGTCGCGACGCAGGACGCAAACCCCCTGCTGGAGATGGACACACTGCCGTTCGACCGCAGCTACGAGGCGGCGCGGGCGTCCCACCGGGGCCGTCCTGAACGGCCGACGGCTATGTGAGCACGGCGGAACTATCCGCCAACCGGCCTTTCTGCCACGCGGGAGTGCCGGCCTTAGCGCTTGTCAGATTCTCATGACTTATGTCAGCCCCTTACTTCGCATCGCTGGCTGGCCCGTCACGCATGCCACGCTGCGGATGCCGACCGGGCCGCAACCAATCTGGCAAAAGTAGCCTGTACGAGCAGCGGATAACCGCGAATATGTCGGCCGGGGCGGTTCCTGGCCGCAGACCGACACCGGTAGGTGGAGTGGTGGAGCGTCGGAGGACCGGCTTGTGGGACGCAGATCCTCCGGCGGCGGCTGTCTTCCCGATCATCAGTATTTGACTAGCCGCTTTAAGAGACACGCCCCTTAGCGCCATGGGCAGGTTGGGTATCAGTGGTACTGGATCCGCCCGGCCGGGCGATAAGTAGGTCACCAGGCGGGTCCAGCAGTCTTAGTCCCTCGGCCGAGTGACTTCGGGTGCCTCTGCCGTGTCGGCTCGGCAGTAGCGCCTTTAGTGCGCTTGGTTGGGTGTCCCTCGACGTGTTCGCCGGTCTTGGGATGCTCCTTCACGAAGTGCACCAGGATGCCGGCCGCTACCGGGGCGCCTGCGAGGGCGGGCGGGCCGGAAACGACATTGCCGGTCTGTTCCTTGATCAGGCCGAACCCGACGGGCCCACCGGCATCTGGCCGCAGGGGTGTGGGGACCGGCGCCTGAGGCTCTGGGCGGGCGGCTGATGGCCGGCGTGCAGCGGAGCCTAGTCTGTTTCCGGTCCCAGGCAGTAGTGGCATCGGGCTGCCGGTTCCCGTCCGGTGCTGCAGCCATCGTCCGGCTTCGTCGTCCTTGCCGGGCTGCCGGGCTGTCGGTTCCGGGGCGTGTGGTTTTCGTTCACCGGTGTCTCCTGCGGTGTAGATGGTTTGGTGTTGGGGGTGCGGCGGGGCGTTCCTGTTGTGGCGATAGTCGATGATCCCGGTGATCATCTTCGGTACCGCCCCGCCGCGGTCTGTGGGCCCCCATTCGCTGACGCGGGCTAACGGTCCGTCGGCTGTTGCCTGCGGACCGTTGCCTGGTGTGTGGGAAATACGTCGCGTGGGTGTTACATGATGCCGGTGGGTACCAGCAGGGCCCAGGCCAGTGCCGGGCCGGCCAGCACGACTGCTCCGGCGTAGATCATCAGCTGGCGGTAGACGCGCTGCCGGTCGTTCTCGCGGGCGTTGGCGACCACCAGGGCGCCGTCGGTGGAGAAGGGGGAGACGTCCACGACGGTGGCGGCGATGGCCAGTGCGGCCACCGTTCCGGAGGCGCTGAGCGAACTGGTCGCCAGCAGGGGACCGGCCAGCGGGATGAAGGCGGTCAGCAGGGCGGTCGAGGAGGCGAAGGCCGAGCCGATGCCGATCACGAAGCACAGGATGAGGGCGATCAGCAGGGGAGCGCCCAGGGCCAGAGCCAGATGGGCGAGGGTGTCGATCACGCCCACGTGCTGGAGCAGGGAGACATAGGTGATCATGCCGGCGATCAGCAGGACGGTGGACCAGGAGATGCCGCCGATGAACGTGTGGTGTTCCTTGATGTTGACCAGTGCCAGCAGCAGGCCCGCGGAGAGGGCGACAAAGCCGATCGGCATGTGGAAGCCCAGGGTGCACACGAGCATCGCAGCGATCAGCACCAGGGTCAGAATCTGCTGGCCACGCGGACGTCCGATGCGGGCTGCGTCGAGGCCGGCGTATTCGTTGGCATGATTGTCGCGCAGCCTGCCCAGGAGGGCGAACAGGACGATGGTCAGGACAGAGAGGATGAGATTGAGCACGAAGCTGGCGGTGAAGAGTGCGCCCTGGGAAATCGGGAAGCCATTCTTCAGGGCGATGTCGTGCACCAGCACGCCGGCCACCGAGAGCGGGGAGAAGCCGCCGGCGTGGGCGCCGTTGATGATGAACGCGCCCATCAGGACGGGGTGGATGCGGGATTCGTAGGCAAGTCCAAGGGCCGCCGGTGCCAGCAGGGCGACCGCCGCCGGCGAGAAGGTGCCCAGTGCCGTCAGCGCGGCAGCCATGAGGAAGAACACCCACGGGAGGAGCATTGTCTTGCCTCTGACCAGGCGGACGCAGGTCTGGACGATGATGTCGATGGACCCGTTTCTTTGGGCCATGCTGAAGAAGTAGGTGACGCCGATGATTGTCAGCACGATGCTGGCGGGAAATTCCTTCAGGATCTCCTTGTCCTCCATGCCGAGCAGGAAGTATCCGACGCCGAAGGAAGCGACCAGGCCCATGACTCCGATGTTCAGCGGCCATTTCGTGGCGATGACGAACATCACCACGAGGATGATCAGCGGGATGATCTGGATAGCGGTCATGGTCGGCTCCGGTTCCGTCGTGGCCGCCGGGTTGAGCATGCCACTCCCCAGCACGAGGGCGACCAGGCCCAGGATCACGAAACCGGCCACCGCCATCAGCAGGATACGGCGGCGGCGGGCAGGACGCCCGGGACGGTAGTCCCGGGTATCGCCGGCGGGGGCAGTGGGGAGGTGCGTAGTCTTGCTCATGGTGGTCTCCTCAGAGAGTGGCTCCTGCGAGGGAGGCCGCGGCGGCGCTGCCGGAGGCCTCGGGGAGGTGGATGATGGTGGTGGCGATGGTGCGGGCCGTGCGGTCGACGCCGACGAGCAGGGTCCCGTCGCGTTCCTCGCTCCAGGTCTCGATCACCCCGGCGGGGGTGCGCAGCCGCAGAGCGGGCCCCGGAGTGTTGCCGCTGATGGTGTGCAGCACGGTGCCGGGGGTGCGGGCGGCCAGGGTCAGGGCGATGCTGCCGGTGATGGCCAGGGCCGGGTGGGGCCTGCCCATCGAGAGCATCATGACATTGACGTCGCAGCCGGGGTCCGCCTGGGTGGGGGCGGCGGCGATGGCGAGCTTGGGGATTGCCCGGGCCGCTTCGGCGGTCGTGGGGGCCAGCCCCATCCGCACCGCCGCCTGCCGCCGGACCTGGTCCAGGGTGTCCAGTTGCAGTTCTACGCCGGTGCGCCAGCTGTCGTAGCGGGCCGGATCCAGGCCCAGATCCTCGGCGCGGACGATGACCACCGGCGCTCCGGCGTCGACCATCGAGACGGTCCAGCGGGTTCCACCGGCGGTGATCGTGTCGGTCGCCGCGCCGGTGGGCAGCAGGGCCCCGGTGGTCTTGCCGGCAGGGTCCTGGAAGCCGAGCCCGACCCGGTGGCCGGGGAACGGCACCCCGGGCATCTGCGCGTCCAGGACGAGGGGCAGGGCGCCTGCGGGGGTGGCCACACGCTGGACGATGACCTGGCCGGTGTTGGTGTTGCGGGTGACGATCCGGGTGGTGTCCCCACTGGGGGTCACCCAGCCCTTCTCGATCGCGTACAGGCCCGCAACCGCCGAGCAGTTCCCGCAGTTGCTGCCCCAGTCCACTGCGGCCTCTTCGATGCCCACCTGGGCGAAAGTGAACTCGACGTCGACGTCCCCGCCGGCGGGCCGGTGCAGGATCACCGCCTTGCTGGTGGTCGAGGTCGCCCCGCCGACCCCGTCGATCTGCCGAGGGTCGGGGCTGCCGAACAGCCGCGGCAGCAGCATGTCCAGGCTGGTGCCGGCCTCCTGAAGATGCTCGGCCTCGAACACCCAGCACTTGCTGGTGCCTCCGCGCATCCATTCTGCTTCGATCTTCATCGGCTTTCCCGCATCTCCTCGTGCCTCGATTTCGTCCAAGGGCCTGAGAAGAGATTGAGCCAGATCACACATTAAGACAATGTGCAATTTTTAGACAAGGGTGTAGAATTTCTTAAAGCATTGTCTGCTGAGGGATTTATTGCCGAGCCTTCGCCCTCCCGCGCCGCCGCAGCCGCCCGGTATCCTGCGGATTGCGCGTCCTTTTGTAGGGAATGAACCGAATTTGCAGAAGGGTAAACCATTGCTTCACGATGAGGGCCAAGACCTGTTCGACATGAGGCGGCTGACGCTGCTGGTGGAGGTGGTGGAGAAGGGCTCGATCACGGCGGCGGCCGAGCTGATGATGTACACGCCCTCGGCCGTCTCCCAGCAGCTGCGCAAGCTCGAACAGGAGGTCGGGCAGCCCCTGCTCAACCGCCGCTCCCGCGGTGTGGTTCCCACCGAGGCCGGCCAGGTGCTGGCCGGCCATGCCCGCAAGATCATCCGGCAGATGCGCGCTGCGCAGTCCGATCTGGGCCAGATCGCCGGCCTCAAGCGCGGCTCCCTGACGGTCGGCACCTTTCCGACCCTGGCCGGTTCCTTCCTGCCCATCGTCATCCGGGCCTTCAAGAAACGCTATCCGGCGATCAGCCTCTCGCTACGCAGCGCCCGCTTCGACGAACTTGTGGCCGACCTGGAGTCCGGGGTCACCGGACTGTGCCTGCTCTGGGACTACCCGTGGAATCCCTTCCAGGATGAGTCCGTCCGGGTGACCGAGGTCTTCCGCGAGAGCACCGTGATCCTGGTGGCCCGCGGCCACCCCCTCGCAGCCCGGGACGAAGTAACCATGGAGGAGCTGCGCAACGAGTCGTGGATCGTGCGCGCGGAGGCCCACCCGGTGGTGGAAGTGCTGCAGCGGTCCGCCCATGACGCCGGGTTCGAACCGGCCATTGGCTTCCTGGCCAACGATTACCAAGAGGCCCAGGCCATGGTCAGCGTTGGAATGGGCGTGGCCCTGGTACCGAAGACCGCCGTGGCACTCCAGCACCCCGACGTGAGGGTACTCAGTCTCGGGTCCGCCGCCCCCTTGCGGCGGGTACTGCTCGCCCAGCGCCAGGACAAGGTCTACGCGCCGGCCGAGGTCGCCTTCCACTCCACCCTGCTGGAAATCGCCCGCGAACGAGCCGGCGACTACCTCTAGTAGTGCTTGGTTAGGTCGGTGCGCGTTGCCTGCACCAGCAGTGGCCGAGGAGCCGGATGACGGCGGCCTGGAGTCCGGCCAGTACCTGGTGGAAGCTCAGGCCTGCCGGGCTTTTAGGCCTTGGGCCAGGCGGACGGTGGTGACGAAGAGGTGGGCTGCGGTGGCCAGGGTGGCACGAAGGACCGGACCATTTGTGCGGGATCTTGTACGGGATCGCAGCCGGCAAGGAAGCGGCCTTGAGCTGCCGTGGTTAGGGTGTGTAACTGGGGTGCACAACGTGCGCACTTTCGCCTCCGTACCGGGCCGTACGTCGGCCGGACCGGGCCGGATCCGGCTGGTTTGCGCGGGTGCCCTTTGTTTACATGGACGGGAAGCCTGTTCGAGTCCCATCTCGGGCACAGTAAACACAAGGGAAAACGGGGCACTCGTGTACAAGGTTGGAAAATCGGTGTACACGGGCGCTAATGTTTGGCCTCATGGCAAGCATTGGGGAGCGAAAAACGTAAAGACGGTTCGGTCGATTACTGGGTGCGGTGGCGTGAAGCCGAGACCGGCACGTACACCTCCTACACCGCCTACGATCGCGAACAGGCCGAGTTCGTCTGCCGAATCCTGAATGCCAACGGCCAATCTTTCTCCGCCCTGAACCGTGTCCTGGAAGAACAGGCGGCGGTCGGGCCCACCGTGCACCAGGTCCTGACCGAGCACATTGACCTGCTGGTGAAGCCGACCCCGCAGACGATCCACAATTACCGGAAGATGGTTGAACTCCATCTGGTCGACCTGCATGCGCTGCCGTTGACGTCGCTGGACTCCCGGCATATCAGCTTGTGGATCCGCGATATGCAGGCCCAGGGCAAGAGCGCCAAGACCATGCGCAACGTCCACGGACTGCTCTCATCGGCCATGGAAACCGCAGTGCGATTCCACTACCGGGATGACAATCCCTGCCGGGCCATAGAGCTGCCCTCGAATGAGTCTGCGGGCGACGATCGGGTCTTTCTCACTACCGAGGAGTACAGGCTGCTCCGGGACTGCCTGCCCGATCGGGCACAGCCTTTAGCTGACTTCCTCGTCTACACCGGGGCACGGTTCGGGGAAGCCACCGCCGTCACCGTGAGGGACCTGTTCCTGGACGACGCGCCGGCGCCCGTGCGGATCAACAAGTCATGGAAGCGTGACGGGTCTTCCGGGCACTACGTGGGGGCGCCGAAGACCACCACGTCCAAGCGCACAGTGTCGATGCCGTCCCGGCTGGTCGACGTGGTCCACCCCGTCGTGGCGGGCAGTAGGCCTGGCGATCTGGTGTTTGAGGCAGTGCGTGGTGGTAGGCTCGCCCACACTCTCTTCTGGCGCAACGCATGGGTTCCCGCGGTCAAGGACGCCCAGCGCCTGGGACTGGACAAGGACCCCACCATCCATTCGCTGAGGCACACCTCGGCCAGCTGGTTGATCGCTTTGGGCGTCCCGTTGTTTGAGCTGTCTCGCAGACTTGGGCACGCATCCATCGGCGGCACGGACCGCGTCTACGGGCATCTCATGCCCGGCGCCCACAAGCAGGCTGCACGCGTCCTCGACAGCCTCTAGTCCAGTTCGTCGTATGGATCCTGCCAGGACGATTCGTCGCGGGTGATGCGCTTGACCCATGCGGCGGGCACCCACTGGGCCTGCTAATCACCGAACGATAGACCCATACAGAAAAGGCCCCCTTTCTGTATACAGCCCTCCGCTGACTTCCCCCTGAGAGCTATCCCAGCAGCTGTGAGCCGTAAGCAGGCACTGCCCTCAACTGCGAGGATCAACAATCAGCCGAAAGTCAAAAAGTACAACGCACAGATCACTGCCAGTACAGAAGAGACAGCCACGATCGCGGCGAAACCCCACTTTGTTCTCATGATTTCCCCCAACCCCTAGGAGGGCCTGCATGCCCTCTTATCCAGCTTGGCGTGAGTGGAGGTAATCCATCAATAGCTGGGCGCCCCGTCACTAAATCGACGTCCACTTTTCGACCAGCTGATCGACCAGAAAACTTGTGGGTGGGGGGCAGCCCGATGCACGCAAATACCCGCGCCGGCGGCTCGAAGCACAGGTTCCGGAAGGCTGGTGGAGGAACGGAGGCATCGCGGTGGTGGTGGGGGTACGGGGATGTGCACAACATGGACACTTTCACCGTCGTACCGGGCCGTACTTTGACCGTACCGGGCCGGATCCGGCAGGTTACCGGGCGAGCCTTTTATTTGCAGGGCGGGAAGCCGGTTCGAGTCCCACCTCGGGCACAGAGTTTCCCCAAGTCAGAGGGGCTTTCCCTCTGTGAGTGCATGCACTTTATGCACGGATCCCTCTGACTTCGGTTCCGGGGAGGTAGGTAGGGTCCCGGTTGGCTATGGAATTGTCCGGGCGGGGGAGTTGCTCACCTGCCCCATGGCGCCCCCGGCTTCGGCAGGGCCGTTGTTGGTGTGGTTCTCCCTTTCTGGTCTGCCGGCGCCGGCGGTTTTCTTGCCGCCACCTCTCCATGCGCCCGGACGCCCGGATAGCATGACCGGGGTATATGCGAATCCCTCTTGCCAGCTTTCGTAAGGCATTTCTGCCGGCAGGGAGTCGGCCAGGGAGCGTTGCACTGGAGGACCGGCTCACGCGACAGAAAGACCTTGGGGGTGGACGAGGGCAATGGTTTGGTTTCGTCAAAGTCCGTGATGGAATTGTTCATGAGAGGCCCGGACTGGCCCTAAAGCCAACATTTGTTCGCTCAAGACATGGACTATTCAGTCAGTAGTTCCAAGCTGTGCCATCACTTGCACCGCATCACGGGCGGGATTCACCAAAATCACGGCCAAAATCGCGCCGAGAACCGCGATGATGCCGAATACTTGGAAGGATTGTGCATATCCGGCGGCGGGTGAAACTGCCCGATCCACGATCATTCCAGTCAATGGCGGAGCGATAATGCCACCAATGGCCATCAGCGCAAGGAACACGCCCAATGAACCCGCTACTTGATCCTTGGGGCAGATCTGTGAAATGGCCGCATTCATGATGGGTGCGACGATGCAGCCGATTCCGTAGCCGATTGAGACAACTGCTACGACGAGGACGGGAGTGCCGATATATGGCAGCACCGCCATCGATAGGCCGCAAACAAGAAGTCCTGCTGCGGGGACGACGCCTCTCATGATCCTTGAACTCACGCCTCGACCCATGAACTTGTCACTAAGGTACGAGCTGGCCAGCATCGCGACCAATGCTGCGATGCTGGGGATCCCGAACATCGATCCAGCCTGGAGTCGGGTGAAGCCCAGTCCGACCTCGAAGTACGACGGCAACCATGTGAGTATAACGGTCAGCAGCGCGTACATGGGGATAACGGCTGCAAGCCCACCTAGAAAGGTCCGCGTGAGGAAGATCGACATCCACGGAGCAGATGGAAGTGACGTCTTGGCCGGAATCTTGGCAGCGGGAATCCGGACCTCACCGTACGGTCCCGGTCGCCAGGTGAAGTACCAAAGCACGCACCATCCCAGGCCAACAACCAGCATTGCAACAAAGGCGGAATGCCAGCCAAATTGCACGATGAGAAATGCCAATGCCGGTGCAACCGCGATCTTTGCGATCGAGTTTGCGGAGGCGATGAATGCCCCGGGCAGGGAGCGCTTTTCCAGGGGGTGCCACGAATACACAGCCGTATGGACGAGGGCGCCCGATGGGCCCTCTGTCAGACCGAGCAGGAAGCGGCTGACAAGGAGGACCATGAAGCTGCCTGCGACGATCATGGGGACCATGCAGATCGCCCAAATGAGGGCCAGCGCCATCAGCGACCACTTGAGGGTGGTCCACTTGTTGATGAGTCCGGCAAAAAATCCCCCGGCCGAGAACGCGAAGAAGAACACACTTGCGGTCAGCCCGATTTGAGCTGACGTGAGCCCGAATTCGTCTTTGAGGGGCTGCGCGACAAGTCCGAGGAGGATCTTGTCGCTGTAGTTAACTGTGTAAAGTAAAACCAAGACCGACGTCAGGCCCCACGCCGTTGCGCGTGACTCTTTCCCCGGCGGTGCAAACGTTTCTGGCGTTGCTTGCCGTGTGGTTACTTTGGACATTTCATTACCCTTTCAATGTTGCGCATCTTCGCCCAACAGTGCGGACGGCTGGCGCCTGGTGAACCGGCCCGCAATAGTCGCTTTCCCCTCATTTCCGAACAGATGGCGCCTGACCGTATAACGTCGCAAGATTTGCCGCGTTCGCAGTGTTTCGGTTACGCGATATCCGTGTATCTACCCTCCAAATATCGAGTCCGTCGTCGATGTGAATCATGACGCGGCCTCTTCCCGCTGTCAGGTGGATCCAGAGGACCGTGCCATCCAGGCTGATGTCATCGACCCAGCCGGTGGCTGTTGCTTGCCCCTCCCGGCGTATCTCGACGAACTCATCCCGCCACAGGTATGTCCACCACTTCATCAGAAGGGGATCGCTTCGCCTCAACGGTTGCCTAAATCGGGTTCCTTCGAGTGAAGTCTCAGTAACTGTGCTGGTTCTCATGGCTCGTTTCTTGTTTCGCAGAATTCGGTCCCCGCTGCCTGGGCTCCGTGGGTCTGTCCACCGGCCGGGCCCCGGGTTAGCGGAATGCGGGGATGCCGGTGATCTTGTTGCCCAGGATCAGGGTGTGGATTTCGTCGGTGCCCTCGTAGGTGCGCACGGATTCGAGGTTGTTGGCGTGGCGCAGCGGCGGGTAGTCCAGGGTGATGCCGTTGCCGCCGAGCATGGCCCGGGCGTCGCGGCAGATCTGGATGGCTTCGCGGCAGTTGTTCAGTTTGCCCACCGAGATCTGGTGGGGCTGCAGGGCCCCGGCGTCCTTGAGCCGGCCCAGGTGCAGGGCGAGCAGGAAGCCCTTGTTGATTTCCAGCGCCATGTCCACCAGCTTGGCCTGGGTCAGCTGGTAGCCGGCCAGCGGTTTGTCGAACTGCAGGCGCTCCCGGGCGTAGGCCAGGGCGGCCAGGTAGCTGTCCCGGGCCGCGCCCATGGCGCCCCAGATGATGCCGTAGCGGGCCTCGTTCAGGCACTCGAACGGACCGCGCAGGCCCTTGGCCTCGGGCAGCAGCGCCGAGGCGGGCAGGCGGACGTCGGTCAGCTCGATGTCGCACTGGATGGAGGCGCGCATGGACAGCTTCGGTCCGATCGGGGTGGCGGTGAAGCCGGGGGTGCCGGTGGGCACCACGAAGCCGCGCACGCCGTCCTCGGTCTGCGCCCAGATGATTGCGACCTTCGCCACCGAGGCCAGGCCGATCCAGCGCTTGGAGCCGTTGAGGATCCAGTCGCCCCCGTCGCGCCGGGCGAAGGTCTTCATGGCACCGGGGTCCGAGCCGGCGGTGGGTTCGGTCAGCCCGAAGCAGCCGATCGCCTCACCTTTGGCCATGGCCGGCAGCCACTCGGACTTCTGTTCCTCGGAGCCGTGCTTGTGGATGGCGCTCATCGCCAGCGAGCCCTGCACCGAGACGAAGGTGCGCAGCCCGGAGTCCCCGGCCTCCAGTTCCGCGGCGGCCAGGCCGTAGTCCACCGCGGAGCGCCCGGCGCAGCCGTAGCCGGTCAGGTGCATGCCCAGCAGGCCCAGCTTCGCCATTTCGGGGACGATCTCCAGCGGGAAGACGGCGTCCTCGTACCAGCCGGCAATGTTGGGCTTGATGGCGGACTCCACGAAGGAGCGGACGGAACCGCGCAGCGCGCGCTCGTCTGCGGTGAGGAGGGAATCAAAATCAATCAGGTCGCTGATATCGGACATTAGGGGCCTTTCGCGGCAATGGTCGAGTGTTCAGGGAGCGAAGGTGGTGCCTCGTTGCTCGCCAAGGGTCGGGGGAGGGAACGTGGCGGACGTGGGGCGGGCGATCAGCTCCAGTCGTAGAAGCCCCGCCCGGTTTTCCGCCCGAGCTCACCGGCAGCGACCATGTCGAGGAGGATCTGCGGAGGTGCAAAGCGGTCACCCAGGACCGAATACAGATATTCGGCGATGCCGAGGCGCACATCAAGCCCGACAACGTCTGTAGTCCGGAGCGGCCCCATCGGGTGTTTGTAGCCCAGGACCATCGCGTTGTCGATGTCCTCGGGGGCCGCGACTCCCTCTTCGACCATCCGCATCGCCTCCAGCGCGATCGCGACGCCAAGGCGGGAAGAAGCGAAGCCGGGCGCATCCTGGACTACGACGGCGGTTTTCCCCAATCCGGACACCCACCGTCTCGCGGCGGCGACCGTCTCCTCTGAACTCGTCTTACCCACGACCACCTCGATGAGCGTGGATGCGGGGACCGGGTTAAAGAAATGCAGCCCCAGGAACGACTCAGGCCGGGGCAGCGACTCGGCGAGCCTGCTGACCGACAAGGACGACGTGTTGGTCGCCAGATAGGCGTGCGGGGAAAGGTATGCGGCCACGGCGTTGAGCGCTGCCGTCTTCAGTTCTTCGTCCTCGGGGACTGCCTCGACGACGAGATCGCACAATGCAAAATCGACGTAGTCGACGCTCGTCGCGAACCTCTGGAGGATCTCACCGCGGTCCCCCGAGAGGGCACCGCGGTCGAACGACGCCGCAACGGAGGCGGCGACCCGCTCCTGGGCGCCGCGGGCGGAGTCGTCGTCGCGTTCCACGACGATGACTTTCGACCCACTCAGGAGGAATGCGTGTGCGATGCCTGCACCCATGCGGCCGCCGCCCAGCACGCCGACTGTTGCTGGGAGCAGCCCTGCAGGGCTGCTCGGAGGTGCTTCGTTGCTATTGGTCACTGATGCTTCTTCCTGTCGAGGAACCGCTGCATGCGCTCGAACTTCGCCGCGGATTCGAAGAGCATGCCCTGAGCGAGATTGTCGATGAGTGGGTGGATTTCGCGTGGACCGTGGACGACGGCCTTCGTCACACGCACCGCGAGGGGGTCCTGACGGGCGATGCGGTCGGCGAGACCGTGGGCCGCATCGAGGAGATTCCCAGGTTCAATGAGTTCCGTGATGAGTCCCGCACTGAGGCATTCGTCGCCTGTCAGGATGCGTCCGGCGAGGAGAATCTCTTTGGCCAGGGGTTCCCCGACGAGCTCGTGAAGCCGCCATGTGGCACCTGCTGCGGCCATGATGCCCAGCCCGGTTTCCGGGTTGCCCATTCGTAGGCCAGCGGTCCCGATCCGGAAGTCGGCCGCATAGGCGAGCTCGGCGCCCCCACCGAGGGCGAAGCCGTCGAGGGCTGCGATCACGGGCATGGGAAGCTTCGCGATCCGGTCGAACAGCGAAGAGTTGATGCCAGCCAGGGCGTCATCCCTGCGCCGTTCGCGCAACTGGGCGATATCCGCACCGGAGGCAAAAATGGCCATGGCTCCGGTCCCTGGGTCTGCCGCTGTTCCCGACAGGATGAGGATCTTGGGGGTCGTTTCCAGATAGGCGCAGACGGTGTGCAACTCGGCGACCATGGCGGCATCGATGGCGTTGCGCACCTCGGGGCGGTGCAGCCGGACGTGGATGCGGTCCTGGTCTTCGGAAATCCGGAGTGTGGTGAAGCCGGAGGCATTCAGGAATGCGGGGTCCTGCGCGGCTGCCGGATCCTGGGCGTCCTGGATCTGCGCGGCCACTACACGCCCTCCAGCAGGAGGGCGGTGCCTTGGCCGACGCCGACGCACATCGTGGCGAGGCCGAGCTTGCGGTCTTCCCGGGCCAGTTCGCGTTCCATGCGCCCGAGCAGGGTCACGACGAGCCGAGACCCGGAGGAGCCGAGCGGGTGGCCGAGGGCGATTGCGCCGCCGTCGGAATTCACAATGTCTTCCTCCAGTTTGAGCTCCCGCATGACGGCCAGCGACTGAGAGGCGAAGGCCTCGTTGAGTTCAACGGCGCCCAAATCACTGACCGAGAGGCCGGCACGCTCCAGTACCTTGCGCGTCGCGGGGACGGGGCCGATCCCCATGATCTCCGGAGCTACGCCTGCAGTGCCGCCCTCCATGATCCGTGCCCGCGGCGTCAGCCCGTACCGCTTTATCGCGGCCTCGGAAGCCACGATGATTGCGGATGCGCCGTCGTTAAGGGAAGAAGCATTGCCGGCCGTGACCACGGAACCACCCTTGACGACGGGCCGGAGTCCGGCGAGGACATCACCCGTAGTCCCGGGCCGGGGGCCCTCGTCTGTGTCCACAACGGCAACGGCGCCCTTGCGTCCCGCAACGCTCACGGGCACGATTTCGTCAATAAACCAGCCGGCCTTGATGGCCGCCAGCGCGCGTTCATGGGAGCGGACGGCAAAGGCATCACAGTCGTCCCGCGACGTACCGAAGACCCGTGCTACTTCTTCGGCGGTCTCCGGCATGGAGAACGCGGCCTTGCCGCCGCGGGAGTATTCCCCGGAGAGGAACGCAGGATTCGTGAAACGCCATCCGATCGACGTGTCGAACACGGCGCCTGGCTTGGCGAAGGACGCGGCCGGTTTCTCCATGACCCACGGGGCGCGGGACATGGACTCGACTCCGCCGGCGACGACGATGTCCGCGGCGCCGGCCTTGACCATGTGGGAGGCCATGATGACGGCAGACAGTCCGGAGGCGCAGAGCCGGTTGACGGTGATACCGGGAACGCTGTCCGGATAGCCGGCGAGGAGCCAGGCCATGCGGGCCACGTTGCGGTTTTCCTCGCCGGCGCCGTTGGCGTTGCCGAGGATCACCTCGTCCACGACGGCCGGGTCGATGCCGGCGCGCTCGACGGCGGCCCTCACGGTCAGCGCGGCGAGGTCGTCCGGCCGGACGGGGGAGAGGGAGCCGCCATAGCGCCCCACGGGTGTGCGGGCGCCACCAATCAGAAAGGCCTCAGCCATGTCTAGTCCATTCCTTTGTTCGTAGCACTGTCCGGGTTGCCGGATCAGGCAGTTCAGTTGAAGGCGGAGATGCCGGTGATGTCGCGACCCACGATGAGTGCCTGCATGGAGTCGGTTCCCTCATAAGTGGAGACGACTTCCATATCGGTCAGGTGGCGTATGACGTGGTTCTCCAGGAGCAGTCCGTTGCCGCCCAGCAAGTCACGTGCTTCGTTGCAGATCCACTTGCCCTTCTGGGCGGTAGCCATTTTGACCATCGATGCCTGGGCGTTGGTGAGCTGGCCCCGGTCCGTGAGTTCGGCCATGCGGGTGCACAACAGTTGCATGGTGGTCAGCTCGCTGAGCATGTTCGCCAGCCGGGTCTGCACCAGCTGGTATGAGGCAATGGGCTTGCCGAACTGGTGGCGGGCCTGGGCGTACTCCGAGGCAATGTCGAATGCGGCCATGGCGTGTCCAACGGCCTCCCAGGCTGCACCGCCACGGGTTGCCTGCAGGACCCGTGACACGTCGCGGAAGGAGTGGCAGCCGGTCAGCCGGCTGCTGACAGGAAGACGCATCTCCTCGATAACGATGTCGGCCTGGACGATGGCACGCTTGCCCACCTTGCCCGTGATGACAGTGGGGGCAAATCCCGCAGGATAGCGGCCTCCGTCGTCCTTTTCGACGACGAAGGGGTTGACGTTGCCATCTTCCGCGTTCCGGGCAAACAGCACGATGACGTCCGCCACATGCCCGTTGCCGATCCAGCGTTTGTGCCCGTTGAGGACCCAGTGGTCCCCGTCGCGCCGGGCCTGGGTTTCCAGGGCAACAGAGTCCGAGCCATGGTCGGGCTCGGTCAGCGCGAAGGCTCCTGTTTTTTCAATGCGTGCCAGGGCAGGAAGCCACCGTTCCCGCTGCTCTGGGCTGCCCAGAATATTAAGGGCACCCATGCACAGATTGGAGTGGATGCCGAGGAAGGTGTTGAGGCTGCCGTCCGCCCTGGCCATCTCGCGTGCCACCATGCCGGCGGCCTTGCGGCTCATCCCTGGGCATCCGTAGCCCTGGATGGTGGTGCCGACGACGCCCAGTTCCGCGATCCCGGGCAAGAGTTCCTGCGGGAACTCCGCACGCTCCCAATACCCGTTGATGACGGGCAGGACACGCTGCTCGGCGAAGTCGCGGACCTTGTTCCGGATGGCGATCTCCTCGGGTGTGAGGTCATCATCGAGGCGGAAGTAGTCGGAGGTTGCTGTCTGACGGCCGGCCGCGGTGGTCATGAATGAACTTTCCGTTCCTGAGCTTGACTGAACTGTGGTGATGCTGCGTATCGAGAGTCCTCCATGCCCGGAGCCTTCGCGTATCGACCAGGCAAGACCCGGGTCGATGCGCGAAGGCGGCAGAATTGTGCCTCGCACCGGTATGGTCTGCCGGGGCGTCCGGGATCGGAGATCCCGCGGTGCGGCTCTTGCGTTCCCGAAAGCCAGCGGACACCACGCCCCGCCGACAGAGCGTGGAGTCCGCTAGTGCGGATCCTCGAGGTCAGCGGCGGATCGAGCCGCCGTCGACAACCAGCGTCTGCCCGGTCACGAATGAGGCGCCGGGGGAGAGGAAGAAGCGGGTGGGACCGACGAAGTCCTCGACCACTGCAGCACGCTTGATGGCCCGGGTGCTGATGTTGGCTTCCTCGCCGCCAGCGAGCTTGGCCGCTAGCGGGGTCATGACCAGCCCGGGGGCGACCACGTTGACGGTGATGTTCTGTGCGCCCAGCTCCGCGGCGAGGCTGCGGGAGAAGCCGATGATTCCGGCCTTGGAGGCCGCGTAGGCCGCCGCGCCCGCGGGGGCCTTGAACACGGTGCCGGAGGAGAAGAGCACGATCCTGCCGCCGTCTTCGACCAGGTCCGCGACACCCTGGACAAAGTTGAGCGTGCCGTGCAGGTTCAGCATCAGTGCGCGCTCCCACTCGTCCTTGGGCATGTCCATGAACGGGCCGAACACCCCGACGCCGGCGCAGTGGATGAGGGAGTGGATGCTGGTCCGGCCCTGCGACGCAAGGGACTCACGCACGGCCTGGGGAGCATCGCCGGCGACGTCACCGCTGACATAGGTGACCCCTTCAAGCGGCTTGGAGGGGAGGGATCGGGAAACGGAGGTGACGTCCCAGTCATTCCTCAGATCCGCGGCCAGCGCCTCGCCGATGCCTGAGGAGCCGCCGCTGAGAACAAGTGCAGGGGCTTCGGCGTTGCCGTTTTCCGTCGACATTACTTGCCGCCTTCGATAGTAGAAGCGAGGAATTCCCCGACGATGGCCCAGGTTTCCTGCGGGTGGGTGATGTTCGGGCAGTGCTTGTAGGGCAGGATTTCCGCCTGTGAGTTGGGCAGCACGGCCTGGAGGTTTTCGGCCCAGCCGGTCTCGAGCAGCGTGTCCCCGGTGCACTCGATGAGCAGGGCAGGGGTCTGCACGCCCTGAAGCGGAGCCGGGAACGGGTCGGCCGGGCGCTCAACGCGCAGCGCCTCGGGCACCTGCTGGTGCGGGGCCCGCATGGAGGCGAAGTGACCTGGCTTGGTGGCCCAGCCAAACCGGGCATCGAGGTGGCTCTGCTGCTGATCGGATGCGTCGCACAGCAGGTCCACGATCGCCGCCAGGCTCTCCCGGGTGCCGTCGAATTCGCCGAGCTTGGCCATGTCCGGTGCCTTCCAGGGGCCGCCGGTGCCGTTGATCGTGGTGACAGAGGCAATCCTGTCGCGGTACGCCGGATCGCTCAGCGCACGCAGGCCGACCGATCCGCCGAAGGAGTTCCCGACGACGTGCACAGGTTCCCTGATGCCCAGGCGGTCGAGCAGGGAGAATAGGTGGCGGATGCGGAAGGCGAACGGCGAGACGTCCACGCGGATCGACTTGGCCGAGCCACCGTAGCCGAGCAGGTCGGGGGCGATGACGCGGAACTTTGCCGCGGCCTCCGGCAGGATCTGGCCCCAGGTCACATCGGAGCTGCCACCCCAGGCGCCGTCGTGCAGGAAGACGACGGGCATGCCGTCCTCCGGGCCGCCGGAAAGGTAGCGGGTTTCTAGGTTGGCGACGAGCGTCGTTGTCTCGGTGATCAGGGGTGTCTCGGTGAGCAAGAGGGTCCTCCGGTGAAATGGAACTGGTGATGGAAGTAGGGGGCGGCTAGCTGAGGATGTAGTCTTCGGTGCGCACGCAGGAGGTGCGTTCGAAGTACTCGCGGGCCGGCAGCGGCCACATGATGGTGGAGCGGCCCTCGGCGTTCATGTACCAGGAGTGGGTCTTGGACCAGCCCCAGGTGCGCTTGGCGCTTTCGGTGGTGATTTCCTTGTCGTACTCGGCGAACACGTCCTCGCGCAGCGCCATGGAACGGTGTCCGCCGCTGGCCAGGGTTTTGACGGCATCGATCATGTAGTTGGCCTGGCATTCGAGGAAGAAGACCAGGTTGCCGTGGATGACGGTATTGGTGTTGGGACCGTACATGCAGAAGAAGTTGGGGAAGCCCGGCAGTGTCACACCCAGGTAGGCGCTGGCGTCGATGCCCCAGGTCTTGTGCAGGTCCTTCCCATCGATGCCTGTGACGGACATGGGCAGCAGGAAGTCCGAGGCCTTGAAACCGGTGCCGAGCAGGATCACGTCGGCCTCGATGTGTTCGCCGTCGACCCAGACGCCTGTTTCGTCGATGCGGTTCACACCCTGGCTGACCAGCCGGACGTTGTCGCGTTTGAGCGTCGTCACCCAGGTGCCGTCGTCGCAGATGATGCGCTTGGCCGCCGGCGGGTAGTCGGGGATGATCGCCTGGGCCAGCTTCTCATCGTCCCCTGCCTGATCCAGAAGGTAGGCGGTCAGTTCCTGGCGCAGCGCCTCGTTGGCGGCGGAGACCGAGACCTCGGTCGGCGGGAAGTCCGGGTCCACGGTGGCGGCCGGCAGGTTGCCGATCAGGCGCGGCAGGAAGATGGAGAAGCGGTAGTAGGCGCGGTACTGGTTCAGGTTCAGCAGAAGCCAGCGTTCGCCGGCCTCGATTTCCTGGCGCAGCACGGGGGTGGGCCGCAGCCAGGGGGCGCTGCGCTGGAAGATGGTGACCTGTTCGGCGACCTTGGCGACGGCGGGCGCGAATTGCAGGGCACTGGCGCCGGTGCCGACGACGACCACGCGCTTGTTCGCGAAGTCGATGCCGTGGTCCCACTGCGCGGAGTGCACGACGGGGCCCTTAAAGGTATCCAGGCCCGGGAGGCTGGGGATCGAGGGACGGTTGAGCTGGCCCACGGCGCTGACCACGATCCTGGATGCGATGGTTCCCCCGACGCCTTGGGCGGTCTTGGTATCAAGGGTCCAGATTCCGGTTTCCGCGTCCCAGCGGGAGGCGGTGACCTCGGTGCCGAAGACCACGTGCTCAAGCAGGCCATTGTCGGCGGCGAACTGGTGCAGGTAACCGTGGATCTTGTCCTGGCGGCCGTAGTGCGTTTCCCAGTCGTGCTGCACGAAGGAATAGGTGTAGATGTGGCTGCGGACATCGGTGCGGCAGTCCGGATAGGTGTTTTCCCACCAGGTGCCGCCGACGTCCTGGCTCTTCTCAATGATCTTGAACGGAACACCCGCCTGCTTCAGGCGCAGGCCGGCGAGCAGGCCGGAGAACCCGGCACCGATCACCACGGCGTTCAGGGCGCTGTCCGGGGCCACCGAGTCAAGCGTCCAGTCCGGCCGGCGCGGATCCACGTTGTTGGGGGTAAACGCGACCGCGGCCATAGCCTGGGCGTCCTCGTTCTCCGAACCCATCAGCCAGGTGGCGAGCTGCCGGCGCAGTGCCTCGTTGGGGACCGCCGGCCACTCATGCTGGGTGGGAAGGAAGGGGACGAGCAGTTCGAAGCAACGGGCGCGGGCCGCGGCCTCGGTCCCGGCATCCAGGCCGCTGAGCGGAAGCGTCTTCAGGTTCGGCCGCCATTCATCGCGCAGCACCGAGGTGTCGCCGGTGACGTGGGCCGTGAGCATGACCAGCGCCGGCACCTGGGCGGATGCGAGGTGGGCGGCGAGTTCTTCTTCGGTGACCTGCGTCGAGTATCGGTCGAGTGTTTTGTTCATGTCTTCTCCGTAAAGCGGTGGGGGAGGGGAAACGGCTTGCTTCAGGGGCCGTTAGGTGGTCCAGCAGTCCAGGCCGTCAAGGAAGGGCCGCACCGTTGCGGCCACCTCGGACGGGTTGTCGAAGGCGATCAGGTGGCCGCCGGCGGCATAGTGCAGCTCGGCGCCGGGGATTGAGGTAGCAAGCTGTTCGATCGCCGCGCGCGGGGTGCTTCGGTCATCGTCCCCGCCGACCACCAACGTCGGGGGTGGGGAGTCCAGCTGGAAGTCGCCGACCGTGACCATGGCCTCGAAGTATTCGGCGATGGTGGCACCGCCGGCCCCGAGGAACTGGTTGCGGGCCCTGGCCACCAGCGGGTGGGTGGTGTCGGTGGAGGCGTCGCCGAACCAGCGGTGCATCGTCGCTTCCTTGACCTGTTCCAACCCTCCTTCGGCCCTGACCTCGGCCGCACGTGCCAGGGTTCCGGCGGCGGCTGCCTCGTCGTAGGCGCCGCGCGTTGCCATCAGGATTTGTGCCTCCACGCGGTCGGGGAAGCTGCCGGTGACGGCCTGGGCGACCATGCCGCCCAGGGAAATGCCCAGCACCACTGAACGCTCGACGTTCTCGGCGTCCCAAATGGCGGCGATGTCCTGGGCCACGAGCCCCAGCGTCGGGACGGAGTGCCCGTGCGGGGTTTGCCCGTGGCCGCGGAAATCCGGTGCGAGCAGGCGATAGTCCCCGCCGAGTGCCTCGGCCAAGGGTGCGTACCATGATCCGTCCAACGCCAACGAGTGCAGGCAGGTGATCAGGCGCGGGCCGTGGCCGTACTGGCGATAGGCAATAGTGGTGCCATCGGCGCCAGCTACCTTTTGCAGGGAATCACCCATGCTGGTTCTCCTCCATGATGCGCTGTTCGGCGAGTTCCACTTCGCTCCGAAGACGATCGGACATGTCGTGGAAATAGGACTTGAACAGGTCCGAGTCTCGACGCATCTCCTGGCGTCGCGGCCGCTCGAGCTCGATCTTCATGTCCACCACCATGCGGCCGGGCCGGCTGGCCATGAGTATAACGCGGTCGCTGAGCAGAATGGCTTCCTCGAGGTCGTGGGTCACGAAGATGACTGTCGGGCGTTCAGCTTCCCAGAGCTGGGTGAACTCCTCTTGCTGGATCGCACGGGTCTGTGCGTCAAGGGCCGCGAACGGCTCGTCCATCAGCAGAACCTTGGGATTCTGCACCAAAGTCCGTGCGATCGCAACGCGCTGACGCATGCCTTGTGACAGGTGGAGGACATCGGAGTCGGCAAACTCGTGCAGACGAACCCGACGCAGCCAGGCCTCGGCGCGTTCGCGCCGTTGTTCCTTGGGAACTCCGCGGATCTCCATCCCGAGTTCTACGTTGCTGCGGACCCGGCGCCAGGGCAGAAGCGCATCGCGGGCGAAGAGGAAGGCTGCGTCGTTGCTTCCGGGCCGCACCTCGGCGCCATCGATGCGAACCGTGCCACTGCGTGGCTTCAAGAGGTTGCCCAGCATGCCGAGGGCGGTGGTTTTGCCGCAGCCCGAAGGGCCGACAATGCTGACGAACTCCGAAGGCTCGATGCGCAGGTTGAAGTTGTCCAACACCCGCACCGGCCGATTGCCGTGGAGGAAGCTGTGGTTCACGTTCTCGAACTCGACAGAAACCCCCCTGGCCGTGGTGGGCTGCGCTGCCGCTTCAGCTAGTCCATTCCTAAGAATCCCGCTATCGCCGGTTGTGCGGAGGGTTGTATTGGGCATTGTCACTCCAGTCGTTTGTTTGCGGGGCCGACCCGTTTGGCAGTCTTCTTTGGCTGACGATTGCTGAGACGGCACCAACGATGATCACGCTGGAACAGCAATGAACATCAGGAAACCGGGATGGCCAATCATGTGGTGCGCGTCACCACCGGTCAATGAATCGTTGAACACCTTGGCAACAGTGTCAACGAAAACAGGCCTGATCCGTGGCTATCGCCTCGATAGCGATCCGGACATTGCCCCCGGCCGCGAAACGGAAGGAAGCTTTCTCAAACGCACCATCGCCATGAGGGTCCGCAGTGCGTGAGTCAGCCGCACACACCGGGCGCGTACCTATCGGGAGGACGTCAAATGACGAACACAGTCACCACCACAAGCAAAAAGTCGGGTCAGACCACATTCGATTTCACCGGCCAAATCGTCATCGTGACGGGCGCTTCCGGCGGCATCGGCTCGGCGCTGGCCGATAAGTTCGCCGAAGCCGGCGCGGATTTGATCCTGCACGGACGCAAGGCCGAAGCCCTTGAGGCCAAGGCCGGGCAAATCCAGGAGCTCGGACGAAAGGCGATCGTGGTCACCGGAAACATCCGGGAACCCGAGACTGCAGATGCCCTTGTCCGGGCCGCCCTTGAGCAGTTCGGGCGGATCGACATCCTGATCAACAACGCCGGCGGCAATTTCGCCTCGCGCTTGGAGGATCTTTCCGTCAATGCGTGGAATGCGACAATCGGCACCAACCTCAGCGGCGCGTTCCACACAGCCGTCGCCTGCCTTCCGGTCTTCGAGAAGCAGGGCGGCGGCAGCATCATCAACGTCGGGTCCGGTTCGGCGAACCACGCCCACCCGATGCGCGGCGCGTATGCCGCAGCCAAGGCGGGGCTTGCCTCGCTGACCAAGACGATGTCCTGGGAATGGGCCGACCGCGGCATTCGCGTCAACTGCGTCGAACCCGGTGCCACCCTGACGCCGGCTTCCCGTTTTGCTTCGCCGGAGACCGAGAAGACGTTCGGCGAGTTCCTGGCCCTCGGGCGTGTGGGCTTGCCGGAAGAAGTTGCCGACGCGTGCCTGTACCTATGCTCCGACGCCTCAAGCTTCATCACTGGAACGGTCCTGCAGGTCACCGGCGGACCGCACACCTCGTCGCCCCTCGATGCAAGGCTCGTCCGCGAACCGCGAAATGCGTGATCCATCCGGCACTACCGAAGAGCGCAAGGGAAGGGTTTGACATGGAAACGATCGCTAAGGCGGAGCCTCTGCGCGCTTCCGCGAGTGCGCCAGCCTACAACGACAGCACGATCATCGCGGAACGGCGCCGATCACGCATCAAACGACAGTTGAGCGTCTGGGCCCTGAGGATCGGTGTGCTCGCCGTCTTCGTCTTCAGCTGGGCTTTTATGACGGGCCAGGGGATCATGGATCCGACGCTGGTGTCCACCCCCGGTGATGTCGGGACATCCTTCATCAAGCAACTGGCGGACGAGACCTTCTGGACCGATGTAAGCGCGACGTTCAGCGGCGCCATGGCCGGGTTGGTCTCCGGTGCAATCCTGGGCATCCTGGCAGGCGTGGTCTTCGCCCGCGTCGAGGTTTTGCATGTCGCGGCCAGGCCATTCCTGACCTTGATGAACAGCCTTCCGCGTCCGGCGTTGGCACCGATCTTCATTCTGTGGTTTGGCCTAGGGTTCGGCCCCAAGGCACTGGTTGCCTTCAGCGTGGTGTTCTTCGTCCTGATGACCAGCACTATGGGTGCCCTGCAGGGCATCGACCACGACATCAGCCAGTTGACTAAATCATTGGCCATGACACGGAAACAGCGCTTCTTCAAGATTGAGTTGCCCTCGGCGCTGCCGGCCATCGTTGGCGGTTTGCGGCTCGGCGCAGTCTACTCCGTGCTTGGTGCCGTCGTGTCGGAAATGGTCGGCGCCTACACCGGTCTGGGACAGCGATTGGTCGTCGTGACCAACAACTTCCAGGTCGCAGAGACCTTCGCCGTCTTGGTGGCCATGGGCTTGTTGTCGATGGTACTGGACCTTTCCATCTCGGGCCTGCAGAAGCTCGTGACTAAGTGGACGAGATAGAGCGGCCGCGGATCGACAACGACCGTTTGTAGCGCGATACCGGCCGAGGCGATACCAATACTGCCTCGGCCGGTATCGGGCAATGAGAGGGACTTCATGCACATCGACAATCTCGCCCTACCACTGCCAGCTCAGGAGATCGATCACGGCAGCCTGTTCAGATTGGATGACAATCTCTATGTCGTCCTTGGTGCAGGCGGTGGTATTGGGGAGCATGTCAGCAGGACGATCGTCGGCCTAGGTGGTCGCGTTCTATGCGTGGACATCAATGCAGAGCTGGTCGGTGCAGTTGCCAACTCACTGCGGATGCCCTTCCTGGTCGCGGATGCCGCGACCGAGGAAGGCATCGACCGCATCGCGATCGCTGCTGCCGCCGAATGCGGGCAGATCAATGGGTATGTCGATGTCATCGGGCAGATGCATCGCCGGCAAATCTCCGACTATGGATTGGCGGACTGGGATCTTGATTTCAGGGTCAACCTTGCACACGCCTTTTTGGCCGCACGAAAGTTGGCCCCACTGGTCAGCAGCGGGTCGATCGTGCATGTTTCCAGCGTGGTCGGTTCGCACGGTGGGCTGACGGCGCCGGGCTACGGCCCGTGCAAGGCCGCATTGCAAGTGTGGGTCAAGGAGCTGGCGGCTGCCTATGGGTCCCGTGGCGTCCGCATTAACGCCGTTGCGCCCGGTCTCTTCCTTTCGCCGAGATATGTCGCCAAGGAGCGAAGCAGCCGCGATTCGCAGAAATTGGCTGGACGACCCATGCTCGGCCGGCTCGGTCAACCGTATGAAATTGCGGCCACGATTGCTTTCCTGTTGTCTCCTGCCGCTGGGTACATCACCGGCACCACGATCGCCGTCGAAGGGGGCTCGCTGTCAAGGGACTCGACAGGGCTCGACGAGTTGTTGGGCTGACTTCACTCGGGCCATGCGTTCGCTTGCTTCACAAGCCGCCAGGATGCCTCTGGTGGGGTTGTGATCAGGGTAACATGGTCCTCCGGCGGTCTTGGACCGCGACAGCAAAGGAGAAGGTGCCATGAGATTCGCGCAGCTGCGCTACCTGGAGGCAGCATTGCGGACAGGCTCGTTCCGGCAAGCTGCCAAGGAGCTTGAGATCTCGCAGCCGACGATCACCAACCAGGTGCAGCGGCTCGAAGAGGATCTGGGCGTCATTCTGGTGACCCGCGGTGCCAAAGGGGTCCAGCCGACCTATGCGGCAGAGAGGATCCTGCCGCACGTGGTCACGGCGGTTCAAGCCGAGCGGATGCTGCGCGAAGAGGCCAGCGCCATTGGAGGCCTGAAGCTGGGCACCGTCCGGCTCGGCACAGTGCCAGCAGGGTCACAGACCATTCTTCCCAGGACAGTCAAACGCCTGTTGACCGACTTCCCGAACGTGCGTTTCGAAGTGGACGAGGGTCCATCGAAGTTGGTGGTTCGCGGCGTCCTCAGCGGCCAATTCGATGTTGGCTTGGTGACCCGTCTGCCTGGTATCGAATTGATTCCGGCTGAAGATGCCTTACTGCACCATATCGATCTCATCACCGGCCGGCTGGTCCTGGCAGTGCCCGAGGATCACCGGCTCGCCGGCAAGGACGACTTTGAACCTGCCGACCTTGAAGGGGAAGCGCTGATCTTTCCTGCAGAGTCGAGCATCCTGCGCGTGGCCTTTGACCGGATGTTGGAGGGCGTTGAGGTCAGAGTCGTCTACACCACGCCCAATGCGGAGGCGGCACAGGCCATGGTGCGTGCCGGTGTGGGAATTTGCATGTCGAACACGCTTCTCGGGTCGACCATCAGCGGAAACGGTGTTGCGCTTGTACCGCTTCCCTTCGAATGGGCACGTGCCAGTACGTCCGCCATCGTCAGGAAGGATGAGGCGAGGTCCTCGGCCGTGCAGGCGTTCCTGCGTCTCCTGCGCGACGTCGCCAAAACCTTCTAACCACCTGACCGGCTCGGTGGATTCCGGGCCACGTTGCTCCTTGCCTTACCTTGCCGAGGCTGTGGAGTTGTCCAGATGCTCGTGCAGGATGAAGAATTCCCTCCGGCACGTCCGGGTGTAATCCACCCAGAAACGGGAGCCGGTTCCCTGGCCACGATGCCGCCGGCCGTTTTGCTCGTTCCCCACTCCCGGGCCACCGCCGTCATGGTTCCCAGCCGGTCCAACGCCCCGGGCAAGGCTGCCTTGCCGCGGTCCGGGCGGACCCAAAGAGGGGAGTGTTTTGTGGGCCGCCCGGACGCCTGGGCCGATTCACGGGCTTTGGGTGGAGGGACGTGTTCATGACGGTGCTGCGATAGTCCCTGGAACTGAAGGAACGCAGCAATGGTGGCCATCCGATAGCGCAGTCATATCACCCTGCCAGCGCGGTCGAGCTTCCCAGCGCCGAGATGGCTGACGAGACTGAAATCACGCCGGGCGCGAGAGCTTGCCGCCCGGATCCGACGTTCAGTGAGGTGCACCAGTTGTCAGTCGAAACAACCCAGCCGAGCGGCTCCGCGACCATCGCCGAGCTCATCGCCCAAGCCGGAAACCGGGAATCGGCCATGTTCACCGAAGCGGAGGGAAAGTCCCTGCTCTCTGCATTTGGGATCGATACACCCCAAGGCGTCGAAATTGCAGTGGGCCAGAAGCTACCGGCTCACCTTCGTGAACCGCTGGTCGTCAAAGCGATCTCGGCGACGCTCGTGCACAAGTCCGACGCCGGCGGAGTCCGGGTCGGAGTGTCCCGTGCCGAGCTAAACGAAGTCGCGCTGCAGATGCGTGCGAGCCTGGCCGAATTCGGGCACGAACTCGATGGCTTGCTTGTCGAGGAGATGGTGCAGGCCGGCCACGAAATCATCGTGGGCGCGGTCCGTACGCCTGGACTTGGGTGGACCGTTATGGTCGGCCTTGGCGGGGTCCTCGTGGAGGTCTTCGAGGACGTGGCCTTTGGCTTGGCCCCCCTGGCGAACGACCAGATCCTGGACATGCTGCAGGAGCTGCGCGGCATGAAGGTGCTCAACGGCGCACGTGGCGGCGTGAAGGCCGATATCCCGGCGCTCGTCACGCTGATCTCGCGCCTCGCCGGCCCCGAAGGCCTGCTGGCCTCGCTTCCGGATGATGTTGTGGAAATCGACCTCAACCCCGTGATCGTTTCCGACGCCCGCGCCGTGGCCGTGGATGCACGTTTCGTTGTTGGCCGTCTTGAGGCCGGTGACGACGCAGCCGCAGTGCGTACTGATGGCCGGACCACCGACTTCTCCCCGCTGTTCCAGCCCCGCCGGATCGCGGTCCTGGGTGCAAGCGGCAAGCGCCCGAACCTTGCCAACCGATTCATCCGCAACATCCGTGCCGGTGGCTTCGACGGCACTATTGTGCCGATCCACCCGAGCGCCGAGGAGATCGAGGGCCTTGCCGCCGTCGGTTCCTTGGCGGACGTGGACGAGCCGATCGACTACGCCTTCGTTGCCCTGCCGGCGGCAAAGGTCAGCGAGGCGTTGAGCGAGGGCGCCGGCCGCGTTCGTTTCGCACAGGTGGTCTCCAGCGGCTTTGGCGAAGTCGACGAGGGCAAAGAACTCGAAGCCACCCTGGTCAAGACCGTCAACGAAGCCGGCATCCGTTTGATCGGCCCGAACTGCCTGGGCACCCACGCCTCGGCAGGGAAGCTCTCCTTCGTCCCCGAAGCGCCCCTGACCCCGGGAACGGCGGCCATCGTCTCGCAGAGCGGCGGCCTGAGCGTCGACATCCTCCGCGTCGGGACATCCCGCGGAATCGATTTCCACAGCGTGGTCAGCATCGGCAACGGTGCCGATGTCAGCGCTGCCGAGCTTGTCGAATCCTACCTAGGCAATGAAGACGTCCAGGTCATCGGCCTGTACCTCGAGTCTCTGGCCATCGCACGCGAGGTCCTGGACGTGCTGGCAGCATCCGAAACCCGCAAGCCCGTGGTGTTGCTCGCCGGAGGCCGGACCGCGGAGGGCTCGCGTGCGGCCACCAGCCACACCGGCGCACTGGCCGGCAATCACCGGCTGTGGCCGGCCATCGCGCGGCAGTCGGGCATGACCCTCGTTGATTCGCTCGCTGACTTCGCCACGGCGCTTCACGCCCTGTCGACGCTCGACCTCAGTGTCAAGCCGAACGGCCGCGAAGCGGTCCTGTTCGGCAACGGCGGCGGAGCCAGCGTGCTGGGCGCCGATGCCCTTGACCGCCAGGGAGTGGCAACCTCGCCGCTGGCCGATTCGGTCATCAACGAGCTCGAAGCGCTGGACCTGCCCCCGGGTAACGGTTTCCACAACCCGATCGACGTGCCGGCGGGAACGCTGGCCGTCAGGAGCGGCGCGGTCGCCGAGGACATCCTCAAGACGGTGCTCGCGGGAAGCAACCCGGCAGTGCTGATCTCCCACCTGAATGTCGGGATCATCCAGCGCAATCTCGGCGCAACCCACGGGGACGTGACGGGCAACATCATCGATTCGATCGCCAAGGCGCGCGACGAATCGACGCCGGGCACCCACCAGATGCTCGTCCTGAAGACGGACGGCAGCGCAGGAACCGAGGAAATGATCAAGACGTACGCACAACGTGCCCGGGCGATCGGAATCCCGGTCTTCCCGGCCTTCGAAGACGCGGCCCTCGCCGCGCGGGCCGTGCTCGAACAGAGCCAGCAGACACACCAGGCGTCGCGTGGCGCAAACGGAAGGCAGTAGAGATGACACAGGAAGCAGTCACAACTGAGGAAACCAAGCTGACCCGCGAGCAGGAACATGAAGAGCGCCGTGCGGCCGCGCTGGCGATGGGCGGTCCGAAGAAGCTTGAGGCCCGCCGCGCCGAAGGCAGGCTGAACGCCCGCGAACGTGTCGCGCTTTTGCTCGACCCGGGCACGTTCCGCGAGAGCGGTTTGTTCACGACCTCGGCCGTGGAGGCTGACCGCCACAAGACCCCGGCCGACGGCAAGATCACCGGCACCGGCGAGGTCGACGGCCGGCGTGCCGCGGTCATCGCCTACGACTTCACCGTCAAGGGTTCCTCCTCCAGCCCGGTCAGCAACAAGAAGATGTCCCACTTCAAGGAACTCGTGGGCAAGGTGGGCATGCCGCTGGTCTACCTCTCCGAGTCCACCGGCGTGCGCATGCCCGACGCCATGGGCGGCACCGGCATGGGCAACGCCAACGGCAAGACCCGCTTCCTGCGCAAGCGTGAAAGCCCGTGGGTTTCAGCTGCGTTCGGTTACTGCTTCGGCTCGGCCGCCTGGCATACGGTGGCCGCCGACTTCGCGGTCTTCCGCAAGGGCAGCGTGCTGGCCGTCTCCAGCCCCGGCCTGGTCAGCCGCGCCACCGGCCAGCAGGTCGACGCCCAGGAGCTCGGTGGCTGGAAGGTCCACGCCGAGGTCACCGGCTACGCCGACGCGGTGGCGGACACCGACGAGGAAGCTATCGAATTGGTACGCCGATTCCTCTCCTATATGCCCGCACACAACGGCGAAACCCCGCCGCTGGCACCGGTCCCCGCCGGCTCGGGCGAGCGCGCCGCGGAACTAAACCAGATCGTCCCGGAGTCCCGCACCCAGACTTATGACGTGCGCAAGGTCATCGACATCATCGCCGACACCGGCTCGGTGTTCCCGATCAAGGCCCGCTACGGCAAGTCCCTGGTGACCTCGCTGGCCCGCATCGGAGGCCAGTCCGTGGGCATCATCGCCAACAACCCGATGTTCAAGGGTGGCGCACTGGACGGGGCCGCCTGCGACAAGGCCACCAGCTTCCTGGTCTTGTGTGACTCCTACAACATTCCGGTGATCATGCTCGTCGACCAGCCGGGCTTCCTGATCGGCTTGGACGCCGAGCGCAATAAGGTGGCGGGCAAGATCATCAACTGGATGAACGCACTTTCGCTGGTCACCGTGCCCAAGATAGCCGTGACGATGCGCAAGAACTACGGCCAGGCGTTCATCAACATGGGCGGCGGCGGGACCGCTGACGCCACCGCCGGGTGGTGGTCGACCGAGGTCAGCTTCATGGATCCGACCTCCGCGGTCTCCGTGGTGCACGGTCTGGACCCGGAAAGCGACCCGGTGATGTACGAGCTGCGCCTCGCCGAGATGTCCAAGGGCACCACCGCCTACGACGTGGCCCGGGTGTACGGATTCGAGCAGGTTATCGATCCAGCCGAGACCCGCGAGTTCATCCTCGGCGCATTGAAGGACCACTACCGGGCACGGACCAACGGGATCGGCGAACACCTGCTGAGCCTGTGGCCCACGAGTTATTAAGGACGACGTAATGAGCCTATTTCCCAAGAGCCTGCTGATCGCCAACCGCGGCGAAATCGCCCGGCGCATCATCCGCACGGCCAAGCGCCTCGGCGTGCACACCGTTGCCGTCTACCATGCGGTGGACGGCAACCTGCCGTACGTGTTGGAGGCCGACACCGCCATCCAGCTCGAGGGCGATACGCCGGTGCAGGCCTACCTCGACGGGGAACAGATCGTGCGCATCGCCAAGGACGCCGGCGCCACGGCCATCCACCCGGGCTACGGCTTCCTGGCCGAAAACGCGGGCTTTGCCCGCCGGGTCGAAGAGGCCGGGTTGATCTGGGTCGGCCCGTCCGCCGAGGTCATCGAGGTGATGGGCGACAAGGTCGAGTCGCGCCGTGCTGTGGCCGCGGCCGGCGTGCCGATCAGCGGCGATGCCGGCGCGGCGCTGCAGACTGGCGACGAGGCCGTCGAGGAAGCCAAGCGCGTGGGCTACCCGGTGATGGTCAAGGCCTCGGCCGGCGGCGGCGGAATCGGCATGGCCGTTGCCCATGACGAGGAGGCGCTGCGCAAGGCGTTCGAGAACACCAGGTCGATGGCCGCGCGCAGCTTCGACTCCGACCGTGTCTTCGTCGAACGTTTCGTGGCCTCGGCCCGGCACATCGAGATCCAGGTCCTGGGCTTGGCTGACGGTACCGTCGTGGCCCTGGGCGAGCGCGATTGTTCCACGCAGCGCCGCCACCAGAAGCTGATCGAGGAGTCTCCGGCCCCGCACCTGGATCAGGAACTGCGCGGGCGCCTGATCGAGTGCGCTATCGCCTCGGCCGCCGCCGTCGGCTACCGCAACGCCGGCACCGTCGAGTTCCTGCTGGACACGATCAGCGGCGACTTCGTCTTCCTGGAGATGAACACCCGCATCCAGGTCGAGCACCCGATAACCGAGCTCACCCACGGCGTCGACCTGGTCGAGCAGCAGCTGAGCATCGCGGCATCGGGCACCACCACCCCGGACTTCGCCCCCGAGGCGCGCGGCCATGCCATCGAGCTGAGGATCTGTGCCGAGGATCCCAAGAAGTTCTTCCCCCGTCCGGGCCCGATCGATGCCTGGCAGGAGCCGGCGGGACCGGGCATCCGGGTGGATTCCGGCTATGCGGCCGGCACCGAGGTCACCCCGCACTTCGACTCATTGGTCGCCAAGGTGTGCGCCTACGGGGCTACCCGTGAGGAAGCGCTTGCCCGTGCGATCAAGGCGTGCAACGACTTCGTGATCGAGGGCCTGACCACCAACCGGCCATTCCTTGAGGAAATCCTCGGCTCGGAGGAATTTACCGAGGGCCGGTACGACACCGGAGTGGTGGCGGAAATACAGCAAAGACTTAAAGAAGAGGCCAGGCTGGCCAAAAGGAGTGCATGAGCATGGCAGAGACGATTCAGGCGGACATGGGTGCCAACGTGTGGAAGGTCCTTGTGTCCGCGGGCGACACGGTTGAAGAGGACGACACGTTGCTGATCCTTGAGGCCATGAAGATGGAAATCCCCGTGACGGCCGAGGATTCGGGCACGGTCCTGGAGGTCCTCGTGGCCGAGGGGGACGTGGTTGCTCCGGGCCAGCCGCTGATCACGTTCGGGGCGGAGTAGGCCATGCCGATCCCCAGCACCCTGAAGGCCTGGTCGGTTACCGCACTCGGTGAACCCGTCGATGCCCTCCAGCTCTCCGAACGCGCCGTCCCCGAACCGGGCGAGGGCCAGATGGTCGTGCGCGTCCTGGCCTCCGCGGCCAACTTCCCGGATGTGCTGATGTGCCGAGGCACGTACCAGGTCAAGCCGGAGCTGCCCTTCACTCCCGGACGCGAGGTCTGCGCCCAGGTGGTCGCCACCGGGCCGGGCGTTACCCGCGCCGCGGTGGGCGACCGGGTGCTGGGCCTGACCACGCTTCCGTACGGCGGGTTCGCCGAGTACGCGCTGATGGACCAGGACAAGGTGCATCAGGCACCGGCATCGCTTGATGACGCGCAGGCCTCCTGCCTGTTCATCGGATACCAGACTGGCTGGTTCGGCCTGCACCGGCTGGCCCGCATCCAGCGCGGAGAGACGCTGCTGGTCCACGCCGCCGCCGGCGGCGTGGGCAGCGCCGCCATCCAGCTTGGCAAAGCCGCCGGGGCCCGGGTCATCGGTGTTGTCGGCGGCGAAGCGAAGGCCGCCTACGCCAAGCAGCTCGGTGCCGATCTTGTCATCGACCGCCGCAAGGAGGACTTCGTGGCGAACGTCAAGGAGTTCACCGAAGGGCGCGGCGCCGACGTCATCTACGACCCGGTCGGCGGCGAGGTCTACCAGCGCTCGACCAAGTGCATCGCGTTCGAGGGCCGGATTATCGTCGTCGGCTTCGCCGGGGGAGAGATCCAGTCCGCCTCGCTGAACCACGCGCTGGTGAAGAACTACTCAATCATCGGCATCCACTGGGGCCTTTACAACACGAAGAACCCGGCGGCGGTCGATGAATGCCACAGGGAACTGACCAGGCTGGCCGACTCCGGGGCCATCGACCCCTTCGTCAGCGAAAGGTTCACTTTGGACGGCGTGCCCGACGCCCTTCAGCGGCTTGCCGACGGAAAGACAGTGGGCCGGGTCGTCATGGAACACGCTGGAACCGTCTTGTAACCATCGGGCGCCACCCCCGCAGGGCCATGGGCACAGCCAAGGCCGCCAGGCACGAATCAACCACACAGGAGTATGAATGTTTGAGTCACAGAACGGCGGATCGCCCCGGGGCGGTCGGCGGATGTTGGACGGCGGCATGTCGCGACGTTCGCTGATGAAGTTCTTCGGCCTGGGCACCGCGGCGCTCGGCTCGGCCTCGCTGCTGACCGCCTGCGGAGGCGGTGGCGCGGCCTCCGCGGGCGAGGCCCGGAAATTCGCCATTGCTGCCTTCCCCGGCGATGCGTATTTCCTTGATGCGGCCAACCTTGCGAACAAGGACTACGCCAGGCACCAACTCGAGGTTCCCAAGCACCTCAACCCGCAGTCCGGGGTGCAGGCGTTCCAGCTGCTGGTTGCCGGCGCCGTCGATGCATACGCCGCCGACACGCTGCTGCTGATGGCCACCCACGCGAACAGCTCAAAGGGCAAGCGTCCGCTGCTCGTCGGCTTCCGGACGCTCGAAACGACCTACGGAATCGTTGGCAGCAAGGACCTCAGCTGGCCCGGACCCGAGGCGAGCTTCGAAGAGAAGATCCGATCGCTGAAGGGCAAGCGCATTGGCGTCTCGAGTGTCGGCTCAGGCGGTGACCTGCAATTGAAACTTGCGCTGGAGCTGGCCGGCATGAAGTACGGCGACGTCACGGCCCTGGCCGTGGGCCCCACCGCCCAAGCGATCCCGAACCTGAACGCCGACCGCATCGATGCCTACGTCACCGTCCAATGGACGTCGACGCGTTTCGTGGCCCAGGAGACCGGCGGCACGATCCTGATCGACTTCGCCGAGGAAAACGTTCCGGAGATCATGCGCAACCAGGCCGTGGTGGGCATCGGGGTGCGCGAGGACAAGGTGGAGAAGCAGCCCGAGGTCGTGAAGAACTGGTTGGCGGCCCAGGACGATGCCAGCAAGTGGATCATCGAGAACAAGGCGGCGGCGGCTGAACTGCTCAACACCTCCAGTCTCGGCGGCAAGGCCCCGCAGATCGCGCAGGAATATGTCGAGCACTATGCCACCCAGGTGGCACCCAAGCTCAAGCCGATGTTCAAGGCACCGAGGGAGACCATCGAGCACATGGCCGAACTCGCCCTGCGCTTTGGCAGCGTCAAGAAGGGCGACATCACCTATGAGACGCTCGTTCCGGAGTTCGCCCGGGCATGAGTGAAGCAAGGAAAACCGCAAGCGACGGTGGCGTGGCGACGCACCGCGAATCGCCCACTGGACTCGACCTCGACCGCTTGGGCGACTGGCTGGCGGCCGAATACCCGGGCATGGTTGTCGGGGAATTGACGGCCAGCCTGATCACCGGCGGAAAATCGAACCTGACATACGAGCTCGCCGACTCAGTCCAGCGGTGGATCGTGCGCCGACCGCCACTGGGCACGGTCATGGCGACGGCTCATGACATGCGCCGCGAATACACCATGGCCGAGGCGCTGGAAGGTACGGACGTCCCGGTTCCGAGGATGGTCGCCTATTGCGATGACAAGGACGTCCTGGGCGCCGACTTCTACATCATGGAGCGGATCGAAGGCGTGCCTTACCGGTATGCCGACGAGATCATACCGCTCGGCGAGGCACGCACCCGAGCCATTTCCATTGAGTTGGTGCGCACCCTCGCGAAGCTGCACCGGGTGGATCCTGGCCGGGTGGGCCTGGCCGACTTCGGTCGCCCCGAGGGTTTCCTGGGCCGGCAGGTGAAACGCTGGAAGACGCAGCTCGACGCTTCGTTCACCCGCGAACTTCCCGGGGCGGACGAGCTGTACGCAAAGCTCGTGGCCGCCGTCCCGTCGGAGTCCGCCTCGGGCATTGTCCACGGCGATTTCCGCCTGGACAATGTGCTGATGGGCGCCGACGACCTGCCGGCCGCAGTCATCGACTGGGAGATGGCAACACTCGGCGATCCGCTGCTCGACCTGGCGCTGATGCTGACCTACCAGCGCCGCGCAAGGGTCGTGGCGGGTCGGGAATCCACCGACCCGGCCACATACGACGCAACGCTGGCGCCCGGCTACCTTTCCGAGGAAGAGATCATGGCCCTCTACGAGGCAGAGAGTGGCCGTGCTCTTCGCGGATTCGGATTCCACTTGGGACTGGCCTGCTTCAAGCTCGCCGGGATTTCCGAGGGCGTCCGTTACCGACATATCAATCGCCAAACGGTTGGCGCGGGCTTCGAGGACAGCGGCAGCACCGTGCCGTTGCTGCTGGAACTTGGGCTCGAATCACTCAAGGAGTACAAGTAGATGGATTTCTCAACAGACGAGCGGACGGAATTCCTGAAGAAGGAACTTGTCGACTTCATGTACGGGCACGTCTACCCGAACGAAGAGGCGTACAAGGATGAGCTGGGAAAACTAGAGAACCCGTACGCATGGTCGGAATCCCCGATACTGCAGAAGCTGCGCGCCGAGGCACGTAGCCGCGGGCTATGGAACCTTTTCCTGCCCGGGGAGGAGGGCGCCGGGCTGACCAACGTGCAATACGCACCGCTGGCCGAGATCACCGGCCGCAGCCGGATGCTTGCTCCGGCGGCCCTGAACTGCTCGGCACCTGACACCGGCAACATGGAATTGCTGGCACAGTTCGGTACCGAAGAGCAGAAGGAGCAGTGGCTCAAGCCGCTGCTCGAGGGTGAGATCCGTTCTGCCTTCGCCATGACGGAGCCGGCCGTGGCTTCTTCCGATGCGACGAACATCGAGACAAGCATCGTGCGTGACGGCGACGAGTACGTGATCAACGGCCGCAAGTGGTTCATTACCGGCGCGATGAATCCCAACGCCAAGATCTTCATCGTGATGGGCAAGACCAACCCCACTGCCGAACGGCACCGTCAGCAGAGCCAGATCCTGGTGCCGCGGGACACTTCCGGTGTCACCATCAAGCGTGCCATGACGATCTTCGGCTACGAGGACCACTACAACGGCGGCCACGCCGAGATCGTGTTCACCGATGTCAGGGTCCCGGTCGGTAACCTCATCGGCGGCGAAGGTGAAGGTTTCGCCATTGCCCAGGCGCGTCTGGGCCCGGGCCGCATCCATCACTGCATGCGTGCGATCGGCATGGCCGAGCGGGCCATCAAGATGATGTGCGAACGGGCCGACGAGCGTGTCGCTTTCGGTAAACCGCTCAGCGAACAGGGCGTGATCCGTGATTGGATCGCCGAGTCCCGGGTCCGGGTCGAACAGTTGCGCCTGATGGTGCTCAAGACCGCCTGGCTCATGGACACCGTGGGGAACAAGGGCGCCCACACCGAGATCCAGGCTATCAAGATCGCCACGCCGTCGACCGTGGAATGGATCCTCGACAAGGCCATTCAGGTCCACGGTGCCGCTGGGCTGTCGCAGGACTTCTTCCTGGCGTCGGCATACGCCTATGCGCGCACCATCCGGTTCGCCGACGGTCCCGACGAGGTGCATAAAAACGCCCTGGCCCGCAATGAGCTGAAGCGCCAGCGCGCGCGACGCAGCTCCTAGGTTGATCCAACGTCCCCCTCACCACGAATCGCGGTGAGGGGGACGTTGTCATGTCCGGAGAATTCATGGGCAACTGTTGTCAAGTGTCAGCCATCACTACGCGGCTATCGCCTTGATAAGCCATGTGAGATTGCTTACGTCGGCGCCCGTTGCGCATGATCGTGGTATGCCTACTAACGCCGCTTCGCTCACCCTCGACGCTTCGCCGGCTTCCAGGCCCGCTGCCGGTCACCCGGGAATCCAATCCCTCCGGGTCGCGCAGAAGGAAGTCATCGCCGACGGCGTCGTGCGGTTGCGACTCGAGGAACCGCACAACGCCCGCGTCCCGGACTGGACCCCCGGTGCACACATTGAACTGGTGCTCCCGACCACGGACGCCGGATCCCTCTCCCGGCACTACTCCCTGTGTGGCGACCGCTGGGACCCGCACGCGTACGAGGTCGCCGTACTGCGCGAACCGAACTCCAAGGGCGGTTCGTGCTTCATCCACGACGAGCTCGCGGTCGGCGACATGCTTACCGTGGGAACCCCGCGGAACAACTTTCTCCTGTCCCAGGCGACCCGCTATGAATTCATTGCCGGCGGCATCGGGATCACCCCGATCATGACCATGATTGTCGCCGCGGAGCAGCTCGGCATCGACTGGCACCTGCACTACGGCGGCCGCACACGCGCCTCGATGGCCTTCCTGGACGAGCTCGCGCAGTACGGCGACCGCGTCACCATCTGGCCGCAGGACGAAAAGGGCCATCTGAACCTGTCCTTCCTGAGCGAACCCGTTGACGGGGGGCGTGTCTACTGCTGCGGACCGGAGCCACTGCTAAACGCGGTGGCCGGGGCGGCATCCGCCTGGCCGTCCTGGGCGGTGCGCTTCGAGCGGTTCGTTCCCGCAACCCTGCCGGAGCCGGTGCGGACCGAGCCGTTCGAACTCGAACTGGCGCTCTCCAAGAAGTGCATCACCGTCGGCACCGACCAGACGGTTCTTTCGGCCTTGAGCGATGCCGGCGTCCCGGTGCTCTCCTCGTGCAACGAGGGGGTCTGCGGCACCTGTGAGGTCAGCGTCCTGAGGGGCACGCCGGAGCACCGTGACTCGCTGCTGAACGACGCAGAACGTGCCAAGAACGACCGAATGTTTGTATGTGTCTCACGCGCGGTCTCCGATCGCCTCGTGCTGGATCTTTAGGAGATACCCACCATGTCGACAGCGACGAAATGCCCCGTCAACCACGGAACCGTCCCGGTCCTCGACGACGACCCGTTCTCGCCGGAAACCCTTGAAAACCCCCTGCCGTTCCAGGAACGATTGCGCGAGGCGGGCCCCGTGGTGTTCCTGGCGAAGTACAACGCGTATGCGATCGGTCGCTACGAGGACCTTTCGGCCGCCGTCGCGAACTGGCAGGACCTCTCCTCCGGTTCCGGCGTGGGCCTCAACGAGCCCTGGCGCGCCCGCGGCCTGCTGCAGATGGATCCGCCCGAGCACGACGCACCGCGCGAGGTGCTGCAGTCGATCCTGTCCTCACGGGTGCTGCGTTCGATGAAGGACACCTGCATGGAGACGGCCGGCGGCCTGATCAAGGCCCTGCTGGCGGGCACCGCCCCCGGCGGGCAGGTGGAGATCGACGGGCACACCGGAATCGGTTCGAAGCTGCCGGTGAATTTCTTCCCCGAGGCCTCCGGCATCGACGAGGAGGGCCGCGAAAACCTGGTGCCCTACGCCGACCACATCTTCAACGCACTGGGCCCCGACAACGGGTTGGTGGAACAGGGCAAGTGCAAGGCTGCCGAATACACCGAGTGGGCTACCGCCAAGTGCCAACGCGACGCACTGAAGCCAGAAGGTTTCGGGGCGGACATCTGGGCTGCCGCCGACCGCGGCGACATCCTGCACGAGCAGGCCCCGCTGCTGACCCGCTCACTGCTCTCGGCCGGCGTCGACACCACCGTCTACGGCATCTCGGGCATGCTTTACGCCTTCGCCTCCAACCCGGAGCAATGGGAGGCGCTGCGCAAGAACCCGAACCTGGCGCGCGTGGCCTTCGATGAGTCGCTGCGCTGGGAATCCCCGGTCCAGCAGATTTTCCGCAAGACCACCACCGACGTCACGATCGGCGGGTCCGTCATCCCGGCCGGCAGCCGCGTCATGCTGTGCTTCGCCGCCGCGAACCGCGACCCGCGCCGCTGGGAGAACCCGGACAAGTTCGACCTGTCGCGCGATCCCTCCGGGCATCTGTCCTTCGGCATGGGCATTCACCAGTGCGTGGGCCAGCACGCCGCCCGTCTCCAAGCCGCGTCGTTGCTGGAGCAACTGGTGCCCCGGATCAAGAGCATCGAACTTGCCGCGCCGATCGAACGGCACCACAACAACACGCTGCGCGGCTGGGAATCGGTTCCGCTGCGCCTGACGCTCGCCTAAATCGACCCCGGGCGTGTGAGTGCCGGCATCGGGGGAGGGGCCCCTCGATGCCGGTCGGTGTGCCCTGTGCTTGATTCCCAATACCGAGGAGTTGCTCGAATGAACGATGCCGTTGAAACCGCCGGGCTTCATCAGCTGACCCTGGCCCAAACGGCGGAGCTCATCGGCTCACGCAGGCTCTCTCCGCTTGAATATGTCCAGGCGCTCATCGCGCGCGCCGAGGCCGTCGATTCCCAGGTGCAGGCGTACATCACCCGGACCTTCGAGCTGGCGCTTGACGGGGCGCGCGAGGCGACCGCCGAGATCGCAGCAGGCCGCTACCGCGGTGCGCTGCACGGGATTCCCTTCGCCCTCAAGGATTGCTTCAATACCGCCGGCATCACGACCACAGGACATTCAAGGGTGCTGGAGGACAACGTGCCGACCCGGGACGCCGCCGTGGCTGCGAGGCTCCAGCAAGCCGGCGCACTGCTGATGGGCAAGCTGGCGCTTCACGAGTTCGCCCATGGCGGGCCGTCGTTTGACGTACCTTGGCCGCCGGCACGAAATCCCTGGAACCTGACCCGCGTCACGGGTGGCTCCTCCAGCGGTTCGGCGGCAGCGATCGCCGCGGGGCTGGTGCCGGCCAGCATCGGCACCGACACCGGCGGTTCGATTCGGGTGCCAGCTTCCCGCTGTGGCATTACCGGCCTGATGCCCACCCCCGGGCTGGTTGGCCGTTCGGGGGTGATCCCGCACTCGTTCACGTTCGACCGCAGCGGTCCCATGGCGCGGACCGCCGAGGACTGCGCGATCCTGCTCGAGGGCATCGCGGGCCACGACCCGGCCGACCCCGTCAGCGTGGCCCGTGAGGTTCCCGACTACCGAGGTGCCCTGACCGGGGACCTGCGGGGCTTGCGGATCGGTGTGCTGAGGCACAACTGGGAGGACGAGACCGTGGCGTCCGCGGACGAGCGCCGGTCCATGGAGGACGCCCTGGGCGTCTTGGAGGACTTGGGGGCCACGCTGGAGGACTGCCGGATCAGGCCAATGCAGAGTTACTGCGACATCAAGACGATTATTGCTGAAACCGAAGTGTTCAATGTGCACCAGCCTGACCTGATCGCCCGCCCCGGTGATTTCGGCGCCGACATCCTGAGCCGCATGCTGCCGGCGCTGATGTTCTCTGCCAACGACTTTATCCGGGCCGGCAGGGAACAGCAGCGGGCCATCGCCGAGATGCAACCCCTGTACCGGCGCTTCGACGCCTTCATCACGATCTGCTCGGGCGAAGCGCCGGGATTCGGCTCGCACGACCCGCTGGGATTCTGGAAGAAGGCCAACCACTTTACCGCTGCCAACGTCACCGGCCAGCCGGTGCTCGCGCTGCCGAACGGTTTCGGTTCCGCGGGGCTGCCGCTGGGCATGCAGATCCTCGGCCGTCCATTCGACGAAGCGACGATTCTGCGGATCGGCCATGCGTATCAGTCGGCGACCGACTGGCACCGGCGTCATCCCGAATTGATCGCGCATGCTGTTGCGCCGGCGGTGGACGAACCTCCGTTGCTGGCCGGTACGTCCGGGGACGCCGATCCGATGCTCCGCGATGCATGCCTGGCGGCAGCCGCCAGGGCAGGCCTCGTGCTCGATGAGCGGATGTTCGCGCAGTTGTTGGAAGGTGCGCCGTACGCCCTTGAGATGGCCGCCCGGATGCCGCGTGACCATGTGTATGCCGAGGCAGCGGCCAATGTGTTCGTTCATCGAACAGTGAGCGATCAATAGTGAACGCCGCCAAGGTGGCCGTCGAAAGGTAGGGACCGTGAAGGAAAATACCGAGTACCTGTGGCTCGTCCAGCTTGATATCCCCGACGAATTCGAGGACGAGTTCAACCGCATCTACGATACCGAGCACGTGCCATTCATCGCCAAGGTGCCAGGTGTCCTGGGCGTCCAGCGTTACGTCCTGGATCGGCCCAACGCGGGCGTACAGAGGTACGCAACGCTCTACCGCGTGAACTCTCCGGACCTGCCGCAAACCCCGGAGTGGAAAGCCGCGTCCGCACAAGGCGACTGGGCGTCGAAGATCAGGCCGCATACGACCAACGCCTCACTGTCCATGTTTCGGGCAATTCCTTAGTCGCTACGGCGATTCCAAATCCCTTTTCCGGAGCCTCTCGAAAGGTTGACCATGACACTGACCCTCACCCAGGCAAACCTCATCATCGACAGCGCCATCAGCAAAGCCAAAGAACTGGACATTCGGATCAGCGTCTCGGTCTGTGACGCCGGAGGCCGGCTTCTCGCCTTCGGGCGGATGGACGGCGGGCACTGGGGCGCCGGCTACGGCTCCCAGGGCAAGGCCGTTGCCGCCGCCGGGTTCGCAAAGCCCAGCGGCCTGCTCGCCGAGCGTGCCGCCTCACCGATCATGATCGGCATCGCCCAGGCCGAAGGGGGACACATCTTTTACGCCAAGGGTGCCGTCCCGATCTTTGCCGACGGCGTCCTGGTCGGTGCGTGCGGTGTAGGCGGCGGCACCGGGGAGCAGGACGAGGAATGCGCCGGCGCGGGCGTCGCGGCGCTCCAAGCCATCTCTGTCCTCCAGGGCTGAGGCTCCGGGGCCTGGGTGCCCTGACGTTGAGAACCCCCCATCACCCCTGATGACAAGGAAGTGCACATGATTTACGAAATTCGTTCATATCAGGTGGCTCCGGAGAATGTGCCAGAGTTCGAGCGTCGATTCGGTGCCGGCTATGTTGACCGTGCGGCATTCTCGCCGCTGACAGCCTTCTGGCGTACCAACGATCAGGCGCTGAGCGAAGTCATCCACGTATGGCCCTACCAGGACCAGGCCGAACGCACCATTCAGCGGGCTCGCGCCGCCGAGCACCCGAACTGGCCCCCGGCAACGGGCGGATTCGTCAACCGGATGATGGTAGAGCTGGTCCTGCCGTTCGACTTCGTCGAGGACCGGCGGCCCGGTACCGTCGGACCGGTCTTCGAGATCCAATACGACTATTTCCAGGTGTCCGACCTTCGTGCCGCCGGCGAGGCATGGTCGAACGCGATTGAGGATCGCAGCCAGCACGATTCGCTCGTGCTGGCTGGGCGCCTGGAGTTCGGCCAGACCAACGGCATCGTCCAGATCTGGGCCTTCCCCAACGAGGAACGCCGTGGGCAGGGTACATCTGGGAAGGGAGCCTGGCGGCCTGTTGACGGCCCGGTGCCGACGTCCTCAGTGGTGAAGCAGCTGAGCCCATCGACGTTCTCGCCGTTGCAATAGCGGTACGGAGCACCCGGCGGTTCCTACCGTCGTCGGCCAATGACAGACCCCCGGCACCCAGTGCCGGGGGTCTGCTTTCCCGTTAAGTCCGAGGGGACTTGCCTAACTGGAATCAGTTGGCCAAGTACGGCATCGGCCTGTTCCGTTCAGCGTGCGACTTCGAAGAGGCCTGCGGCCCCCATGCCGCCGCCCACGCACATCGACACCACGGCGAATTGCTGGTCACGGCGCCGCGCCTCGAGCAGGGCACTGCCCACGGCCCGTGAGCCCGTCAACCCGTAGGGGTGGCCCAAGGCGATTGCGCCACCGTTGACGTTCATCTTCTCGGGGTCGATCCCGAGGTGGTCCCGACAGTAGACGGCCTGCGAAGCGAAGGCCTCGTTGAGTTCCCACACCCCGATGTCCTCAACGTTCAGCCCGTGATTCCGCAGGAGCCTCGGGATGGCGGTGACCGGTCCGATACCCATCTCATCGGGCTCGCATCCGGTGACCGCCATGCCGCAGTAGTAGCCCAGCGGCTCCAGGCCCAGCGACGCCGCATAGTCGCTGTTCATCAACACGTTGGCCGACGCACCGTCGCTGAGCTGTGAGGCATTGCCCGCCGTCACCGTCGGATGTGCCGTGAACTCCCCGGGCCTGAGCACCGTACGAAGCCCTGCCAGGGTTTCAGCGGTGGTGCCGGCACGCACACCCTCGTCGTTCGAGACGAGCTGCTCGAATTCCGTGACCTCGCCGGTCTCCTTGTCGGTCTTCAACGTGACGACGCGAATCGGCGCGATCTCGTCGTCGAATGCACCGTTCGCCTGGGCGCGCGCAGACCGCTGCTGGGACAGTGCGCCCATCTCGTCCTGCCGTGCGCGGCTGATGCCGTAGCGTTCGGCCACGAGTTCGGCGGTGCGCAGCATCGGCATGTAGGTGCCAGGGTGATTGGCCTCAAGCCACTGGTCCCGGCCGCGGTACTTGTTGATGTGTTCGTTTTGCACCAGCGAGATGGACTCGACTCCGCCTCCCACCGTCACTGTCATGGAATCGACGAGAATTTGTGTGGCAGCTGTCGCGACCGCCATCAGTCCCGAGGAACATTGCCTGTCGATGCTCTGTCCGGGAACCGTTACCGGCAACCCTGCGCGCAGGGCACCCTGGCGGCCGACGTTGGAACCGGTCGTCCCTTGTTGCACCGCACATCCGAGGATGACGTCCTCGACCAGCGACGGTTCGATGCCGACCTTCTCCAAGGCCGCGGCAATCGCGTGCCCGGCCAACTCGGGGGCGGACGTGTTGTTGAAGGCCCCGCGGTGAGCCTTGCCAATGGGGGTGCGGGCTGTTGCAACTATGGCTGCTCTGGGCATGGTGGTGCTCCTTCAGGAAGGGGGTCTTCGGCATATGCGGGGCAGCGCAGGACGAGCGATCTTGCCTCGGTTTAGGCGGCAGGTGCCTTGTAGAGCCGGGAGACGACCTCGGCGACACAGCCTGGCTTCTTCGCCTCCCCGTTGAGCTCCTGTTCGACGGTGACCTGGACCGTTGACTGTGCCCACTTGTCCTCGCGGTCAACGGACACCAGCCTGATCCGGCCACGCACGCTCGAGCCGACCAGGACCGGGGCAGGGTAACGGACCTTGTTCGATCCGTAGTTCACGCCCATGGACAGCCCGTCGATGCGGTACGTGTCGAAAAGGAACCCGGAGACCAGCGCGAGTGTCATGTAACCGTGTACCAGCGTGGTACCAAACGGGCCCGAGGCCGCACGCTCGGTGTCGACGTGGATCCACTGGTGGTCGTTGGTCACCTTGGCGAACGCATCGATGTCGTCCTGGGTGATGGTGCGCCATTCGGTGACGCCGATTTCCTCACCCACACACTGTGCGAAGTCGTCGATGCCGTTGAAGATCCTCATGCCTTCGGTCCTCCCGCCACGTACAGCACCTGGCCGGAGACGAAGCCCGCAGTGTCGGAGGCGAAGAATGACACGGCGTTGGCGATGTCGGCGGGCTTGCCGGTGCGGCGCACGGGGATCGCCGAGGCGGCCTTGGCCGTGAAGTCCTCGAAGCTCACGCCCAAGCGTGCGGCCGTGGAGGCCGTCATCTCGGTTTCGATGAAGCCCGGGGCGATTGCGTTGGCAGTGACGCCGAAGGGGCCGAGCTCCAAGGCCAGGGTCTTGGTGAATCCCTGCAGGCCGGCCTTGGCCGCCGAGTAGTTGGCCTGGCCGCGGTTACCCAGGGCCGAGGTGCTTGAGAGATTGATGACACGTCCCCACTTGGCCTCGACCATGTGCTTCTGGGCGGCGCGCGAAACCAGGAAGGAACCACGCAGGTGCACGTTCATGACCTGGTCCCAGTCGGAGACGGCCATCTTGTACAGCAGGTTGTCCCGGATAATGCCAGCGTTGTTGACCACCACGACCGGTGGGCCGAGCTCATCGGCGGTGCGGGCCACAGCGGAATCGACAGCCGACTCGTCCGAGATGTCCGAGACGATGCCGATGGCCTTGTGGCCCGCAGCGGTCAGTCCCGCGGTGAGGGCATCGAGCCCGTCATGATCCAGGTCGATGGCCGCGACTCTGAATCCGTCGGAGGCCAGGCGGCGGGCGATTTCGGCACCGATGCCGCGTCCTGCCCCGGTGACGATGGCCGTGCGCTGTTGTCCGGTCATGGTGGAACCTGCTTCCTTGCATCTGGTGTGTTATCCGGGCGGGTGCCGCCCACTGGGGTGGTCTAGCGGTAGGTGATCCAGGAACGGGGGAGGTGGCCGTGTTCGTTGAAGGCCACCAGGGTCTTGCCGGAGGAACCGGAGACGATCTTGGTGACACCGGAGTTCACGGTGACCCGGTTCAACGCGAGCCATTGCGGGAACCCGCCGTCCAGCAGCCGGGCGGCCGCCCAGGCGATGGCGCCGGAGCTCGACACCACGACTGCGCTTTCCCCGGACCGCAGCGAGTCCACGGCCCGGTCGAGGGCGCCGTCGATGCGCCGGGTGAATTCGCCGAACGTCTCGCTGTAGTCGGCGTCGTGTCCACCTGAGGCCCAACGGGTCGAGGCCTTTTCCAGCAATCGCTGGAAGGCCCGTGAATCGGTCTTGGCGTCCGGATCGTCCTCGGGAAGGGCATTGATCAGTTCGGCGGCGTTGAATTCGTCCCAACCCGGATCCGTGTCAAGCGGCGTGCCCCAGTCGGCGGCCCCGGACGCGTACCGGGCCGTCTGGAGTTGGCGTTTCATGGCGCCGCTGGTGATGCGGGCCGGAAGCATGCCGCTGCGCCTCAGGCTGGTTCCCAAGGCATGGCTTTGGTCCTTGCCGCGTGTCGACAGCCGGTCGTAGTCCTCGGTGCCGAATGATGCTTGTCCGTGCCGGACCAAATAGAGAACGCTCACAGCCCGACCATAGTCAGCGGGCCGGCCGGTAAATACCCCGCGTGGGCTATCGGGGTGCCAGCAGGAAGCTTGCACTACCCGTGGGCTGCTCCTGGATCTTCGGCGTCTTCTTCTTCGGTGAAAGCAGTCATTTCGGCTGACCTCTGCGGCCGCCACGGCCAGCGCAGACTGGGTGCCGGGGGCGACCTGGGCGTGGTGGCTGAGGCCCTGCCGCCCCACCGGCAATGGCAAATTCATCAGGGGTAACCGCAAGCACGTGGCCAAATCCAGCTGGAATGCCCTGACGCACCTGTCCGCCGTGGAGGGATAGTTGGCCGTCTGCACGACCAAGGGCCTCTTGGAGAAAGACCCAGAAACACCTCACCGCCGGAATCGATGGCTGGGACAGCCCCAGTGTCCGCTCCCGGTCCTGAACCCGGGCCGGAGGGGATCCCTCGGCCTTACGCCAGAGCTCAGGAGACCGGCGGGAAGATGAGCGTTCCGCCGAGTGAGACGGCGAGGATGGTGAGCGTGGAGGTCAGGGCGAGCACGACGGGTTTGCCGCCGACTGTTGCCAGTCCGCGGAAGTGGACGCCCAGGCCGAGGCCGAACATGGCGGCCGTCAGCAGGGCCGTCTGGAACCACTTCGCCGTCTCGAGGAACGGGTCGGGCAGGAAGCCCCAGGTGCGCAGCAGCATCGCGGCGATGAACCCCAGGACGAACAGGGGAATTACCGGCGGCCGCTTGCCGGCCGTGGTCCCGGTTTGGGTGCGCCGGCGGTACCAGCCAACGCCGGCGATGATGGGGGCGAGCATGAGTACGCGCGCCAGTTTAACGGTGACGGCCACGGCGAGAGCGGCGCTGCCGACGGCACCGCCGGCGGCAACGACCTGGGCGACCTCATGCGTGGAGGCTCCGATCCACATGCCCAGGGCCTCCGGGGGCAGGCCCAGCAGTGTGCCGAGGAAGGGAACCAGGGGGATCATCAGGGTGCCGAACAGCACCACCAGCCCGATCGCGGTCACCGTTTCCTGCTCCTCGGCGTCCGTGGCGCTTTCGGTAGCCGCTACGGCGGCAGCCCCGCAGATGGAAAAGCCTGAGGCGATGAGCAGCCGCTGGGCCGGCCCGATGCCCAGGGCGCGGCCGATCCACAGAGTGGTGGCGAACGTGACGCCGACGGCCGCCACGACCACCAGCAGGGCGCCGGCTCCCAGGCCCAGGATTTCGGACAGGGAGAGCTGCAGCCCCAGCAGCACGATGCCGGTGCGCAGCAGCTTCTTCGAGGACACCTGCACCCCGGCTGTCCAGGACGCGGGCACGCCGGCCAGGTTCCGCCAGGTGACCCCGAGCAGGATTGCGATGAGCAGCGGGCTGAAGCCGGGCAGAAGCCGGGCGGCGGACAGGGCGGCGGCGGCGGCCACGGCGCAAGCCGCCAGCCCGGGGACGAACCGGGTCCAGCGGCCGACAGATGTCTGAGCTTTGGAGGCCGCCGCTGCCTGATCCGGGCCGGGAGCGCCGGCGGTATTGGCGGAGTATTTCGTTTTCATACCTTGTACGGTGTCACTCCCTGCGGGAGTCCAGTAGCCATCGTTCCGCCATAGGGGGCATATGATCCTGATATGCCAGATGAGAGCGAACGGACCCTGCCCGCCCACCAGTGGCTGCAACTGCCGGCGGTGCGCCTGCTGGTGGCCGTCGCCGATGCAGGCAGCCTGGGTGCCGGGGCACGCTCGATCGGCATGGCCCAATCCAATGCCAGCCGCGCCGTCGCCACTCTCGAACGGCGTCTGGGATACCGGCTGCTGAGCCGCTCCACGGCTGGTTCACGGCTGACCACCGAGGGCGTGCTGACCGTTGAATGGGCGCGCGAGGTGCTCGACGCCGTCGAAAGGCTTTCGGCCGGCGCTGCGGCCCTGGTCGCCACGTCGGCGACCGAGCTGGTGGTGGGTGCCAGCATGACCGTGGCCGAGTACCTCGTGCCGGGCTGGATCAGCACCTTCCGGATTGGGTATCCGGACGTGCAAACCACTCTGCGCATCAACAATTCAAGGTGCGTGATCGACGGGGTGCGCTCGGGGGAACTGGCGCTCGGATTCATCGAAACCCCCGATGTCCCCGGCGATATTCGCAGCATCCGGATCGCCACCGACCGCCTCGTCGTCGTCATCTCCCCGGAGCACCCCTGGGCCGCGCGCACGAAACCGCTCACCCCCGAGGAACTGGCAGCCACACCGCTGGTGGAACGCGAAGCGGGATCGGGCACCCGCGCCGCGCTGGACGCGGCCATCGGCGCTGACCGGCCCCGGCCCGTCGCCGAGCTGAACAGCAATTCGGCGATCTGCCAGAGCGTCATGGCCGGGCTCGGTCCCGCGGTACTGAGCAACCTCGCGGTGCAGGGCGCACTCCGGGACGGGCGGATGCTCCAGGTCCCCGTGTCCGGCGGGAGGCTCGAGCGGGAACTGCGGGGCATCTGGTTCGGCAGCCACCGGCCGGCCGGGGACGCCGGACGCCTCCTCGACATCGCCCTGCAAACCGCGGAGGCCAGATGACCCGGCCCGGTGGGCCGTCCGGGGGGTAAATTCGGGCCGCGTTGGTCGTGAAGCAACTGTGGCGGTTGGCATACCATCACCAGGCCTTCGTGCGCCCAAAGAGCCCGGATATCACTCCTTGTCATTGTCATCATTGTCGGGATGTGGGCGCTGAAGGACCCGCTTGCGGGCTGCCCAGCTGGGGGACTCGGCTACAGGCACCCTACCGGGCCCTGAATACCACCGACGTCGTGGGCTTGGACGTGTGCCTGGGCATCGCCAAGTACCTCCATCAGTCGATCGGCGACCTGTTTGCGCCGCCGCAAATCTTGCGGGACAAGGCCGCCGCCGGAGAATTCGGCCGCGGGAGCCGCCGGGGCTTCTCCGACTGGAACTGAACCACCGGGATGAGAAAACCAAGCAGCTGATCGCCGTCGCCGTCGCCCATGTGACCCAATGCCCCTACTGCATCGACGGACACACCAAGCTCGCTTCCCGCAAGGGTGCCACCGAGAGCGAGGTCATGGAGGCCATCTGGGTGGCAGCCGAAATGCGCGCCGGCGGCGCCTACGCCCATTCCGTGCTGGCCCTGCACGCCCTCGAACACGAGGCGACGCGCACAGCCCGGTAGGCGGCGCGCAGGTAGACGGCTCATCACTACCTTGGACGAAGGCGCCGGGCGGCTGGCCGGATCCGCATCGGTCCCATCTGCCGGCCGCCGAAATTACTGGAGGCATGTGCCGCGGCTGCAACCCTGTACCCACGCGCAGGCCGCATGCGTTCTTCCATTGACAAGCCTGATCAACAATCTGAGGACAAGAGGGTGCTTCACATGGAGAAACCGGACCTGACAACCAGGTTCATGCACGCGATGCAGCGGCTCATGAACGTCTTCGGGCCGGCAGACAGTACGGACAGCGACACCCCCGTCGTACACAGGCACGACGACGCGGAAATGGCCTCCGACGAGCAACTTGCCGATCTCGAGGTGGAACACGACAATCAGGGGCATTCCTGGGCGCTGCGGAAAAAGCATCCCGGGGAATGACCAAGGCAACATGGCCCCATACAGGCCCTGTCCGTGCCCGGCGTCCTGGCGCCGGCCGGCCCTCCAACGGCAGACGCCTTCTGCCGTTCCCCGGGGATCGCAGGGCGCCCCGGGGGATCCGGCAGGGCCACCGGGCCACACGGGCTACGGACACGAGGGGACATCCATCGTACGGTTCATTGCGCTTCGGCCGGCTGGGCATGCCGGTGGTGTACCACCAGGACCGGGCATTCGGCGTGCTCGGCACAGGCCGAACTGACCGAGCCCAGCAGCAGGCCGGCAAAACCGCCGTGCCCGCGGCTACCGACCACAAGCATCCGCGCGCCTTTGCTTTCGGCGATCAGTTCGCGGGCGGGCTGTCCGCGGCGGACTTTGGAACGAAGTCCAGCCGGGGCAGCGTCGCCGAAGGCCCGCTCGAGGGCTGTCGCCAGGATCTTCCCGGCGTTGTCTTCGGGGTCCCATTCCACCGGCCAGCCCATTTCCAGCCCGTAAACCTCCTGCCAGACGGTAACGGCTTCCACGGAGGCACCCAACGTCTCGGCGAGGCGGGCAGCTTCGCGCAGGGCCAGAATCGACGGCTCGGATCCGTCGACGCCGACCACGATCCGTTCACCGGCGTTTTGTGGTGTTTCCGTCATGATTTTCTCCGTTCCTGCCGCCCGGGTTCCCATCCAGGTCCGACATCACATCAATGGTGGTCCTGCCCGGCCAGGCTCCCCGGTCCGGAGGTGCAAACGGTGGACCGTGCTGCCCTGGGCGGGGCGCTGCCTGCCAGGTGGGGTCGGCGAAGAAAAGCGGCTGGAAGCCAATCAATCCGCTCGGGGCCGTGAAGAACATCCGAATACGGGTGAGCGTGCGGTGAAGCGGACCCGGCCGACGGCTCGGCCCGCCTGGACTGCCCGTCCTCAGGTCGCGCTGAAACTTCCCCGGCTGCTTCCGTTCCTCATCCGGCGTCGGCACCGATGCCTCTCCTGTCTGAGCGGACCGCGACAATGACCCGAATGCCGGTGTTCGCCCTTGACGGGTCAGTCCTGGAGCAGCCTGGACAGTACTGCGGCCTCACTGATGTCGCTGTGCTTTGTGGCCGTGATCAGCGTCAAGGTTCCGCGATTGGCCAGAAAGCGCAGGTGGCGAAGGGCCTCCGCGCGTTCCGGCTCTTCGAGTTCGGCGCGGTAACGGCGGGCGAACTCTTCAAAACGTTCCGGATCATGGGCGTACCACTTGCGAAGTTCCGCTGAGGGGGCGACGGGCTTGCACCATTCATCGAAATGGGCCTTCACCTTGCTCAGGCCCCGCGGCCAGATGCGATCCACCAGCACCCGGGTGCCGTCTGTCCGCAACGGCTCGTCGTAGGCCCGCCGCACCTTCACCTCATGCCCGTGCCTCATGCTCCGGCCCCTCCCATGGATCTGCGAGTCCCGCAGTCAGCCTCCCCGGATCACCACCTCCAGTGCATGCCCCCTCCGATGTGAAGCTCGTGCTTCCCTGTACCGTCGGTGACCAGACTGGAGATTCCCCGCTCCCTGCGCAACCCGGCGAGGCCACGACCATAGCCGCAGAGTTTGGTCCACCATGGCAGAACCTGACGCCAGCGTCAACGTACTGACCGAGGTATCTGGCCCGGTGCATTCGGGCGGGCCGAAATGGAAACGCAGCCTGTCCGCCAGAGGTGCGGATTCTTCACTGATGATTCGATATCCGGCGATCGTCCCCGCATCCTTCGACAAGCGGGACCCTGTGGCGCAGGGCCGGCCAACGGGTCCGGGCGCGTGCGGGCAGGCCGGGACAGCCTGGGCAGCAGCTACCGACCGTGTAACACCGGGGCCGGGAGGGGACAGTTTCCCGGAGCAAGACGGGAGCGCCGATGGTCATCGGCTGCGCAGCTCCGGGCGGCCAGCGGGGGACCGGCAGGACACCTGCACCGTGCGGAGGAAGCGGTCTTGGACGTGGCGCGCCAACTGGGATGCGATTGCCGGGACCGGAGCCGCCGGCCGGGATTAGGCCTGTGGGCCGGCTGTATCCCGGAGGGCGAGTGCGGCCTGCACGAATGCGGTATGGGTGAGGGCCTGGGGGATGTTGCCGAGATAGGCGCCGGTGGCCGGGTCCATTTCCTCGCCGTACAGGCCGAGCAGATTGGCCCGCGCCAGCATTGCTTCGAACAGTTCGGCTGCTTCGGGGCCGTCCAGGCCGCCGCGTCCCGGTGGGTAGCGGTACGGGAGGGGCCGCCGGCGGACAGCTCGCGCCGGACGGCGTCGACCGTGCCTGTAAGCCGGGGCGAGCCGGGGTCTTCGAAGTCCAGGAGCGGCAGGATGAGCAGGGCCGCGTCCAGGTCGACGGATCCGTAGCTGCGGGTGTAGCTGCGCTTGGCCGGGTCGAAGCTCCTGATGCTGACGTCGGCGGTGATACCGTCGCGCGCGGTCTGCCAGCGCCGCCGCTGTCCGGCGCCGAGGCGGTGGCTTTCACCGATCCGCATGGCCCGGTCGAGGGCGGGCCAGCCCATCAGTTTGCATGTGGTGGGCGGCATCGGCGCGGATTTCCCAGATCCCCGCGTCCGGTTCCTGCTAGCGGAGAGCCGCCAGAACGGCGAAGCGGCGCACCGCCCGCCAGGTCCATCTCAGCACCGCCCGGAGCGGAGGGAACCGGGTACGGTTCCCAAACCGGCGGCAGCGCAGCATGTGCGGCACCTGCTGAGGCCCCTGCCCCGGGGCCGGTAAATCCTGCACCTGAACTCATACTCCCGGCGGCCGCGCCTCAGCTTCCCTGCGTCCGGTGCACGGACCTGCCGGCCAGGCGGGCGGCCAGCTGCTGGCGGAGACTGTCCTAGCTGGCGTCGAAGGCGGCTACGCCATCGTCTTCGAGTTTCGAAACGACTTCGCCATAGTCGATGCCGACCTTAGCCAGGCGCTCGAGGACCTGCCGCACATCGTCATAGATGCTGATGCCCTCGGCCAGGCAGCCGGCGATTGCTGGCAGTCCCTGGCATGCGGCTGGAATCTTGATGAACAGATTCTCGCGGTCGACCATCCACCACAACGCCCGCGCTTCGGCAAGGGCCGCCTCGGTGTCATGGGCCAACCGGGGGTCGATCTCGATTGAGACCCGCCCGTCCACTCCGCCGGTCGCGTCAGAGACGGGGCGCAGCACATCGCACGCCCAGCGCCCGTTGAAGGTGGTCAATGCCCTAACGCCTCGTTCACGTCCACGCCCCGCGCGGCCAGGTCACACACCCGCCCGTCATAGGCGTCCCCGCCCGTGATCGCCTTGGCGAAAATGGTCGGATTCGTGGTCACCCCGACCACGCGGTCGGTGGCGAACAGACCGGCAAGGGTGCCCGAATCCAGCCTGTCCCGGCTGAGATCATCCAGCCAGATCGAGACGCCGGCGTCGGTTAGAGCGGCTAACGGATCGGCCATCGTACTTCTCCTTTTGTCCCGCTGGCAGCGGCTGCCCCGGCCGACCGGAAGAACGCGCCTCGGACCGCGGTACACGATCCGGTGACACCTGCCCCCATGGAAGGTGCTCCACGGGGGCGAAGGCAAGACGGATGCTCGAGCCTACCGCCGGCAGGGGGCACGGGAACGGCCACGGAGGCAGATGCCGGGCTGTCCCGGTGGGAATGCGATGGCCGCAACCTGGTCGAGCTGCCTGCGTCCGGTAGGCACGGGATAGGAACCCGCGGAACAGAGGGAATGGTGGAGCTGGCCAATCCGCACCGGCGGGTCAAGAATGACCCAATGAAGTATTTTGCAAAAGTTGCTTCATCAGTTCTGTTCGTGTCCGAACTCGACAGGTCGGTGAACTTCTACCGCGACTTGTTCGGCTGCGAGCAAGCCATCCGCGGAGAACATGCGGCGCTTCTCCTTGCTCCCGGAGGGTTCCAGGTGTATCTGATTGCGCGGGGCAGGAGGGCCGAGCACCCCACGGGCGGCATCGGCCCACATCTGCTGATGTGGGCGGCTGACAGCATGGAGGGACTGGAGTATTTTGAGCAGGCCCTAAAAGACACGGACAGCCACACGTACACGCATTCAGCAGGGGGAGTGACGTTCGTTGAAGGCCGCGACCCTGACGGCATTCGGATCATCATCGCCCATCCGGATCCAGAGCAACGGCCACGTTCCGTTCTGGACCTGCGTCTCTACAGCTGAACATGGTTCCCGGACCGAAGGACACCGCCTAGAGCGTGCCGTCGAGGTTGGAAAGCAGCACGGATACTGTCGAAAGAAGTCGCCGAGGCGGAACTGCTGTCCTACGTCGCCTCCGACGTCTACACCGGTCTCACCGGTAGGGAGCTCTGGGACGACTACCCGGACCACCCCGGCGTCTTCGAAGTCGATGAGCCGTCTGGCGAAGAGTGGGGCGAGTCCGAGCTCGAGTCCATGTTCCCGGAGTTGATCCCGCTGCCGCTGGAGTAGCCAGATGGCCCCGGCGGTGTGCCTAGGCCGTCCGGCGGAACCTCTCCCGTGCCTCCAGCAGCACCCGGTCGTACTCGCGCTCATCGAAGGCGAAGACAGCCGCTTTGGGGATCAGGTTGGTGTCCTGCTCGTACGAGAAGTTCCACCCGAGGTTCGACCAGTAGACCATGCCGTCCCGGCGGGTGATGTCCGCAGTCACCCCGCCACAGCCTTCGTCCCAGCAGTAGGCACAGAACAGCAGCCACGCCCTGTCCCAGTACTGGTGCGGGGTGCCGCCGAGCAGCCGGTCGATTTGTTCGACGGCCAAGTCCGGACGGTCCGGGGTGAGGAGTGATACTTCCCCCGGGGCCTTGTCTGCCCCTTCCCATTCCTGGATCCAGTCGCGGAGGGGCTTGCTGTCGATGGCGAAGTCTAGGTGGACGTCGGTGGTTTCCACGGCGCGGCGGAAGAACAGCCGGTGCCGCTTCCAAGCTGTGGAGGTCACCTGCCGCTCTACGAGGCTCAGGACATTGGCCGCCATATGGCCATTATGCCGCTCTGCAGGACCCTTCCTAGAAGCTGCAGCCGGCGTCGCCGCCGGAGAACGAGGATCCGGAGTCGAAGGAACTGGACGAGCTTCCCGAGTCGTAAGAGCTGCTCGACGAGTTGGACGGGTAGCAGCCGCTCCCGGAGTCCGAGCCGGAGATGTAGCTGGCGGCGATGGCGGCTCCCGGCGCGTCGAACGAGGAGTCCGTGCCGGAGGTGTGGCTGCTTCTGGGAGCCGACCCGGAGCTGCGCCGATCGGCGCCGGGCCTGCCGGTCCCTGCGTAACGGGACGTGCCGGCGGCCGGCTTGCCATGCAGTTCCACTTGCAGGTGCTCCAAGTCCACAAGTTCCTTCTGCCACTCGGCTTCCTCCCGGCGCCGCACGGCTTCAATGATCGCGTCGCTCTCCCGCTTCTCCCGACGCCGGCGCTTCTCGGATCTGACCACAACGACGGGCGTGAAGGTGATGATGGCCAGCGCGGCCAGGGTGATAAAGACAACTTCCACGGGTGCTCCTCTGTTCGATGATCGCTGTCACATCGAATGTGTGCGGAACGGCCCGGTTAGCTCACCGTCGACCGGTCGGGAAGCCCTGACGAGCTCCTCGTCGTCGGCGAAGTTCCCAGGACCAGCAACCACCAGCTATCCGCTCCTACACCCCGTGCACGGCGGCCGGCGGCGAAGTGACGCGGCACTTCATCGGCGCCCGCATGGATGCTCGGCGCTACCTTCACGACACCCGGGTAACGCGGGCGCCTGGTCAGCGGGGTGAGCGTGATCGGCATGCAGCGGATCGTCTGTCAGATTAGGTGGGCACGGGTGGACGGGCTTGGTCGACACACGGTCCTGAGGCCGGTCTTTGCCAGCCGTTGAACCGGACCGCCGGGTAAGGGGCCAGATGCCGAAGATCACGCGTATGGACTGCACCCGATCGGTCCCCGGGGCGAAAGGTAAGGGCCGGCCTGTGAAGAGCGGCCCTTCCGGGTGCCCTATAGCCTGGTGATCTCGTGATGGTAGATGCACTGACCTTCGCCGGCGGTGTCGTCACACCGAGGACGTGAGCTGCCCCGGCTTTTCGTTGGGAAATTGCCAAGACGTGCGGAGGAGAGTTCCCGGGCTGATCCCTCTTCCCGGGTGTGGTGGCCGGGTCGTTTGACGGGCTTGCCCTCCATACGCCACCCCGCCCTATCTTCGTTTCCAGCCCCGTGATTACCATAAAATTGTGACTTGCCGACAGTCCGCCGGCAGGCGCTGCCAGCCGCTGGGAGAAACACCATGGGTTTGGGCGACAAGATCAAGAACGCCGCGCAGAAGCTCCGCGGCAAGGGCAAGCAGGTAGCCGGCGAAATTACGGCCGACCGCAGTCTGGAAGCCGAAGGCAAGGGCGATCAGAGAAAGGCGGATCTGAAGAGCGCCGGGGAGAAGATCAAGGACGCCTTCAAGAGGAAGAAGGATTAACCGGAGGCTGACAAGGAAGGTGCGGCTCACACAGCTGGACGAGGACGAGCCGCCCGAGTCGCCGAAGCTGCCGACCACGGCGCCCAGTACGCCGCCGGGTCGCCGGAGTTGCGCGGAGCTCCGGCTCGGCGTGCCGCGCGCTGACCGGCCGCTGCATAGTCCAGCTCCTCCGCCCAGGACGGTTCAGCCCGGCCCCTGCGTTCGTCCTTCTCCCGGTTCGCCTCCGCCGCCACGACGGCTAAGGTGGCCAGGACGATCAATGCGGCGATGGCCACGATTCCGAGTGCCGCTGCCACGCTCTGATCCATGCTGCTCCCTGCTGTTCGGTGTGACTTTGTTGCCGTCCATGTGTGCAAACAGCCGTCGGGCCGTCCCCGGCCGGGCAGAACAAAAGACCGGCCCGAGGACCGGCCTCCGCCTTGCGTCCTAGTCGCAGCCGCCTCCGCCGGCGTCTCCGCTGGAGTCCGAGGAGCCGGCGAAGACCGCACCGCCCCACGAACTGTCGGAGTCGGACGGATGGGGCCGCCGTCTGGCTGATCGCCGGCCCCGCTTCTTCCCAAGGTCCTGCCGGGTGCCTTTGAGCCGGACGGCCACGATGATCGGCAGTGCGATGGCGACGATGATGAGTACCGCTCCGATGGCCTCCATGCCTTGTTCCTTCCCCACGGACCAGACGGGCCTGCACGCCCTGCGGCGGATGCCTGCGCCCTTGATCGGCACGCTACCAGCTGCCCCGGCTGCTATCCGGCGGTGGCACGCCGGGATCATCCTTCGATGCACATCCGCGGCGGAAGATTCAGGAAGTTACGGGGCTTCGGTCGGTGCAACCGCAACCGCCCACTGGCCTTCGGCACCAGTGCCGTCGACAGTCACATTCACCATGCCGGCCGGGAGCTTCATCCGGGTGTTGACGGCCGGGCCGCAGTCGGCGCTGCCGGCGCCGAGCGGGCCGTCGGCACTGGAGACCTTGAGGTCAATCGAGCTCGCACCTTCGCACACCATCCCGATGCGGTACCAGCCGGCCTTCGCGGGTGTGAATTCGAGGCCTCCATCCTGGCCGGGTCCGATGCCGCCCGCCGCCTTGAAGGCTCCCGGAGACCCCCAGATTTCTTCGTCAAAAGCCTTCTGGGCCCAGTCCTCCAGCGCCGGCCCGGACATGGTCGGAGTGGACGGGGCGGTAGAGGTGGAAGGTGCCGCCCCGGGTTCCTCCCCGGCCCCTGTGCACGCGGATAATGACATGAGCAGGGCCGCTGCCGCGCAGGCGACGAACACCGAATGACGCATCATGGCGCCAGCCTAGCCTTCAATGCGCAGCCGCGGCGGCAGCTTCGCCGCACCGGCGGCGCCGACGGCCTCGCCGAGCGCGCGGCCCGTGGCCTTCTCCGGGCGTACCGGGTCCTTGTGGATCGGCTCGATCCCCGCGCGATGCGAGGGCGAACCGATGAGCCGGGTGTGGTCACCCTTGCGCATCCAGTACGGGGTGGCCGCCAGCAGCGGGGCGTTCTCGATGACCGCGGTCGCGTCGAAGGTTTCCCCCCCCCGGGGCGAACGGGAGGTCCCGGAGCATGTCCCGCGACACCCACTTGTCCGGGCCGGGCGCGTCGTTGAGGGCGAAGTCGGCGCGCAGCCCGTAGAACGCCTCGCTCATTAGGTGCCGGCCGGGGAACCATGCCTCCCAGGAGGCGACGCCGATCCTGGCGGCGGGGGAGTCCGCCCCGGTGCCGGGGTAGGAGCGCAGCGCCTCGGCCAGGCTCCGGTAGATGCCGGCGCGTGGGTCCTTGCCCCGGCGGTGTGGTCCGGGTGCGGGGCCGCCGGGCACCAAGTCTGCGCCGTGACGGTCACCAAACTGCTCCGGGGCAGGGGGGCCAAGGTGCAGGACAACGCCAACACGATGGAAAGCGACCAGCATCCGAACCGGGACGGGTGCCCTTGTTCTAAGAGCCGGAGTTCGACTCAGTATTCGTTCTGGCTATCATCCAACCCCTACGGAACACTGTCCCCTCAGACTTGTCTTCCGGGGTATTTTGACGGCAGTGGGGAAGGCCGGGTCTGGCGACGGCGCGGAGACCATGCTGGCGTTCGAACACCGGGCGGTAGAACTGGCCTCGACCGCGGCGGACCGTGGACCGGGGCCGTGGCCTCGTCGGCCAAGGGAACCCGGTGGACAATATGTTCGGCGGTCCGATGGGGAAATCGGGGGATTAGGCGACGTCGGCGGCCGCGGTCAGGTACTGGGCCGCCGTGGGCCACATATGGGCGGACGGGCATAGTCCGGTCACCGGATGGGCCGACCGCGGCCCGGTGGGTACCGTGATGGGGTGGGTGTGAACGAACTTAGCGCCCGGATCCAGGACAGATACCGCGTGGAACTCGCCGGCTTCCGGCAGGAGGTCTTCGGCCCGGAGGGCCGTACCTGCGCCCACGACGAAACGACCAGGACCGGCGGATACTGAGGCCGGAACCCTGAGCGGCGTTGCCCAACGCCTCAGCACGGTGTAGTACCGGCTGTTCCTGGGCGGGGATGGAAAGCCCATGCCGAAGCCGGACTACTCTCAGGACCTGGGTCTGCGGATCGACGAACTCTGACCAGGGCCAGCGCCGCCGGGAAACACTGGGCCGTTGCGTATCAGGGCAAGTTGAATTCCCAGGAGCCTTCGCAGTCGGCCGAGGGGTCCGGGTTGACCGCTTCTCCGGTTTCCGCATCGGTGTACATGATCCTGGACATTTCGGCACCGGTCCTGGCCTCGAACAGCCGGTCGTGGAAGAACCAACCCCGCACCATCGTGTATGGGATGCCCCGGCCGGGCCGGAGGAGGTAGGTCCGGCTGTCGTCAATGGTCCGCAGAACAACGCCCCCGGTCGCGCCGGCGGCAACTTCCCGCTCCAGCCTGGACATCAGCCCGGGCAGTTCGATGTCGCAGCTCAGGTCGGCCCGGACGCGAACGGCCGAGGAGCCGGAGACCCGGCCGTCGATGGACACGGTGATGATGTGCTCAAGGTCCGGGCCCAGGGGAGCGGTGAGCTTCTCGGTCAGACCTTTGGTCGGCATGAGACCTTCAGGGATTTCGAATGGCCAGGATCCCGTGTCCTCGGGGTCGATCCCTGCCCAGGTCAGGGCCGCCAGGTCCAGATCGCTTAGCCACGTCACTGACCCTCCGGAGAGGCAGAGGTCGCGGGCTGCCTTAAAGGCAAGATCTGTTGCCGCTGTCTCCTCAAGACGCCCCCCGATCCTGCTGCCGTTGAGCAGTTTCTGCCCCACCTGCTTAAAGACCCCGCCCATCTCTTCCCGACGTCCGCGGACCTGATTGATTAGTTCGGTCATCCATACCGGTGCCGGTGCTTCCCCGGTCTGCCACCTCAGGGCGTCCGCGTAGGTGACAGGCCTGGTGATGTGGCGATTCCGCATGTGGTCGGCAATTACGGACTGCCGGACCTTGAGGAGGGCGGATACTCCGTGCTCGACCAGCGCGCGGTCAGCGCGCTGGCGGTACTGGCGGCGCGCCTTGCGCGCTGCCTTATCTTTTGCTGACTCGGTCGGATGCTGGTTGTCCATGGATACCCCGTGTTCCGATCCCTGAAAATACTTAGCCTATGGCCGGGCCTGCCCTCGCCGGTAGGGGAACAAGACAGTGGTTACGACCTGCATGCGCGCCCCGGCACTCGTTACGACACGCCCTGCGCCCAGGCTCACCACGGTAAAGGTGCTAGCTGGCGCTGTTATCGGCTCCATCAAGTCCTGGCCGAACTCTGAGTGGAGACGGATGGATTGCGCCCGGGTGCCTGATAGCTTTCGAGGGACGGGGCCCGGCGTGTCATCGGACGATCGCTGGTGGAAGCCATAGATGTCGCCAACGCCCTCGATGAAACCAGTGGATTTTTGAGGGGCAGTTCCAAGGGCCCGGTAGGGGGTGTGCACAACGTGCACACTTATGCCGCCGTACTGCCCCGTATATCGGCCGGACCGCGCCGGATCCGGCCGGTTTCCGCGGGTGGCCTGTATCCGCGGGGGAGGCCGGTTCGATTCCAACCTCGGGCACAGTGTTTCCCAACGTCAGAGGGGTTTCTCCTCGATGTGTGCGTGCACTTTGTGTGCGGATCTCTCGGACTTCGGTTCCGGGGGTGGGCGGGGTCCAGGCGGGCTATGGAGTTGTCCGGACGGGGAGTTGGTGATCTGTCCCGCGGCGGCCCCGGTTGCGGCGGGGCCGTTGGTGGTTTGAATCCCTTTCTTTTCTGCCGGTGCCCGTGGTTTTCCTGCAGACACCTCTCCATGCGCTCGGACCGCTCGGGTGACATGACCGGGGCACGGACAGGCGTCGGCTGCTTCGCGGGCCCTCCCGGGGTATGGCCGCTGCCGGGCTGCATCGTGCCGATCGCCGGTCCCGCTGCCTGCCACGTCCTGATCCCGGCCGAATGCGTATCGCCACAAGTTTTCCCGACTAGGCTTTTGCGGGCGGAATTGAATTGATGCGAATCCCAGTCGCCGGCTTCCGCAAGGAATTTTCGCCAGTGGGGGGGCGCGATCGGGAGTGTCAGGGTGGGGGACCGGCTGACGGGACAGCAATCACCGGTCGAGCGGCAGCAGCAATATGGGCAGTGACGCCGCCTTGGTCTCGGCTATGTCCACTAGTCCGATGCATTGACCTCTTCGCTTTCGCCAGCCCGAAGGACAGCATTCCATACGTCCGACCACGGTGTGGCACCCGGGATACTGTCGTCGCAGTCGATTTGCCGGACACGCCGTAGTGCCGCAGCGGGTCCGGCCGGCCGCGGACGTAGCATGGGAGATCCTGCGCCGCGGGGACGCAGGTTTGGGGAAAGCAGGCGGCATTATGCGCGGTCGCACCGCCATCCGGTTTGTCCTGTCCGTCCTGTCCGCGGCCGCACTGGCCCTGGGCCTGCTGGTCCCGGCCGGGCCGGCCTCGGCTGCCGTGGCCTACAACGTGTACCGCGGTCCGAACCTCAGCCGGCGCGTCATGCTCACCTATGATGACTGTCCGCGGACGCTGGGCGCCTTCAAGAGCGTTGTCGGTTACGCGAAAAAGAAGAACATCGGTCTGGTCATCGCGCCGACCGGCAACTGCATCCGCCGGTTCCTGGACCGCACCGGCGTTAACATCGCCCAGTACGCCCGCGACCGCGGCCAGTATGTGATCAACCACAGCATCACGCACCCGGACCTGCGCAAGCTCAGCTGCGCCGCCGTCGCCCGCGAAATCTCGCGGGCCCCCGGAGCGGGAAGCAACTACGGCCGCCCGCCCTACGGCGCGGTGAACGCCAAGGTCCGCTGCGGTTATGCCCGCGCCGGGATGAAGATCTGGCTCTGGGGCACCGATACCCGGGACTGGACCGGCAAGAGCCGCGCGCAGGTGGTGGCCGCTGCGGCCGGTGCCGGCTCCGGCGGGACCGTCCTGATGCACATGGCCTGGAACGGCTTCAGCCCGGCCGCCATCGGGCAGATCAGGGCCCGGCTCGCCGACCGCGGCCTGAAACCGTGCCGGGCCTACCGGGGCATGGACAACCGGGGCCGGATCATTCCCACTACCAAGAAGCTGCCCTCACGCCTGCCCTGCTGAACTCCCTGCAGGCTGCAACTTCCGCCCCCCGGCGAAGCCGCGTGTGTGGCAGACCCCCGGACCCGTCTCGGACGCCACGGTCATGGACGATTCGAAGACCAGCCGCTAACCGATCTGGCACGGGCAGGCCTCCTATGTTGTCGGGGACCGGATTGTCGAAATCTACGACATCCGCCACCCGCTCGAGCCCCGGCAGTCACCGCGGAACCTGCGCGTCTCCCCATTCCACCGGCGCCAGACAGACCTGGGCGCCTTCTTCCTTGAAACCGCCGGGTGGGAGCGCCCGCACTGGTACGAGGCGAACGCGGGCCTGCTCAAGACCCTGCCGGAGGACTGGCAGCCGCCGGCCCGCGACGACTGGTCGGCGCAGTTCGACTCCCCGATCGCCGCCGCCGAGGCCCACGCCACCCGTACCAACGTGGCGATGTACGACATGACCGCGCTGAAGCGGCTGGAGGTCTCCGGGCCCGGGGTGCTGCAGTTGCTGCAGCACCTGTCAACCGGCCAGCTGGACAAGACCGTCGGCTCGGTCACCTACACCCTGATGCTGGACGAGGCGGGCGGCATCAAGAGCGACCTAACCGTGGCCCGGATCGAGGACACACTCTTCCAGGTCGGCGCCAACGGCGGGCTGGACCTGGACTACATCGCCCGGCGGGCCGCCGCGCAGACCGAGACGGACCCGCTGCAGTGGGTCCAGGTCCGGGACACCACCGGCGGCACCTGCTGCATCGGGGTCTGGGGTCCGCGCGCCCGCGACATGGTCCAGCCGCTGACCCCGCAGGATCTGTCCAACGAGGGCCTGAAGTACTTCCGCGCCGCCAGCACCACCATCGCCGTCGTGCCGGGCCGGATGCGGCAGGTTACCGGGCGATCCCTTTATTTGCAGGGCGGGAAACCGGTTCGAGTCCCATCTCGGGCACAGAGTTTCCCCAAGTCAGAGGGGTTTCCTTCACACCTGAACCAAGGTTTTCAGGCTCGTCCTGTCGGACAGGCACTCTTCCAAGTACTGGGGTCCGGTGCCGGCGGCGTGTCCTCGACGGATTCTGGACATAGAAACCCGCTGTTCGATGTCGCGGACCGAACAGGGCCGTCAACGACGCGGACTACCTGAAGACCTGGAGGTTCGGGCCGGAATGCGGCGCCAGTCTCGTGGACAAATGCAATAAGTGACTGCTCCGGGCCGCGGCCGGCACGGACGGACCCCGCCCATCAGCGTCCCTAGCCGGATCGGCCTTCGCGGCCTAGGGTGATCGTGTAAGGACTATCAGGAAGGAACGCTGTGTTTACCCTGCGGATAGAGCACACCGTCAGAGACTTCCGGATGTGGATGCGGGCGTTCGACAGGGACCTGCTTGGCCGCGGGGCCGCCGGTGTCAGGTCGTACAAGATCTCCCGGCCGCTGGATGAGAAGAACGTCGCGATCCTGGAACTCGACTTCGACACCGAAGAGGCTGCCGCAGAATTCCTGCCACGGCTGCAAAACGAGGTGTGGAAGAGCGACCTCATGTCTCAGGCGCTGGCCGAAGCGCCCGTCACCAAAATCGTCGAGACGATTGCCATGGAGAGCCTGGCCGCACCCTAGTGCTGTCTTCCAGCAGCCTGCCGGCACGCCCCGAACCTTACGATCGACGGAGCCGATTTCCTACTCACCTGTCATCAACCCTCAAGAACAATCCTGCTCATCCGGCACGGGTTGCCCGGTTCGTCCTGATCTGCGATCCCGAAAACAGCCAGGTCCCGGTCTGTCCGGCCCGGTAGCCGTAACTGCACGAAGAGCCGGGCTGCCGTCTGCTGGTCAGCCTGCAGCCGTTAGAATTTTTCGGACAAACGCCGGTAACAGCGCAAATGTCTGCTCGAACTCGGCGAATCGCGCCCGCTAGGAACACGCCTCGCTGATACTGACCTCACACCTGGGCTTTGCCCGCTGGGGGACGTGTTCGGCGATCAGGTCGTCGCCGCAGCAATGATCGACCGAATCGTCCACCACGTCGAAGTCGTCACGCTCAAGGGGTCCAGCTATCGGCTCAGGAACCATCAGATCGACTCGATGTCCTCGACAAGACCCGAAACTGCGGCAGAATAGTTCCCGTCAACGTGGCTCACTTTTCCACCCACGAAACGGCTCACTATTGGACCGGCGCTGACACGCCTCAGGACGGGGATTGTTCCCCCATCCTCCTTCAGGTATGAGCAGGCTGACCATGGTTTTCCATGCCAATACCCGACACAATCCGCCAGTCTGGAAATGTCTGCGATGATTTTCCGCATTCTTCGCCTGCATCCTTGACTGTGGAACTGTTGTTTGTGAACCTGCGGAACGACACATTCCGGGCACTGAACGAGGCATTCCTCCAGGCACCGTTGGGGCTATCTCTGGAGCTAGCGTAGGCCGCCGGGCTCGCGCAGGCGCCGCAGGCTTTTCCGACGGCGCGCCCTCGGTGAACTGCCGATCATGCCCGGACTTGGCGATGGTACGAACGTCGTCGGGGTGATCCCCGTGCGCCTGCAGCAGGCCGCGAACCCCGTCCATCGGATGCGTGGAGTGCCCGATAGTGAAGACGGCCCGCCCCTCATCGCATGATGCTTCGGTGCTTCCTTCGCGGACCGTCCGTCCGCGCACCCGGTGCCATGGCCGTGCCCGGCGGTCCCGGGTCCGGGCGCATTACAGAGCGCCCGGCCGGCAGGCACCTCCTGATGTCTGAGGACTCGGATCCTTATGATGGCGGGGCGGGCGGAACAGGTCGGGCTGAGGACAGTCGCATGGGGCGGCAGCGCCTGCGACAGCCACCCGGGAATCGGGCGGCATTATAAGCGATCATTGCGCACAAAATCGCCGGACATAGTAATTTAATCAAATCGATGTAATAATTAGATGCGGGTTGCCCACCCGGACGGCGGCGTGAGAGTCCATCGTGGGGGCATTGATGACTACGTCAATGCGTGCAGGCGGCCGGGTGCCGCCGGGGATTCAAGGGGAATGGTCGGCATGGCAGGGCGGTTTGAAATATACGCGGACGGCACGGATTTCAGGTTCCGGCTGACGGGAGAGGACCATGAGGTTCTGGCCGTCTCCGGTCTGTTCCGGGACAAGGCCGGGGCGGCGGCGGCCATCTTTGCAGTGCGGGAAAACGCCGCGGCAGGGCAGATCGTGGAGAAGTCGGCACCGTCCACGGCGGAACCCGCCCAGGGCGGGCGCCATGACCGGCCCACGGGGCGTCGCCGACTGGCCGGGGCGCCGCTGCATGCGTGAGCTGCGCAGAGGGACCGTCCCGGCTGTGCGGTCGAAGCTGAAGGTCCTGGTCCGGCTCGACTTGGACATGGCCGCGGCGCACATCCAGGTCCGCGGCACGGTCACGGAGCACAACCTGGGGGTGGTCTACACGGTGGCACGGCGCGCCTGCACGTTCGCTGGCGGCCTGGCCGTGGTTCTTGACCTGCGCCAGGCGGCGGTAGGCACCGGTCCGATGGCGGACCTGCACTCGGCTCGCGGGGCGGGGCAGCTGCCCCCAGCCACCGGTCCGGCGTCCGTGCCGTGCCGGCTCGAGCTCCTGGAGCCGGCCGCGGCGTAGGACGGCAGCCGGCGACGCCCGCACGGTAACTGCCGGCGGGCCGCCTGACGGGGCCCACCGGTGCGTCCTGTCTGGAAAGTCCCAGCCACCGTGCCGGTGCCCTCAGGCGTCGTCCGGTAGGAACGCACCGTGGACGCAAAAGCGACCTGACCCGCCCCGACAGCCAAACTTCGCCGGCCGGCCGCCGCAGGGGAAAAGGAGACCGGTCTCGCCCGGGAGTTCGGCATCGGCCGCGAAACACTGTATCACTACCATGGAACCGACAGGCTAGTGCCGCCGCACCGATTCTCGCCGCCGGTGCGGATTCCGGTGCGGGCAGCGGGTCGGATCCGCAGATAGCTGGGCGTGACGGGCATGCGGTTATCCACGCCGTCGTTCGCGGTGATTAAGCTGGCGGTATGAATGGTTGCTTTCCCGGGCGTTTTGACCGGGTGGTGCTGATCTACAATCCGGATGCCAGCAAAGTCCCGAGGTATCTGGCCGAACAGCTGCGCGAGGACCTCGCCCTGCGGCTGCCGGATGTGCCGGTCCAGGTGCGGCACACGGAATCGGCCGGCCATGCCCGCGAACTGGCGCGCGCCGCCGCGGAGGACGGCGGGCCGCTGATTGTTTCCGTCAGCGGCGACGGCGGATTCAACGAAGTGGTCAACGGGGTGATGGATGTGCCGGGCACCGGGGCAGTGTGCGCCGTAATGGCCGGCGGCAATGCCAATGACCACCGCCGCAGCACCCGCCGGCAGGGCCTGATCGACGCGATTGCCGGGGGTGAGGTTCGGCGGATCGACCTGCTGAGGCTGCGGGTTTGCACCGGGCCACAGGAGTGGTCGCGCTATGCACACTCCTATATTGGGTTCGGCCTGACACCACTGATGGCCATCGGGATCGAAGAGGGCCAGAAGGGGGTGTTAAAGGAGCTCGTCTCGGTAGCCCGTACGGTCGCCGGATTGCGGCCCTTCGAGATCACCCGGGACGACGGTGCCCGGGCGAGGCTGGACAGCCTGGTGCTCGCCAATATCCAGGACATCGCCAAGTATGGCAGGCTGAGCGAGTCCGGCGATCCAGCGGACGGGAAGTTCGAAGTGGTGATGCTGCCGCCTGCCAGCAGGTGGCGCATGGCACTGATGACCCTCCGCGCGGTGACGGTGGGCCTGGGCGAACAGCCCAGTGTCAGCCGTTACGAATTCAGCACCACGGACAGCATCCCTGTCCAGACCGACGGTGAAATCATGACCGTCGGCGCCGCGTCGGACGTACTGGTGGAGTCGGTGCCCGGAGCCTTGGCCGTTATCGGCTGAAGGCGTCCAGGTGGCTGTCCGCCTGAACGGAGCTTCCTGCCGTTGGCCGGATACCTGCCGTCCGTTCAGCGGGACTGATGGCGCATTCGGTTCCGGTCCGTCGGGTTCTTCTGCGCGCCCGCCCTAACCTGGATGCTCCGGGCGGCACCGGTCGCGGCGGTTAGGAGTCCGCCGCCGACGGCCGCGATGAACAGGGCCAGGCGACGATTGACCGCGCTCCCGAAGCTGAAGTACCGCAGGGTGACCTGATCCTGGTTTTGGGCGATGACGATGATCAGCAGCACCAGACGCATCAGGTCGGCAAAGGTGGCCGTCCAGATCATGCCGGCCCGGGTAACCCGCGGCTTCTCCTCCAGGTCCCTGTCGCCGCTTCGGGTCGCCTGGGTTTGTCCTTCCGACCTTCGGCACGACAGTTACGTCGGAAGCGCCGGACTTTCCGGGGCCTCGTGAGCGGCGGCCTCTCGTGTGGGAACGCCGTGTGCGCGGTTCGAAGGCCATAGTTTCTCTCCTTTCGTGGCAGCTGTCTCGTGGCAATGGGCGGGTTGTCGGCTGCTTCCTGCGAGATACCGTGGTAGGACACAACCGGGCTGAAATTTTCAAGAAGCCGGAAATGTCTTACGGGGATCTCTTGTATGCCCGGCTTGCGAGACGCCCTGGCATTCCGCCGTGCCCGACTCCGGGTGCGCTGAGTATTTCCAATTGATGTTCAGCCCGAGCCTGCCCACTTTTCGCCGTATGGGACCGTGCGGTCACAGCGCGGACGGGTTGCGGTCCGGAAATCAGTTGCCGCGGGCGCGTTTCACGAGGAGGGCCGGGTTTCGCGCCTGAGATCACCCGCGGCGATTCCCGTCCCGGGCCTGGACAGCCGCCAAGCCGGACTGCGCTATTGCCGCGCATTGTGGCTTCCGGTTACCCGGGGTCAGTCGGGGCGGTAGATGTCGGCGACGGGGCAGTGGAAGGGGTCGGTGGCGGCGATGCCGACGCCGTTGAGGTAGCGCACGATCGTGGCGTAGGAGGAGATCAGGCCGGTTTCGGTGTAGGTGATGTCGTGCGTCCGGCAGTACCGGCGCACCATGGCGGCGGCTTTGCGCAGGCTGGGTCGGGGCATGTCCGGGAACAGGTGGTGTTCGGTCTGGCGGTTCAGCCCGCCCATGAGCAGGTCCATGATGATGCCGCCGCGGATGTTGCGGGACGCGGTGACCTGGCGGGTGACGAAGTCCGGCCGGGCCGACTTGGGGTAGATGGGCATGCCCTTGTGGTTGGGCGCGAAGGAGGCGCCCATGTAGAACCCGAACACGGCGATCTGGACGCCGATGAAGGCCAGGGCCAGGCCCACGGGCAGGAACAGGAAGACGACGCCGAGCAGCAGCGCGAAACGGGTAACCAGGAGCGGGATCTCAACCCAGCGGCGGTCTGCGGCCCGGTTGCGGATAAGGTACCTGACCGAATCCACGTACAGGCTGAAACCCAGGAACAGCAGCAGCGGAAACAGCAGCCAGCCCTGGACCCGGGTCACGTGGACCATCATTCCGCGCCTGCCGGCAGCTGCCTCGGGGTGGAAGGCGACGGCGCCGGTGTGGATGTCCGGGTCCTTGTCCACCTGGTTGGGGAAGCCGTGGTGCCGGGTGTGCTTGCGCACCCACATGGCGTAGCTGATGCCGACCAGGCCGGTACCGATAAGTCTGGCCGCCCATTCATTGACCCGTTTGGAGGCGAAGACCTGCCGGTGGGCCGCTTCGTGGGCCAGGAAGCTGAACTGGGTGAACAGGATGCCCAGCACCGCGGCGATTATCAGTTGGGCCCATGTGCGGCCCAGCAGCGCGAAGCCCGTCCATGCCGAACACAGCAGCAGCATGAGCACGCCAAACAGGGTGATGTAGTAGCCGCGCCGGCGCCGCAGCAGGCCCGCGTCGCGTATCCGGGCAGCCAGCGCCAGATATCCGGCGGCAATAGCGTTCGGCTCTTTGGAAGTCGGGGCAGGCCCGGCATGGGCATCTTCCGGACGGGATGCGGAATGGTGAGCGTCCATGGGTACCTCGAAACTGCCAAGGGGCCTCCATGATCCGCAGTACCGAACCGCCGGCCCTGAGCTTTCAGGATACCTTCGGCGCCTGCTTTTGGGCCAGCAGAACGTGACTTGGGTCTCGTCCGACGCCGTCATCGTCCGGAAGCTGCGCCGGGCCCTTGGACGGCGGGGGTGTCGGGCGCATCCTGAGAGGGAACCATCCGGTGCGGGCTGAAGGACGGCTACCAATGACGCGATCAACACGAATCGAGGCCCTGCGGGGGCGCGGGCTCTGGGCCGACGGCCTTGGCCGGGCGGCAACCAGGGCCGGACAGCTGCTGCTGCTGCTGGCCGCCGCAGGGGTTGGCGTGTACGGCCTGACACGGCTCAAACTGGTCGTGATACCGCTGATGGTCGCGCTCATTCTGGCGGCCGCCCTGAACCCCGTCGTCGGATTCCTTCGGCGCAGGGGTTTGCCCGACGCGCTGGCCACGTGGGTTACGTTCCTGGCCGCCGTCGTGGTGCTGGGCGGCGTTGTCACCGGCATCGTTTTCGCCGTTCGCAGCGAGTGGGACGAGCTGGCCGCTGCCGCTGCCGCGGGGCTGCAGGAGCTGCGGAAGTTTGTCGTGTCCGGGCCGTTCCCCGTCGACCAGGCGGCGATTGACCGGGCGGTCGCGGCAGCCGCAGATTTTGCCACGAGCAGCCGGTTCGGTGCCGGCGCGCTGGTAGGTGTCTCGACCGCTGCGGAGGTCGTGACCGGCATCCTGTTCGGCGCCGTCGTGCTGTTCTACTTCCTGAAGGACGGCGGACGGATCTGGGCCTTCTTCCTCAGGCCATTCCACGGCGGTCACCTGGCCAAGATGCGCAGGTCGGGGGTCACGACGCTTCAGGTGCTGGGCCAGTACGTGCGGGGCACCGCGATCATTGCCCTGACGGAATCCGTCGTCATCGGCGTGGCGCTTCTGATACTGCGGGTGCCCCTGGCACTGCCGCTGGCCGTCGTCGTGTTCCTCGGCGGTTTTGTCCCAGTGGTCGGAGCCACCGTGGCCGGGGTCCTGGCCGCCTTGGTCGCGCTGGTCGCCAACGGGCCCGGCGTGGCCCTGATTGTTGTGGCGGTGGTGGTCGGCGTGAACCAGCTCGACGGCCACGTGCTCCAGCCGATCGTGATGGGCAGGTCGCTGCGGCTGCATGCGCTGGTGATCCTGTTCGCTCTGGCCGCCGGCGTCATCCTGGCCGGGATCATCGGCGCGGTGCTGGCCGTGCCACTGACGGCCGTGGCCTGGGCGGTGATCAAGGTCTGGACGCAGGCCCCCGCCGATACCCTGCCGGCCACAACCCGGGAAAACGGCCGCTCCACGGCGCTGTGGAAACCAATGATTGCCGAACGCAAGGCCATCAGGGCTGCCGGCATCGGAAGGATGTCTCGCAGCGGCCAGTAAGCCACCGGAAGCGGCCCGGCAGCCGCAGAACTGTTCGATGGGGGCGGCCGGCTCTGGGGCGGCCCGAACCTGTCACGGCGGCGGAGCCCATAGCCCTTTCTTCCTCTTGAAAATGGCGTAGAGGGCTGCGCCCATAACGGCCATCAGGGAGAGCGTGCAGGAATAGCCAGAGGACGGGCCTGCCCGGGCATGTGGTCGAAATTCGTGCCGTAGATGGTAGCGGGCCGGCCGCACGACCACGAACAGGGTGTCTTCGTAGCGTTCGATTTTGGAGCGCCGGCGACCGGTGAAGGCGTCCTCGACGGCGAGGTGGTGGAGGCCGAATTCCGCCGCCACGGACTGCCGCTCTGCCGGTTCCGGCCGGTAAAGGCCGATCCACGCCATGCCGCCGTGTTAGTGCATTACATGGTAGGTCTCTTCCAGGCCGGCCGGAGCAGCGGTCCTGTGACCGCCGATATAGACCGCGTTATCGATCACTGTCATTAGCTGAACGCCCTCTTCGTAATTGTGCTGCAATTCTCTGCATCAAGCCGGGAGCCTGCCGCCGGGGGAATAATCCTATGGCCGGAAAGATTCCATCTGGGTCCGGTGGCGTCTGTGGGAGCCGGTGACCGGGACAGCCGCGGGGCGCGGGGGAGGCGGGTGTTCCGTGGCCCGTGCCCGGGGGACGTTTGAGCGTTCCGGTGGGAACATGGGTTTATGAGCATCAACGTTTCCTCCGGAACGCCGGCCGGGGACACCTCGCCGGGTTCAACGCTGCGGCTGACGACCGTGGTGGCGGTTTCGCGTGAAGTCTACGCAGGTCAGGCCCCTGAGAGGTACACGGTTTCGGCCGTCTTTTCCCGGCGGGTCAACCCGGCCGAGAGCCGGCTCATCCAAGGCCCGACGGCCCACGAGCGACTGGCGGAGCAGGGCTACGGACACGTCAGCCTGGTGATCGATGACCGGCGGCTGGAGATTGTGAACACCAGCCTGGAAGAGCTGAAAGCCGGTTTGGCCTCGGTGATCGGGGCCCTCGTTCGGGAAATCAGCGAGCAGACTCGGCATGAGCAGCAGCAACGGGACGACGAGACCCTGTCCAAGAGCAGGGCCGACGAGGCCCGCCGGAAGGAGATTGAGGCGTTGGCAAGCGAGATTTCCTTCGAGTAGGCCTATTCTGTGAATCATCGCAGCCACGGGACGGTGGCGGCGAAGATCAGTTCCGCACGGCAGCAGGCCACGTGTTCGGTATAGCGGACGGCCTCGGGTCTGGACCGGGGATGCCGCGGCCGGGACTCGCCGATCGCCTCCAGCAGACGGTTGTCCCCATCCCGGGCGTCAGGACCACGCCCGGGGCCGGCTGCGCAGTCCATGGCCGGATGGATCCTCGAACCTGGTCCCCGCGGGTGCGTCCTGTCCCAGGTCTTCTCCCATGTCCCGTCCAAGGTTCTTTTCCGCAGCTGCACGCGCACCGTCTTCCACGCCCCATAGCGTTCGGGCAGATCCCGCCACGGGGCGCCAGTGGACAGAATAAACAGGATCACGTTGACCACCTTCCGGTGGTTCCGCCGGTCTGAGTGTGCCGGAGGAATAGGAACAATCCTGGCGATGACTGCCTGGCCTGCGGAGGAGTTCCAGGCGGGGCAGTTTGGATATTCGGCCCATCCTGCCTGCTGTTTCGGGACAGGACAGTCCCCCTGCCGGGCGCCGATAACTGTCCCGCCACAGATAAACGGCGGTGGATCGGCTGCGGGGCGGCTTTTAGGTCTAGTGTGAAAAGTGTCGGCAACAAGGCCGGCGGGCGGCAGGGATTCACCATGAATACAGCTATTTCCGGACCAGAACACTTCTCGCAACCCCTCGAAATTCCCTGTGCCCCTCCGGCAGTCCGTGACGCCGGCCATCTTCCTGTGGATGGGGATGCGGTTGAAAGCGTCAAACTTCATCGGCGCCGCATAAGCCCGGCCGGGGGCCAGGCAGCAGGAAAAGCGTTAGCGCAGTATGCCGCGGCCAAGTCCCTGCGCGGCAGGAAGGACAAGCCCGCTCTCTCCAGGCTTCCGGAGGATCCGATTCAAGGGGAATATCAGCTGGAGGTCTACCTGAGCGGCGGGGCCAAGACACGCGTCCACATGCCGCGCATGGATCTCCGAGACGCCCAGACGTGGTCGGCGAGACAGATTGACTCCGCCGACGCCAGCTTCGCTGCAATCTACATTCCGGAATACGGCAGCGACCGGTTCGGCTCTGGCTCCCTGGTGTCCAACTACAACAGGGATGTCGGCTGGTACCTGTAAGAACATGCAGCCCCCGAGAACGTTAGGTGGGCCAAGGGCCCAGCACTCGGCCAAATGCGGGGTAGTCGCCGGTACTGACGTGACCACGACCAAACCGTGAGGGACCCGAGACTTTTTGCGATGGCTCCTCTTAATCAGGCTGAAGAGCATTACGGCATACGGTGCCTCGGCCGCCAGCCACGGGTGTTCTCCGGATCCTGGGTCCCTTGGAATATACCTGCCAGCCAGCTCGTCGCTTGGCTACCGCCGCGAGAACAGGTTCGCGAACGGTAAGAGTGCGCCAATATGCCGATAACCGAGCGACGTAATTCCACAGCCATCCGGCGATGGCGGGCGAAACATTTGCAGGGGATCGCTTCCGGCAAGGGGAGCAGTCTGGATGCGGGCAACGGGGGGTGCAACGTGCACACTTTCGCCGTCGTGCCGGACCGTACATCGGCCGGACCGGGCCGGATCCGGCAGGCGCTCGCGGGCGCCCTGTGTTTGCGGGGGCGGGAAACCGGTTCGAGTTCCACCTCGGGCACAGAATTTCCCTTGGTCAGAGGGGTTTTTCCTCGTCGAGTGCGTTCACTCTGTGCACGGAAGCCTCTGGCTTTCGGTTCCAGGAGGTGTGCAGGGTCCCGGCGGGCTATGGAGTTACCCGGTTGGGGTAGTTGCGGGCCTGCCCCGTGCTGCTGGACTATGCCGACGTTTTTGGCGCTTTTGGAAAACCGATACGGGGTAGACATTGGCCCGTTCTACGATTTGTGGCGCGGAGCGCGCGCCGGCCCGATGGCGGGACATCGTCCGGCCGCCGTGTAAACGGCTGGCCCGGAATGGCTTGCTGTTGGCAGGCTGGATGGTCTTGGCCCGGATACAGATGAGCCGGGTCCCTGACCAAAGCGCGGACGGTCCTCAGGCGTCGGCAGCGGCAGATGCCGCCCCGCTGGCCCCATGGCGGGGGTCAGTGTCCGGGGACAAGCTGCTGGCCGCCGTCGACATCGTAGGTTGCCCCGGTCAGGGCAGTGTTGGCCATGATGTGTACGGCCAGCGCGGCGACATCGGCCGGTCCAATGACGCGACCGATCGGCAGCGTGGCGCGCAGCTCTTGGCGACGCTCGTCCAGCCCTGCGCCGAGGAGCGATGCCGACAAGGGGGTGTCGACGAAGCCGGCGGCGATCACGTTCACCCGGACGGGTGCGATTTCGAGCGCCAGGTTGGCGGCCAAAGCGGGAAGCGACGCCGTGACCGCCGAAATGACTGCGAGCCCCGGCCCCGGGCGGCGGCCCCCGGTTCCGCTCATGAACAGCAGCGTGCCGCCTGGCCGGACTTTCCCTGAGGCGTAGCGGGCGACGCCGAGCATCAGCATGGCAGACGACTCAAGAGCGCGGCGCGCCTGTCCGAAGTCCATGTCGGCGAGGCGTGCGTAGTAGGGGCGTCCGGCGGTCACCATGACGTGGTCAATTGGGCCCGGGAGCTGCTCGAGGAATTTCGCGAGGGCCACCGGATCGTTGGCGTCGAACGTCGCAGTGGCCAGAGCCCCGAGCTCGCGCGCCGCGTGGTCCAGCCGCTCCTGGTGGCGCCCGGTCAGAATCACACCGGCTCCCTCGGCCTGGGCGCGCCTTGCTGTTTCCAGCCCGATGCCGGCGCTGCCGCCGATCACTACCACCGTTTGCCCCGGCAGCTCCGGTTCACGCGCGGCTGGGGGAGTGGCAGCCGGGGTGCTCATCGGCTGTCCTTCCCTGTATCCGGTGTTGCTCGGCCCGCGCCGGCCGGATTGCGTATGTCCGCGATCTCTCGGCGAAGTGCCTTCAGCGCGGCGATATAGATTTCCGAGAACGTCGGGAAGGGCTGGATCGTGTCGCGCAGGACATCGAAGGGGACACGGGCCCGGATTGCCAGTGTCGCCTGCTGCAGCCATTCGCCCGCCTCCGGTCCGAGCGCGTACGCGCCGGTCAGCCGTTCGCCGTCGCTGTGCAGGGTCAGGAAGCCGTTGCTCTCGGCATACGCACGTGTGTAGGTCGCGGTTTTGGCCACCTGCGAGACGGGGACCGTGGCGCTGAAGCGGTCGGCGGCGGAGCCTACCGCCGCGGCTTGAGGGTCCGTGTAGGTGACCCGCGGAACGGCCTCATAGTTTGCCTCCCGCGCCTCACCGAGGATGTTCGCGGCGGCGACGTCGCCCTGGTACTTGCCCACGTGGGTCAGCGGCCAAATGCCGGTTACGTCGCCGATTGCCCACAGCCCGTCCGCCACGCGCAGCTGCGCGTCGACCGGAACACCACGGGCGTCCGGTTCTATGCCCACGGTCTCCAGGCCGATCCCGTGGACCCGCGGTCGCCGCCCCGTGGCGACGAGCAACCGGTCGCCTCTCAGCTCGCGCCCGCCGTCGATCTCCACGACATAGTCCTCACCTTCGCGCCGCGCCGCCGTCGAGCCCGCGGACAGCACGAGTTCGATGCCCTCGCGCCTCAGGACTTCGCCGAGGGCCTCGCCCAGCGGTGCCGGTTCCCGGGCGAGGACGTGCCTGGACCTGTCGATGACCGCTACCTCGCCGCCGAATCGGCGCACGGCCTGGGCCATTTCGACGCCGACCGGGCCGCCGCCGAGGATGAGCAGGCGGCGAGGGACGGCCTTCATGGAGGTCGCCTCGCGGCTGGTCCAGACGCCCTCGAGCTCGCGGAGGCCCGGCACCGGCGGCACCACGGGATCGGCACCGTTGGCGAGGACCACGTGGTCGGCGGTGTGCCGTACGCCGTTGACCTCGACCACGCCCGGACCGGCAATCCGCCCGGTGCCGCGCAGCAGGTCGATGCCCTGTTCGGCCAGCCAGCGCTCCTGTCCGGCATCGGAGTAGTCCGAGACCATGTAGTCGCGCCAGGCGAACGCCGCCTCGACGTCGGCCTCGGCGGTGGCCGCCGCGTCGCGTGCCCCATGGACCGCCTCACCCGGCCGCAGCAGCGTCTTTGACGGGATGCACGCCCAGTACGAGCACTCGCCGCCCACCAGTTCGCGCTCCACCACGGCCACGCGCAGTCCGCCTTCCGCCAGCGCGCCGGCGCAGTGCTCGCCCGGCGAGCCGCCGCCGATCACGATGACGTCGTAGTCGCTGCTCATTCCGGCAGTTCCTCCCCGGCCCGCTCGCGCACCATGTAGAGCGCGTACCAGTCAGGCCAGTTCGGATCTTCCTGGCCCGTCCGCTCCTCGTGCCTGCCGTGCGCTGCGGCGGCCCTCCGGAGAGCTTCGGCAAGATCGCCCACGGATTCGTACGTCGTGCTCATCAGCTTCTCCCTTTAGCGGCCCGGAAGCCGGGTCTTGATTTCCTGGAGCACCCAGCCGTTGCCATCCGGATCGCTGAATGAGGCGAACGAGCCGTAATCGCGGTGTTCCGGAGCCGGCCCGTCGACGCGTCCCTTCTTCCCGGCATGGTGGAAGATGCCCGTGGCGTCGTGAAACGTCTCGCTGACATCGACGCCGCGCGCGATCAGATCGGCACGGGCCACGTCGATGTCGTACACGGCCAGGTGCAGACCCTGCAACGAGCCCGGCGGCGCTGAGGTAACCCCCTCGCCGAAGATGATCGAGCAGCCGGAACCCGGGGGCGTGAACTGCATGAGCCGGTAGCCTTCCTCCACGGCTCCTTCGGCGTCCAACCGCCAGCCAAGTCCGCCGTAGAAGCGCTTCGCCCGGTCCACATCCGAGACCGGCACGACCACGACCTCGAGCCTGAACTCCCCGGACTTCACCGGCGGGCTGCCAGTTGCGCTTTGGCTGCTTTCGTCGACGGTACTCATCCCGGCCTCCCTCGATGGGGCGCGCCATGAAAGGGCGGCACCGGACTCACCGGCGACCCGGAATAGGCGTGCCGGCGGCGGGCTTCAGGCCAATGCTGCGGGGCTTGCGCTGCGGGGGTCGCCATGCGCTTTTCCTTGTCGCCCCCCGGCCGATCTTCGCCCGAGGACGCTGCCCTCGGGAGCCTACCTTGGCCTCATCCGGGAGGAAAGTCAAGGGAGCCGCCCACCCTTGTTGACCTCCCGCAACCGGCGTATGCTCGCAGCCGTTTAGCCGCTCGCGCCGCAGCGTGAAAGGCGTTTAATCGTGCGCTCTGACATTGCACCTGGCGGTTCCCGGTGGATCGTTCACCAGAACATGCCATTCTTCCGTGCCTGACAGTTCTTCAGACACTGCTGGTGGCCTCTACCGTTCTTGGTGCCACCGCAGAAATATTCCGGTGGGACGTCAAGTGCCTGTCCATGCACTGAGTGCCCTGCAATCTATGCCAGAATCTCTGCCGACCTGGAGCAGGCGGGCAAAGGTGTCGCCCGCCAGTTGAAAGACTTGACGACCGTTTGCGATCTCGACCCTCCCCGTGGCTTGTGCCCACCGGGCTGATTCTTCTCAGCTTCCTTCCCATCTTGGGCGGGGCGGCGCGTCTCACGGAGTTGACGATCGGTGCCGAGATCACACCGCAGAACGAGCGGTTCTTTGATGCACCTGTACCGGTGTTTCTTCACATCGTCAGTGTCACCGTGTACTCCTTGCTCGGCGCGTTTCAGTTCGTTTCCTCACTGCGTGCTCGGAGCTGGCACAGGGTCGCCGGGCGCGTGCTCGTGCCTGCTGGCTTGCTGGCAGCGTTTTCCGGCCTCTGGTTGGCGCTCGTTTACTTCCTGGCGAATGACGGCACCATCCTGCTTATCTTGCGGTTGATCATCGGCTCGTCCAAGGTGGTGAGTATCGCCCGCGGGTTGTCCTACATGATGCGATCGCGGGACTTCGTTCGGCACCGCGGGTGGATGACTCGTTCTTACGCAATCGGTGCAGCCGCCGGCACTGAGGCACTCCTCATCATCGGACCCGAAATCCTTTTCAACCCACCGGATAGCACGGCCCAGGTCGTGTTCACGGGCGCGGCGTGGGTTATCAACCTCGCCGTGGCCGAGTATGTCATCCACCGTCGGGCTCGCGCGGCTGCCGACGACGATCCAGGGGTCTATGCGGTCACCGCGATCGACTGAGTCTGCGGCGTACGCAGCTGCACTCCCTGTGAGCCGGACCCGCACCACACCCGCAAGCCTGATCGTGCGCTGGGGGGGGCACGGTCCCGGTCAGTTGCCGGGTTGCCCTTGACTGCGGGCGAGGGGTTATCGCGCGGGCCCCAAGTATTCATTTGCTCCGGAGAGGATGAGGCAGGCGGCCAGCGGAAGGTGTGGAACGGGACGGTGACCTTGTGCATCAGCTGGCGGATGAGCGGCGCGGCGGCTGCCAGGCTCCCGAGTATCCCGATCTCTTCCCCTGCCGCGTTGAAGACCATGGGCATGGCGATCCCGCCGCTGTCCTGGACGTGAAGCTCGCCGAGCACTGCCGGCATGGTTCTGTAGGTGTTGGCGGTCGCCTTCAGCGTGACCCTGGGGCCATCCTGGTTGTTTCCCACGTCCACCCCGTCGGGGAGCGGGAGGTGCATCAGGAATTCGGCCTGCTCGTTACCGGCAGGATGGGTGGCCAGGTACTGGCGGTCGAGAGTCTTCAGACGACCCCCTGCATGCGGAATCCTGCGCATAGCTCACCGGCGGCCGGCCGCGGTCGGGGAGTAGCGTGGAGTGATGGACGTCAACGAACTCAGTGCCCGGATCCAGGAACAGTACCGCGGGGAGCTGACGGCTTTCCGGCAGGAGCTCTTCGGTCCCGAGGAGATTCTTGTTGTCCGCGGCGAGAGCGTGCCGGAGCAGCGTTTTGCCAGCATGGGACGGGTGGTATCGCTGGAGGAGCCCGGGGTCAGCCTGACCCTGGTCGGCGAGGTGACCGACCTGGGCTGGACCGCTGAGGATCCGATCGTGTCCGGTGCATGCGTGACCGTATCCATCGCCGGCCATGACCGGGGCACCGACGCCCGGGCATCGCTCCCCGCGGACGAGACGGATGCCTGGCTGCAGGCGGTCATTGGTGCGGAGAGGGTCAGGCACGCCTACCGGGCCGGGAGCCTCAGCGGGGCGGACGGCCGGCCCGGCACCGTCTACTACCGCCTGTTCCTGGACACTGAAGGGAATCCGATCCCTAAGCCGGACAGCTTCGAGGAACCGGAACTGCGGCCCATGGACGAACTCTAGGGGCAGGTCCTGGTGATTTCCCGATAGAGCCGGCAGCACGGCCGCAGCGGCCTACCTCGCTTGGGCCGGTGCGACCGCAACCGCCCACTTGCCTTCGGCATCGGCGCCGTCGACAGTTGCTTTCAGTTGGCGAACCGGGAGATTCATCATGGCGTTGACGGCCGTGCCGCAGTCGGTGCTGCCGGCGCCGATCGTCCCGTCGGCGCTGGAGATCTTCAGCGTGACCGTGCTGGGGCCTTCGCACACCAGCGCGATGCGGTACCAGCCGGGTTCCGCGGGCGTGAACTCCAAGGCTCCTGCCGCACCGGGCGCGATGCCGCCTGCCGCGCGGGTGGCCCCCGGCGTCTGCCAGAACTCCTTGCCCAGCGTCTTCTCTGCCCAGTCCAGGTGCTCGAGCTCAATCACCACCGGAGCGGTCGAAGTGGCCGGAGCCGCCCCGGGTTCTTCACCGGCACCTGCCCTCCGAAGAAGGCACCATCGGGGCAACCAGTTCCCACTGGGCATCGGAAAGAACGGAATAGCGCGATTTCACCCATCAATCATGCAAACACGCTTCGACGCCGATTAGGAGAGACGCCCTGGAGTGCCAATAACGGCGCAATAACGGCGCGATAACGGGGATGGGGGTTCACTGAAAAAGCATATCGAACACTTGCAGCTTGATGGGGTTCTTGGGGAGAAAAGCGATGCTCACTGATCGAATCCGCCATTCCCTGGCGACCCTGACCAAGCTCATGGCAGGGGAACGAGGAAGAACATGGCGATTATTAAGGATCCGCACCTGTTCAACGAGCAGAGCCTGTTCGTCGACCTGGAAGGGGTGCTGGGCTGGCGCCTCTACCTGAAGATCGAGGGGTTCAATTTCGCCGGCTCAATCAAGCTCAAGCCCGCGCGGGAGATGGTCGAGCGCGCCGAGCGGGAGGGGCTGATCGGCCCCGGCTCCACCCTCGTGGAGTCCTCCTCGGGCAACCTCGGCGTCGCGCTCAGCATGATCGCCGCCAGCAAGGGATACCGCTTCGTGTGTGTGATCGATCCGCGCTGCAACCCGGCAACCCGGCAACTCATGGAGTCGCTCGGAGCACAGGTAGACCTGGTCACCGAACCGGATCCCGTCGACGGTTTCCTCGGAGCCCGGCTCAACCACGTGCGGGAACTGTGCGCGTCCGACGAGCGGTACATCTGGCTCAACCAGTACACCAATCCCGGCAACTGGGGAGCGCACTACCGCTGGACTGCCCCCGAGATCTCCAATCAGTTCCCCCAGCTGGACGTGCTATTCGTGGGAGCCGGGACAACGGGGACCTTGATGGGCTGCGCGCGGTACTTCCGTGAGCACCGGCCCGACGTCCGGATTGTCGCGGTCGACGCCGCAGGATCGGTCTCGTTCGGCGGCCAACCGGCCACCCGCCTGATCCCGGGACTCGGCATGGGCGTGCGGCCTCCGCAGCTCGACGAGTCCTTTATCGATGACGTGGTGATGGTCGAAGAACCGGACACGGTGCGCGCCTGCCACCGCCTCGCGGCCGCCGGCTTCATGCTCGGTGGCTCCACCGGGACCGTGGTCCACGGTGCCATGTCCTGGCTCGCCGGCCACGACGCCCAGGACCTGACGGCGGTGGCCATCTCCCCGGACATGGGCCGTCCCTACCTGGACACTGTCTACAACCCCGACTGGGTGCACGATCATTTCGGGGCCGAAGCGCTAGCAACCGCCGATGTGACAGGGGCTCCGGGCCGACGGTCCGACCCGGTGTCGGAGCCACAGCACACAGCACCCGTGGCCGATTATGCCGCCACCGCCGCACTAGGGAGTTTCCTGCAGTGAAAGTGCGCCTCGACAACCTGCAGGGCGCTCCGTGTTCCACACCTCCCACGAATCCCCCCATTCCTGGGACAACCGCGGCTCCGGCCGGGAACGGCTCTCCAGCCACGCCGGCCACGGGTGCGGCCGTTGCCTTGGAGCGCCGGCTGGCCGATCTTCTCGCATCGGTGGTGGAGAAGGACAACGTCCCCGTGGACGCCAACTTCTTCTACGAATTGGGCGCGGACTCGCTGGTTATGGCGAAGTTCTGCGCCAGGGTGCGCAAGCAGCCGGATCTGCCCCAGGTGTCCATCAAGGACATCTACCAGAACCCAACGATCTCGGCTCTGGCCGCGGCCCTTGCACCGGCGGAAGAGGCGGCGGCGCAAGTGCAGGTGCAGGACCGGCTGGCCGAGGTGCTGTCCGGCGTGCTGGACGTCGAGCACGTGCCGGTGGATGCCAACTTCTTCCAGGACCTGGGCGCGGACTCGCTGGTTATGGCGAAGTTCTGCGCCAGGGTGCGCAAGCAGCCGGATCTGCCCCAGGTGTCCATCAAGGACATCTACCAGAACCCAACGATCTCGGCGCTGGCCGCGGCCCTTGCACCGGCGGAAGAGGCGGCGGCGCAAGTGCAGGTGCAGGACCGGCTGGCCGAGGTGCTGTCCGGCGTGCTGGACGTCGAGCACGTGCCGGTGGATGCCAACTTCTTCCAGGACCTGGGCGCGGACTCGCTGGTCATGGCGAAGTTCTGCGCCAGGGTGCGCAAGCAGCCGGATCTGCCCCAGGTGTCCATGAAGGAGATCTACAGCAACCCGAATATCTCCGCGCTGGCAGCGGCCCTGCAGGTTCCCCCGCAGCAGGATAAGGAGACGGAGCCCTCGCCGGCCGTCGCCTCCGTTCCGGAGATGCCGCCGCCTATGGACGCACGGACCTGGGAATATGTCGTCTGCGGCGCCCTGCAAGTGCTCGTCTACATCGGCTATTGCCTGCTCGCCGGACTCATCACGGTCGTGGGGTACCTGTGGTTGTTCCCGAACGCGGCGTCGGGTAACCACGACTGGTTGAGCCATGGCACGCCCTTCTGGGAGCTCTACTTCCGATCAATTGCCTACACCGCTGCGACGTTCGTACTGATGTGCATTCTGCCGGTGGCCGCCAAGTGGATTTTCATTGGGCGCTTCCAGCCCAGGGAGATCCGCATCTGGAGTCTGGCCTACTTCCGGTTCTGGCTGGTCAAGGCATTGATGCGCACCTCTCCTCTCTCGCTGATGGCCGGTTCGCCGCTAACCACCTTCTACCTGAGGGCCATGGGGGCAAAGGTCGGCCGCAACGTGATGATCATGACCAATCGGCTGCCGATCTGCACCGACCTGCTGACGATCGGCGAGGGGACGGTGATCCGCAAGGACGCCCTGCTCAACGGATACCGTGCCCACGGCGGAGTCATCCAGTTGGGTGGGGTCACGCTGGGCCGGGACGTGATCATCGGCGAGGGGAGCGTCCTGGACATCGACACGTCAATGGGTGACCGCTCGCAACTTGGCCACCGGTCCACTCTCTACACCGGCCAAACCGTGCCCGACGGCGAGCGGTGGCACGGTTCGCCGGGCAGGCCCGGGACTGCGGACTACGCGACGGTCGAGCCGACGCCCTACCGGCCGTGGCGGCGGGGATGGTTTGCCGTGTCCCAGCTCCTAAGCACGATCGGGTTGGGCCGCACTATGTGGGGACTGGTGATCACGCTGGTCATCCTAGCGAACCCCAACATCGCGGGCCTTCTGGAGCCGAAGGAGTGGGCGTTCACCAACTGGGTCTTCTACGCGGACGCCATCGCCTACGCCGGACTGGCCGTTTTCGGTGGAACGGTCGTGGCGTTGGTCCTCATTAGGACCCTGCCGCGGCTGCTCCAACTCGCGCTGAAGCCCGACACGGTGTATCCGCTGTTCGGGCTGCGTGACGCGGCGGCACGGGCGGTTTCCAAGATGACCAACAGTCCCATGCTCGGGGCCTTGTTCGGCGACAGTTCCTACGTAGTGAACTACGTGCGGGCGATCGGGTACCGCCAGCCGCAGGTCCAACAGACGGGCTCGAATTTCGGCACGGGGTTCAAGCACGACAACCCGTTCCTTTCGACCATCGGCACCGGCACGATGATCGCCGACGGGGTGTCATTCATGAACACCGAGTACTCGGCCACGTCGTTCAAGCTCAGTGGTGTGGCGATCGGTGCTCACAACTTCCTGGGCAACGCCGTTCTGTACCCCGCCGAAGCCAAGACCGGGGACAACTGTCTGCTCGCGACCAAGGTCATGGTCCCCGTCGACGGGCCGGTGCGCCAGGACGTGGGCCTGCTCGGATCGCCGGCGTTCGAGATCCCCCGCTCCGTGCTGCGGGACACCCTCCCCGAGGAGCAGAGGAGCCGCGCCGACCTCCGCCGGGACCTGGCGGCCAAGAACGGCCACAACCTGCGCACCATGGCCCTCCTGATGCTGGCACGGTGGTTCAACGCCACGCTGGCCCTGCTGGTGATGTTCGCCGGCCTCGAACTGTCCGACCAATTCGGTTTCCTTGCCATCAGCGCGTCGTTCGTCGTGATGCTCGTGCTCGGCGTGCTGGTCCCCATCGGCATTCAGCACCTCGCAACAGGGTTCCGGCGGCTCCGGCCCCAGCTGTGCTCCATCTACAACCCCTACTTCTGGTGGCACGAGCGGTACTGGAAGCTGCAGGCCCAGAGCCGGTACGCGGCGCTCTTGAATGGAACCCCGTTCAAGGCACTGTTCTGGCGTCTGCTGGGTGTGCGGATCGGCTCCCGGGTCTTCGACGACGGATGCGGGATCGTCGAGCGGTCCCTGGTGACGATCGGCTCCCGCTGCACGCTGAACAACGGCACCACGATCCAGTCCCATTCCCAAGAGGACGGGATGTTTAAGTCCGACTACAACGTCATCGGAGACGACGTCACGCTCGGCGTCGCCGCCTTTGTCCACTACGGCGTGACCATTGAAGACGGTGCCGTTGTCACCGCCGACTCCTTCGTGATGAAGGGGACGACCCTCTCTCGGGGAACCCTGTGGGGTGGCAACCCGGCCGAAGAGGTCCGAACTGCCGCCATGTTCCCCGTCGCACTGGAAAGGCCCGGATCATGACCACTACCTCTGCGCTTACCTGCCGAACCGTTGCCGACCACTCGGGCCCGGGCGACGACCGGACTGCCCCCGCAGGTGCCGCGCCGACGGCGATTCCCAGGTGGACACAGGACCGCCAGCGGGGTCAGGGGCGGGTCGAAGTGACGGTTCCCGAGGAACTGCGCCAGGCCGTGCGGACACTGTCCCGCACGCTGGACGCGACCCCTGCGTCGATCTGGATGGCAGCTCATGCACGGGTGCTCCAGGCGCTGTCCGGTGAAACAGAGGTCACCATCGGCTGCATGGACGCGTCGGGGACCTGGCCATGCGAACTCGATCTGGGACTAGGCTCCTGGCATGCGCTGGTCTCCGCGGCGCGCATCCGGCAGGTCCAGGCCCACGCCGAGCGGGCCGGGGGGCCGCAGGCGGGGCAGCCGCCGGCTTCCGGGACGTACGAGGTGGTACTCAGCACCCACCATGACGAGGATTCCGAGCTCGCGGAAGGCCTCGTCCTGGGAGTGTCCCTCCGCGGCGCAGCTGGCGACGCGTTGAGCCTGCGCTACCGGCGCAACGTCCTGGATGAAGGCGCAGCCCTCCGGATCGCCGGCTATCACCTCGCCGCACTCCGCCATCTGGTCGCCGAACCCGAGGCGGATCCTGCTGACGCCGACCTCGTCGGCCTGGATGAGCGGCGCTTCCAGCTCGAGCAGCTCGCCGGGCCCGAGCGGCCTCGGCCCCAACGCCGCTTCCACGAGCTGTTCGAGGAGCGGGTCCGGCAGCATCCCGAGCGCATCGCGGCGGTCCAGGACGCGCGGGAGTGGACGTACGCGGAGCTGAACGCCCGCGCCAACCGGGTCGCCCGCGCCCTGCTCGCGCGGGGGCTGCGGGCGGAGGACATCGTGGCGGTCGTCGCCGAACGGGACCTGGAGTGGATGGCCGCCGTCATCGGCATCTTCAAGGCCGGAGGCGCGTACCTGCCGCTCGAACCGCACTTCCCAGCCGACCGAATCGCCAGAACGTTGACCCGTGCCGGGGCTCGGGTGGTGCTGAGCGAAGGCGGCAGCACCACCACGCTTGACGTGGCACTCGACGGGATGTCTGCAGTGACGAGGCTTCTGTTCGAAGACATCGAGGCCGAGGGGCACGCCGCGGACGATCTCGGCATGGACGTGCAGCCGGACCAACTCGCCTACGTCTACTTCACCTCGGGCTCCACCGGCGAACCAAAGGGCGCGATGTGCGAGCACGACGGAATGCTGAACCACCTGTACGCCAAGATCGAGGACCTGGGGATCGGCCCCGGCGACGTCGTCGCCCAGAGTGCCCCCCAATGCTTCGACATCTCGCTGTGGCAACTGGTCTCGGCCCTGCTCGTCGGAGGCCGCACACTCATCGTGGAGCAAGACAGCATCCTCGACGTCGAGAGGTTTGTCGACACAGTGAAACGGGGCGAAGTGGCGGTCTTCCAGGTCGTCCCGTCATACCTGGATGCAGTGGTGGCGTATCTGGACGGCAAACCCCGGGCCCTGCCGCACCTCCGCTGTGTCTCGGCGACCGGGGAGGCCCTGAAACGTGAACTGGTCCGCCGCTGGTTCGACGTGATGCCGAACGTTAAGCTGGTCAACGCCTACGGACTGACGGAGACCTCGGACGACACGAACCACGAGGTGATGAGCGCCGCGCCTGCGGGCGGCTCGGTGCCACTGGGCCCGCCGATCCCGAACGTCCGGATCCACATCGTCGACGAGCAGCAGCGGCTCGTGCCGCTCGGAGCGCCGGGCGAGATCGCCTTCTCCGGGGTGTGCGTGGGCCGCGGCTACATCAACGACCCGGAGCGCACGGCACAGTCCTACTTCACCGACCCCTACGTGGCCGGTTCGCGGCTCTACCGGGCTGGCGACTACGGCCGCTGGTCCCCGGACGGCAAGCTGGAGTACATGGGCCGGCGGGACAACCAGGTGAAGATCTCCGGGTTCCGCATCGAGATCGGCGACATCGAGAACGCGCTGTTGCGGGTTCCCGGAGTCCGCGACGGCGCCGTCGTCGTCGGCGAGAGTGCCGGGCAGTCCAAGTTCCTGGTGGCCTTCTACTCCGGCAACCGGCCCCTCGAGGTCGATGAAATCCGCAACGGGATGGCTACGCGGGTACCAGGCTACATGGTTCCGTCGGCGTACAGGTGGCAGGAAAGCCTGCCCCTGACCGGAAACGGGAAGATCGACCGGAAGGCATTGACCCGCATAGCGGGGGAGGTCGTTCCCGAGACCGGCGCCGCCACGGAAGCCCTTTCAGCCACTGAGCAGCGGCTCGCCGAGGCATGGGCGACGGTGCTCGGCCTACCGGCGGGCCGGATCGGCAGGCAGGACTCGTTCTTTGCACTGGGCGGGACCTCGCTGTCCGCGGTGAAGCTCGCCGTCCTGCTCAAGCGCGCGGTGTCGATCAAGGACATCATGCAGACGCCCGTCCTGGCGGATCTGGCGACCCTGCTTGAGGCCTCGTCCCTGACGGGCGCTGCCGTTCCGTCCGCCCCGCGCGCGGCGGGAGCCGCGGCGGAGCCCGACTCCATGGCCCCGGTGGGAGGGCCGGTGGCCAATCCCACCCGCTACCCATAAAACGAAAGGACCTCTGATGTCGACTCCTTCACCCAGGATCCAGTTCGAAGTGGAACGCCAAGCCGGACGGGCGCCGCTGCTTGTCGTCGAGAACGGCCACGACCCCGTGCGGTGGGCCGACGAGAACCGTGAGGCGCTGCGTGCGACAGTGGATGAGCACGGCGCCGTCCTGGTCCGGGGCCTGGGCCTTCGTGATCCAGCCGAAGTGGCCAATGCCTTCCAGCGGTTGGTTCCAAGTGGCCTCATGCCGGACCGCGAGGCTTTCGCCACCAGGCAGCCCTACTTGGACGGCGTGTACTCATCCCTCACGTGGCCCGCGAACCAGCCCATGTGCATGCACCACGAGCTTAGCTACGCGCTCGAGTTCCCCGGACTGATGCTCTTCGCCTGCCTTCAGGCACCCCGCGTCGGTGGGGTGACCGGTGTGGCGGACGCCCACGCCGTGCTCGACGCCATACCCCAGGACATCGTCCGGCGGTTCGAAAGCGAGGGGTGGCTGCTCGCCCGAAGTTACAACGAGGACATCGGTGCCACCTACGAGGAGGCGTTCGGGGTCTCCGACCGCGCCGACGTCGAGAGCTACTGCCGGGCACACGAGATCGAGTTCGAGTGGCAGCCCGACGGGGAGCTGCGCACCCGGCAACGGCGCCCTGCCGTGGTTCGGCACCCGGAGACCGGCCAACGCTGTTGGTTCAACCAGGTCGCGTTCCTGAGCGAATGGACGATCGCACCCGAGGTGCGGGAGTACCTGCTGGACGTCTACGGTCCCGACGGGCTGCCGTTCAACACCCGCTTCGGCAACGGCGAGCCGATCGGCGAGGACATCGTCGCCCTTCTGAACGAGGTCTACGAGGCCCACACCCTTCGAACCCCCTGGGAGACGGGGGACCTCATGCTGGTCGACAACATCCGCATGGCCCACAGCCGCGAGGCGTATGAGGGACCTCGGGAGGTCCTCGTCGGTATGGCCGAGCCGCGCAACATATTCGATCTCGATACCCACACCCAGGACGGTGCACGATGACAGAATTCGCCACTTCCCCAGTCGCAGCGGCCGTAGAGCCGAAGACGGTTCCACCTTTCGCGGTCATTGCAGGGGCCCAGGTACAGCAGGTGCTCCAGGGGCGGGAGAAGCAGATCGTTGAGCTGGTCGAGCAGACCTACCGGGTGCATGCAGCTGGAGACTCGGTGAACCCCCCGTCCTACTTCCTGCGCTTCCCGGACCGGCCCACCTCGCGCATCATCGCCCTGCCCGCCTCGATCGGCGGACAGGTGGACGTTGACGGCATCAAGTGGGTCTCCAGCTTCCCGGACAACGTGGCGTCGGGGATTCCGCGCGCCTCAGCGGTGTTGATCCTCAACGACCGGGCGACGGGCTACCCCTTCGCGTGCATGGAGAGCTCCATCATCAGCGCCTCCAGGACGGCTGCATCGGCCGCCGCGGCCGCGGACTGGCTCAGCCGGGGACGCGGGCGTCCCAGACGCATCGGGTTCTTCGGCGTTGGCCTCATTGCCCGCTACATCCACACCTTCCTGAACGCGACCGACTGGTCCTTCGACGAGATCGGGGTGTTCGACCTCTCGGGCGAGAGCGCGGAGGGTTTCAAGGGCTATCTCGAACGCAGCGGCACCCGGGCCCGGGTGACCGTGCACGACGGCCCCGAGCAGCTGATCAGAAGCAGCGACCTCGTCGTTTTCGCCACGGTGGCGAGCCGGCCGCACGTGTCCGACACGACGTGGTTCGCGCACAACCCGCTGGTGCTGCACGTGTCCCTGCGCGACCTGGCCCCGGAGATTCTGCTGGCGTCGACCAACATCCTCGACGACGTCGACCACTGCTTGAAAGCCGGGACGTCGGCCCACCTCGCGGAGCAGATGGTCGGCCACCGGGACTTCGTGGACGGCACCTTGGCCGACGTCATGGAAGGCAAGGTCTCGCCGTCGGACGACCGCCCCATCGTGTTCTCGCCATTCGGCCTGGGCGTGCTCGACCTGGCAGTGGGCAAGTACGTCTACGACGAACTTGCCAGCAGCGGCCAGCTCCGGGTGGTCGAGGACTTCTTTTCCGAGTTGCGTCGGTACGGCTAACCCTGTGCGGCGCCAACCGCATTCATCGATTCGCACCCACCGAGGAGTGACACAATGTTCTCGTTACCGCAGATGCTGGGGAATGTGTCCAAGGCCTACGTCCAGTCGCCTGATGACTGGGCGCGGTCGGTCACAGACGTCCTGCGGGACGCCGCGATCTACCACCAGGCCGGAAACGGCTTCTACCGCGCCCAGTGTGACGCGTTGGGAGTCGATCCCGCCGCGATCAACGACATCAACGACCTGCAAGACCTGCCCTTGTTGCCGGTCGGCATGTTCAAGCGTCCCGACGCCCAGGTGCTGCTCACCTGCTCCCTGGCCGACGTCGAGACCGAAACCCGCTCCAGCGGAACCCGCGGTGCCCCCTCCGTCGCCCCCCGCAACAGCGAGACATTGACCCTGGCGCTGATCGGCCTGATCGGGACCTACCGGGAGTTCTTCAGCCTGTCCGGGGGCGCGGGACTTTTCTTGAACCCGTCGGACCCCGAAGCCTCGGAGATGGGACTGCTCAAGGACTTGAACATCCTGAACAGCGTCTTCGACCACCACGCATACCTTGTTGCCGACCAGGCGTTCGACGTCAGCGAGGCCCTGGAGCACCTGCGCCGGTGGAAGGGCCACATGACCCGGCACATCGTCGGTCCGCCGTTCCTCATCGGCCGACTCCTCCGGTTCGTCGAACGGGAGAAGATCAATGTGCACTTGGACCCGTACAGCATGATCATTACTCTCGGCGGGTGGAAGCGGTACACGGCCGAGGCCATCCCTGACGAAGGCTTTCGGGAGCGGTGCCACGACTTGCTCGGCGTGCGCACGGAGAACGTGCGCGACATGTACGGGCTGATCGAGTCGAACATGCTCGCTGTCGAATGCCACCTGCATCGCAAGCACGTTCCGCCGTGGTGCTACATCTCCATCCGGGACCCTGGTCAGAGCGGCATGGAGCTCGCCCCGGGGGAGACCGGCACCATCGCCGTACTGGACGCCCTCAGCACCAGCTACCCCGGTTTCCTCCTCACCGACGACATGGGCGACGTCGAGACGGGCACCTGCGGGTGCGGCAGAACCGGCCAGGTCATCAACTTCCGCGGCCGGGGGCACGGCGGCGGGCTTGGCCACTGTCCCGTCAGCATCGAGCGCTACCTCGGTTCGGCCACCACCACCAACGATGAGGCGCCGGCTCTCGTGAAGGCCTGAGTTCGCTGCGGCTCAGCCGGCGCCCTCTTCTGTTGCCGCGCCCTGGGCGAGGCCGCCCTCGATGCCGCCGAGTGAGACCGTCGCGCTCATGAGCGTTTCGGTCATCTGCTCCAGTACGGCCATGTCGACGTTCTGGATGGTGTCGCAGGCCCGGTGGTAGCACTCGTCGTACTGCTCCCCGGCCTGCCCGCCGAAGGTGCGCGCCTCGGCCTCGCTCTTGGTCCCCGCGTCGCCGGTGAACAGGCCCCCGGCCGGGATGCCGGCCTTCACGAACGCGTCGTAGTCCGAATCCCCGATGAACCCGAACGGCAGCGTCTGGACCCCCTCGGCCCGCAGGATGTCCTGGAACACCCGTTCGATGGCGCCAGACCCCTCGGGCCCGGCCTCCTTGCTGTCCGAGCCGTCGCCGTCGTACACGAAGGCCACCGCGTTCGGTGAGCCCACCACGTCGACGTTCAAGTACGCGACGTGCGAGGCGGCCTCCTCGCGGGAGAGTTGCTCGACGTAGTATTCCGAGCCGTGCATTCCGTCCTCCTCGCCGCCCCAGAACGCGAACCGGATCCGCTCCCGCGACACGGCGCCCTCCTCCGCGAGCCGCAGCGCGACCTCGAGCACCGCGGCGACCCCGCTGCCGTTGTCGTTGAGCCCGGGTCCCTCCTCGACCGAGTCCAGGTGCGCGCCGAGTACCAGCATGCCGCCGGTGCCACTGCCGGTGTCGGTCAGGATGTTGAACGCGTCCACGGGGTTGCGCCGGCCGTAGCTGAACTCCTGCCGCCGCGGCTTGTACCCCGCCGCACGCAACTGCTCCTCAACGTACGCCGCGGACGCCTCGTAGCCCCTGGTGGCGTCGGCCCGGTTCCCACCATTCGCGTCCGCCGCCGCCTGCAACGCCTTCAGGTGCCGGGTCAGCGCACTGGGCTCCACTACTTCCTGCACGAATGAAGGGTCCGGCGGGGCCTCCACCCTCACAGGCGGCCGTGGCTCGCCAGAACATGCGGCAACACCGCCGGCCAGTGCCGCGCACAGCGCAACGGTCCACAGCCGGGTGCGGTGATGAGGATGGTTGTGGAAACGCTGGGGAACGGATTCTGCACGTCGCATGTGGTTTCTCCCCAAGTCTGCGTCCTGGTCGCTGGTGGCAAATACTACACTTCGGCGGTCCGCCAGAAACAAGCTGCAGCCCACAGCGGCGGTAACCATCGTCTTTCGAACCGTTGCGGAACACCGGCGGCGCACCGGGTGTGCGCCAACGCCGCGGCCATGTCCATCCATCATGCCCTCCGTGTCGCTTGCGATCCTTGGACGGCCTACACTACGGAAACGTCGCCGGACGTTAGATTGGTTCCACATAAGTGTTTGCTGTGTTTCATCGCTTTCGCAGACATCGGTCCGAGGCATCCTTGCCCCGCAGGCGGACCGGGAGCGCCATTATGGTGTTGGCGGCAATGCCGCAGTCAGTGCTGCCGACGGCGAGCGGGCCGTCGGCGCTGGAGATTTTCAGCGTGACCGTGCTGGGGCCTTGGCACACCAGCGCGATGCGGTACCTGCCGGGCGCGGCGGGCGTGAACTCGAGGGTTCCCTCCTTGCCGGGGCGATGCCGCCTGCCGCGCGGGTGGCCCCGGCGTCTGCCAGAGTTCCTTGCCCAGGGCCTTCTCTGCCCAGTCCAGATGCTCGCGCTCAATTATGACCGGAGTGGACGGCGTGGCGGGCGTATCCCCGGGTGCTTCTCCGGGCACCTGCACACGCGGACAGTGACATAAGCAGGGCCGCTGCTGCACAGGTGCGGATCGTCGAAGGGAGGGCCATGGCGGCAGCCCAGCAGCCTTCAAAGCGAACGCGGCGGCAGCTTCGCAGTGTCGGCGGCACCCAGCTGGCGACGCCGATGCTGCGGCGAAGTCCCGTCCGGGTTGAACGTGGCCTCGACGGACTTCATCCGGTGGTACTGCTCTCCGGCTCAGCAATGTCACCGGCACCCATGGCTTCGTACATCGATTCGTAGACGGCCCTCACCGGCCTGTCGGTCACGGTCGGCTCCGACGTCGTGCCAGTGGGGTGAGTTCGTGTGCGCCGTAGCTGTTGTCGTCGGGGTTGACGGTGACGCCGGGCGCGACGAGCTTGTCGATGCGGTCCAGGATTTCGGTAGGCAGAGTGACCTCGGCGGCGGGGAGGTAGGACCCCAACTGCTCCATGGTGCGCGGTCCGACGATCGCGGCCGTGACGCCTGGATGGTTGATCACGAACGCAATGGCCAGTTCGATGAGCGTAAGCCCGGCCTGTTCGGCCAGCTGGGCGAGTTCTTCGACGATGTCGAGCTTGCGCTGGTTGGCTGGGCTTGTCATATCGAAACGGGCGCCCGGGCGGGCACTGGAGGTGGGCGCGGATGCGGAGTCTTTCCGCCACCGTCCTGAAAGCCAGCCGCCGGCCAGCGGGCTGTAAGTGAGGGTGCCCATTCCGTGGCGCTGGACGGCGGGCAGGATGTCTTCTTCGATGCCGCGGACCAGGATGGAGTAGGGCGGCTGTTCGGTGACGAACCGTTCCAGGTTGCGCGCCTTCGAGGCCCATTGGGCCTCGACGATCTGCGATCCGGAGTAGGACGAGGAGCCGATGTACCGGATCTTTCCTTGGCGGACCAGGTCGGTGAGTGCGCCGAGGGTTTCTTCCACGTCGGTGTCAGGGCTGGGCCGGTGGACCTGGTAGAGGTCGATGTGGTCGGTGTTCAGGCGGCGCAGGGAGTTCTCGACTTCGCGAATGATCCAGCGGCGGGATCCTCCGCGCTGGTTCGGGTCCTCGCTCATGGGCATGAAGAACCTCGTGGCGAGGAAGACATCGTCGCGGCGCCCGGACAGCGCCCCGCCGACGATCTCCTCCGAGGCCCCGCCGGAGTAGACGTCGGCGGTGTCGACGAAATTGATCCCCGCGTCAAGGGCGCGGTGGATGATGCGGGTGCAATCGGCGCGGTCGTCGTTGCCCCAGGGGCCAAACATCATCGCACCGAGGCACAGGGGGCTGACCCGCACGCCGGTGCGGCCAAGGGAACGGTATTCCATAAGTGGCTTCTTCTTTCTGGTCAGGCTTCGGGGATGATCATCGCGAACCGCTCCGGGTGGGCCTCGTCGGGGTCCGGTCCGTTTCGCACGCCGGTGTCGAGCGCGTCGATGGATGCGAGTTCCTCAACGCTGAGCTCGAAGTCGAAGACGTCGAAGTTCTCGGCGATGCGGACAGGGTTGGTCGATTTCGGGATGGCCGAGCGGCCCTGCTGCAGGTGCCAGTGCAGCATGACCTGCGCCGGAGTCTTACCGTGCGCCTGCGCGATGGCGGCGATGACCGGGTCCTGCATGACGTTCCTCCGGCTCTCACCCCACCCGGGGTAGAAGGTGATCCCGCCGATCGGCGACCAGGCCTGGGTGACGATGCCGTTCCCGGCGTCGGCTGCCTGGACATCCGGCTGGGTGAAGTAGGGGTGCAGCTCGATCTGGTTGACCGCCGGGACGATGCCGGTTTCGGCCAGCAGCTGTTCCAGGTGGTGCGGCATGAAATTGCTGACGCCGATGGCGCACACTCGGCCGTCGGCGAGCAGGGCCTCCAGCGCCTTGTATGCGGCGATGGACTTCCCGAACCGGTCAGGAGCGGGCTGATGCAGGATGAGCAGGTCCAGGTGGTCCACGCCAAGCTTGCCGGTCGCCTTCTCCCAGGCATGCAGCGTCTCGTTGTAGCCGTAGTCGCTGACCCAGACTTTGGTTTCGATGAATACGTCCGTGCGGTCGACGCCGGAGCGGCGGATGCCTTCGCCGACCTCCCGCTCGTTGCCATACGCGGCGGCGGTGTCGATGTGCCGGTAGCCGGCGGCCAGTGCGGCCTCGACTGCGGCTGTTGTCTGTTCCGGCGGGCTTTGGAAGACGCCGAGCCCGAGTGCGGGCATGTTGACGCCGTTGTTGAGTGTGATGTTCATGGAATCCCGGTCCTGTCGTTACGGGCGGATGAGTACTTTGAGCGCTTCGCGGCCGGCCATGGCCCGGTAGCCGGTGGGAATCCTTACTAAGTTGTTGGCCGGTTTCCAGTCAACGCCGGCCAGGCATTTTTTGGGAGTCACCGTTGATCCGGGTATTGACAGACCCCCTTTCGGGGTTGGCTGTTCAGCGGGCCGGCACGGCCAGCGGCGTGGGCTGTTCCGCGGATAGTGCCTTGGCGCGGTAGGCAGCCAGGTCTGCGGGCAGGATGAGCGCCGCGGTCACGGCCAGAGCAAGCAACAGCAGGACGCTGCCCGTTGTCAGCGCCGCGCTGACCTGTGCCGCGAGGTGCGCCGCAGCCAGACCCTCCGTAGGGATGGTGGCCGCGGCCGCGACCGCGATGCCCAGCCCCAGGCAGGTGCCCACCTGGTGGAAGGTGTTGACCAGTCCGGACGCGGCGCCGGCGTCGGCCGCGGGAGCACCGATGATCCCGAACGATGTCAGCGGCGCGAAGGCGAACCCCTGGCCTGCACCGATGAGGACCATCGGCAGGGCGACGCCGGTCCAATAGGACGAGCCGACCCCGGCGCGGCTGAGCCACAACATCCCGGTGAGGGCGATCACAATTCCGGCCAAAAGGGCAACCGAGCCCGGCAGCCGACGCACCAGGGGCGGGATGCCCATCGCGACGGCGAAGTTCACGGCGGTCATCGGCAGGAACCCGAGACCGGCCTGCAGCGGATCGAAACCGAGCACTTCCTGCATGAACTGGGTCGTGAAGAAGAAGAACCCGATCATCGCCCCCAGGTACAGGAACCGCGCCACGTAGGCGCCCGTGCGGCGGCGGCTCGCGAACAGGCGCAGGGGCATGATCGGCTGGGCGGCCTTGCGTTCGATCAGCACGAACACAATCAGGAGTACGACGCCGGCGCTGGCGGCCGCGGCGGTGACCGGCGAGTTCCAGCCGGCTTCGGCGGTATTGATGATCCCGAACTCGAGGGCCCCGACGCCGAGGGTGGCGCTGAGGGCACCGAACAGATCGAAGCGTCCGCGCGCCCGTCCGGTCTCGGAGAGGAAACGGGGTGCCAGCGCGATCATTGCCGCACCGATGGGCACGTTGACAAAGAACCCGGCCCGCCAGGAAATCCAATGGGCCAGCGCGCCGCCGATGACCAGTCCCAAGCTGGCGCCGATCCCTGCGGTGGCACCATACAAGGCGACGGCGCGGGTGCGCTCGCGGCCTTCGGGGAAGCTCGCGGTGAGCAGGGACAGCGAGGCCGGCGCGACGATAGCCGCCCCGATGCCCTGGACCGCCCGGCCGGAGATCGCCCACCATCCCGCCGGGGCCAGTCCAATCAGCAGGGACGCGAGGGAGAACACCACCAGCCCCAACACGAATACGCGCCGTCGCCCGAGCAGGTCTCCGGCCCGGGCACCGAGAAGCAGCAGGCCGCCGAAGACCAGCGTGTAGGCGTCCTGGACCCACGACAGCTCGCCGGCGCCCAGGCGCAGGTTGGCCTGCAGGCTGGGCAGCGCGGTGAAGATGACCGAGTTGTCCAGCAGGATCATGAAGTAGCTGGCCAGGATGACAGCCAGGATCGCCGCCGGGTGGGCAGGCCTTGTGGGTGCAGGTTTCGTGCTGTCCATGCAACCGTGGTTCCTTAGCGTCAGGAAGTCACGCCCGTTCCGGGTAATGCCAGTGCCTCCCTCGGTGAGCGGTCCCGGCGTAGCGTGGCAGGCATGACACATAGCGACGACGTGCGGCAATTCCTGACCTCCCGCCGTGCCCGGATCACGCCCGAGGAAGCCGGGCTGCCCGCCTACGGCGGTAACCGGCGCGTCACCGGGCTGCGCCGCGAGGAAGTCGCCATGCTGGCCGGGATGAGCATCGACTACTACATCCGCCTCGAGCGCGGAAACCTCTCCGGCGCTTCGGACAGCGTCCTGGAAGCCCTCGCCCGCGCCCTGAAGCTCGACGACGCCGAAACGGCCCACCTTTTCGATCTGGCCCGCGCCGCCACCGTTTCTCCCCGGGTCCGGCGCAAGCGCAGCCCGCACACGGTGCGGCCCAGCGTCCAGCGTGTCATCGATGCGATCACCACGGCCCCGGCCTGGGTCCGCAACGACCGTGGGGACGTCCTGGCCGCCAACGAACTCGGCCGCGCCCTGTACCTGGACATGATGGCAGAAAAGAGCACCCCGCCGAACAGTGCACGGTTCACCTTCCTGAACCCGAAAGCGCGGGATTTCTTCGCTGATTGGGAACGCAGCGCCGACGACATTGTCGCCGTACTTCGGTCCACCGCCGGGAAGAACCCCTATGACAAGGACCTCACCGACCTGATCGGCGAACTCTCAACCCGCAGCGAAGAGTTCCGCACCCGCTGGGCCCGGCACGACGTCAAGTACCACCGCACCGGCCGCAAACGCCTCCACCACCCAATCGTGGGCGACCTGGACCTGAGCTACGAAGCCCTCGAGCTCCCCGGCGACCCGGGGCTGAGGATCAACGTGTACACGGCCGACCCCAACACGCCGTCGGAAGACGCCTTGAAAGTCCTGGCCAGCTGGGCCGCCACCCAGCGGGACACCACGCAGATCCCCCTCAAGGAGAAGAAATGACCAGCGGCCCCTCCACCGTGCTCATCGTCGGCGCCACCGGCAGCGTCGGACGCTACGCGGTAGCCGCGGCGCTGCGCCAGGGTTACGCCGTGCGGGCCCTCGTGCGTAACAGGGCCCGCGTGCTCCCGGATAGTGTCGAACTCGCCGTCGGTGACCTGACCCGCCCCGACACCCTCGGCCCTGCCGTCGAGGGTGTCGGGGCGATCGTCTTCACCCACGGATCCACCACCAGAGAACGCGACGTACGGGATAACGACTACGCCGGCGTCGCCAACATCCTCCGCGCGCTGGGCGGCCGCCGCGTCCGCTTCGCCCTGATGACCGCCATCGGCACCACCCGCCCGGGTGTCGCCTACGCTCAGTGGAAGCTGCGCAGCGAGCGGCTCGTCCGTGCCAGCGGCAACCCCTACACGATCGTGCGGCCCGGCTGGTTCGACTACAACCAGCCCGGACAGCGGAAGATCGGCATGCTCCAGGGCGATAAACGACAATCCGGCTCACCGGCCGACGGCGTTATCGCCCGGGACCAGATCGCCCGCGTCCTCATCGACAGCCTGCACCTCGATGCCGCCGACCACAAAACCCTCGAACTCATCGCCGACCACGGAACCGAGCAGGACGACCTCACCGCCGTCTTCAACACACTCACGCCCGACCCAGGTGAATCTCTCGACGCGGCCGAAGATACTGTCGACCTACCTGTCACCGGCGAACCCGCTACGCTCCGTCAGGACCTCGCCGCCATCTCGGCAGGAGACCACAGAGCTCACGGGTAGAGTCTGAGCTGCTTTCCGGCGGGGACCGGGGTGATCCGGCATCAGGTACGCCAGTCGAGGGCGCCGCCGGTTTGCCCCGGCGCTCATTGCCGCGTCGCTGGGGGAGGGGGACTTCGTCCGGCGGCTCCACGGGCCGTTCCCCTGACTGACCTTCCTGACCCGCACGGAGCAGGAGCAGTCTGCCGCAGAAGCCTTGGACGTGGCACGCGGCTGCGCCACCGTCGGGCACTTTGGCCCGCTCGGCGTCGTGATCCCGGTCTGGGAGGCGACCGCGGCGGCCGTTGCCGATGGAATTCCGTTCATCACGCGCGAGGCCGAAAAGGGCTGGCAGGACGCCAAAGTGACGGCGGCCAACCTGCTGGCCGTGGCAGGGGACTATCTGACGGCCCATCCCGACGGGGGATGATCACAGTCCCGCGGTCAGCCGACGTGAACCCAAGGGCGCTTGGTGACGTCTGGTTCTGCTTCGCGCAGCACCTCGCGGGTGACGGGTGCGATCTCGCCTTCGCCCAGGAACAGGAAACGCAGGAGGTTGATGACGGGGTTCCCCTCGGTCCACCGGAAGTAGATGTGCGGCATCAGGCCTGTCACGTCCCTGATGTGCAGCAGCACGGAGGCGATGGTGTTCGGCACCACGGGCCCGTGCACCTCCAGGATGGGGTAGCCGTGCCGGATGACGCCACGGACCTCCAGGGCCGTTTCGAAGTCGGAGGAATCATCCACGATCACTTCCAGGAACAATGCCTGCCGGTCCACGGGCAGGTGGCTGACCTTCATGGCCGAAGCCAGTTTGTCCCGGTAGGCTTCGGCGTTCAGGCGCAGGGGCTCGTGGGCGATGATGACGATGGGTCCCTCGTCGGCGTCGGCGACGAATTCCAGTGCCTGCTGGTCAAGACGGACGTGGGTGGCGTGGAGTTCGAAGGAACGCAGGATCCGGGAGAGCAGCGAGATCACGATGATGCCCAGAATGAAGAAAGTCGCGATCCGGATACCTTCGGGCCGTTCGAAGATGTTGGCGACCGTGGTGTAGATGAACACTATCGCGATGACCCCGAATCCGGCGGTGCGCCGATGTTGCTTCCGGCGGCGGGCCGAAAGTGTGACGGCAACTGCTGCGGAGGTCATCAGCACCAGCACGCCGGTGGCGTAGGCGCCGCCTTGGGCGTCGACATCGGCCTCGAAAAGATAGGTGATCAGGAACCCGGTCACGGTGAAAACCAGTACCAGTGGCCGCACGGCCCGGGCCCATTCGGGGGCCATCCCGTAGCGGGGCAGGTACCGCGGCACAAGGTTCAGCAGCCCTGCCATCGCGGAGGCACCGGCGAACCAGAGGATGGCGATGGTGCTCAAGTCGTACACTGTGCCGAAGCCGTTACCCAGGTACTCATGGGCCAGGAACGCCAGGGCGCGGCCGTTGGCTTGGCCGCCGGGCTCGAACTCCTGGGCCGGGATCAGGACCACGGTGGTGAAGCTCGTGGTGACCAGGAAGGAACTCATGATGACGGCGGCCGTCGTCAGCAGGCGCCGGGCCCCCTTGATCCGGCCGGCAGGATTCTCCTCGGTGTCGCCGGCGTGCCCGCGGATCTGCGGCATCACGGCGACCCCGGTTTCGAAGCCGGAGAGGCCCAGGGCCAGTTTGGGGAAGACCAGCAGTGCGATCCCGACAACCATGAATGGGCTTCCATGCGAGGTGGTGAGGGCAAGCCACCAGTCCCCGACGGCCACCGGATGGGTAAAAACCTCGACTACAGTCGTGGCTACCACCACCACGTTCAGGCCCAGGTATATGGCTACCAGGGCCACGGCGACGCCGATCGCCTCCCTGAAGCCCCGGAGGAACACCGCAGCAAGCAGAGCCAGCAGGAACAGTGTGACGGGAACGTTTTGTCCCTGCAGCCAGCCGGGGGCAAAGGGGTTCTGAATCGCGTGGGCGGTGGCGTCGGCGGCGGAGAGGGTCATCGTGATCATGAAGTCCGTAGCGGCGAACCCTAGCAGGACCAGGACCAGGAACTTGCCGCCCCAGCGCGGCAGCAGGCGTTCGAGCATCGCAATGGATCCTTCTCCTCGGGGGCTTTCGTCGGCAACCCGGCGGTAGACAGGAAGGGCGCCCAGCACGGTGACGGCCACCAGCACCAGGGTTGCAAGCGGGGAGATCGCACCCGCGGCCAGCGCGGCGATGGCCGGCTGGTATCCCAGAGTGGAAAAGTAGTCGACGCCCGTCAGGCACATCACCTGCCACCACGCATGCTTCTTCAGATGGGAACCGCTCACCGCGCCCGGCCCCAGATGGGATCCCTTGGCATCCTGCAGGCCGAACAGCAGCCAGCTCCTGAACCTCGCGCCGGCCCCGGGACGTGGCGCCGAAGGATCCGCCGGCGGCAAGCTCAACGTGGTCATCTGATCCTTTCCGCGCGATGCCCGGCACCGCGGCCACCGACAGCGGCAACACCGGCCAGCCCGCTGTGCGGCTGTCTACCGTTCCATGACAGCACCGGCCGGGCTGTTCCGTGACGGTCCTAACGCTTTCCTTACGCGAACCAGCCGGAAATTAACGCCTGCCTAACGCAGTGCGTGACGAGGGCAGCACTTTGCTTCAGGAGCCGGCAGCCAGTCCGTGGTCAGGTTTCGTCCAGCCAGGTTGGGGATACTTGGCCACTGGGCAGGACTGGCGCCTGAAAACAGATCGACAGGCTAAGGGCGGTCTTCCTTGTTTCGCTGAAGCTGGAACCGCCCGGAGGCAGGTTTCGGAGGTTATATGACGTTGCTGGTTGATGAAACGGTCGCTGTGACTGAGCGGCAAACTACTGTGCGCCCAAGGCTTGAGGGCCTGGACGTTCTTCGCGGGGCTGCCATTGGTGCGGTGCTGCTGGGGCACTCCTGGCCCGGAATATTCCAAGGTGCCGGCATCGTGGGCGTCATTGTCTTCTTCGTGCTGAGCGGTTACCTGATCACGGGCGTACTGCTCAGGGATGTGGAACGTCATGGCAAGATCCGGTACGGCCGCTTTTATGCGCATCGGGCCTTCCGCCTGTTGCCGGCGCTGCTCTGCTTCCTCAGTGTCTACGCCATCGTGGAACTGACGGCCGACGTCCTCGGGGACCGGTCCAGGGGAATCATCGGCTATACACTGCTCGCCGGTTTCGGCTACCTGAAGGACATACCGCTGCCGTTCGACGTCAGCATGGCTATCGGACCACTCTGGACACTGTCGGTAGAAGAACAGTTCTACCTGATCTGGCCGGCACTGCTGCTGCTCGCCCTGCGGCGCAACCGCCAGGTACGGCTCATCGGCTGGTCTGCCGCCGTCGTCCTGTCCCTCATGACGGCGAGCGTGCTGGCGATGCTGATCCTGGCTCCGGACCTTCACTCCCTGGTTTACGCGCTGCCGACGACGTGGGGGCTGGGGCTGATCGTCGGTTCGGCGCTGCGCCTGTACCGGGACCGGGTGTTTTGGTGGTTCTCCGACTCCAGGTTCAGGCTGTCGGCCCTGCTTGGCTCGACCCTCGTCCTGGCCGCGCTGATGTTCTTTCCCAAGGCCAACGAAACGCCGGCCTTCTTCTTCGCGGGAGGTCCGCTCGCTATGGCTGCCGCGGCCATACTGGTGGTCGTGGCTGCCTCACGCACCCGTGCGATGCCGAAGCAGACGCGCGCTTTGCAGGCGCTGGGAACGGTTTCCTACGCGGCGTACCTGTGGAACTACGTCGTCATTCTTTGGCTCCATGGATCGACAGCTGATTTGCCGCCAATTGTGGCTGTGTCGGCAATCCTGCTGACCCTGCTCCTAGCGGTCGTCAGCTGGCACACGGTCGAAAGACTGGGACGTATGGCGCGGGACCGGTTCGACAAGTCCCGTCCGGACCAGCGGCAGGCCGCCAGCGCCCTTGTTGCCTAGTCCGGACCTGGCTGAAAACGCCGGGGAACTAAGCACCCTGGCCGGCTGCTCAGCGCGGTCAGCAGACGAACTGGGCTGGGCGTAGGTGTGACCTAGGTGGTCCGGCGGTTGGGGAGGATGCCGGACCCGCGCCACTGCACCGGCCGGGTGTGCGGCGGCGTGGTCCCGGAGAGGCGGGCGCGGCCGTTGAACGGTTGAGCCGCTACGGTCACCTTGCGCACACCGGCCCGGGATTTCCTGGTGGAACAGCACGCCCCGGTCCTGTCAGGTTCTTTGCCTCATACTGTCAGGGTCTTCATCCCCGTTCTTCAGCCTTCTTTAGGTAATGGGCGCTAGTTTCGGCCTGACGCGTGGATGGAAGTCCGATGGGATCAACGCATTCTTCATTTGGTGGCGGGGGCAGCGCAGGCCGGGCATCGTCGAGCGTGCCGGGTGCGTACCGGGCCGGCGGTGGGCCGGAAGCAGGCCGGCAGTGAACGGGCCGGTGGACGGGCCGGGCCGGCGGGAAGTGCTCGCCGGCGCGCTGGCGGCCATTGCCCTGGCCGGCTGCGGCGGGGTTCCGCGCGGCCGGCTGGCGGCGGCGGCACGGGCGGTGCCGGCCGCCGGTTCTGCGCACCGGGCTCCCGCAGGGGCATTCAGCTATCAGGCGGAGAACCGGCTTCCGGGCACCTCTGGCGGGCGGGGCCCCGAGCGCTGGATCAGCGACGGACGGCTCGAGGGGTTCCTGGACCGCACCGCCTCCACTCCCGGGCACCGCGTCCTGCGGCTGTACGCCAGCTCCATCCTGGGCGCGGCAGGCATCCAGGCGTTCCGGCTGGGTTACTACGGCGGCACCGGCCGGCGGCTGGTCTGGGAAGCCGGCCCGGTCCGGATCCGGCAGCAGCAGCCGCTGACGGTGGACCAACAGACACGGATGGTGTCCTGCCCCTGGGAAGCCACGGCCGAGATCGACACGGCGGCCTGGCCGGAGGGTTTCTACCATCTGGTGCTGACCTCGCCGGGGGCCCGTGACCACCTGATCCCGCTCGTGGTGGAATCACCGGCCCTGCACGGCCGCACCGTGATCGCCTTCAACGACACCACCATGCAGGCCTACAACCACTGGGGCGGCTACTCCCTTTATGGGGGCCCGGACCACAGGTTCGCGGACCGCGCCTACAAGGTCTGCTTCGACCGGCCGTACCTGGACTTCGACGAACCCGACAAGCACGACACCCCGCTGGTGCGGGCTGCCGAGGCGCTGGACGATGACGGGCTGTCGCTGGGCTACACCACCGAGTCGCGCCTCGCGGCACATTCCGGGCTGCTGGCCGGCAGCCGGGCCGTGCTGTTCTCCGGGCATTCGGAGTACTGGTCCGTGCCGATGCGCCGCGGCATCGAGGCCGCCCGGGACAGCGGGACCAATGTGGTGTTCTTCGGTGCCAACAGCTGCTACTGGAAGACCCGCTCGGTGTCTTCGGCCCTGGGCCCGGGCCGGGTCATCGCCTGCTACAAGAGGGCGTGGCTCGACCCGCTGCTGCACAGCCGCCCGGACCTGGTGACCGTCCGCTGGCGGGACAGCCCGAGCCCGGATCCGGAAAGCCGGCTCACCGGTGCCCTCTATGCGGACCTGCACGCCGTCGGGGAGTTCACCGCCGCCGAACCGGGCTTCTTCGCGTTTGCCGGCACCGGGGCGTCCCGCCGCCAGGGCTTCCCCGGCCTGGTGGGCGGGGAAGTGGACCGTGTCCTGCCCGGCTACCCGGTACCCCGAGACCTGCGCATCTTCGCCCACTCACCGGCCTCCGGCGACCGCGACCGGCACGGCTGGTCCGATGCCACCGTGTACATCGCCAAATCCGGCGCCGGTGTCCTGAACCTGGCCTCCATGAACTGGCTGCCGGCCCAGGCCGATCCCCGCACCCCGGAGCCGTCCCGCCGCATGGGCCTGCGTGTCACGCAGAACATTATCCGCGCCGTCGCCGCCGGGCCTCTCGGTCCCCGCATCGTGGCCTGACCCGCGGGATCCGCACAACGTCGTGCCGCCGCCGCTGCAGGGTACTCCCGTACGGCAGCCGACGGTAGCCGGCGGTCAGAAACCGGTGGAAACGAAGAATTTTCCAGGCGGGGGAGCTGCCGGCCTGTGCCGTGGCAGGGCCGTATGTCGATGACGTCGCCGCGGGAGAGTCTTGTCCAATCGCGCCGGAGGGCTCTCCTCCGGCCGTCCACTCATGGTCAAATAGGAGGGTTAGACCGGCTGCCCGAGTCCGACCGCGGCCTCGGCCATTTGGAAGGAAGCAGCGCATGACCGATTCCCAGGAACGTCCCCCAATCCCCACGCCGGGAAGCGCCCAGGGCCTGGACCGCAAGGTTGAAGGTGGGTGCCCTGTCGCACCTGACAGCGTTACCTCGCACGGCAGCGAGAGCGAGAACCCGGCGATCGACTCGCCGCAGCCGAAGGCGCACCGGCCGCGGACCGTCGCGGACTGGTGGCCGAACCAGCTCGACCTCTCTGTGCTCCACGCCAACAACCCGGCGGGAAACCCGCTCGGCCCCACGTTCAGCTACCGCGAGGAATTTCAAAAGCTCGACGTCGAGGCGCTCAAGCAGGATATTGTCCAGGTCCTGACCACTTCCCAGGACTGGTGGCCTGCGGACTTTGGCCATTACGGCGGACTGATGATCCGGATGAGCTGGCACGCTGCCGGCACCTACCGCGTCCACGATGGCCGCGGCGGTGCAGGGGACGGCGGCCAGCGGTTTGCACCACTTAACAGCTGGCCGGACAACGCCAACCTCGACAAGGCCCGGCGGCTGCTGTGGCCGGTGAAGCAGAAGTACGGCCAAAAGCTCTCCTGGGCGGACCTGCTCGTCCTCGCCGGCAACGTGGCCCTCGAGTCGATGGGCTTCAAGACCTTCGGATTTGCCTTCGGCCGCGAAGACGTCTGGGAGCCCGAGGAGATCTTCTGGGGGCCGGAGGACACCTGGCTCGGCGACGAACGCTACATCGGCGAGGGCCAGATGGCAGAGGAGGTCGGCTCCACCGAGATGGGGCTGATCTACGTCAATCCCGAGGGGCCGATGGGCAATCCGGACCCGCTCGCGGCCGCGGCGTTCATCCGCGAGACCTTCAAGCGCATGGCGATGAACGATGAGGAGACCTTCGCGCTGATCGCCGGCGGGCACACGTTCGGCAAGACCCATGGCGCCGGTGACGCCGACGCACACGTCGGGCCCGAGCCGGAGGCCGCCGACCTCGAGGCTCAGGGCCTGGGCTGGCTCAGTAGCTACGGGACAGGTAAGGGGCCGGACACGATCACTTCCGGGCTTGAGGTCACTTGGACGGACCGGCCGACCGAGTGGAGCAACCGCTTCCTGGAGATCCTGTTCGAGTACGAGTGGGAGCTGGTCAAGAGCCCCGGTGGAGCCAGCCAGTGGGTGGCCAAGGACGCCCCGGAGATCATCCCGGACGCGCATGACCCGGAGAAGAAGCACCGGCCGACCATGCTCACCACCGATCTTTCGCTGCGCTTCGACCCGGCCTACGAGAAGATTGGGCGGCGTTTCCTGGCGAACCAGGACGAGTTCGCGCTCGCATTTGCCAAGGCCTGGTACAAGCTGCTGCACCGCGACATGGGTCCCGTCGGTCCCCACCTGCTCGGACCGTGGGTCCCCGAGCCGCAGCTCTGGCAGGACCCCGTCCCGCCAGTCGACCATGAGCTGATCGACGAGCAGGACATCGCTTCGCTCAAGGCCCGGCTCCTGGACTCGGGCCTGTCCGTCTCGCAGCTCGCCGGTACGGCATGGGCCGCGGCGTCCACCTTCCGCAAGACCGACAGGCGCGGCGGCGCCAACGGCGCGCGGATCCGGTTGGAACCCCAGCGCGGGTGGGAGGTCAACGAACCCGAGCAGCTGGCCACGGCGCTGCAGGCGATCGAAACGGTGCAGCAGCAATTCAACTCCGCGCAGACCGGGGGCAGGAAGGTCTCGCTGGCAGACCTGATCGTCCTCGGCGGCTGCGCGGCGGTGGAGAAGGCTGCCAGCGACGGCGGCTTCACCGTCACCGTGCCGTTCCGGCCCGGCCGCACCGACGCCTCCCAGGACCAGACCGACGTCGAGTCTATCCAGTACCTGCAGCCGCGGGCGGACGGGTTCCGCAACTACGTGCGCCCCGGCGAGAAACTCGAGCCGGAGACCCTCCTGCTCGACAAGGCGTACCTGCTGGGCCTCTCTGCACCGGAGATGACAACGCTCATCGGCGGCATGCGGGCCCTGGGTGCGAACGTCGGCGGTTCGGCCCACGGCGTCCTCACCGACAGGCCCCAGGTCCTGACAAACGACTTCTTCGTCAACCTGCTCTCCCCAGGCACCCGGTGGAAGGTTTCGGAAACGGAGGAAAACGTTTACGAAATCAGCGACGTCACCACCGGCGAGCTGAAGTGGACCGCCACGCCGGTCGACTTGGTCTTCGGCTCCAATTCCCAGCTCCGGGCGCTGGCCGAGGTCTACGCGAGCGACGACGCCAGGGAGAAGTTCGTCAACGACTTCGTGGCGGCCTGGGTGAAAGTCATGGAGCTCGACCGCTTCGACCTGCACTGACCGAGTCGTCCGGGGCCGGCTGCAGTTGCGACCGGCCCCGGAGCGGCCGGCTGATTGTGTCCAGGGGGTCATGATCAGCCGGGGGCCGATCATGTCCGTCTTGCCGCGGGTGGGTCCGTGCTCACGGGGCTTCTTTCAATGGAGCATGACGACGAGGTGCCAGAAGCTATTTGGGTTGGCGCTGATATTCAGGTGGCTCGAGTCAGTGGCGGCGTTTGGCCCTGACGACCACATCGTGGACCAAGGTCGGGTGGCCGCCTGGACCGGACACGGTCCGGTGCGACTCCTGCGCGGTAGCGATCTCCCAGACCGTTGGGTCCAGACGCGCCGTGATGTCGGCAGCTGTCACCGAGGCTGACGCGGGCGGCTCACCGCCATCGAGTCCATGCCCAGGCTCGCCGGTGGAGCCATGGTGGTGGAGGTGGCCAACGATGAGCAGGGTGCCCGCAGGTGCGACCCAGGCCGCAATGCGGTCGTAGAACTCCAGTTGAGGCATCTCGGGGTGCGCGTAGTGTGTGGTGACCAGGTCGTACTGTGTGTCCGGCTCCCAGACGGAAAGATCCGCCTGGACCCACTGCACTTGCCCGGCAACGCCACTGGCGGCCGCGCGCTCCTCCGCGAGATCGAGTGCCGCGGCTGCGACGTCCGCTGCGGTGACCTGCCAGCCGCGTGCGGCGAGCCAGATCGCCTCGGCACCGGCACCGCAGCCGGCGTCGATGGCCGTTCCGGGTGTGAGGTCGCTGACCTCCTGAAGCAGGTGCGGGTTGGGCCGGCTGGTGCTCATGGACGCGGCACGGCCGCCTTGCCAGATCTGGTCCCAGTACTTCTTATCGAACGAGTGCGTCATCAGGCGTCTGCCTTCGCGGTTTGGGCGTCGGCCAGCGTGGCTACTGCCCGATCCAGGTCTTCCATCACAAGGTCGGAGTTGATGTGCTGAGCCGCGCGGGCGCCCTCTGCGGCGGCACCACTGACCTGCGCGGCCAGATCGGTGGCGTTGCCTGCGACCCAAACGCCTGGAACGGCGGTCTTCCCGAAGGCGTCAGCTTCGATGAAGGAGCCGGCCGGTTGGGTTTTCGGCTCGATGCCGATTCCGGCGAACGGCTCCATGCGGGCAACCATCCGGGTGGCCACGACTACGGCATCGACATCGATGACCTGACCATCGACCAGCCGGACGCCGTTCAGGCGATCGCCGTCGATCTCCAGTCGCGAGATTGCGCCGGCGACCACTGGAATGTTGAGCGCATCCAGCTGCTCGCGCTCCTGTGGCCCGAGCTGATGGATCCCCGCGAACAGCACGACGTCGGCACTCCAGTGGCGGAACAGGAGCGCCTTGTGCACCGCCATCGGCCCCGTGGCCAGCACGCCGATCCTGCGATCGCGGGCCTCCCAGCCGTGGCAGCAAGGGCAGTGCAACACTCCGCGGCCCCACTGCTCCCGTACCCCGGGGATGTCGGGCAGTTCGTCCACCAATCCGGTGGCGATCAGGAGACGTCGGGTCTGGAGGGCCGCCCCATCGCGGAGCACGACCGCGAACCCGTACGACTTGCAGCGGACGTCGACCACTTCACCCGCGATGATCTCACCGCCGTACCCCAGGACTTCCTCGCGTCCGCGAGCCAGCAGCTCCAGGGGGCTCACGCCCTCCAAGGCCAGCAAGCCGTGCACCCTGTCGGCGGGCGCGTTCCTCGGCTGACCTGCATCGACCACGGTCACCGAACGGCGGGCGCGCGTCAAGGTCAACGCGGCGCTGAGGCCTGCGGCGCCGGCCCCCACAACCACCACGTCTCTGATCAAGTCCTCTTGCTCTGTCATGTCCGGCCTCCAAAGAATCTGCAGGTTCCGGTTCAGCAACCTGCTTCTTGATGATGGCTAGCGGTAGGTTCAAAGCGCAAACATTTTTGCCAAATGGCAAAATGGAAGCATGGACGAAACCGACCGTACCCTCAAGGCAGTGGGGCCACGGCTTAAGCATCTGCGTCAGGGGCGCGACATTACCCTGAACGACCTCGCCGATGAGACCGGGATCTCGATCAGCACGCTTTCGAGGCTCGAAGCCGGACTCCGGCGCCCCACGCTTGAACAGCTGCTACCCCTGGCCCGCGCGTACGGGGTCACTCTGGATGAGCTTGTCGATGCACCGCCGACAGGGGACCCGCGCATCAACCTGCGTCCGATCCCCACCAACGACGGCCGCACGATCCTGCCCCTGAGCCGCCGGCCCGGAGGAATCCAAGCCTACAAGTTCATCCTCCCCGCCGGACGCGACGACGACGAGCCTGACCTGCGCACCCACGAAGGCTACGACTGGGCATTCGTCCTCAACGGTAAGCTCCGGCTCGTGCTCGGGCAGTACGACCTCATCCTCAAGCCCGGCGAGGCCGCCGAATTCGACACCCGCACACCGCACTGGTTCGGAGCCACCAGCTCAGGACCCGTGGAGTTCCTAAGCCTCGTTGGCAAACAGGGTGAACGGGCGCACCTCCGGGCCGCACCGAAGCGCCACCTATCCAACTAGATGATTTGTCACCGGCCCGGCATGCTCGACCGGGCGCCGCGACGCAGGCGAGTGTGCGCCCGGCGCGCGGCGATCAATGGGGACACCCCCAGCCGGTGCCGCCGGCACGAATGACTTCCGGCGCCTGCTGCCGGCGGCCGCGGGCCGCCGCCGCCTATATGCGCTCCCGGGCTTTGCCGCCGCATTGGCCTGCGTGCTCGCGGAAGCGGCGGAACGGCGCAGCGCCATCATGTGCCGTGAGACGGTGTGGTGGCGCTGCCACCGGCGGCTGATCGCCGACCACGCGCTGCTGCTCGACTGCGCGGAGCCGGTGCACCTGATGCCGCCGGGCCGGATGACGGCGCATCAGCCGCCCGAGGGTGTACGGGCGGCGGGGGAGCAGTTGATTTACGACGCCGTACCCGGCTGATTGCCGATTCCCGCGGTGGGCAGTTCCTCCGTGCCCTGCCCGTGTGGTCCGGGTGCGGCACCCTGGGGCGGTCCTTCCGCCCGCTCCAGGGGCCTGGCCGGCACGGCGGCTGGCCTAACCGGCCAGCCAGGTGTCGGGGCCAAAGAGCTCGTAGTGGATCCTGGCGGCGGGAATTCCGGAGTCGATGGCTTCGTGGCGGATCTTTTTCATGAAGGCCACCGGTCCGCACAGATAGAGCGTGGCGTCATCCGGCAACTCGACCTCGCGCAGGGACATGAACCCCGGCCGGGCATCGCCTTCGGGCTGCTCCAGCCACAGGTGCAGCGTGGCGCTGTCCAGGCTCGCAACGTCGTCAATCATCTGGTTCCGGAGGGCCCAGTTCTCAAGGCGGGTGTCCGCATGGAGCACCAGGATGTCCCGGTCCGTTTCCTGAGCTGCCACGGACCGGAGGATCGATGCGGTGTGGGCACAGCCGATGCCTGCGGAGGCCAGCACCACCGGCCCGCCGTCGTCCTTCAGAGTAATCTCGCCGAAGGGGTTGGACAGTTCCAGCGTGTCGCCGGTCTGGACCCGCTGGTACAGGATCGGGGAGACCTCCCCGCCCTCGATGAGCTTCACGGTGATTATCCGCCGTGTTCCCGCATCTGCCGACAGCGAGTACTGGCGCACTTGGCGGGTGCCGTCATCTACCGGCACCTTGACCCCCACATATTGTCCGGCATGGGCGGGTGTGGCCGGCGTGTTATCGGCCGGTTCGAGGGTGAGCGTGACGGCGTGCAAGCCTGCTGGGCGTTTGTCCACGACACGCCAGGGGGTCCACATTTTGTCATTGGCCTGCTCGTTGTAGAGGCCCTTTTCCAGCTTGATCAGGGCGTGGGCCATGAGCCAGTAGACCTCGGTCCAGGCCGTTGCCATGTCCGGAGTGAGTACGCCTTCCAGATCCTCGGCGATTGCCGCAAAGAGGTGCTCGTAGACGACCTGGTACTGTTCCTCCGTTACACCCAGGGAACCATGTTTGTTGGCGATGTGGGTGAGCATCTGTTCCGGCAGGGTGTCGGGGCTGTCCACCAGATGCGCGGCGAAGACGGCGATGCTGCCGGCCAGCGCCTGCTGCTGCCTGCCGGACAGTTGGGTTTTCTCGTCACTGTGCCGCCCAGTGACCCGGGGCCGCTGGTTGCTGCGGTTGAACATTCCGTCCAGCAGTTCGGGATGCGCTGCAAAAAGGCGGGCGTAGAACTTGGGTGTGATTTCCTCGATCCGTGAACCAACGAGGGGCAGGGTTAGTTCAATGATCCGCAGGGACTTTTCGGAGAGCATTAGGAATCCTCGGCTAGCGATCCGGGGCCGTGGCCGAACCCGGCACTGAATCCCGATCTGGAAGTTGCAAACATCGGGCTCACTATACCGCGTGGAAGGATCAGGGCAGATCAGCGCCCCTCCGCCCGGATACCGGCGGTGCTGAAAACCGGGTCCGTCTGCTGTTGTACAGATCCGTGATGACCATGCCATCCGGTTCCCGGCCGAAGGCTCCGCGGGAGCAGCGCAGTGCGTGGCGCTGGCCATGTCCTCCAGCATGGTGGATACGATCCCCCTGTCCACCGCTGGCGCCGCTGCCGAGGCCGGTTCTCGACCCGAAGAGCGCCCGCGCATGACGAAGGTCTTCCTGCATTGGGAATTCTCAATGATCCTGACCGGCCCCCCCTGGTGATGGTTCCAGGCTCGTGCTGCCGGCCATGCTGCAGGATCTCATTGACTTGCCAAGCTGCAGTTCGACGTTCGCCTGGGCTCCATAGACAACCGGCGGAGCATGGTCAGCGATTCCAGGCCTCAAGGCTTGGGGCGAAAGCTGCCACGCCGGACCCTGCCGCGGCCAAAACCTGGGATCGCGTCACGGAATTCGATGGCTGGACGGTGTTCCATTACGCAACCATCCGGCGGATCGGCCCGGAGATGCCGCGGTGGGGCCGGGTAACAGGGGCGGGAAGCCCGGGTTCAGTACTCGCCCTTGATCACAAAGTAGGAGCCGCGGATCACCCCGGCCAGCTTCGACTTTTGGCGCGCGAACTTGAACTTTGATTCGAGCTCCTCGGGAACCTCCATGCCCTCGGCAAGCTTGAACCCCACGGCGCGCTTCGTGCCGTCCCCGATCCCGTACATCACGTTGACCGACAGCCCGGACTCGTAGAACACATATGCCATCCGGATGCCGTCGACTTCGAAGGACGTAACCTCCAGCGGAGCGGCGGAGATCACGATGTTGCGCTCCTGGGCGAGGATGCGGTTCACCCAGTCGAGCGTTTCCGGCTCCTCGCCTGCCGTTTGGACGGTGAATACGTGATCGTACTTGTTCTTGTAATAGCGTGCCTCGTTGGCACGCAGTCCTGCCAGCGCCTCCGCCACTGGGGACGATTCCACGCCCACGGTGGACACGTTCTGGAAGTCTACGGTGTATGGCATGCGCCCTCCTGGTCATGGTTCATTGCTCTCCCCACCCTAGCGTCCGGCACCGCGGCAGGGCTTCTCCGTTCCTGCTCGATCCGGACCGGTGCATCCGCCTCTGCCGTCAGGTCCCCGGCCATTACCCGGGTGCGGACCCGACATGCCCCCGGTGTCGTCATCAGGCACCGGCGAGCAGGGCCAAGGACGTGCGGATCCAGCCCGGAAGGGTGCACTCATTGGCCAGGGTGAAGCACGGATATCGGTTGTGTCGGCCATCGCTGGAGCATCTGCAGGACAGCAACCGCCCGGCGTTCTGCAGCCACGACGTAGGAGCAGGGGTCTGCCCCCGGGGTGCGCCGTCGCAGCGGGCACCCCGGGATCGTATGTTAGGCGGCGGTGATGCGGACCGGCAGTGATTCGAATCCGCGGAGCACGTTGTGCAGGATCGGCACCGGCGCCCCCTCGGGTTCGATGGTGGCCACGCGTTCGAGCAACTGCTGCAGGACGATCTCCATTTCCAGGCGCGCGATCGGCTGGCCGACGCACTGGTGCAGTCCCATGCCGAAGGCCACGTGGCCGGAGGCGCTGCGGTCGAGGTCGAACTCGTCGGCGTTGTCCCCCCACTTGCGCGGGTCACGGTTGGCGGCGCCGATGAAGACCAGCACCTTGGCACCGGCCGGGAGCTTCACCCCGCCGAGTTCGGTGTCCACCGCCACGGTGCGGTGGAACTTCTGGAATGGCGATTCCACGCGCAGCGCCTCGTCCACGGCGAACCTGGCCAGCTTGGGGTTCTGCCGCAGCCGTGCCCAGGCCTCGGGATAGCGCGCCAGCACCGAGAGGGTGTTGCCGATGCCGAAGACGGTGGTGTCGACGCCGGCCGAGAGCAGTGCGCGCACCAGCAGCGTGGCCTGCTGTTCGGTGATCAGCCCGTCCCGGACCCGGTCCCAGATGCGCGCGCCGAAGCCGGTGTCGTTGAGGTTCTCCCGTTCGCAGTTGCGCATCACGGCAGCGGCGTGTTCGTCGCCGTGCGCGAAGGCCTGCTGGAAAATGTAGTTTTCCGGCCCGAAGGCATTGAAGACCATGTTGCCGTAGGGCAGCAGGTGTTCTCGGCCCTCGTCGGGGATGCCGACGGCGTCCGGAAAGACCCGCAGCGGATACTTCTCCGCCAGGTCGGTCACGGCGTCGAAGCGGTCACGGCGGGCCAGCTCCTCGGTCAGCTCGACGGCCGGCGGGGTGAAGGGCTCGCGCAGGGCCCGGACCGTGCCGGGGTTGATCACCCCGGTCAGGGCCCGGCGCATCACGGTGTGGATCGGCGGGTCCGATTCCAGGATGCTGGGCGGACGCCAACCGGAGTCCTTGCGGATGTCGCGCGGGCCGAGGCCGCCGGAGGAGATGTAGGTTTCGAAGTCGGTCAGGACCTCGTAGACCTCCTGGTACCCGGCGACGGCGTAGCTGCCGGTCGTTTCGAGCCAGGATACCGGGCCGGCATCGCGGAGCCGGGCAAGGAAGGGATAGGGGTCGAGGATATTGGCCGTATCGAAGGGATCGTCGGCCAGTACGGTTGGTTCGTGCATCATGGCGGTCAAGACTGCTCCTGGAACGTGCGGGCTATGGGCTAGAGATCGAGGACAAGCCGCGGACATCCGGCGGCGGCGCGGGACACGCAGACGAGCATGACCTCGCCGGCCTCGCGGTCCTCCTCGGTCAGGACGGAGTCGCGGTGTTCCGGCTCCCCGGAGATGATCTGCGTCTCGCAGGTTCCGCACAGGCCGCCGCGGCAGGAGGACAGTACCCGGATGCCGACCTCCTCGACGGCTTCGAGGATGCTCTTGTCGGTCGGCACGGTCACCGTGGTGCCGGTGCGGGCCAGTTCGACCTCGAATGCTTCGCTGGCCGCGCCGGCCCCGAGGGATGAGGCAACGAAGCGCTCGGTGTGCAGGGCCCCCGGAGGCCAGCCCATGCAGCGCTCCTCGATGGCGCCGAGCAGGCCCGAGGGTCCGCAGGCATAGACGAGCATGTGGGCGCGGGGCAGTCCGAGGATGGCATCGAGGTCCATGCGCCCGGTTTCGTCCTCGGCGATGATCTGGATCCGCTCCGGTCCGTAGCGCTCGAGCAGCCGGTCCGCGAAGGCCATGGTTGCCCGGCTGCGCCCGCCGTAGACCAGCCGCCAGTCCTTTCCGGCCCGCTGGGCGGCTTCGAGCATGGGGATCAGCGGTGTGATGCCGATACCGCCGGCGACGAACAGGTAGCGGCGGGAGTCCAGCATCGGGAAGTTGTTGCGCGGTGCCGAAATGGTCAGCGGGCTGCCGGGCAGCAGTTCATGGACCGCCTGCGATCCGCCGCGGGAATCGGGCACCCGGAGCACGCCGATCCGCAGATGGTCCAGCTCCTCCGGGGACGAGCACAGGGAATACTGGCGCACCAGGTCCCCGCCGAGGTGGACGTCGACGTGCGCCCCCGGCTGCCACGGCTGGAACGGCTCACCGTCCAGCCGCCTCAGGACCAGAGACACCACCTGGTCGGCGACGGTCTCCACCTGGTCGATGACGACGTCGATGGTCGCCATTGCCGTTTCGGTCGTCGCTGCTGCCGTTGCGGTCATCGGTACTCACTTCCTTGCTGTGGTGTGCCGGCAGCACGGTGCCGGCGGAAAACTCGATCGGGCGGGGGTGTGCGTCGGGGCGCCCACCCCCGGGGCTAGACTTCCAAGCCCAGCCGCTTGCGGTCGCGCTGCTGGTTGATGAATAGCATGGACAGGATGCCAGCACCGACCATCATCGCGCCGGTGAGCACGAAGGCGTGCTCGTAGCCGGCGGCAGGGGTGGATGCCGCCCCGATCAGGATGCCCACGATGGCCGGGGCCAGCAGGCCGCCGCTGGTCAGGATGGCGTTGCCGTACTGCAGCATGGCCCCGCGCTGGCCGATGGTGGTTGTTTCGGCTACGACCAGGTAGGTCAGCGCGAAGATCGAAGGGGCGGTGCCGAAGCCGAACATAAAGCACACGATGGCCAGCCACGGCTGGTCGGCCGTGGTACCGGCCAGCACCATCAGTCCGGAGAACAGCGCGGTGGAGCCGAGCACCAGGCCACGGGAATAGCGGGTGCGGATGCCGCGGGCGCCAAGCATCTGGGTCAGCCAGCTCAACCCGACGGTGGCCACGGTGCCCCAGATCGCGGGCAGCGCGATCAGCGAGCCGCCCTGCTGGGTGCTCATGCCCATCACCTTCTCGAAGTAGGCCGGCAGCCAGGTCATCGCGACCGTGAACGTCCAGTAGGCCAGGAACGCGGTGAGCACGGACAGCAGCCAGCTCGGCGTGGCGAAGGAACGCCAGTACGAGATCTTCCGGTCCGCCGCGGCCAAGGCCTGCTCGCCGGCTTCTTCGCCGGCGGCGATGCCCTCGATCTCGCGTTCGGCCCGCAGCGAAGTGTAGGGGCCCTCCTTGCCGATGAAGTACCAGGCCGCGGCCCAGACGACGCCGATGAAGGCCAGGAAGACGAACGTGGACTTCCAGCCGAATTCGGCGGCGATCCAGGCCAGCACCGGGGCGAAGACCACGATGCCCAGGGTCACGCCGGCGGATGCCAGGGCGGCCGGCGTGGCGCTCTTGCTGCTGGGGAACCACTTGTACACGGCGTGCATGGTGATCGGCGCCAGCGGGCCCTCGCCGGCACCCAGCAGCAGGCGGCTGGCCCAGAGGGCCGGCAGGGAAGCGAAGACGAAGATCGGCACCTGCGCCACGGACCAGACCAGGCACAAAACCAGCAGGATCCATTTGGAACTGATCCGGTTGGCGATCGGTGCGGCGACGAGTTGGGCGACGCCGAAAAGCACGAAGACGGCACTGCCGAGCAGGCCGAACTGCTCCGGGGTGATGCCCAGGGCTTTCATCAGGGGCACGGCGACGATGCCGAGGATGGCCTTGTCCGCCCAGCTGATCATCATGAGGATCAGCAGGAAGACAGTGATGATCCAGCCGCGCCGGGCGCGGCGGCGGGCCTCCCAGTGTGCCGGATCCGCGGGGTCGACATTGACCTGCGGGGCAAGGCGGGTTGAGTGGATAGCCATAAGAAATCCTGTCTGGAGCGACGGCGGTCACCGCCGGCTGTGACGTGAAATACGTGAGTTCGATGCTAGGTGTCCTGCGCCACAGCCAAGGTCTTGTTTTCCATCCAACGGAAAGATTGGCCGGAGCGGACCTGAGCCGCGGCCGGTGCCGTCCGTCAGCCGGCGGTCCCGAGCCGCCGGGCGATGCCGCGCGCCGCGATGTTCAGCACCGGAACCACTGCCCCGAGGGAGGCCGGGCGGCCCCGGGTGACCACGCCCAGCGCAGCAGCCAGCTGGTGGTTCGGCAGGAGCACCGGCACGGCGATGCCGAAATTGTCCGGTCCCGCCTCCTCCAGGGTGGTCGCATAGCCCTGCGTCCGCACCTGTTCCACCTCGGCGGTGAGGATCTTTGGATCGGTGATGGTGCGCGGCGTGTGCGGTTCGAGCCGGGCGGCTGCGGCCGCAAACAGGCCCCCGGGCCCGAAGGCGAGCATGATTTTGCCGGCCGCGCTGCCATGGAGCGAGAGCCGGGCCCCGACGCGCCGGAACGGCGTCCCGGCGCCGGTGCCGGACATCCGCTCGACGAGCAGGACCTCGTCCCCGTCCAGGATGAAGAGGTTGACAACGTTCTGGGTGACGAAGAGCACGTCCTGCATGAACGGCGCGGCGACTTCGGCGATGTTCTGCTGCGCCGGGGCCAGCAGGCCCAGGCGCCAGATCCGCTGGCCGATCCGGTACAGGCCGCGCTGCTTCTCCAGCCCGCCCCAGACGACGAGCTCCCCGGCCAGCCGGTGGGCGGTCGCCACGGGCAGCCCGGCCCGGCGGGCCATCGCACTGAGGGTCTGGGCGGAATGTTGGGCATCGAAGGTGCCCAACAGGGCCAGGGCCCGGGACGTCACGCTTGCGGGCGCGGCGGACGCAGCGCCGTCTTCTGCGGCTGGAACCGGCCTGTCCGGCCCGCGGTCTGCGCGTCTGCGCGGGGCAGCGTTGGCCATACGCACCGTCCTTTCCGCCGGCGCCCCGGCAGATGCGGGCGCCGCCACCGTCCAGTTTAATGCGCGGCTCAACGAACGATGCCGGGGCGCCTTGAGGTGGAAGGCGGCCCCGGCATCGCGGGCCCGCTACGCGTTCTGCTGGGCGAATACGGAGCCGCGGTAGGCGGCCAGGCCGCCGTCGACACGGATGTCGGAGCCGTTGACCCAGGCGGATTCGGGGCGCAGCAGGAAGTCGACCACGCGGGCGATATCCTCCGGCTCGCCGAAGCGGCCTACGAGCTTGCCGGCACCTTCGACCTTGTCGCGGCCGTGGTCCTGCTTGAAGTCCTCGAGGATCGGGGTGGCAACCGGGCCCGGGCTGACGCTGTTGACGCGGATGCGGCGTGGCAGCAGTTCGGCAGCCAGATGCTCGGTGAGGAAACGGACGCACTGCTTGGAGAAGAGATAGGACTCTGCGGTGATTTCCTCGTCGCCGGCCACCGCATCCAAGGCCGACTCCTGGTCTTCGGCGAGGGCGACTTCTGCACACCGGTCCCTGACCGTGCGCCACTGCACGCCGACGTTGGAGGCCAGATTGACGACGGCGGACCCTTCGGCCATAAGCGGTGCGAGGGCGCGGACCAGCCCGCGCACGCCGAAGACGTTCACCGCCAGTACGGTGCGCCACGGGGCGGTGCCGGGGACACCGGCAATGTTGGCCAGGCCGGCAACACCTTGTGGAGCGGCTGCGGCCACGGCGGCCGCGGCCGCTTCCACGCCCGCGTTGGTGGAGAGATCAGCCTGGATGAACACTCCGTCGAAGGCCGTGGGTGCGTTGCGGTCGATACCGATCAGCGGCGCACCGCGTCCGGCCAGGACCTGGGCGGTGCGGGCACCGATACCGGAGGCGACTCCGGTAATGACGATGGGCAGCTGGTCGGCGGCCATGGGTAACTCCTTGGGGTAGGACGTGATGTGCTTCACTCCATGGTGGCAACCTGCAGGCGCCGCGGTCGGGCGTCTTTCCATTGGATGGAAAGCGCTGTGCGCGATGTGACGCAAACCATGAACACTGGAGGGGATCTTCCCCATGCCGAAAGGACCTTCCCATGACGGCGACCCATTACGACGTACTGGATCCGGCAACCCTCCAGATCGTGGGCCAGGCCCCCGAGCACACCGAGCAGGACGTGGCGGTAGCTGTTGCCGCCGCCGGCACCGCCGCTCCCGCCTGGGCCGCCGACCGCGAGGCCCGCCGCGGTGCACTGCGCGCCTGCGCCGCACTGATCCGGCGCGACCTGGACCGGCTGGCCACCCTGCTTTCCCGCGAGCAGGGCAAGCCAAAGACCGACGCCGCCGGCGAGTTCACCGTGGCCGCCGGCTTGTTCGAGTATTACGCGGACCTGGCCTGGGATGAGATCGAGCCGCTGGCTCCGCGCGCGGACCGCACCCTGGAGGTGCACTACCGGCCGGTCGGCGTCGTTGGCACCGTCACCCCGTGGAACTTCCCCATCTCGCTGCTCTGCGTCAAGCTGGCCCCCGCCTTGGTCGCCGGGTGCACCGTGGTAGCCAAGCCATCGCCGTCGACGGCGCTGTCTACCATCGCCCTGGTGCAGCTGCTCAACGAGGCGCTGCCCGCAGGCGTGCTGCAGGTGCGCACCAGCTCCCGCCGGACCGTGAACGTCGCGCTGAGCACGCTGCCCGGTATCCGGAAGATTTCGTTTACCGGCTCCACGGAGGTCGGCATCGCCATCGCCCAGCAGGCCGCTCCCACGGTCAAGCGCGTCACCTTGGAGCTTGGCGGCAACGACCCCGCGATCGTGCTTGAGGATGCCGATGCCGAGATCACTGCCCGCGGCATCGTCGGCAGCGCCTTCCGCAATGCCGGCCAGGTCTGCATGGCCGTCAAGCGTGTGTATGTTCCGCGCAGCCGCCGCCACGAGCTGGCCGAGGCCATCGCCGCCGAGGCCGCCCGGCACGTGGTCGGCCACGGGATCGCTGCCGGCACCACCATGGGTCCCATGCACACCGCCTCCCAGCTGCAGCTGGTCCGCGGCCTGGTCGATTCCGCCGTCGGCTCCGGTGCCCGCGTGATCACCGGCGGCACCCGCGGCTGCGACCTGCCCGGCCATTTCCTGTCGCCGACCGTCGTCGTCGACGCCGAACCAGGCATGGACCTGGTCGATCAGGAACAGTTCGGCGCGGCCCTGCCGATCGTCGCCTATGACGACCTCGACGCCACTGTGGCCCAGGCCAACGCCGGCGAATTCGGGCTCGGGGCGTCCGTGTGGAGCCCTGATGCCGCACGTGCCCACGCCGTAGCCTCCAGGCTGGAGGCCGGAACCGTCTGGATCAACCAGCACACCCTGGTCGAGCCCGATGCGCCGTTCGGAGGCTGGAAGGCCTCCGGCATCGGCCGCGAGCGCGGACGGTGGGGCCTGGACGAGTACCTCGAGACCCGCGTCATCAATGCCCGCGCGCATTCCTAGAACCATCTGCTTTCTTCCGAAGGACATCACATGAGCGTCGAACTGATCACCCTGGGCACTGCCGCCGGCCCGGCCATCCGCGGTCCGGAGAACGGCATCTCCAGCGCCCTCGTGGTCGACGGTGCCTTCTATATGGTCGACTTCGGGCTCGGCTGCACCCGTGCTGCCCATCAGGCCGGGCTGCGCGGCAAGGACCTGGCCGCCGGCTTCGTCACCCATCTGCACTCGGACCACGTGGTGGAGCTGCCCGGCTTCCTGCTGTGGAACTGGGGCAGCCCGGTGGATGGTTTCACCGCTCCGGTCTCGATCCTGGGCCCGGGCCGGGACGAGACCCATCCAGCCGGCGACAGCCTGGCCGGTACCAGCGAACTCGTGGCACACGCCTTGAAGGCGTACTCCTACGACATCGACATCCGCGTGCACGACGAGGCGCGTCCGGACTTGGCCTCCCTGCTGCGCACCGTAGACCTGGCCACCCCGGCCCACGGCTCGGCGGACGCTGCCCGCCCGTTCGACGTCTACGAGGACAGCCGGGTCAAGGTCACCGGCATTCTCGTGGAACACCCGCCCGTCCGCCCGGCCCTGGCCTTCCGCTTCGATACCGATGCCGGTTCGGTGGTGTTCTCCGGCGACACCGCCGAGTGTGCCTCCCTGGCCGTGCTGGCCTCCGGGGCCGACGTGCTGGTCCACGAGGCAGTGAACCTGGACTTCTACGCGGGCAAGGGCTTCGCCCCGGCGTTCCTGAACCACCAGCAAATCTCCCACACCACGCCGGAGGGCGCCGGCCGCGTGGCCGCCGCCGCCGGCGTCGGGCGCCTGGTGCTCTCCCACCTGGCCGGCCGCGCCGAACCCGAGTGGTGGAGCAGCCGCGCCTGCGCCTATTTTGACGGTCCAGTGGACGTGGCTGCCAGCGGGCAGCGTTTCGCCGTCGGTGCCGCCTTGGCATCCGCAGTCTAAGCTGTGGGACGGCCCGCCCTCAAAGAGGCACGCCCCGCGGCGGACACCGCGGCCTCGCACGGCGCTTGGCTGGCGGTCCTGGCCGCAGGCATCGCAGCCGCGATGCACATTTGGAAGCTGCCCGGAGCCCTGGCGGTGGTGCAGCATGACCTGTCACTGACCCTGGTGCAGGCGGGCCTGCTCGTGGGCGTGATCCAGGCCGCCAGCATCGCTGGCGGGCTTCCGGTCGCCTTGGCCGGAGAGGCTTTCGGGCTGCGGCGCATGCTGCTGCTCGGTCTGGTGCTGCTCAGCGCAGGCTCGGTGACGGGGGCTCTCGCTCCGGACGTCGTGCTGCTGCTGGCCTCCCGGGCGCTGGAAGGCGTCGGGTTCCTGCTGGCAGTGGTCGTGGCACCGGCCCTGATCCGCCAAGTCGCCCCGCCACGGCAGCTCAATATGGCGCTGACCGGCTGGGCCACCTTCCACGGTGTGGCTTCGCTGATCGGGCTCGCGGCCGGGGCCTTCTTTCTCCAGGCAGCGGGCTGGCGCCCCTGGTGGCTGGCAATGGCGGTGCTCACGCTGGCGCCGGTCCCGTTCATTCTGGCCCGGGTACCCGCAGACGGTGCTGCCCGGGCAGCGCAGTGGCGCGATTCGGTGTGCAAGGTCCGGCGCACCGTCGCCACAGTCCGGCCTTGGCTCACCGGGATTGTCTTCGCCTGCTATACCGCCCAGTGGATGGCGCTGCTGGGCTTCCTGCCCTCGATCTACCAGTCCAGCGGACTGACCGGTGTCTGGCCCGGACTGCTGAGCGCGGCAGTCGGCGGCGCCAACGCCATCGGCGCTGCAGCTGCCGGCCCGCTGCTGCAGTGGGGAACCACCGAGCGCAAGATCGTTTTCTGGACCTTCCTGGCCATGGCGGCAACGTCCTGGGCGACCTTTGCCGTCCGCTGGGAGAACCTCGCGGGAGGTTTCGCCGTCCAGTTGCTGCTGATCGTGGCCTTCTCCGCTGCCGGCGGCCTGATCCCTGCCGCCCTGACCCGGTACTCGGTCACCATTGCCCCGCCGGGCGGCTCGGTCCCGGCTGTGCTGGGGCTGACCCAGCAGGTCTTCAACGTCGGCAACTTCGCCGGCCCGATGGTCGTGGCCGCGCTCGCGGCCGCCACCGGAGGCTGGCACGCCACCTGGTGGATGACCTGCGGGCTCAGCATCCTGGGCATTGCCCTGCTGCCAGCGCTCAGCCAACCGCAGTACCGGGACGAACATGGGCGGGAACTGGAACGCATGTAGGGGGCTGCCGCCTGTGGGGGAGCGGCCTGTCGGCGTCCCGGATCCGGTACCAAGTCGGCGGACCGTTGGCGTGGATCCCTTCTCCTCGGCCGAAAGGTATCGGCTCCGCAGCCGTCCGGGTGTCAGAATCCTCACATGGCCAAGGAACGCAGAGAACTGAAGAGCGTTGGATATGAGATCTTCATCGGTATCCTTTCGATCCTGTCGATCCTCAATCTTGTGCTCTTGTATGTCGCGCAGGAGAACTCGATCGAGACCGTGCTGACGGTGATGAACGCCCTTTTCAGCGGGATCTTCCTCGTCGACTTCCTTTACCGGATCGCCACCGCGCCAGCGGCGGGCGCCTATTTCTTCAAGCACTTCGGCTGGGCCGACCTGCTGGCCAGCCTGCCTTTCGCGCAGTTCAAGATCCTGCGCGTGTTCCGGCTGGTCCGGGTGTTCCGCCTGCTCCGCGAGGTCGGCATCCGCACGGTCGGCCGCACGCTGAGCAAAGACCGGGCCGGCAGTTCCCTGTACATCCTGCTGCTCATGGGCATTTTCGTACTGGAATTCGGAAGCCTCTCGATGCTCCGCGTCGAGCAGGGCGCCCCGGGGGCCAACATCAAGACCGCCTCGGACGCCCTCTGGTACACGATCGTCACGATCTCGACAGTTGGCTACGGTGACCAATATCCGGTCACCAATGCGGGCCGTCTCATTGGGTCAGGCGTCATCGTGATTGGTGTCGGCATCTTCGGCACCTTCACCGGTTACCTGGCCAACTTCTTCCTGTCCCCGAAGAAGAATCCCGCACCGCCGGTCGACGCGGCCGACACGGGTGCCGAGACGGTCGAAGGGCTCCAGTTGCGTCTGGAAGAGTCCGAAGCCAAGCTCGCCGAGATCAGGAAGCTGCTTGCCGAGCCGGACAGGTGACCGTCAACAGAGTCCCTGCTTGGATGTTTCTGCACGGTTGTATTTGCCACCGCGTACCTACGATCCGGACCGGTCCGAGGGGCCCGCGAACCATGTCGGTGTTCGTTGGTTCTCTTTCACCCGCATTGGGTGAAGACTGCCCCCAATGGAAGCGCTACGGTGGCGAACGACCAGTGAAGGAGAAGAGGTGTTCAACTGTTGCCGCAGGTGCACCAAACCTGTTCTCTCGCTCCTCTTGGCGCGGCCGCCTGCCGGGGAGGCGGCTTTTAGCCGGATGATGGCCGGGTCCGTGCCGGATTGCCGGGAATGAGCGGGCCTGCCGCGCCGCCGGCCAGCATCGATCCGGTCGCCGTGATCCGTTCCAGGCCGTACATTGCTGCGCTCTTGTTGGCAGCGGTACTGGGCGTTCCCATCTCGATCATTGCGTACGCTTTTCTCGCTTTGGTCGCGACGCTCCAGCGGTTCGTCTTCGTCGGGCTTCCGGATCAGGTCTTCGGGGGTCCTGCTCCTGCGTGGTGGCCGGTTCCATGGTTGGTGCTGTGCGGGCTGTTGACGGCGCTGACCATCCGTTTTTTGCCGGGAACCGGAGGGCATTCACCTGCTTTCGGATTCAAGACAGGCGGCGGTCCGCCCAGCGGGCGGGAATTGGCGGGCATCGTTCTCGCGGCGCTGACCACGCTCAGCCTGGGTGCGGTGCTCGGGCCCGAGGGGCCGTTGATCGCGATCGGTGGCGGCCTCGGGGCGTTGGCGGTGCACCTGGTGAAGAAGGACGCTCCGCCGATGGCCCTGACGATCATAGCGTCGGCTGGGAGCTTCGCGGCGATCAGTACCCTGCTCGGGTCTCCGGTGCTCGGTGCATTCCTGATCATGGAGGCCGCCGGGATCGGGGGAATGACGCTGAGCCTGATGGCCTTGCCCGGACTGCTCGCATCCGGCGTCGGGGCGCTGGTGTTCGTCGGCTTGGACGGCTGGACCGGGTTGGGCAGTTTCTCGCTGGCGCTGCCCGTGGTGCCGCCTGCGGTGCCGCCGACGTTGGCGACGATGGGCTGGGCCGTGATCATGGGCGCGGCCGGTGCGCTGTTGGGATGGTTGATCCGCTGGGTCGCGCTGTCGCTTCGACCCATCGTGCATCTGAACCGGGTGTTGGTGACGTCTGCGCTCGGCCTGCTGATCGGTCTTACCGCAATGGTGTACCAGATGGTCTCCGGGCACAGCTTTACGCAGGTGCTGTTCTCGGGGCAGGACGCACTTCCGGAGCTGGTGGAACACGCCGCGGACTACTCGCTTGCTGTGTTGCTCCTGCTGATCGTTTGTAAGACCGTGGTCTACGGGCTGTCGCTAAGCGCATTTCGTGGTGGGCCGGTGTTCCCGTCGATGTTCATCGGTGCGGCGCTCGGCATTGCTGCGAGCGGGTTGCCCGGAATGGATCCCGCGGCAGGGATCGGCATGGGCATGGGAGCCATGTGCGCAGCCATGCTGCGGCTGCCGTTGACGTCGACGCTGCTGGCCACGCTGCTGCTGGGAGTGGACGGTGTGACCGTAACACCCCAGGTGGTGGTGGCCGTGGCGGTGGCCTTCGTGATCATCAATGTGCTCCCGGTCCCGGACCCGAGGTCACCCGTGGCGCCTGACGATGCCGGTGACGTCCGGCGGCGGGCTCCCTCGAGTACCGGCCATGCAACCGAAACCGCGAGCGCGGGCCGTTCGAACGGACGGGACCGGCGGATCGCCTGGTTCTTCATCATCGGCTCGAGCCTGTTCGCCTTGGGGGCGGTGCCGCCATACGCCGAGGCCGTGGGACTACGCGTGGATGCGGTCACATTCTTCGTCGGTTCGCTGTTCTTCACCTGTGCGGCGTTCCTGCAGTACCGCGAAGCCGTTGACGCGCTACCGGCTGTGGGTGCCTCGCTGCGCCGTTCGTTTTGGGTATGGGCGCCGCGGAATCTCGGCTGGCTCGCGGCCGCGGTTCAACTTGCCGGCACGCTGTGGTTCAACTGGAGCACGGGAAACGCACTGCAGCTCAATCTCAGTGCGGCGCTGGCCGACCAGCGGGTGTGGCGGCCGGACGCTCTGGGTTCAATCGCCTTCCTCGTGTCCAGCGGTGTGGCGTTGCGGGAAGCTGGTCTCGGTGCCATAGCCGGCCGGCCCAAGCCTCGGACCTGGAATATCGGAATGATCAATCTGGCCGGCTCCGTCGCGTTCGGCATCTCGGCTGCCGCCGCTTTTGTCATACCGTCGAGCGGCGATCTCTGGAACGCCGAACTGTCCAACCTCGGCACCCTCGTGGGAGCCCTGTGCTTCCTCACCGGCGCGATTCTGATGCTGAATCCAGAATCCACCGACGCCTCGGTTCCGGCGAACCGGGGAACTGAACCGTAACCCTCTTCAACAGTCCCTGAAGGAGAAGTGATGTCAGTAAATTCCCAGCCAACGGATGCCGACGTGGCGCTGTTCGGCAATCGATTCATCACCCAGGAGGTTCCGAGCCGCGAGTTTCCGGAGACCGGTATTCCTGCCCAGGACGCTTTGCGGCTGGTGTCGGAGGATCTGGCGCTGGAGGGTGACCCGGCCCGGAACCTGGCGACCTTCGTGACGACATGGATGGAGCCGCAGGCCCAGCAGATCATCGCCGCGAACCTTCACCGCAATTTCATCGACCACGCCGAATATCCCCGCACGGCCGAGATCGAGCAGCGCTGCATTCGGATGCTCGCCGACCTCTTCCACGCGCCCGGCGAGACGACGGGGGCCCGGACCCAGGGATCATCCGAGGCGATCATGCTCGGCGGTCTGTCCCTGAAGTGGAACTGGCGCAAGCGCCGCGAGGCCGCCGGCGCGTCGACGTCGAACCCGAACCTGGTCTTCGGCGGCGACGTGCATGTCGTGTGGGAGAAGTTCTGCCGCTACTTCGACGTCGAGCCGCGGATCGTGCCGCTGCGGCCGGGGAAGTACACGATCGGCCCGGACGACGTGCAGCCCCATGTCGATGAGAACACCATCGGTGTCGCAGCCGTGCTGGGTACGACGTTCACCGGGCACAAGGACGACATCGCCGGCATCAACGACCTGCTGCTGCAGATCAAGCGTGAGCGAGGCCTTGATGTTCCACTGCACGTGGACGGGGCCAGCGGGGGGTTCGTCTGGCCCTTCCTCTACCCGGACTCAGCGTGGGACTTCCGGCTCGAGCAGGTCCGCTCCATCAATGTCTCCGGGCACAAGTTCGGACTGGTCTATCCCGGCATCGGCTGGCTGGTCTTCCGGGAGACGGCCGACCTGGCCAAGGACCTCGTCTTCGAGGAGAACTACCTCGGCAAGACCGACTCGACCTTCACCCTGAACTTCTCCACCGGCTCGGCGATGGTTCTCGCCCAGTACTACAACTTCGTGCGCTATGGCCGCGCCGGTTACACCTACATCATGCAGAACATGCAGGCCAATGCCCGCGTCCTCGCCGAGAAGTTGGACGCCATGGGCCGGTTCGAGATCATCGGCCGCACCGAGGAGCAGCTTCCCCTGGTCGCGTTCCGGCTCGCCGCCGAAACCGGGTACGACGAGTTCGACATTGCCTGGCAGCTTGCGGCCGAGCGCGGCTGGATGGTGCCGGCTTACACTTTGCCGCCGAATGCCCAAGACGTGACGATCATGCGGGCGCTGGTCAAGGAAACGCTGAGCCGCGAGCACGTCGACACGCTTGCCCGCGACATCGAAGAGGCGTGTTCCACGCTGGCCAAGAAGGGCGGCGCGCACGAATCCGAGCGAAACAAGATCGTTACCGGACCCGGCCATTGACCCGGCGCAACGGTGACGCACCGGGCCCGATATATCCGGCCGGACTCCGGCGGCGCACCCGCCGGAGTCCGGCCGGCGCGCCTGTTCTTCGATGAATCGATCCCCGTACCGCACTGTCGGCACCGGGACGGTGCCGCGCTGGCTGTCAACGTCCTGGAGTGCCGGCCTCGGCCGCCGGTAGCCGCCGCGGATGATCGTGGAGCTCCATGGCTTCATGGATCTGCAGGGCAAACCACAGTTGCGCCAGCGTGGAAGTCTCGGTCATATCGAGGCCCGTCAGCTCGCTGATCTTCCGGATGCGGTAGATGATGGTCTGCCGATGCGCGAACAGCGCCGCGGCCGTCTTCTGCCAGGACCGTTGTGAGTCAAGGAACGTCTTCAGCGTGACGATGAGGTCCCCGTTTTCTCCCTGTTCGTACGCGAAAATGGGTCCGAGGAGCCGCTGCACCAGTGCGTTGCCTTCCTCGAAGCTGGTGAGCCCGAGCCACGAGGGCCCCTCGGCATAGCGGACCAACCGCTCGCCGGTGCTCGATGCCGTCCCAAGTGCCCACATCGATTCCTGAAGAGCCCTCTGCACACCAGCGGCCGTGCAAGGCCGGCTGATCCCGATCCTCACATCCGAGGGGACGGCATGACGCAGCAGCTCGTCGGTGCATTCTGCCGCGACAGCCAAATGCATGGTATTGAACCTGCGCTGGCACGCCGCCGGGTAGCCGTGCCGCCACAGATCAACGTGGACTCCTGCCAGTTGCTCTCCGTCGTCGCTGGACAGGGAGACGATGAGGAACTCCCGCGATGGAATCCCGAACTCGGGCAGCCGGCTTTCAATGCCGGCTATGCCCAGGCGCCCGTCAAAGGCCTGCAACAGGAACTCCGCGCCCAGCCGGCGCTGGTTCTCGAGGGACAGCACCGTCCGCGACAGTTCCAGGCCCAGGACTGTGGCCGCATGCAGCAGCACCACCGCATCCGGGTGCGGCTCGGATTTCGGCAGCACCACCAGCAGCGCGTTGGCATGGGTCGGAACATCCATCATCAGCAGGTGGCGGTCCCCGAAGCGGTGCCACTGGAACTTCTTGCTGGCTACCGGCGACTTGCTGGTCAGCGGTTCAAGTTGCTGCCTGAGCACCGGCGGCAATGCCCGGCTTCCGGGATGCCAGGCGTGCAGGCAGCGTCGATCAACCACGAACAGGCTGGCGTCGAGTTCGGCTTCGAGGCCTTGGACCAGACGTAGCCAGTTGTCCTCAGATGGCCCGGCCAGCCGCAGCAGGTCATAGATGCGGGCCGTCTGCCGCAGTCTGCGCGATTCCTCCAGCAAGGAAGACTCGGCGACCGAACGGGCGATGGCGATGAACGGAAGCGGGTAGGGGATGCTGATGAGTGGCAATGGCAACCGGTCGCAGGCTTCGATGAACTGGGGGAGGAGTTCAGGGGCATGCATCTGCTCGCCGATCGCCAGGGCACTGGCACCTGCGTCGACCAATGCCTCGGCAAGTGCGACCTGCCCCTCGGGATCTGCCGGAATGGAGAGCCCGTTGGTCATCATGAGCTCGCCGCCGGTCACCCATTCCCACAAGCGTGGGAGGTCGGAGGTGTGGGCCCACGTGACCCGGTTGTCCAAGCCGGCGGAGCCCGCCAGCAGGCTCAAACCCAGCTGGGGCTCGGCCAGCAGTTCGGCCACGGTGATCGCCATGCGTGGTTCCTGTCCATGAGTCCGGAGGCCACCCCCAGCCGCTTATACATATGTATAAGCTCCTCGGTGATTTGTAGTCAATCGACTCATATGCCACGTGACGCCGATCACCAATAGTTAAGGCATAGACCTCGACCGGCGCAGGAGCTCAGTACGGAGACAACATCTGCGGGCCGGCTGTAACCAAAGCAATTGGAGGACTCCTGTCATGACCACGCACCAGCCCATCGGTCCCGTCGACGCCACGAAAGTCCCACGCTTCGCGGGCCTGGGCACCTTCGCCCGGCTTCCCCAGATTGACCGCGTGCCGGACTACGACATTGCGATCGTCGGCGTACCGTTCGACGGCGGCACCTCCTACCGCCCCGGCGCCCGCTTCGGGCCGGCGGCAGTCCGTGAAGCGTCCCGGCTGCTGCGCCCCGGCTACCACCCGGAGCTCGACGTCGAGCCAGTGTATGAGGCCCAGGTTGTCGACGCCGGCGACATCGCCTGCACTCCCTACGACATCGCCCGCGCAGTCCGCGAGATCGAGGAGCAGGCCCTCCCGCTTCTCGGCGGCGCCGGCTCGGGCAAGCGGCTCATCTCCGTCGGCGGCGACCACACCATTGCGCTCCCGATGCTGCGGGCCTTGAACAAGGTCCACGGTCCGGTGGCCCTGCTGCACTTCGACGCACACCTGGACACATGGGATACCTATTTCGACCAGCCGGTCACGCATGGGACCATCTTCCGCCGGGCGTTCGAAGAAGGCCTGCTGGTCGAGGACAAATCGATGCATGTGGGCATCCGCGGCCCGGTATATGACCGCAACGACTTCCTGCGCGACCACGAGTTCGGCTTCCAGATCATCCGCTGCTCGGACCTGGACGTCATCGGAGTTCCGGCCGCGGTCCAGCGCGTCAAGGAGCGGCTTGGCGACACCCCGGTCTACGTCTCCATCGACATCGATGTCCTCGACCCGTCCTACGCGCCGGGCACCGGCACCCCGGAAATGGGCGGCCTTCACTCGCGCGAACTGCTGGCGCTGCTCCGCGGACTTGACGGAATCAACATCGTGGGCGCCGACGTCGTCGAGGTTGCCCCGGCCTACGACCACGCAGACATCACCACGGTCGCCGCGGCAACCCTGGTCTTCGACCTCCTCGCCCTGATGGTGAACCGCAGCAAGGCCTCCGCCACCGTCACCCCGGACCTGGAATCCGCCACCGTTTGAGCCGCAATGGCCGCGCATCGCCCCAGGTTTGTACATCTGTATGAACAGGATCGCGGTGTATAGTCAATCGCCGGATTCCGCCTGTGGCGAATATCACGAATGATTGTTATATCAGCTCCCGTGCTCGATGAAGCGCCGGGCAAGAACAAAGAGGTTCCCATGTACTACTGGAACGCGTCATGAGCGATCACCCCACCCACGCCGTCGCGGCCGAGGTGCCCCGGCTCGAGGACAAGACCATCCAACCCATCCCCGCCGACGAGCGTCACGGAAAAGCCCGGGACCTCTTCACCATCTGGTTCGGTTCCAACATCATGATCATGACCATCGTGACCGGGGGACTCGCGACGACGGTGTTCGGACTCAGCTTTGTGCCCGCCATCGTCGGCATCATCATCGGGAACCTTGTCGGTGGCATCTTCATGGCCCTGCATTCGGCCCAAGGTCCGCAGCTGGGCGTGGCGCAGATGATCCAGACCCGCGGACAATTCGGCTCGTACGGGGCACTGCTGATCGTTGTGATCGTGGTGGTCATGTACGTCGGGTTTTTCGCGGCAAACCTGGTCTTTGGCGGCGAAGCACTGGCCGCAGTGAACCCGGGCATCAGTGTTGACGCAGGCATCATTGTCATTGGCGTCGTGAGCGTCGTTGCCACCATCTTCGGCTACCGGCTCATCCACGCCTATGCACGCATCCTGAGCATCGCGGCCGGTCTGGCGCTGGTGCTGGCCTTCGTCTGGATCCTGGCCGTGCAGGGATTGCCGGCCAGTTTCCTGGACCAGGGCAACTTCAACTGGGTGGGCTTCATGGGGACCATCTCCGTCTCCGCCCTGTGGCAGCTGGCCTATGCTCCCTACGTCTCGGACTACTCCCGGTACATGCCGCAGGGCACCGGCTCGGCCCCGGCGTTCTGGGCATCCTACTCAGGCTGCGTCCTGGGGACCCTCTTCCCGATGATCCTGGGGGCCTTGGTGGGAACGTTCGCCCTGACCCTGATCAACGATGGCAGCAACGTCGAAATCGTCGGAAGCCTCGGAGCCCTGCTCAAGCCATGGACCATGGCGGTGATCGGAATCTTCTGCCTGGGCGTTGCGGCGTCGAACGCCATGAACCTGTACTGCGGGGTCCTGTGCACCCTCACCATTGGGCAGACGTTCCGGCCCAACTGGTTGCCCCGCGCCAAGACCCGAAGCGTTGCAGCGATCATCATCTTTACGTTCGCCCTGATGATCGCGCTGTTCGCGCGCGATAATTTCATCTTCTTCTATCAGAACTTCCTCTTCTTCCTGATGTACGTGCTGGTTCCCTGGACGGCCATCAACCTGGTCGACTACTACCTGCTGCGTCACGGCGACTACCGGGTTGAAGACTTCTTCCAGCGCGACGGAGGGGTGTACGGCAGGTTCAACTGGGTAGCGATCGGAGCCTATGTTGCCGGCGCACTGATCCAGATTCCGTTCTCGGCAACAGCGGTCTACACGGGCCCTCTTGCGGCAGCGATGGACGGCGTGGACCTCTCGTGGATTGTTGGCCTGGTGGTCGTTGCACCGCTCTACTACTTCGCGGCACGCATGTTCCGGAAGACGCCGGATGCCGCCCCCTTTCGGCCGCCCACACCCGCAGCCGACCTGATTGACGCACCGCGGGCCTAACGCCCACCCCGGGCAGACACCGCCCACCCCCACAGGAACTCCCCGCGCCGGGACCGGCGCAGAAAGCAAAGGCTGAAGATCATGACACTCACTGGCATCGAACGATTCACCGTCCGCCGCTCTTCCACGGAGCAAAGCTGCGCCGGCGTTTTGCCTCCCACCGGACACTTCATCGGCGGCGCGTTCGTACCCGGCTCGTCGACGCAGTTTATCGACGTCGTCGACCCCACCACGGAGCAGGTCATCGCATCCGTGCAGGCAGGCACTGCCGCGGATGTGGACGTTGCGGTTGAAGCGGCCGTGGCGGCGCAGAAGTCCTGGGGCGCCACGACACCGAAGGAACGCTCCGAGGTGCTCTCCCTGATTGCCAACATCATTGAAGCCAACCGGGAAGCTTTCGAAATCATCGAGTCCACCAACACCGGCAAACCGCGGGCCGTCGCGGAGGACGATGTCTCCAGCACCATCGACACCTTCCGGTTCATGGCGGGGGCTTCCCGCACGCTGACGTCCATGGCAGGTGGCGACTACGCCACCGGACATACCTCGGTCATCCTCCGGGAGCCGGTCGGCGTCGTCGGGGTCATCACGCCCTGGAACTACCCGCTGCTGATGGCTGCGTGGAAGATCGCCCCCATCCTGGCGGCCGGCAACAGCATCGTCCTCAAGCCTTCGGAACAGACTCCGCTCTCCACTCTGAAGCTGGCAGAACTTGTCGCCGGACGCATTCCCGATGGAATTCTCAATATCGTGACGGGACAGGGCCGGACTGTTGGTCAGCGGCTCGCCGAACATCCTGAGATCGCCCTCGTTGCGCTGACCGGAAGCGTCGTCAGCGGACAGGCAGTGGCCGAGACCGCCGGCCGGTCCGTCAAGCGCGTCCACCTGGAGCTCGGCGGCAAGGCCCCTGTGGTGGTCTTCCCCGATGCCGACCTCCGCGCTGCCGCCGCCGGCGTGCGAAACGCCGGCTTCTGGAATGCCGGGCAGGACTGTGGCGCCGCCTGCCGCGTGCTCGTCCACGAGTCGGTGGCCGAGGAGTTTACCGAGCACCTGGTGCGGGAAGTCGGCACGCTCGTCGTCGGCGCCCCAGGCGCAGGGGACGACGTCGAAATCGGTCCCATGATCTCGCGCCCGCACTTCGAACGCGTGAAGGAATCGCTGGCGGAGGCAAAATCTGCCGGTCTCCAGGTGGCCATCGGCGGCTCGGCGGTGGACGGCCCCGGGTACTTCATTGAACCCACGGTGATCAGCAACGTACCGGCCGGGGCGCACATTGCTACCCATGAAATCTTTGGCCCCGTCGTGACGGTCGAGTCCTTCAGCACCACCGAAGAGGCCATTACCCGGGCAAACGAGAGCCCCTACGGCCTTTCTGCCTCGGTCTGGACGCGGGATTCGGGCCTCTCGCTCAGCGTTCCGAAGCAACTCGATTTCGGCACCGTCTGGGTCAATTCACACCTGGTGCTGGCTTGCGAGGTTCCGTGGGGCGGCTTCAAGGGATCCGGCTACGGCCGCGACCTCTCGCTGTATGCCCTGGACGATTACTCCCGCACCAAGCACGTCATGATCAACCACGGCGCTTGAGCGTTAAGACCAGCATCGGAGCGTAGCAATGACCACCACGAACCAGCACCACACCGCGTCGCCGGCGCGCGCCGCAACCCCGCCTGCTCCCTTCGGGACAGACGTCACCTGGACCAACTGGGGCGGCAACCAGAGCGCCACGCCGGCCTTCACGGTCCGGCCGCGGAATGAACAGGAGGCACTCGACGCCGTCCGGTTCGCCATCCGCGAAGGCCTGCCCGTCCGCGCTGTCGGCTCAGGGCACTCGTCCTCTCCGCTGGTGCAGACCGGCGGCGTCCTGCTGGACATGTCCGCACTCTCGGCCATCACCGGAACCGACCGCACGCTGCGTCGGGCGAGGGCCCTGGCCGGCACCACCATCAGCGCCTTCGGCGATCCGCTCTGGGAGCAGGGGCTGGCCCTGGGCAACCAGGGCGATATCGACAAGCAGCAGATCGCCGGGGCACTTTCGACCAGCACCCACGGCTCCGGAAAAAACCTGGGCAGCTTCTCATCCAACCTGCGCTGGGTCAGGCTGATCAACGGCTACGGCGAGATCGTCGAGATCGGTGAAGGGCAGCTGCGCGAACTCCGGGCCGCCCAGGTCGCTTTGGGGACGCTCGGGATTTTCCTGGAGGTCGAGCTGGCGGTCGAGGAGCGCTATTACCTGCAGGAGGAGATCACGTACCCCACCTGGACCCAGACGGCGGAAACGTGGCAGGCCGACATCGACGGGAACCGGCACTACTCGTTCCTCTGGTGCCCGGAGGACGGTTCCTGCGAGCTCCTGGACCTCCCCGGTTCACCGGGCCAAGGCATGGCAGACCGCAGCTACACCAAGCGGTACAACATCGCCCAGGTCCGGGACGAACGCGAGATTTCCCGTACGGAGGGTGCCCGGCTGGACCGGTCTTACCGCATTTACCCGGGTGGATTCACCACACCGTTCCATGAACTCGAGTACTTCGTTCCCAACGAATACGGTTTGGCAGCCTTCGAGGCTGTCCGGGACCTGATCCGCACCAAGCATCCCGACCAGAAGTACCCCGTTGAGGTCCGCTGGGTGAAGGCCGACGAGGGTTACCTGTCCCAGTTCCAGGGGCGCGACACCACCGTTATTACCCTGACCACCGAACCGGGGACCGACTACTGGCCCTTCTTCCGGGATGCAGATGCCGTGCTGCAGGAATTCGAGCCGCGCGCTCACTGGGGAAAGATCCACTTCATGACGCGGAGCCGCCTGGAGCGCCTCTACCCGGAGCTTGACACCTTCATCCAGGTCCGCCGGGAGTTCGATCCCCGCGGCATGTTCCTCAACGACCACACCCGGGCCCTGGTCGGCTAAACCAGCAATCCCGGTGCCTGCCCCCGGACCCGTGTCCGGGGGCAGGCTTTCCACCCTCCGATATTGACGGCGAACACCTGAACCTACGAATTCGATGCGGGAAAAGAAGACATGAGCCATTTTCAGGACAGGGCCTACCTTGTCACAGGCGCCAGTTCCGGCATCGGACTGGCAACCACCCGGGCCCTGCTGGCGCAAGGGGCGAGGGTGGCCGCCGTCGGGCTGCCTGACCGGTTGCTTGAGGACGCACGACGCCAACTCTCGGGCACCGTGCTCTTCGTCGAAGCCGACGTCTCGGTGTCCCGGCAGGTCGACGGTGCCTTCGCCCAGGCGGAAGCGGAGTTCGGTCCACTGAGCGGAGCCTTCAACGCCGCAGGGATTTCCAGTGTGGCGCCCATCGCCGAAACGTCCGACGAGCTGTGGCAGCGACTGGTCCAGGTGAACCTGACCGGCACCTTCCACTTCGCCCGGGCGGCGGCGAGAACGCTCACAGCCAACGGCGGTGGATCGCTCGTCTGCACTGCCAGCGAGCTGTCACTGGTCGGCCAGGCCGGCTACACCGCCTACACTGCGACCAAAGGCGGCGTGCTGGCGATGATGCGGTCGCTGGCCGCCGAACTCGCACCTGCAGGCGTCCGGGTCAACGCACTGTCGCCAGGCACGACGGATACGCCGATGCTCGCGGCCGAGTTCGCGAACGAAGCAGAACGCGCCAGGGACGAAGCCTCCGTACCACTTGGCCGGTTCGCCCTGCCTGAGGAGATTGCAGCCGCGGCGCTGTGGCTGCTGGGTCCTGAATCCTCATATGTCACGGGAACAAACCTTGTCGTCGACGGTGGCCGGACGACGACCTTTCCACTCGGGCATTGAACCTCAGAGTGAGAATCGACAGGAGCGAACATGACATTCGATAAGGGCGGATGGAGACAGGGGGCGGCCTGCGTGGCCGCATTGACCTTCGACGTCGACGCAGAGTCTCCGATCCTGGCGGCCGGCCGCCGCTATGCGGACAATGCGATGGCGATGACCCACCAAGCATTCGGCCCCAAAGTGGGTGTTCCCCGGATTCTCCAAATGTTGGACGATCTGCAGCAACCGGCCACGTTCTTCATTCCCGGCGTCACCGCAGAACGATATCCCCACATGGTGGAACAGGTCCTGGAATCGGGTCATGAGATCGCGCACCACTCACACACCCACCGCACCGCGGTGAACATGACTTTCGACGATGAGCGCGCCGATTTCGATCGGGCGCTTTCCGCACTGGGGCGCTTCGGCATTTCGCCACGGGGGCATCGCGCCGCACTGTGGCAGCCCTCCTGGCGGACTCCGTTGCTGGTAGCCGAGTACGGGCTGAAATACGATTCCAGCTTGATGGATGCGGACGTCCCGTATCTCATTGAAACCCCCGCGGGGACAGTTGCGGAACTGCCCCCGCATTGGAGCCTGGACGACTGGGAGCAGTATGCCTTCCTCCCGGAACCCAGGATCGGTGAAATCATCCAGTCGCCGCTGGTCGTCGCTGACATGTGGATCCACGAGATCGACGCCATGCGGCGTCATGGCGCTCTCTTCATGCTGACCTGCCATCCGTTCCTCACCGGGCGGGCAGGACGGCTGGAGGCGCTGCGGACCGTCATCGAGGCAGCCCTGGAACGAGGCGACGTCCGCTTCTCGACGTGCGCAGCGCTCGCGGAAGCGGCACTCGGTGATCCTGGTCTGGTTGCCGGGCCCCTCAATCCAGTTACCGCGTCCGAGGAACTGTATCCGGACTACTGAGCCGGGGGGCCGTGACGGCCATGGCGTATCGAGAAGCTCCTGGCAGGGGTCGATGCCGCACCGGCGCGGCCTGCCTCGTCAGGCCTGTCCGGAAGGTGTCGGCCGGGGCGGGAGGTCCAGTGTGGCGGGGCCCTGGATGACGGTGCCGTCGGTGGCGAACCGGGAGCCGTGGCACGGGCAGTCCCAGGTCACGTCGTCCGGGTTGAACTCGACGATACAGCCGAGGTGGGTGCAGACGGCCGAGACGGCCCGGAGCTGCCCGGCCGGGTCCGCGTAGACGGCGGTCTTCTCCCCGTCCACTTCCATGACCGTTCCCTCGCCCGGCGCGAGGTGGACGTGGCCGGACCGGTCGGCAGGCTCGGTGGCCGGCCCGGCGGCCGGGATGGTGGCGCTCTTTGCCATGGACCGTTCCGTGGTGGCCATTGGAGCGGCACGGCTGCTGTCGAATACCGCCGCCCAGGGGTTGTCCTTGCCGCTGAGCGCGTCGGTGAGCATCAGTGCCGCGGCCGTGCCGTTGGTCAGGCCCCACTTGCGCAGGCCGGTGATCACGTAAACATGCCTGGCCTCCGGGGACAGGCGTCCGACATAGGGCAGTCCGTCGACGGGGATGCCGTCCTGCGTGGACCAGCGGAAGGCAACCTCGCCGGCGCCGAGGCGCTCGCGGGCGAAGGCCGCGAGCCGGCGGAACCGCCCGGCGCTGTCGCCGCCGTCGGGCACGCGGTGGCCTTCGCCGCCGGCGAGCAGGTAGCCGGCGCCGTCGATATCGACGCCCAGGATGGAGCGCATCGGTTCGTCGACACTGATGAACGTGGCATCCGGCAGGGGAGAAGCCACCGGGCAGGCGACGAGGTAGGAGCGGTGCAGGTAGCACCGGGCCGCGAGGAGGCCCTGGTCGCCGAAGGGCACGTTGGTGGCCACGATGATGTCGCGGGCCCGGACGGAGCCGTGCAGGGTGTCGACGACGGCGGGCGAACCGTCGCGCAGGCCGAGTGCGGGCGACTCCTCGAACACGAAGCAGCCGTCACCGTCCACCGCCCGGGCGAGGCCCTGCACGTATCTCACCGCATGGAGCTGTGCCTGGCCATCGAAGCGCACCGCGCCCCTGACCGTGAAGGGCAGCGGCACGTCGGTGGTGAAGGTGGCGGGCAACCCGAGGCTGGCCGCAAGGTCGGCTTCTTCGCGGACGAGGGCCAGACTGTCCGCAGTTTCGGCGTAGGTGTAGTTGGCCACCCGGCGGAAGCCGCAGTCGATGCCCTCGTCCGCCACAACGCGCGCGATATGTTCGACCGCTGCCTGGTTGGCCTGCCCATAGGTGCGTGCAGTGTCGGGTCCGTGGCTGCCGGCGAGTTCGGTGTAGATGAGGCGGTGCAGCGAAGTCACCTTGCCGGTGGTGTGCCCGGTGACTCCGGTGCCCACCCGCGCCGCTTCCAGCACGGCAACACTCTGGCCGGCGCGCTTGAGGGCCAGCGCGGCGGTCAGCCCGGCAATGCCACCGCCGATCACGGCAATATCGACGTCGATGTCGGCAGCCAGGGCGGGGTAGCCGGTGGGTCCGGCGGTGGCAACCCACAGGGAAACCGGCCGGCCTTCCAGCCGCCCGGGCACCGCGCCTCCGTCCGGCGTAGATCCATCTTGCATCGTCCGGTCCTCCTCACTGATTCAGGGGAAAAGCATATGGTGCAGCCGCGCCGCACTGGCGGTCGTTCCTACCCCGCGGCGAGGCGGCGCAGTCCGGGGCCGGGGTCGATGCCTTCGTCTTCGGCCACGAGCAGCAGCAGGGACCGGCCCTCCTCGCCGCAGGCTCCGCAGCCGGCCAGGTGGGCGTGCATGGCCGGCATGCCCATGTGCTGGTCCGCGAGTACCCGCTCGACGTACTCATCGATCTGCTCGAAGCAGTCGTCGCAGGACAGCCAGGGCTCGGCGGCCAGAGTCAGCCGCAGTGCGGCCTCCGGTGTCAATTCGCGGTGCGGTCCGTTCATGGATTCACCCCCTTCGTGTTGACCGGCGCTAGATAACCGGCGGACGTCAGGTGGGCGCGGAGCCGGCCCCGGGCGTCGTGGAGCGTTTTGTATAAGGCGTTGCGGGTGGTGCCGAGCCGGTCCGCCAGGACATCGATGGGGACGTCGTCCACGAGCAGGGCCAGTACCACCCTGCGCTGATGGGCGGTCAGGACCTGGTCGATGGCGATGCCGACGGCGTGGGAAAAGTCGGCTGCCTCGGCCAACTGTTCGGGGGAGCTTCCGACGGCGGCGGGTTCGGGCAGGAATTCCAAGGGCACCTCGCGGTGGCGCCAGAGGGTGCGCCGGACCTCCACCGCGGCATGCAGGATGCCGAATTTGTAGGCCCAGGTGGTGAACTGGCTGCGGCCTTCGAAGCTCGACAGTTTTCCCAGCACGGAGACCACGGCCTCATCGGCGGCCTGTTGGATGAGCTCCTCCCGCCGGACCTCCCCGATGGCCGGCGTCTGGGCCAGCATCTGCGCTACCTGGTGCCGCGCGGCTCTCAACAGGAGTGCGTGCAGCCGGGCCAGGGCATCTTCGTGCCCCGGTCCCGGTGAGCTGAGCAGTTCCACCCAGTCCTCGCGGAGGCCCGCCATGCGTAGGGGGTCGGCATCGGCCAGTTCGGGGCCGTCCAGGGCAGCCATCGGCCTACTCCTGTTCCCGGTCGTCTGTGAACGGTCCGAGGATCCGGACCGCCAGTTCCGGCGGGCAGCCCCGGTCCACCAGATTGAGCAGGGCGTGGATGTCCACTCCGGGTGTTGCCGCCAGCAGGTGCGCCAGCGTATCAGGAAAGCCGGCCGAGTACAGCAGGCGGCAGCGCCAGGCCGTGATGCTGTCGCTACCGGTTGCGCCGCCCTGGGGACAGGCCGCGGCAGCAGCGCCGGCCGCCGGCGGTACCGCGTGATGGATGGTCATACCGGTTTAGTGTCACCGCGACGCCGCTGTCTTACCGTGGCGAGCCGTTGGATTTGTATTCCATCGGTTGCGGCAGCGGGGTCCCGGTA
>NZ_JAKLTQ010000012.1 GCF_022012395.1 Arthrobacter hankyongi
ACAGCCACGTACTGCTGTGGTCCCTTTTCGAACCAAAAAAGCTTTCGGCGAAGGCCAAGAGCATCATCAGGAAGCCGGAGAATGTTCTGCGCGTTTCGGCCGTCACCGCTTTCGAGCTGTCCTACAAGCACCAGCTGGGCCAGCTGCCGGGCATTGAGGCGCTGTTCGTCGGCTACCGACGGCACGTGCTGGAGCTGGTCAGCGAGGAGATCCCGCTCACCGGCGTGCATGCTCTCGAAGCGGCCCGGCTGGACTGGCCGCACCGCGATCCGTTCGACAGGATGATCGCGGCACAGGCCATCGTCGAGGGGCTGGCGGTGATCACCGCGAACGAGGCACTGCACGCGTTCGAGCCGCTGGCTACGGTCTGGTGAGCGGGCCCGTAGGATCAGCTGGTGCAGTTTTCCCTCTGGCTGGCGCTCCTTGGCGCGTCCACCATCATCAGCTTCACCCCGGGCGCGGGCGCCATCAACACCATGAGCAATGCGCTCCATGCCGGGTTCCGCCGGTCCCTGTGGGGCATCCTGGGCCAGCAGGCCGCCCTGGTCATCCACGTGGCGATCGTGGCCCTGGGCCTGGGCCTGCTCGTGTCGAACTCGCCCACGCTGTTTGCCGCGATCAAGTATGCCGGCGCGGCTTACCTGATCTACCTGGGCCTGCGGCAGTTCTTCGCCAAGCCGCATGGCTCGGCGGCCGTGGCCGAGGCGCGGCGCGACGAACCGGCATTGTCGATGTTCCGGCGCGGGCTCTGGGTCAACCTGCTCAATCCCAAGGCGATCGTGTTCTTCCTGGCGTTCATCCCCGGCTTCATCCGGCTGGATGCCCCGCAGCTGCCGCAGTACCTGGTTGTGATCGCCACCGTGGTGGCCGTCGACATCCTGGTCATGTGGTTCTTCTTCGCGGCGGCGGCCCGGTCCTTCCAACGCTTCACCGGCACCGTGCGCGGCCTGACCGCCATGAACCGGACCTTCGGTGTCTTGTTCATCGGCGTGGGACTGCTGCTCGCGCTGGCCTAACTAGACTCAAGGTTATGTACCGCATCATCACCGTTTGCACCGGGAACATCTGCCGCTCCCCCATGGCCGAATTCATGCTTACGCAGGCCATCACGGAGGCTGGTCTCATGGACAAGGTGGCGGTGGACTCGGCAGGCATTTCGGACTGGGAAGCGGGCCGGCCGATCGATCCGCGCGCGGCCCGGCGGCTGGCCCTGGCCGGGCTGGCCAGCCAGGCCCACCGGGCCCGGCAGTTCGAGCAACTGTGGTTCCAGGAGCGCGACCTGATCCTCACCCTCGATGTGGACCACTACGACGAGCTCCAGCGTACCGCCCCCGACGCGGCCGCCCGGCGAAAGGTCAGGATGTTCCGTTCCTTCGATCCGGACCTTGCCGGACGCGACCCGGAGGAACAGGGCATCTACGACCCATGGTTCGGCGGCGACGCCGATTTCGACGCCTGCTGGGACATGATCCAGCAGGCGGTCCCGGGGATTGTGGACTATGTCAGGAATGCCCTCGATGGCCAGCGGTAAACCGTTCATTATCGCCGTGGACGGCAGGTCCGGCGCCGGAAAGACCACACTGGCCGTGGAACTGGCCGCGCTGCTGCGGGTCCACCGGAGCGTGGCACTGTTCCATCTGGAGGACATCTACCCCGGCTGGGAGGGGCTTGCCGCCGGGCAGCAGCGCTACCGCCGGATGGTGCTCGAGCCGTTGGCCGCGGGCCGGCCCGCGGCATGGACCGCCTGGGACTGGCCGCGGCACACGGACGGGCCGGTCCGGACCACCCAGCCCGCGGACGTCGTAGTGGTCGAGGGTGTCGGTGCCGCCCATGCCGCCACCCGGGACCTCATCGATGCCACGGTCTGGATCGAGGCCGGCGCAGACGTGCGCCGCAGCCGGGCGCTTGCGCGCGACGGCTCCGGCTACGAGCCGTATTGGGACATGTGGGCGGCCCAGGAGGAGGCCTGGCTGGCCGTGGACGACGTCGCCGGCCAGGCCGACATCGTCGTCCACGGTCCGGGCGGGGACGGCACCCCGGCCCAGGTGCTGCGTGCACTGGCCGGACTGCCGCATCTGGAGCCGCTGCTGGCCCCCGAATTGGCGGGCCTCGACAGACTGCGGCACAGCCGGATCACCGCCCAGCGCCTGGACGCCTATCCCGACGCCGCGAGCCTGTTCGGGCTGCTCTACGGACAGTCCGGGCGCGCGGTATGGCTGGACAGTTCCGACGCGGCCGTTCCCGACGCTCCGGATGTCCCGGAGAATCCGCAGGCACAGGTCCGCGGCGCCCTGAGCATCCTGGCCGACGACACCGGCGGCTTCGGGCGCTACGCCGAGCACCGCTCCGGCACCACGACCGTCACCGCCGGGACCCTCACCAGCAGGATCCGGGGCCCGTTCTTCCGCTGGCTGGAATCGGCCTGGGCGGCCGGGCCCGGCCTGCCCGCCCAGGTTCCCGGAGAATTCGCCCTCGGCTGGATCGGCTATCTCGGCTACGAGCTGAAGCGCGAGGCCGGCGGGCGGGACGTTCCGTCACAGGTGCCCGATGCCGCGATGATCTTCGCCGGCCGCGCGGTGCTGCTTGACCACGTCGGGCGCTGCACCTGGCTGCTGGCGCTGCAGGACGCGGACGGTGCCAGCGGAGACGAGGTCCGGGACTGGCTGGCCACGGCCCGGGCTGCCGTCGAGACCGCCGGGTCCCCCTCCGCGGTCACCGCGAAAGACGGCGCCGCGGAGGACAGAGCCGCTGCGGGCAGCGGCTCTACCGCGCAGGACGGCGCCGCGGCCGGGCTGCGGTTCACCGTCCGTGACAGCCGGTCGGAGTACCTGGCCAAGATCCGCACGGCCCAGGACCAGATCCGCGAGGGCAACTCGTACGAGATCTGCCTGACCACGCAGCTCGAGGCCCGCGTCCCGGAGCCGCTGGATGCGCTGCAGGTCTATGCCGCGCTTCGCCGCAGCAATCCCGCGCCTTTCGCCAGCTTCCTGCGGCTGGGCGGCCTATCGGTGGCCAGCACCTCGCCCGAGCGGTTCCTGCGGATCACGGCCGGTGGCGCGCTGCGGGCCGAACCGATCAAAGGCACCCGGCGGCGGGGGCCGGACGCAGCCGCGGACGAAGCCCTGCGCGCGGACCTGCTGTCCAGCCGCAAGGACCGCGCCGAGAACATCATGATCGTGGACCTGCTGCGCAACGACCTGAGCCATTTCGCCGTCCCGGGATCGCTGCGGGTCAGCCGGCTCTGCGCCGTGGAGAGCTATGCCACGGTGCACCAGATGGTCTCCACCATCGACGCACAACTGACCCCGGACGCGGTGCGCGCCGAGGCCGTGCTGGCGGCCTTTCCCGCCGGCTCCATGACCGGGGCACCGAAGATCAGCACCATGGACATCCTGGACGACCTGGAAACCGGCCCGCGCGGGGTCTACTCCGGCGCGATCGGCTACTTCTCGCCCAATGGGGCCGCGGACCTGTCGGTAGTCATCCGCACCCTGGTCATGGACGGGGACCGGCTCAGCCTCGGCGTCGGCGGTGCCATCACCTCGGACTCGGTCCCGGAGGATGAATGGGACGAGGTCCGGGCCAAGGCCTTCGGGGTGCTCTCGGCCCTGGGCGCCGGGTTCCCGGACTGATCCCGGAGCCGGACGCAGACGTCCGGCTCCGCTACTGCAGCGTCGCGGTGAGTCGGCAGACGTTGTCGACGTAACGTTCCGCGCGCGGCCGCTGCACCCATTCGTCCAGCGTCAGTTCACGTGAAACCTTGCGGTACGTGTCCGCCACCGCCAGCAGCTTCGGGACGATGTCGTCGCCGAGCATCATCAGGGACACCTCCAGGTTCAGCGAGAACGAGCGCATGTCCATATTGCTCGAACCCAGCACCGCTGCCGTGTTGTCGACGGTAAAGAACTTAGCGTGCAGCACCATCGGCTTTGGATACAGGTAGATCCGCACCCCCGCCTGCAGCAGGGCCTGGTAGTAGGAGCGCTGCGCATGATGGACCAGGAACTGGTCTCCCTGCTCGGAGACGAACAGTTCCACATCGACGCCGCGCTGCGCCGCCGTCGTAATGGCGTACAGCAGCGAGTCGTCCGGCACGAAGTACGGGCTGCAGATGGACAGCCGCTCCACCGCCGCGTAGATGAGCGTGTTGAACAGGCGCAGATTGTTCTCCGCCTGGAAGCCGGGCCCGCTGGGAACCACCTGGCAGGTCATCGGCCCGGTCTCGGTCACCGTCGCCGGGGTGAACAGCTCCTGTTTGAGCAGTTCGTCCGTCTCGGTATACCAGTCGGTGGCGAAGACGACGTTCAAGGCGGTGACGATGGGACCCTCCAGCCGGGCCATCAGCTCCACCCATTCGCGGCCCGAACGGCGGCTGGAAGGACGCAGGTAGCCGGGCTCGATCAGGTTCTGCGAGCCGGTAAAGGCCACGTGCCCATCCACCACGAGGATCTTGCGGTGGTTGCGCAGGTCGACCCGCCGCCATTGGCCGCGGAACGGCATGATGGGCAGCATCCGGTGCCACTGGATGCCGCTGGCGCCCAGCCAGCGCAGGAACTTGCGGTAGCCGGCCACCCGCAGGGTCCCGATGTGGTCGAACAGCAGGCGCACCGCGACCCCGCGGCCGGCGGCCTCCTGCAGCGCCTCGAAGAGCTCGCCGGTGACTTCGTCCTTCGCCATGATGTAGAACTCGACGTTGACGTATTCCCTCGCCCCGCGGACGGCCTCCGTCATCGCCTTGATCGACTCGGTATAGCCCGGCAGCAACTGCACGGTGTTGCCGTCCAGCATCGGAAACGCGCCCAAGGTGCGGTTCAGTTCGGCAGCCGAATGCACCCACACGGGCGCCTCCCTTTCGCTGCGCGGTTCCGTCAGGCTCTGCGTCGCCTCCACGACCTCCTGGTTGACCTCGGCCTGCTGGCGGAACCGGCGCCCGGAGAGCCGGAAACTGCCGAACATCAGGAACAGCGGCAGACCCACCAGCGGAATGAGGAAGATAGCCAGCAGCCAGGCCATGGCGGTGGTGGGACGGCGGTTGCCGGGCACGATGCCGAGGGCAGCGATGCGGATCACGGTATCGAGCACGGTGAGGATGGCCAACACCCAGTTGGGGAAAGTCCCGAGCCCCGTCAACGGCCACAACACTTCCGGTAAGTCCCCCCATCCCGCCGGCAGCCGGCGTCGTCCCCCTAGCCTAATCTGTCGTCTCCTGCGGACTAAGCGTTAGCCACCAATGAAAGGGGGCTGACGCTTCGCGGCTCCCCTGCCGCTGCAAGCCCGGTTCGGGCCCTCGGCAAGAGAGCCGCCAGGGGTCCCCGTGTGCGAAGCGCGCGGGGCAGGCGGCGAACGCTACCGCCTACCCGCCTCCCACCCCTCGCTTCGCTCGCGGCGGGGCCCTCGGCGGCTAGGCTGGGAACCATGACAGTCCTGGTGTTCCTCGATCCCGCCTATGCCGACGGCCGCGTGGCCGACGCGTCCAAGCCCTCGCTGATGGCCACGGACCAAGGGGTGACGCGTGGGGACGGTATCTTCGAATCCATGCTGGCCGTCGACGGAACGCCGCGGAAACTGTCCGCGCACCTGGACCGGTTGGCCTCCTCCGCCGAGACCATGGACCTGGTCATCCCGCCGGCCGCCGCCTGGGAACGGGCGATCGCCACCGCCATCGCCGAGCACCCGCCGGCCGAGGAGCTGGTAGTCAAGCTGCTGGTGACCCGCGGTATCGAAGGGGAGCTGCCCACCGCCTGGGTCCAGGCCAGCAGGCCCGGGACGTCCGGGAAGGAACAGCGCGAATCGGGCATCGACGTGCTGCTGTTGGACCGTGGCTATGACAGCTCGGTGGCCGAGCGGGCGCCATGGCTGCTGCTGGGCGCCAAAACGCTGTCCTACGCAGTGAATATGGCGGCCCTGCGCTATGCCAGGAAGCACGGCGCCGACGACGTTATTTTCACCTCCACCGACGGGCGCGTGCTGGAGGGTCCTACCTCCACGGTGCTGATCGCGACGGTCCGGAACGGCGTGCGGACCCTGACCACGCCTCTGCTGGAGAGCGGGATCCTGCCAGGCACCTCCCAGGGCGCGCTTTTCAAGACCGCCGCCGCGGCCGGCTGGCAGCTGGGCTACGGGCCGCTGGTACCGCAGGATCTGTTCGACGCCGACGCCGTCTGGCTGGTGTCCAGCATCCGGCTGCTGGCCCCGGTGCGCAGCATCGATGGCCGTCAGATCCCGGTCGCGCGCGACCTGACCGAGGAACTGACCACCCTGCTGGTCAAGGGCAGCAGGGAATAGCGTCAGGCGAAAACAAGGTTCCAAGTCCCGGCCGCGACGGCCGCAGCCAGGGACGCCGCCGCGATCAGCATCCCGCCCAGCACCACCCAAAGATCCATCCGGCTGAAGGTGGATTCCCGGGCCCAGCTGCGCTGTGCGCCGCCGAAGCCGCGCGCCTCCATCGTGACCGCGAGCCGGGAAGCCCGCCGGACGGCCTGGACCAGCAGTCCGAAGCTCTGGCCGAGGGTCGCGCGCAGCCGCTGCAGCGGGCTGCCGTGCGAGCCGATGCCGCGGGCGCGCCGGGCCATCCCGATGGTCTGCCATTCCTCCGCCATGAGCCCGACCAGCCGCATCGCAGCCAGCGTGCCCAGGACGAAACGGTGCGGCAGCCGGGCCTTCTGGGCCAGCGCGTCGGCCAGGTCGGTGGGATCGGTACAGCTCATCAGCAGGATGGCCGGCAGCGCGATCGCCAGGCCGCGCAGCATAAAACCGAGCCCCAGCTCAAGGGAGCCTTCGCTGATCGACCAGATGCCGGTATCGAGCAGGGTCCGGCCGCTGTCCGCCGCGAGGATGGTGGTGCTCCAGCCGCCGAGGGCGGCGGCGAGGATCAGCGGCCAGCCGCGCTGCCAGAGCAGGCGCAGGGTCAGGCCGGCGAGTCCAAAGAGGGCGAACTCGCCCAGCAGCGCCGTCGTCGCCGACACCCAGTCAATGGACAGCGCCAGCACCGCCGTGATGGACACGACGGCGGCGAACTTCGCCAGCGGGTTGGCCCGGGTCAGGAGCGCGGTGTTGCCGTGCAGGGTCAGGGCTTGCCTCATGCGGCACCGGCCTGAAGCCGGGCGGATCCCAGCCGGAGCGCGGCGCCGCCCAGCAGCGCGCTGAATTCCTCGTCGTGGGTGACCGAGACCACGGCCGTTCCGGCGTCGAGCAGTTCGGCGAGGAAGGACGCCAGCTCGGCCCAGGTACAGGCGTCCTGGCCGAAAGTGGGCTCGTCCAGCACGAGCACCCGGGGATGCGCAGCCAGGACGGTGGCCACGGACAGCCGCCGCTTTTCGCCGCCGGACAAGGTGTACGGATTGGCCTCGGCCAGATGGTCCAGGCGCAGGCGCTGAAGCAACTCGTCCACGACCTGCCCGCCGCGGCCCAGCTGCCGCGGGCCGACCATCAACTCGTCCAGGACCCGGCCGGTCACAAACTGGTGCTCCGGTTCCTGGAAGACGGTGCCGATGCGCGAAATCAGGTGCTTCGCCTTCCACCGGAACGGATCGGGTCCGGCACCGGCAGCGAGCGCCTCGGCGGCAACCACCTTGCCTCCAGCCGGGGCCAGCAGCCCGGCCAGGGTCAGCGCGAAGGTCGACTTCCCGGCGCCGTTGGGGCCGGTGACGGTCAGTGCCTGCCCGGCCCGGACCTCGGCGGAGATGCCCGCCTGGACCGGCGGAATCCGCTGGCCGCGCCGGCGCGGCCGTTCGCGGGATACCGACAGGTCCTCGGCCGCCAGCAGCAGCTGGCCGGTGCCGGCATTGCGGCGGGCCCGGGTGTCGGGCACCTGGCCGGGCACCCATACCCCGGCGGCGGCCAGCATCCGGCCGGCCTGGGCCAGGACCTGGTCCGGCGGGCCGTCCAGGAGCACTGCCGGTTGCTGCGCCCCGGACGGCGCGGCCCCGGGCTGCAGCACCACGATGCGGTCCACCAGGTCCTTCCAGACGGCCACCCGGTGCTCCACCACGATCAGGGTGGCACCGGTCTTGTCCAGGCTGCGGCCGACGGCGTCGCGGACCTCCAGCACGCCGGCCGGATCCAGGTTGGCCGTCGGTTCGTCCAGCAGGACCAGCCCGGGCCGCATGGCCAGGATCCCGGCCAGCGCCAGGCGCTGCTTCTGCCCGCCGGAGAGCGCCGACGTCGGGTGGTCCAGCGGGAAGCCGGCGAGCCCGACGTCCTCGAGCGCCTCGTGCACGCGGCGCCAGATCTCCGGCCGCGGCACGGCGAGGTTTTCGGCGCCGAACGCGGCATCGTCGCCTAGCCGGGAGAGGATCACCTGCGTTTCCGGATCCTGCTGCATCAGGCCGGCCCGTCCGCGTTGTCCGCGGGGGGCCGCGCCGTCGAGCAGCAGCGAACCGCTCTCGTCGGCGCCGTCGTCGTCATCGCCCAGCACCCCCGCGAGGGCGTGCAGCAGTGTCGATTTGCCGGCGCCCGAGGCGCCCAGCAGCAGCACCCGCTCGCCCGCCTGGATCTCCAGGTCGAGGCCGTGGACGGCGGGGACGGCCCGGCCCGCGTGCCGCCAGCCCCACCCGCGTGCGGATACGGCCGCCGGCCGGCCGGCAGTCTCGGCTGACATCAGGAGAAGACGGGCTCGGTGGCCGCTTTGCGCGAAGCGAAGGCGGCCAGTGCGCCGGTCCGGGCCAGGCCGCGGGTGGCGAGCCAGGACAGCGCGCCTGCGATGACGGCGCCGGAGACGGTGGTGAAGCTGATGTAGGCGAGCTTGTCCCCGGCCTCGTAGGCGATGTTCCACCCCCACGGCGCGAAGGAGTCGTTCAGGCCGCAGAACAGCCCCGCGCCGGCACCGGCCAGCAGCGAGGCGGGCAGGTTGAACTTGCGGTAGAGCAGGGCCGCGAACACGAGTTCCGCGCCCAGGCCCTGCAGCATGCCGGAGATCAGCACCGTGGTGCCGTACTGGGACCCCATGATCAGTTCCCCGGTGGCGGCCACGGTTTCGCAGAAGAGCGCGGCGCCCGGCTTGCGGATAATGAGCATGCCCAGCACGGCCGGGATCATCCAGCCGCCGGCGTAGAGGCCGGTGAGCGGCGGGTACAGGGCATTGAGCGGTGCGGAAACGAGGTTGGCGCCCTGGGACCAGGCCCAGAAGATGACGCCGCCGGCAACGGCGATCAGTGCCGCGACCACGATGTCGACGACGCGCCAACTGCGGTTGGTTCCGGCCGCCTTGGTGGAAATTCCAGTCATTGTGTCCTCCTGAGGTACAGGAGGGGAAAGTGCTTGCCGGTCTGCTGCCTGCGGTCGACCGCCTGAAGCAGACCGGAGCACTCTGAGAACTCGACTCCCTTCGCCGGTACTAGCCGGAGCAGGTTCGAGGGTCTGCGGTGGGCCGCACTCTCAGCGTCCCGCTCGCTGCGGCCGGTGGCCGCGGGAACGGACGCTCCCCTGTCGTTGTGTGCTGTTGTCAGCGAGTCCCAGTTTACCCTGTTTGCGCTGCGCAATCGTGCCGGCCCCCACCGGCACGGGTGAGGCGCTAGGCTGGTTCCGGATGTGACCGACGCCGAGGAACGGGAGTTGCAGTGAATTTTGTCTTGAAAGCCTTGGGGACCGGGGTGAGCATCGGTGCCGGCCTGCTCGCCAGCAAGCTCCTCGACGTGGTGTGGAAGCGGGCCACGGGCAAGGATTCGCCCAAGAAGGACGACGATATGGAGAACAGCCTGCGCTCGGTGCTGGTCTTCGCGGTCGTGTCCGGGGCGGTGAGCGCCATTATCCGGGTGCTGTCCCAGCGCGGCACGCAGCACGCGATTGCCAGGTTCTCCAAGACCCGCGACATAGTCTGACGTTGGGGCGCTCCCGCAAGGTTCGGGCCGCGGGTCCCGCCGCGAGCGAAGCGAGCGGTGGGTAGGCCCGGACCGGTCGGCTTCGCCGCCACAGCGGGGCCCCCGCGCCCCACCGTAGGGGCGCTGCCCCGGGCGCCGGCTACTGCCGGTCCGGGGCTTCTTCGCTGCGCAGCGCCTCGTCGGCCGCGGCTTTCTGCACGACGGCGTCAAGATCGTCCTCGGTGAGGGTTTCCTTGCGCAGGTGCTTGGTGCGGTAGCCGGACCTGCCGACCATGTGCGCGGACACCGGCACCGTGAGCAGCTGGAAGAGCCAGGCCAGCAGCAGGACCGGCACCATGGCCCAGCTGCGCAGCTGCAGCCCCAGGCCGGTGAGCAGCAGCAGCAGGCCGAACACCTGCGGTTTGGTGGCCGCGTGCATGCGCGAGAGCAGGTCCGGGAACCGGATCAGGCCGATCGCCGCCGCCAGCGACATCACGGCACCGAGGATCAGGCAGATGCCGGAGGCGATATCCAGGATCAGGTCAGTGTTCATGGGGCCGCCTGTCGATCACGAACCGGGCCACGGTCACCGAACCGATGAACCCGACCAGGCAGATGACGACCACCAGGATCAGGTTGTTCTGGTGCCGGTGCACCGCCATGTCCACGATCAGCGCTGCGGAGACCACGGAGAGCAGCACGTCCACGGCCAGGACCCGGTCCAGCAGGGAGGGTCCCTTGATGGTGCGGGCAATGGCCGCCGCCGCCGAGAGGGTCAGCAGGGCGGCGACGGCCACCAGGACCACCATCATGATTCCTGCGCTCATGGCTGTCCTCCTCCCCCGCGCGCCGTCAGGCGGTCTTCCTGTCCGTGGTTCTCCGCCCGCACCAATGCCAGTTCCTCCCGGTTGCCGCAGACCCGGATCAGGTCCGCCTCGATCCGCAGCACCTGGGCGCGGAAGGCCTGCGCGTCCTGCGGCCCGTTAATGTTCAGGCAGTGCAGGTAGAGGGTCGAGCAGGAGCGGTCCACATCCACTACCAGGCTGCCCGGGATCAGGGAAATCGCATGTCCGGTGGCCGTGAGGATCAGGTCCGAGTGGGTGCGCAGCTTCACCGCCAGCACGGCATTGCGGATCCGGGGCCCGGTGGCCACGGCCAGCCACAGTACCTGGAAGCTGGCCACTGCCACGTGATAGACGAACTTGGCTGCGAACAGGGCGCCGGCAGCCAGGTTCAGCCGCCCGCCCAGTTCGACCGGCGGCAGATAGAAGAGGTTGACCACGACCACCGAGATGATGGCGCCGAACAGCAGGTTGCCGGCGCTGAAGTCCTGCCAGAGGGTGCCCCAGAGCAGCACCAGCCAGATGAGCAGGGGCAGCTCGGTGAGGAACGGAATCCGGGGCCGCTTTGATACCCGGCTCATGGTGCATTCTCCCCGCCGGCCCCGGCACCGGGGCCGAGCACCGCGTCGATATAGGGCGTGCGCTCGAGCATGCTCGCGGCGGCCTGGTCGCTGAGCTGGAACAGCGGCCCGGCGAAGACCGTCAGCGCGACTCCCACGAGCACCAGTGCCAGGGTCGAACCGACCATGGTCCGCGGCAGCAGGTCCATGACACTCTTGCCGGAGAAGCGCCCCATGGGCTGGTCCGCGACCAGCCGGGAGGTACGCAGCATGGAACCGTCCGGCGTCGTCGCCACCAGAACCGGATCGGGATGCTCGGCGTCCTCCGGGGTGCGCCAGAAGGCCCGGTTCCACACCCGCGCCATCGCCAGCAGCGTCAGCAGCGAGGTAATGACGCCGCCGGCCACCAGCACGTAGGCCACCGGCGTGCCCAGGTCCACGCCGGCCTGGAGCAGCCCGAGCTTGCCCAGGAAGCCGGAGAACGGCGGGATGCCGGCCAGGTTCATCGCCGGCACAAAGAAGAGCACCGCCAGCAGGGGCGACAGCCTGGCCAGGCCGCCGAGGCGGTCCATGTTGGTGGTTCCGCCGCGCCGGTCTATCAGCCCCGCGACCAGGAACAGGCTGGTCTGCACGGTGATGTGGTGCGCCACGTAGTAGACGGTGGAGGCCAGGCCCAGCCGCGAGGACAGGGCCAGGCCGAAGACCATGTACCCGATGTGGCTGACCAGAGTGAACGAGAGCATGCGCTTGATGTCGATCTGGGCGATCGCGCCCAGGATGCCCACGATCATGGTCAGCAGGGCCGTGATCATCAGGAAGGTGTTGATCCTGTCCCCCGGGAACAGCAGCGTCTCGGTACGCACCAGCGCGTACACCCCCACCTTGGTCAGCAGGCCGGCGAACACCGCGGTGACCGGGGCCGGTGCGGTCGGATAGGAGTCCGGCAGCCAGAAGGAGAGCGGGAACATGGCAGCCTTGATCCCGAAGGCCACCACCAGCATCAGGTGAAGCATCATGTTGGTGCCCGGATCCAGCGCATCGAGCCGCAGGGCCAGGTCCGCCATGTTGATCGTGCCGGTGGCGGCATAGATCATCGCGATGGAGACCAGGAACAGCATCGAGGAAATCACGCTGACCACCACGTAGGTGATGCCGGCGCGCACCCGCGGCCCGGTCCCGCCCAGGGTCATCAGCACATAGCTGGCGGTAAGCAGGATTTCGAAGCCCACGTAGAGGTTGAACAGGTCCCCGGTCAGGAAGGCGTTGGACACCCCGGCGACCAGGATCATGTACGTGGGATGGAAGATCGAGACCGGCCCGTCCTCGTCCCCGCCGGCCATGCCCTGCCCGGCCGCGTAGATCAGCACCGCCAGGCTGACGGTGGTGGAAACCACCAGCATCAGCGAGGAGAACTCGTCCACCACCATGCTGATGCCGAACGGCGGCGGCCAGCCGCCGAGGGTGACCGCCTGCACTCCTGAGGTCCAGGCCGAATACAGCAGGAAGGCTTCCAGGCACAGCGTGAGCGTGAGCGTGGAAATGGTCACCGTCCGCTGGAGCTTCGGCTGCCGGATGAACAGGAAGGCCAGCGCCGCGCCGAGGATCGGCAGGACGACGGCGAGGGGGGCCACTGAGGCTGCGTTCATTCCTCCCCCTTCGCCCGGGCCGTCGGCGTGCCGGGTGACTCTTCGGCCTCGGCCTTGATGAATTCGGTGGTTTCGGCGGGCATTTCGGCGTCGTCCTCGGCGTCGAAGCTGGGCTGGTTGGCCACGCGGCGGTCCTCGATGTCGTCCTGGACCTCGTCCTGCCGGCCCAGTATCCAGGACCGGTAGATGATCCCGAGCAGGAATGCCGTGACGGCGAACGAGATGACGATGGAGGTCAGGATCAGGGCCTGGGGCAACGGATCGTTGTAGGCATCGGGCGGAATATCCTTGCCGAACAGCGGGGCCAGCCCCGCGGCTCCGCCGGTACTCAGGATCAGGACGTTGGCGCCGTTGGTGATCAGGATCAGCCCAAGCATCACCCGGGTCAGGCTACGTTCCAGGATCAGGTAGACGCCGACGGCGAAGAGCACGCCCATCACCACCAGCAGTGTGAGGTTCACCGTCACCGGGCCACCCCCTCCTCTAGCGCTTCCGGCGCCTCGTGCGGGACCCCATGCTCGGGGTGCCGTGGGCGGCTCTCGCTGCGTTCGTCCACTTCGGAGCCGAAGCTGCGCAGCACGTCCAGCACCAGCCCGACCACCACCAGGTACACGCCGATGTCGAAAATCGTCGAGGTGACGAACTTGTGCTCGCCGAACACCGGCAGGCTGAAATGGATGATCGCGCTCTGGAAGACCTCTCCGCCGAAAAACAGGGGCGCCAGCGCGGTCAGCGACGCGGTGCCCAGTCCAGCGGCCAGCAGTACGCCGGCGCTGACCGGGGTCGCCTCGGCCAGTTCCACACGGCCGCCGGCCAAATACCTGATGGTCAGGGCGAGCCCGGCGAGCAGGCCGCCGGAGAAACCACCGCCGGGCAGGTTGTGTCCGGCCAGCAGCAGGTAGATGGAGAAGACCATCACTGAGTGGAACAGCAGCCGGGTGACCACCTCGAGGATGATCGAGCGGCGCTCGGGCGCCAGCGTGCGCCCGGCGACCAGCCAGGCATCGCGGGTGGCGGTGGCAAAGCGCCGTGCGGTCAGCACAGCGGCGCTGCGGTGCCCCAGCTCGTCCAGTTCGCTCATCCGGTCCACCGAGCCGGTGGCCACGGTGACGGCCCGCGGCCGCTTGTCCCCCCGGCCGCGGACGAAGATCAGGCTGGCGACGCCGGTGGCGGCCAGCGCCAGCACCGAGATCTCGCCGAAGGTGTCCCAGGCCCGCAGGTCCACCAGGGTGACGTTGACGATGTTCGCTCCGCCGCCGCCCTCGTAGGCGAGTTCCGGGAATGCCAGCGAGACCGGCGGAGCGGTGCGGGAGGCCATGGCCACTGCGGCGAGCCCCATCATGGCCAGGCCGAAGGCCAGCCCCAGCCCGGCGCGCAGCAGCCGGTAGCGTCCCGGGGTCCTCAGCCACAGCCGGGCCGGCAGCGAGCGCAGCGCCAGCACAATGGCCACCAGCACGATGGTCTCCACCAGCATCTGGGTCAGGGCCAGGTCGGGGGCGCCCTGCAGGGCGAAGATCAGCGCAAGGCCGTAGCCGGTGACGGAGACCATCAGCACGGCCAGGAAACGCTTGTTGGCCCGGACGGCGGCCAGTGCCCCGGCGATGACGATCGCGCCGGCAATGGCCTGGACCGGGCTGTCGAACCACACCCAGTCATCCGGCCAGGGCGCACCGATGAACAGCAGCGCACTGACCGGGGTGACGATGGCGACGGTCAGGATCACGAACAGGTAGAAGATCAGCGAACCGCGCTGGGTGCGTCCGGTGACCCAGATGGCGGCCTCGTCCAGCGCGCCCACGACGGCGCGGTAGATCCGTTCGGCTTCGACGACCCGGATGGTGCTGTCCTGGAAGCGTGCCACCTCCCGCCGGTACCGGAAGAGCAATGCGCCGACGGCGAGCGTGAGCGCGGCCAGGCCCAGCACGGGCGTCACTCCGTGCCAAAGCGCCAGGTGGATGCCGCCGTCGGCGGGGAACAGCCAGCTGTACGGCTGCACCGCGGCGTCCACCGGCGCCGGCCAGAGACCGAAGCAGACCGTGGCCGCGGCCAGTACCGCAGGGGACGCCAGGAACGCATACGATACGGGTTTGAATGCCGTGGCCTCGGCGTCGGGCTTGGTTGCGAAGCCGCCCCAGACAAAACGGGCGCTGTACGCGAACGTGAGCATGGACCCGGCCACCACGCCGGCCAGCACCAGCCAGTCCGCCCAGCCGCCATGCTGCGCCTGCTGGAAGAACGCTTCATACACCGATTCCTTGGCCACGAAGCCCAGCAGCGGCGGCACGCCGGCCATGGAGGCGGCTCCCACCAACGCTACGCCGAACAGGGCCGGCGCAGCGCGGTGGATGCCGGAGAGCTGGCGGATGTCGCGGGTGCCGGACTGGTGGTCGATGATGCCCACGACCAGGAACAGCGTGGCCTTGAACAGGCCGTGCGCCAGCAGCAGGCCCAGCGCGGCCACCGCACCGTCGCGGTCGCCCAGGCCGGTGACCAGGACCAGCAGGCCGAGCTGGCTGACGGTGCCGTAGGCCAGGATCAGCTTCAGGTCGAACTGCCGCAGCGCCTGCCACCCGCCCACCAGCATGGTCAGCAGGCCGAGCACGGTCACGACGGCGTCCCAGTAGCCGGTGCCGGCAAAACCCGGCGCGAACCGAGCGACCAGGTAGATGCCGGCCTTGACCATGGCCGCCGCGTGCAGGTAGGCGCTGACCGGAGTGGGGGCCGCCATGGCCGCCGGCAGCCAGAAGTGGAACGGGATCAGGGCGGACTTGCTGATAGCCCCGACCAGGATCAGCACGACGGCGATGTTGACCACGGTCCCGTGTGCCAGCAGCTCCGGAGCCCGGTTGATCAGTTCCGAGATCCGGTAGGTGCCGGCGGTCTGGCCGAGCATGATCATGCCCACCAGCATCGCCAGGCCGCCGAGCGTCGTGACCATCAGGGCCATCAGGGCCGAACGGCGCGCGGCCAGGCGCTGCCGGGCGAAGCCGATCAGCAGGTAGGACAGGATGGTGGTCAGTTCCCAGAAGACATACAGCATGAGCAGGTCATCGGTGATGACCAGCCCGAACATGGCCGCGGCGAAGGCGAGCAACTGCGCCCCGAACGGACCGAGATGGGCGTCGTCGGCCTTGAAATAGCGCGCGCAGTAGAACAGCACCAGGGCGCCGACGCCCAGGATCAGCAGCGAGACCACCGCCGAGAGCGCATCCATCCGGAAGGCCAGCTCCAGCTGCAGCTGGGGAATCCAGGCCACCACCTGCGACGGCGGAGCATTCGGCCCGGCGACGCCGTGCTGGTCCGCGACGGTGTAGCGGCCGAAGGTGGCCAGCAGCCAGACCAGGCCGCCGGCCGGCACCGCGGCCAGCAGGTAGAACGTGGAACGACCCAGTTTCCGGAAGATCAAAGGCGCTGCAAAGGCCACCACGAAGAGCAGGGTGAGCACAATGAGCACGATCTCTCCGGAGCTACTTTCTGGGCCTGTCGGGGGGCAGGGACGAATGTGGAAGCCCACGTCTATGCTAACAAAGGCATACGTACGGTCCGGCCACCGGCACGCCGCGGCCCGGATTTTGCCAGCCGTTTTCCAGTTGTCCACCGTCGGCTGGCGCGGCCCGGCACGCAGCCGGTTAACATCACGGTATGAGCCAAGCCGCAGACGTCCCCGCCCCGCCCACCGGCGCCCGGCCCACGCGCTCACGGGCCGGGGTGCGCGTGCTGGCCTGGGCCTGCTGGGACTGGGGCTCGGCCGCCTTCAACGCGGTGATGACCACCTTCGTCTTCACCGTCTACCTCACCGGGGATGCCTTCGGCGGCGGCGACCGTGCCTCGGCCGTGCTGGGCTACGGCCTGGCCGTCTCCGGCGTGGTCATCGCCCTGCTGGCCCCCATCACCGGCCAGCGCTCGGACGCCGGCGGCCGGCGCAGGTTCTTCCTGGGGATCAACAGCCTGGCGGTGGCGCTGCTGACCGCGCTGTGCTTTTTCGTCCGGCCGGCCCCAGAATTCCTGCTCCTGGGCGTGGGCCTGATCGCGCTCGCCAACATCTTCTACGAATTCGCCAACGTCAACTACAACGCGATGCTCACCCAGATTTCCACCCCGGCCAGTATCGGCCGGGTCAGCGGGTTCGGCTGGGCGATGGGCTATGCCGGGGGCATCGCCGCCCTGGCCCTGGTGCTGGCCGGCTTCGTGCTGCCGGAGACGGGGTGGTTCGGCGTCACGGCCGCGGACGGACTGAACATCCGCCTGGTGGCGGTCTTCTCCGCCCTGTGGTTCATGGTCTTTGCCCTGCCGGTGCTGTTCGCCGTACCGGAGGTTCCGCGCCGGGCCACCGGGCCGCGCACCGGCCTGCTCGCCTCCTACGCCGTGCTGGCCCGCCGGATCCGGACGATCTACCGCGCGGACCGGCACACCGTGTACTTCCTGCTCGCCAGCGCGGTCTTCCGCGACGGGCTGGCGGCCGTCTTCACCTTCGGCGGGGTGATCGCGGCCGGCACCTTCGGTTTCACCCTGACGCAGGTAATCTTCTTTGCCATTGCCGGCAACATCGTCGCCGCGGCCGGCGCGGTCATCGGCGGCTTCCTGGACGACCGGGCCGGGCCGAAGGCCGTGATCGTCGGCGCGCTGGCCGGCCTGCTGGCCACCGGCGGCGCCCTGCTGGTCCTGGGTCCGGAGGAGCATGTGCTGTTCGGCGCCGCCTTCGACGGCACGCTGACCTTCTGGGTCTTCGGGCTGCTGCTGTGCCTGTTCGTGGGCCCGGCGCAGGCTTCCTCACGGGCCTACCTGGCGCGGCTGGCGCCGGAAGGCGAGGAAGGCGGGCTGTTCGGCCTCTACGCCACCACCGGCCGGGCGGTCAGTTTCCTGGCCCCGTCGCTGTTCGCGCTGTGCATCGGCATATTCGGGTCGCAGCGCTATGGCATCCTCGGGATCCTGCTGGTGCTGCTGGCCGGCCTGCTGGTCCTGCTCCCCGTCCGGGCCCCCGACCATGCCTGCGCCCGCCCCCGCACCCCCTCCACCCCCGATCGGCTTTCCACTTAACGACCTTCCCAGCGCTGGGCAGGTCGTTAAGTGGAAAGTCGATGAGAGGTGGGGGCGGCAGCCGGCGGCCGGGGTGGGTCAGCGGTCGATCGGGGTGCGGTGGAAGTTCAGGTGGGAACGGGAAGCGGTGGGGCCGCGCTGGCCCTGGTAGCGGTTGCCGTATTCACCGGAACCGTACGGGTGCTCGGCCGGGGACGTCAGGCGGAAGAAGCACAGCTGGCCGATCTTCATGCCCGGCCAGAGCTTGATGGGCAGGGTGGCGACGTTGGACAGTTCCAGCGTGACGTGGCCGGAGAAGCCCGGGTCGATAAACCCTGCGGTGGAGTGGGTCAGCAGGCCCAGCCGGCCGAGCGAGGACTTGCCTTCGAGCCGGGCCGCAATATCGTCCGGCAGCGTGACCGCCTCGTAGGTGGAGCCCAGGACGAACTCTCCCGGATGCAGGATGAACGGCTCGTCCGCCGCCACTTCCACCAGCCGGGTCAGCTCCGGCTGCTCCTCGGACGGATCGATGTGGGCATACTTGTGGTTGTCGAAGAGCCGGAAGAACCTGTCGATCCGCACGTCCACGCTGGAGGGCTGGACCATGTCCGGCAGGAAGGGGTCGAGCAGGATCCGTTCGGCCTTGAGTTCGGCACGGATATCGCGGTCGGAGAGCAGCACCTACTAAAAATATCGCATCCGGCCCCGTTCCCCCGGCGCGCTGTCCTGCCGATCCGGCCCGGTGCTGGCAGCATGGAGCCCGTGAACGCCAAGACGAACGCCCTCCCGTGCAGACCGCCGCGCAGCCGGTGGCGGAACCTGCTGGCCACGGCCGCCGTGCTGTGCCTGTCCGCCGGGGTCCTGTCCGCCGTACCGGCACCGGCCGCGCAGGCCGCGGAACCGGTCCGCGATGCCGGCAGCATCAAGGTCTTCGTCAACAAGAGCCACCCGCTGAGCCCGCTGAAGTACAAGCCCGCGGACCTGGCCACGGTCAAGGGCACCGGCTACAGCCTGCGCAAGGAAGCAGCGGGCAAGCTGGCCGGCCTGTTCTCCGGCGCCCGCAAAGCCGGGCACCGCCTGAAGGTGGTCAGCGCCTACCGTTCGTACGGCCAGCAGTCCTCGCTCTACAGCTCCTACGTGCGCACGTACGGCCGGGCCTATGCCGACTCGATCTCGGCGCGGCCCGGCTACAGCGAGCACCAAACCGGTCTGGCCGTGGACGTGGGGCAGGCCACGGCGACCTGCTGGCTGGAGGCCTGTTTCGGCAGCACGCCGGAGGGCCGGTGGGTGGCGAAGAACGCCTACAAGTACGGCTTCATCGTCCGCTACCCGAAGGGCCAGCAGCAGGTCACCGGCTACACCTACGAACCGTGGCACCTGCGCTATGTGGGCGTGACGCTCGCCTCCGTGCTGCGCACCAGGGGCATTCCCACCCTGGAGCACTACTACACCGTGGGCAAACCGAGCCTGCGCGGCACCGCCGACCTGCTGGCCACGGATCCGGCCGGCGACCTCTGGCGCTATCCGGGCGGTACCGGCAAGCTGCGGCCCCGGGTCCGGATCGACACCACCGGGTACAACACGGTGCAGGCCGGCTTCGCCCTCGACTGGAACCGGGATGGGACCCTGGACCTGCTGCTGCAACTGAAGGACGGACGCCTGCTGGCCAATTACGGCAAGGCCGGCGGCGGCTTCCGCAGCCCGGTCCAGGTGGGCGCCGGCTTCCGGGGGATGTCCCTGGCCGCCGGGCGCTGGGTGGGCACGCACAAGTACCCCGGCGTCGTCGCCCGCACCGCGGGCGGCACCCTACGCTACTTCCGCAATGCCTCGGGCAAGGCGGTCTCCGCCGGGACCCGGATTGCCACCGGCTTCGCCGGGGCGCGGCTCACCATGGCGGACTGGGACCGGGATGGCCGGCAGGACCTGCTGGCCATCCGCGGCGGAGCCTTGTACGTGCAGCGCGGCGACGGTGCCGGCCGCTTCGCCGGCGCGGCCCGGAAGGTCGGCTCCCGCGGCTGGAACGACGTCGCCGGGCTGACGCCGCTGCGCGGCTACGCCGGCCGCGGCAGCACCGGGCTGATGGCCATGTTCAAGGACGGCAGGCTCCGCTACTATCCGTACAGCCAGGCCCGGCTGGGCAGCGGCAGCACCGAGGCCACGGGGTTCCGGAACCGGACCGTGTTCGGCTGAGCCGCCGCGGGCCCCGGGGCTAGCCGTTGTCCGTGCCGATTTCGGTGCGCACCGCGAACAGTTCGGGGAAAAACGTCAGGTCCAGGGCCTTGCGCAGGAAGCCAGCCCCGGAGGAACCGCCGGTGCCGCGCTTCATGCCGATGATCCGCTCCACCGTCTTCAGGTGCCGGAACCGCCAGAGCTGGAAATTGTCCTCCAGGTCCACCAGTTCCTCGCAGGCCTCGTAGACGTCCCAGTTTCCGTGCGCATGCTCGTAGATCTCCTTGAAGACCGGCAGCAGCGCGGGCTCGAAGACGTGGGCCTGGCGCACGTCGCGGTCCAGCAGCCCTTCGGGGACCGGGTAGCCGCGCCGGTGCAGCAGCGCCAGGAACTCGTCGTAGATGCTGCTCTGCTCCAGCAGTTCGGTGAGCAGCCGGTGCGCTTCCGGCAGGGCCTCGAAGACCGCGAGCATGCCGGCGTTCTTATTGCCCAGCAGGAATTCGACGGCGCGGTACTGGAAGGACTGGAATCCCGAGGCGGCTCCGAGGTCGCCGCGGAATTCGGCGTATTCCGCCGGGGTCAGCGTGGCCAGCACCGGCCACTGCTCGATCAGCACATGCTGGATGTGCTTGATGCGGGCGATGCCCTTCATGGCCGAGCGCAGGTCGTCCCCGCGCAACTGCCGGCGCACGGCGCGCAGCTCGTGCAGGATGAGCTTGAACCAGAGCTCGGTGGTCTGGTGCTGGATGATGAACAGCAGCTCGTCGTGATGCTCCGGCCGGCTCACCGGGACCTGGGCGGACAGCAGCCGGTCCAGCTGCAGGTAGGAGCCGTAGTCCATCCTGCCGGAGAAGTCTGTTTCGATCCCGCTTTCGATGCGGCGGGTGTTCTTTTCGACCACCATGGGGACCACCTTACGGCCACCGGCGGCGGCCGGCCCGGTGCCCGCGGCGAACGGCTGGTCTGGGCCGTTAGAGTGGTGCCATGGACGTGCAAGAAACACCGCTGCCCGGCATCGGTGTCCGCCGCGAGATCATCCTCGGCAGCGGGCGCCGGGTGGGCATCGTCATCCAGCGTGACGGCCAGACCGAACTGATCATCTCCCGGGTGGACGACCCGGACGCCGTCCTGGCCTCCATCCCGCTGAGCACCGAGGAGGCCGCCACCCTGGGCAGCCTGCTCGGCGGTCCGCAGCTGGTGGCCCAGCTGGCCGAGGAGCACAGCGACCTGCCGGGCGTGAGCACGCGCCAGTTCCTGATCACCGAAGGCACCCCGTTCGCCGGCCGCCTGCTGGGCGACACCAGGCTGCGGACGCGCACCGCTGCTTCGATCGTGGCCATCCTGCGCAACGGCCTGGTAGTGCCCTCCCCCACCCCGAACGACATCATCGAGCCGGGCGACCTGCTCATCGTCGTGGGCACGCCGGACGGGCTCGACGCCGCGTCCGCCATCCTGCACGGAAGCTAGGCCGCCGTGGGCGCCACGACGGCGACGCTCATCGAGCTCGGGATCGTCTTCCTCGGGCTCGGAATGCTGGGCCGGCTGGCTGCCCGTTTCGGCATGTCCCCCGTGCCGCTCTACCTGCTGGGCGGGCTGGCCTTCGGCCAGGGCGGGCTCGTCGAATTCCGCGGCATCGCCGAATTCGGCCATATCGCCGGGGAAATCGGTGTAGTGCTGCTGCTGTTAATGCTCGGACTGGAATATACGGCCATGGAGCTGGTGACCGGGCTGAAGCAGTCCTGGCAAGCCGGCGTGGTGGACCTGGTCCTGAATTTCACCCCCGGTGCGGCGCTGGCGATCGTGCTGGGCTGGGGGCCGGTGGGGGCCATGGTCCTGGGCGGGGTGACCTATATTTCCTCCTCGGGCATCGCCGCGAAGGTCCTCACCGACCTGGGCCGGCTGGGCAACCGGGAGACCCCGGCGGTCCTGGCCGTGCTGGTGCTGGAGGACCTGGCGATGGCCGCCTACCTGCCGGTGCTGACCGCCGTGCTGGCCGGCATCGGGCTGCTCGGCGGGGCCACGGCGCTGGGGATCTCGCTGCTGGTGATTACCGTGGTGCTGCTCGCGGCGCTGCGCTTCGGGCACCGGATATCGGGCTGGATCCACAGCCCCGAGCAGGAGACCTTCCTGCTCAAGCTCATCGGCGCCGCCCTGCTGGTGGCCGGCGTGGCCTCGGCCCTGCAGGTTTCGGCGGCCGTGGGCGCCTTCCTGCTGGGCATCGCGATCTCCGGGGCGACGGCGGACAGCGCGAGCCGGCTGCTGGAACCGCTGCGGGACCTGTTCGCCGCCATGTTCTTCGTGGCGTTCGGCCTGAACACCGATCCTTCCACCATGCCCCCGGTGCTGGGCTGGGCGCTGCTGCTGGGGATCGTCACTGCGGTGACCAAGGTCGCCACCGGTGCCTGGACGGCCTGGCGGGCGGGCATCGGCCGCTGGGGCCGGGTGCGCGCCGGTACGGTGCTGATTGCCCGCGGCGAGTTTTCCATCGTGATCGCCGGGCTGGCGGTCGCCTCAGGCCTGCTGCCGACGGAGTTGAACGCCCTCGTGGCCGCGTATGTGCTGCTGATGGCCGTCGCCGGCCCCATCGCCACGCGGTTTGCCGAACCGATCCTGCGCCGGCTGACCCGCCAGCCGGAATACGCCGGCTGATCAGCGCACCGAAGCATCCCACCGCCAAGGCAATCCGCGCGTCGCCGGCGTCCGCCCGCAGGCGCCGAGCAGATCCTGCCAGGGGTCGCCGGTGCGAACCGCAGCCGGAAACAGCCGGTCCAGGACGCGGGCGCAGACCGACGCGTCGGCTGCATACGGGATCTGGTGGACCGTCAGGATATCGAAGGCATGCACCGCAGCCTCCACGATCCCCATCGCCGCAAACCCCTCGGCGTCGGAAATCCCCATCGGGTGGTAGCCGCGCTTGCCGTCCGCCGTCGCCACCACCGAACACAGTAACCCCGCCGCGGCATCCAGGCAGCGCAGGATGCCGCGGGTGCCGGCCGCAGGGTCCGGGTAGAAGATGATCCGCGGGCCGCCGGCGCGCAGCGGCGGCGGCTCCAGCAGTTCCACGTAGTCGTCCTGGGGCGGCCGGCTGCCGGACAGCTGCAGGGCGTAGCCGCCCAGATCATCCAGGATATGTCCCGCGGTCTCGCGGCAGGTCCAGGCCAGCTCGAAGGCCGGCCGGTCCCAGGCCTCGTCCGGTAGCAGGGCAAAGCGCTCCAGCACGCCGTCGGCCACGCGGCGCAGGTCCTCACTGGTGACAGTCATGCACCGATCCTGCCAGATCGCAGCAATCGGACGGGCCGGCCCGGGCACAGAATGCAGCTTTTTCCCTGTGCCCCGCCCGCCGGCGCTAGCGGAAATCTCCGGCGGGGGCTTATGGTCGGTACCAAGGTTGCTTAGCATCGCCGCCTGCGGGTGGGACGCATGCTCTGGTCGGCTACAAGGATGTGGAGGCGGGGTATCTATGACAGCGGAATCCAGCAGCCGGCGCAGGGCCCGCGGCAGGCCGCGCACCCTGGCCGTCCTCGCGTCGGCCGCCCTGCTGCTCGGCGGCTGCTCCGCGCCGGAGGGGCCGCCGGTCCTGACCTGGTACATCAATCCGGATGCCGGCGGACAGGCCGCCATCGCCGCCAAATGCACCGAGGCAGCCGGCGGCAAGTACCGGATCGAAACATCGCTGCTGCCCAATGACGCCGCCTCCCAGCGCGAACAGCTGGCCCGCCGTCTTGCGGCCGGGGATTCCTCGCTGGACATCATGAGCCTGGACCCGCCGTTTGTTCCCGAACTGGCCGAGCCCGGCTTCCTGGCCCCGGTTCCGGCCGGCACTGCGCGGCGCACCACGCAGAACGTGGTGGAGGGCGCGCTCACCGGCGCCAAGTGGAAGGACAAACTGGTCACCGTGCCGTTCTGGGCCAATACCCAGCTGCTCTGGTACCGCAAATCGGTGGCGCGCGCGGCCGGCCTGGACATGTCCAGGCCGGTGACCTGGGATCAGCTCATCGATGCGGCCAAGCGCGAAAAGAAGTACCTCGGCGTGCAGGGAGCGCTGGCCGAATCCATGACGGTCTGGGTCAACGCCCTGGTCGCTTCCGGCGGCGGGCAGATTATCGAGAACCCGGACGCGCCGGCGGACCAGATCAAGCTCGGCCTGGACTCCCCCGCCGGCACCAAGGCGGCCGGGATCGTCTCGACCATCGGCAAGGAAGGACTCGGCAGCCCGGGCCTGCCTACCCAGAACGAGAACACATCGATGCTCCTTTTCCAAGGCAGCGACGGCTCCTTCATGGTGAACTGGCCGTTCATCTGGCCGGCCACCAAGGACGGCGTCAAGGGCGGCAACCTGAAGCCCGCGCTGCTGGCGGACATCGGCTGGGGCCTGTACCCGCAGGTCACCCCCGGGCGGGACTCCGCTCCCCCGCTGGGCGGCATCAACCTCGGCGTCGGCGCCGCCAGCAAGCATCCGGACCTGGCCTACCAGGCCATCGAATGCATCGTCAGCCCCGGGAACCAGGCCGAATACTTCGTCACCAACGGCAATCCGCCGTCGAACACCGAAGCCTACAACGATCCCCGGGTCAAGCAGGCCTTCCCGATGGCCGCCACCATCCGGCGGTCCCTGGAACTGGCCAAGCCGCGTCCCCAGACGCCCTACTACAACGAAGTGTCCACGGGGATCCAGCAGAACTGGGCGCCTCCGTCCGCCGTGGACCCGCGGAGCACCCCGGAGTCCACCACCAAGTTCATCCTCGAAGTGCTCAGAGGGGAGCGGCTGCTGTGACCGTGACAACCAGGCAGAAACAGGCACCCGAGGCCGTCCGGCCCGGCGGCCGGCAGTACAGCGACCGGACACGGGCCGAACGGCGGCTGGGCTGGCTGCTGGCCGGCCCGGCCTTCGTGGTCATGCTCGCGGTCACCGCCTACCCGATCCTGCAGGCGGTCTACGACTCACTGTTCCAGTACCGCCTCACGGCACCGCAGGACCGTGAGTTCATCGGGCTGCGCAACTACGCCGTGGTGCTCACCGACGAGGTGTTCTGGCGGGATCTGGGCGTCACCTTGCTGATCACGGTGGTGACGGTGGCAGTGGAACTGGTGCTGGGCTTCGCGCTGGCCCTGGTCATGCACAAGGCGCTGACCTCGGTGCGCGGACTGCTGCGCACCGCCATCCTGGTCCCCTACGGGATCATCACCGTGGTCTCCGCCTTCGCGTGGTTCTATGCCTTCGACATCAATTCGGGCTATGTCAACCATTGGTTCAACTGGGTTCCCGGCATAAGTCCGGACCTGAACTGGTTCGCCGACACCTGGACCGCCCTGTTCGTGATCATGGCCTCGGAGATCTGGAAGACGACGCCGTTCATCTCCCTGCTGCTGCTGGCCGGGCTGGCCCAGGTCCCCGACGAACTGACCGAGGCGGCGGAAGTGGACGGAGCCACCTGGTGGGAGCGGATGCGGCGGGTGGTCCTGCCCAACATGAAGGCCGCCATCATGGTGGCCGTGCTGTTCCGGGCGCTGGATGCCTTCCGGATCTTCGACAATATCTTCATCATGACCAAGGGCGCCTACGGGACCGAGACGCTGTCCCTGCTGGCCTACCGGACCTCCATCGGCCGGCTCGAAATAGGCCTGGGGTCGGCCATCTCGGTGGTGCTGTTCATCTGCGTGCTGCTGATCTGCTTCATCGCCATCAAACTGTTCAAAGTGGACCTGGCCGGCGCCCGGGGGGAGAAATCATGACGTCCGTGAAGAACACGAACAGGCGCGAGCGGACCATCTGGACCATACTGACGGTGCTGGTGCTGGTCTACGCGCTGTTCCCGGTGGCCTCCATCTTCGCCACCTCCTTTAAGCTGCCCAGCGACCTGAGCACCGGCAAGTTCCTGCCAACCACCTGGAGCCCGGCGAACTACGAGCAGATCCTGGTCGGCAACGCGCAGGAACTGTTCCTGAGCGCCCTGCGGAACTCGGTGGGCATCGCGCTGATCGCCACGTTTATCGCCGTCGTGCTCGCCACGCTGTGCGCCTACGCGATCGCCCGGCTGGATTTCCCGGGCAAGAAGCTGGTGCTGACCACCGCCCTGGCGGTCTCCATCTTCCCGGTGATTTCCATCGTGACCCCGCTGTTCAACCTCTGGCGGCGGATCGGGCTCTACGACACCTGGCCGGGCCTGATCATTCCCTACCTGTCGCTGACCCTGCCGATCTCCATCTGGACGCTGGCGGCGTTCTTCCGGCAGATCCCGTGGGAGCTGGAGCAGGCGGCCCAGGTGGACGGCGCCACCACCTGGCAGGCTTTCCGGAAAGCCGTGGTGCCGCTGGCGGCCCCGGGCGTATTCACGACGGCGATCATCGCCTTCTTCATCGCCTGGAACGACTTCGTCTACGGCATCTCGCTGACCTCGACCCAGGCCGCCCGGCCGGTTCCGGCCGCACTGGCCTTCTTCACCGGCGCGTCCCAGTTCGAGGCACCGACCGGGGCGATTTCGGCGGCGGCCATCATCGTAACCATTCCGGTGGTCCTGCTCGTGGTGCTGTTCCAGCGGCAAATCGTCTCCGGCCTGACCCAGGGCGCGGTCAAGGGCTGAATAGGCCTGACCCAGGGCACGGTCAAGGGCTGAATAGAAAGGTATCCGATGGCATCGATCACCCTCAGGAACATCGTCAAGCAGTACGGTGACGGCTTCCCCGCGGTCAACGACGTCAGCATCGACATCGCGGACGGCGAATTCATCATCCTCGTGGGTCCCTCCGGCTGCGGCAAGTCCACCCTGCTGCGCATGATCGTGGGGCTGGAGGACATCACCGCCGGGGACCTGCTGATCAACGACGTGCGCGTCAACGACAAGGCCCCGCGGGAACGCAACCTGGCCATGGTCTTCCAGAACTACGCCCTCTACCCGCATCTGACCGTGTTCGAAAACATCGCGTTCCCGCTGCGGCTGGCCAAGAAAAAGCACAGCGAGGAAGAAATCCGGCAAAAGGTCACGGAGGCGGCGCGGACCCTGGAGCTGACCGACCACCTCGAACGCAAGCCGGCCAACCTCTCCGGCGGCCAGCGGCAGCGCGTGGCCATGGGGCGGGCCATTGTCCGCGAAGCGGACGCGTTCCTCTTCGACGAGCCGCTGTCCAACTTGGACGCCAAGCTGCGCGGCCAGATGCGTTCGGAGATCTCCCAAATGCAGCGCCGTCTGGGCGTGACCAGCGTGTACGTCACGCACGACCAGACCGAGGCCATGACGCTGGGCGACCGGGTCGCCGTGCTGAAGAAGGGCGAACTGCAGCAGATCGCCTCCCCGCGGGAGCTGTACGAACAGCCGGTCAACCTGTTCGTGGCCGGGTTCATCGGCTCGCCGTCGATGAACTTCCTGCCGGCCACCCCGGCCGGGGACCGGTTGCGGACGCCCATCGGCGACATCCCGGTAGCCGCAGACAAGCTCCAGACGGTGCAGGGCAGGCAGGTTGTCCTGGCCGGCATCCGGCCCGAGCACTTCGAGGACGCCACGCTGGTGGACGAGGCCAAACGCCCGCAGGGCCACACCTTCAGCACCGAATTGACCCACTCGGAATGGCTGGGCAACGAACAATACGGCTACATCAGCTTCGAGGCCGAGCCTGAGATCCACCGCCTGCTGGCCAACCTCGCCCGCGAAATGGACGCGGACGAACTCCGGCCACAGATTGTGGTGACCCTGGATGCCGCCAGCAGGATCCGCGGCGGCCGGCCCGCCGAACTATGGGTAGACACGAGCAAGCTGCAGCTGTTCGATCCGGAAACCGGCATCAACCTCACCCGGGATGCCGAGGCCGGCCGGGAGCTCACGGCCGAAGCCGACGCGGCACGGAAGGAGGAAATCGGACTGGCCAGGGAACGCCAGGGTGTCCCGGTTCAGGGTTAGGCGCGAACTGGGGTAAGCTAAGTGACGTTGTGGGGCCGCGCCCCCACGCGGGCGTAGCTCAATGGTAGAGCGCCAGCTTCCCAAGCTGGACACGCGGGTTCGATTCCCGTCGCCCGCTCCAATTCCCCCTCCTTCACAGATGGCCTTTTCGGTGCGCCCTCGGTCTACACTGGTGAGCGATGAACCGCACAATGTTTAAGTCCAAAATCCACCGGGCTACCGTCACGCATGCCGACCTGCACTACGTCGGCTCCGTCACCGTGGACCTGGACCTCCTTGATGCCGCGGATATCCTGCCCGGCGAACTGGTTTCCATCGTGGATGTCACCAACGGCGCCCGGCTCGAGACGTACACCATTGCCGGCGAGCGCGGCTCGGGAGTGCTCGGCATCAATGGTGCCGCCGCGCACCTGATCCACGAAGGCGACACGGTCATCCTGATCACCTACGCGGCCATGACCACCGAGGAGGCCAGGGCGTTCGTGCCCACCGTGGTGCACGTGGACGCGTCCAACAGGATCGTCCAGCTGGGCAGCGATCCTGCCGAGGCGCTCAGCGAAGAATTCGCGCGCCCGCCGTTCGCCGTCAAGTAGCAGTCCCGGACTACCGGGGTGCTGGGGGTACTGGCGGGGTTTTCCGTTGTCTGGGTGGTCATTCTGGTCGGCTATTTCGTCGGCCGCGCCGGCGTCCTCGGCCCGGAAGGCAGCAGGGCGCTCAGCCGGCTGGCCTTCTTCGTGGCCAGCCCGTGCCTGCTGCTGGAGACGCTGAGCCGCTCCAGCCTGGCCGTAATCTTCTCCGACGCCCTGGTGGTGGCCGCTGCCAGCGCTATCGCCACCGCCGTCGTCTTCCTGGCGCTGGCCCGCTTCTGGTTCCGCCGGGGCCTGGCCGAATCCATGGTGGGCGCCATGTCCGCTTCCCTGGTGAACTCGGCCAACCTCGGCCTTCCGGTGGCGGCCTACGTGCTCGGGGACGCTTCCCTGGTGGCGCCGGTGCTGATTTTCCAGCTGGCCTTCTTCACCCCGCTGTTCCTGATGGTGCTGGATTCCTCCACCAGCCGGCACCGCACCACCGTGGCCGGCTTCGCGGTGCAGATCGCGCGCAATCCGGTCCTCATCGGCACCGCCGTCGGGCTGTTGCTCGCGGCCACCGGCTGGCAGCTGCCGGAACTGGTGATGGAGCCGATCCGCCTGATCGGCGGGGCGGCCGTGCCGGCGATGCTGATCGCCTTCGGCATCTCGCTCAACGGTTCGCGCCCGCTGCAGGCCGACGGCGGCCGGCGCGCCGACGTCGTCGCCGCGTCCGCCTTCAAGCTCTTCCTGCAGCCGGTGCTGGCCTGGCTGCTGGCACGCTTCGTGCTGGGCATGGAGGGGCACCTGCTCTTCTCCGCCGTCGTCCTCGCCGCCCTGCCCACGGCGCAGAACGTCTTCGTGACCGCGGCCCGGTATGAGCGCGGAATCGTCATCGCCAAGGACACCGTGCTGCTGACTACCATCGTGGCCGTGCCGGCGATGATGCTGCTGGCCTGGCTGCTGACCTGAGCAGGGGCTGCCGCCCGGCCCGGCTGCTGTGTACGCTGGCTCCCATGGCGAGCATATCCACCGCGGAGCATGTGGCACAGCTCCAGCGCGGCTACACGTTCGAGGGCACCGCGGTCAATCTGGGGGCGGCCCTGGTGGACGGCGAAGTCCACCCCGAAGCGGCCATCCGGCTGCCGCTGGCCATGATGAACCGGCACGGGCTCATCGCCGGGGCCACCGGCACCGGCAAGACCATCACGCTGCAGGTCATCGCCGAGCAGCTCTCGGCCCACGGTGTGCCGGTCTTCCTGGCCGACATCAAGGGCGACCTGACCGGGTTGTCCACGGCCTCGGCCGGCAGCGGGAAGCTGCTGGCCCGCACCCGCAGCGTCGGCCAGGCCTGGGCGGGCAGGTCCTTCCCGGTCGAATACTTCTCGCTCGGCGGGGACGGCCGGGGCGTGCCGCTGCGCGCGCGGATCTCCGATTTCGGACCGCTGCTGCTCGCCCGCGTGCTGGACCTGAACGAGACGCAGGAATCGAGCCTGCAGCTGGTCTTCCACTACGCGGACCGCAATGACCTGGAACTGTACAACCTGGCCGACCTGCGCGCGGTGATCCAGTTCCTGGTCTCGGCCGAGGGCAAGGCGGCGCTGGCGGACCTGGGCGGGCTTTCCAAGGCCACTGCCGGGGTGATCCTGCGCGAGCTGGTGGCTTTGGAAGCCGAGGGGATGGACCGGTTCTTCGGTGAAACCGCCTTCGACACGGTGGACCTGCTGCGCACCGCGCCGGACGGCCGCGGCATCATCTCCTGCCTGGAGCTGCCCACGCTGCAGGCCAAGCCGGCGCTGTTCTCCACCTTCATGATGTGGCTGCTGGCCGACCTGTTCGCCGAGCTGCCCGAGGTGGGGGACGTGGACCAGCCCAAGCTGGTGTTCTTCCTGGACGAGGCGCACCTGCTCTTCCGCAACGCGTCCAAGGCGTTCCTGGAATCCATCATGACCACGGTGCGGCTGATCCGGTCCAAAGGGGTCGGCGTGTTCTTTGTGACCCAGACGCCCAAGGACGTGCCCGACGAGGTGCTGGGCCAGCTGGCCAACCGCGTCCAGCACGCCCTGCGCGCCTTCACCCCGGACGATGCCAAGGCCCTGAAGGCCACCGTATCCACCTTCCCGGTCAGCGCCTACGACCTTGAGGAGGTGCTGACCACCGCCGGGATCGGCGAGGCCGCGGTCACGGTGATGAACGAACGCGGGGCGCCCACCCCGGTGGCGTGGACCAGGATGTATTCTCCGGAGTCCACCATGGGCCCCTCCCCCGCTGCCAGTGTGGACGCACTGGTGGAGTCTTCCGCGCTGCTGCCGAAATACGGGCCGGTGGTGGACAGCGTTTCCGCCGAGGAAAAGCTTGCGGCGGCGGCCGCCCGGCCCGTCCCTGCCACGCCGGCTGCCGGGTCCGGGCCGGCCGCCGGTGCCGGGCGGGCAGGCACGTCCGGCACCGATCAGGCCTCGGTCGACGCCGAGGCCCGCCGGATCGAGGAGCAGATCCTGGGCCGGCCCGCCAGCCGCCCGGCTACCCGGCCCGCGCCCCCGGAACCGCGAGCCGGGGACCGGCCCGGCAAGCCCACGGCCACGGCGCCCGCCGGCGACGGCGGAGCCTCCGGTGCGTTCATGGATGTGGCGGTGCAGGCCGCCACGGCCTTCGGCCGCGAACTGGCCCGCGGCCTCTTCGGCACCCGCCGGCGCCGCCGGTAGGAACCGGGGCGGCCCGGCCGCGGCAGTCCACCGGCCGTGGTCCGGCAACCCCGTACGGAGCAGGTAACTTATTAGGGTGGGAAACTCGACCGTGCTCAGGACCGTGGCCATCTGGCTGCTGTGCCTGATGCTGACAATTGCGGCCGGTGCCTTGGCCATCGTACTGGTCAATGCGAAGGTCTACGGGCCGCAGCAGCAGGTCAGGGACTACATCGAGGCGCTGCAGAACGGCGAAGGGGGCAAGGCGCTGGGCCTGCTGCGGGCCAGCCTGCCGGATGCCAACCCGGCCATGCTGGACGGTGAGGCGCTGAAGCAGTCGGTGGCGGGGCTGGAGAACCTCCAGCTGGGCGAAGCCGTCGAAACCGACGCCACCCACGTGGACGTGCCGGCTAGCTACACAATCAAGGGCCGGGAGCACCGCACCACCTTCAAGCTGGAAAAGGTCGGCACCAACTGGCTCTTCTTCAGCCGCTGGTCCTTCGTGCCCTCCACCCTGCCGACCCTGCAGGTGCAGGTGGTCAACGAAACCGAGGCTTCGCTCAACGGCACGCGGGTGGCGCTGCCGGGCGGAAAGGGGACCTTCGCCGCGTTCTACCCGGGCTCGTACGAGGCCCACTTCACCAGCGACAACTTTGCCGCCCCGGCGGTGGAAACCGTGATCGACCATCCCAACGGCACGGAGCAGCTGTCGCTGGCCACGGCGCCCACCCCGAAGCTGGTGGAAAAAGCCAACAGCCAGATCAAGGGATTCCTGGACCAGTGCGCGGAGCAGAAGGTGCTGCAGCCGGCCGGGTGCCCGTTCAGCCTGCCGCTGGACCGGGTGCAGGACGGCACCATCGACTGGGACATCGTCAAGTACCCCACGGTGTCGATCGAGCCCTTCCGCGGCAGCTGGGTGGTCAAGCCGCTCAGCGGCACCGCGAAGCTGAAGGTGGTGGAGATCGACCTCTTCACGGGTGCGGCGGTCCCGCGCGAGCTGGAGCAGAAGTTCGACTTCACCGGCCAGCTGAGCGTCGACGGCGACGACGTCACCCTGACCCCGGTGGTCAGTTACTGATCCGCAGCCGCACCGCGCCGGCGCGTCGGGCCCTTCTGACCGCCGCTCCCCCGCCTATCCGCAGGCTGCCAATGATGTCCCTAGGCTCGATTGTGCACAGCCGCCGAGCCAAGCAGCCGGCCAAACGATCGGATCTGGATAAACCGTCGTCCCCGCCGAAACCGGACACGACGGAACCGCTGACGGCACGGCCGGCCGCCGGCGTCGAAAACCGGAGGGCCTCCCCGCAGCCGGGCTGCGGGGAGGCCCTCCGACGGGCTGGGCGGGCTTAGTCCAGGCCGCGCAGGTCCAGCGTGAGCTCGGCCGTGCCCTGGCCCAGCACCACGGGGATGCCCCAGTCCTGCTGGTACAGGTGGCAGGCCGCATGGTCCGGAATCTCGCCGCCGGGCTCGCCGTCGCACGCGGCCGCCCGGGCGGTGATGTGCAGGACGCCTTCGGGCACATCCGCGGCCAGCACCAGCTCGCGGACCAGGCCGGTGGAGGTGCCCGCCCCGGAGACCAGCAGGTTCTCCGGCGACGCGGAGATCTTCAGCTGGGTCGGATCCCCCCAGCGGTCATCGAGCTTCTGCCCCTTCGGCGCGGCGAAGCGCACGGTCAGGGCCAGCGGGCCGGGCGACACCTCGGTCTTCGGCCGCTGGGTCTGGGAGGCTCCCTCGTCAACGGTCAGGGCTTCCTTGGGGATCGGGACGCGCACCAGCTGGTGCCGGTTGGCCTCCACCACCAGCAGCAGCGGCTCCCCGCCGCTGGCAACGGCCGAGTCGTCCAGCAGCACGTCGGAGGGTTCGGCCAGGCCGCGGGCCAGCGTGGAGACGGTCCTGGTGGCCGGGTCGTAGCGGCGGACCGCGCCGTTGTAGGTGTCCGCGACCGCCACGGAGCCGTCCGGCAGCACGGCCACGCCGAGCGGGTGCTGCAGGCGCGCCTGGCCGGCCTCGCCGTCCCGGAAGCCGAAGTCGAACAGGCCGGTGCCGATGGCGGTGTGCACCTGTCCCCGTTCCTCGCCGCGGACCTCCACGAAGGAGATCACCCGCAGGGCCGAAGTTTCCGAGTCCGCCACCCAGATGTTGCCCTCGGCGTCCTCGGCCAGCCCGGAGGACTGGGCGAACCAGGCGGCGTTCGCCTCCCCGTCCAGCAGGCCTTCCAGCCCGGTGCCGGCGAGGATTTCGACGGCGCCGGTGGCCGGGTCGAAGGCGAAGATCTGGTGCACCCCGGCCATGGCCACCACCAGTTTGCCCAGCTTGGCAGACCAGAGCACGTCCCAGGGCGAGCTGAGCGAGACGCTCAGCGGGTCGGCGCCCAGCCGCGGTGCCGTGGAAATCGCTTCCGCCAGTTCCTCGCCCAGGTCCTCGCCGGCGCCGGCCTCGTCCGCCTCGGAGCCGGGCCCGGCCTGCGCGCCGGCGGCCGCGGCCCGCTGGTTGTCGGCGTCGAGCAGGCGCTGCACGCCGTTGCCGGCCACGGTGGTGACTTCGCCGGTGGCCAGGTTCAGCCCGCGCAGGCGGTGGTTGACCGAATCGGCCACGACGACGTCGTACCCGGCCTGCGCGCGTACCTCCGCAGGCAGCAGGGCCAGGCCCTGCGGCTCGTTGAAGCGGGCCTGGCCGGCGGCGCCGTCGGCCCAGCCCTTCTCGCCGGAGCCGTAGACCGTGAGCACGGTGGCCAGGTCCGGGGCCAGTTCCACCAGCCTGTGGTGCCCGGTGTCCCCGACCAGGAAGCTCTCCCCCGCGGACCCGACGCCGTCCGGCAGGGCGATGACCTTGCCCGGGAAGCGCAGGTCCCCGGCGGTGGACTCGGCGGGCACGTACGGGCCGTCGCCGCGGTGCAGCGTGCCCTTGGCCTCGTGCTCGGCCACCAGTTCCTCCAGCAGCGAGGCAAGGCCGCCGGCGTGGCCTTCGCCGGAGAGGTGCGCCACAATGTAGCCCTCCGGGTCCACCACCACCAGCGTCGGCCAGGCCCGGGCCGAGTAAGCCTGCCAGGTGTCCAGCTCCGGATCGTCCAGGACCGGGTGGTGGATCTCGTAGCGTTCGACGGCGGCGGCCAGCGCCACCGGGTCCGCCTCATGCTCGAACTTGGGCGAATGCACGCCCACGGTGACCAGCACGTCCCGGTACTTTTCCTCCAGCGGGCGCAGCTCGTCCAGCACATGCAGGCAGTTGATGCAGCAGAAAGTCCAAAAATCCAACAGCACGATTTTGCCGCGCAGGTCCTCGAGACCCAACTGTTTGCCGCCGGTGTTGAGCCAGTTCCGGCCCACCAGTTCGGATGCACGCACCCGGTAGTTGCTGCGGAGGGAGGTATCGGCCTCGGTCATCTGGTTTCTCCTTGGATCCTGCTGGTTTCGTCGGTCGTCGGTGCGGGGGCCGGCTCCGGGCCGCTGTCCGCCGGTGCTGCCGGCCGCGGCCCGCCGGGCGGCACCAGGCGTGCGTCCTGCCGGGCCAGCCGGGCAAACATATCGTTGTAAGCAGCCAGGTCGGCGTCGTTATTCCGATCGGCCGCCCGGTCATTACGCTTTGTTTCGCGCGCATCCGAGCGCGACCACATGTACGCGACGCCGATGGCCACGCAGAGCGTGGGGATTTCGCCGATGCCCCACATCACGGCGCCGCCGATCTGCTGGTCCGCCATGGCGTCCGGGCCCCAGGCCCGGCCCATGTTCCCGAACCACGATGCCTGGATCAGCGAGGTGGAGCTGGTCAGCGCCACGCCGAAGAAGGCGTGGAACGCCATCGTGGCGAAGAGCAGGATCAGCCGCAGCGGGTAGGGGGCCCGCCGCGGCACCGGGTCCTGGCCGATCATCGAGAGCACGAACAGGTAGCCGGTAATCAGGAAGTGCACGTTCATCAGCTCGTGGCCCACATGCTCGCGCAGCGCAAAGCCGAAGATCGGCGTGTAGTAGAAGATGATGATCGAGCCGGCGAAGTTCGCCGCGGCCACCAGCGGATGCGTGATGAAGGCCGCGTATTTCGAATGCACCAGCCACAGGATCCACTCGCGCGCGCCGCGGCTGCCGTCCGGGCGCGGGCTCAGCGCCTTCAGCGCCAGCGTGACCGGGGCACCCAGGACCAGGAACAGAGGCACCACCATGGTCAGGGCCATGTGGCCCACCATGTGGGCGCTGAACAGCACCATGCCGTAGACGGCCGGCGCGCCCGAGGTGACGTAGCTCAGTGCCGCCAGCCCGACCAGCCAGCTCACGCCCCGCAGCACCGGCCAGGAGTCCCCGCGCCGGTACAGCTTGATCATGCCCAGCAGGTAGGTGGTGGCGGCGGTGAGCACGATGGCGACCCAGAGCCAGTCGAAGCGCCACTCGGTGAACCAGCGGCCGTCGGTCAGCTCCGGCGGCAGCTCGTAGCCGGTGAGGATGCGGGCCGGGGAGGCGTCCACCGGGGCCGTTTCGGGTTTCGGCGGTGCCGTCCGGGCCAGGGCGACGGCGACCCCGGAAACTGCCCCCATGATCAGCAGTTCGACAGTGACCAGCTGCCAGAGCACCCGGGCGGCCGGCTTGCTGCCCAGCTGCGGGATGATCCACTGCCGGTGCATGAAGCCGATCAGCCCCAGCAGCAGCGTGGCCAGGGCCTTGAAGACCACCAGCGAACCATACGGCGTGGCCAGCTGGGACAGCGAGGTGATCCGGATGGAAGCATTGACCAGTCCGGAGAGGAAGACCAGGAAGAAGCTGAACACGGCCAGCGCGGAGAACCGCCGGAGCACCACGGCGGTGATGTCCTTGGACCCCAGCGTTCCGGAGATGACCGCCAGCACGATGATGCCGCCCACCCACAGGCAGACCCCGATCAGGTGCAGTCCGATCGAGTTCACGGCGCCGTAGTGGTCGTCGCCGCCCGCCGAGTGGCCGATCAGCGCCAGCGGCACCAGTCCGCCGACCACGGCCAGCGCCAGCGTACCGGCGAGCTCGCCGACCGACCGGACCCCGAACACCAGCGTGGCGACGATCGCCGCGCTGATTGTCACGGCAAGCCAGGCCCGGCCGGTGGAAATATCCGTCATGTAGCCCACCAGCGCCGAGGTGAAGGACGGATCGGCGCTCAGCGGCTGGCCGGCGATATCGGAGAAGGACAGGACCAGCACCGCCACGGCGGAGACCGTCCAGGCAATCGCCGCGCCGGCGGCCAGCGTCAAGGTGCGGGTGAATGCCGGATGCTCGCCTCCGCCGTCGTCCTGCGCACCGGTCCGGCCGCGCCCGGGCCGGCGCAGCCGCGGCGGCAGGATGCCGACGGCGAACACCAAGGCGCCGATCACCGCGGCGGCGGAGAGATTGTGGATGCTTTTGGCCAGGGGCAGGGCCCAGCGCGTCAGCGCGCCGGGGTCCGAGAGCGCCCGGGTGGCGGCTGCGCCCGAATACGTCAGCGCGGCCACGAGGGCCACGGCAACGACGGCGGCGGCGGCCAGCAGCCACAGCCTGCCGATGCCGCCGGAGCCGAGGGACGTCCAGCCTGGTGCGGCTTCCGGAGCCGCCGGAGCGGAGCCCGGCCGCGGAGACGTCTGGGTGTTTTTGGATACTGCCACGCACTCTATTCTCCCGGCATGCCGGGCGGGGCGCGAATCGGCCGTTGGTTAGACGGTTAAACGCCCAGGGGCCGCCCGATGGATCGGGCAGCCCCTGGCGGAAGCTGTGCGCTTACTTGGTGGAAACGGCAGCCTTCAGCTTCGAACCGGCGGTCAGCTTGACGCTGTGGCCGGCAGCGATCTGGATGGTTTCGCCGGTCTGCGGGTTGCGGCCGGTGCGGGCAGCGCGGTCGGTGCGCTCGACGGCGAGCCAGCCCGGGATGGTGATCTTCTCGCCCTTGGCCACGGAGGTCGCGAACAGGTCGAAGACGGAGTCCAGAACTTCGTTTACGGTCTTCTGGCTGCTGCCGGTCTTCTCTGCCACTGCTGCAACGAGTTCACTGCGGTTGATAGCCAATTTTTGTCCTCCTGGACTGCTTGGTTCGGTCCGAGCCTTCCACGGACGTGAAAAGCTACTGAGCGAAAACTTACCAGCTTGATCCACTGCGGACCGGCAAAACCCGCGGATTTCTGCGACTTTTCGGGGATTTTCGACGATTCGGCGTCATTTTTCGGCACCTGCCGGGGCCGCGGACGCGCAAGGGGCGGCGGTCCGAAGACCGCCGCCCCTTGTCAGGCGTGGGTGCGAAGCCCGGCCGGTTCCTACCAGCTGGACTTCTTGATGCCGGGCAGTTCGCCGGCGTGCGCCATGTTGCGGAAGCGCACGCGGGAGATGCCGAACTTCTGGAAGGTACCGCGCGGGCGGCCGTCGATCTGGTCGCGGTTGCGCAGACGGACCGGGGAAGCGTTGCGGGGCAGCTTCTGCAGGCCCAGGCGGGCGGCTTCGCGGGCCTCGTCGCTGGCGTTCGCGTCGACCAGGGTCTTCTTCAGTTCCAGACGCTTTTCCGCGTAGCGCTCCACAACAAGCTTGCGCTGCTCGTTGCGGGCAATCTTGGACTTTTTGGCCATGTGCTTAGCGCTCCTCTCGGAATTCGACGTGCTTGCGGATCACCGGGTCGTACTTCTTCAGGACCATGCGGTCCGGATCGTTACGGCGGTTCTTGCGGGTGACGTAGGTGAAACCGGTACCCGCGGTGGACTTGAGCTTGATGATCGGACGTACGTCCTTATCCTTGGCCACTAGAGCTTCACACCCTTCGCGAGCAGCTCGGCGACGACGGCATCAATACCGCGCACGTCGATGGTCTTGATGCCGCGGGCGGAAACCTGCAGCGTGACATTGCGGCGCAGGGACGGAACCCAGTAGCGCTTCTTCTGAATGTTCGGGTCGAACCGGCGCTTGGTGCGGCGGTGCGAGTGCGAAATGCTGTGCCCGAAGCCAGGCTTGGCTCCGGTCACCTGGCAGTATGCTGCCATGATCTCTCCTCCAGTAGTAGTAAATATTGACGGGCCACTACAGTTACAGCGGCATTGCTGCCCCTGAATCTGCGTATGAAGCGCCCGTCACCAGTTGTGACACCGTTATTACTGCGACTTTCCGGAGGTTAACCTGGCGGGGTGAGATCCAGCCGAAGTGCCTCGACGCGTGGAAGACGGTGAAGGTCCGGGTCGCCATACAACCTCTTCTTCCGCATGCAGGACATGCGGAAGCCTCGGTCGCGTGACTCAACGCCCCTCTATCCTAGTACCCGGCGGGGATTCGTCCAAACCGGGCAGGCTCCGGCCGGGGCCGGCGCTTCAGCTGTTCAGGCGCGGCTCGCGCAGCACCCAGCTGGTGGGCTCCAGCCGCTGCACGATCTTCTTGCCGATGCGCTCCATATCCGCCACATCGCGGCGGTCCAGCCCGTCGAAGATGGTCTGCCGCACGGATTCGACATGGCATGGCGCCAGCCGCTCGATCGCCGCATACCCGTCCTCGGTGAGCGCCGCGGTGGTCACCCGGGCATCCTCCCGGGATTGGCTTCGGGCCACCCAGCCGCGCTGCTCCAGCTTCTTGACCACGTGCGAGAGCCGGGACAGGGAAGAGTAGGTGCGCGAGGCCAGTTCGCTCATCGGCAGGCACCGGCCCTCGGCCTCGGACAGCATCGCCAGCACGGTATAGTCGAAGAGCGTCAGCCGGCCCTGGCGCTGCAGCGTCCCGTCCAGGCTGCCGGGCAGCAGGGTGGTGACGGCCAGCAGGGCCAGCCAGGCCTGCCGTTCCTCCGGGTCGAGCCAGCGTGCATCAGTCATGATTCCATTCTGCCACAAAACTTGATCCTTCAACCTTCCGCCTCTGGCCTCCCGGGCTGTCTGGGTCTAGATTCCTAGGTGGCAGTCCGGCCAGCCCGGCCGGCCCTTCGGTAGGGAGCGCTCATGACTGACATCACCATCATCGGCAACGGGAACATGGCCCGCGGGATCGGTACCCGCGCCGTGGCGGCGGGCAAGTCGCTGCAGATCCTCGGCCGCGACGCGGAAGGTGCCGAGGCCCTGGCCCAGGAGCTGGGTGGGGACACGCTGTCCGGCACCACCGCCGAGCCGCCGGCCGGGGACATCGTGGTCCTGGCGCTGTGGTTCGACGCCGCCAAGGAGGTCGTCTCCGCCTACAACGACGCCCTGGCCGGCAAGATCATCGTGGACATCTGCAACCCGGTCGATACCCAGACCTTCGACTCGCTCGTGGTGCCAGCCGACACCTCCGCGGCCCAGGAGATCGCCAAGTTGACCGGCGGGGACGTGGTCAAGGCCTTCAACACCACGTTCGCCGGCACCCTGATGGCCGGCGCGGTGGCCGGCCAACCCCTGGACGTGTTCATCGCCGGCGACTCGGCGGACGCCAAGGCCAAGGTCGCCGAATTCGCCACCGCCGCGGGACTGCGGCCGCTCGACGTCGGCGGACTGCGCCATGCGCGCGAACTCGAGGGCATCCAACTGCTGGCCATGGGTCTGTCCGCGAATCCGGACAACGAGTTCAACTGGGACACCGCCCTGAAACTGATCCGGTAGTCCGCGCGGACGGCAGCAGGTCCGCACCCGGCCGGGTGCGGACCTGCTGGTTCGGGTCCCGTTCCGCTAGGAGACGGCCGGCTCCAGCCGACGCCCGGCGTGGGCAGCGGCCGGCACCGGGATCAGCGGCAGCGGCATACTGTCCACATCCAGCAGCGGGTTGCTGTCCTGGCCGGCCACCAGTTCCCGGGCCTCCGCCGTCGTATCGACGGACGGCATGCAGCCGGGCAGAGGCCGCTTGGCGCTCTCCGGGATCCGCCAGATAGCGAACAGGCCGAAGACGGACATGATGACCAGGTAGAAGGCCGGCATCAGCTCGTTGCCCGTGGCCTGGATCAGGGACTGGGTGATCAGCGGCGTCGTGCCGCCGAAGATCGCCACGGCGAAGTTGTAGGCGATGCCCATTGAACCGTAGCGGCTGGACGTGGGGAACAGCGCCGGCAGCGCCGAGGCCAGGTTACCGACGTAGAACGCCGTGGCCGCGCCCAGGATGGCCAGGCCCAGCAGCGTGGCCCACATCTGGCCCACGCCGATCAGCAGGAACGCCGGAATGCCCAGCACAATGGTGATGACCGAGCCGACCAGCAGCACCGGCCGGCGGCCGATCCGGTCGGAGAGCCGGCCGGTCAGCGGAATGGCGGCGGAGAGCAGCACCAGCACCGGGATGGTCAGCAGCGTGCCTTGGAACGCGTCATAGCCCATGGTCTGCTGCAGGTAGGTGGGCATGTACGAGGTCAGCGCGTAGCCCACGGTATTGCCCGCGGCCACCAGCAGCATGGCCAGCACGATCGGCCGCCAGTAGCCGGCGATGATCTGCCGGTAGGTCTTCGGACCCTCCGCGACCGCGGCCTTGGTCTTGTCCTCCTGGGCGTCCTGGGCGGCCTGGAAGGCCGGGGACTCCTCGATCCGCATCCGGAAGTACAGGCCGATCAGGCCCAGCGGGCCGGCCAGCAGGAACGGAATGCGCCAGCCCCAGGCCAGCATGGCCTCGTTGCCCAGGCCGAGCTGCAGGACGGCCACCACAACGGCGCCCAGGGCGAAGCCCAGGTAGCTGCCCGTATCCAGGATGCTGGCCAGGAAGCCGCGGCGCTTATCCGGCGCGTACTCGCTGACGAACGTGGTGGCGCCGGCGTACTCGCCGCCGGTGGAAAAGCCCTGGACCAGGCGGCAGAGCACCAGCAGCACGGTAGCCCAGCCGCCGATGGCCGCGTAGGTGGGCAGCAGCCCGATGGCAAAGGTGGAGGCCGCCATCATGATCATGGTCAGCGCAAGCGTCCGCTGCCGCCCGATCCGGTCCCCCAGCCGGCCGAAGACCAGCCCGCCGACCGGGCGGACCACGAAGCTGGCGGCGAAGACCGCCAGGCTGCCCAGCAGTCCGGAGCCTTCTTCGCCGCCGGCAAAGAACAGCTGGCCCATGGTGACGGCCAGGTACCCGTAAATGCCGAAATCGAACCACTCCATGCCGTTGCCGACCACGGTGCCGCCGACGGCCTTGCGCAGCATCGGCCTTTCGACGACGTTCACGTCATCGACGCGCAGCTTCCGCTTGCGCATCTTCAGCGCCGGACGGCGGCCGGACCGGGCCGCACCGGGATCCGCCGGGACACCTTGATCGGGTGCCGCTGCCGGCGGGGTTGGATGGGTGTCTTTCGGCATTTGGGCCTTCTCTCATCGAGGTCATTTGCACGTGACTAGCACTCGCCGGAGCATGTTCGGCTTCCGGACAGGCCATCCAGTTTAGCGAGATACAGCGTTTCACCCTCGGCGCGGACCCGTTTTTTGGGCTCTGGCCGGCCCGATCGGCGGCTGCCGGCCACCGCGCGCCGGCCGCCGGGGTGCCCGCAGGCAGAGGCTGCCGGCACCCGCTGGTTCCCCGGCAGCGCGCGGAATCCGGCACCCGGCGAAGCACGACAGCCGGCCGGAAGGCAAGAAGGACACGAATCAATTTTTATGAAGTCCGCCACATTCGGCCGGACGGCGGTGTGTCGGCCGGGCAAATGTCGGCGGCAGGGGCGGTCAAACCACCCCGGAAACCCCCAGCCAGGAGCCGATCAGGAACGTGGCCAGCAGGGCCAGCGCCCCGCCGAGCACCACCCGGATCGTGGCCCGGCCGATCCGGGCCCCGCCCAGGTAGGCGCCCAGCGCGCCGGTGATGGCCAGGGCCAGCAGCGTCGCGATGAAAGTGATCGGCACACGCAGCGGCTCCGGCGGCAGCAGGATGGCCAGCAGCGGCAGGACGGCCCCGGCCACGAAGGCGATGAACGAAGCAATGGCCGCATGCCACGGACTGGCCACGTCCTCCTCGCGGATATTCAGTTCGGCATCCAGGTGCGCGGCGAGCGCGTCGTGCGCGGTCAGTTCCTTGGCGACCTGGATGGCCGTTGCCTCGCTCACGCCCTTGGCCTGGTACAGCGCGGCCAGCTCGGACAGCTCCTCCTCGGGCTGTTCGCGCAGCTCGCGGGTTTCCTTGGCGATCAGGGCTGTCTGGCTGTCCTTGGAACTGGAGACCGAGACGTACTCGCCCAGCGCCATCGAAATGGCACCGCCGATCACCGCGGCGAGGCCGGCCGCCAGCAGGGTGCCGAAATCCGTGGTCGCACCGGCCACGCCGACCACCATGGCAGCGACGGAGACGATGCCGTCGTTCGCGCCGAGCACCCCGGCCCGCAGCCAGTTCAGCCGGGCGGCCAGGCCTTCGATCGCGTGCGGCTCGTTTCCGTGCTGCTGTGGTCCGTCCGCCTGGAGGTTGGGCTGGCTGCTCATAGCATCAGCGAAGCACTTAACCCGCAGGCCCGCCAGCGAGGACAGGCAGTCCTCAGTCCTACCGCGCCGCACTTTCCCCGTTCGCGGCCTGCCCCACACGCTTCGCGCGCGGGGACCCCTGGCCACTCTCTTATCGCTTCGCCCGCGGCGGGGCAGGCGGAGAACGCTAGCTAGCTGACCGGATGCAGCCCGGTCAGCTGCGGGTACTTCGCGGTCAGCGAGTCCCCGGAGGACTGCCCACGCAGCCGTCGGCCGACCCACGGAGCCAGATGCCGGCGCACCCACTGCGCGTCCGCGGCGAAGGCGGCCCGCCGGGACAAGGTGGCCAAGGCCGGCAGCTGCGGCATGGCGATGACGTCTTCGGCCTGGAGCACCTCGAGGACGCGCTTGGCCATCAGCGTATGGCCGGCCGTGGACATGTGCAGCCGGTCCTCGGCCCAGTAGCGCCGGTCCTGGAATTCGCGCAGCCGCCAGTAGTCCAGCAGCAGCGTGCCGTGCCGGTCCGCGATCTCCCGCACCCATTCGTTGTAGATGGCCGTGCGGCCCCGGGTCCGGCCGAAGACCGCCGACTTGGCCGAGTCGAATCCGGTGAACAGCAGCACCCGGGCGCCGGAGGCGGCCAGCCGCGCCACGCCGTCGTCATACGCCGCCATCAGTTCGTCGATGTCCACCTTCGGCCGCAGGATGTCGTTGCCCCCGGCGTACAACGAAACCAGGGTCGGCTGCAGGGCCAGCGCTGCGTCGAGCTGCTCGGCCAGAACCTGGCCGATCTTCTTGCCGCGGACCGCCAGGTTGGCATAGCCCCAGTTGGTGTCGGCGAGCATCAGCTGCTCCGCCACCCGGTCCGCCCAGCCGCGCACCCCGTTGGGCAGCAGCAGGTCCTCGTCCCCGACGCCTTCGGTAAAGGAATCCCCCAGGGCAACGAAACGTTCGGTGAATGTCACCCGAACAGATTAACAAATCGCCGCGTCAACAACTCGCCCCACCTCCCCACCCCGACCCCAGTCGATGGGAGCTGGGGGGGTCAGGCGCTGCTGCGGGGTGCGTACATGATCACCGCGACGCCGGCGAGCGCGATGGCCGCGCCGGCCAGGTCCCAGCGGTCCGGCCGAAAGCCGTCCACCAGGATGCCCCAGGCCAGCGAGCCGGCGATGAAGATCCCGCCGTAGGAGGCCAGCACCCGGCCGAAGTGCGCATCCGGCTGCAGTGCCGCGATGAAACCGTACGCGCCCAGGGCCATGATGCCCAGCCCGGCGAGCCACCAGGGGCGCCCTTCGCGGACGGCCTGCCAGATCAGCCAGGCGCCGCCGATTTCGGCGACGGCGGCGAGGACGAACAGGAGAACGGATTTGGCAATGGTCACCGGACCAGTCTCCCGCATCCTGGGGCGGTCAGCGGGCGGCCAGCGTCCTGGCCCGGCGGTGGGACAGGATCTGCCCGCCGATGACGATGGCCAGGGCGATGATGAACATGGCCGAGCCGATGACGTTGGCCTGGGCGGGGATGCCGCGGGTGGCCGAAACGTAGATGAACTTCGGGAACGTGGTCACATTGCCGGAGTTGAAGTTGGTGATGATGAAGTCGTCGAAGCTCATCGCGAACGCCAGCAGTGCAGCGGCAACGATGCCGGGCAGCAGCAGCGGGAAAGTCACCCGCCAGAAGGCCTGCAGGGGCGAGGCGTACAGGTCCGACGCCGCTTCCTCCAGTTTCGGGTCCAGGCTCGCCACCCGCGCCTTGACCGTGACCACCACGAAGGAAATGCAGAACATGGTGTGGGCAATGATGATGGTGCCCAGGCCCAGCTCGGCACCGATGTTCAGGAACTGGGCCAGCAGCGAAGCCCCCAGCACCACCTCCGGTGTGGCCAGCGGCAGGAAGATGAGCATGTTCGCCGTGGCGTTGAGCCGGAACCGGTAGCGGACCAGGCCGATCGCGATCGCGGTGCCCAGGGCGGTGGCCAGCACGGTGGCGATGGCGCCGATCTGCAGGCTGTTGCCCAGGGCCTCGCAGACCGCGGGCGCCCCGCAGGGATTGAGCCAGTTCTCCAGCGTGAAGCCGCGCCAGCTGAGGTTGGTGCGGCCGGCGTCGTTGAAGGAAAAAGCAAAGACGTAGGCGACCGGCACCAGCAGGAAGATAAAGGCGAGCCCGCCGAAGACCGGGACCAGCCAGCGGCCGATGGTCGTTTTCATCCGGGCCTCCTAGACCAGGTCCTTGGTGCCGAAGCGGCGGACATACAGTGTGACCAAAACCAGGATGGCCAGCATCAGGATGAAGGACAGCGCCGCGGCGCCGGGGTAGTCGACCACGCGGAAGAACCGGGAATCGATCACCTGGCCGATCATGGTGGTGTCCTGGTTGTTGCCCAGCAGCGCGGCATTGACGTAGTCGCCGGAAGCCGGGATGAAGGTCAGCAGCGTGCCGGCGAGGACCCCGGGCATGGACAGCGGCAGGGTCACGGTGCGGAAGGTGGTGAAGCCGCCGGCATACAGGTCCGAGCCGGCTTCGATCAGCCGCGTGTCCAGCCGCTCGAGGTTCGCGTAGATCGGCAGCGTCATGAACGGCAGGAAGTTGTAGGTCAGCCCGCACACCACCGCGAACGCCGTCGCGGTCAGCCGCCCGTCCTGCGGCAGCAGGGACAGTGCCCGCAGCACCTGCACCACCGGACCCTCGTCGGCGAGGATCTGCTTCCAGGCCTGGGTGCGCAGGATGAAGCTGGTGAAGAACGGGGCGATGATCAGCACCAGCAGGATCCCCTGCAGCAGCTTGCGCCCGCGCAGCCGCACGGCCACCAGATAGGCCATCGGGTACCCGATCAGCAGGGCCGCTGCGGTGGCCACCAGCGCGAAGGCGAAGGAGCGCAGCAGTTCCGGCCAGTAATTCTGCAGCACCACCACGTAGTTGCCGAATTCCAGCGCCGGGGCGAACTGGCCGATGTCCGCCCCCGGCGGCTTGGTGTACAGCGAGGTGGCCAGCAGCGAAAACACCGGCAGCACGAAGAACAGGAGCATAAAGACGAAGCCGGGCAGGATGAGCCAGTAGCCGGTCCGGCCCCGGCGCCTGTCCGCGGCGCGCTCCTGAACGCTGCCCGTTCCGGCCGGACGCCGGGCGGCAAGCAGGCTCATCCGTCCGCCGCCTCGGCGGCGCCGGCGCTGGTGTCCTCGTCGCCGCGGAGCCCGAAGGCGTGCCCGGTGTCCCAGGCCAGCACGACTTCGTCCCCCGGCCGGGCCAGCTGCTGCCCGTGGTTCTGGCTGAAGACGCCCAGCGTGCCGATGCCGGGCACGGCCACCAGGTACTCGGTGCTCACGCCGGTGAAGGAGGTGTCCAGCACGCGCCCGCGCAGCAGGTTCGTGTCCGTTCCGGGCGCGTCCACCGGCCACAGGATCTTCAGCTTCTCCGGCCGGATGCCTACCACCGCCCGGCCGTGGTGGGCTGCGGCGCGGTCCTTACGGACCGCCAGCCGGTGTCCGCCGGCGGCGACGACGACGGCGTCGCCCCGGTCTTCGACGACGTCGCCGGCGATCAGGTTCGACTTGCCCAGGAAATTGGCCACGAACGCGGTGCGCGGCAGTTCGTAGAGGTCCCGCGGTGCGCCCAACTGCTCCACCCTGCCGCCGTTCATCACGGCCACGGTGTCCGCCATGGTCATGGCCTCGTCCTGGTCGTGCGTGACGTGCACAAAGGTCAGCCCCACCTCGGTCTGGATCTTCTTCAGCTCCACCTGCATCTGGCGCCGCAGTTTCAGGTCCAGCGCCCCCAGCGGTTCGTCCAGCAGCAGCACCGCGGGACGGTTGACCACCGCCCGGGCCAGCGCCACCCGCTGCTGCTGGCCGCCGGAGAGCTGCCCGGGCCGGCGTGCGCCCAGATGGCCCAGCTCCACCAACTCGAGCGCCGCCTTGGCCTGGGCCTGCGCGTCACGGACCCTGCGGCGCTTGAGGCCGAAGGCCACGTTGTCCAGCACGCTCATGTGCGGGAACAGGGCATAGTTCTGGAAGACGGTGTTGACCGGCCGTTCGTGGGCGCCGGTTCCGGTCAGGTCCCGGCCGCCGATCATGATCTGCCCGGACGTGGGCTGCTCCAGGCCTGCCACCATGCGCAGCGTCGTGGTCTTGCCGCAGCCGGACGGGCCCAGCAGGGCGAAGAACGATCCGGCCGGGATGGTCAGGTCCAGGTTGTCCACGGCCACGAAGTCCGCGAACCGTTTGGTTACCGAGGCCAGCGAAAGGTCCGCGCCGCCGGCCGCCGCGCCGGCGGGTTCCGGGGCCGTTTTGAGCTCGTGCTGGGTCATCAGTTGCCGATCGCCTGCTGGAAGCGGTCGCTGAAGTCCGTTTCCTCGTCCGCGCTGAGCGTCCGGAAGACGTGGGCCCGGGCGAGGTCCTCGTCGGAGGGGAAGATCAGCGGGTTGTCCACCAGCGATGGATCGATCTTCTCCATCGCCGCGCGGGCGCCCTGTACCGGGCTGATGTAGTTCACGTAGGCGGCCACCGTGGCCGCGTTCACCGGGTCATAGTAGTAGTCCATCACGGCCTCGGCGTTGGCCTTGTGCGGGGAGCCGATGGGCACCATCAGGTTGTCCGACCAGAGCGTGCAGCCGGCTTCCGGGATGGCAAACTCCCATTTGTTGCCTTCCTCGAAGTTCAGTTGGGTGATGTCCCCCGACCAGCAGATCACCGCCAGCGCATCCCCGGAGATCAGGTCCTCCTTGTACGAGTTGCCCTTGACCTGGCGGATCTGGCCGTCCGCGATCTGCTTGTTGAGCACCTCCAGCGCCTTGTCGAACTCCGTGCTGCCCCAGCTGCCGGCGATGTCGACACCGTCTTCGAGCATGAGCAGTCCCATCGTGTCGCGCATCTCGTCCAGGACTTCCACCCGGCCCTTCAGCTCCGGCTGCCACAGGTCGGACACCTTCCTCAGGCCGCCGGGGACTGCCTCCTTGTTCCAGGCGATCCCGGCGAAGCCGGACTGCCACGTCAGCGAATGGGTCCGGCCCGGATCGAAGTCCACCTTCTGCAGGGTCGCCAGCAGATTGGCGGCATTCGGGATGTTCGCCCGGTCCAGCTCCTGGGTATAGCCGAGCCGGATCAGCCGCGCCGCCATCCAGTCCGTGAGCGTGATGATGTCCTGGCCGATGTCCTGCCCGGCGGCCAGCTGGGCCTGGACCTTGCCGAAGTAGGTGTCGTTGCCGTCGATGTCCTCGGCATAGCCGGCCTTGATCCCGCTGGCCTTGGAGAACGCCTCCAGCGACGGGTACTTCCCGGTCTTGTCGTCGTAGTCCAGGTACAGCGTCCAGTTGGCCCAGTTCACTTCCTTCTGGGAAGCGGACAGATCCTGCGCCGCGGCCGGCTTGGCGCCGGGGTCGGCGGCCTTGCCGCTTCCCGAGGTGCCGCACGCAGCCAGCAGGGACGCCAGCGTCAGGCCGCCCGCGCCGAGAAGGACGTTGCGGCGGGATAGCTGTGCGGAAACCAGCCGGCGCAGCACCGGGTCCTCGGGAAGTCGCTTGGGCATCTGGTCCTCCAGTTCGCTAGGCGCATGTGCCGAAGATACTTCCAGAGGGCAACAGCGGCGGCAAGGGTTTTAGTTGTAAATATTTCGTTACGCAACTGATCCAGAACTACTACACTTCATAATCTGCTTATTTCGTTGCTAAAGGCCTTGTGTTCAATCGATTCCGGAGATTGAATAGCAGCCAGATCATCGAGGAAGTGCGGGAGGTGGATACCTTTGACATCGCAGCCTGCGGGCAGTCCGGCGGCCAACAGCGGCATTGACGCGGTTTCCAAAGCGATTATCGAACAGCTGCAGGAGGACGGCAGGCGGTCCTATGCCGCCATCGGCAAAGCGGTAGGACTGTCCGAGGCGGCCGTGCGGCAGCGGGTCCAGAAGCTGATGGACGGCGGCATCATGCAGATCGTCGCCGTGACTGATCCGATGCAGCTGGGCTTCTCCCGGCAGGCCATGCTCGGCGTCAAGGCCGAGGCGGACCTGCTGGCGGTGTCGGATGAAATAGCGGCGATCCCGCAGGTGGACTACTGCCTGGTCACCGCGGGATCCTTCGACATCCTTGCCGAAGTGGTCTGCGAGAACGACCACGACCTGATGCTGCTGGTCAACCAGATCCGCAGCATCCCCGGCGTGCGCAGCACCGAAACGTTCATGTACCTGTCCCTGCGCAAGCAGGAATACAACTGGGGAACACGATGACTCAAACCACGACCAGCAAGTCCTCCCTTACGCCGCGCGGCACCGACCGCCAGCAAGCCGCCCGCGACCACCTGTGGATGCACATGGCCCGCCACGCGCCGCTGGCGGCCGGCGGCACCGTGCCGGTGATCACCCGCGGCGAGGGCCACCTGATCTACGACGACCAGGGCCGCGAATACATCGACGGCCTGGCCGGGCTTTTTGTGGTCCAGGCCGGCCACGGCCGCCAGGAACTGGCCGAGGCCGCAGCACGGCAGGCGAAGGACCTGGCCTTCATGCCGCTGTGGTCCTATGCCCACGAACCGGCCATCGATTTGGCCGAACGGCTGGCCCACTATGCCCCCGGCGACCTGAACCGCGTCTTCTTCACCACCGGCGGCGGCGAGGCGGTGGAATCGGCTTGGAAGCTGGCCAAGCAGTATTTCAAGCTCAAGGGAAAACCCGGCAAGACCAAGGTGGTCTCCCGCGCCGTCGCCTACCACGGCACCCCGCAGGGCGCGCTGGCCATCACCTCCATCCCGGGGATGAAGACCCCGTTCGAACCGCTGGTGCCAGGCACCTTCCGGGTGCCCAACACCAACCAGTACCGTGCCCCGGAAGGACTGGAGGATCCTGCTGCCTTCGGACTCTGGGCCGCCGAGCGCATCCGCGAGGCAATCGAGTTCGAGGGCCCCGAATCCGTGGCCGCGGTGTTCCTGGAACCGGTGCAGAACTCCGGCGGCTGCTTCCCGCCGCCGCCGGGCTACTTCCAGCGGGTGCGCGAGATCTGCGACGAGTACGACGTGCTGCTCGTCTCGGACGAGGTCATCTGCGCCTTCGGCCGCATCGGCTCGATGTTCGCCTGCGAGGACTTCGGCTACGTGCCGGATATCATCACCTGCGCCAAGGGCCTGACCAGCGGCTACTCCCCGATCGGTGCCATGATCGCCTCGGACAGGCTGTTCGAGCCGTTCCAGCACGGCGACACCACCTTCTACCACGGCTACACCTTCGGCGGGCACCCGGTCTCCGCCGCCGTCGCCATGGCGAACCTGGACATCTTCGAGCGCGAGAGCCTCAACCAGCGCGTGAAGGACAACGCCCCGGCCTTCCGCGCCAGCTTGGAACGGCTGCTGGACCTGCCCATCGTCGGAGACGTCCGCGGCGAGGGGTATTTCTACGGGATCGAGCTGGTCAAGGACAAGGCCACCAAGGAAACCTTCACGGACGAGGAATCCGAGCGCCTGCTGCGCGGCTACCTCTCCACTGCGCTGTTCGACGCCGGGCTGTACTGCCGGGCCGACGACCGCGGGGATCCGGTGATCCAGCTGGCCCCGCCGCTGACCATCGGCCAGAGCGAGTTCGATGCGATCGAGCAGATCCTGCGCTCGGTCCTGACCGAAGGGCTGAACCACCTCTGAGGGCCGGCCGGGCAGCGCGTCCCGGCTGTCGGCAGCCACCGCTACGATTGCCCCATGGCGGCAACACATGAACCCGGTTTTCCCCAAGGCGTCGGGGCGCCGGCAGTCCGGGCCCTGAACGCGGCGGGCTACACCTCGCTGCGCCAATTGGCGGGCGTGCCTGCGGCCGAGCTGGCCAAGCTGCACGGGATGGGGCCCAAGGCGCTGGCCAGGCTGCAGTCGGCGCTGGCCGAGCTCGGCCTGCAGCTGGGCTGAGGCGCGCCTACCGGTTGGGGCAGGCCCTATCGTGTCGCTGACGCGCCACGCAGGGACCCGCCTGCCCCACCCTTGCCGGACACCCTGTCCGCCGCCCGGGCCAGCCGGGACGTGCGGGCCAGCCCGTGCGCCTCGGCCCGGTCCGCGGCGCGGTATGCCGCGTACATGGCCTGGACCGCGATCCAGCGCAGCGGCTCCGGTTCCCAGCGGCGCACCCGCCGGTTGGTCCAGGGCATGGCGGCCAGCTCGCTGTCCGGGTCCAGGACCAAGTCCCGCAGCGTGCGCGCGGCCAGGTTCGTGGCGGCCACGCCGGTGCCCACGTACCCGCCGGCCCAGCCGAGCCCGGTGCGCGGATCCAGGCCCACCGTCGCCGTCCAGTCCCGCGGCACGCCCAGCACGCCGGACCAGGCGTGGTCGATCGCCGCGCCGCGGGCAGCCGGGAACATCTCCTGCAGGATCCCGGTCAGCGCCCGGATGGTCCGCGGCTGGGTGCTGCCGTCGGTATCCGTGCGGGAACCGAAGCGGTACGGCACGCCACGGCCGCCGAGGGCGATCCGGTTGTCGGCGGTGCGCTGGGCATACATGTACGCGTGCGCCAGGTCCCCCACCGTCTCGCGCTGCGCCCAGCCGATCTGCTCCCATACCGCCTCCGGCAGCGGTTCGGTGGCGATCATCGACGAATTCATCGGCAGCCAGTCGCGGTGGGCGCCCTTGAGATTGGCGGTGAATCCTTCGGTCGCGCGCAGGACGTAGGCGGCACGGACGTCGCCGCGGTCCGTGCGGGCCAGGCCGGGCGCAATCCGTGTCACGGTGGTGCCTTCGTAGAGCCGGACCCCGCGCCGCAGCACGGCGCGGGCCAGGCCGCGCACCAGCTTGCCCGGATGGATGCGGGCGCAGTGCGGCTGCCACAGGCCGCCGAGGGCGCCGTCGATCCGGATCCGTTCCTGCGTCTGTTCCCGGTCCAGCAGCACCGCGCCGGCTTCCGGCCACAGCGCCTCCGCCGCGGCCCAGGCTTGCAGCCGCCGCAGCTGCGCCCGGTTCCGGGTCACGTTCAGTTCCCCGCCCTTGCAGATGTCCGCCTCGATCCCCTCGGCGCGGGCGACGGCGGCGACCTCGTCCACGGTGCCGTTGAGCAGTTCCTGGAAGCGTCCGGCCACCTGGCGCCCGTGGCTGCGCACGCAGCGGTCCCGGCCGCCGGTGATGCTGTTGGTCAGCCAGCCGCCGTTGCGGCCCGAAGCACCGAAGCCGGCAAAGCGGCTTTCCAGCACGACGACGTCGAGCTCCGGCCGCGCCTGCTTCAGGTAGTAGGCCGTCCACAGGCCGGTGTAGCCGGCACCCACGATCGCCACGTCCGCCGTCGTATCCCCGTCGAGGCCAAGTCCCGGGGCGGGCACCGGGCCGTCGGCAAACCAGAACGAGATCCTGCCATTGACGGTCATGCGTTTCCCTCCGGCCGGCGTGTTGTGCCCCTACGTTGCCCACACGTTAGTACGGAGCGTGCACCCGGCGCGCTGCGGAATCCGCAGCGCGGGTCAGAGTTCGGCCTTGCCGAGCCGCCAGTAGCCCATAAACGCCACCTGCCGGCGGTCGATGCCGGCGTCGCGGACCAGGTAGCGGCGCAGCCCGCGGACCACTGCCGCTTCGCCGGCGATCCAGGCGTAGAACGGTTTGCTGGTGCCGCCGGTGGTTTCCCACAGGATCGTCTCATCCACGTTGACCTCCTCCGGTTCGGTCCCCGGCCCGGCGCCGGCCGCCCGGACGGCGACGGCGGTGCGGACCGCTTGATCCAGCAGCTCGCCGTGCGGGCGCCGGCCGCGGGCCAGCCAGCGGATCTCCACCTCGGCTGCGGTCTGCAGGTCCTGGAAGTCCGCCGCGTCCGGCACCTCGAGGATGGCGCTGCCCGTGATCTGCGGCGGCAGCTGCCCGAGGATCGCCGCGATCGCCGGCAGCGCCGTTTCGTCGCCGGCCAGCAGCACCTGCGAGGCCAGGCCGGGGCGCCATTCAATGCCTCCGTAGGGATTGGTGCGCTCCCGCGGTGACGGCTTCGCCGCCGCGGCGTTCGGCCCGATGACCGTGACGGCATCGCCCGGTTCGGCCCGGCAGGCCCAGCTGGAAGCCGGGCCGCCGGCGCCGGCTTCGTCGACATGCAGCACGAAGTCCACGTCCAGCTCGGGCCGCGGACCGCCGCGGAATTCGCGCACCGTGTAGGTGCGCATGACACCGCGCCGGGCCGGCTCCATGGCCAGCCACTGCTGGTACCAGCCGCCGCCCAGCTCCGCGGCGCCGGACCGGGCACCGCTGCCGGTCCCGAAGGACGGCAGCGGCAGGGCGCGCCCGGTGCCGTCGAGCGCCGGGATCATCAGCTTGATCCGCAGGTCCAGCGTCGGCCCGCCCACCCCGAAGCGGTGCAGCCCCTCACCGGTGAAGGTGATCCGCCTAAAGTGCGGGGACAGGTCCTGCACCCGCTGCACCGCCAGCTCGAAGGCCAGGACCGGGACAATGTTTTCCACGTCGGTGGCCATGGCACTCATACTGCGGCTCCTTCTGTTAAGCGGGCATTGTTCTGCGGGGCGGTTTGTGCGGCGGGGCCGCCATGGTGCCGTCCGATGGGCACCACCATCGGCGTGCCGGAGACCGGGTCATTGATGATGCGCGACTGCAGTCCGAAGACCTCGGCCACCAGTTCCTCCGTCACCACTGCGGAGGGGGCGCCCTGGGCCAGCACCTGGCCGGCCTTCAGCGCGATCAGGTGGTCCGCATAGCGGGCGGCCAGGTTCAGGTCATGCAGGACGATTGCCACGGTGGTGCCCCGGTTCCGGTTCAGGTCGGTCACCAGGTCCAGTACCTCGACCTGGTGGGCCACGTCCAGGAAGGTGGTGGGCTCGTCCAGCAGCAGGATGTCCGTTTCCTGGGCCAGCGCCATGGCGATCCAGACCCGCTGCCGCTGGCCACCGGAGAGTTCGTCCACGCCGCGCCCGGCGAGCTGAAGCGTGTTCGTCGCGGCCATCGCGGCACGCACCGCCTCCACGTCGCGGCTGGTCCATTGGCGGAACCAGCCCTGGTGCGGGTAGCGGCCGCGGCCCACCAACTCGGCCACCGTCAGCCCGTCCGGGGCCACCGGGGACTGCGGCAGCAGTCCCAGCACCCTGGCCACCTCGCGGGTGGGCCGGGCATGGATGTCCTTGCCGTCCAGCAGCACGGTCCCCGAGCCGGGACGCAGCAGCCGGGCCAGGCCGCGCAGCAAGGTGGACTTGCCGCAGGCATTGGCGCCGACGATGATGCTCACCTGCCCCGGGGACAGGGCCACCGTCAGGTCCTGCAGCACGGCGCGGCCGCCGTAGGACAGGGTGAGATTGCGGGTTTCGAGCGTATGCATTCAGCCTCCTCGGCCGACACGGTTGGTGGAAACGAGCAGCCAGAGCAGGAACGGCGCGCCGAGCGCGCCGGTCACCACCCCGACCGGCAGGGCGGTGGCGCCGGGCAGGAACTGTGGAACCAGGGTGGCGGCGGTGAAGTCCGCAGCCAGCACGATCACCGTCCCCACCAGCGCGGAGACCGTCAGCGAGCCGCGCCCGCCGAGCAGCCGCCGCGCAATCGGGGCAGCGAGGAAGGAGATGAAGGCCACCGGGCCGGCGGCGGCAGTGGCAGCCGCGGCCAGCAGCACGGCCGCGGCCATCAGGTACAGCCGGGCCGGCGCCACCTTCACGCCCAGGCCGGCCGCGGCGTCGTCGCCCATTTCCAGCCCGCGCAGGCTGCGCGACAAGGCCGCCACGGCAGGCAGCAGGACCAGCAGGCATCCGGCGAGGGCGCCGGCGCGGTCCCAGTTGCTGGAGTTGAGCGACCCGGTCAGCCACACCAGCGCCGCCTGGGCGGTCTGGATGTCGGCCCGGGTCAGCAGGTAGTGGACCAGCGCCTGCAGCACGGCGGCGAAGCCGATACCGACCAGGACCAGGCGGCCGGAGGCGGCGTTCGAGGGGCCGGCCTGCCGGTGCGAGAGCAGGTAGATCAACAGGGCCACCGCCAGTGCGCCGCCCATGGCCGCGGCCGACACCGCGAAGCCCGCCGCCCCGAAGAGCACCATCGCGGCCACCGCGCTGGCGCTGGCTCCATAGCTGATCCCGATGATGTCCGGGCTGGCCAGCGGATTACGCAGCATGGTCTGGAAAATGCTGCCCGCCAGCCCGAACGCCACCCCGACCAGGGTCCCGGCTACCGCGCGCGGCAACCGGTTCTCCAGCACGATGAAGCCCGCACCCGGGATGTTCTCCCCGGCCAGCAGCCGGAAGAAGTCCGGCAGGCTGACCAGGTAGCTGCCGAGGAGCACATTGGCGAAAAACAGCACGACGGCGGCGGCCCCGAGTCCGGCGCTGATGGTCCTGATGCGCCGCCGGCGGCCAGCCGGCCAGACCGTTCCGGCGGCCCGGGCGTCCGGCAGGATGCGCGCGCTCACAGGCCTGCCGCCTTCCGGCTCCGGACCAGCCAGATGAAGACCGGGGCGCCGACCGCCGCTGTCATGATCCCGGCCTGGACCTCGCCGGGCAGCGCGATCAGCCGGCCGACGATGTCCGCGCCCAGCAGCAGCATCGGCGCCAGCAGCGCCGACAGCGGCAGGATCCGGCGGTAGTCCGGCCCGGTGAAGGCCCGCACCATATGCGGGATCACCAGCCCCACGAACGCAATAGGGCCGGCCAGCGCGGTCGCGGAGCCGCAGAGGATGACGATCCCCAGTGCCGAGACCGCCCGGGACAGCGCCACCCGCTGGCCCAGCCCGCGGGCCGTGTCATCGCCCAGGGACAGGTTGTTCAGGACCTTGCCGGTGCAGGCGGTCACCAGCACGCCGGCCAGCAGGAATGGCAGCACCTGCCCGACCGCCTCCCAGCCCCGCCCGCTGATCGAGCCCACCTGCCAGATCCTGAAGGCTTCCAGCGTGTCCCGGCTGCCCACCAGCACGGCGTTCATTACGGAGCCCAAACCGGCGGTGAGCGCCGCCCCGGCCAGGGCGAGCTTGACCGGGGTGGCGCCTTCCCGGCCGAGGCTGGCGATGCCATAGACCACGACGGCGGCCGCGGCCGCCCCGAGGAAGGCCAGCCAGATGTAGCCGGAGAGCTGCGTAATGCCGAAGGCATAGATGCCGGCGACGACGGCCAGCGACGCCCCGGCGTTGACGCCGAGGATCCCCGGGTCCGCCAGCGGGTTCCGGGCCACGCCCTGCATGGCGGCGCCGGCCAGGCCGAGGGCGGCACCGGCCAGCAGGCCGGTGACCGTGCGCGGGATCCGCGCGTGGAGCACCGCATGGTCCCCATTGGCCGGGTCGAAGGCCGTGAACGCCTCGACCAGCGTGTCCCAGCCGACCGCACGGGCGCCGAAGGCCAGCGAGCCGAGAACCACCGCGGCCAGTCCGGCGACCGCCAGCGCGACCCCGGCGGCCAGCCGCCGGTCCGGCACCGCGGCCACCGGCCGCCCGCCTACCGCTGCAATCATGTCCTACCTCCTCGGAACCGGACTTCCGCACCCGGAATCCCGGGCGCGCGTCCGGCGGCTGGAACGGGCTACTTCGCCGCGTCCGCGGCGTCGGCCGCTTCACCGAGCAGGGGCAGGAACTTGTCCAAGGCCCACGGCAGGCTCAGCGGGGAGGCGGCCGAGATGGCCAGGGTGAGCGTATTGTCCGAGTCGGCCACCAGGGCGCCGGACTTGACGGCCGGGATCTGGCCCAGCAGCGGATCCTGTTTGATCGCCTCCTTGGTCTTGGCATCCGGAACCCAGGTCACGAAGACGTCCGATTCCAGCTCGTTGGCGCGCTCGCTGGACCACGGGAGGAAGAACTCGGGCGAGTCCTTGCCGGCCTCGGCCACGAACGGTGACATGGTCATGCCGATGCTGCTCAGGAAGCGGGGACGGTTGTCCTGTTCGAGGTAGATATTGATGCCGTCGCCGCGGTCCGGCTCGAGGTTGCCGTAGATAAAGCTCTTGCCCTTCAGCTGCGGGTAGTCCGCGGCCTTGTCCGCGACGGTCTGCTCGGTCGCGGCCACCAGCGCCTCGGCCTCGGCGTTCTTGCCGAGGGCCTGCCCGATCATCCGGGTGGAATCCTGCCAGGGGGTGCCCCAGGCCACGTCGGGATACGCCACCACCGGGGCGATCTTGGAGAGCGTCTTGTAGTCCTCTTCGGTCAGGCCGGAGTAGGCGGCCAGAATGACATCCGGGGTCAGCGCGGCGATCTCGTCGAACGCGATGCCGTCCGCCTCGGAGTACTGCTTCGGCGCCTTTCCGGTACCGATGGCGGCGTCCAGTTCCTGGAGCCTGGCATCCTTCCACGGCGTGGACGCGTTCTGGTTCCCGCCCCACTCGTCCGCGGCCATGCCCACCGGAACCACGCCGAACGCCAGCGCCACATCCGCGTTCACCCAGGACACGGTGGCGACACGGGCGGGCTGCTTGTCGATGACGGTCTCGCCGAAGGCGTGCTCAATCGTGACGGGGAAATCCGTGCCGTCCGCGGGGTCCGCGGCAGCGCCGGTTCCGCCGGCCGGGCCCGTGGCACAGGCGGTGAGGGACAACAGGACGACGGCGGCTGCCGCGGCTAAACGGCGTGCGAGTGAAAGGTCCACTGAAGGCTCCTGGGCTCAAGGTGTCAAAACAAAGGTTAGGCTAGCCTATGTTTGGAAGAAATAGGAAACAGTTCACTTGCGTAAGTCGTTGACGGTCATCGGCCGCCGCGGAAGGGCCCTGCCGGGCGGCGCAGCGGAACATCCGGCGGCATAATCGGAGCATGCCCGCTCCACTGATCCTGCTGCACGGCTGGGCCTGTTCCAGCGCCTACTGGAAGCCACTGGCCCGCGAGCTGGAAGATGCCGGCCGCACCGTGCTGGCGGTGGACCTGCCCGGTTACGGCATGGCCGGAGCGGCGGACCGGGCCGGAGACAACCCTGCCGGCGGTGCCGCCGGGGACGGCTTCGAGTGGACCGTGGAGAACGTGGCGGCCCGGCTCGCCGCGGAGCTGGCCGGCCACGGCCCCGCGCACTGGGTCGGGCACTCGCTCGGCGGCAACATTGCGGCCACCGTGGCGGCGCGGCGGCCGGAGGTTGCGGCATCGGTAACGCTGGTCGGCATGGTGCCGCTGCCGCCGTCGGCGGCCACCGCAGCCAGGCTCCGGCGGCTTTTCGGCGGCACCGGGCCGGCCGCCCCGGACGCCGCCGGCGAAATGATCGCGGCCTGGTTCCGCGGCGGAACGGAGCCCGAAGGCGCGGACCGGGAAACGTTCCTGGCCCCCTTCCGGCTCCCCGCCGCCGTCGTGCGCGAAAGCATGCTGGCCGGCCTCGAGGGGGCCGCCGGCGAGGTGCCGGACCTGGTGCGCGCACCCACGCTGGTGCTCACCGGCAGCCGGGATGCGACGCGGACGCCCGAGGCCATCGCCGGCTTCCTGTCCCTACACCCGGGCTGGCGGCACGTGCAGGTGCCGGGAGCCGGCCATATGGTGCACTGGGAGCAGCCGGCGGCCTGTGCGGCGGCCATCCTGGCCCACCTTGCGCAGGCGGAGCAGCAGGCGGCACCGGCCGGATAGGCGCTACGGCTTGCGGGCCGCGTGCGTCTCCTTCTGCACCACCGGCATGATTTCGGTTGCCAGCAGCTCGATGGACTTGGCCGTCTCGGCGAACGGCAGGCCGCCCAGGCCGATCTGGGCCATGTACCGGTCGTGGCCGAACACCTCGTACTGGACCATGATCTTCTCGATCACTTCCTGCGGGCTGCCCGCCAGCAGGCCGCCGCCGGGTCCGGCCCAGTCCTCGAACGTGGCGCGCGGGAAGTGGCCCATCCGCCGGGGCATGTTCTGTTCGAAGTAGGCGCGGTAATAGGGATAGAAGGTGTCCCGGGCCTGCTGCGACGTCGGTGCGGCAAAGAAGTGCCCGCCGGTGCCGATCGGCAGCGCCTTCGGATCATGTCCGTGCGCCGCGGCGGTCTCCCGGTAGTACTCCACCAGCCGGGCGAAGTGCTGCGGCCCGGACAGCAGTGCGATGTAGAGCGGCAGGCCCAGGCGCCCGGCGCGCTCGAAGGAGGCGGGCGTGCCGCCGACGCCCACCCAGACCGGCAGCCGCTCCTGCAGCGGGCGCGGGGCGATGTCCATCCCGTCGATGCCGTGCGTGAGGCCGCCCTGCCAGCTGAGCACCTCCTGGCTGCGGGCGGCCAGCAGGAGCTGCAGCTTCTCCTCGAACAGGGCGTCGTAATCCGCCAGGTCGTAGCCGAACAGCGGATAGGACTCGGTGAAGGCGCCGCGGCCGGCGATGATCTCGGCCCGCCCGTCCGAGACCAGGTCCAGCGTGGCGAACTGCTCGAAGAGCCGCACCGGATCCTGGGTGGAAAGCACCGTCACGGCGGTGGCCAGCCGCAGCTGCGTGGTCTCGCGGGCGATGGCGGCCAGCACCACCTCCGGCGCGGAGATGGCGAAGTCGTGGCGGTGGTGCTCGCCCAGGCCCAGGAAGGAGATGCCGGCCTGGTCCGCCAGCTTGGCCAGCTCCAGCAGCTCCTTCAGCCGCTGGTGCGGCGTGAGGGCCTGCCCCGTGTCGATGTTGCGGCTGAGCTCGCCGAAGGTGAAAATGCCGAAATCCACTGATCTCTCCCGGTTGTGCCAATGAGTCTGAATAGTTGAAGCTTCAGGTAACTCCCATTATTCCCGGGACCCGGATTTCCATACCGGGGAGTAACAATTGTCCGTTGCCGGTAGTACGGTAATGACACAGCTAAAGGGTCACCGGCCCACGGCGGCCCTGGTCGAAGGGGACAGCCATGAGCACTGGTACGGACCGGACGCAGGAATCCGGCGAAGTCAGCGAACGCGCGGCCCGCGCGGTGGCCGAAGCGGCACGGGAAACCGAGTGGACGCGGCCGAGCTTCGCCAAGGGCCTGTACCTGGGCCACTTTGATCCTGACCTGATCCACCCCCATCCCGTCCCCACCCCGGAGCAACAGGCAGCGGGCGAGACCTTCCTGGCCCGGCTTGAGGAATTCGCCCGCACGATGGACGGACGGCTGATCGAGCGCGAGTCCCGGATTCCGGACGAATACCTGCAGGGCCTGGCCGAACTGGGCACCTTCGGCATGAAGACCCCGGTCGAATACGGCGGCCTGGGCCTGTCGCTGACCTATTACGGCCGGGCCCTGATGCTGCTCAGCTCCGTCCACCCCAGCCTGGGGGCCATGTTGTCGGCCCACCAGTCGGTGGGCGTCCCGGAACCGGTCAAGGTCTTCGGCACCGAGGACCAGAAGCGCCGGTACCTGCCCCGCTGCGCGGCCGGCGCGGTCACGGCATTCCTGCTGACCGAACCCGGCGTCGGTTCGGACCCGGCCCGCCTGTCGTCGACGGCGGAGCCGGACGAGGACGGGGAAACGTACGTGCTCAACGGGAGCAAGCTGTGGACCACCAACGGGGTGGTCGCCGAACTGGTGGTGGTCATGGCCAAGGTGCCCCCGCATGGGGAATCGGCCGGCGGCATCACCGCCTTCGTGGTCGAGGCGGACTCCCCCGGGATCACCGTGGAGCACCGCAATGCCTTCAGCGGGCTGCACGGACTCGAAAACGGGGTCACCCGCTTCCACAACGTCCGGGTCCCGGCGGCCAACCGGCTGGGCAAGGAAGGCCAGGGCCTCAAGATCGCCCTGAACACCCTGAATACGGGGCGGCTGGCCATTCCGGCCATCTGCGCCGGAAGCGGCAAGTGGTCCTTGAAGATCGCCCGCGAATGGTCCATGGCCCGCGTCCAGTGGGGCCGGCCGATCGGCCGGCACGAGGCCGTGGGCAAGAAGATCGCCTTCATCGCCGCCACCGCCTTCGCGCTGGAGGCCGTCTTCGAACTCTCCGCTGCGCTGGCGGAGTCCGGGCTCAAGGACGTGCGGATCGAGGCGGCCCTGGCCAAGCTCTGGTCCAGCGAAATGGCCTGGAAGGTCGCGGACGACCTGGTCCAGATCCGCGGCGGCCGCGGCTTCGAGACCGCCGATTCCCTGGAGGCACGCGGCGAGCGGGCGGTAGCTGCCGAACAGCAGCTGCGGGACATGCGGATCAACAGGATCTTCGAAGGCTCCTCGGAGATTATGCGGCTGCTGATCGCGCGGGAAGCGGTGGACACCCATCTGGCCGCGGCCGGTGACCTGGCCTCGGCCGATGCCGACCTGTCCGCCAAGGCCCGCGCCGCCCTTGGCGCCAGCGGCTTCTACGCGGGCTGGCTCCCCAAGCTGCTGGCCGGCCAGGGACTGAATCCCCGGTCCTATGCCGAGTTCGGGCCGCTCGCGACGCACCTGCGGTTCGCCGAGCGGTCCTCGCGCAAGCTGGCCCGGAACACCTTTGCCGGGATGGCGCGCTGGCAGGCCGGGCTGGAGCACCGGCAGGCCTTCCTCGGACGCATTGTGGACATCGGCGCCGAGCTGTTCGCCATGGCCGCCTGCTGCAGCCGGGCGGAGCTGCTGCGCCGGCAGGATCCGGCGGCGGGCAGGAGCGCCCGGGAGCTCGCCGATGCATTCTGCCAGCAGTCCCGCGAGCGCGTCCGGCAGCTGTTCGATGATCTCTGGCGCAATACCGATGCCACCGACCAGCGGCTGGCCGGCAAGGTGCTCGACGGCGAGTACACCTGGCTGGAAGCCGGCATCATCGATATCTCCGAAGGCACCGGCCCGTGGATCGCCGAACCGGGCACCGGTCCCTCGACCCGTGAGAACCAGCGCCGCCGCTACCGGTAGGCCCGCAGGAAGGCAACCATTTTCGGCACGAACCAGGTCCCAGGATCCGCGGCCACCAGCCGATATATTGGGATGGACTGATTCGCCGATTGCCCGTGCCGGAAGGAGGTGCCGTGGCCTCCCTGCCTGCCTTGCAGTCGCAGATCTACCGGACCTTGCCGGCGCTGGAGCGGGCCGATACCATCGCGCAGCGGATTTCCACGGCCATTTCGCTGGGCATGCTGCGCGAAGGCGAACGGCTGCCGGCCGAATCCGAGCTCTCCGAAATGTTCGGCGTTGCCGGGGCCACCCTTCGCGACGCGCTCGCGTCCCTGCGCGAGCAGGGCATTGTCGAGACCCGCCGGGGCCGCAATGGCGGAACCTTCGTCGTCAAGGCTCCGCCGGCGGCCCGCGACCTGATGCAGCGGTACCTGGCGGAAACCTCCATCGCCGAGCTGCGGGACCTGGGCGACGAGCATGCGGCCGTCACCGCTGCCACGGTCCGCCTGGCCTGCGACCGCGCTGACCCGCAGGCGCTGGACCGGCTGGAACAGCTGGCCCGTGCGCAGGCCCGCGCCGAGACGCCGGAGGCACGGGCCCGGGCGGACAGCCGCTTCCACATCGAACTGGCCGTCGCGGCCCAGTCGCCGCGGCTGGTCGCCACGGAAATCCGGCTCCAGGGTGAAATCAGCCAGATCCTGTGGACCCCGCTGGCCGGCGTCTTCGACCTGGAAACGGCGGCGGCGGAACATCTGCAGCTGGCCCAGGCGATCCGGCGCGACGAGCCGGACACGGCCCAGCGGCTGGCGCTGGAGCACATCCGCCGGAACATCTACCACCTGATCGACACCAAGCTGTCCCTGAGCTACTCGGACCGGACCCAGGAGACCCTTTGAGCCCGCAGGACCTCACCGCGAAGGCCGCCGACTCGATCACCGGCTGGCTCAACGACCTCTACCGGGACCTGGGGACCATGTCCGGCGAGGTGGGCCTGCTGCTGGAAGCCGCGCTGGGAGACCGCACCAAGATCTCCAAACGGGATTTGGCCGGCCTGCGGGAAAAATCCACCAAATTCCTGAATTCCCATTCCGACGTCGTGGGCGCCGGGGTCATATTTTCGATTTCCTCCATTCAGGACGCCGAAGGCGTTTTGGAATGGTGGTTCAAGAATGACGACAACGCCATCGAAAAGCTGGATTTCGATCTGGCTCCGGAAGGCAACAGCTTCTACGACTACGAACAGCTGCCCTGGTTTTCGATTGCCGCGCGCACCGGGCAGCAGACCATCGCCGGGCCCTACGTGGACTATCTGGGCTTCAACGAATACATCATGACCTGCACGGTGCCCAGCTACGTGCGCGGGAACTTCATCGGCGTGACCGGCTGCGACCTGCGCGTGCGCGACCTGGAACAGGTCTTCATCCCGATGATCCGCAGCGTCCCCGGCGATGCGGCCATCCTGAACGGCAACGAGAACCGCGTGGTGCTGGGCAATTCGGGCCGGTTCCTGGTCGGTGAACGGATCAAGAACCGGCCCGAGGGCTACTCGCTGGTGCCGCTGGAGGTGCCCTACCTGAACCTGAGCCTGCTCTGCAGCAGCCGGCCGGGCTAGGACACGCCCACAGTTCCGGCCAAGGCGTCCTGCCGCCGCGCGCAGCGCGCCGCGAACGCCTCGAAGATCAGGGCGCGGTCCGCGGCGCTGCCGTGGGAATCCTCCGGATGCCACTGCACCCCGACCACCCAGGAGTTCTCCCGGTGTTCGGTGCCTTCCACTACGCCGTCGCCGGCCACGGCAGTCACGGCCAGCGCATCGGCCACGGTTCCCACCGCCTGGTGGTGCCCGGAGCGGACGGTGACGCGGTCGCGGCCCAGGATGCCGGCGATCCGGGTGCCCGGCACCAGCGAGACTTCCTCGTCCAGGAAGATCGGCGCGCCCGGGCCGCCGCGGTGCAGCTGCCACGGGTCCAGGTCCGGGATCAGGGTGCCGCCGCAGGCGACGTTGAGCAGCTGCGAGCCGCGGCAGATGGCCAGCAGCGGCTGGTCCCGTTCCAGTACGCCGCGGATCAGCGCCAGGCAGTACTCGTCCGCGCGCCGGTCCACACCGTAGGAGTTCGGCACCGGTCCGTGGTGGCCGTAGAGGGCGCCGTCCACGTCCCCGCCGCCGAGGAAGAGCACGCCGTCGAATCCGGCCAGCTCCGTCTCCGGCACCAGGTCATCGGCTGCGCTGTCCACCAGTTCGGCCCGTGCCCCGGCGGCCAGCAAGGCCTCGATGGCAGTGCGGGTGAACCGCTCCATCAGCTCCAGCGTCTGGGCCGTCATGCCCGGAAACGTCAGCGAGACGACGACGGCGATCCGCGGCGCGTCCGCCGGCAGCCCGGCGACGCCGGCCGGTACGACGTCGGCCGGGTCCACCCGCAGTGCCGGCGCGCCGCCTTCCTGCCCGGCCCTCACCGGACGCCTGCCCCGGCGAGCCCGGCCAGGACGTCCCGCCGCTGCCGGGCGGCCTCCACCACCCACTGGAACAGGGCATGGTCCGCGGGGTTGCCGGCCGCGAGGTCCTCCGGATGCCACTGCACCGCCAGCAGCGGGGAGCCGGGCAGCTCCAGGGCCTCGACCACGCCGTCGGCGGCGGTGGCCGTCACGCGCAGGCCCTCACCAAGGTCCCCCACCGCCTGGTGGTGGTAGGAGGAAACCTCCACCGTGCCGGCGCCCGCGGCAGCGGCCAGCAGCGACCCCGCGGGCACCGCCACCGGATGGACGGCGTCCTTGTGCGTCACGGCGCCCGGCTCCAGATGCTGGATAAGCGTGCCGCCGCGGGAGACATTCAGCAGCTGCAGCCCGCGGCAGATCGCCAGCAGCGGGATATCCGCCTCGAGGCAGCCGGCCAGGATCCCTGCCTCGTAGGCGTCCTGGCCGTCATAGTCGGCGGGCCAGTAGTGCTCGTCCGGCTCGGCCCCGTACCGCGCCGGGTCCACATCCGCCCCGCCGGGGAGCACGACGCCGTCGAACCGGGCCAGCTGGGCGGCCGGGTTCCCCACGCCGTCAATGCTGCCGGGGAACATCACCACCGGTTCGCCGCCCGCGCGGTCGATGCAGCGCAGCACGGCGGCCGCAACGGCCACACCGTCGAACCGCATCCCGTGCACGGAACTGGACCACATGCCCGGCACCCCGATCAGCGGCCGGCTCATGCGGGCACCTGGGTGTCCAGGGGGAAGGGCAGGTGCGGCATCCACTGGTTCCAGGTCCGTGCCAGCCGCCCGTCCGCCACCACGGCGGCCAGCGCGGTGTTCAGCTCCGCCAGCAGGAACGGGTTGTCCTTGGCCACGCCGATCCCCCAGCGGTTGCCGGTGCGGGCGGTGAAGGCCACCTCGTAGGCCGGATCTTCGCCGAGCGGGACGGTGACGACGTCGTCGTCCACCATGGCGTCCACCTCGCCGCGGCGCAGGGCCGCCAGCATGTCGCCGAAGACGTCGGCACCGGTGAAGCCCACCGGGACGATGCCCGGGAAGGTCAGGGCGAGCTTCATGTTCGCGCTGCCCTCGATCGCCGCTACCTTGTAGCCGGCCAGGTCCTCCGGGGCGCGCGCCGGGTCGCCCCGGCGCACCAGCACGGTCTCGTCGAACACCGCGTACGGGTCGCTGAAGTTCACCACTGCCTGGCGCTCGGGGATGATCCCCTGGCCGCACCAGACGGCGTCGACGCGGTGGTCGCGCACCGCCGGGAGCATGTCGTCCCAGGCCATGACCACCCACTCGAGGCGCAGGCCCAGCACGGAGGCCACCAGTGCCGCCGCCGACGGCTCGTAGCCGCGCCGGATCCCGGCGGCGTCGGCCAGGTGGAACAACGGCGGGGCCTCGGAATCGATGCAGGCCAGGCGCAGGATGCCCGGTGAGAGGGTGGCGCTCACGGGATGGTCTCCCAGTACATGTCGCGCTCCCACTCGGTGATGGCGCCGCAGTAGCGCGCCCATTCCTCCTGCTTCAGCTGGGTGTAGATGGCAACCAGGTCCGCCGGCAGCACGCCGGTGAGGTAGCTGTCCGCCGCGAAGGCCTCGACCGCGTCGCCCAAGGTCAGCGGCAGCTGGCCGCCGGCCGCGGCAACCCCCGCGCCGTCGTCGGGCAGGCCCGGATCCAGCCGCCGGTCCAGGCCGTCCTCCATCGAGGCCAGGATCAGCGTATGGGACAGGTACGGGTTCACCGCCGCGTCCGGGACCCGGTATTCCATCCGGCCGTTGGCGGAGATCCGGACCAGGCAGCCGCGGCTGTCCAGGCCCCAGTTGGCCAGGCTCGGGGCGAACTGTCCGGCGTCCCAGAAGCGCTTGTAGGAATTCACCGTCGAGGCCATCACCGCCATCGTGCCGGGGGCGTGGGCGAGCAGGCCGCCGAGGGCGTGCCGGGCGGTCTGCGAGATGTGCAGCTCCACCCGCCCGGCGTCCTCGGTGACGTTGGTGTCCCCGTCCCACAGGCTCAGGTTGTGGTGGCAGCCGTTGCCCATCTGGCCGTTGTACGGCTTGGGCATGAAGCTGGCCGTGACGCCGAATTCGCGGGCCACCTGCTTGCAGATCTGCCGGTAGGTGACCAGCCGGTCCGCGGTGTTCTCGACCCGGTCGTACATCCAGTTCAGCTCGAGCTGGCCGTCATCCTCGTAGTCGCCCTCGATCATGTCCAGGCCCATGGCCTTGGCGTAGGTGACCAACTGCTTGTAGATCGGGCGCATGCGCTCCAGGTTCTCCACCTGGTAGGCCGGGCTGGTGCCCGGCTTCTTGACCACGTCCAGGCCCGGGCCTTCCCAGGTCATCTCCGGTTCGGTGCCGGAACGGACCTCGAAGCCGGTGCGCGCGGTGAACGCCTCGTGCGAGCGGATCAGCAGCGAGCGGGTGTCGACGGCCAGCGGGCGGCCGCCGACCTCGGGCAGGTGCGGGGGCTCGTACGCGGTGCAGAAAATGCGTGCCACCGAGGTGTCCCAGGGCAGCACCACGAAGGTGTCCGGCTCGGGCAGCGCCCAGAATTCGCGCGCCTCGATGCCGCCGCCGATCAGGTTGCCGTAGCGGTCGTTCTGCAGGTCCGAGAGTGCGGTGCGGTGGAAGGCGATGCCCTTGGCCAGGTTGCGGCGGAAGTGGTTCGCCGGGACCATCTTGGCCACCATCCGCGAGCCGATGGTCGGCAGCGCGTAATAGATGTACTCGACACCGGCTTCCTCGATCCGGCGGCCGAGTTCGCGCACGACGTCGGGGCGCAGGTTGGATTCCTGGTGCCGGGCGAACGCTTCCCTGTCGTTCAGGGCGTCGTGGAGGCCGGACTGCAGGCCGGTCCCGGCCAGTTCGGGCCGGACGGGGGTGAGAGTCATGTCGGTCTTCTTTCTAGGCTTGTCCAGGTTGTGCTGTGGCCGGTGCCGTCCTAGACGGCGGCCAGCCGGGAATCTGCGGGGATGCCGGCGTCGGTGACGAGCCTGCGGTAGTGCAGTTGCTTGTCCGCGGGCAGTGCGGAGGTGACCGCGCCGATCAGCCGGCCGGCGCGGTAGTAGCCCAGCGCCGCACCGTCCTCGGGCCGGTCCGGGTCCCCTTCGAGGACGTCGATCCGGTCCGCGGGCGCCGGGCTGCCCACGCCCTGGATACGGACCGCGAAGATGTCCGTCCAGAAGGAGGGCAGCGGTGCCGCCGGTTCCGGTGCCCCGGTCCCGTTGAGTCCCGCCACCAGGGCGGGGGCGGCGATCTTGGCGGTATCGGCCGGCGTGGCCCAGTGCTCCACCCGGCGGGCTCCGGTGCCGGTGCGGCGGTCCGGGTAGCGGGCGATGTCGCCCACGGCCACCACATGGCCGGCGCCGACGACGCGCAGCGAGCCGTCGCAGAGCACGCCGTCGGAGAGGTCCAGGCCGTTGCCCCTCAGCCATTCGGTGTTCGGGTGCGAGCCGACGGCCTCGATCACGACGTCGGCAGGAACCTCGGTCCCGTCCGCGAGCCGGACGCCGGCGCACCGCAGGTGCGTGCCGTCGTCGTACCCGCCCGCGGCATCCCCCGCCAGGAACTCCACCACGCGCTGCTGCGGCACGCACTTCACGCCCCGGCGCCGCAGGAAGCTGCGGACACCGTCGCTCAGCCGCTTGCCGAGGGGCCGTTCCATCGGGCCGCCGGAGCCTTCGACCAGCGTCACGCGGCAGCCGAGCGAGACGGCAGTGGCTGCTGCTTCGCACCCGATGAAGCCGGAGCCGACCACGACGACGCGGGCGCCGGGGGCCAGTTCCCGGTGCAGTCCGAGAGCATCCTCGAGGCGGCGGATGACGTGGCGGCCGTGCCGCGGTCCGGGCACGGGAACCCGGGCCGGGCGCAGCCCGGTGGCGACGACCAGGCCGTCGTAGGCCAGTTCTTCGCCGCCGGCCAGCGTCACGGTGCGGGCGGCCAGGTCAGCGGCGGCTACCGCGGTGCCGAGCCGCCACTGGATGTCCGCGGCGCTGCGGCGCTGCCGCAGCAATACGGAGGCCAGGGCCTCCTCGGCGCTGCCCGGGGCGGCGAGCAGCTCCTTGGACAGCGGCGGCCGGTTGTAGGGCGGGTGGGCCTCGTCGCCGACGACGACGATCTCCTCGTCCCAGCCGGCCGCCCGCAGCTGCTCGGCTGCGCGCAGCCCGCCCATGGAGGCGCCGGCCACAATGATCCTGCGGGCCATGGCCACACTCCGTCAGTTCTTCAGGAAGATGGCCTGGACCGGGCAGACGTCGATGGCTTCCTCCACCTCGTCCAGCAGGGCGTCCTCGACGGTTGCCTCGTATTCGAGGATGCCCTCCGCGTTCATCCGGAAGACCGCCGGGGCGGCAATGGCGCACTGGCCGTGGTTGTCGCAGAGGCTGCGGTCTACGTCGATGGTGTTCATGACAGGTCCTGCTTTCCGGTAGTGCTCAGGTATGTGGGTCTGGGGCGGGCCGGTTCAGGCGCGCTTGGTGAAGGCGATCGGCAGGCGGACCGGTCCGGTGTTGCCGGAATCCGGCAGCCACTCGTCTCCGCCGGCCAGGTGCGGATCGGCCAGCCGCCGGGCCAGCAGCGGCAGCGCCTCGCTCATGTCCGCGCGGGCCACGAAGTGGCCGAGGCAGTGGTGGACGCCGCCGCCGAAACCGTAGTGCGGGGCATGCTCGCCGAGCAGGTCCATCCCGGGGTCCGGGAAGGCCCGCGGGTCCGTGCCGGAGGACTGGGTGAACAGGTGGACGGTGGTGCCCTTTTCAATGAACAGGCCCTGGTAGGTGAAGTCCTCCACCGCCTCGCGGGTCACCCAGGTGACCGTGGGGTTGGTCCGCATGACCTCCTCCACGGCCTTGCCGCCGAGGTCCGGGCGCCGGGCCAGCAGTTCCCACTGCTCCGGGTTGCGCATGAAGGACTGCATGGCCAGGCCCAGCTGGTTGCGGGTGGTGTCCATGCCGCCGAAAATCAGCAGGACCAGCGCATTGCGCAGCTCCTCGTCGCTGAGCCGGTCCCCGTCCCGGTTGGCCAGCACCAGGCGGGAGACGAAGTCCTCGCCCGGGTCCGCCTGGCGGTCCTTGATCAGTTCCTCGGCGTACTCGTACAGCTCGGCGACGGCGGCCTCGACCTTGTCCAGGTCCTGCTTGAACGTCACGCCCAGGGCCAGGCCCACGGTGGAGGCCAGCCGGGCGATCTTCGGCCATTCGCTCTCCGGGATCCCGAGCAGGATGGTCAGCACGCGGGTGGCGTACGGTTCGGCGAAGTCCCGGACGAACTCGCACTCGCCCGCCTCGATGAACGCATCCACCAGCTCGTTGGCCAGTTCCTGGAACCGGGGCACCAGCTCCTTGATCAGCCGCGGCGAGAAGGCCGGGTTGAGCAGGCGGCGGATCCGGTGGTGGTCCTCGCCCTCGAGCACCAGCAGGTTCTTGGTCCACCAGTCGTAGAAGAGCCCGCCGTGGACTCCGTTGTGGGCCGGCCACTTGGCGCTGCCCTGGATCAGCTGCGGGCTCTTGAGCAGCTTGCTGACCTCGTCGTAGCGCAGGACGGCGAGCCCGAAGTTGGTCCGGGCATACCAGCTCTGCTCGCGGGCGCTGCGCAGCGCCTCGGACTGCATGGCGAAGGACGGATCCGAAATGTCCAGGTACGGGACGTCGGGCACGTTGATAGTAGGTGTGCTCATGGTGGGAACCTTTTCTTGCTCGGAGGGGAAGGGTGCGGCCGGCGGGCGGGCGGCGCTCAGGAGGTGGCTGCGGCTGGCACAGCGTCCGCGGCGGGGGCGTCACCGCGCAGGTACGGCTTCTTCCAGGCCATGTAGACCAGGCCGACGGCCACCACGGAGACGGCGGAGATCAGGACGATGTAGTTGTCGTACCAGGGCACATCCGGGGTGCGCGGCCAGGCCATGTTCACCATGCCCAGCACGCCCCAGACGAGGGCTGCGATGTTGACCGGAACGCCCCACTTGCCCAGCTGGAACGCGCCGCGGGGCTTCCAGCCCTTCAGCCGGGCCCGCAGGGCGGCCAGGACCACCATCTGGAAGCCCATGTACATGCCCATCGCCGCGAAGGAAATGATGGCCACCAGCGCGTCCGAGGAAACCTTCGAGCCGAGCACGATCAGGGCCGGGACCAGGCCGGCGACCAGCAGCGCGTACGGGGGCACGTGACGGGACTCGCTGAACTTGCTCAGCAGGCGGCTGGCCGGCAGGATGCCGTCGCGGGCCATGGAGTAGGCCAGCCGGCTGGTGGCGGCCTGCAGGCTCAGCACGCAGGAGACGAAGGAGATCATCACGACGGCTAGGACCACCTTGACGCCGACCGGGCCGAAGGCCGAGGCCAGCACGTTGCCGACAGGGTCCGCGTCCGCACCGGAGATCACGGCGCCGAAGTCCGGCACGGCCAGGATCAGCGAGAGGCAGACGAACATCGCCGCGAAACCGCCGATGTAGATGGTCATCCGCATGGCCTTGGGAATGGTCCGGCCCGGGTTCGGAACCTCTTCGGCCACATCGCCGCAGGCCTCGAAGCCGTAGTACTGGTAAATGCCGATCAGGCCGGCGGCGGCGAACGCGATGAAGTAGTCGCTGCCCTCCCCGGCGCCGAAGCTCTGGAACAGCACGCTCAGGTCATGGTGGCGGGCGGCGATCATCAGCCAGATCCCGACCACCAGCGCCCCGGTAAGTTCGGCGATCAGGCCGAGCATGGCGACCTTGTTCAGGATCTTCGTCCCGCCCAGGTTCAGCACGGTGGCCAGCGCAATGACGAGCAGCGCTGCGACGATGGTGGAGTCCACGTTGCTTTCCATGCCCAGCAGCCCGCTCAGGTACGGCCCGGCCCCGTAGGCAACGCTGGCAATAGTGACCAGCAGGGCGCACAGGTAGACCCAACCGTTCATCCAGCCCCACTTGCGGCCCCACAGCCGCCGTGCCCACGGGTAGACGCCGCCGGCCACGGGGTAGTTGGAGACGACCTCGCCGAACACGGTGGCCACCAGGAGCTGCCCGGCGCCGACGATGATCAGCGACCAGAACATCGGCGGGCCGGCGACGCCCAGCGACGCTGCGAACAGCGAGTAGATGCCCACCACCGGGGAGAGGTAGGTGAAGCCCAGGGACACGTTGCCCCAGAAGGTCATCTCGCGCTTGAACTGCGAATCGTACGTGTAGCCCAGCGAGGCAAGATGCTCGGCATCCTCGTCGAGCATCGGCCCGGAGGCCGGACGGGTCATTTCGGCGGACATTGAACTCCTTCAGGAGGAAGGTCGTAAGCTTGCGGTTCCGGCGGAAGCCCCGGTTCCACCTCGGTGATGCACGCCACGTGAGGCGCGTCACGTAAAAACTGTATTTGTGAATGTTTTTATTGGCAAGAGGTTTCATCGGAGAACTTTTGCCGGCACCGGCAGCGCTGGCTAAATACCGGCAAATCCAAGGCTAGGCGACGGCTGTTTGGGCGAATATGACGCGGGACACGCCTGCGGTAAACTCGGCGAAAACCTTTGTTTCTAAAAGATTTTATCGATCCGGTCCCCCGGAACCCGGGCGGCGTGCTCGGCGGCGATCTCCTCCTGCAGGGCCAGGTAGAGGTTCGCCACCACCGCGGCCTCCGACAGCCTGCCGCCCACCAGCTCCTCGGCCTTGCGCAGGCGGTAGCGCACGGTGTTGCCGTGCAGGAAAAGGGATTCGGCGGTGCGCGCGACATCCATGTCCATCGCCAGATAGCGCACGACGGTCCGCAGCAGCCCGGGGTCCCGGCGCAGCGCGTCGACATAACGCGCCAGCTTGTCCGCCTCCCGCGGGGAGTCCCGGCGGGCCAGCAGCCAGGACACCGGATCCACTTCGTCGAGCCGGACAATACCGGCCTCCCGGCCCGCGCCCGAGGCTGCCGCCCGGCGCGCAATCCCCGCGGCGGTTTCGGCCTCCCGGAAGGCTTCGGGAGTGGCGGCCAGGTCACCGTAGGGTTCGGACAGCCCGATCGAGGCTTCGCCCCGGAACAGCTGGAGCCAGCCGTCCAGTACCGCCGATTCGCTGACCACTGCCTGGAAACCGGGCGGGCTCTCCGGGGTCCGCCCGCTCTCGGCCAGCAGCAGCCCCAGGCCGCTCCGTCCCGCATACTCGAGCAGCCGCGGAACCAGTGCCGGCGGCAAAGGCGCGTTGTCCAGTCCCTGTGCCACAGCTGCCCGGAGCCTGGTGTACGGCTCGAAGCGGAAGGGCCTCATGCGCTCCCAGAAACGCAGCTCCCGGGACCCGGGGATGCCGTCCTGCAGCGCAGTGAGCAGCTGGATGCCTTCATGGCGTTCCCGCGACATCGCCAGCTGGTTGATCCCGCTGATCGCTCCGAGCAGGCGCTGGGTGGTTTCCAGGAGCACCTCGCCCAGGTCCTCCACGACGCCGGCATTGCGGCTGGCTACCGCCAGCCGGTAGCCGTTGCCGCGCAGCACCAGCGGCCGGGCCATCACCTTCCAGCGGCCGACGTCGAAGGCCCCTGCGCCTGCGCCGTGCTGCACTTCATTCCAGATCAGGTGGACGGGACCCTCGCCCGTCGATTCGACCACCCGGCCGGACTCCTCATACAGCACGGCGGTCCCGCGGCACGTCGCCCCGAGCCTGGAGATCAGCGCCCGGGTCGGGTCCTCGTGGGACATGGCCTCGAGCAGGTCGTTGGTCAGGCGCATGGCGCGTTTGAGCTGGTACGAGTCCGGGGACACCTTGGACTGGTTGACGAAGTTCTCCACCACATAGAAGGGCACCTCGGCTGCGACCGTATACAGCGGGAACGCGCCGGCCCGGCAGGCCGCCACCAGGGTGACCGGCACCCGGTCGAAGTACACCCCGACACCGAAGAACAATGCCGCAACGCCCGCTCCGCGCAGGCTGGCCACCAGATGCTGTGCCAGCCCGGCGTCGTCCTCGGCGCCGACGAACCGCAGCCCGGTGGTCAGCATGATGGAACCCGGTTCGAACCACCGGCCGGGATCGTGGATCTCGCTGGTGTGTGCTCCCGTGATGCTGCGTGCGGGGTCCCCTGCCACCACCGCGGCCACCTTCAGGGAGGGTGCCGCGGCGATCTCGCCGAGCGTCAAAAAGGGAACCGAACCGCGGGCGTCGATCAATTTACCTCCTGGAAACAGCCGGCCACATGCCGGATCGGCCCCGGTCAGGGCACCGGATTGTAAAAATCACAACCGGCCGTGTGAGCATTTTCAATTCTGCCAGTGACAGCGACTTGCGTCACAGCGGAACCTTATGGCTACCCGAATCCACGTCTGGAGGAACACTCAGATGGCCAATGTACGAGTCGCCGTCGACGTCGGCGGAACATTCACCGACGTCTGCATCTTCGATGAACAAACCCAGAGCATGCGGGTCACCAAGGTGCCCTCGACTCCCGCCGACCCCATGATCGCCGTGATGAACGGCGTCGCCCGGGCCGGGATCGACCTGGCAGACGTCTCGCTGTTCTCCCACGGAACCACCGTCGCCACCAACGCCCTGATCACCCGGAACTTCCCCGCCGCCGCCATGGTGACCACCCGCGGCTTCCGCGACGTGATCGAAATCCGCGACGGCACCAAGGATGATCTTTGGGATGCTTACAACGACGTCACCGGCCCCTACATCCGCCGGCGCGACCGCTTCGAAGTCACCGAGCGCACCGATTACGCCGGCAACATCGTGACCCCGCTGGACGAGGATGAGGCCCGCAGGCTCGCGGCGCTGCTGCGCAAGCGCGGTGCCACCACGATCGCCGTGTGCTTCCTTAATTCCTATGCCAATGCGGACAACGAGGTCCGCATGCGCCGGATCCTGGAAGAGGAGATCCCGGAGGCCACCGTCTCCACCTCCGCCGAGATCCTGCCCGAAATCTTCGAACATGACCGGTTCAACACCGCCGTGTCCAACGCGGTCCTGGCCCCGCTGGTGACCGGCTACGTGGACCGGCTGGCCGAACAGCTCAAAGACGGAGGCTATGCCGGGGACCTGCTGCTGCTGCATTCGGGCGGCGGATCCATGACCCCGCGCATGGTCAAGCGCTACCCGGTCCGGCTCGCGGCGTCGGGCATTGCCGCCGGCGCCATAGCCGCCAAGCATGTGGCCCAGCAGTGCGGCTACGAGAACGCCGTGGGGCTGGACATGGGCGGTACGTCCACCGACATCGCGCTGGTCTCCGGCGGGGAACTACGCATCACCAAGGAGTGGCAGGTCGAATACGGCCACCCCATCGTCTTCCCCAGCATCGAAGTGCTCACCATCGGCGCGGGCGGCGGCTCGCTGGCCCACATCGACATTGCCGGCTCGCTGCGCAACGGCCCGCAGTCGGCGGGTGCGGATCCCGGCCCGGCCTGCTACGGCACCGGCGGCGAAGAACCCACCAACTGCGACGCGAACGTGCTGCTCAACCGGCTCGGTACCGACCTGGCCGGCGGCGCCAAGATGCTGGACCGCGAACTCGCGCGCAAGGCGGTCAACCGCGTCATCGCCGAGCCGCTGGGGATGACGGAGGAGGAGGCGGCCCACGCCGTCCTGCAGGTGGCCAATGCCAACATGGCCGACGCCGTCCGGCTGATTTCCATCCGCCGGGGCTACGACCCGCGCGACTTCGCGCTGATCGCCTTCGGCGGGGCCGGCGCCCTGCACGGCGCGGAGGTGGCACGGGAACTGAACATTCCCACCGTCGTCGTCCCGCCCAACCCCGGGGTGACCTCGGCACTGGGCTGTCTGCTGGTGGACATCCGGCACGACCTGTCCACCATGTACACGGCACTGGCAGCCACCGCGGACGAGGAGGACCTCGAGGCCACGTACCGCTCGCTGGAGGCGGACGCCACCGCACGCCTGCGGCACGAAGGGGTCAGCGAGGAGGACTCGGTCCTGCAGCGCATCATCTCCATGCGCTACCACGGCCAGTGGCGCTCCCTTTCGGTCCCGATCGGTTCCGGCCCCGGCGCCCTCGCCGCCGCCATCGACACCTTCCACCAGCAGCACGAAAAGGAATTCGCGTTCCGCCAGGATTCCCAGCCGGTGGAGATCTACCAACTCCAGCTCACCGCCGTCGGCAAGACCCCCAAGCCCAGCTTCCGGCCGGCCGAGCTCCGGCCAGGCGGTCCGGGAGAGCCCGGATCGCACCGTTCGGTGTACTTCGGTCCGGACGGCTGGCTCGAGACCCCCGTCTACAACCGGGACAGCCTGCCCGCCGGCGCCACGTTCGCCGGGCCGGCCATCGTCAACCAACTGGATTCGACCACCGTAATCCCGCCGGACACCGTGGCGGAGATCGACGAATGGCTGAACATCCGGATCCATCTGACCCACCGCCGCCTCGAGCAGGAGGAAAGCAAATGACCGACACCACGCTGGCGCCCTCGACAGCACCCGGGCGGCAAGCGCCGTCGGGCCTTGACCCGGTGACCTTCGAGGTCCTCAAGAATGCCTTCGCCACCAGCGTCGACCTGATGAGCGAGCAGATCCTGCGCACCTGCTACTCCTTCGTCATCTATTCGCGCGACTTCTCCTCCGCGCTCTGCGATGCCCGCGGCAACACCGTCATGCAGGGCAGCGGCGACATCGCGGTGCACGTGGGCACGCTGCACTTCCAGTGCCAGGCGGTGCTGGAGGAATTCGGCTCCGACATCCACCCGGGCGATGTCTTCGCCATCAACGACCCGTACCGCGGCGGCACCCACTTCAACGACGTCAGCTTCATCCGCCCGATCTTCTCCGAGGGAGAGGTCATCGCCTTCGCCCAGAACAAGGGACACTGGGCGGACATCGGCGGCAACGTCCCCGGCTCCTTCGACGTCAACGCCAAGGAGCACTTCGGCGAGGGCCTGCGCATCACCCCGGTGCGGATCTGGAGCAAGGGCGTCTTCCTGCACGACGTCGCACAGCTGCTGGTCTCCAACACGCGGGCGCCGCAGCAGGCCATGGGCGACCTGCACGCACAGTCCGAGGCCACCGCGGTCTGCGAGCGCGAGGTCCTGCGCCTGGTCGGAAAGTACTCCAAGGACACCGTGGTCGCCGCAATGCAGGAGACCCAGGACTACGTCGAGCGCACCGTGCTGCGGCGCCTGGAATCGCTGCCGCGCGGGGAGTGGGAGACCGTCGACTACATCGACTTCGACCCGGGCAAGGGCGAGGGGCTGGTACCGATCCGGATCAAGCTGATGCTGGACGGCAGCGGCATCCATTACGACCTCACTGGCTCGGCGCCGGCCGTGGAGACCTTCCTGAACTCCGGCTACGGCACCACCTTTTCGGCCATCTATGCAGGCACCAAGACATTCTTCCCCGATGTGCCGCTGAATTCCGGGTTCTACGCCGCGGTCACCGCCGAGATCGGCCCCGAAGGCACCGTGGTCAATGCGGGCTGGCCGCACGCCGTCACCGGCTTCTGTTCCGGACCGTACGAGAAGCTGATGAACGGCATCTTCGAATTGTGGTCCCGGATCATGCCCGAGCGTGCCATGGCCTGCGCCTTCAACCTCGAGTACCTGCTGGTGGGCGGGCGCGACGCGCGCGACGCCGGCAACCCGTACTTCATGTGGTACGACTGGATGGCCGGCGGCTGGGGCGGCCGGGCCTCCAAGGACGGCGCCGGAGCCACCGCGCCGGTCTTCGGGCCGGGCCTGGCGGTGCAGCCGGTCGAAGGCCAGGAACGCCTCTCCCCCGTGCTGACCACCATGCACGCGATCGCCGTCGATTCCGGCGGCCCGGGCCGCCACCGCGGCGGCTGCGGGATCGAAAAGGGCGGCATCCTCACGGATGCCGTCAGCACGGTGATGAGCTACTGCTGCGACCGCGCCCGGTCGATCACCTGGGGTATCGAGGGCGGGCTGCCGTCCATCCCGCACGGGGTATGGCTGAACAAGGGGACGGCGGACGAACGCTTCCTCGGCTCCAATTTCTCGTCCGTGCCCGTCGCCTCGGGAGACGCGTTCACCCGCCCCTCCGCGGGCGGCGGCGGCTACGGCGATCCGCTCGAACGCGGCCCCGAGGAAGTCCTGGAGGACGTCATCGACGGCTATGTGTCGCTGGAGCGGGCCGCGAAGGACTACGGCGTGGTCATCCGCGGGATCGATCCGGAACTGGACCGGTTCGAGATCGACGTCGAGGCAACCGAAGCGCTGCGCACCGAGATCCGCACCCTGCGCCCCGGCTGGCTCAGCGATGATGCCGAGACTGTGGCCGCACGCTACCGCAGCGGCGAACTGCCGATGCTGGACGTCATCCGCCGGCACGGCGTCATCCTCGACTGGGGCACCGGCGAACTCTACCCCACCACCACGGCCCAGTACCGGGAGCTGATGCAGCGCCGGTCCGCCGCCCACTGGCAGTAGCCGCCCCGCGCCGTCGTCGGCAGCCACCCTGAGGCGTCTGCCGACGACGGCGGCCCGGTCCGTCCCTGGCCGGCCGTTTCCGCCCGCCTTCCGCGGCCCTGGCCTGCTTCGCTGCAGTTTTCCCGGTTTCCCGGTTTCCTCGTTTCCCGGCGACGGTACTTCCTGCCGCCGCGCCCTTTTCATGCTCGTTCCTGCCCTCATCCGGAGTTGACATGACCACCACCGACCATACCCAGCTGCATTCTCCCGACGCCGCACAAATGAGCAAGGGCTCGCTCTCGATGGCCTGGTACGGCCTGGTCAGTGCGATGTTCTTCGTCTACATCGGTGCCGCCCTCGCCCAGGCCTATGGCACCGTCGATGCCATCATCGGCCTGGTCCTGACCATCGCGGTCTTTGGCGCCGTCAACCGCGTCCTCTCCGCCTACGCGCTGCGGCACGGACTGACGGTCAGCCAGTTCTCCCGCAGCCTGCTCGGACGGACCGGCGCCCTGCTGGCGACCCTCATCTTCGCCGCCACCGCCGTCTACTATGCGGTTTTCGAAGGTTCCATCCTGGCCTTCGCCTTCCAGGCCCAGTTCGGCGGACCGATGCCGCTGTGGTATGCCGCCGTCGTCCTCTACACCACGCCGTTGGTAGCCGGCGGCATCCGCCGCTGGCTGGACAAGATCAACGGCTGGCTGCTGCCCCTCTACTGGGGCGGCCTCGCTGCCGCCGTGGTCTGGGCCGGCGCCGCGCACGGTTTCACCAGCAACTGGCTGACGCACAGCACCGGTCCGCTGCCCTTCGCCGCGGGCGGCCCCGGCTGGCTGGCCACCTTCGCCGCCTACATGGGCGTGTGGATCATGATGATGTACACCATGGACTTCGCTGCCCTCGGCAAGCCGACGGACACCGCGTTCCACCAGCGCTACACCTTCGGCTGGCTCTTCTACACGCTCGCCTTCGGCGTCAACGCGCTGATCGGCATCTTCCTGACCTTCACCATCCCGGGGCTGGACGCCACCGAAACCGGCGTGGCCGCCGGACTGGTCCAGCTGATGGGGCCGCTGGGGTTGCTGGTGGTCTTCGTCTCGCAGACCCGGATCAACACCGCCAACTACGCCCTCGGAATCTCGAACCTCAAGGAGTTCCTGGAGCGGACCCTGCGCTTCCGCGCTCCGGCCGCCGTCTGGGCCGCTGTCACTGGCGCGCTCATCTTCCTGCTGATGCTGCTGCCGGTGGTGGACTACCTGCTGCTGGCCCTCACGTGGCAGGGCGTCATGGTCACCGGCTGGGTCGCCATCGCCCTGGCCCACATCGCGATGGACCGGCGCAGCGGGGCCGCCGCCGAGCCGGGTGCCCTGCCGGACCGGGTCTTCGCGGCCGCCAACCCGGCCGGAATTGCTGCCTGGCTGGGTTCGGCGGCCATCGGCATTGCGTTCGTGCAGTCCGGCGCGCCGTGGGGCGGCATCGTGGGCACGCTGGCCACCCCGGCCATCGCCGCCGGCCTCTATGCAGCCGTCCGGACGGCGACCGGCAGGCGCACGGCGCTGCTGCCGGAGCATGTTGGCTAGAGCAGCGGCCACGCGCGGCGGCGCATGTCGTAGATGGCCCAGGCCCGGGGAACCAGGTCGAAGGCGGCATCGCACATGCGCCGCAGCTGCTCCATGCTGCCGGCCGGGGCCTGTTCCCTGCCCGGGCCGCTGAACGGATCCGGATAGCTGCCGCCGTTGGCCGAGGCCCACTCCAGCCCGTGGGAATAGCCGCTGCAGAACTGCCAGACATAGACCAGCTCCGCCGGCACGTCGCCGGCGGAGCGCAGGTCTTTCAGGATCGCCGTCTGGGTGCGGTTCTTCGTGGCGTAGCCCCAGTTGCCGTCCGCCTTCCGGCTGAAGATCGGCGGCAGGCCCATGGCCTGGGCCGACTCGTTGACGGACCGGCGCAGGCCGTCGAAATAGTCCCGGGCCCCGGCGTGCTGCCCGGGGTGGAATTCCTCCAGGTAGGTGTCCCAGAAGGACGCGGCGTTGAACACTTCGCGGGCAATCAGCACCAGGCTGCGCCGGGCGCGTTCCCGCCCGTGCTCGGGCAGCAGGGCCCACAGCACCGTCGCCGCGCACTCGATGACCGTGCGCACCAGCGAGTAGGGTGCGTTCGTATAGAGCCGGTAGCAACCGGATCCGCCCGGCTCCTCGGCGAACAGCAGCCGCCGCAGGGCCTGGAGGTTATCCATCGCCGCGGCCAGGGACTGCTGCAGCAGGCTGCTGACGCTGTGCGAGGCGGCGAACCGCTCGTCCAGCCGCGCCAGCGGAGAGCCCGGCTCGAAGTCGTCCGCCTCCGTGTTCCGGGCGCACAGCGGCTCCAGGGCCTGCAGCCGGTCCAGGATGGCCCGTGCCGCGATGCTTTCGGCGTCGCCGTCATCCAGCCGGCCCGCGCAGCCGCGGGGCACCCGTTCCATGGGAAAAATCCTAGTCCCCCGCCTGCCGCCGGAGGCCGGGATGGAAAGGGCGACGACGGCGGCCCCGCGCCGTCTGCCGTGCCTGCCGGTAGCAAACACGGCCGGCCACGCGTCCTCCGCGCCCGGCTTTCAAATGGCGTCTCGGTATCACCACAGGTCAGAGCGTTGCTTGAAGCGTAAAGCTGTACCGGGCGGTCTAATCGTGGGCGCGGAGGACAATGCTGGGCCGTGGCGGGGCCACCCGCTTTGTGCAAACCGTCCATCCTTGGGTCCGGACATCCAATGCGGACCACCGGGCGACCTTCCTACACTGAACGCCAGTCCGGCAACCGGCGGCGGTTGCGCCGTCCGGTCCTCTGCACATTTTCGAAGCACAGTCCCGAAGCACGAAAGGGCGCCGATGCCTACCCAGCCCAGTCCCCCGCCGTCGTCCGGCCAGCGTCCCCTGGACGGTGTGCTCGTCGCCGATTTCTCCCGCGTGCTCGCCGGGCCGCTGGCCACCATGACCCTGGCGGACCTGGGAGCGCGGGTAGTCAAGGTTGAGCGCCCCGGCACCGGCGACGACACCCGCAGCTGGGGCCCGCCCTTCTCCGCCACCGGCGCCACCTACTTCGAGAGCGTGAACCGCAACAAGGAATCCGTCTGCCTGGACCTGTCCGATCCGGCCGACTGCGCCCTGGCCCGCGAGCTCGCCCGGCGCGCGGACGTGCTGGTGGAGAACTTCAAGCCCGGCGGCATGGCGAAACTGGGGCTGGGCTACGAGGAGCTCGCGGAGCTGAATCCGGGACTGGTCTACGCCTCGATCTCCGGCTTCGGCTCCACCGGCGGGGCCGAGCTGCCCGGCTACGACTTCATCGTCCAGGCCCTGGGCGGGCTGATGAGCATCACCGGCGACGCGGACGGCTCCCCCTACAAGGCCGGCGTCGCCCTGGTGGACGTGCTCACGGCCAAGGACGCCACGATCGGCATCCTCGCGGCGCTGAACGCCCGGCAGTCCACCGGCCGCGGCAGCCATCTCGAGGTGAATCTGCTCTCCAGCCTGCAGGGCGCGCTGGCCAACCAGGCCCAGGCCTATCTGGGCGCCGGCCAGGTCCCGGGCCGGATGGGCAACGCGCATCCGTCGATCGTGCCGTACCAGCTGCTCGAGTGCGCGGACGGGCCGCTGGCGGTCGCATGCGGCAACGACGGGCAGTTCGCCAAGCTGGCCGACATCCTCGGCGCCCCCGGACTGGCCACGGACGAACGCTTCGCAACGAACAGCGCCCGGGTGCGCCACCGCAGCGACCTGGTCCCGCTGCTCGAGCAGGCGCTGGCCGCCGCCCCGGCCCGCATCTGGCAGGACAAGCTGACCGGCGCCGGCGTGCCGGCCGGGCAGGTGGCCAGCATCGACGAGGGCCTGGACTATGCCGATTCCCTGGGCCTGGACCCGGTCATCGAGGTGCAGGATGCCTCCGGCCGGACCGTCGGGAAGCAGGTGCGCCATCCGATCACCTGGACACCGCCGCTGCAGGCCCCCACCCAGGCTCCGCCGGCCCTAGGCGAGCACACGGAAGGCGTGCTCCGCTGGCTGCGCGGCTGAGCGTTCAGAGCCCGCGGCGGCGCAAGGCCAGCCACAGGTGGGCCGCGGCGTCCGGATCGTCCAGGCTCACCCCGAGGAGCCGCTCGGCCACGGCCATCCGGTGCCGCAGCGAGTTGCGGTGCACGTTCAGATCCCGCGCCGCTTCCTCCCAGTGCCCGCGGCGGCGCAGGTAGGCCGCGACAGTGCCCAGCAGGTCGGCCCGCCCGTAGCCGGCCAGCTGTTCCGCCCAGGCGTCCGCGAGCGCATCGGCGCCGCCGCCGGTACCCACCAGCCTCCCGGCCGGAGCCTGCAGGGCGGCCTGCCGCAGGGCCGCGGCCCGGCCGGCCACGTCCGCCAGCGCCAGCGGTTCGGTGACTGCCGCGCCGTGCGGGGGCGCGCCGTCGCCAGCCATCCACCGCGGCGTCTGCGGCGCCCGGTCATGGCCTTCCGTCCCGGGCCCGACGGCGGCGCGCGGCGGGCCGGGGACGGCACCGGTTTCGCCCTGTTCCCAGTCGTCCTGGTCCCAGCCCCACTCCTGCCACGGCCGGGCCGGGAGGTCCCCGCCCGCCGCGTCCCCGCTTCCGGCGGCCGGCGCCGCGGGCAGCAGGAACCAGCCCAGCCCGTCCTCGGCCAGCCGGAACCGGCACCCGGCCAGCAGCCCGGCCAGTTCCGCGGCGTCCTCATCCGCGGCCAGTAACGCCACGGTCCCGGCCAGCGCGCCCAGACGCTCGGTGCTGCCGCCGCGCACCGCAAGCACGCGCACCCGCTCCGGCAGCATGCCCAGGCCGGTATCCGCGGTGAGCAGCCGCGCCGCTTCGACGTGGCCGCGCAGCACCAGCTTCGTGACGGCTGCCCCGAGGGCGGCGGAGGTGCCTTCCAGTTCCTGACGCTGCTGCGCCTTGAGCGAGAGCAGCACGCAGACGGTGAGGATGATCTGCCGGTCCGCCTTGGCCAGCGTGCGCCCGGCGCCGATGGCCAGGAACCCCTCGATCCGGCGGCCGACCAGGATCGGGTACTCCACCACCGCCGTGCCGTGCAGGCCGAAGGTTGCCGCCGACGGCGCCCCGGTCTGGTTCAGCTGCAGGGTTTCCTGCCGCAGCTGCGGCACCAGGGATGCCGCGCCGGTCGGCCAGAAGGTTTCGGCGCCGCCGTCGGCGGGCAGGTAGGCGGCCCAGCCGCCGAGCGCCTGGGCCAGCCCCTTGACGACGGCGGGCAGCGCGTCCGGCCGCAGCGCGGAGCGGGCCAGGGCCGTCTGGGTGCCCAGGCCGGCGATCAGGTCCGCCTGGCCGCTCTGGGCCGCGAGGTCCCAGAAGGCCCGGGACACTTCCATGAACGGCACGCCGTCCGGCACCACCAGCAGTTCCAGGCTTTCGGCCCGGCAGGCCTCGGCCAGCGCCGGCGGAACGGCGTCCAGCCCCTCGCCCAGGCCCAGGCCCAGCGCCGCCACGCCGCGTGCGGCGAGCCGGTGCACGTAGGCCGCCGTCTGCGCCCGGCTGGCCTGGCTGCCGGCGCCGCGCAGCGGGATGCCGGTGGTCAGCAGCAGCTCGCCGCCCTCGAGGTAGGCGGTCGGATCCTCCAGCTCGGAGATATGCACGCCGGAGAGCTGCCGGCCGGAGACCGTGCCCGGCGCGGCGGGGTGCAGCGAACTGCCGAGGCGGCTGCACAAGTGTGCGAGGGAAACCATGGCCCGATTATGCATCAATTTATGCGGATTATCCGAAACTCGGCCCTTTATTGGTCAGGACATCCAATGACCGGCCGCTGCCCTCCGTCTACGGTGGTGCCCATGACAGAAACCCTGGCCACCGCCCCCGCCGCGGCCGACGCCGCCACGCTCCCCCAGTCCCGCCACCTGGCCACGGCCATCCCGGGCCCGCGCTCGCAGGCCCTGCATGCACAACGGCAGGCTCACGTGACGGACGGATTCGGCGTGACCCTGCCGGTCTTCATCGACCGGGCCGGCGGCGGCATCCTGCAGGACGTGGACGGCAACCGGATCATCGACTTCGCCTCCGGCATCGCCGTGACCAGCATCGGCGCCAGCAACCGGCGCGTCCGCGAGCGCGTCGCGGCCCAGCTGGAACGCTTCACGCACACCTGCTTCATGGTCACCGAATACGAGTCCTTCACCCAGGTGGCCAAGTGGCTCAACGAGCACACCCCCGGCGATTTCGACAAGCGCACCGCGCTCTTCTCCACCGGCGCCGAAGCCGTGGAGAACGCGGTCAAGATCGCCCGCTCCGCCACCGGCCGCGACAAGGTCCTGGTCTTCGACGAGGCCTACCACGGCCGCTCCCTGCTGACCATGGCGATGACCGCCAAGGTCAACCCCTACAAGCTGAACTTCGGCCCGTTCCCGGCCGAGATCGTCCGGACGTCCTCGGCCAACCCGCTGCGCTCCCCCGCCGCCGCCCAGGGCCCGGAGTCCGTGACCGCCGCCGCACTGGCCGGTGTCGAGGCCACGCTGGCCGAACACGGGCCCGGGGACTTCGCCGCCATGGTGATCGAGCCGATCCAGGGCGAAGGCGGCTTCGTGGTCCCTGCGCCCGGCTTCCTGGCCGGCCTGCGGGCCATCGCGGACCGGCACGGCATTGTGCTGGTGATCGACGAAATCCAGGCCGGCATGGGCCGTACCGGCACCCTGTTCGCCAGCGAGCACGAGGGCGTTGCCGGGGATATCACGCTCAGCGCCAAGGCGCTGGCCGACGGCGTGCCGCTGAGCGCGGTGACCGGGCGCACGGAGCTGATGAACGCCGTGCACGCCGGCGGGCTGGGCGGCACCTACGCCGGCAACCCGCTGGCCTGCGAGGCGGCCCTGGCCGTGTTCGAGGCCTTCGAGGACGGGACCCTGCTGGAGAACGCCCGGGCCATCGAGGCCGCAGCCCGGGCAGCGCTGGCCCCGCTGGTCCAGGAAACCGGCCTGGTGGCCGAGTTCCGCGGCCGCGGCGCCATGCTCGCCGTGGAATTCGCCGAGCCGGGCACGCTCGCACCGCGGGCCGATATTGCCAAGGAAGTTTCCGCCCGCTGCCACGCGCAGGGCGTGCTGACCCTGACCTGCGGCACCCACGGCAACATCATCCGGCTGCTGCCCCCACTGGTGATCGGCCCCGAGCTGCTCGCGGACGGCCTGCAGGTGCTGCGCGGGGCCATCCTCGCGGCCGCCGGTCCGGCCGCCGTCTAACCCGCCGTCGTTCCCCGACCACCCCGAAGAGGAAACATCACCGTGACTGAAGAATTCGACCTGATCAGCATCGATTCCCTGCTCTCCGACGAGGAGCGCGCGCTGCGCGATTCCGTCCGCTCCTTCGTGGACGCGGCGATCAAGCCCAATATTGCCGGCTGGTACGAGGACGCGGTCTTCCCGCTGGAGATCGTCCCCGAAATGGCGAAGCTGGGCCTGCTGGGCATGCACCTGACCGGCTACGGCTGCGCCGGGCGCTCCGCGGTGGACTACGGCCTGGCCGCCGCGGAACTGGAGGCCGGGGACTCCGGGCTGCGCACCTTCGTCTCGGTGCAGGGCTCGCTGGCGATGAGCGCCATCCACAAGCACGGCTCCGAGGAACAGAAGAACCAATGGCTGCCGGCCATGGCCAAAGGTGAGGCGATCGGCTGCTTCGGGCTGACCGAACCCACCGCCGGCTCGGACCCCGGCGCCATGAAGACCTTCGCCCGCCGCGACGGGGACGACTGGGTGCTCAACGGCTCCAAGCGCTGGATCGGCCTGGCCTCGGTGGCGAAGGTCGCAATCATCTGGGCGCAGACCGAGGACGGCGTGCGCGGCTTCGTGGTGCCCACCGGCACCCCCGGCTTCACCGCCACCCCGATCGGACCGAAGCTGTCCATGCGCGCCTCCATCCAGTGCGACATCGAGCTGACCGACGTCCGCCTGCCCGCCTCGGCGCTGCTGCCCGAGGCCAAGGGCCTGCGCGGTCCGTTCGAGTGCCTGAACGAGGCCCGCTACGGCATCATCTGGGGCGCCATGGGCGCGGCCCGGGACAGCTACCTGGCCGCCCTGGCCTACGCGCAGGAGCGCCTGCAGTTCGACAAACCGCTGGCCGGCTACCAGCTGACCCAGGCCAAGCTGGTCAACATGGCGCTGGAAATCAACAAGGGCTTCCTGCTCGCCCTGCACCTGGGCCGGCTCAAGGACGCCGGGGCCCTGCAGCCCCACCAGATCTCGGTGGGCAAACTGAACAACTGCCGCGAAGCCATCAAGATCTGCCGCGACGCCCGCGCCATGCTCGGCGGCAACGGCATCACCCTGGACTACCCGCCGCTGCGCCACGCCAACAACCTCGAATCCGTGCGCACCTACGAAGGCACCGACGAAATCCACACCCTGATCCTGGGCAACAAGATCACCGGCATCCCCGCCTTCCGCTAACGGCACTGTAGGAGAAGCACATGACTGTCGGACTGCAGCATTACATCGCCGGCGAGTGGGTAGAAGGCGACGGCGGTCTGCTTACCTCGGCCAATCCTGCCCGGCCCGCCGAAGTGGTCGCCAGCGGCCGGCAGGCCGGCGCCGCCGAGGTGGACCGCGCCGTCGCCGCCGCGCGCCGCGCCGCCCGGGACTGGGCCCGGACCCCCGCGCACGAGCGCGGCACCGTGCTCCTGGCCGCGGCCGCGCAGCTCGAGTCCAATGCCATGGCCTGGGGCCTGGAACTGGCCCGGGAAGAGGGAAAGACCGCCGCCGAAGGCACCGGCGAGGTCCGGCGCGCGGCGCAGATCCTGCGCTACTACGGCAACGAGGGTGACCGCACGGCCGGGGAAATCTTCTCCTCCCCGCGCCGCGGCGAGAAGATCCTCGTCACCCGCAAGCCGCTCGGCGTCGTCGGGGTGATCACCCCGTTCAACTTCCCGATTGCCATCCCGGCCTGGAAGATCGCCCCGGCGCTGGCCTACGGCAACACCGTGGTCTGGAAGCCGGCCAGCACGGTGCCGCTGCTGGCCATGCGCCTGGCCGAAGCCCTGGACGCCGCCGGGCTGCCGGCCGGCGTGCTGAACCTGCTGATCGGCCCCGGCTCGATGGGCAACGAACTGGTCGGCCACCCGGAGCTGGACGGGCTCACCTTCACCGGTTCCACCGGCGTCGGCCGCCGGCTGGCAGGGCAGGCAGCCTCCCTCGGCGTGCCGATGCAGGCGGAGATGGGCGGCAAGAATGCCGCCGTGGTGCTGGCCGATGCCGACCTGGAGCTGGCCGCCGAACAGGTCATGTTCGGCGCCTTCCGTTCCACCGGCCAGAAGTGCACCGCCACCTCGCGGCTCATTGTCGACCACACGGTGGCGGACGAGTTCCTGGACCGGCTGCGCGCCCGGCTGGACGCCTGGACCGTGGGCGATCCCACGGACCCGGCCGTGCACATGGGCCCGGTGGTCAACGAGGCCGCCCGCAAGTCCATCCTCGCCGGAATCGGCACCTCCGTGCAGCAGGGCGCGCGCGTGGTGGCCGGCGGCGGAACCGGCGACGGCAGCTTCGACGCCGCCGGGGACGATGCGCTGACCGCAGGTGCCTTCGTCGCCCCGACCGTGCTCGAGGTTTCCGACGGCGCGAACGCCGGCTGGCGGGAGGAATTCTTCGGCCCGGTGCTCACGCTGCGCCGCGCGGCCGGCGCCGAGGAAGCCTTCGGCCTGGCCAACGACAGCGAGTTCGGCCTCTCCGCGGCGGTCTTCACCCAGGACATCACCCGCGCACTGGACGCTGTCGACGACCTGGACGTGGGCATCCTGCACATCAACTCCGAATCCGCCGGCGCCGACCCGCATGTGCCGTTCGGCGGGGCGAAGAAGAGCGGCTACGGGCCCAAGGAACAGGGCGGCGCCGCAAAGGAGTTCTTCACCCACACCACCACCGTGTACCTGCGCGGCGACACTCCGGGCGCCTGACGGTCCGTGCGCGAGTACCACCTCGGGCTGATCCCCGGCGACGGCATCGGCCCCGAACTCACGGCGGCCGCCGCCGCAGTCCTCGAGACCGCGGCGCGCGGCCGCTTCGTGCTGCGCTGGCACCGCGAGGACGGCGGAGCCGGAACCTACCGGCGCACCGGAACCGCGCTCTCGGCGGCAGCGCTGGAACGGATCCGCGGCTACGACGCCACGCTCAAGGGGCCGGTGGGCCTGCCCGAGGTGCGCACCCCGGACGGGCTTGAGGCCGGGGTGCTCGGCGGCATCCTGCGGACCGGCCTGGACGCCTACGCGAACCTGAGGCCCGTCCGGTCCCTGCTGCCGGGCGGCCGGCGGATCGATTATGTGATCGTGCGCGAGAACACCGAGGGGCTCTACGCCTCCCGGGGCAACGGCGTCGGCAATGACCATGCCATGGTGGACCAGCTGCTGGTCACCCGGGCGGGCACCGAGCGGATCGTGCGGCGGGCCTTTGCGGCCGCGGCCGCCCGCCGCGGCGCACCAGCCGACGGCGTGCGCCGGGTGACGTGCGTGGACAAGGCCAACGTGCTGCGCAGCTACGCCTTCTTCCGCCGGATCTTCGACGAGGTTGCCGAGGAATTCCCGCAGGTCGAGGCCGAACACCGCTACGCCGACGCGGCCGCCTACGAACTCGTCGCCGCCCCGGGCCGGTTCGATGTGATCGTCACCGAGAACTTCATCGGCGACATCCTCAGCGACGTCGGCGCCGCCACCGTGGGCGGGCTGGGCATGTGCCCGGCGGCCAACGTCGGCGACGGCGCGGCCTACTTCGAGCCGGCCCACGGCAGCGCCCCGGCGTTGGCCGGCCGGGACCGGGCAAATCCCGCCGGGCAACTGCTGTGCGCGGCCATGCTGCTGGACCACCTGGGCGAAGCCGGCGCGGCCGCCGACCTCCGCGGCGCCGTCACGGCGGCGTTCGACGGCGGCGGCGTGCAGCTTGCCGGGGACGGCACCCCGGCCGGCGGACTGGCCGGGACGGTCTCCGCCGTCGTCGCAGCCTTGGCAAGCCCCACCCCCGAGACCAACGTGCCGTCCGGCGCGCACCCACCGAAAGGGCCCTGACATGACGAACATCCACCCCTCCATCGACGGCATCCGGCGCATCCTGGTCATCGGCGCCGGCACCATGGGCAGCCAGATCGGCCTGGTCGCGGCGCTGGCCGGCTACGACACGACCGTCCAGGACATTTCCGAACAGATGCTCGCCCAGGCCAAGGCGGAACTGTCCGCGCGGCTGGAGGCGAACGTGGCCAAGGGCCGCCTGGACGCCGCGGACGCGGAGACCGCCCTGGGCCGGCTGGACTTCACCACCGACCTGGACGCCGCCGCGGCCGGGGCGGACTTCGTGATCGAAGCCGCCACCGAGCAGCTGGAGATCAAGGGCCAGATCTTCGCCCGGCTCGGCCGCCTGGCCCCGGACCACGCCATCCTGGCCACCAACTCCTCCACCCTGGGCTCCTCCAGGGTCGCAGCCGCCACGGGCCGGGCCGACCGGGTCTGCAACATGCACTTCTTCAACCCGGCCCTGGTGATGAAATGCGTGGAAGTGGTCCGGCACCCGGACACCTCGCAGGCCACCGTGGACACCGCCATGGAACTGGCCCGCCGCTTCGGCAAGGAACCGGTGCTGATCAACCGCGAGATCCCCGGCTTCATCGCCAACCGGCTGATGGGCGCCATCCAGCGCGAAGCCCTGGCCCTGTCCGCCGCCGGCATCGCCAGCAAGGAAGACATCGACACCACCGCACGCACCGCACTGGGGCACCCGATGGGCCCGTTCGAGCTGATGGACCTGGTCGGCCTGGACGTCATCGACTTCATCGCCCAGGCCACCTACGCCGAGACCGGCAACGAGGCGGACAGGCCCGACCCGCAGGTCGCCGCGCTGGTGGCCGCAGGCAGGCTGGGGCGCAAATCCGGGCAGGGGTGGTACAGCTACTAAGCAGGCTTCTTCCGAAGCCGGCCGGTCCTAAGCCGCGGCAAAAAGTAGTCGACAGGTCCACAGCGGCCCCGAACCCGCCGGGAGGGCTCTTCCCTGCCCGGCGGCCGGCCCGGAGGTTCCGTGCCGGGCAGCGGCGGTGCAGTGGAACGGTACCGGTGCCCCGTCGGCGTGACGATTTCGACGCTGTGCCGAGGCCCGGGGACCGGGCCGGCCCGCCAGCCGGCGGCTTCCTTGACCTGGTTGCAGTGCTCGCAGAGGCCCTGGCCGTTGGCCTCGCTGGTGGTCCCGCCAGCGTCCCAGGCCAGCACATGGTCATGGTGCCGGATCGGAGCGTCGCACCACGGGGTGCGGCAGGTGGCGTCCCGGACTTGGACCAGGCGGCGCAGGCCTTCCGGCAGCAGTCGTGCACGCGAGTCCATCGCGATGAGCCGGCCGGTGTCGGGTGCGGTGTAGAGCCGGCGCAGCCAGATCCGTTCCGAAACGGCGGAAGGACCGTCGTTCCCGGCAGTGCAGGTGCGGACCAGATCCCTCGCCCACTGGGCCGGGACCACGCCGTAGCCGGACAGCTGTGCGGGCTCGCTGTCCCCTTGCAAGAGCGTTCGGTCCGTCATGACCAGCTGGATTTCGATCCTGGCGTTGCCGGCGGCCGACGGCCCGGTCACGCGTTCGACGAGAATGTCCGCCATGATCTGGCCCCGGCCGCGTTCGTCACCGGCGGCCCGGAGGCGGTCTGCCTCGCGGGAGAGCGCCGCATACACGGCCACACCGTGTTTCACTGGCAACAGTCCGGTTACATACGTCATGGTGTCAGGGGCGGGCCGGCAGCTGACATGGCGATCCGACTCGGCCTTGCGCGCACGACGCACCACCGACTGTGGGTCCAGCCGGTACGCCAATCGGCGCGCTTCACCAACCAGCTTCCGATTTCCCAGGTCTGCCAGCAATTCCCGGTCCCCGGCCAGTTCCTCGTCTACCCGGCCACGGTCTTCCACGGACAGGCAAGCTGTCTCCCGTACCAGCAGCGTGGCGCGCCATTCGCTCAGTTCTCCGGACTCCAAGGCACGGAGGGCATGGGGCATTTCGGATACCAGGGCCTTGGCCAGGCCCAGGCAGGTATCGCCACGGGTCGGCGATTCGCGTCGGGCCAAGGCGATCTGGCCTGCTATCCCCTTGCCCTGTTTCTCAGCGGGAACACCCGCCTCTGCCCGTATCCTGCGCTGTGCGGCGTCGAACGCCACCGTGGCCCGTGCCTGGGCGGCCGCGGCGGAGGCCTTCAAATCCTCCAATGCCCGGATCCTGTCAATCAGTTCTGTGCCGTCGACGTCCTGGTCCATACTTGCCAGAGCTTCGACCCACTGCCGGACCGTGGACGAGTCCACGTCGACGACGGACCCGCAGGAATTGTCACGAAGCAGTTCTTCGAACATGAATACGATTCTAGCTTGGGCAACTAGAACAAAAAATGGAGCTGTCCGCCCTGTGGATAACCACGCACCGCGGCAGCCAAACGGCCTTCAGCCTGCCTTACGACTCCCCCACGGCCGTGCCGCCAGCAGCAGCGCCAGCCAGGTCAACCCGATCCCGGCCAGAGTCGCGGCGTCGACGCTGCTACCGGCAGAGGGCCAGAGCAGGTCCAAGACCACCGAACCGGCCAGTTGGCCACCGGTGACGGCCAGAATCATCACCAGGACGCCCAGGCTGGCAGTGCAGATTGTTGCTGCGCCAAGCACCAGCGTGCCCAGCGGGCCGCCGAGGTACAGCCACCATTGCGGCGTGGCCAGGCCCGTCCGGCCGCTGGCGGCCGCCTGGATCAGCCAGATGGCCAGCAGCAGGACCACCCCGGTGCCGAAATTCAGCAAGGTCGAGATGACCGGGCTGCCGTGGACCGTCGCGATCCGTCCCAACATCCCCTGCTGGACGCTCTGCAACAGGCCGGCCACCAGCGGCAGGATCATCAGCACCGCCAGCAGCCCGTGCGCGCCGCCGGCGTCGAAATGCGGCACCGCCGCCGTCGCCGCCGCCGCCAAGGCGAGCGCGGCGGCACCCACCCGCACCGGACTGACGTCGATCCTCCGGCCGGCACCCAGCCCGAGCCGGTCGACCAGCAGCCCGGAAATCATCTGTCCGGTCACGATCGCAATGGTGAACAGGGACAGTCCCACGGCGCCGACGGCGGCGGTCTGGCTGAACACATAGAATGCCCCGACGGCGCCAGCCAGCAGATACCACCGCGGATAGCTGCGCTGCCTGAACACCTGCCCGGCCCCGCGCAGCCGCGCCCGGGCGGCGGGTACCGCAAGCGCAAACAGCAGGATCGCCGCGAATCCGGTGGCGAAGCTGACCAGGGCCGCCCCAATCCGGTCATGCAGGGCCAGACCCAGCTCGCTGTTCAGCTTGCCCTGCACGGCCAGTGCCACTCCCCCGCCCATGGCGAGCACCACCGCGACGGCGGCCGGCACACGGATGATGGAACGGGACTCAGGCACTGCCCCAGTTTAGGGGCTCCTGCGAAAGCCACAGCGACTGGCAGCCCGTTTCCACCCGTGCTGGACCTTGACGTTACGTCAACTTCCATACTGGTAACCATGAGAACAGACAGCGGCCAGGGAACACCGGAATGGTCCATCCAGGAGATCGCGAAGGCGGCCGGGACCACCAGCCGCACGCTGCGGCATTACCAGACCGCCGGCCTGCTGCAGCCCAGCCGCGTGGGCCACAACGGCTATCGGTATTACGACGGCGCGTGCCTGCTGAGGTTGCAGCGGATCCTGCTGCTGCGCCAGCTGGGACTCGGCCTGGACGAGATCCGCGGGGTGCTGCAAGGCCGCACGGACACCATCGCGGCGCTGCGCACGCATCTGGAGGTCCTCCTCGAGGAGCGCGACCGGCTGGACCGCCGGATCGCCTCCGTACGCACAACCATCGGCAAATCAGAAAGGGGGGCCACGCTCATGCCCGAGGAAATGTTCGACGGCTTCGACCACACCCAGTACAAGGACGAGGTGGAGCAACGCTGGGGCAAGGAAGCCTATGCCCGGGGCGACAGGTGGTGGCGCGGTCTGGGCGAAGAAGGCCGCCGGGCCTGGCTGCAGCGCAGCAGGGCACTGCAGGCGGACTGGATCGCGGCCGCCGGTTCCGATGCCGGTCCGGACAGCGCCGATGCCCAGGACCTGGCCCGGCGCCAGTTCGACTGGCTCGCCGGCGCCAACGGCGGGCAGGAGGTCTCCTACGCCTACTTCACCGGGCTGGGCGAAATGTACGTCGCAGATCCGCGGTTCGGCGCCAATTACGGTGGCGACGCCGGTGCGCGGTTTGTTCGCGACGCGATGCGGGTCTATGCCGACCGGTATCTTGTCTGAAAACTGTGGATAACGCTCACACCGGCCTCGGTAATCTGCATAGACTGCTCGCAGTTGAGTCAACAGCCCAGCCAGTACATGGGGGTCTAGGTGAGCCGTGTGACCGTTCCATCCGCGCGCGCCCGAATATCAGTCGTCCTTGCGGCAGCCTGCGCCCTGGCACTGGGTGCCTGCAGCGGCGATGCCGAGGGCGCCGGAACGCCGGTGCCCTCGGCATCCACTCCCGCCGCGGCACCGGCAACCGCCACGCCGAGCCCGACGGCGGTGTACAAGCCTGCCTCGGCCGACGGCCCGGCCGAAAACGTGCCGGTACCAAAGCTGCCCGAGTCAGCGCGGGAAAAGTCGGTCAAAGGGCTCAAGGCGTTCGTCAAGTATTGGTACGCCTTGCTGAATTACGCTTACGAATCCTCGAATCTGGGCCCCTTGCGTGACGTTACTTCGACAAACTGCACCCGGTGTGAAGCCGTGTACGACGGTCTGGATCGGTGGGCGTCCGAGAAAAAGTGGATAGTCGGGGGCCAAGTCAACGTGCTGCAGGTAAGCGATAATTTTGTTGCTGACACCGCTGGTGTTTACCAATCACCGGTTCATATCAAGATGGCAGGATCCGAGCTTTACGGCCGGGGCGGCAAGAAAGTCGAAGACCGTTCACCTTCTGAGATGATTGACCTTTTCTTGGCTACTTACGGGGAGACAGGATGGGTGGCGCACGATGTCGGCGTTATCGAGGGTCCATAGTCGCTTATGTAGAAAGCTCAGTGCGCTCATCTGGATATTGGCAGCAATAATTGGAGCTTCACTTCTTGCCTCTTGGAACCCCCCTCCGGCCACAGCCCAGAACCAAGGCGGCTCGCCGTATTGGACTAACGAAGGAATAATCGCGGGAAGGTATTCCCAGCTTCCAGGCACGGAACTCTGGGGAATCCAACCCGGCAGTAGCATTGAAGGCAATCGTGAGTATAAATACGAAAGAGCATGCCTAGAAGGGGACAATATAGCCAAACAATGCTTACCTGGAGTTCCAACGTGCACCAACGGCGAAGACGGGGTTCCGGTGCAATGGTATTGGCGGAGCGATGAATTGGGATTCTCCGATTGGACGGTGGTCGGAGAATTCGGCTGCATCTACTCCAGCAATCCAGACGACGTCCTGGACCGGATTGCCGGCCGCATTCTCTCCGACTTCAGGTCCCTGCCGGTCCACGCTGGGACGTCGACCATCCAGCCCTCGCCGCACACCCTGGTCGGTGCCCACACCAACGTCTACGCCAAGGCCGCCGAACAATCCTTCAATATCCGCATCCTTGACCAGGACGTGGCAGTAACGGCCACACCGGTCGAATACACCTGGAGCTACGGTGACGGGGCAGGCCTCGGACCCACCACTGCGCCGGGCGGTCCGCTGCCGCAGGACCGCTGGGGCGAAAAGACCGCCACCAGCCATGCCTACAAGGACACCGGCGACTTCCAGGTCACGCTGACCACCACTTTCAGCGGCACCTACAGCGTCAACGGCGGCCCGGCCGTTCCCGTCCCCGGCACCGGCTCGTTCACCGCCGAACCTGCAAACATCAGCGTCTGGCGGTCCAAGGTCAACAACTACGCCGACAACTGCCTGCAGAACCCCAACGGCACCGCCTGCGGAACAGCCCGCTAATTCCCCCGGCAGGCCTGGACGAACGGGACCATCAGCTCCGCCAGCTGCCCGTCCGGCGAACCCTCGTCCTCCGGATGCCACTGGACCGCCAGCAGCCACCCTTCGTCCGGCATGGCCAGCTCCACCGCTTCCACCACGCCGTCGCCGGCCCTGGCCACCACCTTCAGCCGGTCCCCGAGCCGGCGCACCGCCTGGTGGTGGCCGGAGCGCACCTGCACCGGTCCGGCACCGAGCGCACCGGCGAGCAGGGAGCCCGGTTCCACGGCCACTTGGTGCAGGGCCATCGGCGCCGCCTCACGGTGGTTCTTGTGCACCGAGTCCGGGCCCAGGTCCTCGACCAGGCTGCCGGCGAAGGCCACGTTGATCAGCTGCAGGCCGCGGCAGATGCCGAAGACCGGTTTGCCCAGTTCGTGCGTGCCGATCACCAGGTCGATTTCGGTCTCGTCCGCCTGCGTGTCCACGCAGTGGATGGTGGGCTCGGCACCGTTCCCGCCGTAGCGCGCGGGGTCCACGTCGCCGCCGCCCAGGATCAGCACGCCGTCGAAATCCTCGGCGCTGAACACCTGCCCGGAGGCGGAATCGACGACGACGGCGTGTCCGCCGGCGGCTTCGACGCCGGCGGCGGCGCGGGCGGCCAGTTCGGCCAGATGCGCGCTGAACCGCGGCGGGTGGCTGGCGGCCGTGCGGGCGTAGCTGACGGCGATGCGCGGCTGGCGGCCTGCGGTCTGGTCCATCCGTGGCTCCTGAAGGTCAGCGGGCGGGGTCCTGCACCGGATACAGGGGGTTGTGGCCGGCGGTCACGCGTTCTCCGGGGCGGACCGGGTCGGGGGCGGTCCCGCTGCCGAAGGGCCGGCCGCCGAGTGCCTCGCGGCCGTGCGGCTCGAGCCAGTTGGCCAGGTCCGGACCCTGCGGCACGATCTGGGTGGGGTTCACGTCCTCGTGCACGATGTAGTAGTGCTGCTTGATCTGCACGAAGTCCACCGTGTCCCCGAAGCCGGGGGTCTGGAACAGGTCCCGGGCGTAGGCCCACAGCGCCGGCAACTCGGTGAGCTTGCTGCGGTTGCACTTGAAGTGCCCGTGGTAGACCGGGTCGAAGCGCACCAGCGTGGTGAACAGCCGCACGTCCGCCTCGGTGATGGTCTCCCCCATCAGGTAGCGTTGCCCGGCGAGGCGTTCCTCCAGCCAGTCCAGCGCCGTCCAGAGCCTGTCGTATGCATTGTTGTAGGCGTCCTGGCTGCCGGCGAAACCGCAGCGGTAGACGCCGTTGTTGACCTCGGTGAAGACGCGCTTGTTCACCGCGGCCATCTCGCCTCGCAGGTGTTCGGGATAAAGGTCCGGCGCGCCGTCGCGGTGATGTCCGGACCACTCGGTGGAAAAGTCCAAGGTGATCTGCGCGAAGTTGTTGGTGACCACGACGCCGGAGGGCACGTCCACGATGGCGGGCACCGTGATGCCGCGCGGGTAGCCGGGGAACCGCTTGAAGTAGGCCTGCTGCAGGCGTTCAATGCCGAGCACCGGATCCCTGCCGTCCTCGTCCAGGTCGAAGGTCCAGCTACGCACGTCGTGCGTGGGTCCGGGCAGGCCCAGCGAGATGGCGTCCTCGAGGCCCAGCAGCCGCCGGACGATGATGGTGCGGTTGGCCCACGGGCAGGCGCGGGCGGCGATCAGCCGGTACCGGCCCGCTTCCACCGGCCATTCGCCCGCCTGCGGGTTGTCGCCGTCGCGCAGGATCCGGTCCTCGATGTAGTTGGTATCGCGGTTGAATTCCTCGCCGGTGTGGACGTAGGCACCTCTGGTGCTGAAGGCCGTGCTCTGGTCGGTGCTGGTCGCCTGGCTCATGGTTCCAGCTTAGACCGCGGCACCTCAGGCCGCCCGACCGGATCCATATACCGGGCTGGGGCTCTTCTCAGCCGCAGCTCAGGTTCCGGCCGGATGGTTAGTACATGTCAACTAATGCTTCGGGCAGCGTCTCCACGCCGCCCCTCCGACGGCTCCACCGGCGCCGGCTGTGGCGCGAGGACCTCCTCACCGTGCTCGTCGTCGGCTCCGTGGCGGTGGTCGTGGCGCTTTTCCTGGCCGACGGCGGTGCCTATGGCTTCTCCACTGCCGCCGGCGCACTGACCCAACTGGGCATCCTGGCCGGCCTGATCGGCACGGACCTGATCTTCGTCATGCTGCTGCTGGCGGCCCGGCTGCCGGTGGTGGACCGGACCATCGGCCATGACCGGGCGCTGGAACTGCACCGCAAACTGGGCAAGCCGGCACTGTACCTGCTGCTGGCGCACACGGTACTGCTGCTGGCCGGCTACGGGGCGTTGGAGGGGCTGAATCCCTTCGCGGAGGCGGTCTCGATGTGGACCACCATGCAGGACATGCCGCTGGCCTTCATCGGCCTGGGCCTGCTGATCGCCGTCGTCGCCACGTCCATCGTGGCGGTCCGCCGGTGTTACCCGTACGAGGTCTGGCACGGGATCCACCTGCTCAGCTACGTGGCCGTGCTGGCGGCGCTGCCGCACCAGTTCAGCACCGGGCAGCTCTTCGCGGAAGGCACGGTCCAGCGCTGGTACTGGATTCTGCTCTACGCCGGCACGGTGCTGGCCCTGGCCTGCTACCGGGTGGTCCTGCCGGTCTACCGCACGCTGCACCACGACCTGCGGGTGGCCGCCGTGGAACCGGCGGGGCCGGACACCTTCTCCGTCTACCTGACCGGCCGGGACCTGGCCGGGCTGCAGGCCCGGGCCGGACAGTTCTTCATCTGGCGCTTCCTCGGCCCCGGGATGTGGTGGCACGGGCACCCGTTCTCGCTGTCTGCGGACCCGGCCCCGAGCGGCAGCCAGGGCTGGCTGCGGATCACGGTGCGCAGCCTGGGCCGCGGCTCCGGGCAGTTGGCCCTGCTGCGGCCGGGCACCCGGGCCGCCATCGAAGGCCCGTACGGTCTGTTCAGCGAACTGGCCCGGACCGCGGACCGGGTGGTCATGGTCGCCGCGGGGATCGGGATCACCCCGGTCCGCTCACTGCTGGAAGGCGGCCGCTTCGCCCCGGGGCAGGCCGTGGTCATCCTCCGGGCCCCGGACGAGGCGGGGCTGTACCTGTACCGGGAAATCCATGAATTGTGTGTGGCCAAGGGGGCCGTGCTCTTCACCGAAGTGGGCCGGCGCCGGCCGGGCTCCTGGCTGCCCGAGGCCTCCGCCGCCAGCGGCTACACGCTGGCTTCCTACGCACCTTGGATAGCGGAGGCGGATGTCTACGTGTGCGGGCCGCGGGACTGGGCGGACCTGGTCCTGCAGGACGCACGAACCCGTGGCACCCCGTCCGGCCAACTCCATCATGAAAGGTTCAGCTGGTGAGACTGAGGACTTTGACCCTGGCGTTGGCCGCATCGGCCGGGATCGTGGCGGCAGGCTGGCAGGCCGGCGCCGCGCACGAGGTGGCGGTGGCGCGGGCCGGTTCGGGAGGAACGGTTCCGGCCTCCGGCGACGGCGCCGGGTCCTCCGCCGCCCCGAGCGGCAGCTACCAGGGCCAGACGGTCCAGACCCGGTATGGGCCGGTGCAGGTCCAGGTGACGGTTTCGGACGGGAAGATTACCGACGTCGCCGCCCTGCAGCTGCCGCAGAATGACGGGCATTCGGCCCGGATCAGCAGCGCCGTCGAGCCGATGCTGCGCTCTGAAGTGCTCAGCGCCCAGTCGGCCGATATCCAGACCATCAGCGGGGCCACCTACACCAGCGAGGCCTACGCATCCTCGCTGCAGTCCGCCCTGGACAACACCCGATGACCGGGCCGGCGGCAACCGAGCGAAGGGACAGGGCCACCCGGGTCTTCGACAGCATGGGCACCGTCGTCAGCCTGACGGCCGGTGCCGCGGACGGCATCCTGGACGAGGCTGCAGCCGCGGTCGAGGGCACCTTTGCCGGCTACGACCGCAGGTTCAGCCTGTACCGGCCCGACTCCGAGCTCAGCCGCATCGCGGCCAGGGAGCTGAGCCTGGCCGCGGCCGGTCCGAAAGTGCGGGAGATGTACGCGCTGGCCATGCACTGGCAACTGGAGGCCAACGGCGTCTTTACCCCGGTGCGGACGGACGGGGTGCTGGACCTGTCCGGTGTGGTCAAGGCGGCAGCGATCCGCGATGCCGGGGAGGTCCTGCTGGGGCTGGGGCTGACGGACTGGTGCCTGAATGCCGGCGGCGACGTGCTCACGCACGGCGGACCGGGTCCGGGCGCGGCCTGGCGGGCCGGCATCGTGGATCCCGCGGACCGCGGTGCCTTGCTGGCCGACGTCACGCTCGGCCCCGGCCGGCAGGCACTGGCCACCTCGGGCAGCTCCGAGCGCGGGGCGCACATCTGGTCCCCCGCCGGCGCCGAGCCGCTGGCCCAGGTCAGCGTGCTGGCCGCCGACATCGTGACGGCGGATGTGCTCGCCACCGCAGTGCTGGCCGGCGGAGTGCCGCTGCTCGAGGAGGCGGTGCGGCGCTGGCCGGTCCAGGTGCTGGCCGTTAGGCCGGATGGAAGCCTGCTTGGCACGCCCGGCTGGAAGCGACCCTGACCGGCTTTGTGCCAGCGGCCGAGCCCGCCCGCCACCTACTCGCCATTTTTTTCGTGGCTGAGGCGGTGCAGCAGGACCGCCACGTGCAGCGAGGTGCGCGACTCGGGATCGTCCAGCCGCACGCCGAGCCGGCGCTCAAGTTCGGTCAGCCGGGCGTAGAGGGTAGGACGGCTGAGGAACCCGGTCCGGGCCAGTTCGGCCTTGTTGCCGCCGCATTCCAGATACCGTTCCAGCAGCGGCAACCAGCCGCCGTCGGCGCGCAGCACTCCCGCCAGTTCCGCCTCCACAAAGGCCTGCACCCGCGGGTCCTGGCTGAGCAGCGCCAGCAGGCCGCGCAGCCGGACGTCGGTGGAGCGGTAGAAGCGGCGGCCCCCGGGCTTGAGGGTACTGGCCGTTTCCGCGACGTGCGCCGCCTCATCCAGCCCGGCGGCGGCGGCCAGCAGTGTCTGCCGGGCCCGGCCGACGCCGGCGGTCAAGCGCAGTGCGCCGGTGCCGGCCTCGTCCGCGAGCTGTCCGCAGATCCGTTCCAGCACCGGGTCCTCCAGCTGGCGCGCCGGCACGGCCAGCAGCAGGGCCACCGAGCCGGACTGCAGGCTCGCGGACAGCGCGGAGTTCCGTGAGGCGGTCAGCACCCGGTGGACCAGCTCGAGCAGGGCCCGCTCCCGCCGCTGCAGCTCGATCGGCTCCTGCCCGGCGCGGTCCAGTCGCAGCACCACCGGCAGGTACAGCGGGGCCGGCCGCAGTCCCAGGGCGGCGGCCCGGGCCAGGGCCTCGGGTTCGCCCAGGGACCGGGGCCGGCGCAGTTCCTGCAGCAGGCCGGCCCGGGCCTGGAGCGTCAGTTCGCGCTGGTCGCGCTCGGCCATCCGGTTGATGGACAGGGCCTGCCCGGCCCGTTCCAGCACCATGGACACGGCAGCCTCGCGCTCCGGGCCGCCGGCCAGCGCGGCCGGCACCACCAGCCGCCCCCAGCGCTGGCCGCGCAGTCCCACCGGGGTCTGCAGCCAGCCCTCGATACCGGAGCGGGTGGTTTCCTCCCGGAAATGCACCAGCCGGGAACGCGCTTCCCAGTCCCGCAGCAGCTCGGCCGCGGGTAGCCGGCCGGCGGCGAAGGCCACCACCAGGTGAGCCGCGTCCTCCAGCACCACCGGCGCCTCGATCAGGCCCGCCGCCTGGCTCACGATCTCCTCCGCCCCGGCACCCTCGAGGCTGAGCATGGTGAAGACCTCATGGACGTGGCGTGCCCGTTCCACCTCGGCGAGCTGGGCCGCGACGATCTGCCGGTGCACCACTTCGGTCACTTCGACGAACCGGATCTGCCGTCTGAGCATGACCACCGGCAGCCCGGCGCCGGCGGCGGCCTCGCGCAGGGCGGCGCGGGCCGGTTCCCGGTTGCCGTCCCCGGCCAGTTCGACGACGACGCCGGCGGCGCCCATCGCTTCCAGATCGGCCAGGTAGCGGCGGGCCGCTTCCGCGTGGCCGCCGAAGCCCAGGCCGGTGGAGAGCACCAGCTCGCCGCCGCCGAGCAGGCCGGCAAGGTTGGTGAGTTCGGCGACGTGCACCCAGCGGACCGGGTTCTGCAGCTTGTCCCGGCCGGCAAGGATTTCCGGTGCCCCGGCGGCCAGCACCGGAAGGTCCAAGACCTCGCCCACAGTCATCATTTACATAGTGTAAATCTCCTGGCTGTTTTCGTTACAGCATGCCAATACCGGACCGCACGGAGGTGGGTGAGGATGGTGCCAATGGACCCGAACGAGCAAGGAGCTTCGATGCAGACTACCCAGCACTGGATTAACGGTGCCTTCACCACGGAGGCGGAAGGCACAGCCGGCCGCCGTCAGGATGTCATGAACCCTGCCACCGGCAAGGTCTCCTCGCAGGTGGCCATGGCCGATGCCTCCGTCGTGAACGAGGCAGTGGCCGCGGCCAAGGCCGCCTTCCCGGAGTGGCGCGACTCCTCGCTGGCCCGCCGCACCCAGATCCTGTTCGCCTACCGCGAGCTGCTCAACGCCCGCAAGGGCGAACTGGCCGCGATCATCACCGCCGAACACGGCAAGGTACTCTCCGACGCGATGGGCGAAGTGGCCCGCGGCCTGGAAGTGGTGGAACTGGCCTGCGGTGCCCCGTACCTGCTCAAGGGCGGGTACTCCGAGAACGCTTCCAGCAAGGTCGACATCCACTCCGTCCGCCAGCCGCTTGGGCCGGTGGCGGTGATCAGCCCGTTCAATTTTCCGGCCATGGTGCCGCTGTGGTTCTTCTCTGTCGCCATTGCCGCCGGCAATACCGTGATTCTGAAACCCAGTGAAAAAGACCCGGGTGCGGCGAACTGGTTGGCCGAACTGTGGAAGGAGGCTGGCCTGCCCGACGGCGTCTTCAACGTGGTGCACGGGGACAAGGAAGCCGTGGACGCCATCCTGGACCACCGGGACATCAAGGCCGTCTCCTTCGTCGGCTCCACCCCCATTGCCCGCTATGTGTACGAGCGCGGCACCGCAGCCGGCAAGCGGGTGCAGGCTCTGGGCGGGGCCAAGAACCACATGATCGTCCTGCCGGACGCGGACCTGGACCTGGCCGCGGACGCCGCGGTCAATGCCGGCTTCGGCTCGGCCGGCGAGCGCTGCATGGCCATCTCCGTCCTGGTGGCCGTGGGCGGGATCGGGGACGAACTGGTGGCCAAGATTGCCGAACGTACCCGCACGCTGCGGGTGGGCGACGGGCTGCGCGGCAGCGATATGGGCCCGCTCGTTACCAGAGCGCACCGGGACAAGGTAGCCGGCTACATCGATGCCGGCGAGGCGGCGGGCGCCGCCGTCGTCGTCGACGGTCGCCAGGTCGAGGCCGACGCCGAGGGCGAGGGCTTCTTCCTCGGCCCCACCCTCTTCGACCACGTCACTGCCGGGATGTCCATCTACACAGACGAGATTTTCGGCCCGGTACTGTCCGTGGTCCGGACGGACAGTTACGACGAGGCGCTGGAGCTGGTGAACTCGAATCCGTACGGCAACGGCACCGCGATCTTCACCAACGACGGCGGCGCGGCCCGGAGGTTCCAGAACGAAGTGGAGGTCGGTATGGTGGGCATCAACGTGCCGATCCCGGTCCCCGTGGCCTACTACTCCTTCGGCGGCTGGAAGAGCTCGCTCTTCGGCGACACCCATGCCTACGGGGCCGAGGGTGTGCAGTTCTTCACCCGCGGCAAGGCCGTGACCACCCGCTGGCTGGATCCCAGCCACGGCGGCATCAACCTCGGCTTCCCGCAGAACACCTGAGCCGTTCCGGACTTTCGAAAGGGCAGTGATGACGACAGAAGCTACCACCGCAGCATCCGGCGTCGGCGCGGAGGCGGTCGAGGCCGGACGGCGGGCGTACGAGCTGGACCGGAAGCATGTGTTCCATTCCTGGTCCGCGCAGGACAAGATCAAGCCGATGACCATCCTGAAGGCCGAGGGCTCCTGGGTCTGGGACGGTGAGGGCCGGAAACTGCTGGACTTTTCCTCCCAGATGGTCAACACCAACATCGGCCACCAGCATCCGAAGGTGGTCGCGGCCATCCAGCAGCAGGCCGCGAAGCTGTGCACCATCGCCCCGCAGCACGTGAACGAGGCACGGTCCGAGGCCGCCCGGCTGATCGCCGGACTGACCCCCGGGGACTTGGACCATATCTTCTTCACCAACGCCGGGGCGGACGCGGTGGAGCACGCCATCCGGATGGCCCGGCTGCACACCGGGCGGTACAAGGTGCTCTCGGCCTACCGCAGCTACCACGGCGGCACCCAGCTGGCGGTGAACGTCACCGGGGACCCGCGGCGCATCCCCAACGACTACGGCGACGCCGGAACGGTGCATTTCCACGCCCCCTTCCTCTACCGCTCCCAGTTCCACGCCTCCACCCCGGAAGAGGAGTCCCAGCGCGCCCTGGAGCACCTGGAAACCACCATCCAGCTCGAAGGCGCGGCCAATATCGCCGCTCTCATCCTCGAATCCATCCCCGGCACGGCCGGCATCATGGTGCCTCCGCCGGGCTACCTGGAAGGCGTGCGGGAACTGACCCGCAGGTACGGGATCGTGTTCATCGCCGACGAGGTGATGGCCGGGTTCGGCCGCTCCGGCAGGTGGTTCGCAATCAACCACTGGGACGTGGTCCCGGACCTGCTGACCTTCGCCAAGGGCGTGACCTCCGGCTACGTGCCGCTGGGCGGGGTGGCGATCAGCGACGCCATCTTCGACACCTTCCGCGAGCGCGCCTATCCGGGCGGGCTGACCTATTCGGGGCACCCGCTGGCGTGCGCGACGGCGGTGGCGGCCATCAACGCGATGCGCGACGAAAAGATGGTGGAGCACGCGGCCTGGCTCGGCGAGGAGGTCTTCGGACCGGGCCTGCGGGAGATCGCCGGCCGGCACCCGTCGGTGGGCGAGGTCCGCGGCACCGGCTGCTTCTGGGCCGTGGAGCTGGTGAAGAACCGCCGGACCCGCGAGCCGCTGGCCGCCTACGGGGGCTCCTCCCCCGAGATGGACGAGGTCATCGCGGCCTGCAAGTCCGGCGGGCTGCTGCCGTTCGCCAACTTCAACCGGATCCATGTGGCCCCGCCGCTGAATATCAGCGTCGAGGACGCCAGGGCCGGGCTGGAGATCCTGGACCGGGCGCTGGCGGTGGCGGACCGCCACGCCCAGGGCTGACCGGAGCCGCCGGTGGGACTGCTGTGGGACCGGCTGGACGAGCGGCTGCGACCCGGGGTCGCAGCCGCCGTCGGCGACTTCGAGCGGGTGCGTCCGCAGCTGGAGACCGTCACTGCCGACATGCAGGCCCGGATCCGGGACATCTTCCGGGACACGGACCTGCAGCCGCTGTTCGTGACCGCACGCACCAAAACCGTGGAGTCCTTCCGCGACAAGGCGTCGCGGGTCCTGAAGCCCGACGAACCGGGAGGGGTCCCGGCGCTGGAATTCCCCGATCCGCTGCGGGACCTGCACGACCTGGTGGGGGTGCGGGTGATCGTCGGCCTGCCGCACGAAATCGGGATGGCGGCCAACCTGATCAAGCGCCAGCGCGGCGAGTTCGACTGCCGGGTGGACCGGGAGAAGGACATCGGCTCGATCGAATCGGGCACTTACGGCTATTCCAGCCGGCATCTGGTCCTGCGCACCATCCAGAGCAGCACCGTCAGGCAGTACCAGGAGCTGCTCGGCGCCACAGCCAAGCCCACCGGCAGCTACCTGTTCGAGGTCCAGATCCGGACCATCCTGGCCCACGCCTGGTCAGAATTCGAGCACCGAATCCGCTTCAAGGCCAACGAACCGCGTGCCCGCAGCCCATACGTGGACCGCCAGTTCACCGCCGCGGCGGCCATGCTGGAGACGGTTGAGTCGGTCTTTGTCGATCTGGATGAACGCTACGAGACAGTCGCCGGCTACTGGGACGAGGAGCACGAGGGGTCCGCGCTGCTGACGCCGAACCGGATCCGCGACGTCTGGCAGACGCTGTTGCCGCATGTGGACCGCAAGGCCGACGACGACTGGGGCTGGGCCGCCGAACTGCTGGCCGCCCACGGGCTGAAAACCACTAAGGATCTGGCCGGCCTGCTGCAGACCGAAACCATCACGCACGTGCGCAAGGCGCTGGACCACCGCTATTCGCCGGGTCCGGACCGCCTGCTCGACGACCTGCTGCTGTGGCACTACGGCCGGCGGCATATCGAACTCACGGCCGGCGGCGACGCCCACCGGCGCGAGAGCCTGCTGCGCCGCCTGAGGCAGATCGAGACCTACCGGCAGGGCCCTTGAGGCGCCGGCCGCCCGCCGGATCCGCAGGGACCGTGGCGTGAGCCAACCTCCCCGGATTTCCGTCGAGGACGCCGCCACCCGGCCGCACCGGCCACGCGTGCGGAGACCAGGGCCCACGTGCGCAACGCGCTGCCGATCGCCTCCTCGGCCACCGCGCCCGCCCTCTTCCTGGCCGCGGCGTGGGCCGGCTGGCTGGACGCCCAGCCGGCCTGGCTCCTGGCCCAGGCCGCAACGCTGTTCCGGCTGGCCATGCTGGGTGCGGCGGTGGCCCGCTGGCGCGGGGAGCGCAGCCCGCTGCGGGTGGTGGTCTCGGGCATCGCCCTGGCCGTCGTCGTGGCCCTGGTCTCGGTGCTGAAGTTCGTGCTGACCCATTGAGGTCCGCCGGCGCCGCTACTTGCCTTGGTCCGCCCGCCGTCCGCGCTCCTCGTAGACCTCCTCGCCCGGGCCGGTGAAGGACCGGTTGCGTTCGACGGCGTCGAGCGAGCCGGTGAACAGCTGCGCTTCGTCCGCGCTCGGCGCCGCCGGCGCGGCATGGCGGGCGGCGCCGTCGTGCCCGTTCCCGCCGGCGGCCTCCCAGCGCTGGCGCGGCAGAGCCTGGGGATGCTCGCGCTGCACGAACGAAACCATCGCCTCACGCACCAGGCAGCGCAGGTCGAACAGGGTCCCGCTGTCCTCGGCGCTGACCAGGATGCGCAGGCGGATGAGCGAGTTCACGGCGTCGGTGACCTGCAGGACGGCGGTGCGCCCGTCCCAGAGCCCGGTGTCCTCCACCACGGTTTTCAGCTGCGCGCGCAGCTCGTCCACCGGCACCCGCCAGTCCACGTCCAGTTCCACCGTGCCCAGCAGGGCCGCCGTCTGCCGGGTCCAGTTTTCGAACGGTGTGGTGGTGAAGTAGGTGGAGGGCAGGATCAGCCGGCGGTCATCCCAGATGTGGACCACCACGTACGTCATGGTGATCTCCTCGACCGTGCCCCACTGCTTCTCCACGACCACCACGTCATCCACCCGGATCGCATCGGTGAACGCCAGCTGCATGCCCGCGAAGACGTTGGTCAGGGAACTTTGCGCCGCCAGGCCGGCGACCACGGACAGCACGCCGGCGGAAGCCAGGATGCCGGCGCCCAGGGCACGGACCTGCGGGATGGTCAGCAGCACGCAGGCCGCCGCAATCACCACCAGCAGCGACACCGCTACGCGGCGGCCCAGGATGACCTGGGTCTTGAGCCGGCGGAGCCGCCGGTTGTCCTTGGTGTCCGTGCGGTACTTAGTCAGGATGGCCGTCTCGATGACCAGCAGCATGACGATGGCGAACCAGGCCAGCGCGCCGATCAGCACCACCACCAGGATCCAGTCCACCACTGCGAACCATGGCTCGTCCGCAGCGGTCAGCCCGAAACCCACGCGCATGCCGAGGGCGGCCAGCAGCACCCTGAACGGGTTCCGTGCCCGGGCGGAGATCCTGCGGATTTCCGGCACCCGCCGGAACAGCCGGTTGGCGGCCATCCGCAGGAGCGCGGTCACGACCAGCGCTGCGGCAGCCGCGGCGAGCACTACGGCCAGCGGCCCGAACACATCCAGGTAATCAGCCATGCTTCGATGGTGTCAGATCCGTGAAGTGTCCACCTACCGGGCCGCCGGCTACCCCGGAGTGAAGGCGAACCGGTGCCGGCCCGCCGCCAGCCCGGTCGCCAACTGGGCGGCCGCGACCGCCAGCAGCAGCGCCAGCGGCAGGACCCAGGTGCCGGTGCCCGCATACAGGGCACCGAAAAGCGGCGGCCCGGCCGCGGCCAGCAGGTAGCCCACGGACTGGGCCATGCCGGACAGTGCGCTGGCCTCGCGGTGGCTGGCCGTGCGCAGCCCGAACAGCGCCAGCGCCGTCACCAGCGCACTGCCGGAGCCAAAGCCGGCCAGCAGCACCCAGAACAGCATCCAAACCGGGGCCAGCATCAGGCCCAGCACGCCCGCGGCCACCAGCAGCGGCGGCAGCGCGGCCGCCAGCCGCTGCTGCCGGCCGCGCAGCAGCGGCGGCGTCAGCAGGCTCGAGACCACGCCGATGAGCTGGAACAGCATCAGGTCCCAGCCGGATTCGGCGTACCCGCGCCCGTAGCTGCGTTCCAGCGTGGGCAGCCAGGTGATGAGGACGTAGAAGGACATGGACTGCAGGCCCATGTAGCAGGTGACCTGCCAGGCGACGGCGGACTTCCACACCGCCCCGCGGGCCGGCGACGCCGCGGCAGCCGTCGCGCCCGCGGCCCGGCTCCGGTCCGGCCGGGCGCGGCGCAGCTGCGGCAGCCAGCACAGCACCGCCGGGATCACCAGCAGCACATAGGCGGCCAGGGCGAACCGCCAGCCGCCCGGTTCCCCGTCCGCCACCGGCAGCCGGGACAGCGGTACCGCCAGTCCCGCGCCGAGCGAGGCGATACCGCCCAGCACGGCCGAATAAAGTCCGGTCAGGGACGCCATCCGGGTGGGGAAATCGCGTTTGAGCAGGGCCGGCAGCAGTACGTTGCAGATGGCGATCGCGGCACCGATGATGACGGTGCCCGTCCACAAGTTGGCAAGGCTGCCCGGGGCCGACCGCAGCAGGGTTCCGCCGGCCAGCACGAGCAGGGACAGGAAGACCGTTCGCTCGACGCCGAACCTGCCGCTGATCCCGTGGGCCAGCGGCGAGACGGCGGCAAACGCGAGCAGCGGCACCGCGGCGAGGAAGCCCAGCGCGGCCTCACCCAGGCCGGTGTCCGCCCCGATCTGGTCCAGCAGCGGCCCCACGGCGGTGAGCACCGCCCGGAGGTTGGCCGCCACGAGCATGATGCCCGCGGCCAGCAGGGCTGCGGAGGATGCCCGGCGGACGCCGCTCTTCATGGTCAACGCTGACTGCCTTTCGCCGATGGTTGTGCCCTTACAGTAGGACACGCGGCGGGCCGGTGCGCAGCGCCTCGTGGGCGGAGATGCGCATTGACAGGGGCCGGCGCTGCGGTTTCGATGGGATTCGATGGGAGCTGCGCCGCCGGCGCGGCTCCTGCGACGACCAGAAAGCGGGCACGTGACCATCTACGACGACGCCGAAGCCGCCGTTCCCGCTGCCCGCGTGGCCGCCGCCCTGGCCGGTGCCTCCCCGGTCCCGTTCTGGCTGGACGATCCGGCCCGCCCGGAACCCCTGCCCGCCCTGGCCGCGGACACCGCCACCGATCTTGCCGTGGTCGGCGGCGGCTACACCGGGCTCTGGACGGCGCTGCTGGCCAAGGAGCGGGACCCGGAGCGGCGGGTGGTGCTGCTGGAGGGCCGGCGGATCGGCTGGGCCGCCTCGGGGCGCAATGGCGGATTCTGCGAAGCCAGCCTCACGCACGGCGAGGCCAACGGGCACCGGCACCTGCCCGGCGAGGCCGCCCGGCTGGCAGAACTCGGCCGGGAAAACCTGCAGGAGATCGCCGACACCCTTGAGCGTTACCGGATCGACTGCGGCTTCGAGCGGACCGGCTCGCTCAGCGTGGCCACCGCGGAGCACCAGGCCGGCTGGCTGCGGGACGAGGCGGCCGCGGACCCTGCGCTGCGCTATCTGGACCGGTCCGCGGTCCGGGCCGAAGTGGACTCGCCGTTGTTCCGGGCCGGGCTCTGGGACCGCCGCGGCACCGCACTGCTCAATCCGGCCCGGCTGGCCTGGGGCCTGCAGCAGGCCTGCCGGGACCTCGGCGTCGAAATCTACGAACACACCCCGGTCCGCAAGCTGGCCTCGGACCGGCAGCGGCTTCAGCTGGCCACCGACGGCGGCACCGTCAGCGCCGCCGAGGTGGCGCTGGCCACCAATGCGTTCCCGTCCCTGCTGCCGCACACCCGCCTGCACACGGTCCCGGTCTACGACTACGCGCTGATGACCGAGCCCCTGTCCGCCGCGCAGCTGGCCGGCATCGGCTGGACCAACCGGCAGGGGCTCAGCGATCTGGACAACCGGTTCCACTACTACCGGCTGGCCACCGATCCGCAGGGCAGGGACCGGATCCTGTTCGGCGGGTACGACGCCGTCTACCATTACGGCCGCCGGATGCGCCCGGAGTACGAGCAGCGGCCGCAGACCTTCGGGAAGCTCGCTGCGCACTTCTTCGCTACCTTCCCCCAGCTCGACGGCGTGAAGTTCAGCCACCAGTGGGGCGGTGCCATCGATACCTGCAGCCGCTTCTTTGCCTTCTTCGCCACCGGACACCGCGGCCGCACCGCGCACGCAGCGGGGTTCACCGGGCTGGGGGTGGCCGCCAGCCGGTTCGCCGCCAACGTGATGCTGGATCTGCTCTCCGGCGAGCCGACCGAACGCACCCGGCTGCGGATGGTGCGGAAGAAGCCGCTGCCCTTCCCTCCGGAGCCACTGGCCTGGCTCGGGATCCAGGCCACCAACGGCGCCCTGGCCCGCGCGGACCGCAACCGGGGCCGGCGCGGGCCCTGGCTGAAGCTCACGGACGCCGTGGGGATGGGCTTCGACTCCTGACCATTGTGCTGCCCAGTACCCTCTTAAGCGTGACCGTTGCCCAGGCCCTGCTCTCCTTTGCCCTCGTTGCCGGTCTGCTGACCATCATTCCCGGACTCGATACCGCCCTGGTGCTGCGCTCGGCCATCTCGCGCAACCGAGGATATGCCTTCGCCACCGCCCTGGGCATCACTACCGGCGCCATGGTCTGGGGCACCGCGGCCGCCGTCGGCGTTTCGGCGCTGCTGGCCGCCTCCGACTTGGCCTATCGGGTCCTGGTTTTTGCCGGAGCGGGGTACATGGTGTGGCTGGGGGCCTCGATGCTGTGGCGCAGCTTTTCCCGGCGTCCGGCCGGGCCGTCCCCGGACCTGCCGGGCGGGACGCTGCCGCCCGCGGACCGGGACCTGGCCAAGGGCTGGCTGCTCGGTGCGGGCACCAACCTGCTCAACCCCAAGGTCGGGGTGTTCTATATCGCCACCATTCCGCAGTTCATCCCGCACGAAACCGCTCCGCTGCTGATGGGCGCGCTGCTGGCCGGGGTGCACTGCCTGCTCAGCCTGGCCTGGTTCGCCCTGCTCATTTTCGGCACCTCGCTGGCCGGCAAATGGCTCAGCAGCCTGAAGACGGTCAGGATCGTCGACCGGATCACCGGCACCGTGCTGGTGGGCTTCGGGGTGAAGCTGGCGCTGCAGCCGCGCTGACCGCTGGCCGGCTCCAGCGCCGGCGTGGGATCATGTGTCCATGAGTGGGACGTATCAGGTTGTGATGGGAGAACGGGGCCGGCTGGTCATTCCGGCCGAACTCCGCGAGCGTCTGCAGCTGGCCCCGGGATCCACCCTCATTCTGCTGGAATCCGAACACGGCCTGGTGCTGGCCACCCGCGAACAGGTCAAGAAACTTGTCCGGACCCAGCTGGAAGGCACGGATCTGGTCACCGAACTGCTCGCAGAACGCCGTCGCCAGGCTGCCGCCGACGACGCCGCATGAACCTCTTCGACGCTTCGGCCTTGCTGAGTTTCCTGGCCGGGGAACCTGGTGCGGACCTCGTTGAAGAGCAACTGCTCGTGGGCGGGGCATGCAGTGCGGTCAATTGGTCGGAAACTGCGCAGAAGCTGCTTTCCCGAGGCAAGGACTGGGACCTGTCCCGCGGCCTGTTGTTGAGCTACAGCCTGGCGATCGAACCGGTCCAGGCCGACGACGCGGAACGGGCAGCCCTGCTGTGGCGGCGGGGCACCGGACTCTCGCTGGCGGACAGGCTCTGCCTGGCGACGGCCGAACGCCTGGACGCCACGGTCTGGACGGCCGATACCGCGTGGGGCTCCGGCGGACGGATCCGCCAGATCCGCTGAATGTGGTTAGTCCGCGCCGATGATGGCCGCGTCTTCGGGCACGGTGTGCGGGTCCTGAGCAGGAGCCTCGTGCCGGCGCAGCAGCAGCATGACGGCGGCGACCACGCTGCAGGCGGCAGCGGCCCAGAACGGCGCGGACATGTTGCCGAACCAGATGGCCACGTGCCCGACCAGGATGGCCGATGCCGCACCGCCGAGCCAGCGCAGGAAGTTGTAGCCGGCACTGTTGACCGGACGCGGGGCCGTCCCTGAGCTCATCGCGCTGCCGGTGAACAAGGTGTTCAGCACGCCCGAGACGATACCGGAGGCAATGATGCCGATGACGACTACCGTCTTGATGCCGGTGGCCATGGCCAGCAGGATCAGCGCATAGACGAACACCGCCGCGGTGGCGCCGCCGCGCTCGCCCAGCCAGTTGGCGACCTTCGGCGCCAGGAAGACGCCGGACAGGGCCACGCAGAGGCCCCAGCCGAAGAAGACGAAGCCGATGTAGAAGGCGCCTTCCTTGAGCACGAAGGGCGCCCAGGCGATGATGGCGAAGAAAGCCGCGGTGTAGAAGGCCGAGCCGATGCCGGTCAGCAGCAGGTTGCGGTTGCGCAGTGCCAGCAGCGGATCAATGAGCCGGACCGGCGTCCGGTGCGACTTGTCCTTGTCCTTGGCCAGCATGGTCCCGCACAGGATCACGCCCACGGCCATGAGGATGGCCGTGCCGGCGAACGGCCCGCGCCAGGAAATGCTGCCCAGCACCGCGCCGAGCAGCGGGCCGACGGCCAGTCCGACGCCGAGCGCTGCCTCGTACAGCAGGATCGCCCCCTGGTGGCTGCCGGCGGCTCCGACGATCACCGACAGCGAGGTGGCGATGAAAAAGGCGTTGCCCAGGCCCCAGACCGCCCGCAGCCAGATCAGGGTCTCGATGTCCCCGGCCAGCGCGCACAGTCCTGCCGCCACCACGATCAGCACCAGTCCGGCGATCAGGGTCCGCTTGGCGCCGAAGCGGTAGGACATCAGTCCGGTGAGCAGCATCGCCACGACCTGCACACCCAGGTAGGAGCCGAAGAGCAGGGTGGTCTGGGACGGGTCGGCGCCCAGATCCTCGGTGAGGACGTTCAGGATCGGATCCACCAGCCCGATGCCCATGAAAGCGATGACGGCGGCAAAGGCTGTGACCCATACCATCTTCGGCTGGCCGCGCAGCGCATCGGTCAGTTTGGGATGGGCGTGCTGCTCGGCTGCAGCTTTACTCATGGTTGCTGGCTCCTTCCAGAGCGGTTGAAAGGTCGTTCTCCGATGCGGCGAGGTTCGGGTCGGCATCCAAGGAAAGCAGGTGGGCCATTGCCGGCATTGCTGCCTGCAGCAGGCCGCGCTCCTCGGCGCTGAGCCGGCCCAGCAGTTCGGCGAAGTTCGCATTGCGTTCGGCCGAAAGCGCGTCGATCTGGATGCGGCCTTGCGCCGTGAGCCCTACCTGCACTGCCCGGCGGTCCTGCGGGTCCGCCGTCCGTTCGACCAGGCCGAGTTTGACCAGCCTGGCCACCACACTGGTGGCGGTGGGCATCCGCACCCCCTCTACGGCGGCAAGTTCACCCATCCGCAGCGGACCGCGGTCCAACAGGGTGGTGAGCACCGAGGATTGGGCCGCGGTGACATCCCAGCCCGGGCTGCGCCGGCGGACCATCTGGTACACGCGGGTCAGCAGCGGCCGCAGCTGGCGGGAAAGTTCCATCGACCCATCGGTGTTCATATTTAGATATTCTAACTATTAGCTCTGCGAAGCAAAACCTTCTGCGGTCGACCTCACAATTGCCCCGCCCCGGACGTCTGCTTAACGGAATGGGGGAAAATGTCCTGGACGACAAAGGAGCATCATGACCCGCGTGCACTCCGTGACGGACACCCCGATCGGCGAGCTGACCCTGGTCGCCGAGAACGGGGCGCTGAGCGCCATCTACTTCCCGGGCCACAAGCGGCTGCCGGATACATCGGCCTTCGGTGCGCGCACCGAAGCAGGTTTCAGCGAGGCCAAGCGCCAGCTCGCCGAGTACTTCGCCGGCGAGCGCACGGTCTTCACCCTGCCGCTGGCTCCGCGCGGCGACGCCTTCCAGCTCAAGGTGTGGGAACTGCTGCAGACCATCCCCTACGGCCAGACACGCACCTACGGCCAGCTGGCCAGGCAACTGGGCGATCCACATCTGGCTCAGGCCGTGGGCAACGCCAACGGGCGGAACCCGCTCTCCATCGTGGTGCCCTGCCACCGGGTGATCGGCGCGGACGGATCGCTGGTAGGCTACGCCGGCGGGTTGGAGCGCAAGCGTTTCCTGCTGGAGCTGGAGGAGCCGCCCGAGGCCAGGGCTGCCAGGCTTTTCTGATCTGCAGGAACGGGACCTCACAAAATACCGGAGCGATGCGTCTGCAGGGTGTGGAGATGAAACCTTTTGAGCAGCTGGTCACCGACCACGGGACCACGGTGCTGCGCATCTGCCGCGTGCTGCTGGGCCCCGGCGCGGATGCCGAGGACGCCTGGTCCGAGACCTTCCTGGCCGCGTTGAAGGCGTACCCGGAGCTGCCGGCGGACGCGAACCACGAAGCCTGGCTGGTCACGATCGCCCGCCGCAAGGCCATCGACATCATCCGCATCCGGACCCGCACCCCGGTACCCGCGGCGGACCTGCCCGAGCTTCCCTCCGCGCACGGCAATCCGGGCCAGGACGACGGCGGCCTCTGGCGGGCGGTCGGTGCGCTGCCGGTCCGCCAGCGCGAGGCCATTGCCTACCACTATCTGGCCGGCTTCCCGTACAAGGAGGCCGCCGAGCTGACCGAATCCACCCCCGCCGCCGTCCGCCGGGCCGCCGCCGACGGCATCGCCAAGCTGCGCCTCATCTACCCCCGCCGCCCTGGCTCCCCTGCCACCGAAGGAGTTGTGAAATGACCGCCCTGGACCCTGCCGCCCTGCTCTCCCCCCTGGCCGCGCCGGACCCGGAACTGCTCAGGAGACTGCACCTCAGGCTGGAAACCGCCGCCGGCGATGCCGGCGCCCTGGACCTCGCGTACACCACCATCGGGACACCCGTGGGCCGGCTGCTGCTGGCCGCCACGGACCGGGGCCTGGTCCGCGTCGCCTTTGCCGGTGAAGACCACGACGCCGTCCTGGCCGCGCTGGCCGCCACCATCAGTCCGCGCATCCTGCGCGCCCCCTCCCGGCTGGCCGAGGCAGTACGCCAGCTGGAGGAATACTTCGCCGGCAGCCGCCGGCGGTTCGAACTGCCGCTGGACCGCCGGCTCTCCAAGGGCTTCCGGCTCAGCGTGCTGGAGCATTTGCCGGACATCGCCTACGGGCGCACCGAAAGCTACGGCCAGGTGGCCGCCGCCGTCGGCAGCCCGAAGGCGGTCCGCGCCGTCGGCACCGCCTGCGCCACCAACCCGCTGCCCGTCGTCGTGCCCTGCCACCGGGTACTGCGCTCGGACGGAAGCTTCGGCGGCTACCTGGGCGGGCCCGAGGCGAAGGCCTACCTGCTGGGCCTGGAGGCTGCCGCGTGACCGTGCAGCGAGGTTGCCTTCGCCACCCCGCGGGCGTATCCCTGAAATAATCCCAATGGGAAATCCCCTTCCGAAAGAAGGTGCCGCCATGGCCGGAACTGCTTTGCCTTTCCGTGTCGATCCGTCCAATACCGAGCAGGTCCAGGCCTGGGACGGGGACGAAGGGGATTACTGGGCTGCCCACGCGCAGCGGTTCGACCAGTCCCTGGCGTACTACCACCCCCGCCTGATGGAGTCCGCGGGCATCACGGCCGGCAGCCAGGTCCTGGACATCGGCTGTGGCACCGGACAAACCACCCGCGACGCAGCCCGGCTCGCCGGCTCCGGCAGCGCCCTGGGCCTCGACCTGTCGGCACGCATGCTCGAAGTCGCACGCCGGCTGGCCGCCGAGGCCGGCCTGGCCAACGCGGAATTCCGGCAGGCGGACGCCCAGGTCCACCCGTTCAAGCCGGCGTCCTACGACTGCGCCATCAGCCGTACGGGCACCCTGTTCTTCGGCGACCCGGTCCGGGCCTGGGCGAATATCGCCCGCGCCCTGCGTCCCGGCGGGCGGCTGGCCATGGCAGCCTGGCAGGCCGTCACCGGGAACGAGTGGTTCCTCGAGATCACCGGCGCGCTGGCCGCAGGACGCAACCTGCCCGTGCCCGGGCCGGAGGTCCCCGGTCCGTTCTCGCTCAGCGACCCGGAGCGGGTCCGGCGGCTGCTCACCGCCGCGGGCTTCACCGGGCCGGTCCTCGAAGACCTCCGCGGACCCATGTACTTCGGCCCCGATGCCGATGATGCCTGCCGCTTCATCCTCGGGTTCACCGGCTGGATGCTCGAGGGCCTCGACGAAGCCGGCCGCGCCCGGGCCCGGCGGGACCTGCGTGCCAGGCTGGCGGACCATCAGACGGAGCAGGGCGTGGTCTTCGGTTCGGCCATGTGGCTCATTACCGCGGCCCGCGCGGCTTGAACCGGGACATCCCGTAGGATTTTGGACAGACACATGAGCGCACTCTTCGACGCCCTGCCCGAGGGGCCCCGGACCATTGCCCCCGGAGCCGTGCACCTGCCCGGCTGGCTGGATTTGGGCCGCCAGCGGGAACTCGTCGAGGCCTGCCGCGGCTTCGGCCGCGGGCCGGTCCCCTACCGCTCCGCCAGACTGCCCGGCGGGCACGAAATGAGTGTGCAGACCCTCTGTCTGGGCTGGCACTGGCAGCCGTACCGGTACACGCGCACCGCGGATGACGTCAACGGCGCGCGGGTGCTGGACTTCCCCGGCTGGCTCGCAGCCTGGGGCCGCCGGGCGCTGGCGGATGCGTACGGGGATCCGGCCGCGGCCAAGGGCTACGATCCGGACACCGCGCTGGTCAACTTCTATGCGGACAGCGCCAGGATGGGCATGCACCAGGACAAGGACGAGCAGGCGGACCTCCCCGTGGTCTCGCTCAGCGTGGGCGATGACTGCCTGTTCCGCTTCGGCAATACCGCGACCAGGTCCAAGCCCTACACGGATATCCGGCTGCGCTCCGGGGACCTGTTCGTCTTCGGCGGCCCGGCCCGCCTCGCCTACCACGGTGTCCCGCGGATCTACCCCGGCACCGCGGATCCGGAGTGCGGCCTGACCGGCGGCCGGCTGAACCTGACCATGCGCGTCACCGGACTGACGCCACTCGCAGGCTAGGCTGAACGGCATGGAACCTGCTGCAACCGGCATCGTGCTCGGCGACGACGGTCTGGCCCGTCCCGCCTGGGCCGCCGTGGACCCGCTGCTGCGCGAGTACTACGACACCGAATGGGGCATGCCCGTCCGCAGCGAGCAGGGAATCTACGAACGCATCTGCCTGGAAGGTTTCCAGGCCGGGCTGTCCTGGGCCACCATCCTGCGCAAACGTCCGGCCTTCCGCGAGGCGTTCCACGGCTTCCACGTGGACACCGTGGCCGCCTTTACGGACGACGACGTCGAGCGGCTGATGCTCGACGCCGGCATCGTGCGCAACCGGGCCAAGATCCGGGCCGCGGTCACCAACGCCCGCGCCACGATCGCCCTGCGTGCCGAGGGCGGGCTGAGCGACTTCGTCTGGTCCTTCCGGCCGGCCACCACACCGGCACCGAAACACTTCGGCGAGGTCCCCACCACTTCGCCCGAGTCCGTGGCCCTGTCCAAGGCGCTGCGTGCGCGCGGCTTCGCCTTTGTCGGGCCGACCACGATGTTCGCCCTGATGGAAGCGATCGGGATGGTGGACACGCATCTGGTGGACAGCCACCGGCGGGGCAGTTCCGGGATCTGGACCTGAGCCCGGACCGGCCGCCGGAACCGCGCCGGGGCGCCGGCCGGACGCACCTCCGCTGTTCTGCGGCCCCGTCAAATGGCAGGATGGCGTCGGAGCCGCGGAGTGCGGCTGCTGCCCGAGCCTGGAGGAGACACCGTGACCATTGTTGTTGCCTACGCACCCCGCCCCGAAGGCCGCGCAGCCGTTGACAAGGGCATCGAACTGGCCAAGGCCGGCGGCGAGAAGCTCCTGGTCATCAATGCCGGCGCCGGCGTGGGCCCGGTGCAGAGTCCCACCATTGCCGACAGCGCGGACATCGAGAACCTCAAGGCCAAGCTGCGCGGCTCCGGCGCCAAAGCGGAGTTCCGCCAGTACGTGCGGGGCAACACGCCGGCTGAAGAGGTGCTTGATGTGGCCGAATCCGAGCAGGCCTCGCTGATCGTGATCGGCCTGCGCAAACGGAGCCCGGTCGGCAAGCTCCTCCTCGGTTCCGTGGCCCAGACCATCCTGCTCCAGGCCAGCTGCCCGGTCCTGGCGGTCAAGGCCGGCTGACCTCAGGACGCTTGGCTGGACCCCGTGTCGAATACTGCGTTGCGTACCCTGCTGCCGGTCCGCGGCCCGTTCGACGCCGAAGCGGCGCTGGCCGCGCTGGCCGCACACGCAGTTCCCGGCGTCGAACGAACCGATCTCGGCGCCGGCACTTTCACGCGGCTGTTCCCCGCCCCCGGCGGGCCGGTGCCGGCGACCATCGGCCTGCGCGGGGGCGGCCTCCGGCTCACCCTGCACGACGGCGACGAGGCTGCGACCGGCGCGGTCGCTGCGGCGGTGCGCCGGCTGCTGGACCTGGACACGGACCCGGCCCGGATCGCCGCGGTGCTGGGGTCCGACCCGGCGGTCGGCCCGTTGGTGCGGCTGCGGCCCGGCCTGCGGATCCTGGGCCATGCGGACGGGTTCGAGGGAGCCATCCTGACCGTCCTCGGACAGCAGGTTTCGCTGGCGGCAGCGCGCACCTTCGCCGGACGCCTGGTGGACGCCTTCGGTGCTGTCGGCCCGGCCGGCCTGCGGCTCTTTCCCGGCCCGGAAACGCTCGCCGCGGCCGGACCGGAGGCGGTCCGCGCCGCCGTCGGGCTGACCGGTGCCCGCGCCCGGACGGTCCATGCGCTCGCCGCTGCCTGCGCGGACGGACTGCGGATCGAACCCGGCGGCGACCACGCGCTCATCCGCCGCCGGCTGCTGGGGCTGCCGGGCATCGGCCCTTGGACGGTGGAGTATCTGGCCATGCGGGCGCTGCGCGATCCCGACGCCTTTCCGGACGGTGACCTGGTCCTCCGCCGGGCGCTCGGGGCCGGATCGGTGCAGGAGGTCAGGGCCGCCGGCCGGCGCTGGTCCCCGCTGCGGGCCTATGCGGTGTTCCACCTCTGGACCGGCCATGCGTACCTGCCGCCCGCTCCCGCCCAATGACTGTCCTTGGGCATATGGCCGGCCGCCGGGGTTTCAGGCTTCGCCGCGGCGGAGCAGCCGTCCGGCCGGCTGCCGCCCGTCGATTTCGCGGCCGCGCACGAAGGTGCGGCGGACGACACCGGCCAGCGCCTTGCCTTGGTACGGGGTGACCGGATTCTTGTGGTGCAGCTTGTACGCATCCACCACAAAGCCCTCGTCGGCGGCGAAGACGGAGAAGTCCGCGTCGTACCCAGGAGCCAGCCGGCCCTTGCGGGCCAGCCGGGCCAGCTCGGCCGGCCCGCGGGACATCCAGTCCACCACCTTCTCCAGGCCGATCCCCCGCCGGCGGGCCTCGGTCCAGACCAGCGGCAGGCCCAGCTGCAGCGAGGCCACCCCGCCCCAGGCCACACCGAAGTCCCCGTTTTCCAGGTCCTTCAGGTCCGGTGTGCTGGGCGAGTGGTCGGAGACGATGCACTCGATTATTCCGTCTTCCAGGCCCTTCCAGAGCAGTTCCCGGTTGGACGCCTCGCGGATCGGCGGGCAGCATTTGAAGGCCGTGGCGCCGTCGGGAATGTCCTCGGCCTGCAGGGTCAGGTAGTGCGGGCAGGTCTCCACCGTCAGCCGGACGCCGTCACGCTTGGCAACGGCGATCATCGGCAGCGCATCCGAGGAGGACAGGTGCAGGATGTGGGCCCGGGCACCGGTCCGGCGGGCCCGCTCGATCACTTCGGCGATGGCCAGGTTCTCCGCCCCGCGCGGGCGCGAGGCCAGGAAGCGGGCGTACCGGTCCCCCTCGGCGTGCGGTGCGTCGTCGATAGCGCGGGCGTCCTCGGCGTGGACGATCATGAGCGAGTCGAAGGTCTTCAGCTCGGCCAGGTCCTTTTCCATCTCGTCCGCTTCCAGCGGCGGGAATTCGTCCACCCCGGAGTGCAGCAGGAAGCACTTGAAGCCGAACACGCCCGCCTCGTGCAGCGGCCGGAGGTCCCCGAGGTTGCCGGGCACCGCCCCGCCCCAGAAGCCCACGTCCACGAACGTCTGGCCGGCGGCGGCAGCCCGCTTTTCCGCCAGCGCCGCCAGGTTGACGGTCGGCGGAATGCTGTTCAGCGGCATATCGAGAATGGTGGTCACGCCGCCGGCCGCGGCGGCCCGGGTGGCGGAGGCGAAGCCCTCCCACTCGGTCCGGCCGGGTTCGTTTACATGCACGTGCGTGTCCACCAGTCCCGGAATCAGGGTCTCCCCAGGGTCCAGTTCGATGGTGTCCTTGCCGCGCAGGCCGGCGCCCAGCGGTTCGACGGCGGCGAACCGCCCGTCGCGAATGCCAACCTCGCCGGGGCCGATGCCCGCCGCCGTCAGGATCCGCCCGCCGCGGATGACCAGGTCGAATCCGCCGCCGGCAGATGGTTCGCTCATCGATTGCCTCCGTGTTGCCCCGCTGGTTGTTGCCCTGCTGCCACTTTGCTACGCCCGGGTCCGTATTGGTCAGAGCATGATCTGGCGGTTGACGTCCTTGTAGAGCAGGTAGCGGAAGTTCCCCGGCCCGCCCGCGTAGCAGGCCTGGGGGCAGAACGCCCGCAACGCCATGTAGTCCCCGGCCTGGACTTCCACCCAGTCCCCGTTCAGGTGGTAGACGGCCTTACCCTCGAGCACGTACAGGCCGTGCTCCATGACATGGGTTTCGGCGAATGGGATGGAGGCACCGGGCTCGAAGGTCACCACGTTGATGTGCATGTCATAGGCCAGATCGTCCACCGGCAGCATGCGCGTGGTGCGCCATTTGTTGTCGGTGTCCGGCATCGGGGACGGCTCGATGTCCTGCTCGTTGCCGAAGACCGGTTTGGCGGTGTAGCCCTCGAGCGGCTCGTAGGCCTTGCGGATCCAGTGGAACCGGGCGGCGGCAGTGCCGTCGTTGCGCACCTGCCAGACGGCTCCCGCCGGGGCGTAGGCGAAGCCGCCGGGAGCCAGGATTCCGGTCTCGCCCTCGATGGAGACGGTCAGCTCGCCGTCCACGACAAAGACGAATCCTTCCACCGTCTTCTGCGCTTCGGGCCGGCCGGAACCACCGCCGGGGGCCACCTCCATCACGTACTGGGCGAAGGTGGTGGGACCGCCCGGCACCGGCCGGTTCAGGATCCAGGTCCGGGTGCCGGTCCAGTCCGGCAGCACGCTGGTCACGATGTCGCGCAGCACGCCGCGCGGAATCACGGTGTAGGCCTCGGTGACGATGGCGCGGTCGGTCAGCAGGTCCGTCTGCGGCGGCAGGCCCGCGGGGTTCGCATAGTAGGTCATGGATCAATCCTCGGGGGTGGAAGCGGCTTGAGGGTAGGCCAGGGAGTGCAGCTGCGCCGCGGAGACTTCGGCCAGCTGCGCAACCTCGGTTTCCTCCACCGCACCGCAGGCCAGGCCGCGGTGAAGGAACCGGGCCAGCGCGCGGGCGGTGGCCGGCTCGTCCAGCACGGTGCCGGCGATGCCGTGCACGTAGTTCTTCAGGCGCAGGGCTGCGGCCGCCAGTCCGTCCCGGTAGAAGGCGTAGGTGGCCAGGTAGCGGGTTGGCAGCTGGGCCGGGTGCAGGTCCCAGCCCTGGTAGATGCCCCGTTCCAGGTGCCGGCGGACCAGGCGGGCGTGCAGGGCCCAGGCCGCCGCGACGTTCGCCGTACCGCCAAGCGGCAGGATGTTGGTGGAACCGTCCGAAAGCCGTACGCCGGTTCCGGCCACCGCCACCTGCATGACGGCTTTGGCATAGTCGGCCACGGGATGCTCCATGGACTGGTAGGCCGCCGCGATGCCCAGCGAGGCGCTGTAGTCGTAGGTGCCGTAGTGCAACGAACCGACCCGGCCGTCCGCGGCGTGGATCAGCTGCGCCACCGGCACCGTGCCGTCCGCGGCCAGGATCAGCTGCGGGGTTTCCACCTGCACCTCGAAGCGCAGCCGGCCGGCGGGCAGCCCGTGCGCATTCTCCAGCTCCCCGCAGGCGTAGGCCATGGCCTGGACCTGGGCCACCGTACTGACCTTCGGCAGGGTCAGCACCAGGCCTGCGGGCAGGCCCCGGTCCCCCGCGTGCTCGAGCAGGCTGGCCAGGAACAGGTCCACGGTACGCAGCCCGCGGGCACGGGTGGACGCCTCAAAGCACTTGAAGCGGATGCCGATGAACGGCGGAGCGGTGCCGGCGGCCACCGCCTGGGCCACTGCCGCGCCGGCAGCGAGCGCGTCGGTGTCCTCCTGGTCGTTCCCCCGGTCGCCGTAGCCGTCCTCGAAGTCCAGCCGGAGGTCCTCAACCGGTTCGCTCTCCAGCTTGCGGCGGACCAGCTCTGCCAGCCGGGGCGCCCCGTCGAGGCCGAGGCTGCCGGCGAGGCGTTCCAGCCCGCCGTGCTCCTTGGCCGCAGCCAGCGCGTCGGCGCCCCAGCGGGCGGCCAGCCCGGGATCAAACCGGTCCGCCGGCACATACACGGTGTGCACGGGCTGCCGGCCGGCGTCCTCGCCGGGATAGGCCGAGGCCAGCAGCGCGTCGGTGGCCGCCAGGCCGGCGTCGATCTTCGCCACGGTTCCGGGACCGAAGACCAGCTTCGGAGCCATCAGGAGACCAGTTCGTAGGCGGGCAGCGTGAGGAACTCGACGAAGTCCTCCCCGGTGGCCAGCTCGCCGATCAGCCTGCTGGCCGGCTGGTAGTACTTCGCGAAGGCCTGCTCGTCCACTTCGCCGCGCAGCCGCCCGGTCTCCTCAGCCAGGATCCGCTCCACCAGTTCCTTGGTGACGGTGTTGCCGGTATCCGCCAGCACCACCTTGTTGCGCAGCTGCTGCCAGATCTGCGAGCGGGAAATCTCGGCGGTGGCGGCGTCCTCCATCAGGTTGTGGATGGCCACCGCCCCGTTGCCGGAGAGCCAGACGGCGGTGTAGGCCACCGCGACGTAGAGGTTCAGCCGCAGGCCGGCCTCGGTCACCGCGCCGCCGGCGGAGGAAACATCGAGCAGGTCCGCAGGGGTCACCTTGACCTCTTCGCGCAGCCGGTCCAGCTGGTTGGGCTTGTCCCCCAGCACGGCGTCGAAGACCTCGCGGCAGGTATCCACCAGGTCCGGGTGCGCCACCCAGGAACCGTCGAAGCCGTCATTGGCCTCCCGGGTCTTGTCCGCGCGGACCTTCTCGACGGCGGCGGCCGTGACCTCCGGTTCCTTCCGGTTCGGGATGAAGGCGGCCATCCCGCCCATCGCGAAGGCGCCGCGGCGGTGGCAGGTCTTGACCAGCAGTTCGGTGTAGGCGCGCATGAACGGGGCGGTCATGGACACGCTGGCGCGGTCCGGCAGCACGAAGGCCCCGCCGGCCTCGCGGAAGTACTTGATGATGCTGAACAGGTAGTCCCAACGGCCGGCGTTCAGGCCGGAGGCGTGCTCGCGCAGCTCGTAGAGGATCTCCTCCATCTGGAACGCGGCCGGGATGGTCTCGATCAGCATGGTGGCCCGGACGGTGCCCTGCTCAAGGCCCAGCTCGTTCTGGGCGAAGACGAAGATGTCGTTCCACAGCCGGGCCTCGAGGTGGCTTTCCATCTTGGGCAGATAGTAGAACGGGCCCTCGCCGGTGGCGGCGAGCTGGACGGCGTTGTGGAAGAAGTGCAGGCCGAAGTCCACCAGCGCGCCCACCGCAGGGGCGCCGTCGATGCGGATGTTCTTCTCCGGCAGGTGCCAGCCGCGCGGGCGCACCACCACGGTGGCCAGCGGGATGTCGGTGCGCAGCGTGTACTGCTTGCCTTCGGCGGAGGTGAAGGACAGCTCGCCGCGGGCGGCGCCGTAGAGGTTCAGCTGCGCATCGACGACGTTGTGCCAGGTCGGGGCGCTGGCGTCCTCGAGGTCCGCCAGCCAGACCTTGGCGCCGGAATTCAGGGCGTTGATCGCCATCTTGGCCGGCGAGGCCGGGCCGGTCATCTCCACCCGGCGGTCGCGCAGCCTGGCAGGGGCAGGCGCCACCTGCCAGTCCCCCTCGCGGATGGCCCGGGTTTCGGGCAGGAAATCCAGGCCGCCGGCGGCGGAGGCCTGCCGCCGGGCGGCAACCCGCTCGGCGAGCAGCTCATCCCGGGTGCCGGCGAACTTGTGGTGCAGCGTCTCGACGAAGTCCAGCGCCTCCGGAGTCAGGATCCGCTCCGCGCCGGCCACCGGCGATTGATTGGTGACGGTCAGGGCCATGATGTTCGTCCTCGCTTCGGGGTCAGTGGGTACGTCGGACCGCGTCGGCTGCCGGTTCGCTGGTGACAGCGAACCGCACCGGGTCTGCACCCGCAAGATGGTCGGGTATCCGGGACTGTGGGACCGCCAATGTTCCTCCTTGGGATGAACCGGGCGGCGCCAAGCCCAAATGGAGAGCTTTTTCCGTATTATGGACATTATTATTTGATGTGTGGAAAAACAACCCATTTCGAGAGAGTTTTCTCGGAGTGCGGAAATCCGTTAATCTGTGGGCTACCGCGGAGAGCAGCCCCCGCGGCATCCGTCCGGCCACCGGAAGGCCCGGCCGACGGCCCGACCCATCGAGAGCGAGATTCCATGGCAGAGAAAGCCTCCGGGGGCGTCCAGTCCGTTGAGCGGGCGTTCGAACTCCTGGAACTGTTGGCCCAGGCCGGCGGCCAACTGACCCTCAGCGAGCTCTCCTCGCTCACCACACTGCCGCTGCCGACCATCCACCGGCTGCTGCGGACGCTGGTTTCGCTCGGTCAGGTCCGCCAGTTGCCCAACCGCCGTTATTCGCTGGGACCGAGCCTCATCCGGCTCGGCGAGGTAGCCAACAAGCAGTTGGGGACGCTGGCCCGGCCGCACCTGAAGGACCTAGTGGATGCCTTAGGCGAATCGGCCAACATGGCCCTGCTCGACTTGGACATGGTGGTCTATGTCGCCCAGGTCGCCTCGCCGCACTCGATGCGGATGTTCACCGAGGTGGGCCGGCGCGCCCACACCCACGACACCGGCGTCGGCAAGGCGATCCTCGCCCAGCTGGAACCGGAGCAGGTCCGGAGCATCGTCACCGGTGCGGGTATGCCTACCCCGACGCCGAAGAGCATCGGCAATCTGGCGGACCTCGAGGCCGAACTGGGGCGCATCCGCGAGCGCGGCTACTCGATCGACGAAGAGGAACAGGAGATCGGCGTGCGCTGCTTGGCGATGGCCGTGCCCGCAGCGCCGACGCCGATGGCAATTTCCGTCTCCGGCCCGGTCTCCCGGGTGGACGCAGCCTTCGCCGAGCGGGCCGTTCCGCTGCTGCGCGAGGCCGCCCGGATCATCTCGGAGGAGCTGAACCTGGCGTCCTGACGCGCTATTGCCGCACGGCTATCGGCGGACGACGGCGCGCAGCTGCTTCAGGGCGACGGAGAGCGAGGCAATGTCGGCTTCCCCGGGGCGGTGCAGCTGCGCCAGTGTCGCCTTGATGCGTGCCACCTGCCCGGCATGCTGCCGCTCCCAGGCCAGGATGCGTTCCAGCGGGTCGGCACCGCCCCCGTTGGAGGCACCGGTTGTCTGCATGACGGCAACGGTCATGTCCGCCACGGCCGAATAGACATCATCGCGCAGGGCGGCACGCGCCAGGGATTCCCAGCGGTTCCGCCGTGGCAGGGTCGTGATCAGCATCAGCAGCTCGATGACGCCCAGCCGGTCGTAGAGGGCAAAGTAGACCGCTGCGATGCGGTGGCTCGGTTCCCGGACCTGCTCCGAGATGATGGCCAGGTCCAACAGCCCGAATCCCGCCAGGATCACGGGCGTGCGCCGGGCCAGATCCGCGGGTATGCCGGCCAGGTGATCGGCCAGGCGGGCGTGCAGACGTTCCAGGTCCGCGCCGCTCAGGTAGCGGGACAGGTCCTCCCGCAGCGGGTCGATCCGGGGCTTGAACCGCTCGATGGCTTCGGCGATTGGCTGGTCCTGCCCGTGGCGGGTGACGTACCAGCGGGTTCCCCGGTCCAGCAACCGCCGCATTTCGGCGGCCATGGCGCAGCGGTTCTGTGCAGGACAACCAGGCGGCAGCGCCGCCAGCTCGGCCATGGTCGAGTCAAGGTCGAAGACTTCCCGCAGCACAACGAAGGCCCGTGCCACGTCCGCCGGGGACGCTTCGGTTTCCTCCATCGCCCGGAAGGCAAAGGTGATCCCGCCCAGGTTGATCATGTCGTTCGCCACCACGGTGCTGATAATCTCCCGGCGCAGCGGATGGGTATCCGACTCTGCCCCGAACCGTTCGGGCAGTCGGGCGGGAAAGTAGCTGCGCAGGGTCTGTCCGAACCAGGGATCATCGGCCAGATCGCTGGCGTTGAGCGCCGCAGCCAGTTCGGTTTTGGCGTAGGCACACAGGACAGCGAGCTCCGGGCCGGTGAGGCCGCGGCCCGCCGCCAGCCGGGCATGCAGTTCCGCGGTGCCGGGCAGTGCTTCCAGCCCGCGGTCGAGGCCTGTCTCCGTCTCCAGCCAGTCCATCAAGCGTTCGAAACCCGGGCTCCATTGCACAACCTGGTAGCGGTCGTTCATCAGCAGGACGTTCTGGGCCGCGTTCGTCCGCAGCACCAGCCCCGCTACCTCGTCTGTGAGCGAGTGCAGGAAATCCGCGCGTTCGCCGGCGTCCATCCGTCCAGCCGCGATCATGTTGTCGATGAGGATCTTGATATTGACCTCGTGGTCCGAGCAGTCCACCCCGGCGGAATTGTCAATGGCGTCGGTGTTCACCAGTATGCCGCCCAGGGCGGCCTCGATCCGGCCCCGCTGCGTGAGGCCCAGATTGCCGCCCTCGACAATGACCTTGGCCCGCAGTTCATTGCCGTTGACCCGGATCGTGTCATTGGCCTTGTCCCCCACCTCCGCCTGGGATTCGGACGAGGCCTTAACGTACGTGCCGATACCGCCGTTGTAGAGCAGGTCCACCGGCGCCCTCAGGATGGCTTGGAGCAGCTCCTGGGGCGCCAGCTCCATGGTGCCCTCCCCCAGGCCCAGGGCATGGCGGACCTGTTCGGTGATCCGGATGGACTTGGCCTGGCGCGGATAGACACCGCCGCCGTCGCTGATCAGCGAGGCGTCGTAGTCGGCCCAGGAGGACCGGGGCAGTTCGAACAGGCGCCGCCGTTCGGCGTAGGAGGCCACCGCATCCGGCTGCGGGTCCAGGAAGATGTGGCGGTGGTCGAAGGCCGCCACCAGGCGGATGTGCTCCGAGAGGAGCATGCCGTTGCCGAACACGTCGCCGCTCATGTCGCCGATGCCCGCAACGGAGAAGTCCTCGTGCTGGACGTCGATGCCCAGCTCTCCGAAATGATTTTTGACCGATTCCCAGGCGCCCCTGGCAGTGATGCCCATCTCCTTGTGGTCATAGCCAACCGATCCCCCTGAGGCGAAGGCGTCGCCGAGCCAGAAACCGTACTCCCGTCGCCGTCGTGCCGCACCACGTCCCGTGGCGGAACCAGCGCCGTCCCGGTGCCGGTGGGGACCAGGTTGTCGGTAAGATCCAGCATGCCCCGGATAAAGACCCGGTAGCTTTCAAGCCCCTCGGCCAGCCACGCGCCGCGGTCGAGGAAGGGGCTGGGCAGCCGCTTGGGAAAGAACCCGCCCTTGGCTCCGCTGGGCACGATGACGGCGTTCTTGATCGTCTGGGCCTTGACCAGGCCGAGGATCTCGGTACGGAAGTCTTCGCGGCGGTCCGACCAGCGCAGTCCGCCGCGGGCGATGGCACCGAACCGCAGATGTACCCCCTCCACCCGCGGGGAGTAGACCCATATTTCGTATTTGGGCCGGGGGAACGGGCAGCCGGCGATGGCCGATGGATTGAATTTATAGCTGAGATAGGGGCGGTGCTGGAAGAAGTTGGTGCGCAGCGTGGCCTCGATCAGGTTCATGAAAGCGCGAAGCAGCCTGTCGGCGTCGAGGGTGGGCACCTCGTCGATGGCAGCACCCAGTTCCTTCCGGGCGATCTCCATGCCTTGGACGCGGTCCGTCCCGGTGAGCCCGGGGTCGAAGCTGGTCTCGAAGAGCCCCAGGAGCGCGTGGGTCACCCGTACGTTGGCCAGCAGCGATTCGGCCATGAAGCCATAGGAATTGGTGGTGCCCAGCTGCCGCAGGTATTTGGCATAGCTGCGCAGGATGACAACACGCTGCCAGTCGATCCCTTCGGTGAGCACCAGTCCGTCGAAGCTGTCCGACTCGATGTCCCCCCGCATTGCGGCGCGGAACGCATCGGCCAGCAGGGTGCTGGTGTCGGCGGGATCGACGCCGGCGGGATATTTCAGTCCCAGGTCATAGAGGAAGAACTCCCGGCCGTCACCGCGCCGGATTTCGAAGGGCCGCTGGTCCAGGACCTCCAGGCCCAGGTTGTGGAAGAACGGCAGGACCTGGCTCAGGCTGCGGGGCTGGGCGAAATAGAGCTTGATCCGCGCGTCTTCGGCCAGGATGGTGGCGGTGCCGGCGGGGACCTGGACGGAGACCACAGGGTCATCGGCGGCGTGCCCGCCGGCCGCCTGAAGGTCGAAAGCCTCGAACCGGGAGACGTCGTCGGCAGCGTCTTCCACCTCATAGTCCACCCGGTACCTGGCCGGGAACGCATCGGACCATAGTGCGGCCAGGCGTGCGGCTTCCCCGGCCTCGAACCTGCCGCGCAGGACCTCCTCGATGCCTTCGGCCCAGGACCGGACTGCCGCGGCCAGCCGCCGTTCCAGCGCCGGGACGTCGATCTGTGGAACCTGCCCGCCGGCAGGGAGCCAGATCCGGAAGAACAGCCGGGCCAGCGCGGACTCGCTCAGCCGTGTTTCGAACTCGATGGTGTCCGTGCCGAATGTCCGGCCCAGTTCGTGCTCGACCCGCTGGCGGACTCCTGTGCTATAACGGTCCCGAGGCAGGAACACCAGCGCCGACAGGAACCGCTGATAGGTGTCCGGGCGTAGGAACAACCGGGTACGGCGGCGTTCCTGCAGATGGACGATGCCCCGGGCTATGGAGACCAGGTCCTCCACGTCGATCTGGAAGAGTTCATCCCGCGGATAGGACTCCAGGACCGCCAGCAGGGTCTCTCCGGAGTGCGATTCGGGGGGAAAGGCACAGCGCTGCAGCACCTCTTCAACCTTGTCCCGGACGATAGGCACCTCGCGCACCGGCTGGTTGTAGGCGCTGGCCGCGAACAGGCCGACAAAATGCCGTTCACCGTTGCCTTTCCCGTCCGGGCCATAGCTCTTGACCGTTATCTGGTCCAGGTACGACGGCCGCAGGACGGTGGAGCGCCAACCGGCCTTGGTCAAGGTCAGCAGCCGCGGGTCCGCAGGCTTGCGCGGCTCGGGCAAGGCAGCGCGGAGCGGAAGGATCCCCCGCGGGGACTCGCGCAGCAGGCCCAGCCCGCCCGACGGCGTGGCAGCCTGCCCATCGTAGCCCTGCCGGGCAGCGGCGTCGTCTTCGCGGTAGCCCAGGAAGGTGAAGTTGCCATTGGCCATCCAGCGCAGCAGGTCCGTAGCCTGCTGTAGATCCGGCATGCCCGCGCCGCCGGGAAGCGCCTCCAGGGAGTCGGCTACAGCAATGGCCTGGCGTTGCATGGCAGCCTTGTCGACGGTCGCCGCCCGCACGTCGGCCAGCACTCCCGACAAGCTTTCAAGGAGTTCTTCGCCCGCGGCGGCATCGCCCAGCCTGGTGATTTCCACGGCGATCCAGGACTCTTCGCACACGATTTCCCGGTCCGTGGACACAAAACGCGCAGTGGATCCCGGTGCGGGAACATGGTGGATGTCCACGATCCGGTGGGTGTCCCGGTCCCGCAGGACCGCGAACATGGGATGGACGACCAACCGGATGGCAGCATTTTGGCGCGTGAGTTCGGCGGTCACCGAGTTGACCAGGTAGGGCATGTTGTCCGTGGCGATGGCCACCACGCTGGCATCGGGTTCGGTCAGGATCCCGGTGGCAGCGTGTCCCGGGATCCGGTCTGCGGCGAGGTCGAGGTGGTGCAGCGCCCGGCGTTCCAATGTGTCGGGGCTGTAGCCCTGGAGGTCCTCGGCCGAAAAGTGCCTGTAATAGTCCGCGATGAACGTCCCGGTATCTTCCACGGTACGGTCCTTGGTCCCGACAATCCCCTCTCATTCATCATGGCTGCCACCCTCTGCGCAGTCCAGCCCCGCCTTGGCCGGCCAACCCGGTTAGCAGAAGCCCGGGATGCTCGCCCAGATAGCGGCTTCCCCGACAGCGCCCTCGGCGTGCTCCCGTTCAATGGTTGCTTCGACCAGCCCGTAGGGACGATCGGCCGCATAGAACACCTCGTTGGGGTTATCGAGCCCGAACTGAGCCAGGTCCACGGCGAAATGGTGCTTGTTGGGCAGCGACACCTTGATTTCCCCGATCTCCAGGTGCGCCTCGAGGACCTGCTTGCCCATCTGGAACATCGTCTGCAGCGCCAGCGAGTGGGTCTGCGCGAACGCATCCAGCAGGATCCCGCGCACGCTCCCGTACACTGCGTTGAAGTCGATGCTGCCCTCTGCCACGGTCGCAGGGTTGTAGCGTCAGCGGGCGGTCACATCGCTGGCGAGGATGCGGTCGGTGGTTTCCTGCAAGGTGGTGTAGCGGTCACGCGGAAACCCATGGAACTCCGAGCCGGTGGTCTTCAGCACCGTCAGATCCTGAAGCCCCGAAACGATATGGCACCGGCCGTCTTCGATCAGGAGCACGGCGGTGCGGGTTTCGGACTTGTTCCGCGAGAACGCGTGGTCGTGGTCGTTGATCCGCTCCCATGTATACTGCTCGGCGGCCCAGCGGCCCCCGCTCACCCAGTCGAAACTCCCAGTGAAGTGCTTGCCCAGGCGCAGCAGGAAGGCCTCGGGCGAGCCGACGCCGTCGCACGCCTAGGCGTACACGGTGTTTTTCTGGGTGTCGGTCTTCATAGGTTTGGTTGCCGGCCCACAGCCGCCGCGCGGTCTCCGCGGGCTGACCGACGCCAGACTGCTCGCGGCGGGACATGCCGGCTTCGGCGCTGGTGCCGGAGGCGCGTTCGCCGATGCGCGGATGGCGGCCAGGGCCGTCGATCTCCTCGACGCTCCAAGGGTGCGCAGCCCGGCCGGCGAAGGCGGCTAGCTCATCGACGCTGGAAAAAGGCCGGGCCTGGACGATCTCGTCCACCTAGCGCGGGATGTCCGCGCAGGGACGCAGGACGGCCGCGACCTCGCCGGCCGGACCTGGGCCCGAACCCGCTTCGACATCGTCCTCGCCCCCGAAGGAAGCTAACGGCCCGGGCGGGACCGGGGTAAAGGTGTTCGGCCAGCCACCTGAGCCAGCGCCGGCTACCGCACCACCCCGGCCCGGTTGCCGTAGCTGCGCAGGACCAGCGCCAGCACGATGCACAGCAGGTACCCGGCGCCGACCAGCAGCCAGCCGGAATGGAAGTTCCCGGTGCGGTCCAGCAGCAGTCCCATCAGCAGCGGCCCGGCCGCAAACCCGGTGTACATGCCCATGGAGACGATGCCGGTGGCGGCGCCGACGCGGGCGGCCGGCACCACGCGCATGACGCCGGCCATGGTCACGACGTTGGCGCCGAGCACGGTGGCGCCGTGCAGCACCACCCCGACCCACAGCAGGGCCGGGCTGCCGAACTCGCCCGCGCCCAGCAGCGCGGCGGCCCCCACGAGAGCGCCGACCCCCATCAGGGCCAGCAGCGTGGAGGCACGCACTCCGGTGGCCATCCGCCGGCCCCAGAGGATGCGCGAACTCACGCCGACCACCCCCGACACGCCCGCGGCCACGCCGCCGAGCACCAGCGCGAAGCCCAGCTCGCGGACCGCGAACAGCGGCAGGTACACGTTGGTGGCCTGCATGCCCAGGCCCGCCAGCAGGGCGTAGCCGGCAAACAGCCAGATGGAGGCCGGGAACCGCCCCTCCGACCGCCGGCCGCTGGCCGCCGGCACCGCGGTCCTGGCCGGCGCCGGATTTTCCGCCGGCAGGTGACGCAGCCCGTAGGCCAGCAGGACGACGGCGACGACGGCGCCCAGCGCCATGGCCGCCTGCCAGCCCGCCCACAGCGCCACGGCCGGGAAGACCAGACCGACGAAGAGCTGGCTGCCCTGCACGCCCGACTGCTTCACGCCGATCCAGCCGGGCCGCTTGGGCGGGGCCACGTGGTGGATGATGATCCGGTTGGTCGTGGGGTTGGAGATGGCCTGCGCGGGGCCGGCGATCAGCGCGGCGAGCAGCAGCAGCGCATAGTGCTGGCCGAGCGCGGCAACCACCAGGGCCACGGCCGTGCCGGCGAAGATCAGGATCAGCTGGGCGCGGCCGGAGATGCGGTCGCTGAGCCGGCCCAGCCAGCTGCTGCTGACCGCGGCACTGGCAAAGACGGCGGTGGCGAGCAGGCCGAACTGGCCCTGGCTGATGCCCAGGTCCGCGATCACCAGCGGACTGGTGGCACTCAGCCCGTAGTTGAGCAGCGGGCCCACGCCCATGGCTGCGGTAAGGACGAAAAGCAGCGCACCGGTGGGCTGTTGCTTCATGGGGCCGGAGCCGCCTTTCTCATTTCATTCGTGCATCCGCGACTGGCTGGCCCACGGGGCGGGGCAGGCAGGTCCGCCCCGGCCTTTAGCAGGGTACTTGCCCGCGGCCGGGGCGCCCAAAACCGGTCCTGGCCAGGACCGCCTCGATCTGGTCCTGGATCTGCTGCTGCGATCCGTTGGCATCGATGACATGGAAGGAGCCGAAGTCCGGCAGGCTGCGGTAGCCGGCGGCAAAGGCCCGCAGGGTCGCCAGGCTCTCCACGTCGTTCCCCCGGCGGCCGACCCGTGCCAGCGCCAGCCCGGGGTCCACCTCGAAGTAGAGCACCAGGTCCGGGGCGGGCACCACCTTCGCCAGTATCCGCAGCAGGCGCCCGGTGCCGCAGCCGCGGGCCCGGTTGAGCGCAAACTGGCAGTACAGGTAGCGGTCGTGGATCTCGACGCCGGACGCCGGCCGGCCCGGGAGCGTGCGCAGCAGAGCCGCCCCCCTGAGCACCGTTTCGAACCGGCTCAGGCCGCAGCCTCCCAGCAGGGCCTCGGCCGTGGTGCCGAAGGGCCGTAGAGCGATGTCCAGCGTCCTGCGTCCGCCGCCGTTCCGGCGGAACCTGGCCCGGATGCCGCAGCCGGCGAACCGGGCGGCCAGGCGGCGTGCCGCCGTCGTCTTGCCGGCCCCATCGATGCCGAGGATGGCGATGCGTAGCGGACCGGACCGGCCGGCACCTGCTGCCATAGGTGCGCCTCCAAGATCGCTACGTGATGCAGAACGTATGCCTGAGTGGCCGGATTCACCCGGATTCCGCCGGATCAGGCCGGCCGCCGACAGTAAAATTTGCTTAAGGCTACAACCAAAGCCTGCGCCTCAACCCACTGCTTCTTGATCCGGGAGATCTCCGTGTCCATTCTGCGTTCGCGCCAGCACGTCGGCCAGGACATCCTGCTGGCCCGCCACGGCAACCACATCTGCGCCACCCGCTACGACCGCCGGCGCAACTGCATCGTGGCGCGGCTGGACGACGGCACTTTCGACACGGCGCCGAACGTCATTGCCCCGGGCGTGCTGGCGCCGCGCGTCTCCGCAGTGCTGCGCGAGGACGGTCGCTTCCTGGCCGTGGCCTGCTCGGTCTATCTGGTGTTCGCCCTGCTGCTCGCCGCCGGCGCCGCCGCGGTAGCGTGGAACAGCCCGGACCTGACCGCACTGGGTGTGGCCAATACCTATATGTCCCCGTTCCAGCTCATGAGCCGCTGACCTCTCCTTCGCCCCTGGCGGGTGACCGCTCCGGCGACGTCTGCAGTGCCTCGTGCACTGCGTGGACTTCGGGCCGGAGGAAGGCCGGCAGCTTTCCCAGCGGCGCGGCTGGCCGTCCGGTTTCCGCGGCCGCTGCCAGCCCGGACAGCACCTGGTGCAGCCTGGCCGCGCCGTCCGCATCCAGTTCCACCGCGGGCCGACCTTCCCCGGCGGCTGACCCGCCGTGCAGCATGATGGTCCACGCGGCCAGCACGCGGAAGGCCAGCTGCTCGGCTGCCGCGGTGGCGGGCCAGAGTTTTTCCGCGGCGTCCCGCTGTGCCGCAGAGCCGCCGACAGCGGCGTCGTAGGCCTGTGCCAGGCGCAGAGTGCTTTGCTGGAGCCGGCCGTGCATCCGCAAGGCTTGGGCCGAGTCCAACCTGCCGCTGCCCATGGCCAGCGCCGCGGCGTCCACGGCTTTGACGGTGCCCGCCAAGGCCGCCGGGATCCGGGTCGGTGCATCCCGCGGGGTCAAGAGCCGGAAGACCAGCAAGGCCACCGCGCAGCCGAGCGCGGTGTCCTCGACCCTCGCCTGCAGCAGCCTCGACGGGTCGGGCACCGGCTGTCCCCCGCTGCCGATGGTCAGGGCTGTGGCCGTAATGAAGACGGCGGCCAGCGCATAGTTGCGCACCACCAGCATCTCGATGGTGAACTGGAGCAGCATCACCACGGCCAGCAGCCAGAATCCCTGTGGATGCCACCAGAAGATCACCGCGGTCAAGCCGATCCCGCCGAGGGTTCCGGCGAATCGTTCCAGGCTGCGCTGCAGCGTCCGCAGCCAGTCCATCCCGGTATGCAGCATCAGCACCGCCGCTGCGACCGCCCAGTAGGCCCGGTCCAGTGCCAGCGAGGAAGCGATGGCACCGGCGATCAGAGCCGCCGCGCCCACCCGCAGCGCCACCTTCACCGGCGGCGATCCCGGTTTCAGGCTCTGCCACAGCGAGGGGAAGAATCCGGGTGGCTCCAGTATCGGCCAGCTGCCATGCGGTACAGCCGGCGGGGGCGGATGGGCAGCCTGCCCGGCGATGTGCCGGACCGTCCGGATGTATTCCGGCGGGACGCCGCCGGCGCGGCCGGAATACTGCGCCGCGGCCGCCGCCAGCAGGTGCAGTCTGCGGTTGAGCCCGCGCAGCCGGCGCAGCGTGCTGTCCGCGCGGGACTTCAGCGGCTGCTGCTGGACCAGCACCTGCCAGGAACGCTGCAGCGCTGCGGCGGCACGCCGGTGGGCCGGCCGTTCCCGTTCGGTGTCCAGCACTTCCAAATAGGCAGCCACGGCGTTGGCGGCGGCAGCAACCGCCGATTTTTCCGGGCCGCGGAGGCTGAACAGCGCACCGGCCATGTGGACCAGCCACGCGAAGACCCCGCCGGCCAGCACCACCACGCCGGCGCTGAACGGCGTCAGCTGCGCCGCCGGCAGCGCAGTCCCGGCGGCGCACGCCACCACGAACATGTAGGCTCCGGGCGGTTCCACCTGCCGGGCGCTGCACAGGAAGGTGGCAGCCATGGCCAGCAGGGTCAGGCAGCCCACCACGGTGATGGCCCGGCCGGAAGCCCAGATGCCAATGCTCACCGACAGGGCGAAGGACACGGCGATCAGGGCCAGGTGTCCGGCACGGTTCAGGTACGGACGGCCGCTGCCGTAGAGCGCGGTGAAGGCCCCCAGCGTGGCCATCAGCCCGGTCGGCAGCGACCCCAGGAGCAGGCCGGCCAGGATCGGCGCACCCATGCAGAACGCCGCCCGCAGCGCGAACGGCAGCCGGCCCGAGGCGGGCTTGACGCTGAACAGTACCCGCAGCCCGTGTGGCGGTGGCTGCGGAGGCGGGGGAACCCGGTGTCGGTGGGACGGCTGGCTGGCAATGCACCGATCATGGCACGGGTCCCGGCGCCTGCCTACCCCGCTGCCGGCCCGGTGCGGCCGGTTCCGTTGACCCTGCCGGCCAAGGCGAGCGCCGAGGGTCCCGGCGCGAGCATGCGATCGGAGGGAAGGCGCGAAGTGCTACCGTGGCGGCATGAAGATCTCGGTCCTCGGCACGGGCAACGTCGGCCGCTTCCTGGCCGCGAAAATCGCCCACGCCGGGCACGCCGTCGTCGTCGGCACCCGGGATCCCGGACGGACGCTGGCGCGCGCGGACACCTCCCCCACCGGCGCCCCGCCGCTGGCCGACTGGCACGCCGGGCACCGGAACATTCCGCTGGTGACGCTGGCCGAGGCCGGCGGCCACGGGGAACTGATTGTCAATGCCACCGCCGGTGCCGGATCGCTGGCCGCGCTGCACGCCGCCGGGCCGCACGACGGCAAGATCATCATGGACGTGGCCAACCCGCTGGATTTCTCCGCCGGCTTCCCGCCCTCGCTCTCGGTCTGCAACACCGACAGCCTAGCCGAGCAGATCCAGCGCGAATTTCCCGCCGCGCGGGTGGTCAAGACGCTGAACACCATGAACCATGTGCTCATGACCGATCCCGGCCGGCTGCCCGGTCCCCACAATGTCTTCGTCGCCGGCGAGGATGCGGCCGCCAAGGCCACGGTGTCCGGCCTGCTGCAGCAGTTCGGCTGGCCGGAGCAGGACATCCTGGACCTGGGCGGCATTGCCTCGGCCCGGGGCATGGAGATGTACCTGCCGCTGTGGCTGGACCTGATGCGCTCGCTGGGCAGCTGGGACTTCAATATCCGGATTGTCAGGCCGGAGCCGTAGGATCCGCCCTTAGCACTCCACGACGTTGACGGCCAGGCCGCCGCGGGCCGTTTCCTTGTATTTGTCGCTCATGTCCTTGCCGGTCTCGCGCATGGTCACGATGACCTCGTCCAGCGACACCCGGTGCGTGCCGTCGCCCATCATGGCCATCTTCGCGGCATTGACGGCCTTGGCCGCTCCGATGGCATTGCGCTCGATGCAGGGGATCTGGACCAGCCCGCCGATCGGATCGCAGGTCAGCCCGAGGTTGTGCTCCATCGCGATCTCCGCGGCGTTTTCGACCTGCTCCGGAGTGCCGCCGAGGATTTCGGCCAGGCCCGCGGCGGCCATCGAGGACGCCGAGCCGACCTCGCCCTGGCAGCCCACTTCGGCACCGGAGATGGACGCCTGCTCCTTGTACAGCACGCCCACGGCGCCGGCGGCCAGCAGGAACCTGACAATGGCGTCTTCCTTCCGCTCCCGGGCCGGGTGCTCCATGCCCGGTGCGTAATGGGTGGCGTAGAACAGCACCGCCGGAATGATGCCCGCGGCACCGTTGGTGGGCGCGGTGACCACCCGGCCGCCGGAGGCGTTCTCCTCGTTCACCGCCAGGGCGACCAGGTTGACCCATTCCTGCCAGTACCTGGGGTCCCGGTCCGGGTCCTGTGCCGTGAGCCGTTCGTGCCAGCCGGCGGCACGACGGCGGACCTTCAGTCCGCCGGGCAGCTCGCCGGTGCGCTGCAGGCTCGAATCCTTGCACTGCTCCATCACGTCCCAGATGTGCAGCAGGCCGGCCCGGATTTCATCCTCGCTGCGCAGCACGCGTTCGTTGGCCAGCATGACGCCGCTGATCCCCAGTCCGGTGGCCCGGCAGTGGCCGAGTAGTTCGGCCGCGGTGCGGAACGGGTACGGCTGTTCGGCCAGGGTGGATTCGAGCCGGTCCCGGACGGCTTCCTCGGCGCCTTCGCGGATGATGAAGCCGCCGCCCACGGAGAAGTAGACCTCCTCGGCCAGGACCTCGCCGGCAGCGCCGAGGGCGGCGAATTTCATCCCGTTGGTGTGCCTGGGCAGCACCGTCAGCGGGTGCAGCACCATATCCGCCACGCCGTAGGCCAGCGGCCGGGCCGGGCCGAGCCCGGCGGCCAGCCGCAGGGTGCCGGTTTCCTCGATCCGGGCCAGTGCCTCGTCCACCTGGGCGGGCAGGATGGTCTCCGGTTCAAAGCCCTCCAATCCCAGCAGCACCGCGGTGAACGTACCGTGGCCGTGCCCGGTGGCCGCCAGGGAACCGTACAGGTCCACCTGCAGGCCGTCCACGCTCTGGAGCACGCCCGTCCTGGCCAGCCGGGCGGCGAAGTGGTGGGCGGCGCGCATCGGCCCGACCGTGTGGGAGCTGGAGGGTCCGATGCCGACCGAGAACAGGTCAAAGACGCTGATAGCCATGGGGTGTAATGCCTCGCTGTGGAAGGGTTCCCGGAACGGGAGTGAGCGGTGTCACATAAAGGGGCGGATGCAGCACGGGCCCGGAACCGTACGGTCCCGGGCCCGTGGAACGTCGGGCGCGGGCTAGGCGCGGACGCGGTGGCTCATGCGAGCTCGCCGCCGTTCTTCGAGGCGTATTCCTCGGCGGAGAGCAGCGGGCCTTCCTCGGTGACGTTGACCGTGAACAGCCAGCCCTCGCCGTACGGATCGGAGTTCAGCAGGCTCGGATCGTCGATCGCGGCCTGGTTGACCTCCGCTACTTCCCCGGTCACGGGCGCGTAGATATCCGAGACGGACTTGGTGGATTCCACCTCGCCGCAGCTTTCGCCGGCGGTCACGCTGGAGCCGGCCTCGGGCAGGTCCACGTAGACGACGTCGCCGAGGGCGTCGGCGGCCACCTGGGAGATACCGACCTTGACGGGGCCGGAGCCGTCAACCCACTCATGTTCCTCGGAGTAGCGCAGACCGGACAGAACCTTGCTCATAGTTAAGCCTTTCGGAAGGGTGAATGAAAAACAGTCGGGAAACCGCCGCGCGGGCCCGGCGGCCGGGGGCCGGCCACCGGGCCCCGCAACCTATTCTCCGCGGCG